>JBCBMO010000002.1:0-606155 GCA_039822785.1 Pseudomonadota bacterium | reverse complement strand
TGAAGTGCGAGACGCATTCCTCAATGAAGCTATCGAGATCCTTGATCTTCCTGCTCACCGACGGCGTGAGGCCGATTAGTACGCATCCATCCGCCGCCACCCTGTCACCGGTGAAGAGACAGAGATCACGCAGGCTACGATCTACGTCGAGGAGCGCGCAGAGAATGAACGTGCCTTTGGTCCCTCAGAGGCGCTCGAGCGGCAGGTCGTTCAGAAGGTGCTGGAGGTCGGACTGGCATGCGATGCGAAAGAGCGCGTGGTCGAAATCTGCGCGCGGGAGGGGAAAGCGTGTTCGCGATGCATACGCAAAGTGCTTCGCCAGGCATTTCACGCCTGACACGGACGTCCCGATGGAGACGCCGCGCCGAGAGGTTCTGCTGGATGGCCTTACCGCCCAGCCACGCTTCGCGACTGAACCGGCGGATGGACTCGGTCGGGTAGAGCTCGCGTCGCTCGACTTCTTCTCAACGGGCGATGGCTTCTGCCGCTTCGAACGGCGCGGTGACGACGAGACGCTTCATCAGTTTCTCGACCGCCGGTTCGGCGGCGTCTCTCCACTTAACGCCAGCGGCTGGATCATCACTGGGGCGACCCTCCTCATCCGTCGTAGCACCGACCGATAGCCAGCGGCGGAGAACCCTCACGGTGACGCTTCGCACGCCGAAAACGACGACGTTGCCGAACCAGACCGAGGTCGATCGCCATTTCGTGTTCGGTCTCCTAGAGCGTTGGAAGCTCGTGGCGCCACCACCGCGCGATGACGGCCTCACAGAAGCCGCGTAGTCCAGTCGTGATCTCTCTGCTCTACGAGGTCTTTGCTCAGGGGGCCGACCAGTCAGGGGTAGGTTGTGGGAACCGATGTGGGAAGAGAAGGTCTCTCAGTCCGAAAGCTACGCTGGTCTTCAAAGGTCTAAAGAAAAATCATGGCGGAGAGACAGGGATTCGAACCCTGGGTGGGGTCGCCCCCACAACGGTTTTCGAGACCGCCCCGTTCGACCGCTCCGGCACCTCTCCGCGGGTCCACGCGACGCGGCTCAGCCGGGGGTCGCGGGACGCCGGGGGAATAGCGAGGGGGCGCTGGCAGTTCAAGGGGGAAATCCAGGGCAGACGGGCCGGCAGATGACGTGGCATCTGATGGGGCATCGCTTGACTTTCGGGCGGGCCGGCGCCATTACCCGCCTCTCGGCGCCCCATGGCGCCAAGCGAAACGCCCCGCCTGGGGCATGACGCTGTCCGAGGTGCGGCCCAGGCCGCGCAAAGCGCTGAGATAACAGGGATCGACAGCCACCGAAGGGCGCGGCGAAGGGAATGATAAATGTTCGCTGTCATCAAGACAGGCGGCAAGCAGTACAAGGTGGTCGCCGGCGACGAGATCACCATCGAGAAGCTTGACGCCGCCGCGGGTGAGACCGTGGATTTCGACCAGGTGCTGATGATCGGGGGCGACAGCCCCGTCGTCGGCGCCCCGACCGTGGCCGGCGCCTCGGTCAAGGCGGAGGTGGTGGAGCAGGGCCGCGGGCCCAAGGTCTACACCTTCCACAAGCGGCGGCGGAAATCGTCGTCCAAACGTCTTCGCGGTCATCGCCAGCACCTCACGACGGTGCGCGTGACCGACATCGTGACCGCCTGAGAGGAGGGCGAGAGAGATGGCACATAAAAAGGCTGGTGGCTCCTCGCGCAACGGGCGCGACAGTGCCGGGCGCCGCCTGGGCGTGAAGAAATACGGCGGCGAGGCCGTTATCCCGGGCAATATCCTGGTGCGCCAGCGCGGCACCAAGTGGTGGCCGGGCGAGAACACGGGCCTTGGGAAGGATCACACGATTTTCGCCACCGGTGCGGGTCACGTGAAGTTCCACAAGGGCCTCAAGGGCCGCACGTTCGTATCGGTGATCCCGGCGGCGGAGGCCGCTGAGTAAAACGACCGTTCCAGTACCTACATGAGAGGGGGATCGGTCGGCAGGCCGGTCCCCCTCGACGTTTCATGCCCACGCCGAAGACGGCGGGGCCTCCTTGGGGAGGAAAGACCATGGTGGAGACGCTCACCACCCCGCGGCTGATCCTGAGGCCGCTCCGGCCCTCGGACGCCGGGCCGATGTCGCTCTATGCCTCGGATCCGCGCGTGGCGCGCATGACGACCTCGATCCCGCATCCCTATCCGCCCGGCGCGGCGGAGGCCTACATCGAGCGCCAGGCGACGAACCCGCGCGACGAGGCCTGGGCGATCGACGCCACGCCCTCGGGCGGCTCGGAACTGGTCGGTGTCATCGCCTTCAAGACCGAGGCGGTGGAGATGGGCTATTGGGTCGGCCCGCCGTTCTGGAACTCGGGCTATGTGTCCGAGGCGCTGGGCGCGGTGCTCTCGCATCTGTTTGAGGCGCGCGGCCTCAATGCGATCGGCGCCTCGGTCTTTGCCGACAACCCCGCCTCGGCCCGCGTGTTGGAGAAGGCGGGCTTTGTGGAGACCGGCACCACGATGCAGTATTCGGTGGCGCGCGAGGACAGCGCGCTGTCGCGGATGTTCGTGCTGACGCGCGAGGCGATGGATCGCCGGGTGGTGGAACTCGCGTCGACCGGCGCGGTTTAGGGCTGAGAATAGCGCGCATCGCGACGTGCTATAGAGGAAGAGACGGGCGGTCATGCGGTTCCTGGACGAGGCGAAGGTGCATGTCCGCTCGGGCAACGGCGGGGCCGGCGCGGTCAGTTTCCGGCGCGAGAAATTCGTCGAATACGGCGGTCCCGACGGCGGCGACGGCGGGCGCGGCGGCGATGTGTGGATCGAGGCGGTGGAGGGGCTGAACACCCTCATCGACTTTCGCTACCAGCAGCACTTCTTCGCGCGCACCGGCGGGCACGGCATGGGCCGTCAGCGCACCGGGGCGGGCGGGGATAGCGTGACGCTGCGGGTGCCTGCGGGCACCGAGGTGCTGGACGAGCACAAAGAAGTCGTCATCGCCGATCTTACCAAGACCGGGCAGCGGGTGCTGCTGGCCAAGGGCGGCAACGGCGGCTTCGGCAACCTGCACTTCAAGACCGCGACCAACCAGGCGCCGCGCCATGCGAACCCTGGTCAGCCTGGGGTGGAGCTTGCGCTCTGGCTGCGGCTGAAGCTGATCGCCGACGCAGGGCTCGTGGGCCTGCCGAACGCGGGCAAATCCACCTTTCTCGCTGCCGTGTCCAACGCCCGGCCCAAGATCGCCGCCTATCCCTTCACGACGCTGCACCCCAACCTGGGCGTCGCCATGGTCGATGGGCGGGAGTTCGTGATCGCCGATATCCCCGGGCTGATCGAGGGCGCGCATGAGGGGCGTGGGATCGGCGACCGCTTCCTGGGCCATATCGAGCGCTGTGCCGTGCTGCTGCATCTGGTCGATGCCACCGCCGAGGATCCGCTGGCGGATCTGCGCACGGTGGAGGGGGAGTTGATGGCCTATGGCGCCGGCCTCGCCCACAAGCCCCGGCGCATCGCGCTCTCCAAGATTGACGCATTGCCGGCCGAGGATTTGACGGCGCTCGAAGCACTGATGGCGGAGGAAGGGGTGCAGGTGGATCACCGCCTCTCCGCCGTCTCCGGCGCGGGGATCGAGGCGGTGCTGCGGGCCCTGCAAAGCGAGATCGACACGGCACGTGCGGCGCCTGCCGCAGCGGCGGCGGCCGAGCAGCCCTGGGCCCCTCTGTGACTGTTGGGGCCACGACGGTGCCGGAGCGGACCGCGGCGGCCGGGCGCCTGGCCGCGGCGCGGCGGCTGGTGGTCAAGGTCGGCTCGGCGCTTCTGGTCGACGGCATGGGGCAGCTGCGCGAGGCCTGGCTCGACGGGCTGGCCGCCGATCTCGCGGCGGCCAAGGCGCGGGGGGCGGAGGTTCTGGTCGTCTCCTCCGGTGCCATCGCCTTGGGCCGGGGTCTCCTCGGCCTTGGCACCCGCACGGTGCCGCTCGAGGTCATTCAGGCCGCGGCCGCGGTGGGGCAGAGCCGGCTCGCGCAGGGATGGGAGGCCGCCTTGGCCGATCACGGCCTGCTCGGCGCGCAGGTGCTGCTGACGCTGGAGGATACGCAGACCCGCCGGCGCTATCTGAACGGGCGTGCGACGCTGGAGGCCCTGCTCGCGCATGGCACTGTGCCTGTGGTGAACGAGAACGACACCGTGGCGACCGACGAGATCCGCTATGGCGACAACGACCGGCTGGCGGCCCGCGTGGCGCTGATGGCCGGGGCCGATCTGCTGGTCCTGCTGTCGGATGTCGACGGGCTCTATACCGCCAACCCCCGGCTCGACCCTGCCGCACAGCACCTGGCGGAGATCCCTGCGATCACCCCGGCGATCGAGGCGATGGCGGGGGAGGCGGCCTCAGGCCTCGCGCGCGGTGGCATGCGGACCAAGGTCATGGCCGCCCAGACCGCGACCGAGGGGGGCTGTGCCATGGTCATCGCCCGCGGCGACGTGGACCGGCCGCTCTCGGCGGTGGCTGATGGGGCGCGGGCGAGCTTCTTCGCCGCGCGCGCCACGCCCTCGGCGGCCCGAAAGGCCTGGATCGCCGGGATGAAGCCGCTCGGTGCGTTGACGGTCGATGCCGGGGCGGCGGCGGCGCTGCGCCGGGGCAAATCGCTCCTGCCCGCGGGCATGGTGGCGGTCAGCGGCACCTTTCGCCGCGGCGATCCGGTTAGCATCCTTGGCCTCGATGGTGCGGGGATCGGCGCTGCCCTGGCGTCCTATTCAGCGGCGGAGGCTGTGCGGCTGGTCGGTGTGCAGACGGCGGACATCCCGGCCATTCTGGGCTATCCCGGTCGGGCGGCGGTGGCCCATGCGGACGACATGGTGATCTGGGGCGCCCGTGGTACGCCCAAGGGCCTAGGCGCGGGAGGAACGCCATGAACGAGCATCTGGATGAGTTGGACGCGGTGATGGGCGCCATCGGCGCGCGCGCCCGGGCGGCCGCGGCAGTGCTGGCCGAGAGCGATGGCGCCACGCGCACCGCGGCCCTCATGGCGGCGGCGGATGCGGTGATGGACCGGGCCGCCGCGATCGGCGAGGCCAATGCCGCCGACATGGCCGCCGGGCGCGACAAGGGGCTGTCGGGCGCCATGCTCGACCGGCTGCTGCTGACGCCCGAACGCATCGAAGCGGTCGCCAACGGCCTGCGCAGCGTGGCCGCGCAGGAGGACCCGGTCGGCCGCGAACTCGCCGCCTGGACCCAGGCCGACAGCGGACTGCGGATCCGGCGCGTCGCGACCCCCCTCGGCGTGGTTGGGGTGATCTACGAGAGCCGGCCGAACGTGACGGCGGATGCCGGAGGGTTGTGCCTCAAGTCCGGCAACGCGGTGATCCTTCGCGGCGGGTCGGAGAGTTTTGAGAGCGCCGGCGCCATCCACGCCGCCCTGGTGGACGGGCTCACGGCCGCCGGTCTGCCCGCCGATGCGATCCAGCGGGTGCCTGTGCGCGACCGCGCGGCGGTCGCGGCGATGCTCAAGATGACCGACAGCATCGACGTGATCGTGCCCCGTGGCGGTAAGGGCCTGGTGGGCCTCGTCCAGGCGGAGGCACGGGTACCGGTCTTCGCCCACCTTGAGGGGATCTGCCACCTCTACCTCGACGCCAGCGCCGATCCGGCCAAGGCGCTGCCCGTGATCCTCAACGCCAAGACCCGCCGCACCGGGATCTGCGGCGCCGCGGAATGCCTGCTGATCGATGCCGCCGCTGGGGCGATGGGCGTCGATGCGGTGCGGGCCCTGCTGGAGGCCGGCGTGCGTGTCCACGGCGACGCCTCAGTTCAGGCGATGGACCCCCGGGTGGTTCCCGCGGTCGCGGAGGATTGGGGGCGCGAGTACCTGGACATGGACATCGCCGTGCGCGTGGTCGACGGCGTGGATGCCGCCATCGACCACATCCGACACTATGGCTCGGCCCATACCGAGGCGGTCCTGGCGGAAGACCCGGCCGTGGTTGCGCGGTTCTTCGCCCGGGTCGACAGCGCGATCGTCATGCACAATGCCTCAACCCAGTTCGCCGATGGCGGCGAGTTCGGGATGGGCGCGGAGATCGGGATCGCCACGGGCAAGATGCACGCGCGCGGCCCCGTGGGGGCCATGCAGCTCACCAGCTTCAAGTATCTGGTCGAAGGCGACGGCGCCGTTCGGCCCTGACGGCCGGACAGCGCCGCTGGCCGATCAGCGACCCCAGGTGCGCAGGGGTCCGCTGTCGAGGTGGACGAATTCGGACCGGCTGTAACGGCCGACTCCGCCACGGTTCACGGCCTCGCCCGCGGCGGCGATCTGCCGGACGCTGCGGGTCTTCATGGCGATGTCCACCGCCATGGCGCGGGTGTGGTACGACTTCTTCGCGACCCCACGACCGCGCCGGCGCAACGTGTTGTTCGTCGTGGCCGTCCGGAAGCCCGAGACGATCTCGAAGGGTTCATCCGACCCTAGCTTGCCCTGCGTGCGGGCCAGGATGTCGATGACGCTGGGGTCGATGGTCGCCACCACCTCCTGGCGCCAGTCGCGCAGGATGTAGTTGAAGGCGTTCATAGCCTCGGGGATGTAGGCGCCATCTGCCCAGTAGACGCAGGTGACCTTTTCCTCGGTCCGCCAGTTCGTGAGGCTTAGCATGCGGAAATCGCCAAAGCCGCGCGCGATCGCCGGTGCCGGCAGCGCCGTCGCAGCCAAGCTGGCTGCCCCGCCCAACAGTAATTCTCGGCGCCCTACAGGCGCCCGAAGCTTCTGCATCTCGGTCAACGTGTGCCCTCGTCACTGTTGTGATCTTCGTCACAATTCGTGACCAGAAAGTGTCATAGCCGGTGATTTGTTGAAAGATGCAAGCTTGCAACCAACCGTTGCTGCTTCGCCTCAGTCCTCAGGGGCGCCACGTGCCGGCGGCAGCGCGAGAATTCTCACATCTCTTCAGGAGACGCGGTGGCATTCACACTTGCGTGAAGGATCGCGCTGAGTCTCCGATGCGAACGTGATGTTGCCGACCTGCATCCGAAGATGTGGTAGCGTCCAAGTACTGTTTATGGAGGTGGGGATGGTTTCGGGTTCAATGAGTGCTGTGCGAGCAAGCCTCGCGGCGGTCGCCGTTTTTGCGGTCGTGATGCCGGCGCAGGCGACGACGCCGCTGCCGCCGTTCACGCCTCCGGTGCTGGCCGATGACTTGGGCATGGCGGGGCTGGAGGAGGCGGTGCAACGCGCCGACGATCCGGCCCTAGCAGCATTCTACGAAGCGCGCGGCTACCAGCCTCTCTGGGCCAGCAACGATGGGATGATCGCGCCGCTGCGCGCCCGGGCGCTGCTGGCAGCCGTACGTCAGGCGCCGAGCCATGCGCTGCCGATCCGACGCTACCAGCCGGAGGCGCTGGAGGCCGCGCTGGCCCGTCCCTGGGATGCCACGGCCGAGGTGCTCTTCTCCGAGACCTATCTCGATTATGCGCGGGACATCTCTTCGGGTCTGCTGGAGCCGCGGCGCCTGGACCGGCGCATGCGGGTGCGCCCCGACCGGCCGGATCAGATCGCCCTGCTGGAGGAGATGGCGCGCAGCCAGGATCCCTCGGTGCATCTGGCCGCGCTGGCCCCGTCGGATCCCGATTATGAGCGCCTTCGCGCCCGGCTCACGGCATTGAATGCCATGGCCACCCTGGGCGGCGACTGGGGCGAGCCGCTGAGCAAGGGCGCCACGCTGCGCGAGGGCGACAACAGCCCGCGCGTCGCGGTCCTGCGTGACCGGCTGATCGCCAAGGGTGACCTCGAGCCCGCGCCGGCGGCCGATCCGAGCGCCTTGATCGCCGCGGCAGGCGAGGCCACCCCTCCGGCGGCAGTGCTGCCCGAGACCTTCTTCGATCCCGCCCTTGCCGAGGCCGTGCGCCGGTTCCAGGCGCGCCATGGGCTCAACACCGATGGGATCGTTGGACCAGCGACGCGCTCGGCGCTCAACGCCTCTCCGACGTATCGCGCACGCCAGGTGGCGGTGAACCTGGAGCGGCTGCGCTGGAACCACACCCGCCTGCGCGGCGACCGCATTGTGGTGAACCTCCCTGACTTCCACGTGCGGGTCTACGAGGCCGAGGCGGCGGTCTTCGAGAGCCGGGTGGTGATCGGCAAATACAAGCACCAAACCGTCGAGTTCTCCGACGAGATGGAGCATATGGTCGTCAATCCGACCTGGTTCGTGCCGATGTCCATCGCCCGCAACGAGATCCTGCCGAAGCTGCAGGAGAACCCGTTCTACCTCGAGGAGCGGAACATGCGCCTTGTGGGCGCGGATGCCACGACCGTCGATTGGACAACGGTCGAGCCGGCGAGCTTTCCGGGTCGCATCCGCCAGGCGCCTGGGCCGGGCAATGCGCTGGGTGACGTGAAGTTCATGTTCCCCAACGACCATGCAATTTATCTGCATGACACGCCGCAGAAGGGCCTGTTTCGCCGCGACAACCGGGCCTACAGCCACGGCTGCGTGCGCGTCGAGAAACCGGCCGAGCTTGCGGCGCTGCTGCTGGGCGCTCAGGTCGAGGATGGGGCCGGCACCTATGATCGGCTCCTGAGCCGCGAGAAGGAACGCTACGTCCACCTGGACGTGCACCGTCCTGTCCATCTGATCTACCGCACGAGCTGGACCGAGCGGGACGGCACGCAGCATTTCCGACGCGATGTGTATCGCCGCGATGCGCTGGTGGCCGGCGCGCTGGAGCGGGCCGGGGTGGTGCTGCCGGCACTCTGAGACGCCCGCATTGAGGAGGGGGCTCGGCCGGGCTTGCCTCCGGCCTCCTAAGCTGTCGTTCGACGGGCCGCGGGTTGCATCGCCGCGGCGGCGCCGATAACAGAGCGCGGCGGCATCCCCGCCGCGGCACCCCGCTGGATCCACGGATGCACCGCCTTGCCGACATCGCTGCCGCTACCGGGCTTGAGGGAGAGGGCGACCTCTCGCTGAGTGTTCGGCGCCCCGCAGAGCCGGCGTCGGCCGGCGCGGAGGATCTGGCACTGGCCATGGCGCCGAAATACGCCGAGGCCTTGCAGGCGGGCGCCGCACGCGCCGCGGTTCTGTGGGTCGGTGCCGATTGGCGGGCGCTGGGGCTTGAGGCGGCGCTGTTCGCGCCACGTGCCCAGGTGGCGCTGTCTGCGGTCACCGGGCATTTCGCGCCGCCGCTCGACCTCGATCCCGGCATTCACCCAACGGCGATCGTCTCCGAGGAGGCAGAGGTCGGCGAGGGGGCCTGGATCGGTCCCTATGCAATCATCCGCCCCGGTGTGCGGATCGGCGCGGGCGCGAGGATCGGGCCCCATGTCACCATCGGGCGCGGCACGACCATCGGCGACGATGCCCTGATCCATGCCGGCGTGCGCCTTGCCCACGATCTGGCGATCGGCGATCGCGTGGTCATCCAGGCGGGCGCCTGCATCGGTGGCGACGGGTTCAGCTTCGCCACGCCCGAGCGCGGCGCGGTGGAGGCGGCACGCTCCCAGGGCCATGTGGACGAGGCCTCGCGCAACACCGCCTATCGGCGCATCGCTTCACTGGGCCGGGTCGTGATCGGCGACGATGTGGAGATCGGGGCGGCCGCCTGCATCGATCGCGGCACCATCGCCGACACCACGATCGGCAGCGGCACCAAGATCGATAACCAAGTCATGCTTGGCCATAACGTCCGCGTGGGCGAGACCTGTCTGATCTGCGGCCAGGTCGGTCTGGCGGGCAGCACGACGGTCGGTGACCGTACCGTCCTGGGTGGTCAGGTCGGGGTGGGCGACCACATCGCGATCGGTGCCGATTGCGTGTTGGCGGGCGGTACGCTTGTCGGCTCCGACATCAAGGATGGCAGCGTGATGATGGGCGCGCCAGCCAAGAGCCGTCAGGCGCAGATGGAAGAGATGATGGCATTGAGGCGCATGCCGAGGCTCATCGCGCAGATGCGCGAGGTTCGCGCGAAGCTCGGGCTTTAACGCCCGGACGGCTGTGCTAGAGAGAATCGCGCGGCGCTGAGGAGGGTCAGAATGAGCGATGATGTGACCGAGCGCGTCGTGGCGATCATTGCGGAACAGGCGATGGTCGACACGTCGGAGATCTCGAGCGAAACGACAGTCGAGGACCTCGGTCTGGACAGTCTTTCACTCGTCGAGGTCGTGTTCGGCATCGAGGAAGCCTTTGATATCTCTGTGCCTTTCAATGCCAACGACCCGAGCGCATCAGACTTCGACATCGGGACGGTGGGCAAGATCGTGACCGGCGTAAAACAGCTCATCGCCGAGAAGGGTTGACGTGACCAGCAAGACTGGACGGCGTGTTGTCGTCACCGGCCTCGGGGTCGTCTCTGCGCTCGGCGTGGGACGCGAGGCCCATTTCGAGGGGCTTGCCGAGGGGCGCCCTGGCATCGGTCCGATCGAACTGATCGACCCCTCCCGGTTGATGATCAAGATCGCCGCCGAGGCGAAGGTCTATCGCGGCGAGGAGCTCTGGGACCGCCAGCAGCGCCTGCTCTATGACCGGATCACGCAGATGGCGCTGACCGCCGCGGCCGAAGCGGTTGCGCAGTCGGGCATCGATTTCGCCGAGATCGGGGCTCGCACGGCGACGATCATCGCCACCGCGATGGGCGGCCTGCATACCCAGGACGAGAACTACCGCATCGTCTATGAGGAGCAGAAGAACCGGGTCCACCCCTTCATCATCCCGCGGCTGATGGCGAATGCGCCGGTCAGCCAGGTGTCCATGGCACATGGGCTGCGCGGGCCGGGCTGGTCGGTGGCCACCGCCTGTGCCTCGTCCAATCACGCGATCGGGCAGGCCTTCCACATGGTTCGCTCGGGCATGGTGGAGGCGGCGGTGACCGGCGGCACCGAGAGCGTGCTTTGCTTCGGCGGCATCAAGGCCTGGGAAGGGCTGCGGGTGATGTCCAAGGACGCCTGCCGGCCCTTCTCGAAGAACCGCAACGGCATGGTGCTGGGCGAAGGCTGCGCGATCCTGATCCTCGAGGAGCTGGAGGCTGCCAAGGCCCGCGGGGCGGTGATCTTGGGCGAGATCGTCGGTGCCGGTGCGACCGCGGATGCGGCGGACATCGTGGCCCCGGCGGTGGAGGGCGCGGCGAGTGCCATGTCCCAGGCGCTGAGCGACGCCGAGATGGCGCCACAGGAGCTGGGCTATATCAACGCCCATGGCACGGCCACCGCGCTCAACGACAAGACCGAGGCGGCGGCGATCCGCATGGCCCTCGGCGATCACGCCGCGCGGGTGATGGTCTCCTCCACCAAATCCATGCATGGCCACGCCATCGGCGCCGCTGGCGCGCTGGAGGCAGCGGCCTGTCTCATGGCGCTTGGGCGCGGGGTGGTGCCGCCGACCATCGGGCACGAGGAAGACGACCCGGAGATCGGGCTGGACGTGGTGCCGAACGCGGCACGGGAGGTTCGGATCGACGCGGCGATGTCGAACGCCTTCGCCTTTGGCGGCCTCAACGCGGTCCTGGCCTTTCGCGCCTGGCGCGGCTGAGCGCTGAGGGGGCCTCAGCCCCCCGTCGGCTTCAACGCGTTGAAGGCGCGCGTAAAACCGCGCAGCGAGATGTTGCTGCGCACCTCGGTGTTGGGGATGATCACCATGGTGAAGGTGGCGGCGTTGCCCTGCTTGAAGGTGTCCACTGCCTGATCGCTCATAGCCTCGACCACGACGCAGCCACGCTGGAAGCAGCGCTCATAGGGCAGACCGACCGTGTTGCCCTCGCCGTCGACCTGGATGCGCATCCCCGCCTTGAGGGCGACCTCCAGCGGGGTGCTGACCACGATCAGCGCCGGCACCTGGTTGCCGTCCTGCTGGCGGAGGTTGGCGACCTTGCGGATCTGGACCTCCATCACGTCCTGCCCATCTGCGGTCTTGCCGATCTGGGTGATCGCGCATTCGTCCGAGCCTGCGACGCAGCGTAGTTCCCAATCGCCGAAGGTCTCCCGCAACTCGCCCTGCTGCTGCGCCATGGCCGGGGTCATCGCCGCCACGAAAAGGCCGATGCCGAGGATGGTCGCGCCGAGCCTGGAGAGGGCGCGGTGGATGGCGGTCATGGGCTCGCTCCTGAATTGCCGTGGCTGAGAGTTGCCCCGGCTCGGCAGTGAAATCAACCCGGTGGTCCGACGCGATCCTGGGGCTGCGGGCCGCGGCGCATACAGGGCTGAAAAGCAAGCGGGGGCGCCGTGTCCGGCGCCCCCGATGGCGACTTTTTTGTCGCATTAGGTTGTTTTGTCATCCCTGTCGACCCGGCTGTGCCGTATCGCGCGTTGACACTGACCAAGGTGCTGGGGGGCGTCAACAGGGAAAGCGTCGGCCTTGCCCGAAAACTGCCAAAAAGCGCGATTTGCGGCGGTGCAACTGCTGAAAATCAGAAAAAAAAGGCCGCGCACGAAGGCGCGGCCGAGTCGACAGGGAGGAGAAAACACGGAATGCAGCCCCCGCTGCATGCCGCAACCAACCATCACCCAAGACAGTTGATGATGCGTTGATAGCCGACGATTACGGGTATTTCATGGCTCGGTGCGTCACAGAAGTTGCACCGTTCGCTGGTGGGACCCGCGGCGCAGCGGGCCAGAGGGAGGCGACGACATGGCCGGCGATGCCGCGCTAGACATGCCCACAACAGCGCTGGAGGCCTATCTCGGCGCCGTCGTCCCGGGCTTTGACGGCGCGCTGGTCCGCTGGTCTCGCCTGTCGGGCGGGCAGTCGAACCCGACCTATCGTGCGACGACACCGGGTGGCGATTTCGTCGTCCGGCGCAAACCCTTCGGTACGCTGCTGCCCTCGGCCCATGCCATCGAGCGGGAGTATCGCGTGATGGCTGCCCTGGTGGACACGCCCGTGCCGGTGCCGGCGGTCCTGCATCTCTGCGAAGACGCCTCCGTCATCGGCGCGCCCTTCTACGTCATGACCTTCGTTGCGGGGCAGGTGCATTTCGACACCCGCCTGCCGGGCCATACGCCGGCGTTTCGCCGCGCCATCGTCGAGGCGCTGGTCGATACGCTTGCCGCGATCCACACGGTGGACGTGGCCGAGGTAGGGCTGGCGGATTTTGGTCGCAGCGGCGGCTATCTGCAGCGCCAGACCAAGCGGTGGTCGCAGCAGTATCAGGCGAGCCAAACCGCTGAGATCCCGGCGATGGACAGGCTTATCGCGGTGCTGCCGGAGGCGCTGCAGGCGGTGCCCGACGCAACCTGCCTCGTGCACGGCGACTACCGCCTCGACAACCTCTGTTTCGCTCAAGGCGAGGCACGGCCGCTGGCGGTCCTCGATTGGGAGCTCTCGACGCTCGGCCATCCGCTGGCCGATCTCACCTATCTGCTGATGACCTGGGTCTTCCCCCAGGATCTGCGCTGGGGGCTTGGGGAGGCCGATCTCGATGCGCTGGGTATCCCCAGGATCGAGGCGCTGGCGACGCGCTATGCCGAGCGGACGGGGCGCGATGCGCTCGACAAGCTCGATCTGCTGCTTGCCTACAACGTCTTTCGGATGGCGGCGATCCTGCAGGGGGTCTATGCGCGCGGGCTGGCGGGCAACGCGTCGGACGCGGCGGCGATCGGCATGGGGCGCGACGTGCCGCGCCTGGCGGCGATCGCGCTGGAGCATGCCCGGCGCGCCGGTCTGTAAGCCGGGCGCCGGGCAGCGTTCTCAGAAGTGGATCACCGCGTCGGCGATCATCCGCCAACCCCAGATCGTGTCCTCGCGGTTGGCCAGGTTGCCCTCGACCCCGACGCCCAGGATGGCGTGCTCGTTGACCCGGTAGCGTGCGCCGCCGCCGAGCAGCACCATGGTGCGCGGGTCGCTGCCGCCGACATCGGCGATATCGGCCCCGGTGAGGTTCACCAAGCCCAGATCGTTGACGACCGAGTCGCCGCCGTCCACGGGTGCGAAGATGTTTACCGCGGCGAAGGGGAACAGCCCGTCGAGCACCTCATAGTCGGCGCGTACCGAGGCGTGGATAAAGCTCCAGTTCTCGTCCGACAGGGCGATCTGCCCGCCGACCGAGGCCTGAACGCCGAACTCGTCGATGTCGTAGCGGCCCGTGACGAAGGGGTTGAGGTAGCCGGCGCCGGTGCCGTTCAGGTCGATGTTGCTGCCGTTCAGCCCGATGACATTCGTGTCGAGCGTGCCGACGGGGGCGGTGTAGCGCAGACCGGCGGTCGCGATGTAGCCCGCCTCGGGGTTGTAGAGGAACGCGTATTTGGCGCCGAAGCCCAGATCGTTGAAGCCCCCGTCGTCGGAGAGGGTGTTGTCGAAGGCGAGGTCGCTGTAGCCGTCGAGCGTGGCGATCAGGCCAAAGCGCTCTGTCACCGCGAGACGCGCCTGCAGGCCGACGGCAATGACCCGGCCACCGCCGCTGATGAAGTCGTCGGGGATGTCATGATAGGCGATGAACGGCTTCACCTCGGTCGTGATATGCGGCGTCTCGTTGAAGACTGGATTCAGTAGGGGCGGCGCGTATTTCTCGAATCCACCTTCCCCGATGGAACCGCCAAGCTTCAAGCCAAAGTATTCATCGTCTGCGTGAGCGGCCATGGGCAACACCGCCGCCGCCGCAACTGCGGCGATCAACATCTTCATCAGTCCGTCTCCTCGTTCGTACTGCAGCGACAACTGATGGCCGTCGCGTGCTGTACATCTGAGAACAGTGAAACGACTTGGTTGCCATTGACCTGGATCAGTCGATACCGTGGCAGCGTGCCGCGTTGTTGCACCGCCGTCACAAGGCCGCGTCCACCGGCCGATCCCGCGCGCTGGAACCGCGCGTTGGCGGCTCCCCTTGACCCCTCGCGAAGATCGGGCGCAGGAAGGCCGCGGCGACAAGGGCCGGGACGGGCCCGCAGCACGCATCCAGGGGAGAAGGCGCCATGACCACCGAACTCACCCATTTCATCGGCGGCAATCACGTGGCCGGTACCTCGGGCCGCTTTGCCGATGTCTTCAACCCGGCCACCGGCGAGGTGCAGGCGCGCGTGCCGCTGGCGAGCGCGGCGGAGGTCGCGGCGGCGGTGGAGAACGCCAAGGCCGCCCAACCCGCCTGGGCCGCGACCAACCCGCAAAAGCGTGCGCGGGTGATGATGAAGTTCGTCGACCTGCTCCACCGTGACATGGACAAGCTGGCCGAAGCGATCAGCCGGGAGCACGGCAAGACCCTGCCGGATGCCAAGGGCGACGTGATCCGGGGGCTCGAGGTCGCCGAATTCTGCATCGGCGCGCCGCATCTTCTGAAGGGCGAGTACACCGAGGGGGCAGGGCCCGGCATCGACATGTACTCGCTCCGCCAGCCGGTGGGCGTGGCGGCGGGGATCACCCCGTTCAACTTCCCGGCGATGATCCCGATGTGGAAGTTCTGCCCGGCCATCGCCTGCGGCAACGCCTTCATCCTCAAGCCGTCAGAGCGCGATCCGTCCTGCCCGATCATGCTGGCCGAACTGATGCTGGAGGCAGGGCTTCCCGCCGGCGTGCTGAACGTGGTGAACGGCGACAAGGAGGCGGTGGACGCCATCCTCGACAACGAGGATATCGGCGCCGTGGGCTTCGTCGGCTCGACCGCCATCGCCCATTACGTCTACAGCCGCGGTACCGCGGCGGGGAAACGCGTGCAGTGCTTCGGCGGCGCGAAGAACCACATGATCGTCATGCCCGATGCGGACATGGACCAGGCCGCCGATGCGCTGATCGGCGCGGGCTATGGCGCTGCGGGTGAGCGCTGTATGGCCGTCTCGGTCGCCGTTCCCGTGGGCGAGGAGACTGCGGACACCCTGATCAAAAAGCTCGCGCCCCGGGTCGAGAGCCTCAAGATCGGGCCCTACACCGCCGGCGCCGACGTCGACTTCGGCCCCCTGGTCACGGCCGACGCCTATGCGCGGGTCAAGGGCCTGGTCGATCGCGGAGTGGACGAAGGCGCCGAGCTGGTCGTCGACGGCCGCGACTTCAGCCTTCAGGGCTATGAGGGCGGCAACTTCATCGGTGGCTGTCTGTTCGACCGGGTCACCCGCGACATGGACATCTACAAGACCGAAATCTTCGGCCCCGTGCTGTCCACCGTCCGCGCCAAGACCTACGAGGAAGCGCTGGGCCTGGCGATGGACCACGAGTACGGCAACGGCGTCGCGATCTTCACCCGCGACGGCGACACGGCGCGCGACTTCGCCAGTCGGATCAACGTCGGCATGGTGGGGATCAACGTGCCGATCCCCGTGCCGCTCGCCTATCACACCTTTGGCGGCTGGAAGAAGTCGGTCTTCGGCGACCTCAACCAGCACGGCCCGGACGCCTTCAAGTTCTACACCCGCACCAAGACCGTGACGGCGCGCTGGCCCTCGGGCGTCAAGGAAGGCGCCGACTTCTCGATCCCGACCATGGGGTGAGCGCGCGATCTACGGTACCCTAACGCAGCGTCCACGTTGGTTAGGGATATTGAGTCGTGCACAGGGTTTACGTTGCGTTCGAAGGTGGTGGTGCGCGTGGCCTGGCGCATATCGGCGCCCTCAAGGCCCTCCAGCAGGCCGAGGCTGAAGGCAAGATCGAGATCTGCGGTTACGCGGGCACGTCGGCGGGGGCCGTCGTCGCATCGCTGGCAGCCGCCGGCTTCGACTGGGACGAGCTAGCCGACCCGGATCGAAAGCGGCATATCCTCAAGGTTCTCTTCGAACGTCCGGGCACCAGACTGCCCGGCGACACACCGGTTGCCCTGCTCGGTGCCAACGGCTGGCGCTGGATCGACGCGGTGCGCCGGCTCATCAACGCCTCAGACAGGCTCAAGCCATCATCCGACTGGATCCCCTACGCGCCCTGGGCCGTCGCCGTCGCCCTGATCCTCGCTCAGTTTGGCTGGATGGCGCTGCTCATGGTACCGCTGATCGGGGTTGCGGTGCTTGCGCTCGTGGGCGTGGCGGCAATCTGGCTCTATCAACTGCCCGGTCTGGCCAACCTCGACAACCTTGAGCGCGTCCTGAACGAGGCCTTTGACCTCGCGCTGGATCGCGAGCCGAGCGACCCGCGCGCCGCAACCTTCGCCGACATGGAGGGCACCCGAAAGACGCCAAGCGGTCACCTGCGCAAACGCATGATCCCGACGGTTGTCACGACGGACTTCTCCAATGGCACCTTGCGCTACTTCCCAAGCCGCGAGGCCGACCTCAACGAGACGCTCGCGTCGGTCGTCACTGCCTCGGCCTGCATTCCGCTCGTCTTCCAGCCTCGCACGCTCCGTCTGGTCGGCAGCAAGCGCCCGGCGCTCTTCTACGACGGCGGGCTGACGTCGAACCTCCCGGCCTGGGCCTTCGATGACCGTCTGAGACTGGAGGAGCATGCCAGCGTCATTGCCATCGCGATCAAGGACGGCAGCGGCCAGGGCAGATCGCTCGGCACCCTGTTTCGCACGGCGATCTTCGGCAGCGCGCTGCTCAACGACCGCAACATCCCGCAGCTGCACCGGGTCGATCTGGACACTGACCAGCCCCACGCGAAGATCGGGACGCTGGATTTCGACATGAGTTGGAACGCCATGCGAGGGGTGATGGCGCTGGCTGAGGAGGATACGAAACGGGAAGTCCTCACGCCGCTGACCGAATGGCCCGAGGTTATGGGTGACTTCCTTGATGAGGCGAGGAGCATCTTTGCCGAGGGCATAAACGTGGCGCGTCAGCAGCGAGGCTTCGCTCCTTCCTACGATGCCACGAGCATTCGCGCTGCCCTCCTTCGCCCCTTCGGCGCGCCGACGGCGGGCGTTCGGGTTAGATACGCACTCGGGTACGACAGTCACGCCGATGACCGGGTGTCGCTGCCGCTCGACAATTCGGTCTGCGGCAAAGCCTTTCAGTCGCCAGATGGGTTTGCTGTCTACAAACCAAAGCTCGCGGGCGGTCGCCGACGGCGCCAGCACACTGCCGAAACTGATCTCAAGAAACCGAAGTATCGGCTGGTACGATGGCGGACGGACACGGTGAAAATGCGCTTTATCTGTGCCTTCCGGTTGCGTTTTCCCTTTGCGGAGCTCGACGCGGAACCCGACTGGGTCATGCAGTTGGATGGCAATGTCGCTACGGCTCTTGGTGAGGACGATCTGGACGAACTATGTTATGCACTCATAGGCGTGATGCAGGCCTTACTCGACAAGGTCGCGAACCCGGGCACCTAGGTGCCCCAGGGAGAAACGAATGAGCGACGTGAAGGAAAAGCCGAAGGCGAAGAAGGCGAAGCCGTCGAAGGCTGCGCCGCTCGACCTGACCGCCTGGCGCAAGCAGATCGCGACCGAGCACGGTGAGAAGATCATCGCGCTTGGCCGGAAGATGCGGGCGCTCGGCGGTAATCCGGGCTGACGACGGTCAGTCCCTGCTCGGGACGATCTCGACCTCCAGGGGGCCTTCGAAGAAATCGAAGGGCAGGCGGTCGGCGGCGTCCGTCAAGCTCAGCCCATCGATCTCGACGCTGATGGTGCCCGGATGGCGCCCCGCCTCGCTGCCTGGCCGGAAGACGTCGCGCAACGCGGGGGCAGGTTCATCGGCCGCGACCGCGTCGAGCACGCCGAGTTCCGGTTGCGGGCTGGGGCGGCTCGTCAGCACGATGTGATCCCCGCCGAAATCCACATAGAGGCGTTCGATCCCCTCCGCCTCGCGCCGCACCAGCACGCTGCGGTAGCCGAACAGCACCCCGTCCTCCAGCGTCGCACCGATCTCGCGTTCGGCCGCATCCAGGCGCAGGGCGGCCTGTGTGCGATCCATGATCACCAGGCTTCGCTCCATGCCGCGGTCGCTGAAGAACAGCCCATTGCCGAGGGGCACCACCGAGGTGCCCGGCGGGATCTGCACCAGCAGCAAGGTGGTGAGCCCCGCGACCATGCCTGCCAATCCCATCGACGCCGTCCCCGCTGTTGCCCCGCCGCTTCGGGCCCTCTTCAGTGGCGGGCAGGCTTCAGCGCGTCAACAGCACGCGCAACACGGTGGCAGATCAGGCCGCAGCCCCCGCGCCGATGGCCGGGCCGCAGCCGGTTCGGGATGCCCCGTTACACCTGATCGAGGACCTTGCCCAAAGGCGGGTGCGGCAAAAGGGTGCCTCGTTGGGCCCGCCTCAGCGGCGCTTCTTGCGGCCCTTGTAAGAGCGCATGCCAGGCCGGCCGGCGGTGGAGCGTCCGGTCGCAGCCGTCGCCTCCTCCACCTTCGCCTCCAGCGCCGATTGGCGGGCCAGCGGGTCGTCGGCGATGGCAAGCTCCATCTGCTCGAGCCGCTTGAGCTCGTCGCGCAGGCGCGCGGCCTCCTCGAACTCCAGGTTCTCCGCGGCCTTCATCATGTCCTTGCGGATGCCGTCCATGACCGCCGCCAGGTTGCCGCCGCCCTTACCCCCCTTGTCGACCTTGGCGGTGATCCGCTCCTGATCGGTCGAGCCCTCGTAGAGACCCTGCAGGATGTCGTCGACGTTCTTGCGGATGGTCTGCGGGGTGATGCCATTGGCCTTGTTGAAGGCCTCCTGCTTGTCGCGCCGGCGGTTGGTCTCCCCGATCGCGCGCTCCATCGAGCCGGTGATGCTGTCGGCATACATGATCACCCGACCATCGACGTTGCGCGCAGCCCGCCCGATGGTCTGGATCAGCGAGGTCTCGGAGCGCAGGAACCCCTCCTTGTCCGCATCCAGGATCGCGACCAGCTCGACCTCGGGGATATCCAAGCCTTCGCGCAGCAGGTTGATGCCCACCAGCACGTCGAAGGCGCCAAGGCGCAGATCGCGGATGATCTCGATCCGCTCGATCGTGTCGATGTCGGAGTGCATGTAGCGCACCCGGACCCCCTGCTCGTGCAGGTATTCGGTCAGATCCTCGGCCATGCGCTTGGTGAGCGTGGTGCACAGCACGCGGCCGCCGCGGGCCGCCACCTGCTTGGCCTCGTCGAGCAGATCGTCGACCTGGGCCTTCACCGGCCGGATCTCCACCGGCGGATCCAACAGCCCTGTGGGCCGGATCACCTGCTCGGTGAAGACGCCGCCCGTGCGCTCCATCTCCCAAGGCCCGGGCGTGGCGGAGACGAAGACGGACTGCGGCCGCATCGCGTCCCACTCCTCGAACTTGAGCGGGCGGTTGTCCATGCACGACGGCAGGCGGAAGCCATGCTCGGCCAGCGTGAACTTGCGCCGATAGTCGCCCTTGTACATGCCGCCGATCTGCGGGACCGAGACGTGGCTTTCATCGGCGAAGACGATGGCGTTGTCGGGGATGTACTCGAACAGCGTCGGCGGCGGCTCGCCCGGGGCACGGCCCGAGAGATAGCGTGAGTAGTTCTCGATCCCGTTGCAGGACCCGGTGGCCTCGATCATCTCCAGATCGAAGTTGGTGCGCTGCTCGATCCGCTGCGCCTCCAGCAGGCGGCCGTCCTTCTGGAACTGCTCTAGCCGGATTACCAGCTCCTTGCGGATTTCCTTGACCGCCTGGTTCAGCGTGGGCCTAGGGGTCACGTAGTGGCTGTTGGCGTAGATACGGACGCGATCCACGTTCCCCGTGCGCTCCCCGGTCAGGGGGTCGAATTCGCTGATCTTCTCCAGCTCGTCGCCAAAGAAGCTGAACTTGAGCGCCCGATCCTCCTGGTGGGCCGGCCATATCTCCAGCACATCCCCGCGCTGGCGGAAGGTGCCGCGCTGGAAGGCAGCGTCGTTGCGCTTGTACTGCTGGGCGATCAACTCGCGGACGACGGCCTGGCGGTCGTAGGACTGGCCTACCTTCAGGTCCTGGGTCATCGCCTGATAGGTCTCGACCGCGCCGATACCGTAGATGCAGGAGACCGAGGCGACGATGATCACGTCATCGCGCTCGAGCAGTGCTCGGGTGGCTGAGTGGCGCATCCGGTCGATCTGCTCGTTAATCTGCGCCTCTTTCTCGATGTAGGTGTCCGACCGTGGCACATAGGCCTCCGGCTGGTAATAGTCATAATAAGAGACGAAATACTCGACCGCGTTCTCCGGGAAGAAGCCCTTGAACTCGCCATAGAGCTGCGCGGCCAGGGTCTTGTTGTGCGCCAGGATGATGGCCGGGCGCTGCGTCGCCTCGATCACCTTGGCCATGGTGTAGGTCTTGCCGGTGCCCGTGGCGCCGAGCAGCACCTGATCGCGCTCGCCTTGGATCACGCCCTCAGCCAGCTCGGTGATGGCGCCCGGCTGATCGCCCGCGGGATCGAAGGGGGTGTGCATCTTGAAGGCGATGCCGCCTTCCAGCTTTTCCGGCGCACCCTCGGACCCCGGGAGCGGTGCCTTGCGGTTGATCGGAAAGGCTGTGTCGGCCATGGGCGCCTCGTGCAACGGGACAGCATGCTGATATGGCGCGCGGGTCAGCCTGCGGCAAGCATGTCGGCACCGGCCATGTTGCGCCGCGAGGAGAACCGCCGAAGACCGCGTTTGTTAACTATTGGATCCGAAACCGAGAAGTTCGGCAGCTATTCCTCACAAAAGGTCTGCATTTGTGCGAATTCAGTTGTGAAGTTCGCTTTAGGGTTGTATTTCTGCCCGAGCAAGCAGCGGATCGCCGTCGGGTCGGTGCGACATCCACCCCACCCTCGCTCCCCGCATTGGGTCGGCGGCGCGATCAAGAAAAAAGCTGCTGTTCACCCCACCTTCAAACCGTGCTGCCCGCTTGTCGGGCGCACGGCTTACTTGCGTCTGGCTTGCCTCTGGCGCGTCCTTCCGCGCCTTGCGCTCTGGGCGCTGCCACCTGATATCTAGCCGTCAGAAGAGATGCGCATGCCTGCGGAGGTGCCGATGACCGCCCGGATTTTCAAACCTTCCAAGAGCGCCATGAGTTCCGGTGAAGGGAACACCAAGACCTGGGTACTCGAATTCGAACCCTCTGAGCCCAAGCGGGTTGATCCGCTCATGGGGTGGATCTCTTCAGGTGATATGAGCGGGCAGGTACGTCTTTCGTTCGATAGTCGCGATCAAGCAGTTCGCTACGCCGAGAAGCATGGGCTCGCATTCGTCGTTGAAGAGCCAAAAACTCGGGCGAAAAACATTAGGGCGATGGGGTATGGTGGAAACTACGCCCACAACCGCCGGCAGGCTTGGACCCATTAAGGTGCTCGCCCCGGCGCCGACGAAGCGCCGCAAGGAGCCTTACCAATGACGTCGTCGCAGCCGAAAATCACGCCCATTATCATGTGCGGTGGGTCCGGGACACGTTTGTGGCCGGTGTCCCGGAAGGCCTATCCCAAGCAGTTCGCGCCGCTTTTGCCGGGTGGCACCCTCTTCGAGCGGACGCTGCAGCGTGTTCAGGGCGGGCGCTATCAGGCGCCATTCCTGCTCACGAACGCGGATTTTCGCTTCGTGGTCGCCGAGCAGACCTCCGAGGCGGGGGTCGAGGCGGCGAAGATCGTGATCGAACCGGAGGGGCGGAACACCGCGCCCGCGATCGCGGCTGCCGCCATCATGATCGCCGAGGAAGACCCGGACGGTCTGCTGCTGGTCCTGCCCTCGGACCACGTGCTGGATGATGTCGACGCCTTCCACGCGGCGGCGGCCGAGGCGGCGGCGGCCGCTTCCACGGGGGCCTTCGTCACCTTCGGCGTCGCCCCCGACCGCCCTGAGACGGGCTATGGCTACATCGAACTGGCCGAAGCCCCGGCGCCCGGTGACGGTGCAGCGCGCGATTTCGTTCGCTTCGTCGAAAAGCCCGATGCGCCCCGCGCCGCCGAGATGCTGGCGACCGGACGGTTCCTGTGGAACGCGGGCATGTTCATGTTCCCCGCAGGCGCCCTCATCAAAGCCTTCGAGGCGGAGGCCCCCGACGTCCTGGCCGCCTGCCGCGCCGCCGTTGCCGGCGGGCGGGAGGATCTGTGCTTCTTCCGCCTCGGCGAGGCCGCCTATCGCGACAGCCCCGATATCTCCATCGACTATGCGATCATGGAGAAGGTGGAGGGCATGGTCGTCCCGCTGACCGCCGGCTGGAACGACCTCGGCTCCTGGGCCACCGTCTGGTCGGAGAGCGGGGCAGACGAGCAGGGCGTCGCCGTCACCGACGGGGCGCTCGCCATCGACTGCCGCGACAGCCTCCTGCGGTCGGACGATCCTGACATCCGCGTGGTGGGCCTTGGGTTGGAGGGGATCGTGGCCGTCGCCACCCGCGACGGCGTGCTGGTCGCCGCCAAGGACCGCGCGCAGGACGTGCGCAAGGTCGTCGACGGGCTGAAGGCGCAGAACGCGCGCCAGGCGACCGAGTTCCCCAAGTGCTATCGCCCCTGGGGCTGGTACGAGACAATCGGCCTCGGCGATCGCTTCCAGGTGAAGCAGATCGTGGTGAAGCCCGGCGGCCAGCTCTCGCTGCAAAGCCACGTCCACCGCTCCGAGCACTGGGTCGTGGTCGAGGGGACCGCGCGCGTGACTGTCGACGAGGACGTGAAGCTGCTGACCGAAAACCAGTCGGTCTACATCCCCCTCGGCGCCGTTCACCGGCTGGAGAACCCGGGCAAGCTGCCGCTTCGGCTGATCGAGGTGCAGTCGGGCGCCTACCTCGGCGAGGACGACATCGTCCGCTACGAGGACGTCTACGCCCGCGCCTGATCCGAGACCCGCGGGCCGAGGGCCTCTCAGCGCCGTTGCGCCCCATGGCGCCCGCATGCGATGTGGGCGCCGGGCGGATGGCGCGGCCCCAGGGGGCGCTACATTCGTCCAACGCGCGCTGCCTCACGCATTGGATGACCATGACCGACGATCTCGCCCTCGCCCGCCGCCTGATGGACCTTGCCACCCGCGCCGGCGCGGCGGAGGCGGATGTGCTGATGGTGGATGCCACCTCCAATGCGGTCGGCGTGTCGGACCGGATGCTGGAGGAGGCGGAGCGCGCCGAGGGCCGTGACATCGGCCTGCGCGTGATCGCCGAGATCCCCGGCGGCGGCCGCGGCCAGGCGAGCGTCGCAGGCTCCGATTTGCGTGACGAGGCCCTGGTTGAGATGGCGGAGCGCGCGGTGACCATGGCCCGCGCCGCACCCGACGATCCCTACTGCGGCTTGGCGGATAGCGCGCATCTCTCTGCGCTGCGCGACGCCGATGCCCTCGACCTCATCGACCGCGAGACGCCCCCCGGTCCTGCGGAGATGGAGGCGCTCGCCCTCCGGATCGAGGATGCCGCGCTTGCGGTCGAAGGGGTCGTCAAGGTCGAACAGGCCTCGGTCTCCTGGAGCCGCGAACACCTTGTCATGGTGCTCTCCAACGGCTTCGAGGGCGGCTACTCCCGGTCGAGCGCGAGCTATGGCGTCTCCGCCATCGCGGGCGAGGGCCTGGGGCGCGAGCGCGACTATGCCGTCGAGAGCCGCCGCCACGCGGTGGACCTGCCAAGCCCGGAGGAGGTTGGCCGGCGCGCCGGCGAACGCACCGTCGCGCGGCTTGGCCCCAAGCGACCGCCCGCAGGCAGCTTTCCGGTCGTCATCGACGAGCGGGTGTCGAGCAGCATGATCGGCCACGTGCTGTCGGCCATCAACGGCATGGCGATCTCGCGCGGGGCGAGCTGGCTGGCCGAGGCGATGGAACAGCGGATCCTGCCCGCGGGCTTCGACATCGTGGAGGAGCCGCAGATCGTCCGCGGCCGGGCCTCCCGCCCCTTCGATGCGGAGGGTCTGCCTAGCAGCCGCCGCGCGCTGGTGGAGGACGGGGTGCTGCGCACCTGGATCCTGGACCTGGCCACCGCCCGCAAGTTGGGACTCGAGAGCACGGGCAACGCGCGACGCGGCCTGGGCGGCCCGCCCGCCCCCGGGGTCACCAACGTTCGCGTCACGCAGGGTGAAACGGATGCCGCCGGGCTCTGCCGCGAGATCGGCACCGGGCTCTATGTGACCAGCTTCATCGGGTCGTCGATCAACCCCACCACCGGGGCCTACAGCCGCGGCGCCTCCGGCTTTTGGATCGAGGGGGGCGAGATCGCCTTTCCGGTCAACGAGATCACGCTGGCCGGTAGCCTGCCGGAGGTCATCAAATCCATCGTGCCCGGCAACGATGCCGATCTCCAGCGGGCGGCAGCCGTGCCCTCTCTTCTCGTCGAGGGTCTCACCGTCGGTGCCTGACCCGCTCACCGACAGCACCCCGGGAGCAGGCCCTGCAACGGGCGACCTGGCCGACCGCGATCTCTTGATCGACATCGGGCGGACGGCGGGCGATCTGGCCATGGGCTACTTCGGCGGCACGCTCGAGGTGCGCGAAAAGCCGGGCGAGGGGCCCGTCAGCGAGGCCGACCTCGCCGTCGACCGCCTGTTGGAGGAGCGCCTACGCGCCGCCCGCCCGGCCTATGGCTGGCTGTCGGAGGAAAGCGCGGACAGCGACGCGCGCCTCGGCGCTGGGCGTGTGTTCCTGGTCGACCCAATCGACGGCACCCGCGCCTTCATCGCCGGCGAAAAGGGGTGGAGCGTCGCCCTCGCGGTGGTTGAGGCAGGCATGGTCCGCGCCGCGGCGGTCGTCTTGCCGGCCCGCGGCGAGATCTACGCGGCGGCCCTTGGCGCGGGTGCGACCCTGGATGGTGCTGCGATCGCCGGCTCGACCCGCGCCGTGACCGACGGGGCCACCATGCTCGCCGCCAAGCCCACGCTCGCGCCCGAGCATTGGCCGGGTGGCGTGCCGTCGGTCAAACGCACGCTCCGCAGTTCGCTCGCCTGGCGGCTCTGCCTGGTCGCGGCCGGGCGTTTCGACACCCTGCTCACGGTGCGTCCCTGTTGGGAGTGGGACGTCGCCGCCGGCAGCCTGATCGCGGCAGAGGCCGGGATCGCCGTCAGCGACGCGATCGGGGCGCCGCTCGTCTTCAATCGCCTGCCTCCGCGCACCCCCGGCCTGATGGCGGTACCGCGGGCCATGCAGGCCGAGATGCTCACCCGTCGCGGCCAGCGCCGGGGCGCCTAGGCCGCGACAGAGGGCGCCGCGTCGTGGAATTGACGGGCTCCACCGGGATGGACAATGTGCGCCGCAACAGGGTCTGGCGCCTTCGCGCCGGCCAGCACGGCGCCCCCGGCGCCCAGGCTCCGGCGGAGGATGCCATGACGACCAAACTCCACCTCGTTTTCGGCGGGGAACTCATCGATCCCAAGACCACCCAGTTCCGCGATGTCGATAACCTTGACATCGTCGGCATCTACCCAAGCTATTCGCGCGCCTATGAGGCCTGGAAGGCGAAGGCGCAGCAGACGGTCGACAACGCCCATATGCGCTATTTCATCGCCCACCTGCACCGCTTGCGCGACGAGGAGGCGGCAAGCAGCGCCGAGGCCGCGGCGCTCGAGCAGTAAGCGCCATGCGCGCCGCGGACCGGGTGCTGCGGGCGATCCGGCAGACCCGCGGTCTGCGCCGGGCCGCGGCATGGCTGGCCGTGCAGTACATCCGCTTCACCGTCTGGTCCACGCGCTGGACGGTGGAGGGTGATGCCGCCAAGAACGGCCTCGTTGCCAGACGGATACCCTTCATCTGTGCCGTCTGGCATGGCCGGCTGTTCGTCACGCCGACGCTAGCGCCGCCGGGGTACCGGACCATCGGGATGATCTCGAACAACCGCGACGGCGATCTGATCGCCGAGATCATCGCTGCCTGGGGTGTCGAGGCCGTGCGCGGCTCGACGTTCGATCACGCCAAGGGTCGCGACAAGGGTGGCACCCAGGCTTTCGTTGGCGCCAAGAACGCCCTGACTGGGGCCTGCTGCGTGACGATCACCCCGGACGGGCCGCGGGGGCCGCGCATGCGGGCCCAGCCCGGTGTCGCTCAGCTCTGCGCCACCACGGGCTGCCCGGTGATCGGCTTCGGCTACGCCTGCAGCCGCGGCTTCACCTTCAAGAACTGGGATCGCTTTGTGCTGCCGCTGCCCTTCGGCCGGGGGGCGCTGCACTGGACCGCTGAGATCCCCGTGCCCGCGGGCGCCGACGACCCGATCGAAGCGCATCGGCTGGCGATCGAGGAGGCCCTGATCCGCGTGACCCAGTCCGCCGACCGTGCCGTTGGCCGGCGGCCGGTGGAGCCCGCCGCGCCCCGGGGCAGCGCCGCGCCCGGATCCGCGTGACATGTCCCTGGCGCTCTCGGCCTATCTCGCGCTCTCCTCGGTGGCGGCGCCCTTTGCCGGCCCGATCCTTCGCCGCCGCCTGGCCCGCGGCAAGGAGGAGGCCGGCCGCCTTGGTGAGCGGCAAGGCCTCGCCGGGCTCGCCCGGCCGCCCGGCCCGCTCGTCTGGCTGCATGGCGCGAGTGTCGGGGAGGCGATGACCGCCCTGCCGCTGGCCGCCGCCCTGCGTGCCGAGCCATCGCGGCCCACCGTCCTGCTGACGACCGGCACGGTGACCAGCGCGGCGCGCGTGTCCGCCCTCGCGCCGGCGGGCGTTCTGCATCAGTATGTACCGGTGGATACTGCGCCGGCTGTCCGCCGCTTCCTGCGCCACTGGCGCCCGGATGTCGCCATCTGGATCGAGAGCGAGTTCTGGCCCCGGCTCATGGTGGAGGCCGCGCGGGCGGG
The DNA here is from genome assembly GCA_039822785.1 of Pseudomonadota bacterium. Classification (GTDB taxonomy): domain Bacteria; phylum Pseudomonadota; class Alphaproteobacteria; order Rhodobacterales; family Rhodobacteraceae; genus Thermohalobaculum. The sequence goes on along the minus strand of JBCBMO010000002.1, from coordinate 578,742 downwards.
CGTGCCCATGTTCCTGATGAACGCGCGCCTCTCTGCGCGCAGCGCGGCATCCTGGGCGCGCCAGCCGGCGATGGCCCGGCAGCTCATCGGCCTGTTCCGGACGATCATGCCACAGGACGCGGAGACGGTGGGCCGGCTGACCGCCCTCGGCGCCGATCCAGCCCGCCTCGATGAGCCCGCGAACCTCAAGATGCTCATTCCCCCGCCCGAGGCCGATGCGGCCGCGGTGATGGCGCTGCGCGAGAGCCTCTCGGGGCGGCCTGTGTGGCTCGCCGCCTCCACCCACCCCGGCGAGGAAGCGATGGTCATCGCGGCGCATCGGGCCTTGCTCGCGCGCCGCCCCGGCCTGCTGACGATCCTCGCGCCGCGCCACCCGGATCGGGGCGAGGCGCTGGCGGCGGAGATCCATGCCGCCGGGCTCAGCGTGGCGCGCCGCAGCGATGGGGCAGGTCCACCCGAGGGCGGGATCTGGCTTGCCGACACGCTGGGCGAGATGGGTCTGTGGTACCGCCTCGCCCCCGTCGCGCTGGTCGGCGGCTCCCTGGTTGCGATGGGCGGCCACAACCCCTTCGAGCCTGCCGCTCTCGGTGCCGCGATCCTGCACGGTCCGCACACCGAGAATTTTTCGCCCGCCTACGCCGCCCTTACCGCTGCGGGTGGCGCGCGCGCCGTGACGGATGGGGCGGCGATGGCCACCGCGCTCGAGCACCTAATCGCCGCCGATGGCGCGCCCACGCCCGCGCAAGCTGCCCTGACGAGGGCGGCTGCGGCGGTGCTTGAGGCCGGGAAACCCGATATCGAGCGCTATCTGAACCCCCTGCGTGCCGCGCTGGCCGAGCGGAGGGTGCGGTGAAGGCACCTGGGTTCTGGTACGCGCCTCCGGGCCCGCTTGCCTGGGGGCTCGCGCCGCTCTCGCTCCTCTGGCGCCTCGGGTCCTGGTGGCGGCGCGTCCGCGCCAGGCCCCATCGTGCCGGCGTGCCGGTCATCTGTGTCGGCAATCTTACCGCCGGCGGGGCGGGCAAGACCCCGATGGTCGGGGAGCTGTTGCGCCTGCTGGCTGGTCACGATCCCCATGTGGTGATGCGCGGCCATGGCGGGCGCCTGCGCGGGCCGCATCAGGTCAGTCTCGATCGGGACAGCCACCTCGACGTAGGCGACGAGGCGCTGATCCACGCGGCCCTCGCCCCCACCTGGGTCGCGCGCAACCGTGCTGCCGGGGCGCAGGCGGCGGTGGCGGCGGGCGCGGGATGCCTGATCCTGGACGATGGGCTGCAGAACCCCTCGCTCGCCCATGATCTGCGCATGGTCCTGGTCGACGCCGGTCAGGGCTTCGGCAACGGCTTCATCATTCCCGCGGGCCCCCTGCGCGAGCCGGTGATGGCGGGCCTGGCGCATTCCGATCTCACGGTGCTGGTGGGCGAGGCGGCGGTTCGCGCGCGCGCGCTTGAGCGCTGGCCGGCCCTGGCCCGCACCGATCCCTTGCCCGCCCGCATTGCGCCGGTGGCGACAGGTCTGCCGCTCCAGGGCACGCCCGTCGTCGCCTTTGCCGGCATCGGGCGGCCGCAGAAGTTCTTCGACACCCTTCGCGCCCTCGGCGCCGATCTGCGGCTGGCCGAGGGCTTCGCCGATCACTACGCCTATCCGCCCGCGGTCCTCGACAGGCTGATCAAACGCGCCCGGGCCGAGGGCGCCCTCCTGGTGACGACCGAAAAGGACGCTGTCCGGCTGGGGCCCAAACACCGCCGCGAGGTGCTCGTCCTGCCGGTCGGCCTGGTGATCGAGGATCGGGCACGGCTCGAGGCCAAGCTCGCTGCCCTCGGCCTCGGTTAAGCCGCGGCGCCGACGAAGCTTGCGCCCTCTTCGCGCTGGATCTATCTCGATTGGTAACGAAGGAGAGTACCCATGCCCGTTCAACCCGGCGAGATCGAGCGTCTGATCAAGGCGGCCTTTCCCACGGCCGTCGTCGAGATCGAGGATCTGGCCGGCGATGGCAACCACTACGCCGCCAAGGTCGTGGCGGAGGAGTTCCGTGGCAAGAACCGGGTGCAGCAGCAGCGCATGGTGAACAAGGCGCTGGCTGACATCCTGGACGGTGCCGATGCGCCGCTCCACGCGCTCGCCCTTCAGACCAGCGCGCCCGAGTGATTGCGCGCTGATACCGTCAACCGGGCGCGCCGCGCCATGAGGAGAGTGAAATGGCCGACATCAAGACCGTGATCGACGAGACCGTGAATGCGAACGACGTCGTGCTCTTCATGAAGGGCAACCGGGGCGCGCCGCAGTGCGGCTTCTCCAGCCGCGTGGTGCAGATCCTGGGCTACCTGCAGGTCGACTTTAAGGACGTGAACGTGCTGGAGAGCGACGAGATGCGCCAGGGCATCAAGGATTTCTCCGACTGGCCGACGGTGCCGCAGCTCTACGTCAAGGGCGAGTTCGTGGGCGGCTGCGACATCATCACCGAGATGACGCTGTCGGGCGAACTCGACACCACTTTCGAGGGGGCCGGCGTCACCTTCAACAAGGAGGCGGCGGAGGCGATCCGCAACCACAACAACCAGCAGGCCTGACGCCGATCCGACGGCTGCGGCCGGGGAGGGGGGATGCAGCTCTTCGTCGGCCTCGGGAACCCCGGCGGCCAATACGCCGGGCACCGCCACAACATCGGCTTCATGGCGCTTGACGCGATCGCATCGCGCGAAGGGGCGGCCGGGTGGCGTGCGAAGTTCCAGGGTGAGATCGCCGAGATCCGGATCGGATCCGGCAAGATCCTGCTGCTGAAACCCGGCACCTTCATGAACCTCTCCGGTCAGGCGGTGGGGGCGGCGGCGCGGTTCTACGATCTCGCACCCGAGGAAGTGACGGTCTTTCACGACGAGCTCGACCTCGCGCCAGGGCGGCTGAAGGTGAAGCGCGGCGGCGGCCATGCGGGGCACAACGGGCTGCGGTCGATCCATCAGCACATCGGGGCCGAGTATCGCAGGGTGCGCCTCGGCATCGGCCACCCGGGCCACAAGGACCGTGTCTCGGGCTATGTGCTGCACGATTTCTCCCGGACCGAGCGCGCGTGGGTCGACCCGCTGATCGACGCGGTGGCGCGCAGCATCGCGATGCTGGCGGCCGGCGATGACCCCGGCTTCGTGACCGAGGTTGCCCGTCTTGCCCCTGCGCCGGGCAAGGAGGCGCGTGACCCTCCACCGCCCTCCGAGGCGAAGCAGACGCGGCAAGCGCCCGCGACAGCAGCATCCAAGGAGGCCGAAGGATCGGAAGGCGGCAGCGACGCTGGGCGACGATCGCCCTTCGATGCCCTGAGGGGTCTGCTGAAGCCCTGATCTGGGGAGGGCATCAGCGCCAAGATGAACCGGCCCTGCGCCGCGGTGGTTCGACGGCACGCAGCAGCGTCCCGGGCGAGCGCGGTAGCGACGGGACGCCCGTATGATCTGCGTTCCTGCGCGCCCCTGCGAAGTACAGGCTGGGATCCCTGACCGCGCTTTGCCGGCGCCGCGCTACCCAGTGATGCCCGTGCCCGCCCGCGACAGTTTTCTCTCGCAAAGCTGAACGTCCGATTGACAGGGTCAATCCGTCCCCTGAAGGAACGGCCATGCGTACCATCTCGCTACGGATGCGTTTGCGGGATGTTGATGGCTCGCGGGTCCACAATAACGCGGGCGGGCTCGGGCGTAGGGCCCCCCGCGCGCGCCGCTCCGCACGCCGCCGCTTGACCTCGTGTCTCGCCTGCGGCACCTCCCGCTCCGACCGGGCCTGGGGGAGAGAGTGATCATGGGTTTTCGCTGCGGCATCGTGGGGCTGCCGAATGTGGGCAAGTCGACGCTCTTCAATGCGCTCACCCGCACGGCGGCGGCGCAGGCGGCGAACTTCCCCTTTTGCACGATCGAGCCCAATGTGGGGGAGGTCTCGGTCCCCGATGCCCGGCTCTACACCCTCGCCGATCTCGCGAAATCGCGGGAGACGATCCCCGCGCGCCTGACCTTCGTCGACATTGCCGGGCTGGTGAAGGGCGCCTCCCAGGGGGAAGGGCTCGGCAACCAGTTCCTGGCAAACATCCGGGAGGTCGACGCCATCGCCCATGTCCTGCGCTGCTTCGAGGACGGCGACGTCACCCATGTGGAGGGGCGGGTCGACCCGGTCGCAGACGCGGAGATCATCGAGACCGAGCTGATGCTCGCGGATCTGGAGAGCATCGAGCGGCGGCTCCACAACCTCAGCCGCAAGGTGCGCGGCGGCGACAAGGAGGCGGTGGAGCAGCAGACCCTGTTGGAGCGTGCCAAGGCGGCGCTCGACGAGGGACGTCCGGCCCGCACGGTCGCGGTGGCGGCGGAGGAGGAGAAGGCCTGGCGCATGCTCCAGCTCATCACCGCCAAGCCCGTGCTCTATGTCTGCAACGTCGAGGAAGACAATGCCGCCGCCGGCAATGCCCTCTCCGCCAAGGTCGCCGAGAAGGCGGCCGCGGAGGGCGCGCGCCACGTCGTGATCTCCGCCCGGATCGAGGAGGAGATCGCCCAGCTCGAGGACGCAGAGCGCGCGGAGTTCATGGAGGAGATGGGGTTGGAGGAAGCCGGCCTCGACCGGCTGATCCGCCAGGGCTATGGGCTGCTCGGCCTCATCACCTATTTCACCGTGGGCCCCAAGGAGGCGCGCGCCTGGACCATCGCCGAGGGCACCCTGGCCCCCCAGGCGGCCGGCGTGATCCACGGCGATTTCGAGCGCGGGTTCATCCGCGCCGAGACCATCGCCTATGACGACTACATCTCTGCGGGCTCGGAGCAGGGGGCCAAGGAGGCCGGCCGCATGCGCGCCGAGGGCAAGGCCTATCGCGTCGCCGATGGCGATGTTCTGCACTTTCTCTTCAACGCCTGAAGCGCAGCGGCAGGGGTGTTGACAGCAGCCGGCGCCCGCCCTTAATCACGCCCACCGTTCGCGGCGCGCCGCGGCCCTGCTGGGGAATAGTTTAACGGTAGAACAGCGGACTCTGACTCCGTCAGTCCTGGTTCGAATCCAGGTTCCCCAGCCACCTTCGACGCACAGATCGGCGCCCTCAACCGCCGAGGAAGCGGGCCACGATGGCGTTGAAGATCTCCGGCGCCTCCAGGTGCACCGCATGGCCGCAGCCGGGCACGACGGCGAGGGCAGCGCCCGGGATGCCGCGCCACAGCGCCTCGATCTCGCGCCAGGCATAGGTTCTGTCCCGGTCACCCCAGAGCACGAGCGTGGGGCAGCCGATCCGCTTGAGCCCGCCGATCCCCCGCCAGGCCGCCATGGCGTCGAGACCCGCATGGATCGCCGCCAGCCCGGCCTGCTCTGCGATGGCGGCGCAGGCGGGATAGCCGGGCGAGGCGGTGCCCTCGGCGAACCAGGTGGCGGCGATGCGCCGGGCGGTCGCCTTTGCGCCATCGGTGGCCGCGCGCTGCTTTGAGGTGTCGAAGCTCTCGAAGCGGTCTGGCAGCTCGCCGCTCGGCGCGGTGGCATAGAGCACAAGGCGCTCGATCCGCTCGGGTGCTCGCGCCAGGACCGCCTGTACCACCATGCCGCCCATGGAATGGCCCAGCAGGTGGCAGCGCTCGATCCCGGCCGCATCCATGTCGGCGATGACGGCCTCGGCGAACCCGTCGATGGTCGTCGGCGCGGCCTCGCCGACCCGAGCGCCGAAGCCCGGGAGGTCGAGGGGAAGCACCCGCCTCCCGGTGCTCAGTCCGGGGCTCAGTCCGGGGCTCAGTCCGGTGCTCAGTCCGGTGCTCATCCCGGCACTCAATCCCGTGACCTGGTCCGGCCATTGCCGCGCCCCGCCCAGAAAGCCATGGACCAGGACGAGGGGCGTCACTCCCGCTTACCCTGCACGATCCGATCCAGGATCATCGCGCAGAACAGGATGGCGAAGCCCGCCAGGATGCCCTGGCCGACGTTGGCGTATTGCAGCGCCTCTAGCACGTCCTCGCCCAGCCCCTTGGCACCGATGAGCGAGGCGACGACCACCATGGCGAGCGATAGCATGATCGTCTGATTGATCCCCGCGCGGATCGAGGGGGCGGCCAGAGGCAGATCCACGCGCGTCAGCAGATACCACTTCGAGGCGCCGAAGGAGATCGCAGCCTCCCTCACATGCTCCGGCACCCCGCGCAGGCCCAGCACCGTGAGGCGCACCACCGGCGTGCCCCCGAAGATCATCGTGGTGACCACCGCCGCGGGCTTGCCGGTGCCGAAGAAGGCGATGACCGGGATCATGAACACAAAGGCCGGCATGGTCTGCATGAAGTCCATGATCGGCTGGATGAAGGAGTAGAACCGCGGGCGCCGGGCGCAGTACATCCCCAGCGGGATGCCGATGGCGATGGACAGACAGGCCGCCGTGCCCAGCAGGGCCAGCGTCGTCATCGCCTTCTCCCAGAACCCCAGCACGCCCATGTAGGCCAGGAAGGCGCCCGCGTAGATCGCCGTCGTCGGCCCGGCGGAGAGCCAGGTGAGCAGCACGATGAAGCTCGCGATCACGATCCAGGGGGTGGAGACGAAGATCAGCTCCAAGGCGTCGAGTAGCAGGCGGATGCCATAGGTGATCGCTTCGAACAGCGCCTCTCCGTTGGTGACGGCGAAGGAGAAGAAGGCCTCGACCCAGTCGATCACCTCCAGCCGGATGTCTGGATGGGTGGGGAATTCGCTCAACACCCCGACGGCGCCCGGGAAGCTGTAGTGCACGGTCGCCGTCAGCACGATGATCGCGCAGAAGATCGCGCTGAGTGCGATCTGCCGCTCCGGCATGCCCGAGGGGATCGTCTGGTCGGACAGCCAATCGGAGAAGCGCGACTCGAGCGCGCTGTTCGCGAGCAGGGCTTGGGCCAGTTTGGCGAGCACCAGCACCACCAGACCCGAAAGGGCGATCCACAGCCCTTGCGCCTCCGCCGCCGCCACATCGGCGCGGAAGCTGGCGATATTGGCCTCGATCCCCTCGATCACCCTCCGCAGCGCCGCGACCCGGTCTGAGCCTTCCTCGACCGCGCGCTCAAGCTGTTGGCGGCGAAAATCGAGCGTGCCCTCGATGGAGGAAATGCGCTCCCGCGCCTCGGCCGACAAATCGCCGAACAGGCCGCGCACGAGTTGCACGAAGGCGAAGGTCTCGACGATCAGAAAGCCGACCGCCCATTTCCACAGGCCCCGCGCGCCGAACCACACCGGCCCCATCAGGCCCGCGATCACGTTCAGCGTCGGCACGAAGCCCGCGCGGGATCGGATGCGGTCGAAGGCCTCGGCGTAGTACTCGGGCCGGGTGCGCACGAAGGTGGCGACTTCCTCCCGGCGCTTGGCCTCGATGGCACTGGCGCGGGTGGGATCCTTGGCGGTGAGCGGGTTCTCGAAGTTCATGAGACGTCGGCCCCCTCGATCACGGTGTGCAGGATGTCCTGATAGGCGATGACGCCGACGGGGGTGCCGCCGTCCTCCACCAGGATCGGCCCCTCCTTGGCGATGGCGAGGTCGATCAACTCGCTGAGCGGCGCGGTGGGCGGTACGCTGCGGGCATCGGGCGGCGGTGGCGCCCCCTCGAGCGGGCGCATGACCGCATGGGCGCGCACGACCTTGAGCCGCGAGATCCCGGCAACGAAATCGGCGACGTAGTCGTCGGCTGGGTGCATCACGATCTCCTCCGCCGTGCCGATCTGCACCACGCGCCCGTCGCGCATGATTGCGATGCGATTGCCGATCCGCACCGCTTCGTCCAGGTCGTGGGTGATGAAGACCGTGGTCTTCTTCAGGATCGCCGAGAGGCGAAGGAACTCGTCCTGCAGCTGCCGGCGGATCAGCGGATCGAGCGCCGAGAAGGGCTCATCCATCAGCAGCACATCCGGATCGGCGGCCAGCGCCCGCGCCAGACCCACCCGCTGCTGCATGCCGCCCGACAGCTCGTGGGCGAATTTGTTGCCCCAGGCGCTGAGCTCCACGATCTCCAGCACCCGCGCGGCCCGGTCCAGCCGCTCGTTCTTGTTCATGCCGCGGATCTCGAGCGGCATGGCGACATTGTCGAGCACGGAGCGGTGGGGCAGCAGGGCGAAGTTCTGGAACACCATGCCGATCTTGCTGTTGCGCCAGGCCTGCAGCGCCTTGGGTGCCAGGCCCATGACATCGACGCCCTCGATGCTGATCTTGCCAACGGTGGGCTCCAGCAGCCGGTTGAAATGGCGCACCAGGGTCGATTTGCCCGAGCCGGAGAGCCCCATGATGCAGAAGATCTCGCCGCGGCGGATGTCCAGGCTGACATCGGCGACGCCGACCACCGCGTTGAAGCGGGCCAGCACTTCGGCCTTGCCGATCCCTTCGTTGAGGATCGCCTCCAGCGCTGGCTGAGCGTTATGGCCGAAGATCTTCCAGACGTTGGAGATCTCGATGACCGTGTCGTCCGTCATGGGGGCTGCGGCATCGGGCACGGGGCGTGACCTCCTGGCTTGGGGAATGGTGTGGCGGCACCGGGGGGCGGTGCCGCCGGACGTGTCGGCGTGCCTTAGAGGCCAAGCCAGCCGTCGACGCGGTCGGGGTTCGCCTCGACCCACTCCTTGGCGACCTCGGCCGGGTCGCGGCCGTTGCCGGCGATCTGGAAGGCGAAGCTCGAGACATCGTCGGCGCTGACCGAGAAGTTCGCGAAGAACTCCGCGATGGCGGGCGAGCGGTCGGCCAGCGACTTGGACCAGGCGATCTGGACCTGCTTCAGCGCGTCCTTGGTGGCAACGCTTGAGGCGTCGTACCAGTCCGGGCGGTCAGAGGGTTGATACATCACGTATTTCGCCGGGTCGAAGGTCGGCTCGGTCAGCATGACCACGTCGAACATGAACCACACGGCGTGGGGCTTGTAGCAGTAGAAGGCATAGCCCTCGTCCTTGGCGATGCTGTCCTTCACGCGGGCGGTCTTCACGCTCTCCTCGGCGCGGATCGGCTCCACGAAGTCGAGCAGGCCATAGTCGCGGACCTTCACCTCGTTCACATTGGCCGAGGCCCAGCCGGGGGCGCCGATCCACATCTCGCCCTTGCCGTTGCCGTCGCTGTCCATGGCGGCTGCGACGTCGGGCCGGCCGAGATCGGCGATGTCGGTGATGTTGTTGGCCTTGGCGAAGTTCTGGCTGACGCAGTAGCCCTGATTGCCCTCGTAGGGGTTCGCGGACAGGGCGACGGTGCCGGCCTCGTCCACGTACTTCTGGGTGAAGCTCTCCTGGTTCGGCAGCCAGACGTCAGGGTGCACGTCGATCTCGCCCTTGCCGCGGTCCATGGCCTGGAAGATCGTGGCGTTGTTGCCGGGCACCATGGTGACCTCGCCGCCGATCTTGGTCTCGACCACCGCCGCCAGCAGATGGGCGATGGCCTGCGCGCCGGTCCAGGACGGCACGCCGATCGCCACCTTCTCCGCCGCGGCCGCCGGGCTGGCGACCGCCGCTATCCCCGCGGCCAGCGCCGCCGCCTTCATCATCGTTTTCATCGTGATCTCCATCTGTCGTGATCCGAGGCCGCCTTGCGTGGCAGCCGGTTGTTTTCCCGCCCCTCAGCCGTCGAGGGCGGATTGATAGGCGAAGAGCGCCGTGGCGCCCCCCGTGTGCAGGAACAGCACCCGATGCTCGGGCCGGAAGAAGCCCTGGCGCACCAGGCCGATGAGCCCGGCCATGCCCTTGGCGGAATAGACCGGGTCGAGCAGGATCCCTTCGTGGCGCGCGGTCATCTCGAGCGCCTCGATGGTGGAGGGGGCCGGGACACCGTAGCCCGGGCCCACGTATCCGTCATCGACGAAGACCCTGAGCTGTGGCACCGCTTGGTCGCGGAGCTTGGTCGCCGTGCGCTGGGCAAGGCCCTGTACGGCGGCGACCTGACGCTCCATCGGCTGGCGCACGCTGATCCCCATGACCGGCAGGTCGGACCCCAGCACATGCAGGCCCGCCACCAGCCCCGCCTGGGTGCCGGTCGAGCCCGTCGCCATGACGATCCAGTCGAACGCGATCCCCTGGTCGCGCGACTGCTCCAGGATCTCCTGCGCGCAAAGCGCATAGCCGAGCGCGCCGATCTCGTTCGAGCCGCCGCCGGGGATCACATAGGGTCGCCGGCCTGCCGCCCGCAGCCGCTCCCCCGCCGCCACGGCCTCCGCGTTCATGTCGAGGCCCGAGGGGCGATACTCGATGCTGGTGCCGAACAACCGGTCGAGCAGCACGTTGCCCGAGGTCTCATAGGCCGCGTCCGTGTCGGCCACGCGCCGCTCCAGCAGGGCATGACAGTCGAGGCCGGTCAGACAGGCCGCCGCCGCGGTCTGGCGCACATGGTTCGACTGCACCGCCCCTTGGGTCACCAGGATGTCGGCGTCCTGCTTCAGCGCCTCGCCCACCAGAAACTCCAGCTTTCGGGTCTTGTTGCCGCCGGTGGCAAGGCCCGTGCAGTCGTCGCGTTTGACGTAAAGCGTCGGGCCGCCCAGCCGCTCGGTCAGCCGGATCATGCGCTCGATGGGCGTGGGGCGGTGGCAGAGCGCGTAGCGGGGGAAGCGGTCGAAATCGATGGTACGCGGAAGATCGGCAACCGTCTGCTGCAGGTCCATCACGCGCGCTCCCGTCTCGCTTCGAACGGTTAAAGCCTGCGCGACTTTGGCCCTTCTCGCTAATGCGATGTTCACCTAACATTATGCAGCAAATGCATGAGGTGCAGCGATGGACATCCGCTGGTTTCGCGATCTCGCCCACCTCGCGCGCACCCGCAACTTCAGCCAGGCGGCCGAGCTTAGCCACATCAGCCAGCCCGCCTTCAGCCGCCGGATCCGCGCGGTGGAGGATTGGGTGGGCGTCGCCCTGGTCGACCGCTCGACCCATCCCGTCAGCCTGACGCCGGCCGGCCAGCAGATGATGGAGGCCGCGACCCAGGCGATCGGCCGCCTGGAGACGGAGCGCAAGCTGCTGCAGGACGCCGAGTTCACGCCGGACCGCTACACCGTCACCTTCGGGGCGCAGCACTCCATCGGTTGGCGCTTCTTTCCCGCCTGGCTTCAGGGCTTCGAGGACTCCTTCGGCCCGATCATGTCACGCCTGCGGGCGGACGACCTGCCGAACTGCGTTGCGGACCTCAAGGACGGCAGGGTCGATTTCGTCATCGCCTATGCCAGCGCCTATCACCCAGCGATCTCGGAGATGCCGGGCCTCGAGTCGCTACGCATCGGCGTGGATCAACTCATCCCGGTGTCCAAGCGCGGCGAGGATGGCCGGCCGGTCTTCGACCTTGCGGCGGCGGTCAACGCGCCGCTGCCCTTCCTGCGCTTTGGCCAGAACGCGCCGATCTCCGAGCATCTGGAGCCGCTGCTACGGGCCTACGACCTGCACCGCCGCCTGAGCACGGTCTACGAGAACTCCATGGGGGGTGCGCTGCGGATGCGGGCCCGGGACGGTGCCGGGATCGCCTGGCTGCCCAAAAGCCTCGTGCTGCCAGACCTGGAGGCGGGTCACCTCACGCGAACCGGGGATCCGGCCTGGCATGTCGATCTGGAGATCCGGGTGCATCGCCTGAGGGCGCGGACCAATCGGCTGACGCGGGCGATTTGGTCCTATCTGGCGGTCCGCGAGCCTATTGCGCCCGGCAAGAAGGATCGCGCGCCGGCCTGACCCTTCAGACCCCGGTCAGCCCGTGTTTCTGGATGAGGCCGATCAGCAGGTCCTTGGCCATCATCCGGTGTCGGCGGTGGATGTCGCTGGCCGCTTCGGCGTCGCCCTCGGCGATGGCCTCGAACAGGTTGCGGTGATCGACGTTCGAGGCGATCGGCAGCGGACGCAGCGACAGTGTCAGCAACCGCGCGCGGTGGACCTGCGCGGAATAGCGGTTCACCGCCTCCTCCAGCCGCCGATTGCCGGCGCGCCGCACCAGCTCCGCGTGAAAACGGTCGTCCGCCTGGGCCCACCCCTCCCGATCGCCGGCGGTGAGGCAGGCCTCCATCCGCTCGAGCTCTGCTGCCATCGGGGCGAGCGCCGCCTCGTCGGGCCGGGACTCTGCCAGCTTGGCGGCGGCAAGCGGTTCGAGCTCCGTCAGGATCTCATAGATTTCGTTCATGTCGCCGGGCGAAAGCGGCAGCACCAAGATGCCACGCCGCGGGCGCACCTTGATCAGTCCCTCCGCTTCCAGCATCACCGCCGCCTCGTGCACCGGGGTACGCGACATGCCCAGCATGTCCGCGATATCGACCTCCAGGTGGCTCGAACCCGGCATCAAGCGACCGGTCACAACCATGTCCCGTAGGGCGGTGAAGGCACGTTGCACGCGCGAGGCGCTGCTGCTGGTTTCGGGGAAGATCGCTAACTCCGACGCATCGAGACTCATACGTACACTTTCCTACCTTCGGCGGCGGAGCGATAGATGGCGTTTTCAATTTCTTGCACTCTGAGATAATCGAAGGCTTCATTTTCGAGCGGCTCGGCATGGCATAAGTGTTTGACAACATGGGCTTGGAGCGCCTCGACACAGTTCCCGCCGAAGCCTGATTTGGGGTAGTCCGTCTTGCGCTTTGCCCATGCTTTGCCGGTCTCCCGGTGCCAAAGCTCGCCATCGCCGTCCAGAAATAGCGCGCCCTGCGCGCCCTCGATCCGCGCCTCCCCCATGGTCAGCCGGGTGTTGCGCGCCGGGTGATCGGCCAGGCGATTGCCGTCGAAAAGCGCGCGCCGCCCGTCGCCATAGCTGAACAGGATCAGCCCGGCGTCCTCCCCGGCGATGACCGGGTTCAGGCGGCGCAGATCGGCGAAGACCCCTTCGGGCTCGCCGAGCAGGAAGCGGAAGGTGTCGATCCAGTGCACCGCGGTCTCATGCACCAGGAACCGCGTCATCTGCTGAAAATAGGGCTGGCGGCTGAGGTAGGCCTCGGGTCCCTGACCGTCGCCCGGACGAAGGGTGAAGGAGAGCTGGTAGAGCGGCCCCACCAGCCCTTGTGCGATCAGATCGCGGATCTCGCGGTACCAGGGTTGGAAGCGGAAGTTCTCATGCACGACCAGCGGCCGGCCATCCGCTGTGGCCAGGGCCGCCGCCTGCCGCCCCCCCTCCAAGCCGCCGCAGAAGGGCTTTTGGCAGATCACCGCGCGGGTCGTGGGCGCCGCATAGGCCGCCTCGATCATCGCCAGATGGGCAGGCGGCGGTGCCGCGATATCCACGATGTCGGGCTGGGTCTCTGCAATCAGCGAGGCGACGTCTGCGCCGATTGTCACGCCATGGTCGGGTCCACAGACGTCCGCCGCCAGCATTCTGGCCCGGGCCGTGTCGAGATCGCACAGGCCCACTGGCTCCGTCTCGGCGATGTCGCGCCACCCCTCCAGGTGGAACCTGGCAAAATAGCCGGCCCCTACCAGCAAGACCCGCATTGGGGGCGCGGCCGTCATCCCACCGTTTCCAGGTCGAGGGCCCGGCGCACGGCCTCGCAGACCGCGATGGTGCCGTCGTTGCCGCCCATGTCCGGTGTGCGCACCCGCGCTTGGCGCACGACCTTCTCGACCGCCCCGCGCAGATCGCCGCCGGCTGCCACCAGGCCGGCGTGTTCATGGGTCTCGCCCAGCCATTCCAGCATCATGGCACCTGACAGGATCATTGCGATGGGGTTGGCGACGCCCTGACCCGCGATATCCGGCGCGCTGCCGTGGCAGGGCTGAAACACCGCATGCCGGTCGCCGATATCGGCCGAGGGCGCGAAGCCGAGCCCCCCCATCAGCCCCGCACCCAGGTCCGACAGGATGTCGCCGAACATGTTCTCGGTGACCAGCACGTCGAAGATCTCCGGGCGCTGCACCATCCATAGCGCGGTGGCATCGACATAGATCGCCTCGGCCTCCACGTCCGGGAACAGGACGGCGCGCTCGCGAAAGACCCGGCGGAAGAAGGCGAAGGCCTGGAAGACATTCGCCTTGTCGACACAATGCACCCGCCCCTGGCCACGGCCCGATTTCGCCCGCTGCCGCGCCAGCCCAAAGGCGAAATCGAAGAGCTTCTCCGAGGTGTCGCGGGTGATCCGCATGGTCTCCTCGGCCGCCAGGTCCCCCTCCATCGTGCCGCGACCATGCGAGTGGAACAGCCCCTCGGTCGACTCGCGCAGGATGACGAAATCCAGGGCGTCGCGACCGCTCAGCGGCGTCGGTTGGCCGAAGAGCAGAACCGGTCGCACCCCGGCGTAGAGGTGGAGCGCCATGCGCAGCTCGATCTGGGGGGAGATTTCGGTGCCGTCCGGATACCGAATGTCCGGCAATCCCATGGCCGAGAGGAGAATCGCATCTGCCTCGCGGGCCGCGGCGAGGGAGTCTTCGGGCAGCGCGACGCCATGATCGCGGTAGTGGCCCGCACCGGCAGGCATGGTGACGGTCTCAATGGCAGGAAGGTCGCGGCGCTCGGCGAGGACACGGATAAGATCAAGCGTGGGCTCCATAATCTCCGGCCCGATGCCGTCGCCCTCGAACACACAAACAGTCAGCCGATCGCTCATCGCGGTCTCCCAAGGCGTCGGCGGCTCGTGCTTTCCGCCTTTTCAAAGCGTATGATCTGCTGCATACAATAATGTATGCACTGTGGACAAGGGTGCGTTCTGGGAGGATACAACATGAGACTCGCAACACTCGCCGCTTTGGTACTTGGTGTTACCATTTCGGGTGCCGCCGCAGGAACCGCGACGGCGCAGGACTATCCGTTTCGCGACATCACGACCGTCGTGGTCTGGGGCGCAGGCGGCGGGACCGACTCCATCAACCGCATGATCATGGGCGAGATGGAGAAGGAGATGCCGGTCTCCATCAGCGTGACCAACGTGACCGGTGGCGTCGCCGGCTCCAACGGCATGGTCTATGCGCTCAACCAGCCGAGCGATGGCTACACCATGGCAGGCATCTCGGAATCGAACGTCACCGCCTCGGTGCAGGGCGGCTGGGACCGTACCTTCGACGCCTGGTATCCCTTCATCGTCGGCGGCTCGCCCGATCTCATCTCCGTCTCCGCCAGCGCGCCGTTCCAGACCCTCGACGAATTGATTGCCGCAGCCAAGGCGGCGCCGGGCACGATCCCGGCAGGGGCCTCGGGCGCAGGCTCGATCCACCACCTGAACCTGCTGGCGCTGGAGAAGGGCGCCGACATCAGCGTCAAGTTCATCCCCTATGGCGGCTCCGCGCCGGCGCAGGAAGCGGCGGTGGCCGGCGAAGTGCAGATCATCGTCACCTCGCTCGCCGAGCAGCAGGGCCTGATCAAGGGCGGCGAACTGCGCCCGCTGGCCACGCTGACGCCGGAGGCGGCGGAGATCGATGGCCAGACCATCCCCTCGGCCTTCGACAGCTATCCGGGCCTGTCGGAATATCTGCCGCTGAAGCAGGCGATCGGCTTTGCGCTGCCGGCGGATGCGCCGGATGCGGCCAAGGCGGCGGTGACGGCGGCCTTCAAGAAGGCGATGCAGTCCGACGTGGTGACCGACTGGGCCGCAGCGAACTACTACGACCTGTCCGGCGCTGCCGGCGACGAGGCGAGCGCGCTCTTCGCGACGCTCGAGAGTAACTTCGCCTGGACCCTGCATGAGTTGGGCGCAGCGAAGGTCGACCCGGCCTCCCTCGGCATCCCCAAGCCGTAAGTCCTGCGGCGAGGCGCGGCCGCCCCCTTCCTCGCCCCTGGGTGGCCGCGCTTTCGGAGAGACATGATGGATCCCGACAAGACTGCGCTGCGCCGCGGCGATTTTTGGACCGCGCTCGGTCTGATCGCCCTGTCGCTCTTCTTCCTTGCCCGCACCGCGATGCTGCCGCTGGTCGAGGTCAGCGCCGCGGGGGTGGAGGGGGACTGGTACAACTCCGCTGCCCTGGTTCCCTTCCTCATCTTCGGGACGCTGCTCGTCCTCTCCGTCGGGCTCCTGGTGGTGGCGGTGCGCGAAGGCGGGCTGCCCGAGGGGATAGCCTTGCCGTGGCTGCTAAGGCCGCTGCCTAGGCCGCTCCTTAGCCACGGCTCCGCCCGCCTGACGATGGTCGCGGCGATACTGGCCGCCTACATCATCGGCCTCGTGCCGCGCGTCGATTTCGTGCTCTCGAGCGCGCTGACGATCACGGCCCTCATCTTCGGCTTTCACGCAACCCGGCTGCGCCCCGCGATCATTGCGTCCGCCGCGGTTCTCTTGCCGGCGACCTACGCGCTGATCGCGAACTTCCCGTCCTCCGCCTGGCAGGCGCCGCATGACGACGACTGGGTCACGCTGGCCTTCTTCGTGATGCTCGTCGTCGCGGGCCTGATCGAGGTGCGGCTGGCGGAGGGGCGGATCGACCAGGTCCGCCTCACCGCGCCGGTGGTGGCGCTGGTGACCCCCTTCCTGCTGGTGGCCGCCATGGCCTTCGGCTTTCGCCAGAACGTGCCCAACAGCGGTGGGCTGATCTTCGCGCAGGTGCAATACCACTACTACGTCACGCTCCGCCCGCTATGGCAGGGGTCCTGAGCGGTGGAGGGGACGCTCGCCAACGCCGGCCTCTTCTTCGCGGCCCTCGCCGATCTGGCAACCGACCCGGTGGCCTATGCCTACCTCCTGCTGTCGGTCGCCCTCGGCATCGTCTTCGGCGCCTTGCCGGGGCTGACGGCGACCTTGGCGGTGACGATCCTGACCGGCTTCTTCGGCAACAAGATCCCGGTGGAGCAATCCCTGATCGCCCTGATCGGGGTCTATGCCGGGGCGATTTACGGCGGCTCCTACCCCTCGATCCTGCTCAATATCCCGGGCACCGCGGCTTCCGCCGCCACGGCGATGGACGGCCACCCCCTGACGCGTCAGGGCAAGGGTGGCCAGGCGCTTGGCCTCACGACCACGGCGTCGTTCCTCGGCACCGTGGTGGGCGCGATCTGCCTGCTCGCCTTCGTCTGGGTGCTGCTGACGCTCGCCCGTCAGATCGCGAGCCCGGAGAAGGCGCTGCTCGCGCTCTTCGGGATCCTCGTGTCCGGCACGCTCATGAGCAAGGATCTGGTCATCAAGGGCTGGATCTCGGGGCTGGTGGGCCTCGCCATGGCCATGGTCGGCCTCGATCCCATCCTGTCGGAGGATCGCTTCACCTTCGGCTGGTCCTATCTGCTCTCGGGCTTTCAGGTGGTGCCGGTCCTGATGGGCGCCTTCGCGATCCCGCAGATCCTGGATGGCCTGCGCACCGGGGCGATCACCGGGCATCTGCCCCAGGTGGGGCGGATCGTGCCCGGCCTCTCCTCGATCCGCCGCCACGGCGGCACGGTCGCGCGCTCCGGCGCCATCGGCGTAGGCATCGGCGCCCTGCCGGGGGTCGGCGAGGACGTGGCGGGCTGGGTGTCCTACGGCGTCGGCCGCAATCTGTCGCGCGAACCCGAGAGCTTCGGCCAGGGCTCCTTCGACGGCCTGCTGTCGTCCGAGACCGCGAACAACGCTTGCATCGGCGGCGCGCTCATCCCGCTCCTCGTCCTTGGCATCCCGGGCTCCCCGCCCGCGGCGGCGCTGCTGGGGGCGCTGATGATCAACAACGTCACGCCGGGGCCCACCATCGACCCCGCGCTGGTCATGCGCATCGTCGCGATCCTGGTGATGTGCTCGCTTGCGATCCTGCTCATGGGCTTCGTCTTCGCCCGCGTCTTCGTCAGCGCGCTCAAGCTGCCGCAGACCCTGTTCCTGCCGATTATCCTGGTGCTGACGACCATCGGCTCCTTCTCGGTCGGCGGGGGCATCAACGATCTCTACATCATGCTGGTCATCGGCCTGGTGGCCTATGCCGCGGGCAAGGCGCATTTCCCCATCGCGCCCATGGTGATCGGCGTTATCCTGGGCGGGTTGTTCGACGAAAGCCTGCGCCGCGCCCTGCTCGTCTCCGACGGCTCGCTGACGATGTTCGTGACGCGCCCGGTATCGCTCGTCCTTCTGGTTCTGATCGCGATGCTGACGCTCAGTCAAATTCCGATCATCCGCCGTGTAGGTGCTCGCCTTGCCGCCAACCGCGCCTGACGCCAACGTCCTTCCAGAAGGAGGAACACCTGTGAGGAGGAACGGATGTACTGCGTCACGGTAGATTTTACGCTTCACCCCGGCGCGGCCGAGGCGTTCATGCCGCGGATGCGCCAACAACGCGACGATAGCCTGCGGCTTGAGGAAGGCTGCACCGTCTTCGAAATCTGGACGGGAAAGGGTCAGCCCGACACAGTCTATCTGTACGAGATCTACACCTCGGAGCAGGCCTTCGAGGCGCATCTGGCGTCGAGCCACTTCAGGGCCTTCGCCGCAGCCGTTGAACCGCTCGTCGCCGCGCGGGTGCTGAAGTGTTGGGAGACCCGCGAACCATGACGATGGCCCCAACCGGTGTCTGGGAGGTCTATGCGCTGAAGTACGCCACCCGGGCCGGTGGGCGGGTGCGCGCGGACAGCTTCCTGTTCGACGATCACGCCAGCGAGCACACGATCGACTATTTCCTCTGGGTGCTGCGCAGCGGCGATCGCACCATCGTCGTGGATACGGGCTACGACGCGGCGGAGGGGGCGCGGCGCGACCGCCCCATCCTGCGCGATCCGGTGGTGTGCCTGCGCGACTTCGGCGTCGAGGCGGAGGCCGTCGACACGGTGATCGTCACCCATCTGCACTATGACCACGCAGGCGCGCTGACCCGGTTCCCCGCCGCGCGCTTTCACCTGCAGGCCGCCGAGATGGCCTATGCCACCGGCCCCTGCATGTGCAGCGGTGCCCTGAGCCACCCCTTCACGGCCGAGCATGTCTGCGACATGGTTCGCCACGTCTTCTCCGGCCGTGTGGTGTTCCACGACGGCGATGGCCACGTCGCGCCGGGGGTCGAGGTCGCGGCCATCGGCGGCCACTCTCGCGGCCTGCAGGCCGTGCGCGTGCTCACGGCGCGGGGCTGGCTGGTCCTCGCCTCCGACGCCTCGCACTTCTATGAGAATTGGGCCGCCGGAAAGCTCTTCCCCATCGTCGTGGACGCAGAGGCGATGATCGCCGGTTTTGCCCGCCTGCCGACGCTGGCCGAGGGGCCTGCCATGGTCGTCCCCGGCCATGACCCGCTGGTGCGCCGCTACTTCCCGCTGGTGGCGGGGGACGCGGAGGGCGCCGCAGTCCACCGGCTGGATGTGGCGCCGCACGAGGCTCTGGGCACCTACCTCGCGGAGCTTGGCGCATGATCCTGGGCGTCATCGCCGATGACTTCACCGGCGCCTCCGACATCGCGAACACGCTGGCCCAGGAAGGGATGCAGACCGCGCTCTACTGCACTTCGCCGCGCGCCCCGGCTGAGCCGACGGTCGAGGCAGGCGTCGTCGCCCTCAAGTGCCGGACCGCACCGGTCGAGACAGCCATGCGAAGCGCTCTCGAGACATTGGAGTGGCTGCTCGACCAGGGCGCGCGGCAGTTCGTCTATAAGGTCTGCTCCACCTTCGACAGCACCGACACCGGCAACATCGGCCCAGTGACCGAGGCGCTGGCGGATCGTCTGGGCGCCGGCGCCGTGCCCGTCTGCCCCGCCTTTCCGGCGACCGGGCGCCGGGTCTTCATGGGGCATCTCTTTGTCGGCGACCGCCTGCTGTCTGAGACGGGGATGGCTACGCATCCGCTGACCCCCATGACCGACCCCGACCTGCGCCGGGTCTTGGCGCGCCAAAGCCGCCGTCCGGTGAGCTGGATCGGCCTCGACCGGGTGCGCTCGGGCGATCTCGGCGCCGCCCTGGCTGCCGAGGACGGGCATCTCGTGCTACTCGACGCGATCGAGGACGAGGATCTTCGGCGCATCGGCGCTGCGACGGCCAAGCATGTGCTGCTCACGGGCGGCTCCGGCATCGCGCTGGGCCTGCCGGCGCTGCACCTGGGGACCCCCGCTCACTGCGCGGCCCAAGCCTGGCGCGGCGCCCCGGGCCCGGTGGTGGCCCTTGCGGGCTCGGTCTCCCAGGCCACTCAGGGCCAGATCGCCGCGCATGAGAGCGCGGGCGAGCCCGTGCTGCGCGTCGCCCCCGAAGCTGTGCTCGACGGCAGTGTCGACGCGGCGGTTCTGGCCGACTGGGTCATGGCCCGCCAGGACGGTGTGCCGCTGGTCGCCAGCGCCGACACCGCCGAGGCCGTCGCCGCCGCCCAGGCCCGCTTCGGCAAGGCGCGGGTCGCAGCGGCGATCGAGGAGCTTCTCTCCGACACCGCCACGCTCCTGGCGGCCCGCGGGGTGACCCGCTTCATCTGCGCAGGCGGCGAGACCTCCGGCGCGATCGTGGAGGCGCTGGCGCCCGCGGCGCTGCAGGTAGGCCCCGAGATCGACCCCGGCGTGCCCGCCCTCTTCGACCCTGAGAGCGCCTGCGCGCTCACCCTGAAGTCCGGCAACTTCGGCGCGGCGGATTTCTTCGCCAAGGCCGCGCGTGCGCTGGAGGGCCGGGGATGAGCGCCGAGGCGAAGCTGCGCGAGGACATCTGCTTCTGGTCCCGGTCGCTCTACGACCGTGGCCTGACGCATGGCTCCTCCGGCAACATCTCCGCCAGGCTGGAGGACGGCAGCCTGCTGGTCACCCCCACCGGTGCGGCGCTCGGCAGGCTCGATCCCACCGATCTCGCGCATCTGGCGCCCGATGGCCGGCATCTCGGGGGGCCGCAGCCCACCAAGGAAGTGCCGCTGCACACCGCGTTCTATGACACGCGCGACGCTACGGGCGCGGTCGTGCATCTGCACAGCGCCCACTCGACGGCCCTCTCGATCCTCGAGGACATCGACCCCGAGGATGTGGTGCCGGCGCTGACCGCCTATTCGGTCATGCTGGTCGGGCGCGTGCGCTTGCTGCCCTACTTCCGCCCGGGCGACCCGGCCATGGGCACGGCGGTGCGCGCGCTTGAGGGTCGCTTCGCCGCCGTCCTCCTCGCCAACCACGGCCCGGTTGTGGCGGGCACGACGCTGGAGAAGGCCGTCTTCGCCATGGAAGAGCTGGAGGCGACCGCCCGCCTCGATCTCCTGACCCGGGGCCTCAGGCGCCGCCCCCTGACGCCCGAGCAGGTCGCGGATCTGACCCCGGCACCCGCCGCAAAGCGCTGATCACAATCGCTGGACCGCCGCGACGTGGATCCTCCCCAGCATCGTTCAGGCTAGGATGCGCGCGTGTCTTTGGGAGTTATCGGGATGATCGACCGACCTTCGCTGATCCGGTTTGGCGGCATTGCCGTCGTGCTGCTGCTGGCGGCCTGCACCACGCCGACCCCCTATCAGGCGGCTGAGGATGGGCGCGACGGCTATGCCTCGCAGAAGCTCACCCAGGACCGATGGCGGGTCTCCTTCGACGGCAACTCCAGCACGCCGCGCGCGACGGTGGAGGATTACCTGCTGTTCCGCGCCGCCGAGATCACCAAGGAGCAGGACGCCGCGCAGTTCCGCATCGTCGACCGAGAGACCGAGCCGCAGACGCGGTTCGTCGGCAGCGGCCTTGGCGTGGGCGCAGGCTTCCTGTTTCACCGCAACACCCTGGGCTTTGGCGGCGTGGTGAACGCCCAGCCGATCACCCGCTACACCGCCTACATGGAGATCCAGGTATTGAGCGCCGAGGCGGTCGCGGGCGACCCGAACGTCTATGAGGCCGAGGCGGTGCTCTCGACGCTCGCCAGCCGGATCGTGACCAAACCGCCGTCTTGAACGCCGTTCAAATTGGTGGTTTTCGCTGCGCGGCGGTCGCGATGGTGCCGCTGCGTTGCCCGATCCGCCCCAACCTGCTTTCTTGACCCCAAGGTTAGCGCGGAGCGAGGCGATGGAACGGTTCGAGGGCAGCTTCACCCAGCAGGAGCCGATCCCCGAGGCGGCGATCGAGGCGGCGGTGGCGGTCATGCGCTCGGGTCGCCTCCACCGCTACAACACCGCAGCGGGAGAGGCCGGGGAGACCGCACTCCTGGAGCAGGAGTTCGCCGCGTCGCTCGGCGTGCCCTATTGCCTGGCCACGACCTCCGGCGGGACGGCGATGCAGATCGCGCTCGGCGCCGTGGGTCTCGCGCCGGGTGCGCCCGTGCTGTCGAACGCCTTCACCCTGTCGCCCGTGCCCGGGGCCATCGCCGCCGCCGGGGGCCGCGGCGTGCTGGTGGAGACGGCGGAGGATCTGACCATCGACCTCGCCGATCTGGAGGCGAAGGCGCAGGCCAACGGCGCCAAGGTCCTGCTGCTGAGCCATATGCGCGGGCATCTGGCGGATATGCGGGCCGTCAGCGCGCTCTGCGCCCGGCTGGGGCTGACCCTCATCGAAGACTGCGCGCATACCATGGGAGCGGCCTGGGACGGGAGGCCCTCGGGTACCTTCGGCGCGATCGGCTGCTTCTCGACCCAGACCTACAAGCACCTGAATTCTGGCGAGGGCGGGTTTCTGACGACCGCCGACCCCGACCTGATGGCCCGCGCCGTCATCCGCTCCGGCAGCTACATGCTCTATGACCGCCATCTCGCGGCGCCGGGCGCAGAGGCCTTTGGCGACGCCCGGCTGGAGATGCCGAACTGCTCCAGCCGGATGGACAATTTGCGCGCGGCGATCCTGCGCCCGCAACTCGCGGCGCTCGATGCCCAGGTCGCCCGTTGGGACGCGCTCTACCGGACGGTGGAGGCCGGGCTCAGCGGCGTGCCCGGCCTCGTGCTGCGCGCCATCCCGGCTGCCGAGACGCATGTGGGCAGCTCGATCCAGTTCCGCCTGCCAGCGCTGCCGGAGGGCGCGGTGAGCGACTTCCTCGCGGCGACCAAGGCGCGGGGGGTCGAGCTCAAGTGGTTCGGCGCGCCGCAGCCCCATGGCTATACCTCGGCGCATCAGAGCTGGGCCTATCTTGCGCCCCAGGCCCTGCCGCGCACCGATGCGATCCTGTCGCGTCTCTTCGACATGCGCCTGCCGCTCACCTTCAGCGCCGCGGACTGCGCGCTCATCGCCCGGATCATCGCCGACTGCGCGACCGCCCTGCAGGCGCCGAGCGAAGGGCGCGCCGCTGCCCCCGCATGAGCACCGCGGATGTCGGGCAGATGCCCGCGACGGTCGCCTCGCTGACCCGCGATCTGGGCGCGCTCGGCATCGAGGCGGGGGACGGGGTCTTTGTCCATGCCTCCATGCGCGCGATCGGGCCGACCGTCGGCGGGGCGCGCGCGGTGGTGCAGGCGCTCATGGACGCGGTCGGGCCCGGGGGGCTGATCGGCATGCCGGGCTTCTCCCCCGATGCAGCGTTTCCGGAGGAGCTGTCGAGGTCGTCCCTGTCCCCCGCGGCGGTTGAGGCGGTGGAGCAGGCGGTCCTCGGCTTCGACCCGCGGACCTCCCCCGCTGCGGGCATGGGGGCGATCGCGGAGACCTTTCGGACCTGGCCCGGGACGCGGCGGAGCGATCATCCCACGACCTCGATCTGTCTGAACGGCGCCGAGGCGGCCGAGTATGTGAAGGAGCATCCGCTGGCCTGGGCGACGGGTGCCGACAGTCCGCTGGGAAGGCTGCGCGCGCGGCCGGGGATGAAGATGCTGCTGATCGGCGTCGGCTGGAACCGCTGCACGGTGCTACACACCGCCGAAGGCTTAGCGCTGACTATGCGCACGAAGGTGCGGCGCTTCAAATCCGGGCCGGGCGATGCGCCCTGGGTGGAGACACCGGATGTCGCGGACGATCTCAACCGGCTTTTTCCGCAGGTGGGCGCCGCCTTTGAGGATACCGGGGCGGTGAGGATCGGAATGCTGGGCGAGGCCTCGGTGCGCCTCTGCGCCTATGCCCC
Organism: Pseudomonadota bacterium; assembly: GCA_039822785.1. Classification (GTDB taxonomy): domain Bacteria; phylum Pseudomonadota; class Alphaproteobacteria; order Rhodobacterales; family Rhodobacteraceae; genus Thermohalobaculum. Next base: position 555,063 of record JBCBMO010000002.1, on the reverse strand, counting down.
CTTGGTGACCTTCGCCACCGCCTGGATCGATGCCGCGAACCGCGAGAGCGGCGACCGCCACTGAACGTCACGAGTGCCGGAACGAAAAGCGCCGCCCCCCGAGGGAGCGGCGCCGATGTCGTATTGGCGGCCGTTTACTCGGCGGCCAGGGCCGTGGCGGTCTCTTCCAGGTCGAAGCGGTCCAGCTCCATGACCTTGGTCCAGGCGGCAACGAAGTCGGTGACGAACTTCGCCTCGGCATCCGCGCAGGCATAGACCTCGGCCTGCGCGCGCAGGATCGAGTTCGAGCCGAACACCAGGTCCGCGCGGGTGCCGGTCCACTTGACCTCGCCGGTCTTGCGGTCGCGGGCCTCGTAGACCTCCGCCTCGTCGCCCGCGGCACGCCACTCATAGGCCATGTCGAGCAGGTTGACGAAGAAGTCGGTCGTCAAGGCGCCCGGGCGGTCGGTGAGGACGCCATGCTTGACGCCGCCGTGGTTGGCGTCGAGCACGCGCAGGCCGCCGACGAGCACCGTCATCTCCGGCGCGGTCAGCGTCAGGAGCTGCGCCCGGTCGACCAGCATCTCCTCGGTCGAGATGGTGTAGGCGCCCTTCTGGAAGTTACGGAAACCATCGGCCTCCGGCTCCATGACCGCGAAGCTGTCCGCGTCGGTCTGCGCCTCGGTCGCATCCATGCGGCCGGGGGTGAAGGGCACGGTCACCGCATGGCCGGCGGCCTTTGCCGCCATCTCGACGCCCACACCGCCGGCGAGGACGATAAGATCGGCGAGCGAGACCTTCTTGCCGCCCGACTGCGCGGCGTTGAAGGCGGTCTGGATGCCCTCCAGCGTCTCAAGCACACCGGCGAGCTTGGTGGGCTCGTTCACCTCCCAGTCCTTCATGGGGGCCAGGCGGATGCGGGCGCCGTTCGCCCCGCCGCGCAGGTCCGAGCCGCGGAAGGTCGAGGCCGAGGCCCAGGCGGTCTTGACCAGATCGGACACGCTGAGGCCCGACGCGGCGATCTCGGCCTCGAGACCCGCGATGTCCGTCTTGTCGATCAGCGGGTGGTCGACGGCGGGGATCGGATCCTGCCAGATCAGCTCCTCGTCCGGCACCAGCGAGCCCAGGTAGCGGATCTTCGGGCCCATGTCGCGGTGGGTCAGCTTGAACCAGGCGCGGGCGAAGGCATCGGCGAATTCGGCCGGGTTCTGGTGGAAGCGGCGCGAGATCTTCTCGTAGGCCGGGTCCATGCGCATCGCCATGTCGGCGGTGGTCATCATGACCGTGACCTTCTGGCCCGAGCCGTCGACCTGGGGCGCGTGGTCGTCGTCCTTGAGGTCCTTGGGGTGCCACTGCCAGGCGCCCGCCGGGCTTTTGACCAGCTCCCACTCATAGCCGAAGAGCATGTCGAAATAGCCGTTGTCCCAGGCGATGGGGTTGGGGGTCCAGGGCCCCTCGATCCCGCTGGTGATGGCATCGACGCCCATGCCGGACTTGTAGGAGGAGGTCCAGCCGAAGCCCTGCGCCTCGATCGCGCCGCCCTCGGGCTCGACGCCCACAAGATCGGCGTCGCCGGCGCCATGCGCCTTGCCGAAGGTGTGGCCACCGGCCGTCAGCGCCACCGTCTCCTCGTCGTTCATCGCCATGCGCGCGAAGGTCTCGCGGATGTCGCGGGCCGAGGCGAGCGGGTCCGGGTTGCCGTCCGGCCCCTCGGGATTGACGTAGATGAGGCCCATTTGCACGGCCGCGAGCGGGTTCTCGAGCACGCGCTCGCCGGTGTAGCGGGTGCCGGGGCCGCCGCTGACCTGCAGCCACTCCTTCTCCGAGCCCCAGTAGATGTCTTCCTCGGGCTCCCAGATGTCCTCACGCCCGCCGCCGAAGCCGAAGGTCTTGAAGCCCATCGACTCGAGCGCGGCATTGCCGGCCAGGATGTAGAGATCGGCCCAGGAGAGCTTGGCGCCGTACTTCTGCTTCACCGGCCAGAGCAGGCGGCGCGCCTTGTCGAGGTTGCCGTTATCGGGCCAGGAGTTGAGCGGGGCGAAGCGCTGGTTGCCGGTGCCGGCGCCGCCGCGCCCATCCGCCGTGCGGTAGGTGCCCGCGGCATGCCAGGCCATGCGGATCATGAAGCCGCCGTAGTGCCCGTAGTCCGCCGGCCACCAGTCCTGGCTGTCGGTCATCAGCGCCTTCAGATCCTCCATCACCGCGTCCAGATCGAGGGTCTTGAAGGCCTCGCGGTAGCTGAACGCCGTCCCCATGGGATCGGCATGCGGGGAGTTCTGGTGCAGAACCTTGAGATTGAGCTGGTTGGGCCACCAGTCGCGGTTCGCGACGTTCGTGCGGCCGGTGAACGGGCATTTGATATCGCCGTCCATGTGATTTCTCCGATGAATGCTGCGGCTTGCGTGGCGGTCGGTCCCTGGCGGGGGCCAGGCCGTGACAGGGGCAACTTGACAGGAATGGGCCATCAGGGGAAATCGTATTTTCTATGAGGAGCGATCAGAAACTCTGATGACCAACATCACGCTGCGCCAGCTCCGATACTTCGAGGCGCTCGCCCGGCATCGGCATTTCGGGCGGGCGGCGGAGGAGTGCGCGGTAACCCAGCCAGCGCTGTCGATGCAGGTGGCGGAGCTTGAGAGCGCGCTTGGCATGGCGCTGATCGAGCGCCAGGCGCGCCAGATCGAGGTGACCGAAGCGGGCAGGGAGGTCGCGCGCCGCGCGGCGGCGATCGCCTTGTCGGTCTGGGAATTGGGCGATCTGGCGCGCAGCCGGGCGGCGCGGCTGACGGGACCGGTGAAGCTGGGCGTGATCCCGACCGTCGCACCCTATCTGGTGCCGACCGTGATCGAGACGCTGACGGAGGCCTATGATGGCCTGGAGATCGCGCTCCGCGAAACGAAGACCGAGACCCTGGTGCAGGATCTGCGGGCCGGCGCGCTCGACCTGCTGATCGTCGCCCTGCCGGTGGAGGAGGCGGGGCTCACGATCCGCCCGCTCTTCACCGAACCCTTCCTTTTGGCCCAGCAGACCTCGGCACCGGGCACCGGTGAGGCGGTCAGCGCCGAGGAGGTGGGCGACATGCGCCTCCTGCTGCTGGAGGAAGGGCATTGCCTGCGCGATCAGGCGCTCAGCTTCTGTGCCGTTGGGGCCACGCAGGACCGGTTGGATGCGAGTTCGCTGACGACGCTTGTGCAGATGGCGGCGGCTGGCATGGGGGCCACGGTGATCCCCGCCATCGCCGCCAGTGTCGAATGCAGTGGGGCAGGCGTCAGCCTCAGCCCCTTCGCGCCGCCGGCGCCCACGCGCACGGTGGTGCTGGTCTGGCGCGAGAGCTCGCCGATGGCGGTGCATTTCGAGGGCGTGGCAGCACTCCTCCGCCCCGTGACCAGTCGTCTGATCCCCGCCGTCCCCGGCGCCTGAATTCCGGTCGACAAGGCGCGAGGTCATGGTCCTCTGATCCCGGCACTGGTTGTCATCCCCCGGCTTGACCGGGGGATCCATCTCAGCGTCGTGGATTGCCCGGTCGAGCCGGGCAATGACGGGCAGGAGCCGAGGCCGCTAGGCGCCGCCGTCGGGGCGGTCCGGCAGATCGCGGATCATCAGCCAGACCATGGCGCCGATGAAGGCGAAGGTGCCGAGGTTTAGCACCGTGTCGATCAGGTCACCCGTCAGCATGGGCCGGCCTCCCTTGCGTCTCCTCCGCCAGCCCGCGGATCAGGCAGACGAGCAGCAGCACCGTGATCAGCACGAAGGGCAGGGCGCCGAGGGCAATCAGCCGCTTCACCGCATCGATGGAGCCCGAGAGCACCATGGCCGCCCCCAGCACCCCGAGCAGCCCGCCCCAGATCAGCCGCAGCTTCACCGCCGGATTGGGATCGCCCCCGGTGGAGAAGGTGGCGAGCACGAAGGCAGCACTCACCACGCTGGTGACGATGAACAGAAAGGCCGAGACGATCACCAGCACCGTCGAGAGCGTGGTCATCGGTAGCCGCTCGAGCAGGGCGAAGGTCACCCGCTCCACGTTGGTCTGCGTGAGCGAGAGCAGATCGCCAGGGCCCTGCAGCACCTCGAACAATCCGATGCCGCCAAAGGCGCCGAACCAGATGACGGAGAAGAGCGTGGGCGCGATCAGCACGCCCAGCACGAACTCTCGGATCGTGCGGCCCTTGGAGATGCGCGCGACGAAGACGCCGACGAAGGGCCCCCAGGCGATCCACCAGACCATGTAGGTGAGCGTCCAGTCGTTGAACCAGCCGCTCACCTGATCGCCGAAGAAGGTCAGCGTCTCGAACCCCCGCGGCACGGCGTTGACGACGTAGTCGCCGAAGGCGCCGAGGACGGAGTTCAGCAGGAACTCGGTGGGGCCGAGGATGATGGTGTAGACCACCAGGGCCACCGCGATGCCCATGGCGATGTTCGACAGCCGGGACATCCCATCGCCGAGGTCGACCATGAGCGAGGGCATGTAGCAGGCGATCATCAGCCCGAAGACGATGGCGACGAGCAGGCCGCTCGCCTCCTGTCCGCCCATCAGCACGTCGATGCCGTCGGCGACCTGGAAGACCCCCATGGCCATGGAACCGCCGACGCCGATGGCGATGGCCACGATGGCCATCAGGTCCGACAGCCAGCCGACGATGCCGGCCCAGCGCTCGCCGGGGAACAGATAGCGGATCGGGGCGCTCACCATCATCGGGGTGCCGCGGCGAAAGGCGAAATAGGCGATGGTCAGTGCCGTCGCGCCATAGATCGCCCAGGCATGGATGCCCCAGTGGAAGTTGGTGGCAAGCAAAGCCTCCTGCGCCGCCAGGGGTTTGGGCAGGGGCGGCGGCGTGTCGGGGTCCGCGCCCAGTTGATTGACGATGAAGTCGTAGTGGGTCAGCGGCTCCGCCACCGCCCAGAACAGCAGGCCGACGCCCATGCCCGCGGCGAAGAGCATGGTGATCCAGGATATGGTCGAGAACTCCGGCCGGTCGTCGTCGGCGCCCAGGCGGATGTCGCCATAGCGCGAGAAGGCGAGGGCGACGCAGAGGATCAGCATGCCCGAGACCGAGAGCATGACGAACCAGCCGCGGCTGACGAAGTACTGGCTGACCACGGTCGAAGCCATTGCATCGAGGCTGACAGGGTCGATGACCCCCCAAAGCCCGAAGGCCGCGATGAACAGGAGCGAGACGCCGAGCAGAAGGCGGTTGTTCTCCATCGGCCTCTCCTTTGCGGGTATGGGGTGGTGTCAGGCGGCGAGGGTGTCGTCCAGAGCGCCTGAGAGCTTGTCGATCAGCTCGCCGATCTGAGCGTCTTCCAGGATGAAGGGCGGGGCCAAGAGGACGTGATCGCCCTGGACCCCGTCGCGGGTGCCCTGCATCGGGTAGCAGATGAGGCCGCGCTCGAAGGCCGCCTTCTTCAGCCGCGGCGCGATCTTGCGGGCGGGATCGAAGGGGCGCTTGGTGTCGCGATCGGCGACGATCTCGAGGCCAAGGAACAGCCCCCGACCGCGGATATCGCCCACATGGGCATGCTGGCCGAAGGCGCCGGTGAGCGCCGCGCGCAGCGCGGGGCCCGTGGTAGCGACGCGGTCGATCAACCCGCGCTCCTCGATGGCCGTCAGCACCGCATCGGCGGCGGCCGCGGCGACCGGGTGGCCCACATAGGTATGGCCGTGCTGGAAGAAGCCCGAGCCCTCCTCGATGGCCGCATAGATCTCGGCGGTGCAGAGCATCGCACCGATGGGCTGGTAGCCTGCGCCGAGGCCCTTGGCGATGCAGACGACGTCCGGTGCGATCCCGTCCTGCTCGCTGGCGAACAGCGTGCCCGTGCGGCCCATGCCGCACATCACCTCGTCCAGGATCAACAGTACGCCGTAGCGGTCGCAGATCTCGCGGATCCGGGCATAGTACCCCTCGACCGCCGGGACCGCCCCCAGGGTCGCGCCCACCACCGGCTCGGCCATGAAGGCCATGACCGTGTCGGGCCCCAGGCGCAGGATCTCATCCTCCAGCGACTGCGCGGCGCGGGCGCCATAGGCGGCCTCGCTCTCGTCGTCGCGCCGGTGGACGTAGGCATAGCAGGGGTCGATGTGGCTGACCTCGGTCAGGATCGGGGCGAAGGGCGCGCGCCGCCACTCGTTCCCGCCGGCGGCCAGCGCGCCGAGGGTGTTGCCGTGATAGCTCTGCTTGCGGGCGATCAGGTGGCGCCGCTGCGGCTCGCCCTTCTCGACGAAGTACTGCCGGGCGAGCTTGATCGCGGCCTCCGCCGCCTCCGACCCGCCGGAGACGAGGTAGACCCGGTCGATCCCCTTGGGCGCCAGCCGGATCAGCCGGTCGGCCAGGCGCTCGGCGGGCTCGGAGGTGAAGAACCCTGTATGGGCGAAGGCGAGCTGGTCGACCTGCACCTTGATGGCCTCGCTCACCGCTCTGTCGCCATGGCCGAGGCAGGAGACCGCCGCCCCGCCGGAGGCATCGAGGTAGCGCTTGCCCGTCGCGTCGATCAGGTAGCAGCCCTCCCCGCCCACGGCGACGGGGAGCGACGCCTTGGTGTGGCGGGGAAAGACGTGCGAGTGGGTCGCCATCGGTCAGCCTCCTGCGGCGCATATCGGCGGATACCATCGAGCGCCTCTGCACCGGTGCGGTCAAGCCAGACCAGCGCGAAGGGCCAGAACGCCGCGGCAGCCGATCAGCGGCAGCCGATCAGCGGCGGAGGGTCTGCGGCAGCACGGTCGGGGCCGCAAGGCGATCCTGCGGTCAGATGGCCGTTTACCCCATCGCCCGATCCTCCTTAGGGTTGGCCATCGCCCAGAGGGGCCGAGAGGGAAGGAGCCGTGGCATGAGCAAGAGCGTCCTCGCCGCCATCGATCTCAACCGGGAGGAAGCCGGTGGGCCGGTGCTGCGCCGCGCGGCGGAACTGGCCAAGATGGACGGTGCTAGCTTAAGCGTGATCACGGTGATCCCGGACTTCGGCCAGGGCTTCGTCGCCTCCTTCCTGCCGGAGGACGCCATGGCCCAGGCTATGGAGGACGCCGCCGAGCGGCTGCGCCTCTACGTCGACCGGGTGCTGCCGAACCATCCGGCCACGCGCCATGTGGCGGAGGGCACTGTTCACCACGAAGTTCTGGACTGTGCCGCCCGCATTGGCGCGGACTTGATCGTGGTGGGCACCCATGAGCCGACGGTCACCGACCTGCTGATCGGGCCCAATGCGGCGCATATCGTGCGCCATGCCAAGGTCTCGGTCCTGGTCGTTCGCTAGGACTGCCGCGCGGGCTATTTCATAGCGCCGCCGAGGGTCGCAAGACGAGGAGGGGGCGGGATTGGCGGAAGAACCCAAGGGTGTGTTGCGCGCGGTCGACGATGCGGCGCGCCGCCAGGCCCAGACCATGCTGCGCTGCGAACGGCTGGGGGCGCTCGCGACGCTGGAGCCCGGCACGGGATGGCCGATGGTCAGCCGCGTCTCGCTCGCCACCTCGATGGAGGGGCATCCGCTGTTCCTCGCCTCGCAGCTTTCGCCCCACTTCGGCGCCATGGCGGCGGATGGGCGGGTGTCGCTGCTGCTGGGCACCGCGGGCAAGGGGGATCCGCTGGCCCATGCCCGGATGACCGTGATCGGCCGCGCTGAGATTCTGCGGGACGAGGCGCGGGAGCGGAACATGCGCCGCTTCCTCGCGCGCCAGCCCAAGGCGGAGCTCTACGCCTTCTTCGGTGACTTCGCGCTTTGGCGATTGGTGGTCGAGCGTGTGTCCCTGAACGGCGGGTTCGGCAAGGCCTATGAGATGACCGCCGAGGATGTGATCCTGTCGCCCATGCCCGAGCTTGCGGCGATGGAGGCGGGTGCGGTCGAGCACATGAACGACGACCACCTGGATGCCATCGCGCTCTATGCGGAGGTGTTCGGTGGCGGCGAGGCGGCTGACTGGCGCCTCGCGACCCTGGATCCGGCCGGGATGGACATGGTCGTCGGCGATGCGGTCGCGCGTCTGTGGTTTGACCGACCGCTCAAATCCGCAGAAGACTTACGCCCCATGCTGGTGCTTTTGGCCAAACGGGCCCGCGAGACCGTCCAGCAAGCGCAGCAACAACAATAGGCCGCCCTTACGATGTTCACGTCCTTCTTCCCGCGGCCGAAGCTCTTCTTCCTGTCGCTGCTCGCCTATACCGCCGTGGTCGTGGTGGTCTGGTACGTCGCCGGCGACACGCTGCGCACCGCGGTCGGCCTTGGCGAGACCATGGACCCCGACAGCCCGGTTATCGGTCTAGGGCACTTCGCCACCGACGAGTTCCTGTTCTTCTACCTGTTCTATGCGGCGGCGGTGGCGATCTTCGCCTTCGCCTGGTTCCGGTTCGAACCGCATCCCTGGCAGATCTGGTCGATCGTCGTCTCGGCGATCATCCTGTTCTCCACCTACTATTCGGTGCAGGTCTCTGTCGCGATCAACAACTGGCGCCGACCGTTCTTCGATCTGGTGCAGGAAGCCCTGGACTCGAACGCCCGCGAGGTGCCGGCAGGCGAGTTCTACGAGCTGCTCATCATCTTCGCCGAGATCGCCTTTGTCTGGATGCTGGTCTTCGTCGCCACGCGCTTCCTGGTCAGCCACTACGTGTTCCGCTGGCGCACGGCCATGAACGACTACTACATGTCGCGGTGGAAGGAGGTGCGCCACATCGAGGGCGCCTCGCAGCGTATCCAGGAGGATACGATGCGCTTTGCCCAGATCACCGAAAGTCTTGGCGTGGCGGTGGTCGACAGCGTGATGACGCTCTTCGCCTTCTTGCCGATCCTCTGGGCGCTATCGATCCACATCACCGAACTGCCCATCGTGGGCGTGATCCCGGCGCCGCTGTTCCAGGCCGCTCTCTTCTGGTCGATCTTCGGCACCGTGCTGTTGGCCGTGGCGGGCATCAAGCTACCTGGGCTTGAGTTTCGCAATCAGCGCGTCGAGGCCGCCTATCGCAAAGAGCTCGTCTACGGCGAGGATGACGTGATGCGGGCACAGCCGATGACGGTGGCTGAGCTGTTCTATAACGTCCGCCGCAACTACTTTCGGCTGTACTTTCACTATATGTACTTCAATATCTTCCGCGGTCTGTACATTCAGGCGGACAACATCTTTGTCTACATCCTGCTGATCCCGACCATTGTGGCCAAGGCGATCACCTTCGGTATCCTGCAGCAGATCCTGACGGCCTTTAATCAGGTGTCGAACTCGTTCCAGTTCCTGGTGAACTCCTGGACGACGATCGTGGAGCTTTTGTCGATCTACAAGCGTCTGCGCGGTTTCGAACTGGCGATGGAGGGCGAGACACTGGCCGGGATCGAGGTGGAGACCGAGGATCGCATCCCGACCGGTGGCGGGGCGGGGCCGGACACAGCACCGGCACAGGCGCCGGAGACGCGCTAGGTCCGGCCAGGCATTACGCGGGCGGGGGGCAATGGCGTCCCGCCCTTCAAAAACGACACTTTCCATCCTGTTCGCGTCAGGCTACCAGCCTATCTGACCATGCCCGGTGGATGGAGATCGGGCAGCGATGCGCCTGCGGTCCTCGGATCGGCGGCGCTCAGGCAACCGGGAAGACCGACGATGACACGCGATATTGCCGCCCATGCGGCGGAGCGCATTCTCGTGCTGGACGGCGCGATGGGCACCATGATCCAGGCGGAGGCACCGGACGAGGCGGCCTATCGCGGCCTTCGCTTTGCCGATCACCCGGTCGATGTGGCGGGCAACAACGAGCTTTTGTCGCTGACCCAGCCCGACATGATCCGCACGATCCACGAGAAGTTCCTGGCCGCCGGCGCCGATATCCTGTCGACCAACACCTTCTCGGCCAATGCCATCAGCCAGGCGGACTATGACCTCGCCCCCATCGCGGCGGAGCTGAACGAGGCCTCGGCCGTGCTGGCGGCAGAGGCTGCGGCGAAGTTCGAGCGCGACGACCGCCCGCGCTGGGTCGCCGGGGCCATCGGGCCGACGAATGTGACTGCCTCCATCAGCCCGGACGTGAACGATCCCGGCATGCGCAAGGTCACCTTCGACCAACTGGCCGAGGCCTACGCTCAGGCGGCGCGGGCGCTGATCCGCGGCGGCGTCGATCTGCTGCTGGTCGAGACGATCTTCGACACCCTGAACGCCAAGGCCGCGCTCTACGCCATCGACGGCCTGCGCGATGAGGGGGTGCCGGTGCCGCCGCTGATGATCTCGGGCACCATCACCGACCGCTCCGGCCGCACGCTGACCGGACAGACGCCAGAGGCGTTTTGGGTCTCCATGTCCCATGCGCGTCCCTTCTCGGTCGGACTGAACTGCGCGCTTGGCGCCGGCGAGATGCGCCCGCATATCCGCGCGCTGGCCGACATCGCCGATGCCCGGATCAGCGCCTATCCCAACGCGGGCCTGCCGAACGAGATGGGCTGCTACGACGAGACCCCGGCACAGACGGCGGCGCATCTGGGTGCCTGGGCCGAGGCGGGGCTGGTCAATGTGGTGGGCGGCTGCTGCGGCACCCGGCCCGAGCACATCGAGGCCATCGCCGCGGCGGTCGCGGGCAAGGCGCCCCGATCGATCCCGGCACCGGCTGAGCGGATGCGCCTTTCCGGCCTCGAGATGTTCGAGGCCGGTGCGGGGTCGTAGCGATGACCCAGAGCCGGTTCATCAACATCGGCGAGCGGACGAACGTCACCGGGTCGGCGCGGTTCAAGAAGCTGATCATGGCCGACGATTACCCCGCGGCGGTGGAGGTGGCGCGCCACCAGGTCGAGAACGGCGCCCAGATTATCGACGTCAACATGGACGAAGGCCTGCTCGACGCCGAGCGGGCGATGACGACGTACCTCAACCTGATCGCGTCTGAGCCCGATATCTCCCGCGTGCCGGTGATGATCGACAGCTCCAAGTTCGAGGTGATCGAGGCGGGCCTCAAATGCGTGCAGGGCAAGCCGGTGGTGAACTCCATCAGCCTCAAGGAGGGCGAGGCGGCCTTCCTGGAACAGGCCCGCACCGTCCGCCGCTACGGCGCCGCCGTCGTGGTCATGGCGTTTGACGAGGACGGCCAGGCGGAGACTGCCGCGCATAAGTTCGCCATCGCCGAGCGGGCCTATCATGCGCTGATCGACAAGGCGGGGTTCGACGCTTGGGACATCATCTTCGATCCCAACATCTTTGCCGTCGCGACGGGGATCGAGGAGCACAACGACTATGCCGTCGCCTTCTTCGAGGCGACGCGGATGATCAAACAGCGCCTGCCACACGCGATGATCTCCGGCGGGCTGTCGAACGTGTCGTTCTCGTTTCGCGGCAACAACCCGGTGCGCGAGGCGATGCACTCGGCGTTTCTGTACCACGGCATCCGCGCCGGGCTGGACATGGCGATCCTGAACGCGGGCCAGATCACGGTCTATGACGACATCCCCGAGGAGCTGCGCGAGCACGTCGAGGACGTGCTGCTGAACCGCCGCGACGACGCCACCGACCGGCTGCTCGCCATCGCCGACAAGTACCGCGACAGCGGCGAGGCGCAGCAGAAGTCCGACCCCAAGTGGCGGGAGGGGCCGGTCGCAGCACGGCTGTCACACGCCCTGATCCACGGCATCACCGACTACGTGCTCGACGATACCGAGGAGGCGCGCCAGGCTGCCGACCGCCCGCTGCATGTGATCGAAGGCCCGCTGATGGACGGCATGAACGTCGTCGGCGAGCTCTTTGGCGAGGGTAAGATGTTCCTGCCCCAGGTCGTGAAATCCGCGCGCGTGATGAAGACCGCCGTGGGTCACCTCATTCCGTTCATGGAGGCGGAGAAGGCTGCGACCGGCGACACGACGGCCAAGGGCAAGATCCTGATGGCCACCGTGAAGGGCGACGTTCACGACATCGGCAAGAACATCGTCGGCGTGGTCCTGGCCTGCAACAACTACGACGTGGTCGACATGGGCGTCATGGTCCCCACCGAGGACATCATCGAGCGCGCCAAGGCCGAGGGGGTGGATGTCATCGGCCTCTCGGGGCTCATCACCCCCTCGCTCGACCGCATGGTGGATGTGGCCAAGGCGATGACCGAGGCGGGGCTCGACATCCCGCTGCTGATCGGCGGGGCGACGACCTCGAAGAAGCACACGGCGCTCCGCATCGCGCCCCAGTACGGGCAGGGCGTGGTCCATGTCGACGATGCCTCCAAGGCCGTCGGCGTCGTCTCGCGCCTGCTGTCAGAGGAGCGCAAACCCCAGTTCCTGGCCGAGGTCGCCGAGGAGCAGAGCCGCATCCTCGGCCGTGGTGCGGGGGCCGAGCGGCCGGTCACGCCGCTCGAGCAGGCGCGCGCCAGTGCTTTCGACGGCGGATGGGATGCCTATACCCCGCCCCAGCCGGCCTTCACCGGGGTGCGCGCTTTCGACGAGATCGCGGTGGCGGATCTCATCCCCTTCATCGACTGGTCGCCCTTCTTCTGGACCTGGGAGCTGAAGGGGGCGTTCCCCGCCATCCTGCAGCACCCCGCGCAGGGAGAGACGGCGCGCGAGCTCTTCGATCACGCCCAAGCCATGTTGGCCCGCATCGCGTCGGAGCACTGGTTCACCCCGCGCGCCGCCGTCGCCTTTTGGCCCGCCAACCGGGTGGGCGACGACATCGTGCTGTGGCAGGGCGAGGGCCGTGCCACCCCGCTCGACACCTTCCGCATGCTCCGCCAGCAGGGGCTGAAGTCCGGCGACCGGGCCTCGCTCTGCCTCTCGGATTTCGTCGCACCCCAAGGAACCCCAGACTGGCTGGGCGGGTTCGCCGTGACCGCGGGGCCGGAGGTGCACAGCATCGCCGAGCGGCTGAAGGGCGACGGCAACGACTATGACGCCATCCTGGTCCAGGCGCTCGCAGACCGGCTAGCGGAGGCGATGGCGGAGTGGATGCACGCCCGGGTGCGCCGCGACCTCTGGGGGTACGCGGCGGAGGAGACGCTGGCGAACGAGGATCTGATCGCCGAAAAGTACCGCGGCATTCGCCCCGCCGCCGGCTATCCGGCCTGTCCGGACCACACCGAGAAGCGCACGCTCTTTGAGTTGCTCGACGCGGAGGCGACGACTGGCCTGACGCTGACCGAAAGCTGCGCCATGTGGCCCGCGGCCTCGGTCTCGGGTCTCTACTTCGCGCACCCCGAGGCCGCTTACTTTGGCGTAGGGCGCATCGGACGTGACCAGGTCGCCGACTATGCCGCGCGCAAGGCGATGAGCGTCGAGGAGGTGGAGCGCTGGCTCGCCCCCAATCTCGCCTACGCCCCGTTGGCACCGAGTTTGAAAGCGGCCGAGTAACTCAGGCCTGCTATCCGACCATTGCCAGTCGCGCAGCACCCCGATAGGGCACGCGCGAGAGATATCGAGCGGGGCGCCGCCGCAGAGCCGCCCCAGCGCCTGCACAGAGCCGAAGGAGAGGCCCATGTCGCTTGCCGAACAGATCCCCGGTGCCGACACCGATTACGTGGTCAAGGACATCGCCGAGGCGGACTTTGGCCGCAAGGAGATCGAGATCGCCGAGACCGAGATGCCGGGCCTCATGGCCTGTCGCGAGGAGTTCGGGGACAGCAAACCGCTGAAGGGCGCACGGATCGCGGGCTCGCTGCACATGACGATCCAGACTGCGGTGCTGATCGAGACGCTGAACGCGCTGGGCGCGGAGTGTCGCTGGGCCTCCTGTAACATCTTCTCCACCCAGGATCATGCCGCGGCCGCCATCGCCGCGGGCGGCACGCCGGTCTTCGCCGTGAAGGGCGAGACGTTGGAGGAGTACTGGGCCTACGCCGACCGGATCTTCGACTTCGCCGACGGCTGCAACATGATCCTCGACGATGGCGGCGACGCCACAATGTACATCCTGCTCGGCGCGCGGGCCGAGGCCGGCGAGGACGTGCTGTCGAACCCGGGGTCGGAGGAGGAAGAGTACCTCTTCGCCCAGATCAAGAAGCGCCTCGCGCGCAGCCCCGGCTGGTTCGCCAAGCAGCGCGACCAGATCATGGGTGTGACCGAGGAGACGACGACCGGCGTCAACCGGCTCTATCAGCTCGCCAAGCTGGGGCAGCTGCCCTTCCCGGCGATCAACGTCAATGACAGCGTCACCAAGTCGAAGTTCGACAACAAGTACGGCTGCAAGGAGAGCCTGGTCGACGGCATCCGCCGCGCCACCGACGTGATGATGGCCGGCAAGGTCGCCGTCGTCTGCGGCTACGGCGATGTGGGCAAGGGCTCGGCCGCCTCGCTCGCCGGCGCGGGTGCCCGTGTCCTGGTGACCGAGGCCGACCCGATCTGCGCGCTGCAGGCGGCGATGGATGGCTTCGAAGTCGTGACGCTGGAGGAGGCCGGACCCAAGGCCGACATCGTGATCACCGCGACCGGCAACAAGGACGTCGTGACCCTCGATCACATGCGCGATTTCAAGGACATGGCGATCGTCGGCAACATCGGCCACTTCGACAACGAGATTCAGATCGCGGGTCTGAAGAACATGAAGTGGACCAACATCAAGCCCCAGGTCGACATGGTGGAGTTCCCTGACGGCAAGCGCATGCTGCTGTTGTCGGAGGGGCGGCTGCTGAACCTCGGCAACGCGACCGGGCACCCGAGCTTCGTGATGTCGGCCTCGTTCACCAACCAGGTGCTGGCGCAGATTGAGCTCTTCACCCGCGGCGAGCAGTACAAGAACGAGGTCTACGTGCTGCCCAAGCACCTGGATGAGAAGGTGGCGACGCTGCACCTCAAGAAGCTGAACGCCAACCTCACGCGGCTCAGCGAGGAGCAGGCCTCCTATATCGGCGTCTCGCCCGAGGGGCCGTTCAAACCCGACCACTACCGCTACTGAGGTGCGTGCCGAGCACGCACCCTACGCGGCGTAGGGTGCGTGATTTCACGCACCGCCCCTCTCCCGGAGATTGCGATGACGATCAACGGCCGCCTCGTCGGTCTCGGCCACGCGCTGGTCGATGTGCTGGTGGAGACCGCCCCTGCGGTGGTGGAACGCCATAACCTTGCCCTTGGCGGCATGCATCTGGTCGACGCGCTGGCGGCGGCGGAGCTTTATGGCGAGATCGGGCCGGGGGTCATGCAGTCCGGCGGCTCGGTCGCCAACACCATGGCGCATCTGGGCACGGACGGGCACGACGCGGTGTTCCTGGGCCATGTCGCCGCCGATGGGCTGGGCGAGGCCTTTGTCGAGGATATGGCCCGGGTTGGCGTCGCGACCCCGGGCGCGCGGCGCGAGAGCCCGGCGACGGGGCGCTGCGTGATCATCGTCACCCCGGGCGGAGAGCGGACGATGAGCACCTATCTGGGGGCGGCCTCGACGCTGGACGCTTCCATCGCCAATGCGATCCCGGCGGACACCGGGCTGCTGCTGGTTGAGGGTTATGTCTTCGATGCGCCGAAGGGGCCCGAAGCCATCGCCGCGGCGGTGGAACGGGCGAGGGCGCTGGGGGCGAAGATCGCGCTCACCCCCTCCGACGCCGGCTGCGTGGGGCGCCACCTGGCAGCCATGCGCGCCTTCATCGCCGATCCCTGCGACGTGCTGGTGGGCAACGAGGCGGAGATGATGGCCCTCTCGGGCACCCAGAGCGCCGAGGCGGCGCTCGACTGGGCACGCACCAAGGCAGAGGTGGCGGCCGTCACCCTCTCCGAGAAGGGGACGATCACCGCGCATGGGTCGGAGACCGTCGCGGTGGAGGCCGCCCCGGTCGCCGCGGTGGTCGACACGACGGGCGCCGGCGATGCCTATGCCGCCGGCTTCCTCGGCGCGCTGGCCCGCGGTGGCGATATCGAGGCTGCCGCCCGCGCGGGCGGCGCCCTGGCGGGGCGCGTCATCACCCATGTCGGCGCCCGCGAACGCCCGGTGTGAGTACGCGCGCCCTCGCCCATCCACGACAGGTTACGATGCCCGAGGTGACGATTCCCTGAATCCGGCAGTGCCCGAGGACCTATTGGGAATGCCGCGAGATTTCGGAGTTCTTTACGAAGTGACGGCTATGCTGACGCGGGTGGGTGCGGGCGCCGTTCGCCGGTCGATGCGACGTCGGCTGGCGCCCGGTCTCGTCAGATCGCACCGCTGGCGCGCATCGCCGCGACCTCGTCGGGCGAAAGACCCATCTCCGTGAGCAGCGCCTCGGTGTCCTGGCCGCAGGAGGGCGGCGGGGCGGTGAGGCGGGACGGCGTGCGGCTCATGTGGATGGGCTGGGCTGGGAAGGCGCGCCGCCCCTGACCGGGGATATCAAGGGGTTGGGCGGCCTCGTTGTGGCGCGCTTGCGGGTCCTCGAAGGCCTGGCCGATGTCGTTGATCTCGCCCGCGGGCACGCCCGTCGCCGTCAGCGCCGAGACCCAGTCGTGGGTGGGGCGGCTGCGGGTCACTGCCTCGATCTCCGCGTTCAGTGCGTCGCGGTTGGCGGAGCGCTCGGCGTTGGTGGCGTAGTCGGGCCGGTCGCACCAGTCGGGGCGGTCGAGCGTCTCGGCAAAGCGGCGCCAGATGTGCTCGCCTGCGACGCTGACGTTCATATGGCCATCGGCGGTGGCGAAGACGCCGGTGGGGATCATCGTGGGGTGGTTGTTGCCGGCCTGGCCGGGCACCTGACCGTCCGCGGTGTAGCGGGCGGCCTGGAAGTCGAGCATGAACATCTGGGCCTGCAGGAGCGAGGTCTGCACCCATTGTCCGCGGCCGGAGACCTGGCGTTCGAGGAGCGCGACCAGGATCGCCTGGGCGGCGAAGATCCCGGCAGTGAGATCCGCGATGGGAATGCCAGCGCGCATCGGCCCCTGTCCTGGCTCGCCGGTGATCGACATGAAGCCGCCCATCCCCTGCGCGATCTGATCGAAGCCGGGGCGGTCCGCATAGGGGCCGGTCTGGCCGAACCCGGAGATCGAGGCGTAGACGAGGCCGGGGTTACCGACGGCGAGGCTCTTATAGTCGATGCCGAGACGGTGCTTCACGCCGGGGCGAAAGTTCTCGACCACCACATCCGCGCCGGCGGCGAGGCGGCGGAAGAGCGCGAGGCCCTGCGCGTCCTTGAGGTTGAGCGTCAAGCTGGACTTGCCCCGGTGTAGGTTCTGGAAGTCCGACCCCTGGCGGGGGCCACCGAGTTCCTGGGCATCGCCCTCGGGCGGTTCGATCTTGATGACATTCGCCCCCCAGTCGGAGAGCTGGCGCACGCAAGTGGGCCCCGAGCGGACGCGTGTGAGGTCCAGCACCACGAGATGCGCCAAGGCCCGTGAAGAGGGCGCCGCGCGGTGGCGCGGGCGGTGCGGGCTCAGGCGGGGCGCGTCGTCGGCCATGGTCTCCTCCCGGGTGTCTTCTTTGCGCAGAGAGTAGCGGGATTGCGGCTGAGATCACCTGTCGGCGGTTGGGGCCGGCGAGGCAAGCGGTGTCGCGGCGGGGCCGCGACGGGTCTCTTCGCTGGTGCCCGGTGCTGCGGGTGGCGGCGCGGGCGTCGAGGACCGCGGGGGCTGGGGAGGTCCGGCAGGCCGGACCACGACGAGCATGCGGTCGGGGTGAGGCGCATCAAGGACGAGCGGGCTGCGCCCGTCGCGTGCCGCGATCCCCGGATGCATTCCGGGGCAGGCTCTTGACCCGCCCCACCCCTCGGACGTTGGTCCTATGGCGTCGGGCGGGCGGGGCGCCGTGTGGGCCGCGTCAGAGGTGGAGGTAGCGCTCGACCTCGGCGGCCTGGGCCTCCAGCGCGGCGGTGGTGCCCGACCAGACGGTGCGGCCGCGTTCGATCACCACATGGCGGTCGGCCAGGCGCTTGAGCGCGGCAAGGTTCTTGTCGATCACCAGGATCGCGGCGCCCTCGGCCTTCAACGCCGCGAGCTTCTGCCAGATCTCGGCGCGCACCAGGGGTGCGAGGCCCTCGGTCGCCTCGTCGAGCACCAAGAGCCGCGGGTTGGTCATGAGCGCGCGGCCGATGGCGAGCATCTGCTGTTCGCCGCCCGAAAGCTGGGTGCCGGCATGGCTGCGCCGTTCGGCCAGCCGGGGGAAGAAGCGGTAGACCGCCTCGCGGTCCCATCGCGATTTGGCAGCGCCGCGGGCCGGGCGGGCGGTGGCCAGCAGGTTCTCCTCGACGCTGAGCCGGGGGAAGATCTGCCGCCCCTCCGGCACCAGGCCGAGGCCCGCGCGGGCGATGGCCTGGGGCGGCGCGCCGGTCATGTCGCGCCCCTCTACGGTGATGCGGCCCGCGCGGGGCGCCAGCAGGCCGAAGAGCGTGCGGACGGTTGTCGTCTTGCCCATGCCATTGCGCCCCAGGAGGGCGACGGCCTCCCCCTCGGCGATCGCGAGATCGACGCCGCGCAGCACCTCGACCGCGCCATAGCCGGCGGCCAGCCCCTCGATGCTGAGCAGGGGCATCATGCCTCCTCGCCGAGATAGGCGGCGCGGGCGGCGGCGTCGGCGCGCACGGCGGCGGGCGTGTCGGTGATCACCAGGCGCCCCTCCACCAGGAGCGAGACCCGGTCGGCGAGGGCGAAGACCGCCTGCATGTCATGCTCGACCAAGAGCAGCGGCAGGCGGGTCTTGAGCCGTGCGAGCAGGCCCGTAAGCGCGATCCCCTCCGCATGGCCGAGGCCCGCCATGGGCTCGTCCAGGATCAGCGCGCGGGGGCGGGCGGCCAGCACCATGGCAAGCTCCAGGAGCCGCCGCTCGCCGTGGCTGAGGTCGCCCGCGCGCACGCCGGCGCGGGGGGCAAGCCCCACCTCTTCGAGCGCGGCCATGGCGGCGGTGGTGAGGGCCATGTCGCGGGCGGCGGCGCGCCAGAAGCGGAAGCTTGAGCCGGCGGTGACCTGGGCAGCCAGCGCAGCGTTCTCCAGCGCGGTGAAGCCCGCGACGACGGCGGTGATCTGAAAGCTGCGGCCGAGGCCTGCGCGGGCGCGGGCGGCGGGGCTGGCCCGCGTGATCTCCGCGCTCTCGAACAGGATCCGGCCGCTGTCGGGTAGGAGGAGGCCCGAGAGGAGCTGCATCAGCGTCGTCTTGCCCGCGCCATTGGGGCCGATCAGCGCGTGCACCTCGCCGGGGCGAAGGTCGAGCGACACGTCCCCCACGGCCGTGAGCGCGCCGAAGCGCTTGGTCAGCCCCTCCGCCACCAGGATCGGGGTCACGCCGCGGCCTCGCGCCGTCGAAGGCCCGCGTCGATGGCGGAGGAGAGGCCGCCGCGGGCGAAGAGCACGAGCAGGATCAGGAGCGGGCCGAAGACGAGGCGCCATTCGTCGAGGACCCGCGCGAGCCCTTCCTCCAGACCCACGAAGGCCAGCGCGCCGATCAGCGCCCCGTTGCGCGTGCCCATGCCGCCGATCAGCACGATGATGATGAGATCGCCCGAGCGCTGCCAGGCCATGGTCGCGGGGGAGACGAATTCGGCCTCATGCGCCAGCAGGAAGCCGGCCACCCCCGCGATCACGCCGGCGATGACATAGGCGGCGAGGCGGTAGGCGAAGGGATCGAAGCCGAGGGTCTCGACCCGCACCTCGGCCTCCTTCGCCGCCGCCAGCACGCGGCCGAAGCGGGAGGCGGCGAGGCGCCCGGCCACTAGCCACCCGAGGGCGAGCATGGCGAGGATCACGAGGAAGAGCCCGCCGTCCGACTGCATCACGCCGGTACCGAGCAGCGTCGAGGTCGACCAGAGCGTCAGCCCATCGTCCCCGCCGTATTGCGAGAGCGCGGAGGCGGCGAAGAACAGCATCTGGCCGAAGGCGAGCGTGATCATGATGAAGTAGACCCCCGCCGTGCGCAGCGCGATGGCCCCGGTGATCGCCGCGAACCCGGCGGAGACGGCCACGGTCAGCGCGAGGATCGTCAGCGTCTCCTCTACCCCCTCCTCGATCGCGATGCCGGCGGTATAGGCGCCAAGGCCGAGGAACGCCGCATGGCCGAAGCTGACGAGGCCCGCGCGGCCGATCAGCAGGTCGAGTGAGATCGCGGCGAGCGCCAGGATCATCGCCTTGGTCAGCAGCGAGGCGAGATAGGCGTCGCCGGTGATGAGCCCGCCTGCCGCGAGCGCGGCGAAAAGGGTCCAGGCGATTGTCGGATGCTCGCTGGGGCGCTGCAGGGGAGGGGTGCTCATCGGGCCGCCGCGAAAAGGCCCGTGGGGCGGAAGAACAGCACCGCCGCCATGAATACATAGACCAGCATCGCAGCCAGCGCCGGCCCGACCTCCGCCGCCGCGGAAGGCGAGAGGACCAGCCGCAGCCCGTCGGTCACCAGCGATCGGCCGAGGGTGTCGAGGAGGCCCACGATGAGGGCGGCCACGAAGGCCCCGCGGATCGAGCCGATGCCGCCGATGATGATGACCACAAAGGCCGTGATCAGCAGGTCATCGCCCATGTTGGGCTCGACCGAGAAGATCGGGGCCGCGAGCGCGCCGGCGAAGCCCGCCAGCATGGCGCCGAAGCCGAAGACGACCATGAAAAGCCTGCGAATATCGACGCCGAGGGCCGCGACCATCGGGGCATGGGTGGAGCCCGCGCGCACCAGCATGCCCACCCGGGTGCGGTTGACCGCCAGATACAGCCCGAGCGCCACCGCGAGCCCCACCGCGATCAGCGCGAGGCGATAGACGGGATAGCGCAGCGTCTCGGTCAGCTGGATGGTCGCCTGCAGCATCTGGGGCGGGTCGATGGCGATGGGGTTGGGGCCCCAGATCGCCTTGGCCGCCTCGTTCAGGAACAGGATGACGCCGAAGGTCGCGAGCACCTGATCGAGGTGGTCGCGATCATAGAGATGCCGGAAGATCAGGAACTCGAGCGCGAGGCCGAGGGCGAGGGCGCCCATGAGCCCGATCCCGACGCCCGCGAAGAAGTTGCCCGTGAGCGCGATGCCCGCGACGGCGAGATAGGCGCCCACCATGTACTGCACCCCGTGGGCGAGATTGATGAACCCCATGACCCCGAAGACGAGCGTGAGCCCGGCCGCAATGAGGAACAGCAGCACCCCAAGTTGAACACCGTTCAAGAGCTGAATGAGGAGGAGCGTGGTCGACATGCCCGCTCACTGCCCCCTCGCGGCCCCGCTGGCAAGGGCGGTTCGCGGCCCTGTCGCTCGACGGCCGATCCGATCGTCTCCGGGCGCGGTTCGGGCGCGCGACCTTGCATGACCCGGGCGTATCCGAGAAGCTACGCCGCAGCAGTGCTCAAGCGGAAGCGGCCATGGACAGAGCGTTTGAAGGCGCACGGCTCGATGTCGCCCAGCTTGCCCGATCCATGGGCCCGGGCGCCACGCTGTCGATCAACACCGTTCGGAAGGCCGACCTCAGACGGCTGCAAGGTCTCGATACCCTTCCTCTGGCGTCTCTCTCGCTGCGCTGGCTGTCGGCCCCGGATCTGGCGGATATCCCGCTGCCGGCGACCCTGAAAGAGTTGCGGATCTGGCATTCGAACAAGCTTGTCAGTCTGTCCGGGATCGAGGCTGCGGGGGCGCTGGAACGTCTGGAACTGAGGGGGAACGGTGCCTTGCGAGAGGCGACGGCCCTGCGGCAGCTGGAGCGGTTGGAGAGCCTGTCGATCTCGGGCGATCCGCCGTCGCTGCAGAAGATCGTCTCGCTCGACTTTCTGGAGGGTCTTCCGCTGCGGCATCTGGCGATGTCGGCGGTGGAGGGGAAGGCCCTGGACCTCGGCCCCGTCGCGCGGCTGTCCGGCTTGCAGTCGCTTGAGCTTCACGGCCCGAACTTTGCGCCGGAGGAGCTGGCGAAGGTCGCGGCGGCCCATGCGAGCTTCTACGCCAGGCTCATGCAGTTGCCGGATGCGGCCTCCTATGAGGGCCCCTGCAAGAAATGCGGGGGTAAGAAGAAGGTGCTTTTTCTGGCGGGAAAGAAGGGGCTGTGGTGCCCCGCCTGCGAGGACGCCAAGCTGAAGGACGTCCTGGACTGGTTTCGAGCGCTCGTCGCCGCATCAGCCCCCTAGGACCTGGCCGGCGCGCCACGCCCTAGCGGCGTGGCGGTACCGGAGCAAAGATCAATCGCGCCTGCGGCTCCCGAGCCCACCCGCGTCAGGATTGACGGCGGATCGTAAAGCCTTCGCGAAGGTTTAGGTCGCGAAGGAGGACGGTCCCGGGAGCGGTCGGATCGCACCCGACCCACTGTCGGCGGCCGAGGGGTGTCTAGCCGCGGCGTTGGCATTCCCCGGCGAAGCTGTCCTGCGCGTCGTCCAGGACCTTTTGGAAGACCGAGGTGGTCCAGGCGCCGTCATCGCGCTGGGCAACCTTCATCACGTAGAAGTCCTGGATGGGGAAGTGGTTGGTGTTGAAGAAGAAGTCACCGCGCAGCGAGGTGAACTCGGCGCCGAGGATCGCGTTGCGCATGGCCTCGAGGTCGGAAAGGTCTCCGTCCAGCCCATAGACCGCCGCGTCGAGGATCTTCACCGTGTCGTAGCCCTGCATGGCGTAGCCGCCGGGGACATAGCCGTACTTCTCCTCGAAGGCCGCGACAAAGGCCTTGCTTGCCGCGTTGTCGAGATCCGGCGCCCAGTTGCCGGCGGAGAAGAAGCCGGCCGCCGCGTCCTTTTGGGCGGGCAGGGTGGTCTCGTCGACCGTGAAGGCGGAGAGGAAGGTCATGCTCTCCGCCAGCCCGGCCTCGCGGAACTGGCGCACCAGGCGCACGCCCATGCCGCCGGGCATGAAGGTATAGATCGCATCGGCGCCGGAGGCTGCGATCCGCGCGATCTCGGCCGAAAAGTCCTTGTGCCCGAGCGGGGTGTAGATCTCGTCGGCGATCTTGCCGGTGTAGCGGCTCTTGAACCCTTCGAGCTGGTCGCGCCCGGCCTGGTAGTTGGGCGCGAGCAGGAAGACCGAGCCGAAGTCCTGGGTGGAGGCGTATTCCCCCATCGCCTCCGCGTTCTGGTTGTTCTGGTAGCTGGTGGCGAAGAAGTTGGGATGGCAGGCGCGCCCGGCGAAGATCGAGGGGCCGGCGTTGGGGCTGATCAGGATCGTGTCGCTCTCGGTCACCGGCTTGTAGATCGCGGCGAGCATGTTGGAGAAGATCGTGCCGACCACGACATCCACCTCGTCGCTGTCGATCAGCTTCTTGGCGCGGGTGATGGCGACGTCGGGCTTAAGCTCGTCATCCTCGACGATGACCTCCGCCTTGAGGCCGCCGATGGTGCCGCCCTGTTCCTCGAGCGCCAGCATGAAGCCGTCGCGCATCTGGTTGCCAAGCGCCGCCGGGGGGCCGGAGAAGGTGGCGATCATGCCGATCTTGATCTCCTCCGCCGCGATGGCGGGGCCGGCAAGGAGGGAGAGGGCGAGAGCGGCGGAAAGGCTGCGCGAGATGGAGGGCATGGCGGTCTTCCTGAGGCGGTGGGATCTGTCACAACACGTCGCCCGCATGGTTCCCCCGATCGCGCCCGGAGTGCAATGCCCCAGGCGCGGCGGCGCCCTGTCTGACGCAAGGTGAGTGCGTGAGTGTTGCGACCTGCCGCCACATGGGCGGGATCGCTTACCTGCCTGATTGTTCGTGCAAGAAGTATCTTGCGGTCTGGCGCAAGCCTCTTTCGCCGGCCGCCGGCACTGCCTAATCTGCGCGAAAATTGCGCCGTCGCGGCATCGCGGACCGGGCGGCGCCGGCACGGGCGGTAGGAGATGGCCATGGAGATGACGGGCACGCGGACGATCGCGGCGGAGCGATCGGCGGTCT
Organism: Pseudomonadota bacterium; assembly: GCA_039822785.1. Taxonomy (GTDB): domain Bacteria; phylum Pseudomonadota; class Alphaproteobacteria; order Rhodobacterales; family Rhodobacteraceae; genus Thermohalobaculum. The sequence continues at coordinate 531,475 of JBCBMO010000002.1, read as the reverse complement.
GGACGGCGCTGAACGATCCGGAGGTGCTGAAGGCCTGCATCCCCGGCTGCGAGCGCATGGAGAAGACCGGCGAGAACACGCTGGAGGCCGAGGTGACCCAGAAGGTCGGCCCCGTGAAAGCGAAGTTCAAAGGGGCCGTCGAGCTGCAGGACGTGGTGGAGGCCGAGAGCTACCGCATCGTCGGCGAGGGCAAGGGCGGCGCTGCGGGCTTTGCCAAGGGCGGCGCGGTCGTGCGGCTGGCGGATGTCGAGGGCGGCACCGAGCTGTCATACGAGGCCGAGGCCAAAGTGGGCGGCAAGCTCGCGCAGCTTGGCAGCCGCCTGATCGACGGGTTCGCCAAGAAGATGGCCGACGAGTTCTTCGACCGCTTCAAGGCAGAGGTCGAGGGCCCGGCCGCGCCGGCGGAAGACGAGGCACCGGCCGCGCCGGCGGGCGGGGAGGACCATCACCAGGCCACCGATGCCGCACGGGAGGTGGCCAATCACATGCACCTGGACCCCGAGGAGGCCGCGCGCGCCTCTGCCGAGGCGGCGCCGCTGCACCCGGAGACGGACGTGAAGCCCGAGGAGACCGCAAAAGAAGACGAAAAGAAGGGCTGGCTGTCGCGTCTCTTTGGCTGAGCCCAAGCCGGCGGAATACCGCTGCACAAAACAGCCGGGCACACCCGGCGCAAGCAACGATCGATGTGGGAGAAAACAATGGTCGCAGTCTCGATGACGGTGAACGGCAAGCCGGTGAGCGGCGATGTCGAGGGCCGGACGCTCTTGGTGCAGTTCCTTCGGGAAGACCTGAGCCTGACCGGTACGCATGTGGGCTGCGACACCTCGCAGTGCGGCGCCTGTGTCGTGCATCTCGACGGCGAGAGCGTGAAGGCCTGCACGGTCTTCGCCGCCGCCTGCGACGGTGCCGACGTGACGACGATCGAGGGCATGGCGAACCCCGATGGCAGCCTGGGCGTGATCCAGGCGGCGTTCCGCGAGCATCACGGGTTGCAGTGCGGGTTTTGCACGCCGGGCATGATCATGTCGGCGGCGGACCTGCTGAAGCGCAACGCCGATCCGTCGGAGCGCGAGGTGCGCGAGTGGCTGGAAGGGAACATCTGCCGCTGCACCGGGTACCATAACATCGTCAAGGCGATCCTCGCAGCCGCCGCCGAGATGCGCGGCCAGGCAGTTGCCGCCGAATAAACCGCCAACAAGGTCGGTGCCGCGATCTCCGCGCTCAGGGCGCGGGTCGCGCGCACCCAAGAACAGCGCTCAAAGCGCATCAGCCGGCGCCTATCCCGGTGCCTGCCATCCAGTTTGGGAGGAGAGCCAGCATGGCCAAAGATCACGGCATCGGCGCCAGCTCTAAGCGCCGCGAGGACGTCCGCTTTGTCACCGGCAACGGACGCTACACCGACGACATCAACCGCCCGGGACAGTGCTATTGCCACTTCCTGCGCTCGGACATCGCGCATGGGCGGATCGTCTCGCTCGATACTGCGGCGGCGAAGGCCGCGCCGGGCGTGGTGGCTGTCTATACCGCGGAAGACCTGGCGGCGGTGGGGGGCGTGCCCTGCGGCTGGCAGATCACCGACAAGAACGGCGAACCGATGAAGGAGCCGAAGCACCCGATCCTGGCGGAGGGGAAGGTGCGCCACGTGGGCGATCCGGTCGTCGCGATCCTGGCCGAGAGCCTGGAGGCCGCCCAGGACGCCGCCGAGCTGGTCGAGCTTGAGATCGAGGAGCTGCCGGCTGTCGTCGACATGACCGCCGCCATCGCCGGCGGGGCCGCGGTGCACGACGAGGCGCCCGACAACATCTGCTATGACTGGGAGTTCGTGGCCGAGAACAAGCAGGCCGTGGACGATGCCATCGCCGCGGCGGCCCATGTCACCACGCTGACGCTGGTCAACAACCGCCTGGTCGCCAACCCCATGGAGCCGCGCGCGGCCATCGGGGAGTACGACCGATCGGATGATCAGCACACGCTGTGGACCACTTCGCAGAACCCCCATGTGATCCGGCTTCTGATGGGCGCCTTCGTGCTCTCGATCCCCGAGCACAAGCTACGGGTCGTGGCACCGGATGTGGGCGGCGGCTTCGGCTCGAAGATCTATCACTACGCCGAGGAGGCCCTTGTGACCTGGGCCGCCAAGGACGTGGGCCGTCCGGTCAAATGGACCGCCAGCCGGTCCGAGGCCTTCCTGTCCGATGCCCAAGGCCGCGACCATGTCACGACCATCGACCTGGCGCTGGATGCGGACAACAACTTCACCGCGCTGCGATGCTCGACCCTGGCGAACATGGGCGCCTATCTCTCGACCTTCGCGCCCTGCATCCCGACCTGGCTGCACGGCACGCTGCTGGCGGGCAACTACAAGACGCCGCTGATCTTCACCAACGTGAAGGCGGTGTTCACCAACACCGTTGCCGTCGATGCCTATCGCGGCGCCGGCCGGCCGGAGGCGACGTTCCAGATCGAGCGCGTCGTCGACAAGGCCGCGCGGGAGCTGGGCGTGGATCCGGCGGAACTGCGCCGTCAGAACTACATCGCGCCGGATCAGTTCCCCTATCAGACCCCGGTGGCGGTGCAGTATGACACGGGCGACTATCACGCCACGCTCGACAAGGCGCTGGAGCTGGCCGATGCCGCCGGCTTCCCGGCCCGGCGGGCGGAGAGTGCTGCGCAGGGCAAGCTCCGCGGCTTCGGCATCGCCAGCTACATCGAGGCCTGCGGGATCGCCCCGTCCTCCCTCGTCGGGGCGCTCGGTGCCCGGGCGGGGCTCTATGAGGCGGCGACTGTGCGGGTGAACCCCACCGGCTCGATCTCGGTCTTCACGGGCTCGCACTCCCACGGCCAGGGGCACGAGACGACCTTCGCCCAGGTCGTGGCCGACATGCTGGGCTGCGACGAGGGCGCGGTCGACATCGTCCATGGTGACACCAACCGCGTGCCTTTCGGCATGGGGACCTATGGCTCGCGCTCGTTGGCTGTCGGCGGCTCGGCCATCGTGAAGTCGGTGGAGAAGATCATCGCCAAGGCCAAGAAGATCGCCGCCCACCTGCTGGAGGCCTCGGAGGCCGATATCACCTTCGAGAACGGCCAGTTCAGCGTGGCGGGCACCGACCGCAACCTCGCCTGGGGTGATGTCTGCCTCGCGGCCTATGTGCCCCACAAGTACCCGATCGAGGAGGTGGAGCCGGGGCTCGAGGAGACCTCATTCTACGACCCGGCGAACTTCACCTACCCCTCCGGCGTCTATGTGGCCGAAGTCGAGGTCGACCCGGAGACCGGGGTGACGACGGTGCTGAACTTCACCGCCGCCGACGACTTCGGCAATGTGGTCAACCCGATGATCGTCGAGGGCCAGGTTCACGGCGGCGTCGCCCAGGGCTATGGCCAGGCGATGATGGAGCACGCGGTGTTCGACGAGAACGGCCAGCTCCAGGCGGCCAGCTACATGGACTACGCCATGCCGCGCGCGGCGGATCTGCCGATGATCACGGTGGACCATTCCTGTGTGACGCCCTGCACCCACAACCCGCTGGGCGTGAAGGGCTGCGGCGAGGCGGGGGCCATCGGCTCGCCCCCGGCGCTGGTGAACGCGGTGCTGGATGCGCTGAACGCCGCCGGCTACGGGGTCGAGCATATCGACATGCCCCTCTCGCCCGCGCGCGTCTGGGCCGCCATCGACGCCGCCCGCCCGGCTGCGGCCGCGGAGTGATCCGGCGCGGGGGCGGTGGCCCCCGCTGCCCAACGGAATTCTGGGAGAGACCCGATGTACGCCTTTGACTATGTGAAGCCCGCCACCCTGCAGGATGCCGTCGCCGCCCTGGCGGCGGAGGATGCGCAGATCATCGCCGGCGGCCAGACCCTGATCCCGACCCTGAAACAGCGCCTGGCGCAGCCGAGCGTGCTGGTCGATGTCTCCGGCCTCGCCGAGATGACCGGCATCTGCGAGGCCGAGGGTGCCGTCTCCATCGGTGCCGCGACTACCCACGGTCAGGCGGCCGAGAGCGACCTCATCAAGCGCCTGATCCCCGGTCTGGCGGATCTGGCGGCCCATGTGGGCGACCCGCAGGTGCGCAACCGCGGCACGGTGGGCGGCTCGATCGCCAACAACGACCCCTCCGCCTGTTGGCCGGCGGCGGCGTTGGGCCTGGGGGCGAGCATGGTCACTTCGGCCGGCCGGCGCATCCATGCCGACGACTACTTCCAGGGCATGTTCACCACCGCGCTGGAGGAAGGGGAGATCCTCACCTCCATCGATTTCCCCGTCCCGGCGGCCTCGGCCTACATGAAGTTCGAGCAGCCCGCGTCGCGCTTCGCCCTGGTCGGCGTCTTCGTCGCCAACTTCCCGGGCGCCCCGCGCGTCGCCGTCACCGGCGCGTCGGAGGACGGGGTGTTCCGCTGGGCCGAGGCCGAGGCGGCCCTGGCCGGCAGTTTCAGCGCCGAGGCAGTGGCCGGGCTCGCCCTGCCGGCGGACGGCATTATCGGCGACATGCACGGGACCCCGGCCTATCGCGCGCATCTGGTCGGCGTCATGACCCGCCGCGGCGTCGCCGCTGCCGCCTGAGACCGGGCGCGGGGGCGGTGACGAGCGCTGCCCCCGTCTCCCCGGCACAAGCTGCCGTTGGGCCCAAGGACCGGCCAGCCTGGTCCGCCGGGCTGCTGATCGCGGCGCTTCTGGTCCTGTCGGTCCAGGATGCGCTCATCAAGCACCTCTCCGACGCCGTCTCCCTCTGGCAATTCCAGCTGCTGCGTTCGGTGATGAACCTTGGCCTCCTGGCCCTCGCCGGGGCCTTGGTGTTGAGCGCGCGGGCAACATGGCCGCTGAGCTTGCGGGCCGTCGCGCTTCGCAGCGTGGTGCTGACCACGACCATGTGCCTGTTTTTCGCGGGCATCCCCTTCCTGACCCTCTCCGAGATCGCGGCGGGGCTCTATTGCTTTCCGCTCTTCGTCACCCTGATGAACCTCTTCCTGCCCGGTGAGCATGTCGGCTGGCGGCGCTTGTCGGCGGTCGCCGTGGGCTTTGCCGGCACGCTCCTGGTGCTGAAGCCCGGGACGGAGAGTTTCGAGTGGGTGGCGCTGCTGCCCCTCGGCGCCGCGGTCTGTTACGCGGCCAACGTGCTGATCACGCGCAGGCTTTGCCGGCAGGAGCATCCGGCGACACTCGCGCTGGGCGTTGTTGTGGCCTTTGTCGGCCTATCCCTGCCGATGGTGGTGATCATGCCGCTGGCAGCACCGCCCGGCCTCGCGGCGGCCTGGCCCTATGTCTTCGGCGGCTGGCAGGAGATGGGGCTCGTCCTGCTGGGGCTGATCTTCGTCTGCGCGCTCATGAACCTTGGCGCCAACGTCGCGCTCTCCTTCGCCTATCAGAACGCGGAGTCGAGTTGGCTGGCGCCCTTTGACTATGTCTATCTGGTTTTCGCCGCGGTGGTCGGGGGCGTCGTCTTCGGCGACTGGCCCGAAGGGTTTGCGATCCTGGGTATGTCGTTGATCGCCGGCGCGGGCGTGTTCATCGCCCTGCGCGAGGGGCGATCCTATCCGGCGAAACGCGTCTGACATCGGGCTTGCGCCGCAGGGCCGGTCGGTCCATCAGCAGGGCCATGCTCAAGCTTGCGATCTTCGACGTCGACGGCACGCTGATCGACAGCCAGGCCATCATCCTGGCGGCGATGGCGGAGGCGCATGCCGAGACCGACGTGCCCCTGCCGCCGCGCGAGCAGGTGCTCTCCATCGTCGGGCTGTCGCTGCACCGCGCCTTTGCCACGATGCATCCTGAGATCGACGAGGGGACGATCGACGCCCTTGCCACCGCCTATAAGGCCGCCTTCTCCCGCATCCGGGCGGAGGGGCGGGCCGAGGCGGCGACGCCCTTCTTCCCCGGCGCCATGGCGGCGCTGGAGCGGTTGGACCGCGAGGGTTGGCTGCTCGGCATCGCCACGGGCAAGGCGCGCCGCGGCCTGCGCCATCTGTTCGACACCCACGGCATCGAGCCGCTGTTCATCGCCACCCAGACCGCGGACGATGCGCCCTCCAAGCCGCACCCGGGCATGGTGCTGAATCTGCTGGCCGCGACCGGGGTGGAGGCGACGCGCGCCGTGATGATCGGTGACACCGCCTGGGACATCGAGATGGGTCGCGCCGCGCGCACGTCGGCGGTCGGCGTTGCTTGGGGCTATCACCCGGTCGAGGCCCTGCACCGGGCCGGCGCCGCCTCGGTCATCGAGCATTTCGACCATCTGGACGCCGCCCTCGACGCAGCGCTGGCGGGGCGAGCGGCGTGAGCGGGGCGCTGGGCGGCATGCCTGGGGGCATCGGAGGGGGCACCGGCGGGGGCGCTGGGGTGAAGCGCTTCTGGCAGACCGCCCGGGTGACCGAGGGCGACGGTGGCTACGAGGTCCTGCTCGATGCCCGCCCCATCCGCACGCCCGGCAAGGCGCCGCTCGCCCTGCCGACCCGCGCCCTGGCCGATGCCCTGGCGGCAGAGTGGGAGGCCCAGACCGAGCGGGTCGACCCCACCACCATGCCGCTGACGCGCAGCGCGAACACCGCCATCGACCGCGTCGTGCCCCACCGCGCGGCGGTGGTGGCGGAGATCGCGGGTTATGGCGAGACCGATCTGCTGTGCTACCGCGCGCCCCATCCCGAGGGGCTGATCGCCGAGCAGCGGGCGCGCTGGGACCCGATGCTCGACTGGGCCGCCGACCGCCATGGTGCCCGCCTCACCCGGGCTGAGGGGGTCATGTTCGCCGCTCAGCCGCCGGAGGCGCTGGCCCGCCTCAACGCCGCGGTCGATGCCCTCGACGCCTGGGTGCTGACGGGCCTGCATCCGCTGGTGACGATCTCCGGCAGCCTGGTCCTGGGCCTCGCCTGTGCCGAGGGTCGGCTCGACGCCGACGAGACCTTCGCCATCAGCCGGGTCGACGAGGACTGGAACATCCGCGAATGGGGCGAAGACGAAGAGGCCGCCGCCCAGGCCGCCCGCCGCCTGACGGAGCTCCGCGAGGCAACGCGCTGGCTGTCACTGTTGAGGTAAGCGGTGCGCTCGCTGCTTTTGCTCCTGGTCCTCGCACTCCTTGCCGATAGCGCTGCGGCTGCGATCATCGGGCGCGACGAGCGCCATCGGATCGCGCCGCGCATCTGTGAGGAGCCGGCCGGGTCGGTGGGGCAGATCCTGCTTGGCGGCGGGACACGGCAGAGCGCCGGGACAGCCTCGCTCCTGCGCTTGCCGGGGCAGGACGGCAGGCGCGTCTTCGTCACCGCCGCCCATGTGGTTGCCAGGGACGGTCGCTTGCGGGCGGACCCACGATCGATGCGGCTGCGCATGCATCTGCGGGAGGGCGGAGGCGCCCAACGCCGCTGCCGGCTGCGCCAGCTTCAGGTCGAGCGGCTCGAGGCGCTGTCGCTCTCGCCCACGGGCACCTGGTCGGCCTTTCGGCGCGACATCGCGGTGTTCCGGATCGAGGATCAGGCGCGGGTGCTGCGCTACGGCACCACGGCGCCCCTGGCCGGCATGCCGGAGGACTGTCCGCAGCGAAGGCTGCGCCTGACCCTGCACCACGGCGACATCCCCGAGCCCGGACGCTACGCCGTGCAGCGCTGCCGCCTGCGCGACAAACCCGCCGGTGTTCTGGCGCCTCAGGGCATCCTGTTTCACGACTGCGATACGGCGCCGGGCTCCTCGGGCGGGCTGATCTCCTGCCTCACGAGCCAGGGCTGGGTCGCGATCGGGATCAACGTCGCCGCGGTCGACAAGGGCGGGCGCGATTTCGGCCCGCGCCTGCACAACATCGCGATCCCCTTCACCCCGGCGCTGCTGCGCGAGATGGGTGCTGCGCTGCGCTAGGGCCCTGCGGCGCGCCGTGCGTCAACTGTCATCAAGCGCGTGCTACCCTCTGCCGTGACGGAAAGGGAGGATGCGTGATGAGCATGATGGGCACACTGGCGAAGGTCGCCATCGGGGTGGCGCTGGCGAAGGGCGCCGATCACCTGATGTCGCGCGGCGGCACGGGCCGTGGCGGTCTGCTGGGGGCCGCCGGCGGTGGCACGACCACGGGCGGCGGGATCGAGAGCATGATCGGCGGGCTCCTCTCCGGCGGTGGCCCCAGCGGGCAGGGCGGCCTCGGCGGCCTCATGGGTGCCCTCGGCGGCGGGCGCAGCAGCGCGAGCACCGGCGGCGCCGGCCGCGATATCAACGCACTCATCGGCAGTCTGACGGGCGGCAGCAGTGGGGGGATCGGTGGTGGTTCCGGCGGTCTCGGCGGCATGCTCGGCTCGATGCTGGGCGCGGTCGGTGGCGGCGCGGCTGCCGCGGGTGCCAGCGCTGGGTTCTCGGACCTTTTGAACCAGGCGCTGGCCGGCGGCGGCGAGCCCCAGGACACACCGAATGCGGGACAGGAGGCCGTGGCCGCCCTGATGCTGCGCGCCATGATCCAGTCGGCGATGGCCGACGGCGACTTCGGCCCCGTCGAGCAGCAGCGCATCGTGGAGCGCCTTGGCGATGTCTCCGCGGAAGAAAAGGCCTTTGTCGAGGCGGAGATGAACCGGTCGGTCGACCCCCAGGCCCTGGCGAACGAGGTGCCGCGCGGGCTGGAGGAGCAGGTCTACACCATGGCCGTCATGGGCATCCGCCTGGACGACGAGCGCGAGGCGCAGTTCCTGCACCAACTCGCCAGCGCCCTGCGCCTCTCCCGAGACGACGTGAACCACATCCACACCGAACTCGGCGCCCCACCCCTGTATGGTTAAGCGAAGAGGTGCGTGGAACCACGCACCCTACGGCTGCGCCGCCGTCGCGTAGGGTGCGTGATTTCACGCACCGTCGATCACACGCGGGTGCGGGGCGGCCATGACTGCGATCAGGCGCGGGCGCGGCGGCGGCGGCGGTTGGTGCCCTCGGCCTCCGGGGCGGCCCAGCGGGTGTCGGGCAGGGTCGCGACCTTGGCCAGATGGGGATAGGGAGCGGTCTTATGGGGCACTGCCATGGCGGCCACGAAGTGCTCCTGGAACCGCGGCTCGACGGCGGTCTCGACCTTCTCGATGCCCTGGACGATGGCCTCGATCTCGCGGCGCTGCTGGCGGTTCAGGAGCGCGATGCGCGCGCCCGTGCCCGCCGCATTGCCGGCGGAGGTCACGTTCTCCAGCGGGCAGTCCGGGATCATGCCCAGCACCATGGCGTGCTTGGGGCTGATATGTGCGCCGAAGGCCCCCGCGAGGACCACGCGCTCGACGCTTTCGACCTCCATCTGATCCATGAGCAGCCGCGCGCCGGCGTAGAGTGCTGCCTTGGCGAGCTGGATCGCCCGCACGTCGGTCTGGGTGACGGTGACCAGCGGCCCGTCCGCCGCGCGCCCGTCATGGACGACATAGGCCCATGTCCGGCCATCCTCGATCACCGCACCCGGCAGGGCGCTGGAGGGGCCGATGGCGCCGTCCTCGTCGATGATGCCGGCCAGACGCATCTCGGCGATCACCTCGATGATGCCAGAGCCGCAGATGCCGGTGACGCAACCGGTGCCGACTTCGCTCTCGAAGCCCGGCTCGTCGGACCAGAGATCGCAGCCGATCACTTTGAAGCGCGCACGGCGGGTCTGAGGGTCGATCTCGACGCGTTCGATGGCGCCGGGGGCGGCGCGTTGGCCGGCGGAGATCTGCGCGCCCTCAAAGGCCGGGCCGGTAGGGGAGGAGCAGGCGAGCACCTTCTCGCGGTTGCCGAGCAGGATCTCGGCGTTAGTGCCGACATCGACCACCAGCGTCAGCGCGTCCTGCTCGTTCACCTGCTCGCTGAGCGCCACTGCCGCGGCATCGGCCCCCACATGCCCGGCGATACAGGGCAGCACGTAGAGCCGCGCGTCCGGGTGCATGCTGAGCCCGATTTCATTGGCCCAGAGCGTGAGACTGTCCGAGGTCGCAAGCGCGAAGGGCGCCCCGCCGAGTTCGACCGGGTCGATGCCCAGCAGCAGGTGATGCATCACCGGGTTGCCGACCAGCACCGCCTCGAGCACGTCTTCGCGCTGGAGCCCCGCTTCCTCGGCCAGCACACCGGTCAGGGTGTTGATGGCCTCGCGCACAGCCTTGGTCATCTCGCCCGCGCCGCCCTCGTTCAGCATCGAGTAGCTGACGCGGCTCATCAGATCCTCGCCGAAGCGGATCTGCGGGTTCATCACGCCGGAGGAGGACAGCACCTTGCCGGTGCTCAGGTCGCAGAGGTGGCCCGCGATGGTGGTCGAGCCGATGTCGAAGGCGACGCCGTAGACCGAGCCCTCATGGAAGCCGGGCCAGACCTGGACGATGCGGCCCTGGCTGCGTTTGTGGCCGAAGTGGACGGCGACGGTGACCTTCCACTTCCCCTCCCGCAGGGCGGGCTGCAGCATCTGCAGCGTGCGCAGATCGCCGACGACATGGGTGAGGCCCCACTGCGCCTCCAGCGCCTCGAGCAGGCGTTCGAGGTCGCCCTTGGGGTTGTGCATGTCGGGCTCTTCCACCTCGACGAAGTACATGCGGGTGGCGGGGTCGAGGGTGATGTCCCGCACCTCGGCGCGCTTGCGCACGACCTGGCGGTGGACCTGGCTCTCGGCCGGCACGTCGATGACCAGATCGCCCTGGATCGTCGCCTGACAGCCGAGGCGGCGGCCGGGCTTGAGGCCGCGCTTTTCGTCGTAGCGCGCCTCGACCGCGTTCCAGGGGCTGAGCGCGTCCTCGGACACCGTGAGCCCGTGCTTGGGGAACTGGCCGAAGGAGGGTTCGACCTGGCACTTGGAGCAGATGCCGCGCCCGCCGCAGACGCTGTCGAGATCGACGCCGAGCTGGCGCGCGGCGGTGAGCACCGGCGTGCCGATGTCGAACCGCCCCCGCTTGCCCGATGGCATGAAGATCACCAGCGGCTGCGATGGACCGCTACCTTGGGCCTCGCTCATGCGCCCCCCTTCCCAATCACTGTCACGGGAATTTAAGCGCGCGCCGGTGGCGGCAAGGGGCGAGAGACGGCATTCTCTGACGCAGTTCCGTCGCCGCCGCGCTGCCCGGCGCCGCGACGACCCATCGACCGGTCCCGCGCGGCGTCTCCGCGGGCCGCCGCTGCCGAGGAGATCGCCCATGCGCCGTCGTTACCTGTTGGCTCTGAGCGGCGGGACCGCCCTTACCCTGACGCTGCCTTTGAGCATCCCGCGGCCGGCTCGCGCGGCGGCGGGCACCTGGTCGGTGCTGATGGCGCCCGAGGCGGTTCGCGGTCACCAGGAGGCCGGTGCGGCGGTGATCGATGTGCGGATGCCGCCGGCCTATGGGCAGGGGCATGTGCCGGGTGCCGTGAACCTGCCCTATCCGGCCTGGCGCGGCCCGCGGCAGAACCCAGGGTCCCTGATCCCCGACGACCAGCTGACGCGCATGCTGCAATGGGCGGGGGTGGCCGGGGACACGCCGGTGATCCTGGTGAACGAGGGCGACAGCCCCTCGGCCTTCGGCGCCACGGCGCGGGTGTACTGGACGCTGAAGTCGGCGGGGCTGCAGCGGATCGCCATCGTGAACGGCGGGTATCGGGCCTGGGCGGCGGCGGGGCTTGCGCTCTCGGCGACCCCAACGCGCCGCGTGCCCTCGACAGACGTCTTCCGCATCGCGGACACCTGGGCGATGGATCGGGCTGCGGTACGGGCGGTCGTCGAAGGCCAGAGCGATGCGCTGTTGATCGATGCGCGGCCCGACGCCTTCTTCAACGGGCGCACGCGCCACCCGGCGGCCGGCTGGGCCGGCACGCTGCAGGGGGCGGTGAACCTGGTGCACGACAGCTTCTTCGGCAGCGACGGTACCCTGCGCGAGGACCGAGGCGCGGTGCGCACGCTGGCCCGCGCCGCGGGCTGGGCGCCGGGGCGGCCGGTGGTTAGCTTCTGCAACACAGGCCATTGGGCCGCGACCAACTGGTTCGCGCTCTCCGAGATCGGCGGGATCGAGAACGTGCGCCTCTACCCCGAAAGCATGGTGGGCTGGAGCCGGGCCTTCGGCGGCTGATCTCGCGGGCTGCGGCTAAGCGGAATCGCGGCTGGTCGCCGCGATGAGTCCTCGGGATCGCTGCTGGGGGTGCGGCGGGCCAGGAGGTGGCCGGCGCGAGCGTGGGTGGCGGCGATCGCTTTGGGGCTGGGGAGAAGCCCCAGGGGGCTTCTGATCAAGCGTGAAGGCAGGGCGGGCCGCGTCAAGGGCAAGCGGGCTGCGCCCGTCGGCAGAGCCGACCCTTGACCCGGCCCGCCCTGCCGGTGGGGTGTTGGATGGTTGTGCCCCCTCCGCGGGCTGGAGGGGGCGGTGGGACGGGCGTAAGGGTTACTGCAGCAGGTCGGGGACGTGGAGCAGGATCCACTCGTTGTCATCGGGCACGCCGATGGCGCGGCCCGTGGAGAACGGCAGGTTGTTGTCGTTGCCCACGATGATGTGCTCGGCGTCGACCACATCGACATCCTCGATCGTCACCATGGGGAAGGTGAATTTGCCGTCGCCGCCGCCCAGGCGCGCGAGGCCATCCGGATCCTCGATGTCGAGGAGGTCCACATAGGCGAGCTTCTTGATCGACTGACCCGGCGCCACGCCCGCCATGTCGATCAGATATACGCGCTTGAACTCAGCCGGGCGGGCGAAACAGTCCGGACCGTCGAGATTGTCCGCCGGGCAGGCAAGCGCCGCGTCGCCCTCGTTGCCGTCACGCTCGATCACCAGCCCGCGGGTCTCGGAGATCATGTTGAAATCGCCGATGGCATGGCCGTTTGCCTCGAGCGGATAGAGCCAGCTGCGCCCCGTCCAGGCGCGGTCGGCCACGTTGAACTCCATGAGACGCAGGACCTCGCGGCCACCCACGCTCTCGGGCGCGCCCGCCTCGGCGTCCCAGACCGGCCCCTCGAGCAGGGGATAGAGCAGGCTGCCGTCCGGCGATTTCGCCATGCCCTCGTAGCCGCGGGAGCGGCGCGTCTCGAAGCTGACCTCGCCCGGCCAGGACGGCGCGCGGATCCCGAAGTGATCGGGCGAGTGCAGCGTGCGGCCGTCCAGCGTGGTCTCGGTGAAGTAGACGACCTTGCCGCTGGTGTCGGTGGCGAAGAGGAAGGGCCCGAACTCATCACCGAACCACATCAGGCCGTCGATCAGCTGGATCGCCTCGATGTCGAAATCGGCGCCCGTGAGATAGCGCGTCTCGGTGTGCTCGTTCTGGATCGAGAAGGGCAGCACGCGGTCGGGGTCGGACAGGAAGATCGTCTCCAGGATCGCGACCTTGCCGGTCTCCCAGTCGGGCTCCAGGCGATGGGCCATCAGCATGGCGTCTTGCGAATTGACCTTGGAGCCGAAGCCGTTGTCCGAGAGCGCGAGGTAGACGCCCTCGCCCAGGTGACTGACGCCGGAGAAGCCCTGCACCGGCTGGCCCACGAAGGGCAGCGACAGGCCCGTGGCGCGCTTCTCGGCATCCTTGGGGCCGATCCAGGTCCGCCCCTCGATCGCGTAGAGCTGCTCCTCGCGCCGATTGCCGGGGCCCGTGAAGCGGCCGGAGATCGAGAGTGCTGCCGGCGCATCGGCCGGCGCCGGCACGAAGGTGGCCGCCGGGATCACCGCATGGCCGGCAAGGGTCGCCGTCACCTTCTGGGCGCCATTGCCGTCCGCCACACTGGGGGCGGGGCTGAGGGCGAGCATCAGGGTGAGGGCGGTGGTGGAGAGCAGAGGGGCGCGGAGCATGCTGAGCCTCGTGTCATTTCGGGACGGTGGCCGGACCATGCCCAAGGGCCGATGCGCTTTTGCGACATTGCGGTCACGAGGCTGCGAAGGTCTGACCCTTGGGTCAGCCGAAGCGCTGGGAGACGACCAGGGCCGTTGCCAGGAGGTTGGCGAGGCTGATCCCGCCGAGCAGCCGCACGAGACGCGTCTTGCGCTTGGCCCAGATCGAGCGGAGGTAGACGGCATGCAGCACCCGCTCCCCTGGGCTGGCGGCGAGGATCGTGAAGGTGCGCAGGAACTCCTCGTAGGTGTCCTTCTCGCCGATCGCATCGAGGTAGAGCGCCTGGCGCGCGTCCTTCATCTGCTTGCCGCCGCCGCCCGCAAACAGCAGCACCCAGGAGCCGAGGGCGACGGCCCCGAGGGCGGAGAGGGTGAGGAACAGGGCGCCCGTCGCCGTGGGATTGGCCCAGGCGGTCGCGGCGAGGGCCGCGTTCATGATCATGAAGGCCCGCGCCTGCGCCTCGCCGCGGTGGATCGCCGCCTCGGCATGGGTGAGCAACTCCATCGCCTGGTCGAAATTCGGCACCGGCGCCTTTGACAGTTGCATGGCGCGTTCCCCCGTTTCTGCTTGGCCGCCCGGACGGGCATATGGCGCAGACCGCGGTGGCGTCACGGTGGCGGCCGCGAGGGCCCCGGCCATGTCGCGTTGAAGCGAGCCCCCCGTTCGCCTACACCGCAGAGGGGCTGAGAGATCGGACGGGCGATGGACGGCGAGCAGAGACCGCAGATCGAGGACAATCCGGTGCCCCAGCCGGCGCAGGAGGACCCCTTCGTCCGCGGTGCCTGGTACGTCGCCCTGCCCAGTGCGGCGCTGAAGCCCGGTAAGATGGCGGGGCGGGAGTTCTTCGGCGAGCCGATCCTCTTTGCCCGCCGGCGCGACGGACAGGTCTTCGCGCTCAAGGATCTCTGCCCGCACCGGGGTATTCCGCTGCGCTTCGGGCGGTTCGACGGCGATACCGTGCAGTGCGGCTATCATGGCTGGCGCTTTGGGCAGGACGGGGTCTGCACGCTGATCCCCTCCCTCCTGGCAGAGCAGAACGTCGATGTGAGCCGGATCGAATGCGCGACCTGGCCGGTGGCGGAGCGGCAGGGGCTGATCTGGATTTTCCTGGCGGACGAGGCGGTGTCGGCGGACAGGACGCCTGCGCCGCCGCCGCCCCTGCCGGATGTGGAGGATCGCGCGCCCCAGGCGGCGGTGGCGCTGCACTACCGCTCGGACTTCGACAACGCCGCTTTCGGGATGATGGATCCCGCGCATATCCCCTTCGTGCACCGGGCCTGGTGGATGCGCCGAAACGAGGCGACGCTACGTGACAAGGCCAAGGTCTTTGAACCTGCCCCCCTCGGCTGGCGCATGGCGATGCATCCGATCCGCAACGTCACGCCCTTCCACCGCTTGTTGGGCGCGAATGTGCGGACCGAGATCACGCTGCAGATCCCCGGCCTGCGGATCGAGCGGATCATCGGCGACCGCCACGCCATCCTGAACCTGCTGGCGATCACGCCCATGGACGGGCGCAACACCCAGATGCTGCAGGCGCTGTGGTGGACCATGCCGGGGCTCGATTGGATGGCGCCGCTCGTGCGCTCCGCCGCGCGGCGGTTTCTGGAGCAGGACGGCGATATCATCGTCAAGCAAAACGAAGGCCTGAAGTACGACCCGCCCCAGATGCTGGTGACCGACGCCGATGCGCAGATGAAGTGGTGGCTGCGGGTCAAGCGGGAGTGGCGCGATCACCGCCACGAACAGCGGGACTTCGTGAACCCGGTCAGGCCGCGGACGCTGCGGTTCCGGAGTTAGGATCGCCCTGCTGGAGCGCCTTGGTGAGCGCGTCGCGCACGCGCTGGCGGCTTACCGGCTTGGCGAGATGGCCGATGAAACCGGCGTCCATGTAGGACCGGACCTGGTCAGGCAGGGCATTGGCGGTGACCGCCAGCACGGGGCAGGGCGCGCGGCCGTCTGTCGTCGCCTCCTCCCGGATGATCGAGAGGGCGGTGACGCCGTCCATGTCGGGCATCGAGATGTCCATCATGATCACGTCGAAATCGCCGGTGCGGGCCTTCTGCACCGCCGTCGGCCCATCCTCCGCCAGCACGCTCGAGGCTTGCAACTGCGACAGCAGGCGCGACATGACCAGGCGGTTGGTCTGGCTGTCGTCCACCACCATCACACGCAGGCCCGGGGGCAGGGCCGTTTCCTTGCGGTCTTCTTCGGGCATGAGCTCGCCCATCGCCAGGGGCAGGGGGACGGCGATGGTGATCTTGGTTCCTTCGCCCGGCGCGGTGGCCACATCGATCCTGCCCTGCATCAGGTCGACCAGCCCGCGGACAATGGCCATGCCAAGCCCGGTGCCCCCGAACCGACGCGTCGTGGAGACATCGGCCTGGCTGAAGCTCTCGAAGATCTTCTCCGCCTGGGCCGGGGTCATCCCGATGCCGTCGTCGCTGACCGTCAGCACCAACCCCTCCGCCGGGTGGGCGGCCAGCGAGACCCGCACGGTGCCCTTGGGCGTGAACTTGATCGCGTTGGAGATGAGGTTGTGCAGGATCTGCAGGAGGCGGTGGCTGTCGCCGATGCGGGGAACCTCGACCGGGCCATGGGTCTCGACCGTGAAGGAAAGCCCCTTCTCGGCGGCGGCATGGCGGTGCAGGGCCTCGATACGCTGGGCGACATCCGCAGGGACGAAGGGGATGCACTCGACGTCCACCCGGCCGGCCTCGATCTTCGAGACGTCGAGCAGATCGTTGAGGATCCGCATCAGGGCCTCGCCGCTTTCGCGCACCGTGTTCAACATCTCGGCGTGGGAGGGGTTGTCCATCTCCTCGGTCAGCACGTCGATCATGGCGAGCATGCCGTTCATGGGCGTGCGGATCTCGTGGCTCATCTGCGCAAGGAAGGTGCTCTTGGCGTCGTTGGCAGCCTCGGCGGCGGCATGGGCCGCGCGCAGCGCTGCCTCTGCGGTCTTGCGGGCCGTGATCTCGTGGTGGGTCCCGTACATCCACAGCGGCCGGTGATCCGAAGTCCAGGAGCCGATGCGCCCGCGGCTGAGGATCCAGACCTCGTGCCCCTCGCGGTGGCGCATGCGAAACTCGGCCTGGAAGAATTCGCTCTCGCCGCCGAGATGCGCCTCCATGGCGGCCTCGGCGGACGCTAGGTCCCCCGGGTCGACACGGCTTCGGAAGGTCTCGAACTGCTGCGGGCCCAGGCTCTCGACCGTCTCGCCGATCATCTCCGCGTAGCGCTCGTTAAAGATCGCCTCGCCGGTCTGGATGTTCAGCTCCCAGGTGCCCGCGTTGGTGCCCCGGATGATGGCGGCCAGCCGCTCCGCCGCCCGCTTTTGCGCGGTGATGTCGATGCGCAGGCCGACGCGGCCGCCGTCCGGCATGGCACGCTCGACGATGCGCAGCCAGCGCCCGTCGGATAGGGGTTGTTCGATCATGGTCTCGGCTTGGCGGTGAACGTCGAGACGCTCCGCGAGCCAGGCCTCTTCCTCCCCCGGGGGGATCGCGTACTCGCCGACCGAGATGCCGTAGCGCAGGATGTCCTCGAACCGGGCGCCGGTCTGCATGACTGGGGCCGTGAGCGGGTAGAACTCCTTGTAGCGCTCGTTGCAGAGGACCAGCCGATCGTTTCGGTCGTAGATGACGAAGCCATCCGACAGCACCCGGATCGCCGCGAGGAGCTGGCTTCGCGTGCGCTCCGCCTGCTCGAGCGCGATCTTGAGCCCCTCCGCCTCCAGCCAGGCGGTGTGGCGCGCGACCCGTTCCTCATGCCCCGTCGTCACAGCTTCTCCCCTCATCCGCCGATCAGATCTACCCGATGCATCTTGACGCTTTGTAATCGGATAGGCCCGACGGCGCGGGGGGAGCCGGGGCCGGCGGCGGGGCGATCGGCCGCCGGCTACCCTGTTCGGTCGTTCAGAGCGCCTTGTTGAGGTTCTCGTCAACCTTCTCGAGGAAGCCCATGGTGGTCAGCCAGCCCTGGTCGGGACCCACCAACAGGGCGAGATCCTTGGTCATGTCGCCGCTCTCGACCGTCTCGACTACCACCCGCTCCATGGTCTCGGCAAAGCTCAGGAGCGCCGCGTTGTCGTCGAGCTTGGCGCGGTGCTTCAGCCCACCGGTCCAGGCGAATATCGAGGCGATGGAGTTGGTCGAGGTCTGCTCGCCCTTCTGGTGCTGGCGGTAGTGGCGGGTGACGGTGCCGTGGGCGGCCTCGCTCTCGACCGTCTTGCCGTCCGGCGTCATCAGGACCGAGGTCATAAGGCCGAGCGAACCGAAGCCCTGGGCCACCGTGTCGGACTGCACGTCACCGTCGTAGTTCTTGCAGGCCCAGACATAGCCACCGTTCCACTTCATCGCGCAGGCGACCATGTCGTCGATCAGGCGGTGCTCATAGAGGATGCCGGCGGCCTTGAACTTCTCCTCGAACTCCTCCTCGTAGACCTTCTGGAACAGGTCCTTGAAGCGCCCGTCATAGGCTTTGAGGATGGTGTTCTTGGTCGAGAGATAGACCGGCCAGCCGAGCGACAGGCCGTAGTTCATCGAGGCCCGCGCGAAGTCGATGATCGACTGGTCGAGGTTGTACATGGCCATGGTGACGCCGGAGCCGGGGGCCTGGAAGACCTCGCGCTCGATCACTTCGCCATCGGCGCCGGTGAACTTGATGGTCAGGGTGCCGGCGCCGGGGAACAGGAAGTCGGTGGCGCGGTACTGATCGCCGAAGGCATGGCGGCCGACGACGATGGGCTTGGTCCAGCCCGGCACCAGGCGGGGCACGTTGCGGCAGATGATCGGCTGGCGGAAGATCACGCCGCCCAGGATGTTGCGGATGGTGCCGTTGGGGCTGCGATACATGCGCTTCAGGCCGAACTCCTCGACCCGCGCTTCGTCCGGCGTGATCGTGGCGCATTTGACGCCCACGCCGAACTCCTTGATCGCGTTGGCGGCGTCAACGGTGATCTGGTCGTCGGTCGCATCGCGCGCCTCGATGCCGAGGTCGTAGTACTTCAGGTCGATGTCGAGGTAGGGGAGGATCAGCTTTTGCTTGATGAAGTCCCAGATGATCCGGGTCATCTCGTCGCCGTCGAGTTCGACGACGGGATTGTCCACTTTGATCTTCGACATCGCGTCTTCTCCCAGTTCGTTTCCGCAACCCGCGGGGGTGCGCGCGGTATAGCGACGCGCTTTCCGCACTGCAACGCGGCGTTCCGATCCACGGATGTGACCTGATGCCCTCCGATCCAGGCGTCGCGCGGTGTTCAGGGCGTGGGGTTCAGGGCGTTCTGGCGGCGACGCGATCACGCAGAAGGTCGAAATAGCCGGGTAGGAGCGCGCTCAGTCGATCAGCCCCCGCTTCCGTGAGCTTCAGCGGCCGGGTGCGGGCGTCCCCGCGGGTGGTGGTCTGCGTCAGGAGACCCTGCTCGATAAGGCGGCGCGTTACGTTGCTGACGATCGGGCGCGAGATGTCGAGGCGATCGGCGATCTCGCTTGGCAGGAGGGTCTCACGCTCCGGCTCGCGATCGATGACCATCAGGACCAGGAACTGCGTCTGTCCGAGGCCATGCTGAGCGAAGTACGCCTCCAGATCACGGAGCAGGAGGCTCGCCCATCGTAGCCGGGCCAGGGCCTCCGCGACGGCCTCTGGCGCCATTCCCGCGAAGCGCGCCGAGTAGCCCTCCAGCATCGCTTGGGTCGGCAGGTCCTTGAGGAAGAACACCGGGATCAGTCCTCGACGGGGCGCAGGCGCGTGATCTCAGGGGGGTGGGCGAGCCAGCGTTCGTAGGCTTCGAAGACCCGCTGGACATAGGGCTGCGCATAATGCGCGGTGAGCGCGGCGTCGTCCGCCCAGCGTTCCACGAGGTAGAGCGCCCTATCGTCCCCCTCACCGTCACACAGATCGAACTGTGCACACCCTGCCTCGGCACGGGTTTGGGGCAGGATGTCGAGGATCGCCTGACGTGCGTCCTCGCGGTGGTGGGGTTTCGGCGTGATGCGGGCGAGGATGACGAGAGGGGTCATGGGATATCCTTAGCTAGATAATGATTATCTAGGTCACTATCTTCCGCTTGCAATATCGGTGGGCTGCCGCGACGGAGCCGAAGGCGCGATCGGGGAGGACAGCATGCGAGAGCGATGGCGTCGGCTCATGATGGGGGCGGCGACGCTGCTGGGTCGGCCGCGGGGGTTCTTTAGCCCCTACCGCTATGCCGCGACCGTGGGCTTGCCCGCGGGCTATCCCGCGCTCGAGACGGCGTTTGCAGGGGCATTTGCCGCAGAGGCAACGGGCGGGATGCTCACGTCAGCGGATGTGTTGGCGGCGATCGGCGCCCGGGCAGGGGCGCTGGCGGCGCTCGACGGGCCCGCGCCGCGGCCGCGCTGGGGCCAGTCCTGGTATCCGCGGCTCGACGGGGCGGCGGCCTATGCCATCGTGGCCGCCGCCCGGCCCAGGCGGATCGTCGAGGTGGGCTCCGGCCACTCCACCCGCTTTATGGCCGAGGCGGTGCGGGCCGAGGGTCTCTCGACCACGATCACTTGTATCGACCCTGCACCGCGCGCCGCTTTGCTGGACCTGCCCGTGACCTGGGAGCGGCGAGTGCTGGGGCAGGCGGATCTCGCGCGGTTCGAGGCGTTGGAGGTGGGCGATATCGCCTTCTTCGACAGCTCCCATCTGCTCTGGCCCGGCACTGACGTGGATCTCATCCTGAATGCGATCCTGCCCGTCCTGCGGCCGGGGGTGTTGATCCATCTGCACGATGTCTTCCTGCCCGACCCCTACCCAGCGAGCTGGGCCTGGCGCGGCTATACCGAGCAGCTTGGCCTGTCGGGCTGGCTGCTGGGCGGCGGGGCGTCGATCCTCTGGGCAAGCCACTACGCGCGCACGCGCGCCGGCGCGGCCGATCACCTATCCATCGCGCCACTGCCCCTGCCGGCCGAGGCACCGGAGAGCGCCCTCTGGCTGATCCGCCGCTGACGCAGGCGCTGGTCCGTAGCCAGGAGGGTGCGCTAGAGACCCGTATGCCGCCCGATGGCGCCCGCGCCCACCCGCGTCAGCATAGATAGCTTTTGCTGAAGAAAGCCCGAAGGCGGATTGGGCTTGTCGGTAGCAAGGGCTGGCGCTGGACCTCCCTTTCCGCCTTCCGAGCAGCACTGCAGAGCGGCGGCGACAGTGAAGGCAGCGATCCGGTCGCGGTGCAAGGCTACCGCTTTGACCGCGTCATTGCCCGATGAAACCGTTCGAGATCTCTCGGCCTTCACCCTCCGTTTGCCACGGCGTGTCTATCCTGACGCGGGAGGGCTCGGGAGCCATGCACCACATACCCCTGGGAAGGGGCCACAACGCCCGCCGGCGCTTGGCACCTCTGCATCAACGGGCTATGGGCAGCGCCGTTCAGCCGGAGAAGCCCATGGCCGAGGTCGCCGCCCCCTTCACTATCCTGGTCGCGCCGCAGATGGGCCAGAACATCGGCGCGGCGGCCCGCGCCATGCTCAACTTCGGCCTCGACCGGATGCGGCTCGTCGCACCGCGCGATGGCTGGCCAAACCCAGCTGCGGTGGCCACCGCCTCCGGCGCCGGGACCGTGCTGGACGATGCCCGCGTCTTCGCCACCACCGCCGAGGCCGTGGCCGACTGCGCCGTCGTCTATGCCACCACCGCCCGCCCGCGGGAGCTCACCAAGCGCGTGCTCACGCCCGAGGCCGCCATGCGAGAGGCGGCGGCGCATATCGCCGACGGCACCCGCGTGGGCATCCTCTACGGCGGCGAGCGTGCGGGCCTCGCCAATGCGGATATTGTCGGCGCCTCCGCCATCGTGACGGTGCCCGTGAACCCGGGTTTCGCCTCGCTGAACCTGGCGCAATGTGTGCTCTTGGTCTCCTACGAATGGCGCCGCGCGACCGTGGGCGCCCCCGCCGAGGTGCTGTCGACCGGCAAATCCGCCCTCGCCGACAAGGGCGATGTCACGGTCATGCTCGACCACCTGGTCGCCGAACTCGAGGCGGCGCATTTCTTCTTCCCCGAGCACAAGCGTCCCTCGATGGAGGCGAACCTGCGCAATCTCTTCGAACGCCAGAGCCTCACCGATCAGGACGTCCGCACGCTCTTCGGTGTCCTACGGGCGCTGGCCGATGGGCCGAAACGCCGCCGCGTGCCTTGAGCCTGCGGCGACGCTGTGCCCTGAGCCTGCGGCGACGCTGCGCCACGGCTTGCGTTGCGGCGCCTGCGCCGCAGGTCTATCTCCGCCGCGAAGGCAAGGAACGAGCTGAGGACCCATGAAGAAGGGCGCGGTATTCGAGGAAGTGGCGGCCGACAGCGCCGCCCAGGCCCCCACCCGGGCCACGCCACCCCGGCGCGCCAGCGGCGGGGCGCGTGGGCCGATTGCCGCCTGGCTCTGGACGCTCGCCGCGCTCGTCGTCGTCATGATCCTGGTCGGCGGGCTCACGCGGCTGACCGACAGCGGCCTGTCGATCACCATCTGGGACCCGGTCATGGGCGCCATCCCGCCCCTGTCGGACGCGGATTGGGAGGAGGCCTTCGCGCTCTACCAAACCACGACCGAGTTCCAGGAGCAGAACCACTGGATGACGCTCGACGACTTCAAGCCGATCTATTGGTGGGAATGGGGGCATCGCCAGCTCGGGCGCTTCATCGGGTTGGTCTGGGCCGTCGGTCTGGGCGCCTTCCTCGCCCTGCGCCTGGTGCCGAAGGGCTGGACCGGGCGGCTGGTGATCCCGGGCCTCTTGGGCGGCGTCCAAGGCGCCATCGGCTGGTGGATGGTCTCCTCGGGTCTGGTGGGGCGGCTCGATGTCGCCTCCTACCGCCTGGCGACCCACCTCGGCCTCGCCTTCGTGATCCTCGGGCTCTTGGTCTGGTACGCCCGGCGCATCGTGCTGGAGGAGACGGAGGTCCTGCAGGCGCGCCGTCGCCGGACGCTCCAGGGCAAGGGCCTGCTCCTCGCCTTCGCCAGCCTCGGCTTTCTGCAGATCCTGGTGGGGGCGCTGGTGGCGGGGATCGATGCGGGCCGCGGCTACCCCGACTGGCCGCTGATGCTGGGCCAGTTCATTCCGCCCGATCCGATGATCCTCGATCCCTGGTGGCGCAACTTCTTCGAGAACGCCGGCACCGTGCAGTTCGTCCACCGCATGCTGGGCTATCTGGTGCTGCTGGTGGGCCTCGCCGCCGGTTGGGCGCTGTGGCGGCGGCGGGAAGCGGCGATCCGCTGGCATGGCGCGGCCATCGCCCTCGGCGTGCTGGCACAGACCGTCATCGGCATCGTCACGGTGATCCACGCGGCCCCCTTGGAGATCGCGATCTGGCACCAAGGCGGCGCCGTGGTGCTCACGATGATCACCGTCTCGGCACTCTTCGCCCTTGCCTATCCGCCGCACACGAAGATCCGCGCCACCTGACAGCCCCCTGGCCCTGCCCCTGGTCCTGACCGCCGCACCGTGGCAGAGCGGCCGCGGGAGGATGCGCGATGACCGAACCCCAAGCACCCGCGTTGGACCGGGAGGCCCTGGCGGCCTTTCTACACGAGGTCTTTCCGCAGATCCGGGGCGAGCTCTCGGTGGTCTCCGTTGCGCCCATGGTGGCGGTCATGCGCCTGCATGTCGGCGAGCAGCACCTGCGCCCGGGCGGCACGGTATCTGGCCCCTCCATGTTCGCGCTGGCGGATTGCGCCTTCTACGCCGCGACCCTGGCGATGATCGGGCGCGAGGCGCTGACGGTCACGACCTCGCTCACGATCAACTTCATGCGCAAGCCCGCGGCGGCCGACCTGTGGGGCGAGGCGCGGATCCTCAAGCTCGGCCGCAGTCTCGCGGTCGGCGACGTCACCCTCACCCAGCCTGGGCTCTCCGGCCCCGTCGCCCACGCCAGCGTGACCTACGCCATCCCGCCCGGGGGCCGCTA
Organism: Pseudomonadota bacterium; assembly: GCA_039822785.1. Classification (GTDB taxonomy): domain Bacteria; phylum Pseudomonadota; class Alphaproteobacteria; order Rhodobacterales; family Rhodobacteraceae; genus Thermohalobaculum. The sequence continues at coordinate 507,837 of JBCBMO010000002.1, read as the reverse complement.
AGCTCGCCGTTTAGACCGGCGTCGAGCCCCCTGTGCGGCGAGGGCGCCGATCGCGAGCATCAGAAAGCCCGCAGAGGCGGGCAGCGGGATGACAGTCGTCGACCCAGGTTCCGTGATCGACGTGATCTCCAGCAGAGCGATCTCGCTGTTCCCGAAGCTGGTGCCATCCCACTCGGTCGCCGTGAGGGTGATTGTGGCCGACGTGAAGGCGGCGAGGTTGGCGAAATCGGGCAGGACGCCGGCATCCAGGATCGACGGGTCCTGCGCCAAGAAGTTGAAGGTCGGCAGAAGGTACGTATCGGCTGGCGTCACCCCAGATTGAAAGCTCTCCGAATTCCCGGTGACCTGACCACCCGCCGGAAGGACCGTCGTCCCGGACAGCGGCACGACGGAGGGCGAGGGGGTGAGGCCGGCGATGTCCAGCGTCGGTGGCGCATAGCGGAAGAACGGGTCGCCGCCGAAGGTGACCCCGGTGTCGACCAGCGTATCGTCGATAACCAGCGTGCCGCTGATGCCTGACGCCGCCGCTACCGTGTCGACAAAGGTGTCCTCCGCCAGCGAGCCGAACGTGCCGGTGAGCGTGGCATCGAAGCTATAGGTTGTCGTGGCGGCGGCCGCATGGCCGGCGGCGACGGTCAGAAACACAGTGCAGACGACGGTAAGGCGGTGCATGGCGATCTCCTCAACCTTTCATGACACCCCTGCCGTTACGCTTTGCCCTTATCACTCTTGTGTCGGCGTTCGGCTGCGCGACCTACTGCTGTTGGCGGTTCGGCATGGGATCGCTGGAAGATCACGCGTTAATGTTCTGATCGTGCTGGGCGAGCACCCCTGCAGCCCACGGCACGTAGGGTTGCCGCGTGCGTCAATTCGCGGCGGGCGGTGAGGAGGCCGCGGTCTCTGTGTTCGGCTGGCCGGCTTTCCCTTCGTCCTTCGGAGCGCTTTGGAGGGCGATGTTGTAGGCGATGGAGATGCGGACGCCCTCGCCCCGAAAGGGATGGACCATGTGCTTCAGCCAGCTGGGGAAGAAGGCCATCAGCCCCGGGCGCGGATCGACCAGAAAGCGCTTTTCGAACATCGAGCCCGGCGGGCCGAGCATGTTGATCGCGACCCTGGGGTCGACCAGTTCCAGCTTGCCGCCGTTCACGTCGCCCGGCGTCTGCGCCGCGGCCGAGACGTAGTAGACCCCGGACCAGTGGGAGGAGCGGTGCTCGTGCAGCCCGTTGTAGTCGCCCGCGCGGGAGACATTGGCCCAGGCCTCCAGCTTCATGGCGAGGCGCTGTCCTCCCTCCAGCGCGGTGGTCGTGCGGATCACGTCGCGCGCAAAACGGTTGAGCCGGGTGCCGAAGGCCACGACCGCCGAGCCGCCCCACCGGAAGAGATCGGGCTCGGAGTGCCAGCCACCCACGTTGGAGCGAAGCGCGCCGGGCCCCGCGGCCTCCCGCTGCAGGATCTCCTCCTTCAGGGCGGCGTTGGCCTCGGCCATGTCCTTCCAGACATAGGTGAAGATCGGGGTGGGGAAGGCCAGGGTCTGGTGCCGCTCAGCCAGGTTCTCGGCGCTGCCGCCGCCGTTGCCTGCTGGTTGATCCACGCTTTCCTCCCGCGCCGCTGCCGCGCGGCGGACCCTAGGTGTGGGCGCTATCGATTTTGGGGTGTTCTGATACCGCAATTGTAGATCGCTGGTTTTGAACGGGAAATTCGACCGCCACCCTCTTGACCTGAGTCGCGCCCGTCGGCATATCCGCGCGCCAGAGAGCACGGGATGGAACCGCGATGAAAACCTATTCTGCCAAACCGGCGGAGATCGAAAAGGAGTGGGTGCTGATCGACGCCGAGGGCGTCGTGCTCGGCCGCCTCGCCTCGATCATCGCCATGCGCCTGCGCGGCAAGCACAAGGCCAGCTTCACGCCGCATATGGACATGGGCGACAACGTGATCGTCATCAACGCCGAGAAGGTGAAGCTGACGGGCAACAAGCGCCGCGACAAGACCTACTACTGGCACACCGGCTATCCCGGCGGGATCAAGAGCCGCACGGCCGATCAGCTGCTGGAGGGGCGCTTCCCCGAGCGCGTGATCCACAAGGCCGTGCAGCGCATGATGCCGGGCGGGCCGCTGACGCGCCGCCAGCTCACGAACCTGCGCGTCTATGCCGGCGGTGAGCATCCGCACACCGCCCAGACGCCCGCCGTCGTCGACGTCGCCGGCGCGAACGCCAAAAACACGCAGGGAGCCCGCTGATGGCCGAGGAAATCAAATCGCTCGACCAGCTCAAGGATGCGGTCGCCGAGAACGCCGTCATTGCCGAAGGCATGGACGCCGATATCGAGGTGCAGGCCCCGCGGGAGCCCGTGCGCGACGCGCTCGGCCGCTCCTACGCCACGGGTAAGCGCAAGGACGCGGTGGCCCGCGTCTGGGTGAAGCCGGGTTCGGGCCGCGTGTCGGTCAACGGCAAGGAGATCGAGGTCTACTTCGCCCGTCCGGTGCTGCAGATGATCATCAACCAGCCGTTCCGGGTCGCCAATGTGGCCGGCCAGTTCGATGTGATGGCCACGGTCAAGGGCGGTGGCCTGTCGGGCCAGGCCGGCGCGGTGAAGCACGGGATCTCCAAGGCGCTCAGCCTCTACGACCCCGAGCTGCGCTCCCCGCTCAAGGCCGCCGGGTTCCTGACCCGCGACAGCCGCGTGGTGGAGCGCAAGAAGTACGGCAAGCGCAAGGCCCGCCGCAGCTTCCAGTTCTCCAAGCGCTAAGCGCGCGCGAACCCTCGATCAGGCGCCGCGGTCCCCGACCGCGGCGCTTTGCCGTTCAGGCGGCCTTTTTCTTGCCGGCTTTCTTGCCAGCGGGGCCGTAGGCCAGGACCGGGGTGCCGTGGATCTGGCTGTTCTCCTCGATCGCACGGACGATGTAGTCGGCGACATCCGCGCGGGAGATCAGGCCGTTGCGCCAGGCAGCGGGCTCTTCCATCACCAGATATCGGCCTGAGGGGCCGCCGTTCGTCAGGATCACCGGGCGGGCGATGGTCCAGTCCGTGTCGCTCTCACGGATCAGCGCCTCCTGCCGGGTTTTGTCGTCGTAGATGCGGCCCAGGATTGCGCCGTGGCCCAGACGCTCGAGCACGCTCATCACGTCGCGGCTGTCGCCGGCGCCGAAGCCCGTCACGGCCACCAGCCGGCGCACGCCCGCGGCAGCCATCGCCTCCAGCAGCACGGCGGTGGTGCGGGAGAAGAAATCGACCTGCCCCATCACCGTGTCGCGGTTGATCGGCACGCCGAGGGTATAGGCAACCGCATCCACCCCCTCGAGCGCCCCCGCGACCGCGACAGGATCGAGGGCATCGCCCGCCACCTTCTCCAAGCCCTCATCGGTCAGGTCGAGCGCGTCGGGGTTGCGGGCGAAGGCGCGCACCCGGTGGCCCTGCGCCAGTGCCCGCTCGACCGTCGCGCGGCCGATGCCCTTGGTGGCGCCCAGGACGAGAATGGTCTTTGGCGTCGTGGTCATGCGGCGCTCCGGCCGGTCTGGGGGTTCAGGCGCAGCATCACCAGGTTGTAGTAGGCGGCGAAGCTGACCCAGGCGAGATAGGGCACCAGCAGCCAGCCCGCCGTCGCGCTGATGGGAAAGAACAGCGCCATGGTGGCGAGGATGGCGAGCCAGAGCAGCCCCACCTCCGCCAGGGCGAGGTCGATGCGCCGCATCCCGAAGAAGACCGCCGACCAGGCCCAGTTCACGCCGAGGTGGAGGAAATAGACCGTCAGCGCCAGGCCTGCGCCGGACCAGCCGGCCGCCTGCTGCACAAGGTAACCCGAGACGGCGATCATGCAGAAGAGCGGCGCCCAGACCACCGGAAACACCCAGTTGGGCGGCCGCCAGGGCGGGTGATTGAGGCCCTCGTACCAGGTGCCGGGCTTGAAGATGCCGCCTGCCGAGGCGGCGGCAAAGGCTGCGACGAAGAAGAGGATGAGCGCGCCCCAGTCCATGACGAAGCTCCTGTTTATCAATCCACGCCGTAGGATGGCTCGCCAAACGGGCCTTTCAACCGGCAAGCGGGCGCACGCAGGGATGGAATTGCCACGCTCTCTGCACGATCATAAAACGGGGATGAATGCAGAAGCGTGAGGCCATGCCGGTGACGAACGAGACGTCGACAGGGGGACGGGACGAAACTGAGGGGGCGCCTCCGCCGCCGCTGGAGGAAGCCCATGGCGCAGCCACTGCCCCGGCGGGACGTCTGAAACGGGCCCTTGCGGCCCGCCGCTCGGCCGAGGCTCAAACCTCCGACGGGATGGCGCCGCGCGATATCAGCTATTCCTTCTATGGCCGCACCCGGGCCTCCCGCGCGGTGATCCGTTCGATCGAGAACCTGACGGGCCGGCCGCGCCTGCTGCGCATGGCCGATGGCTACGAGCAAGAGGTCGCCGCGGGCCGGGACTTTTGGGAGGTGATGCGCGAGCGCTATCGCATCACGCTGGAGATGGGCGGCAACGGCACCGCCGGCATCCCGCGCGAGGGGCCGCTGATCCTGGTCGCCAACCACCCCTATGGCATCCTCGACGGCCTTGCGATGGGGCGGGTGCTGTCCGAGACGCGGGGCGATTTCCGCATCATCGCGCACATCGTGTTCCGCCGCGCCAAGGATCTGTCGAAGATCATCCTGCCCATCGACTTCGGCGACAGCAAAGAGTCCCAGCGCATTAACATCCAGACCCGCAAAGAGGCTTTGGCCTACCTCGGCGACGGCGGCGCGATCGGGATCTTTCCCGGCGGCACGGTCTCGACCTCGGCCAAGCTGTTCTCGCGCCCCGCGGACCCGGAGTGGAAGACCTTCACCGCCAAGATGATCGCCCGCTCCGATGCGACGGTGATCCCCGTCTTCTTCGACGGCGCCAACAGCCGGGCCTTCCAGATCGCCAGCCACCTGCACGCGACCCTGCGAACGGCGCTGTTGATCAACGAGTTCGACAGCCGGGTGAACACGCCGCTGAAGATGGTCATCGGCGATCCGATCCCGCCGCAGGAGATCGAGGCCCGGCGCAAGGATCCCAAGGGTCTGATGGACTACCTGCGCAGCGCTACCTATGCCCTCGGCCCCCGTGAGGTGCAGGACATGCCCCCGGGGCTTTACCTCGGCTGAGGCTCTCCCCGCGGGCGCTTTCCCATCGTCCGACGATGCGGCGGTAAAGCGGCCCTAACGGTCGCCTGAGGGGTTTGCGCCTGGCATCGGCCCGTCGTATCACCGCCGTCCTTTGACGAGGCGGGCACGAACGGGCGGGCAGGGCGATGCAAAAGGCGCAGGTGGCGATCCTGGGGGCGAGCGGCTACGTGGGCGCCGAACTCGTGCGCCTGATCGCGACCCATCCCTACCTTGAGGTCGCCGCGCTGACCGCTGACCGGCGCTCGGGCGAGCAGATGGCCGCGGTCTTTCCGCATCTGCGCCACCTCGCCCTGCCGCGGCTGACGCGGATCGAAGATACGGATTTCTCCGCCATCGACCTGGCGTTCTGCGCCCTGCCGCATGCCACGACACAGGAAGTCGTAAGGGCCCTGCCGCGCGACATGAAGATCGTCGATCTCTCCGCCGACTTTCGCCTCCGTGATCTCGACGTCTATGCCCAGTGGTACGGCCGGGCCCATCAGGCGCCGGAACTTCAGGGCGAGGCTGTCTATGGCCTGCCGGAGGTCTATCGCGAGGAGATCCGGTCCGCCCGGCTGGTGGCGGCCACCGGCTGCAACGCCGCTACGGGTAACCTTGCCGTGCTGCCGCTGCTGCGCGCCGGCGTGATCGATCCCGAGGAGATCGTCATTGACCTTGCCACCGGCGTCTCCGGCGCGGGGCGGTCGGCGAAGGAGGGGCTGCTGCACACCGAGGTGTCGGAGGGCTTCCATGCCTACAACATCGCCAAGCACCGCCATATGGCGGAGTTCGATCAGGAGATGAGCCTGGCCGCCGGCCGGCCGGTGACCTGCAGCTTCACCGCGCATCTTTTGCCCCAGAACCGCGGCATCCTGGCGACGATCTACCTGCGCGGCGAGGCGGAGGCTGCCCATGCGGCCCTGACCACCGCCTATGCCGCGGAGCCGTTCATCGTGGTCCTGCCGCTCGGCGAGGCGCCGGCCACCCGGCATGTGCGCGGCTCGAACTTCTGCCACCTCGGCGTCGTGGCCGACCGGCGCCCGGGGCGGATCATCGTCTTCTCGGCGCTCGACAACCTGGTGAAGGGGGCCGCGGGCATGGGTCTGCAGTGCGCCAACCTTATGTTGGGCTTTGACGAGACCGAGGGACTGATGCAGGCGCCGCTTTTTCCCTGAGAGCGGCAGGATATCGCTGGTCAAAGGCGCGCAGCCGCTTGCGGCCAAGCGCACTCAACAGCAACTATTCCTCAGCAAGCGACGGTGGCGAGCAGCGACGATGGCAGGACGCAAGGCAAGACGGATCCAGATGCTGGCCCTCGGCGGCGTGCTGATGGCAGGGGCCGCGGCCCTGGTCGGCTTTGCCTTCCAGGACACCATCGCGTTTTTCAAAAGCCCAACCCAGATCCTGGCGGAGCGGCCGGCGCCGGATCGGCTGCTGCGCATCGGCGGCCTGGTCCGGGATGGCTCCGTCGTCCGGGGCGAGAGCGAGGAGGTCCGTTTCGAGGTGACCGACGGCGGCGGCTCGGTGACCGTGGCCTTTGTGGGCGTGCTGCCCGATCTGTTCCGCGAGGGGCAGGGGATCGTGGCCGAGGGCTATTGGCGCGACGGCCGGTTCGAGGCGGTCGAGGTCCTGGCCAAGCACGACGAGAACTACATCCCCAAGGAAGTCGCCGACGCGCTCAAGGAACAGGGCCACTGGCAGCCCGAGTTCGGGGCGCCCAAGGCGGGCGCGAGCGCGGGCGGATCCTGAACCATGGCCCGCACCATCGTTCGCCGCGTCATCTGGGCCGACGCCTTCACGACGCAACGTCTGGCCGGTAACCCCTGCGCGGTGGTCTTCGATGCCGCCGAGATCCCGGTCGAGCAGCGCCTCGCCTTCACGCGCGAGACGCGGCTGTCCGAATGCTCCTTCATCGTGCCCTCCGACAGGGCCGACTTTGGCGCGCGTTACTACCTCGCCAGCCGCGAGATCCCGATCGCGGGCCATCCGACGGTCGCGACGGCCGCGGCGCTGGACCGGGTCGGCGCCCTGGCCGGGCGGGAGCGCTTTACGCTGGAGCTTGGCGGCGGCGTGGTGACGGTGGAGGTCGACCGCGCGCCAGCAGAGCCCGTCTACACCATGACTAAGCCCGCGCCGGTCTTCGGCGACGAGCATCCGGCAGAGCGCATCGCCCCGCTCCTCAGCTTGCAGCCCGAGGACATCCTGGGCACGCCGCAGACGGTGAGCACCGGCAACGCCTTTTGCGTCACCCGGCTGACCGGGCACGAGGCGTTGTCGCGGGTCTCCCTGGACCACGAGGCCGTGCGCGCGGCGCAGGAGGCCTATGATTTCTGGGAGCCCTTTCCCTTCGTCACCAGCGGCTTCACCGCGGCGGGGGACACGGCGGCGCGCCTGCAGCTCTTGCCGCCCGAGCCGGCGGAGGATCCCTTCACTGGCTCGGCGACCGGCGCCATGGCGGCCTACGCCTGGGCGCGCGGCCTGCTGCCGGGCGCCCAGTTCACCGCCGAACAGGGCCATCCCATCGGCCGGCCCGGCACGGCGAGCGTCGAGGTCCTGGGCGACCCCAAAGCGATCACCGGCGTCAAGGTCGGTGGCCCGGCGGTGATCGTCATGGACGGCTCGGTCTTCTTCTAGCCGTTGCACCTTTTGGTGACGCCTTCCGCCGGCCGAAACGAACGCTTGCGACGTGAATGACTTCTCGACGCAGCGACCCGCCGCGGCAGCTTGTCCCCCAGAGGCGCAAGCGACGGGGACCCCAGCGATGCGGATCAAGGACCGGCCGGAATTTACCTCCAAGCCCCGGGTGCTGACCATGCCGCCGGAGGCGCCCCTGCGCGAGGCCATCGCCGAGATGTGCCGCCGCCGCTATGGATCCGTCGTCATCGTCGATCCGGCGCAAAAGCTCCTCGGCGTCTTCACCGAGCGGGATGTCATGACCCGCGTGGTGAACGAGGGGCTGGACCCAGAGACGCTCACCCTCAAGGACGTGATGACCAGCGAGGTGCGCGTCGCCCGCGCCGAGGACAACCTGATCGACTGGCTGCGGATCATGTCGAACGAGCGCTTCCGCCGCCTGCCGATCGTGGATGACGAGGGGCGGGTGATCTCGATGATGACCCAGGGCGATTTCGTCTCCTACACTTGGCCCGAGCTCATGTCCCGGCTGTCGATGTCCGTACAGGCCGCCATGGGCAAGGGCGGGGCCCTGCTGGCCGTCGCCGCGGGTATCGGCCTCTACACCCTGCTGGTGATCACGGTCGTGGGCCTCTTCACCTAGAGACGCGCCACACTGCGGCATTACGCCGACCCTCCGGACGCGCTGAGAGGGTCTGTCCAAGTCGCGTGTATGCAACTATTTTCTCCCAAACGCAGGGAGACCCAGGGATGACCGTCGAAATCGGGCACTTCGCGCTGACCCTCGCCTTCGCGGTGGCGCTGTTTCAGATGAGCATCCCGCTGGTCGGCGCCGGGCGCGGCTGGGTCGACTGGATGCGCACCGCGACGCCGGCGGCGCTGGCGCAATTCGCGCTGCTGGGCCTGTCCTTTGCGATGCTGACCCATGCCTTCGTGGTCTCGGATTTCTCGGTCGAGCTTGTCGCGGACAACTCCCACTCCGCCAAGCCGCTGCTCTACAAGATCACGGGCGTCTGGGGGAACCACGAGGGCTCGATGCTGCTCTGGGTCCTGATCCTTGCGCTGTTCGGCGCCATGGTTGCTGCCTTCGGTCGGCAATTGCCCCTGCCGCTGAAGGCACGCGCCCTGGCGGTACAGGCCATGGTCGGCGTCGCCTTCATGGCCTTCATCCTGTTCACCTCGAACCCCTTCGACCGGCTGCCGATCCCGCCGGCTGACGGGTCGGACCTCAATCCGCTGCTGCAGGACCCGGGCCTCGCCTTTCACCCGCCGTTTCTCTACCTGGGCTATGTCGGGCTCTCGATGGCCTTTAGCTTCGCCGTCGCCGCGCTGATCGAGGGGCGGGTGGATGCCGCCTGGGCGCGCTGGGTGCGGCCCTGGGCGCTGATCGCCTGGGTGAACCTGACCTTCGGCATCGCCCTCGGCTCTTACTGGGCCTACTACGAGCTTGGCTGGGGCGGCTGGTGGTTCTGGGACCCGGTGGAGAATGCATCCTTCATGCCCTGGCTGGTCGCCGCGGCGCTCCTGCACTCCGCCGTCGTGGTGGAGAAGCGAGCCTCGCTGAAGACCTGGACGATCCTGCTGGCGATCCTGGCCTTCGCGCTCTCGCTGGTCGGCACCTTCATCGTGCGCTCCGGCGTCATCACCTCGGTCCATGCCTTCGCCACCGACCCCACGCGCGGGGTGTTCATCCTGGCGATCCTCTTCGTCGCCATCGTGGGCTCGCTGGTGCTGTTTGCCTGGCGCGCCCCTGCGATGCGGTCCGAGGGTGTCTTCCAGCCCGTCAGCCGGGAGGGGGCACTCGTCTACAACAACCTCGTCCTTGCCGTCTCTTGCGCCGTGGTCTTCGTCGGCACCCTGGCGCCCGTGCTGCGGGAGTTCGTCGACGGCACCAAGATCTCGGTCGGCGCGCCCTTCTTCGACCAGGCCTTCACGCCCTTCATGCTGATCCTCTTTGTCGCCCTGCCGGTGGGCGCGCTCATGAGCTGGAAGCGCGCCGACTTCGGCAAGGTGGTCAGCAAGCTCTGGTGGGCAGGCGCCATCGCGCTCGCCGTCGGCGGCGCCGTCTGGGCCTGGCAGGCGGACAAGGCGCTGCTGGCACCCGTCGGCCTGGCATTGGCGACCTGGATGGCCCTGGGGGTCATCGTCGAGCTCATCGAGCGCGCAGGCTGGCCCCGCAGTGGGTTGGCGGGCGGCTTCCGGCGCCTGATCCGCCTGCCCCGGTCGGAGTGGGGCAAATGGCTGGCCCATGCGGGCCTTGCGGTCTGTGTCGTCGGCATCGCCGCGATCACGGCCTGGGAGCGGGAGGACATTCGCCTGGCCGAGCCCGGCGACATCATTCCCATGGGCGGCTACGACATCCGCTTCGACGGGGTGGAGGATCTGCCCTTCGGCGCGCCCTTCGAGGTCGCTGGCTGCGGCATCGGCCAGGACGCCTGGCTGAAGGGGGAGGAGGGGCGAAACTTCGCCACCCAACTCGGTCGCTTCACCCTGCTGCGCGACGGCGAAGTGGTCGACACCATGTGCGCGGAGAAGCGGATCTACCCCATCGCCCAGATGCCGACGACCGAGGCGGCGATCGACGCCACGATCTGGCGCGACGTCTACGTCGTGATCGGCGATCAGCAGGTGGGCGGGACCGCCTATACCGTCCGCGCCTACGTCAAACCCTTCGCGGTCTGGATCTGGTACGGCGCTCTGATCATGGGGCTTGGCGGCCTGGTGAGCCTCACCGACCGGCGCTACCGCGTCGGCGCCGCGGCCCGCCGGCAGGAGGCGCCCGCCGCGGCGGCACCGGCATGAGAGGGCAGGGCGCGACGTCCTGGACCCTCCCCCTGGCCCTGGCCCTGGCCCTGGCGGTCGGCGTGAGCCTGGGCGCTGCGCTGCCGGCGGGGGCGGTCAACCCCGACGAGATGCTGGACGACCCCGCGCTCGAGGCCCGGGCGCGGGTGATCTCGGAGGACATCCGCTGTCTCGTCTGCCGCAACGAGAACATCGATTTCTCGAACGCAGACCTTGCGCGCGATCTGCGCCTGGTCGTGCGGGAGCGGCTGGTGGCCGGCGATACCGACGACGAGGTGCGGGACTTCCTGGTCGCCCGCTACGGCGAGTATGTGCTGCTCACACCGCCGCTCAGCCTCGGCAATGCCTTCATCTGGCTAGCGGGTCCGGTGCTGTTGTTGGGCGGTGGCCTGGGGGCGGTGCTGTGGATGCGCAGCCACGCGCGCCGCCGCGTCGCCGGGCCCGATGCGCCGCTCAGCGAGGCCGAGCGTGCCGATCTGGCACGGCTCCTTAAGGATAAAGAATAATCACGTTGATCAACGTGAAGAGTTTCTTGCCTGACTGACAATCCTCAACGGCCGTTTACCTTATGTCAGGTCATTCTCAGCCCGTACCTGATTGTGTTTTGCGTCGTTGGAGGCCGCCATGGAGCGGACTGCGTGCTTACCCGGAGAGTGCCTGTACGTCCCATCGGCGCCGCGTCGCTCTTCGGTGATCTGTAGAACCGCGCGGCGCGGCGATCCCCTAGCGTCAAGTGTTGGCCGCGTCGGTCAGGAATGGCCAACGACCTGTCTGGCTGTGCCAAAAAAGAACAAACATCGCGCGACACGGACCTTGCCCTACGCACTGATGCCAAAATCTCAGCGTCGTTTTCCCGCCCGGATCAGGCTCTACGAAAGTCTCATTTCTCGCTATCTGGTTGAGTGCCTCACAGAATGAGCGAGAAGAGAACCACTTAGATCGCTCTGCAGTTGTCAGTTCATCCCATGAAGTATGTGTATATTGTGCGTGATAATCGTAATTGGAACTGACTCCCATTATTAAATGGTATTCTTAATTCAGTGACGGATGAAATTCTGGAAAAGTGCTATTAGAGTGATTGTTGTACAAATTGCGTGGCGCTGAGGTGACCCATGAATATCGTACTTAAGTCGCGGAAAATCTCCTACGAAAAAGACAGCTCGGAGCGGGTTCTTCAGCTGATTGACCGTAAGTCAACGCCGCTCACCTATAGGGCGGATGCCGTTCTATTTCTAGACGGTGACCCTGCGGAAATGGTCTACCGTGTCGTGCATGGCGTCGTGCGCTGCATGAACGTCGCTGAAGACGGCCGGAAACACATCGTCAACTTCGCCTGTGCGGGGTCACTGATCGGTGCCGACTTTGATGAGGCGTGGCGCTTCACGGCGGAGGCTGTGGGCGACGTGCGCATCCGGGCGATGCAGCGCTCCGCCTTTCTGCGGGCGGTGGCGGCGGATCCGGCCCTCTCGGAGTGGCGGATGCAGCACGTGCAGGAGCTGCTGCGCGAACGGGAGGCGCAGTTGCTTACCTTCGCCTCCTGCGGCGCGGATGCACGGCTCATGCACTTTCTGGCCGAGTTTGCAACCACGGCGGGTGCGGACCTGCGGCGCGGCGGCGGCGCGACGGCCCTGCCCATGTCGCGGCGGGACATCGCGGATCATCTGGGCGTCAGCTTCGAGACCGTGAGCAGGGCCTTCAGCACGCTCAAGCGTCGGGGTCTGTTGGAGATGATCGGCCCGGGTGTCTTCCGTCTGCCCGATCGCTCCCCGGTCCCCGAGGTGGCGGGCGTACTCTAGGCCTAGGGGCGGCGTCTAGCCGTCCCGCGGGATCTCGCTTGCGGCCGGGGCCATGTCGCGCCGGCCCACCGCGATGGCCTTGAGCAGGGCGACGCAGGGCATGCCCGGTGCTAGCCCCAGCGCCCGGGCGGATCGCGCGGTGATTCTGGCCAGCAGGCGCTCGCTGCCCAGGGTGAGCCCGACTTCGACGATGGCGCCCCCCTCGGCATCGCCGATACTCGCCACGGTCACCGGCAGCGCGTTTAGCGTGCTGATGCCGCTTGGCGCCTCGAGCGCCAGGATGACATCGCGGGCCCGCACCCGCAGGCGCACCGCACTGCCCACGGCCGCGGCGACGCGCGGGACCAGGACATCCCCGGCGGAGAGGCCGAGGCGGCTCAAGCCATCCCCGGCATCGGCCTCCACGACCACGGCCGACAGGATGGCCCCCGCCTCCTGTCGCCCCATCAGCGGAAAGCTGGCTGGGTCGGAGAGGACCTTCGCCGCCGGCCCTATCCGCGCCACGCGCCCCTCGTCCAGCGCGACGATGGTCGTGGCCAGGCGCGCGACCTCCGCCAGGCTGTGGCTCACATAGACGATGGGCAGCCCCGCCTCGTCGCGCAGGCGCTCGATCCAGGGCAGGATCTCGTCCTTGCGCGCCTGGTCCAACGCCGCCAGGGGCTCGTCGAGGAGCAGGAGCCGCGGGCGCGCCAGCAGTGCCCGCCCAATGGCGACGCGCTGACGCTCCCCGCCCGAGAGATCCGTGGTGCGCCGCGCCAGCAGCGGGGCGATCCCCAGCATGGCGACCACCCGGTCGAAATCGCCCTGCGCCGCTACCCGCTCAGCGCGCGGGGCGAAACGGGCGCCGAAGGTGAGATTGCCCCGCACCGAGAGATGCGGGAACAGCCGGGCGTCCTGGAACACATAGCCCAGCCGCCGCCGATGCGGCGGCAGCCAGATGCCCTGTTCGGTGTCCAACAGGACCATGTCGTCCAGGCGCACCTGCCCGCGCTCCGGTCTCAGCAGCCCGGCGATGGCGTTCACCACGGTGGACTTGCCGGCGCCGGAGCGGCCGAAGAGCGCCGTCACCCCGCCGGGCGTCTCAAAGGACACATCCAGCGACAGCGCGCCCAGACGGTGCGAGAGGGCGACCGAGAGGCTCACCCACGCCCCGCGGGCAGTGGCGCAGCCCCACCGGCCTGGCGGCCGGTTAGACGGGCCGCGCGGCGGGAGACCCCTTCGGCGGCGAACAAGGCGCCAAGGGCGATGATCACCGCGGCGATGGCCAGTGTCGCGGCCTCCCCCTCACCCCCCGGCACCTGCAGGAAGCTGTAGATCGCCGAGGGGATGGTCCGGGTCTCGCCGGGGATGTTGGAGACGAAGGTGATGGTCGCCCCGAACTCGCCCAGCGCCTTCGCGAAGCCCAGGATCGCGCCCGCGAGGACCCCGGGCAGGATCAGCGGCAGCGTCACCGTCAGAAAGGTCCAGGCGCGGTTCGCTCCCAGGGTCGCGGCGGCCTGTTCCAGCCCCGGGTCGACCGCCTCGATCGAGAGGCGAATGGCGCGCACCATCAGCGGAAACCCCATGACCGCCCCCGCCAGGGCCGCGCCGGTCCAGCGAAAGGCCAGGACAAGGCCGAAGGTATCCTCGAGAAAGCCGCCGATGGGCCCCTGCCTGCCGAAGGCGAGCAGCAGCAGGTAGCCCGTCACCACCGGTGGCAGGATCAGCGGCAGATGGACCAGCCCGTCCAACAGCACCCGCCCGGCAAAGCGCCCCCGCGCCAGCGCATAGGCCGCCGCGACGGCGAAGGGCAGGCTGACCAGCGTGCCGACCCCCGCCACCTGGAGCGACAGCAGCACGGCCTCCCATCCCTCGGGCGAGAGCGGGGTCATCCGGCAGCACTCGGCGGCGGGGGCGGGCCGAAGCCATGGGCGGCGAAGATCTCAAGCCCCGCGGTGCTCGTCAGGAAGGCGAGGTAGCGCGCGGCGGCGGCGGGCGCGGGTGCATCGCGGACAAGCGCGCCTTGGTAGAGGATGGGCGGGTGGCTCTCAGGCGCGAAGCGGGCGATCACCTTCACCCGGGGCTCCGCGCGCGCATCGGTGGCGTAGACGATGCCAAGCGGCGCCTCACCCCGTGCGACCAGGGCGAGGGCCGTTCGCACGTTGTCCGTCTCGGCGAGACGGGGGCGAAGGGTCTCCCACTGGCCGAGCGTCTGAAGCGCCGCGCGGGCGTAGCGGCCGGCTGGCACGGCGCGCGTCAGCGCGACCGCGAGCCGTCCTTCGCCGAGATCGGCCGCGATCGCAGTCTTCCGCGACACGGTCGTGCGCCATGGGACCGTGGCGGCGTTGTGCGGGGCGATCAGCACGAGCGCGTTGGTCGCCAGCGACTTTCGGCTGTCACTCGCGATCAGCCCCCGCTCGGCGAGATAGTCCATCCAGGGCGCATCCGCCGACAGAAAGGCCGAGGCGGGCGCCCCTTGCTCGATCTGCCGCGCCAGCGTCGCGGTTCCGGCATGGGAGAACCGAAGGCTGGTCCCCTCACCGCCCAGCGCGGTGGCAGCGGCGGTCGTGACATCGCGCAGACTGGCGGCAGCGAAGACGAGAGTGCTCTCAGCCCCATTTGCGCCGCCCGCCCGGGCGCCGACCGCGGCGCTTGCGGCAAGGGCGAAAAGACGGCGTCGGCTAAGCGTCATAAGGGGCTTTCGAGAGGCGGCCGGACTGAGCGGTGATCTCGATATCAGCCCAGGCGCCTCAGCGACGCAAGAACCGGCGGCGTCGCTGCGTCACCGCTGTGAGCAGCATACCCGGCGCAGCATGTCGCAGGCGATTCCGTTCACGTCGGTGAGCTGGGGCGGCTGCTCGCACCCTTGAGGAAGATCCGCACGGCGTTGCGGACGTAGCGCTCCAGGTCTTCCGGCTCCGGCGCCGGGCCGTTCAGCAGCATGGCGCGCATATGAAGGTCGCCGCCAAGGCTCTCCAACAGTTGGCGCGCGGTCAGATCTGGATCGGCGATGTCCAAGGTTCCCGCCGCCTGTTGATGGCGCAGGTAGCCCGAGAAGGCCGCATAGGCCCGCATCGGACCGAGATCGAAGAACCGCTGTCCCAGATCGGGAAAACGCTTCATCTCCGCGATGACCATCCGGCAGATCGCGAGGCTCTCCTCCGATAGGATCGCACCCAGGAAGGCCGTGCCCACCCTCGTCAGGTCCTCTTCGACGTCGCTGCCCCCCAAAGCCAGGGGTTCGAGCTTTGAGTTATGGCTCTCGAGCATCTGCTCGATGCTGGCGACGAAAAGGCCTTCCTTGTTGCCGAAGTGCTCATAGAGCGTACGACGCGAGCCTCCAGAGCGCTCGATCACCATGTCGAGCGACGCCTCGGCAAAGCCGTGTTCGCGGAAGACGATCGAGGCTGCCTCAATCATCGCTTCCCGTCGGCGCGCAGCACGCGCCGACAAGATATTCCCGCCCTCTGTATCTGTCCCGTTGACCGATGCCTCGGTCTTCGTATCCCCGTTTTCGCCCACCGGCGCCCTCTGCTGTCCCCACTTCCGCCCGGCGCAAACCGGACGCTCTGTTCCCACCTATGAACAAACAGTTAACTCAATTGGTCCCAACGTAATGACCTAGCGTAAACTATGTGATTTATCCACCCAGCCTGATCCAGCGCAAGCGAAGCGCATTCGCTATCACCGAGACGGACGACAGGCTCATTGCAACCGCAGCGAGCATAGGGTGCATTAAAATCCCCAATAGCGGGTACAACAAACCTGCCGCAATGGGCAACCCTGCGGTATTGTAAACGAAGGCAAAGCCCAGGTTTTGGCGCATGTTCCGCCGCGCCGCGCGGCCAAGCTGCCGTGCTTTGACCACCCCGATAAGGTCACCGCTCAGCAGAGCGATCGCGGCACTCTCGATCGCGACATCGGCCCCGCCCCCCATGGCGATGCCCACATCGGCCGCCGCAAGGGCAGGCGCGTCGTTGATGCCGTCGCCGGCCATGGCCACGCACCGCCCTTCGCGCCGCAGGCGCTCGACGAGGGCGCGTTTCTCCGCGGGACTAAGCCGGGCGTGTACCGCGGAGATGCCGAGCGCGACCCCCAGGGAGCGCGCCGCCGCGGGGGTGTCCCCGGTCGCCATGACCACGTCGATCCCCGCCTCGCGCAGGGCGACCAGGGCGCGCGGTGTGCTCTCACGCAGCGGATCGCTGAGCGCGAGTGCGCCCAGGGCGGCGTCCGGCCGGGCGAGGAACACCACGGTTTGGCCGGTGCTCTCCCGCTTTGCCGCCCAAGCCTCGAGCGGGCCGATCTCGATGCCGTTGCGCGCCATCAGGGCCCGGTTGCCCAGCAACAGCCGTCGCGCGCCCAGGCGTCCCGTGATCCCCACACCCGGTTCGGCCTTGAGGCCGGTCGCCCCGGACGGCGTGAGCCCGCGGTCAGCGGCCGCGGCGGTCACGGCACGGGCAAGCGGGTGCTCGGAGCCTGCCTCCAGCGCGGCGGCCAGGGTCAGGACTTCAGTCTCGGCGTCCGCGCCAGACACGGCGGCGGTCGCTGCGATGCCGGTCACCGTCGGCTTGCCCATGGTCAGCGTGCCGGTCTTGTCGACGACCAGCGTGTCGATCCGGGCCATCGCCTCCAGTGCGGCTGCGTCGCGGACCAGGACCCCATCGCGCGCGCCGCGGCCGGTGGCGACCATCACGCTCATGGGCGTCGCCAGGCCGAGGGCGCAGGGGCAGGCGATGATCAAGACGCTGATCATGGCCACGGCGGCGTAGGAGAGCGCCGGCGCGGGGCCGACGAGCAACCAGGCGACAAAGGCGAGCACCGCGATCGCGACGACACCCGGCACGAACCAGGTGGCAACCCGATCGGCCATGGCCTGCATCGGCGCGCGGCTGCGTTGGGCCGCGGCGACCTGAGCGACGATGCGCGACAGCGTGCCGTCGGCACCGCTGTGGGTCGCCCGGATCACGAAGCTGCCGTTGCCGTTCAGCGTGCCGCCGGTCACCGTATCGCCGGGCGCCTTGTCCACCGGCATGGGCTCACCGGTCAGCATGCTTTCCTCGACCGGGCCCTCGCCCTCCTCGATCAGCGCATCGACGGGCACCCGCTCGCCGGGGCGCAGGCGCAACCGATCGCCCGGGCGGACCGCGGCGAGCGCGACATCCGTTTCGCCGCAGCAACTGATCCGCCGGGCCGTGTCCGGCGAGAGGGCGAGCAGCGCGCGGATCGCATCGCCCGTCCGCTGGCGCGCCGACAGCTCCATCACCTGGCCGAGCAGGACCAGCGCCAGGATCACGCCCGCCGCCTCGAAGTAGATGGGCGGCCCGTCGGGCCCGATCATCGAGGGCGGGAACACCCCGGGCGCGGCGACGGCGACCAGGCTGCCTGCCCAGGCGGCCGTAGTGCCGATCCCGATCAGGGTCCACATGTTGGTATTGAGCGTCACGATCGAGCGCCAGCCGCGGGAGAGCAGCGGCCAGGCCACCGCCATCGAGGCCGTTGCAAGCGCCGCCTGCAGCCAACCCATGGGCAGAGGCGCCACCCAGGCGGCGGTATCCAGGCCCAGATGACGCCCCATCTCCAGCACCAGGAGCGCCAGCGCCAGCGGTCCCGCCAGCCACAGACGGCGGCGAAAATCGACCAGTTCCGGGTTGGGCCCGTCCTCCAGGCTCGGCAGTTCCGGCTCCAGCGCCATGCCGCAGATCGGACAGTCCGAGGGCTCATGGCTCTCCACCTCCGGGCACATGGGGCAGATGAAGCGTGTTCCGGGCGCCGTCTCCGCAGGGGCCACATAGTGCTCGGGCCCGGCGGCGAAGGCGGCGGCGTTCTTGGCGCTGGCAAAGTAGAAACGCTGCCCGGCGTGCTTCTCGACGTGGATGGCCGTCGCCCGGTCGACCGCCTCACCGCCGACAGGGTCGATCGCGGTTAGATACTGCTCCGGCAGCTCAGCAAAGCGGTCCCGGCATCCCGGAGCGCAAAACACAAAGGTGCGCCCGTCGTGCTCGTAGCTCGGCGTGTCTGCGGTCGGGGTGACGATCATGGCACAGACCGGATCGCGCGTGGCCAAGGTCACGACGTCGTCCACGGTTTGCTCTGTCTCGACAGTCATCGATCGCAACCCTTCGTGCCAGTCGCGGACTTAGGACAGGGCGCGACCTTACGGTCAACCCAGCCCCGCGACGGGACAGCTAACGCTGCGTCGCGGTGCCGCCGCAAACTGTCGCGGTACTGTCACGGCCCTGCGCACGGCTTGCCGTAAGCTATCCCCGCCGGTTGGAACATGCCGCCGCGCGAAGCACCCACATCATCGTCACAGCAGGGAAAGCAACCATGCGTCGTACCGACATCGTGATGGACCCCGAGATCTGCAACAAGGCAGAGGCCTACGAAGCCTTCGACGACATCCCCACCAACCCCAACCTGCAGGAGACCATCGGCGACGTGATCAACCGTCGCTATGGCCGTCGCGATGTGCTGCGCGGCGCGCTGGCCGTCAGCGCCACGACCGCGCTCTTCGGCGCGACCGCCGTCACCGCCGCGCGCCAGGCACAGGCCGCCACGGCCACCTTTGCCTTCGACGAGATCGCCGGTGGCGTCGACGAGACCCACCATGTGGCCCCGGGTTACAACGCCCAGGTGCTGCTGCGCTGGGGCGACCCGATCAAGGCCGGCGCCCCCGCCTTCGACCCCCAGAGCCAGAGCGTCGAGGCCCAGCTTCAGCAGTTCGGCTACAACAACGACTACGTCGGCTTCGTCCCGCTGGCCGAGGACGGCAGCCGCGGCGTCCTTTGCGTCAACCACGAGTACACCAACGAGGAGGTCATGTTCCCCGGCCTCGGCCGCCAGGACAAGGCGGGCTTCGAGGGGATGACCGAGGAGCTGGTGAACATCGAGATGGCGGCCCACGGCGGCACCGTCGTCGAGATCGCCAAGGGCGAGGCCGGCTGGGAGGTCGTGCTGGACAGCCAGTACAACCGCCGCATCACCCCCTTCGAGACCGAGATGGAGATCGACGGCCCCGCCGCCGGCCACACCCGCATGCGTACCTCGGCCGATGCGACCGGCACGCGCGTCATCGGCACCATCAACAACTGCGCCGGCGGCATCACGCCCTGGGGAACCTACCTGATGGCCGAGGAGAACTTTCACGGCTACTTCTGGACCGAGAAGGTCGATGGCGAGGGCAAGCCCACGCTTGAGGGTCAGGCCGAGGCCGAGCAGATGAAGCGCTATGGCGTGCCGGGGCGCTGGTATGCCTGGGGTCAGTACCACGACCGTTTCGACATCGACAAAGAGCCCAACGAGCCGAACCGCTTCGGCTGGATCGTCGAGGTCGATCCCCTCGATCCGGCCGCGACCCCGGTCAAGCACACCGCCCTCGGCCGCTTCCGCCACGAGGGTGCGGAGACCGCGGTGGCCAGCGACGGCCGGTTGGTCATCTACTCCGGCGACGACAACCGCTTCGACTATCTCTACAAATACGTCTCGGCCGGTGTGGTCTCCACCGACGACCGGGCGGCCAACCGGGCGCTGATGTCGGATGGGATCCTCTATGTCGCGCGCTTCAACGCCGACGGCACCATCGACTGGATGCCGCTGGTGCACGGCGAGGGGCCCCTGACGGCGGAGAACGGCTTCAACGACCAGGGCGACGTGGTGATCGACACCCGCCTGGCGGCTGACCTGCTCGGGGCGACCCCGATGGACCGGCCGGAGGACGTCCAACCCCGGGGCGACGGGGCGGTCTACGTCATGCTGACCAACAACAGCCGTCGCAAGCCGGGCGACGAGAACGCCGCCAACCCGCGGGCCGAGAACCTGTTCGGCCATATCATCGAGATCAACGAGGACGGCGGGAACCACAGTGCGGGCCGCGGCACCTGGGAGATCCTGGTGAAATGCGGCGATCCCACGGTGGCCGAGGTCGGCGCTCAGTGGGGCCCCGCGACCAGCGCTGACGGCTGGTTCGGCTCGCCCGACAACTGCGCCATCGATGCCGATGGCCGGCTGTGGGTCTCGACCGATCAGGGTGGCAACTGGCCCAAGACCGGCAAGGCCGACGGGCTTTATGCGGTGGAGACCGAGGGCGAGCTTCGCGGCAGCTCGAAGCTCTTCTTCCGCTGCCCGGTCGGTGCCGAGCTCTGCGGGCCGTACTTCACTCCCAACCAGGAGACCCTGTTCCTGGCGGTGCAGCACCCGGCGACCGACGGTACCACGAGCTACCCGGGGTTCGAGCGGGCCTCGACCTTCGAGGACCCGGCGACCCGCTGGCCGGACTTCGCCGACGGCATTCCCCCGCGCCCCTCGGTCGTCGTCATCACCAAGGAGGACGGCGGCCGCATCGGCTGACCCCCTGACCACGGGAGGCGTCCCGCTCGGGGCGCCTCCATCCTCCGTCGGTGGTGGCAGGCCGCAGGGGCCTGCAATTCCGCGAAGGATGCGCCATATAGGGCGCCCATGACCGATCGGATCGTCAGCCTCGACCAGTCCCGCCGCCTCTCCGTCGCCCCGATGATGGAGTGGACGGATCGGCATTGCCGGTCCTTCCACCGCCGGTTCTCAAGGCATTCGCTGCTCTATACCGAGATGGTGAACGCGGCCGGCATGGTGCTGGGCGATGCCGCCTGGCTGATGGATCACGGTACGGCCGAGCATCCTCTGGCGCTGCAGCTCGGCGGCTCCGACCCCCATCTGCTGGCGCGCGCGGTGCGCCTGGCGGCGGACCGTGGGTTCGTCGAGATCAACCTCAACATCGGCTGCCCCTCGGACCGGGTGCAGGCGGGGCGCTTCGGCGCCTGCCTGATGCGCGAGCCCGCGCTGGTCGCCGAGTGCCTGGTCGCGATGCGGGAGGCAGCGGGCGAGACCGGCCCCGAGATCACCGCCAAATGCCGCCTGGGCGTGGACGAGCAGGACCCGGCTGAGACGCTGCCGGCCTTCCTCGACACGCTCGCCGGGGCGGGCGTGCGCCATGTGATCGTCCATGCCCGCAAGGCCTGGCTCCAGGGGCTGAGCCCCAAGGAGAACCGCACCGTCCCCCCGCTGGACTATGACCTTGTCCGGCAGCTTGCCGCGGCGCGACCGGACCTGGCGATCAGCCTCAACGGCGGGATTGGCACGCTGGCCGAGGCGCAGGAACACCTGGCCGATGGTGTCTTCGCCGGCGTCATGATCGGGCGTACGGCCTACCACGAGCCCGCGGCGATCCTGGGCGGTGCCGATGCGCTCATCACCGGCGTGGCGACGCCGGCGGTCGATGCGGTCGACGCGGTCCTGGCGATGCAGCCATACATCGACGCTCATCTCACCGCTGGCGGGCGGCTGCACGCAGTGACGCGTCATATGCTGGGTGCCTTCGCGGGGCGTCCCGGCGCGCGCGCCTGGCGGCGGATCTTGAGCGAGGAGAGCACCGCCGAAGGTGCCGATTTCCGCACGGTGCGCCGCGCGCTCGCTGCCGTGGCGCCGGACCGGGTGGCCGAGCGCGCGGCATGACCGATCCCGCAGTGGCGCGCGTGCAGGACGGCGACGCAACGCAGGCGGCGAGCCTCGATGCGTTTCTCCGCGACGGTTTCCTGCCCTTCGATCGCGATCCGCGGTTGGCGGCTTGGGTCACTGCGCTGCGCCCCCATGCACGGCGCCTGGCCCAGGACCCGGCGCTGGTCGCGCAGTGGCTCCGATGCGGTGGCAGCTGGTTCGCGGGCGTCGGCGCGCTGGGCAATACGCCGGACGGGGCGCTTCCGGCGGCCCGGGTGCCGCCGCTCGCCTGCGATACCCTGGATTTCGCGCGCGAGGCGCTGGGCTTCGGGGCAGGGCCGCTCGACCTGGCCCAGCTCTCCATCCCCTATGCCGGCTACCCCGCCGCCCCGGCCGAAGGGGAGAGCGAGGCCGCCTTTCGCTTTCGCCGCGACCGCGATGCCGCGCATGTGGATGGGCTTGAGCGGGATGCGGCCCGGCGTCGGCGCCTGGGCGAGGCGCATGCCTTCATCCTCGGCATTCCGCTGGAGGAGACCCCGCAGGGTGCCGCGCCGATGGTCGTCTGGCAGGGCAGCCACCACCTGATCCGCGCGGCGCTGCAGGCGCGCCTCGCCGGTATCGCCCCCGCCGACTGGCCAGCCGAGGACATCACCGAGGCCTACCAGGCGGCGCGTCGGGCGGTCTTCGAGCGCTGTCCGCGGGTGGTGCTGCAGGCCCAGCCGGGCGAGGCCTACCTGGTCCACCGTCTGGCCGTGCATGGCGTCGCGCCCTGGCCGCAGGCCGTGCCTGCCACGCAACTGGGCCGGCCCGTCGTCTACTTCCGGCCGGAGGTCGCGCGCGATTTCGAAAGATGGCTGGCCGATCCCTGAGGACCGAACGGCGGCGCTTCGACCGCAGCGGCCTCAGCGCGAGGAGAGGCTCGGCGCCGCTTCGGTCACCACCGGCACGCGGCGGGTCTGGCGCAGATAGAGACGCTTGCCCTGGAAGCTCGTCTCGGTCAGCCGATCGAGGAAGCTCATGCCCAACAGGCCCATGTGCAGCCGTCCGGGATGCGCCACCGCCGCCGCCACGTCGCGGACGATGATGTCGCCGACGCGGATCTCGCGCAGCTCGATGGGCGCCACGGTGGACCGGCCGTTCGCGGTCGCCACCGGCATGGAGAAGTCGAGCGCCGTGGGATCGATCCCGATGCGCGACACGGCCTCATAGGGCAGCACCACCATCGAGGCGCCGGTGTCGATCATCATGGCCATCGGACGGCCATTGATCTCCGCCTCCGCGCGGTAGTGCCCGTCCCAGGCGCGGATCAACTCCTCCTCGATCCCGATGGAGGTCAGCGCGATCGTCTGCACCGGGGCGCCCCGCATCTCCGCCACGTGCTGGCGCAGCAGGTCACGCTCGGCATAGGCGGCCCCGAGGCCGACGAAGACCGAGCACCAGATCAGCCCATAGTGCACCGTGCGCCAGTGGCTGCTGAGGACGAGCCGCCCGAGGCCCGCGATCACCAGACCCACCGCCAGGACGCCGAGGTACACGAGGCGCATGATCGCCTCGTCCTCCTGCGGGCCATAACCGCGCGGCGGCTCTATCGCGAAGAGACCGAGGGCGATGACGATGACGACGAAAATCGGCCAGTAGATCATCTGTCCCCGCTCGTGGCCTCTAGGGCCGCTCCCTGCCCGCAATGGTTGACGAGTAATCCGCTCGTCCCTGCGATTTCGTGAAGGGTATCACCCTCTTTCGTCTTGACGGAACAGTGACGGGGGATCGTGGCGAAGGCGTGGCCGCCGTTGCCCCGAGAATGGACTATCCGTGGGTAAGCGGTTCGGCGTGCCCGTCGGGGTCGCTAGGCGTTATCCGCTTCCCGCCTGGGTTGTACCCGGCGGGCGCTGGCCCCGCCGCGGCGCTGGCCCGGGTTGGCCTGACGGCTCGGCAATTCGTCCATGATCGAGCGGCGCGTCTCGGGGGAGTAGCCGCGCCATCCGGCGATCTCGTCGCCCGTGCGCGCGCAGCCGATACAGAGGCGGGTCTCAGGGTGCAGAACGCAGATCTGCACGCAGGGTGTCTCGATCGCCGCCTCCGCCGGCCGCACCGCGCGGCGCAAGGCCTCGGTTTCCTCGGTGTCTGCCATCGTCCTGCTCTGCCTGCCTCTGCCACGTGCGGCCCGCGCGGGGGGTCTTTGCCGCCCGTCGCCGATCGCTGCCTCTCACCTTGGGCCCTTACCGGTGGTCCCAGGCATTGTCATCCGCTTCGGTACGCGCCAGCGCCGCCAAGCGGTCGAGCGCGCCCTGCAGAATGAAGGCAGCGGCGAGCTTGTCGATCACCTCGGCGCGACGCTTTCGGGAGGAATCCGCCGCCAAGAGCGCGCGCTCCGCCGCGACGGTCGAGAGCCGCTCGTCCCAGAAGGCGATGGGCCCGATCCCGCGGGCCGCCAGATTGCGCGCAAAGGCCCGGGTCGCCTGACAGCGCGGCCCCTCACTGCCGTCCATATTGCGCGGCAGGCCCAGCACGATCCCGACCACCCCGCGGCTGGCCACATGGGCCTCCAGCGCCTCGGCATCCGCGGTGAACTTGCGGCGCTTCAGGGTCTCCAGTCCCGTCGCCGCCAGGCGCAGCCCGTCGGAGACGGCGATCCCGATGGTCTTGGTGCCGAGGTCGAGGCCGATCAGCGGCCCCCGGGTCGTGGCCAGGGCGGTGACGTCCTCATGGATCGCGGCTGGGTCCGCCGGCCCGGTCACTCGTCGATCACGCCGAGGACGAGGGCCTGTTCGCGCACAAAGCCTGCCTCCGAGCCGGAAAGCTTCTCCTGGCTCAGCCGATAGGCGCGCCGGGCGTCGTCGTCGCGGCCGAGCCTGTCGTAGGCACGCACGAGCTGCGCCCATTCATCGGGCCCGCCCCCCTCGCCCATCAGGCGCGCTTCCAGTGCCTCGATCCGGCCAACCATGAAGGCCATCCGCTCCTCAGGCGACATAGCGGCGACAGCGGCAGCGGCGTCGGGATCGACGCCCGGGGGCGCCAGCGGACCGCCCTGATCCGGCGGCGTCAGGCCCGCCATCCCGCCCAAGGGGCCGCCTTGCCCATCGCGCGCCGCCTCTGCCAGGATCTGCTGCAGCGCCGGCAGCCAGGGCTCGTCCGGCGAGGCCTCGAGCGCGAGCCGCTGCCACAGGTTGAGCGCCTGCTGCACCTGGCCGACCTGGGCCAGCGCATGGCCGGCATAGTAGCGCGCCACCGGCAGGCCGGGCTCCAGCCGCAGCGCCTGGGCCAGCGCGTCCTCCGCCTCCGGCGTCACGTAGCCGCCTGCGGCTAGGATCATCGCCTCGCCCTTGGCGGCGTGCAGATCGGCGGGGGCCTGCTCGCCGCCCTCCAGCACGATCAGGCGGTCGAGCACCGGCCAGGCCTTGGCGTAGCGGCCTTGGCGCAGGAAGGCGGTGGCGAGCAGGCGGTGCCCCTCCACGTCGTTGGGCCGGCCGGCGACGATCTCCTCAAGCCGGGTCACGAGGGCGGCGTACTGCGGATCCTCACCGTCCGGCAGGCGGGGGCCGGCGGTGTCCGCCAGCCGGGCCTGTGCTTCGGCCTCCGCCTGGGGCAGGCGGGCATCGCGGGCCTCGGCCAGCAGGTTCCGCTCGGCCAGCGGCTTGTTCTCCAGGCCCGGCCAGCCGACCCCCAGGTAGAGCACCGCCCCCACGGCCGGCGCGGCGAGCAGCGAGCCGATGGCGACCTTTCGGCTTAGGTCCGCGGGCGCATGGTCCGGCGTGCCGGCCGCCTCCGCCCGCTTGGCCGAGGCGATGAGGCGGCGCGCGATCTCCGCCTTGGCACCATCGGCCTCAGAGGCGGAGATCACGCCGCGTTCCAGGTCGCGGTCGAGTTCGGCGAGTTGGTCGCGATAGAGCTCGGCATCCGCCGCGTCGCGGTTGTCCGACGTCTGCGCCTGGCCGCCGCCAAGCATGGGGCGCACCAGGAGCAGGGCGGTAATCGCGGCGAGCGCCGCGGCAACGGTGATGAACACGACCATGTCAGTGCAGGTAGACAACCAACGCGCGCGCCGCAAGCGGACGCCGGGCCGCGCCCCGCGGCTGCCCGACGGCTTTGCGTGTCGCTGGGGCGCCGCAGAGGGGCGCAATCCGTCAGGCCTGTGAAAAAGTGCCGAATAGGGTACCATCCGTCCCGTCAGGCCATCCTGCGCCATCGCCGTCCGGAGAGACGCCATGAAGTCCTATTCCGTGTTTGCCGTCGCGCGTGAGGCGCTGCGCTACCACCAGGGGTGGGAGCGTGCCTGGGCCGATCCCGAGCCGAAGCGCCACTACGACGCGATCATCGTGGGCGCGGGCGGCCATGGCCTCGCCACGGCCTATTACCTCGCCAAGGAGCACGGCATCCGCAACGTCGCGGTGCTGGAGAAGGGCTGGCTGGGCGGCGGCAACACTGGGCGGAACACCACGATCATCCGCTCGAACTACCTGCAGCCGCCGTCGGCCGCGATCTATGAGCTGTCGCGGAGCCTCTATGAGGACCTCTCCCAGCAGCTCAACTTCAACATCATGTTCAGCCCCCGCGGCGTGCTGATGCTGGGCCAGACCGAGCATGAGATGCGCGCCTGGATGCGCACCGCCCATGCCAACCGCCTGGCGGGGATCGAGAGCGAGATGGTCAGCCCCGCGCGGATCCGCGAGATCGCGCCGATCATCAACACCGACGGGCCGCGCTATCCGGTGCTGGGCGGGCTGTGGCAGCCGCGCGGCGGCACGGCCCGGCACGACGCGGTAGCCTGGGGCTATGCGCGTGCGGCCTCGGACCTGGGCGTCGACATCGTGCAGAAGTGCGAGGTGACCGGCGTCGATGTCTCCAACGGCAAGGTTATGGGCGTGCAGACCAGCCGCGGGCCGATCACCTGCGACAAGCTCTGCATCGTCGTGGCGGGGCACTCGGGCGTGCTGGCGGGCATGGCGGGCTTCCGCCTGCCGGTGGAGAGCGTGGCGCTGCAGGCGCTGGTGTCCGAGCCCATCAAGCCGGTGCTCGACTGTGTGATCATGGCCAACACGGTGCACGGCTACATGAGCCAGTCCGACAAGGGCGAACTGGTGATCGGCGGCGGCGCTGACGGGTTCAACAACTACACCCAGCGCGGCTCCTTCCAGCACGTGGAGGAGACGGTGCGGGCGCTCTGCGAGACCTTCCCCGTGATCTCGCGGCTCAAGATGCTGCGCCAGTGGGGTGGGATCGTGGATATGACCGGCGACCGCTCGCCGATCATCTCCCGCACGCCGGTCGAGGGGATCTTCATCAACTGCGGCTGGGGCACCGGCGGGTTCAAGGCGATCCCCGGCTCGGGCTTTGCCACCGCGGGGCTGGTGGCCAAGGGCGAGGACCCGGTGGCGGGGCCCTTCTCCCTCGACCGCTTCGCCGAGGGCCGCATGATCGACGAAAGCGTCGCCGCCGCAGTCGCCCACTAGGGCACGGCCGCCTACTCTATCCGAAGCCACCACCGGGCGGTTCGCTCGGTGGATGCTGGTCGCTCTTGTCGGTGGCCCGCCGGTTGCGCCACAGCGCCCAGGCGACGAATAGGACGATGAAGAACAGGCCGAGGCCTGCAAAGATGAGCTTGCCGGTGGAGATGCTGCCCATGGTGTCCTCCGCCGTTCCTCTCAGTCGCCGTCGACGTCACCACCGACCCCGCCCTCGTCGGACTGAACCTTATCGTCGACGGTGGGGTTCTTCCGTAGCAGGACCCAGAGGACAAAACCGATGATGAGCGCCAGCCCCACGCCGGCGAAGATCAGCTTTCCGGGTTCGATGCTTTCCATCCTGCCTCCGATGATCGGCGCCCTGTCGTACAAGACCGCGCGTCGTTAGTCGCCGCCGCCGCCATCGCCGCCGCCATCGAAATCCCAGCCGCCGCCTCCGCCCCCGTCACCGTGCTGGCCGCGGTCCCGGCTGCGCAGCATCACGCGGATCGCGTTGGCGGCCAGGATGAACAGGATGAGGAAGACCAGCGGCAGGGGCTGCGGCAGCTCCATAATCGGCTCAAAGGCATCGGTGACGATCCCCAGCGTGTCGTCATAGACCTGCACAAAGCCGAAGTCCTCCGGGTCCTTCAGGCCGTGGCCCGGATCAGGGGCGTCCGGCCGGCCCGCGGTCTCCCCCGTGCCGGGCGCGCGCTGAAACTCAACCATGCCCAACCGCCAAGTTCGCGAGCGTCAGCGCTTGCGCCCCCGGGCGCCGAGCAGGCGCATCAGGGTCACCAGGAAGACGCCCAGGATGAAGATGAAGATCCAGACCTCCTGGTCGAGGCCCATGATCGGGCCGCCCGCCATCGTCTCGGTCACGCTCTCGTCGATGGGGGCCTCGGTGCCCGTTGCTGTCGTATCGTCAGTCTCCACCGCCGTCTCCTCCGCCATCGCCGTCGCCGCCCCACCAACTGTTGCGCCCCTCAGAACGCTCCCCGTCGCGCTCGTCGTCGCGGTCCCGGCGGCTCCGGCCGCCATAGTGGACCTCGATCTCGTAGCCGCTGTCGTCATCCGCCGCTCGGCGCCGCCGCCGGCGGCGCGGCATCAGCAGCGGCACCATGAAGACGATGAGGACGAAGGCCACGATCAGCAGATCGTAGCCCGACATCGACACCCCGGGCAGCACCTCGTAGCGGTCGGCAAGATCACCGAAGAGCGCGCCGAGGAACGGAATTTCCAGGCTCGTCAGGTCGACGCCATCACCCGCGGAGGCCGCATCGGTCGACCCCTCCGACCCGGGCGCGCGTTTGAAGTCCGCCATATCCCCGTCGTCTCCCAAGCTCCCCACCCTGGGCGTCACCCTATCATGGGATCTGGTGTCGCTGGGTGAGGATCTTCACGGCCCCGCCGATCGGCGGGCAAAGTGACGCCATTGCGTTGCGGGTCGCTCACGGACCCTGAAACGACGGCTCCGGTACGATGGCGGTGTCTCGCGCTGTCTATGCGTCACTGAGATGACGGCAGCTTGCCCAGGATGCGCCCATGATCATGCTCACCTGCCCCTACTGCGGGGCGCTCTGCACCGAGACGGAACTGGCCCCCGGCGGGGAGGCTCATCTCAAGCGCATGGGGCCGGGGTCGAGCGACATCGACTTCTCCAACTATCTGTTCACCCGCAAGAACCCCAAGGGCGTGCATTTCGAGCGCTGGCGGCATGTCTACGGCTGCGGCAAGTGGTTTCACGTCGCGCGCTGCACCGTGACGCTGGAGGTCTTCGCGACCTACCCAGCGCAGGTCACCGAAATCCCGGACTACGTCGTGGCGGCGATCCAGGCCAAGCGCCCGGACTGGCACCCCTCGCACTGGAGCTGAGCGCATGGCTTATCGACTGCCGAACGGCGGCCGGCTGATCGACCGGTCCAAGACGCGCCGCTTCACCTTCGACGGGCAGGAGATGGCGGGGTTCGAGGGCGACACTGTGGCCGCGGCACTTCTGGCGAACGGTCAGCGGCTGGTGGGCCGGTCCTTCAAGTACCACCGCCCGCGCGGGATCATCGCCTCGGGCGCGGAGGAGCCGAACGCCCTGCTGGGTATCGGCCAGGGCGGGCCCAAGGGGCCGCGGTTCGAGCCCAACCAGCGCGCCACGGCGGTGGAACTGACCGAGGGCCTCGCGGCGATCAGCCAGAACAACTGGCCCTCGCTGGAGAATGACATCGGTGCGGTGAACGCCGCGATCGCCGAGGTCGCACCGGTCTTCTCCGCCGGCTTCTACTACAAGACCTTCCTCAAGCCCCGGGTGGCCTGGAAGCATGTCTTCGAGCCGGTGATCCGCCAGGCCGCCGGCCTCGGCCGCGCGCCGGAGCAGGCGGATCCCGACCGCTACGAGCACTTCCACGCCTTCACCGATGTCCTGGTCGTGGGCGGCGGGATCGCGGGGCTGGCGGCGGCGCGGGCTGCGGCAGCGACGGGCGCCCAGGTCATGCTGGTCGAGCAGACCGCCCATTGGGGCGGGCGCGCCCTGGTGGAAGCGGATATCGCCATCGACGGCCGCCCGGCGGCCGACTGGGCCGAGGCGGAGGCCGCCGCCCTCGCCGAAATGCCCAACGTTCGGATGCGGACGCGGACCATGGCCGCGGGTCTCTATGATCACGGCTGGGCGGTGCTTTATGAGCGCATCGGCGATCACCAGCCGGGCGCGGACGTGCCGCGCCATCGGCTGTGGAAGTTGCGCGCCAAGCAGATCATCGTCGCCACCGGCGCGGTCGAGCGGCCGATCACCTTCGTCAACAACGACCGCCCCGGGGTCATGCTGGCGGGCGCGGTGCGCGACTATCTCCGCCTCTATGGCGTCTGCCCCGGCAAGCGGGCGGTCGTGGTCGCCAATAACGACGATGCCTATCGCACGGCGCTGGCGCTGCACGAGGCCGGGGCCATCGTGAAGGGCGTCCTGGACACCCGTCCGCGGGCGAGCGGCGATCTGCCGAACCGGGTCCGCGCCCTGGGCATCACGGTGCATGAGGGGCACGCCGTCGCCGCGGTGGAGGGCACGCGCCAGGTCGAGGGCATCATGCACGGCCGCGTCACGCGCCATGGGCTGGTGGGTAACACGACCCGGCTCTCGGTGGACCTCATCGCCATGTCCGGCGGCTGGTCGCCGGTGGTCCACCTCTACAGCCACTGCGGCGGCAAGCTGCGTTGGGACGAGGAGGCGGTGATGTTCCGCCCGGCGCCCGAGCGTGGTGCGCCGACCGGTGCCGCTGGCGAAGTGACGACGGTCTGCGCTGGCAGCGCGAACGGCCACCTCGGCACCGCGGCGATCCTGGCGGATGCGACCGCCCTTGGGGCACAGGCCGCCGCCGCGGTGGGCCATGCCGATCAGCACCAGGGCGTCACCCCCGCGGTGACCGAAGCGCTGGAGGAGCCCATCGAGCCCCATTGGTTCAGCCCCGCCAGCGGCAAGTACCACCACGGCACCAAGCACTTCGTCGACTTCCAGAACGACGTGACCGCCGCCGACGTGATGCTGGCCGTGCGTGAGGGCTACGAGAGCGTCGAGCACACCAAGCGCTACACCACGCTCGGCATGGCCACGGACCAGGGCAAGACCTCCAACATCAACGGCCTGGCGCTCCTGGCCGAACAGCTGGGCGTCACGATCCCCGAGGTCGGGACCACCACCTTCCGCCCGCCCTATACCCCGATCTCGCTGGGTGCGATCGCGGGCGACGCCAAGGGGATGCTGTTCAAGCCCGTGCGCGAGACAGCGATGCACGCCTGGCACGACGCGAACGGCGCAGACTGGGAGCCGGTGGGCGATTGGCGCCGCCCCTACCGCTATCGCCGCGGGACCGAGCGCAGGGGCGAGAGCGTGCGGCGCGAGGTGCTGAACGCCCGCCAGAACGTCGGCATCCTCGATGCCTCGACCCTCGGCAAGATCGTCGTCTCGGGGCCCGATGCCGGGCGGTTCCTGGACCGCGTCTACACCAACATGATGTCCACCCTGAAGCTGGGGCGCTGCCGCTACGGCCTCATGTGCAACGAGAACGGCTTTCTCATGGACGACGGCGTCGTCGCACGCCTGGCCGAGGACCGTTTCCTCTGCCACACCACCACCGGCGGGGCCGACCGCATCCATGCGCATCTCGAGGAATGGCTGCAGACGGAGTGGTGGGATCTCAAGGTCCACACGCTCAACGTCACCGAGCAATGGGCCCAGGTCGCCGTCGCCGGGCCGAACGCGCGCCGCCTGATCGAGGCCATCGGCACCGACATCGACATCTCGGCGGAGGCGCTGCCCTTCATGAGCTGGGCCGATGGCACGGTGGCAGGGGTGCCCGCACGGCTCTACCGCATCTCCTTCTCCGGCGAGCTGGGGTTCGAGGTGGCTGTGCCCGCCACCCATGGCATGGCCCTGTGGGAGGCGCTGTTGGAGCATGGCGCGCCCCTCGGCGTGATGCCCTACGGCACCGAGGCGCTGCACGTGATGCGTGCCGAGAAGGGCTTCATCATGATCGGTGACGAGACCGACGGGACGGTGACGCCCCAGGACCTCGGGCTGAACTGGGCGGTGTCGAAGAAGAAGGAAGACTTCGTCGGCAAGCGCGCCCAGTCCCGCGTCGATCTCGCCCGCCCGGGGCGCAAGCAATTGGTCGGCCTGTTGACCGAGAACCCGCAGGAGCGGCTGCCGGACGGCGCCCATGCGGTGGCTGAGGTGAAGAAGACCGGGCCCATGGCGACCATCGGCCATGTGACCTCGACCTACCAGTCGCCCACCCTCGGCCGCTCCATCGCCATGGCGCTGATCGAGGACGGCAAACGGTTGATGGAGGAGGAGGCGGTGCTCACCTTCCCGCTTGAGGGGGGCAAGGTCATGCGCGCCCGCTGCGTCGACCCGGTCTTCTACGACCGTGAGGGGGAGAAGCTCCATGCTTGAGACGACCATGACCGGTGCCGCCGCCAGCCCGCTCGCCGAGATCGGCCGGATCGACCCCCTCGGGATGGTGAGCCTCAAGGCCGATCTGTCGGACCCCGCGGTCACCTCGGCCCTGACAGCGCTGACCGGCGTCGGCGTGCCCATGCCCCTGACGGTCTGGGAGGCTGAGCGCCACGCCACCGTCTGGATGGCGCCGGACGAGGTGCTGATCCTCTGCCCCGCAGCAGAGGCCGCCGGGGCCGTCGCCGCCCTCGACGCCTCGCTCAGCGGTCACCACGCCCTCGCCCTTGATGTCTCCGCCGCCCGGGCCGCGTTCCGGATCGCAGGACCCGGCGCGCGGGAGGTGCTGGCCAAGGGCGCCCCCCTCGACCTGCGCCCCGGCGTCTTCACCCCCGGCACGGCGCGGCGGACGCACCTGGGCCAGGTCGCCGTCGGGCTTTGGCTCGGCCAGGACGAGGCCTTCACGCTGGTCTGCTTCCGCTCCCTGGCCGCCTATGTAACGGCCTGGCTGGAGGAGGCCGCCCACCCCGGCGGCGCCGTCGGCCACTTCTGACGCGGGCACCTTCCGGCCAGTGACTTCCGCCCACTGACAGGGTTCGCTGCACCGCGGCGAAACCCTGCTTTGCGTTTTTGTCAGTCCTCCTCCGCCACTGGATGCCTATTTTGGAGGCATCCAAAGGGGCCGCGCGACGCTCGCCGCCGATGACGGACGCCACGCGACCTCCGGCCACCTAGGACAGGACCTATGACGAGAATGATGGACGAACTCGAAGACCGCCCCAGCCAGAGCCCGACCCCGCAGGAGGTCGACCGCATCCTGGCGCGCGCCAATGCCATGCGTAACGCTGCCCTTGTGGCCTGGTTGAGCGCCTTCTGGCGAACCCTGACGGAGGCGATCCAACCCGCGCGCAGCCAACGCAGCGCCTGAGCCGGTCGCACCCCACGAAGGGGGTTGCCGACCTCGACCCACTACGCCACCTTCTTCGGTACGCATCAGCAGCAGAAAGGAGGTGGTCCAATGTCGAGTGGGATTATTGGGCGGAACGATCGGAATGCGCGTATCGCGGCAGCCGGGGAGCAGTCTTTCCTGCTGTGACGAGGCGCGGGGGCCAGGCCCGTTCGGGCCGTCCCGCCCAGTTCCACGACCTTGAAGACGGGGGCCCGCGCCACAGCGCGGGCCCTTTGCTGTTGTAAGTGCTGGAGGTTGTAAGTGCCGGGGGGAGCGCCGTGATCGACATCCGACGGATGGTTGCGGCTGATCTGCCAGCCATCATCACGCTCTGGCGTGCGGCCTGGATGGACGGGCATGCCGCGATCGTGGACCCCGCCTTGGTGGCCGCCAGGACGCCGGAGACCTATGCCGCCCGCGCGCCGGCGATGGTGGCGGAGGCCTCGGTCGCGGGCCCCATCGGCGCGCCACTGGGCTTTTGCACGGTGACGGACGACGAACTCAGCCGGCTCTTCGTTGGCCGCACCGCCCGCGGCACCGGTGTCGCGATGGCGCTTGTTGCCGAAGGGGAGCGACGGCTGGCGGCGGCCGGCGTTCGCCGGGCTTGGCTCGGCTGCGCCGTCGGCAACGAGCGCGCGCGTCGCTTCTACCTCAAGGCCGGCTGGGAGGCGGTCGGCGAGGTGGTCCTGCCGTCCTCGCCAGCGGAGGGCGTGGCGATCGACGTCCGCTACATCCGCTTCGAGAAGACGCTGCTCGACGCAGCCGCGCCGAGGGTCTAAGCCCCGCGCCATGGCAGATGGCAGCGATCCCCAAACCCGCCCAACCGTAAAGCTGCGTCCTGGCAAGGGGCGGCGGCTGATGGCGGGGGCGCCCTGGATCTATGCCGACGAGATCGCCTTTGATCGGCGGACCAAGGCGCTGGCGCCGGGCACGCTAGCGCGGCTGGTGGAGGGGGACCGGGTCCTCGGCCTGATCGCCATCAACCCCGAAAGCCAGATCGCTGGGCGCCTGATCGACACCGACGCCGCGGCCGAGGTGGATGCCGCCTGGTTCGCCGCCCGCCTCTCCCGCGCGGTCGCGCTGAGGGCCGCGCTCGCCGCTGGGCCCGGCGCGGCCATCGCGCCTCAGCATCACCGGTTGGTCCATGCGGAGGGGGACGGCCTGCCGGGCCTCGTCATCGACCGTTTCGGCGCGGCTGTGGTCATCCAGCCCAACGCCGCCTGGGTGGAGGCGCGGCTCGAGGCGCTCGTCCAAGGCCTCGATACCGCACTGGGCACCCCGCCGGAGACCGTGGTGATCAACGGACAGTCCCGCGTGCGGCGGCTGGAGGGGCTCGACCAGCGGCTCGAGGTCCTGCGCGGCGCGGCAGAGGCGCCGGTCGAGGTCCCCATGAACGGTGCGCGCTACCTGGCCGATCTGACCGGCGGCCAGAAGACAGGGCTTTTCTACGATCAGGCGCCCAATCATGCCCAGGCGGCGCGGCTGGCGGCGGGTCTGTCGGTGCTGGATGTCTTTGCGCATGTGGGCGGCTTCGGGCTCGCGTGCCTGGGCGCCGCCGCCCCGGCGGCCCGCGTCGTGGCCGTCGATAGCGCCGCGCCGGCGCTGGCCCTGGCCGAGGCGGGGGCGGCCCGCATGGGCGTCGAGGAGCGTTTCGAGACGCGCAAGGCCGATGCCTTCGACGCCATGGCCGCGGCGGCGGCAGCGGGCGAGAGCTACGGCATGGTGATCTGCGATCCCCCGGCCTTCGCCCCGCACAAGGGCGCGGTGGAGGCGGGGCTGCGGGCCTATGAGAAGACCGCCCGCCTGGCTGCCCGGCTGGTCGATCCGGCGGGGCCCGGGTGGCTGGTGCTCTGCTCCTGCTCCGGCGCAGTGGATGCGGAGGCGTTTCGCCAGGCCTGCGTCAAGGGCATCCGCGGTGCCGGGCGATCCGGGGCACTTGTGCACGTGGGCCGGGCGGGGCCGGACCATCCCCAACACATGGCGCTGCCCGAACAGGGCTACCTCAAGGCGCTATTCTTCCGCCTCGAGGGTTGAGGGCGGCAATGGCTGAGGGTGGGCATGGCTGAGGGTGGCGCGGACCGGCGTTGGTTCCTCGATGCCTGCGTCCTCTACCCCCAGCTGTTGCGCGAGATCGTGCTGGGCGCGGCGCAGGCGGGGCTCATCACCCCCTTCTGGTCGCCGCGGGTGCTGGAGGAATGGCGCATCGCCGCCGCCCGCGCTGGCGGCATGGCGGCCGAGGCGGAGGTGCGCAGTCTCACGGCCGAGATGGCGGCAGCCTTTCCCGACGCCGAGGTCGAGCCCGACCCCGCGGTGCTGGCGGCGTTGGTCCTGCCGGATGCTGCGGATGTCCACGTCGCCGCAGCGGCGGCTACGGCGGAGGCTGCGATCCTGACGCTCAATATCAGGGATTTCCCCGCGCGCCGCCTGGCGGGGCACGGCCTTGCCGCAGTGCATCCCGACGGGGCGCTCTGGGCTCTCTGTGGCGATGCGCCCGAGGCACTGGCGCCGGTCATCGACCAGGCCCTCGCCCGCCTCAGCCGGCCCCAGACCGACAGCGGGCGCAACGCCCTGAAGCGCAGCGGCTTGCCGCGGCTCGGCAAGGCCTGGGCCAGCCGGGCCGCGTGATCGAGCGCCCGCGGCAGGCGCGCTCGAAGAGTGCAGAAAAGACGCTTTACAACACCCGCCCCGGCATGGTCGTCGTCGCGGCACCCTGGCCCTCGCCTCGGCCGGGCGTAGACGAGCGATCGGGGATACGGCATGGCGCGTTTTGGGCTCGAGCCCGAGATCCAGGAGGGCTGCGTGGTCGAGAACTCGACCCTCGGCCCCTTCACCCAACTCTGTCAGGGCTCGCGGCTCCTCCACAGCGGTTTCGGCGCCTATTCCTATGCCGAGCGGTTCTGCGACATCGCGAACGCGAGCGTGGGCAAGTTCGTCAACATCGCGAGCTATGTGCGGATCGGGGCGACGGACCATCCGATGCATCTGGCGAGCCAGCACCACATGCTCTACCGCTCCGCCAGTTATTGGGACGACGCAGAGGATTGGGGCGATTTCTTCGCGCATCGCCGCGGCCGGCGCACGGTGATCGGGCATGACGTTTGGCTGGGGCATATGGCGATGATTAAGCCCGAGGTGACCGTGGGCCATGGCGCAGTGGTCGGCGCAGGGGCCGTGGTGACCAAGGACGTCGCGCCCTACAGCATCGTGGCCGGGAACCCCGCCCGGGTGATCCGGGAGCGCCATCCGCCAGACCTGGCCGAAGCGCTGATGGCGCTTGCCTGGTGGGATTGGGATCACGCCCGGCTGCGCGAGACGTTGGACGACCTGCGCGCCCTGCCGGCGGCGGATTTCGTCGCGAAATACGGCTGATCCGGCACCCGGCGACGCCCCCAGCTGGCCGGCGCGCGCCCCACCCGCCCGCCCGCGACGCGCCGGCCAGCCGGGCGCGTCGCCTCTCGCGTCGGGCTTAGACCTCGCCCATCATCCGGGGCAGGGCGCCGGTATGGGCAAGCGACAGGTCCGTGAGCGTGACGCGGGAGCCTGCAAGGGCGACTTCCGTGCCGCCGAAGCTGCCCACCCGCGCCGCAGGGACGCCGGCTGTGGCAGCGGCCGCGAGAAGCGCCTCGACCGAGCCCTCGGGCACGCTCAGCAGGTAGCGCGCCTGATCCTCGCCGAAGAACCAGGCGAGGGGGGGCAGGCCCGGATGTGCCTCGATGGCAGCGCCCACGCCGCCGGCCAATGCCATCTCGGCCGCGGCGAGGGCCAGGCCGCCGTCGCCGAGGTCGTGGGCCGCCGACAAGAGCGTTTCGGCCTTGAGGTGGCGGACCAACTCCCCGGCTGCCCGTTCGGCGGCCAGATCCACCGCAGGCGCCGGCCCCTCGGCGCGGTGATCGAGCTCTGCGAGGAGGGCGGATTGCCCCAGATGGCCCGTCGTGGCGCCCAGCAGCACCGCCGCCTCACCCGCCACCGCCGCCATGGGGATCACGCCCGCGAGATCGTCGATCAGGCCCACGGCGCCGATGGTCGGTGTGGGCAGGATCGCGCGCCCCTCGGTCTCGTTGTAGAGCGACACGTTGCCGGAGACGACGGGCATGTCGAGCGCCACACAGGCATCGCCGATGCCGCGGATGCAGCCGACGAACTGGCCCATGATCTCCGGCTTCTCGGGGTTGCCGAAGTTGAGGTTGTCCGTGACCGCCAGCGGCCGCGCGCCGGTGGCTGAGAGGTTGCGGAAGGCTTCCGCCACCGCCTGTCGGCCGCCTTGCAGTGGATCGGCGCGGCAATAGCGGGGTGTCACATCCGCGCTCAGCGCCAGCGCCCGCGTGGTACCGTGGATGCGAACGACCGCGGCGTCCGACCCAGGACGGACCACCGTATCGGCCATGACGGTGTTGTCGTATTGCTCCCAGACCCAGGCGCGGCTGCCGTAGTTCGGCGCGCCGATCAGCGCCAGCAGCGCCGCCGCCGGATCGACCGCGGGGATCGGCCCCAAAGGCGCCGGCGCGGGCGTGGGTACATGCGGCCGGTCATACTCCGGCGCTGTGCCCGAGAGGGCGACGAGCGGCAGGTCCGCCTTCACCGCACCGCCATGGCGCACCAGAAAACGATCCTCGGCGATGGTCTCGCCCACCACGGCAAAGTCGAGATCCCATTTGTCGAAGATCGCCTTGGCCTCGGCCTCCTGCTCGGGGCGCAGGACCATCAGCATCCGCTCCTGGCTCTCGGACAGCATCATCTCGTAGGCGGTCATCGCGGTCTCGCGGCAGGGCACGGCATCGAGGTCGAGCGCCACGCCGAGGCCGCCCTTGTCGCCCATCTCCACCGCCGAGCAGGTCAGCCCCGCGGCCCCCATGTCCTGGATCGAGATCACCGCGCCCGAGGCCATGAGTTCGAGACAGGCCTCGAGCAGGCGCTTCTCGGTGAACGGATCGCCGACCTGGACCGTGGGGCGCTTCTCCTCCGCGTCCTCCCCGAATTCGGCGGAGGCCATGGTGGCGCCGCCGACCCCGTCACGCCCGGTCTTGGCGCCGAGATATACCACCGGCATGCCGACGCCGGAGGCCGCGGAGAGGAAGATCCCGTCCGCCCGGGCGATCCCCACCGCCATGGCATTGACCAGACAGTTGCCGTTGTAGGCGGGGTCAAAGCGCAGCTCGCCCCCCACCGTCGGCACGCCGAAGGCATTGCCATAGGCCCCGATGCCCGAGACGACGCCGGACAGCAGGCTACGCGTCTTGGGGTGGTCCGGGCTGCCGAAGCTGAGCGCGTTCAGCGCCGCCACCGGCCGCGCGCCCATGGTGAAGACATCGCGCAGGATGCCGCCCACCCCGGTCGCCGCCCCCTGGAACGGCTCGATGTAGGAGGGGTGATTATGGCTCTCCATCTTGAAGACGCAGGCCAGCGGGTTGCCCTCGGTGTCCGGCCCGATGGCCACGACGCCGGCGTTCTCGCCGGGGCCATGGATCACCTGGGGGCCCTTGGTCGGTAGGGTGCGCAGCCATTTCTTCGAGGACTTGTAGGAACAGTGCTCGTTCCACATGGCCGAGAAGATGCCGAGCTCGGTGAAGCTCGGCGTGCGGCCCAAGAGATCGAGGATCCGCTGATACTCGTCGGGCTTCAGCCCATGATCGGCGGCCAGCGCCTGGTTCACCGCAGGCTCAGGGGCGGTGTCCGGATCGGTGGGGCGCGCATCAGCAGGGGTCATCGACGTCTCCGGAAGGGGGTAGCTTCCGCACCCCTAACCGAGCCGTCGAGGAGAGAAAAGCGCTTGCGGTATCCCCCGGCGCTAGTCCGGGACCGTTGTGATCTTGAGCACCCCGGCACCGGCGATGGGATCGCCGTCGAAGGTGCGCCAATGGAACTGTATCGCGCCCTCCTTGCCTAGGCGGATGCCGCCGATGCCGCCGGTGATGGGCTCGATGGGGGCAAGCGAGATCCCCTCAACGGTCACGTCCAGCTTGTTGAAATCCATGCTCGTGCGGCCGTGGTTCTTGAGGATCGGAGAGACGCTGACCTCATCGACGCCGTACTGGGCGACGACGTCCTCGACGCTGAAGACGACCTCCGTGGCATCCACCGGCATGTCCTTTTGGTAGAGGATGAAGCAGGGCGGCAGGCGGCAGATGACCGACAGATCGTAGAACAGGTGGTAGCGCACGAAGTCGGGCGCCTCAGACGTTTGGGCGGTGTTCTCGCCGCTCAGCTCGCGGACACGCTCTTCGAGCTCTCTCACGATGTCCCAGAGCGAGCCTTGGTCCTCTCCCTCAGCACTCTCAGGGGCATTCGGCGAGGTTGCCTCTGCCAGCGGTGTCGCTTCCGGTGCCGTCTCTGCCGTTGGATCTTGCGGCGGGTCTTGGGGCGGCGGCGCGTCGGCCTCCTGCCCATGGGCGGGCATCGCCGCCCCCATCAGAAGAAGCGCCAGAAGCGCTCGTCCCGCCATCTTCGACGTCGCTACAGGCATAGCACCCTCCTCTCTCACCCAAGAGAAAGGTCTCATCGAATGAACTTTCAGGCAAGCAACCGCGCCGAAGCGGCCGGTTCGACGAAAGCAACCCGGCGCTGTCAGGCGCCGCGGTGACCTCAGCCGTCGGCGATGACGGGGGTGTTGCCGCCCGCGCCGCCGGGGGCAGGACAGTCGATCTGGCCGGTGCGCTGGGCGCGGGTCAGGAACTCCAGCATCGCCTCGGTCTTGTCCTCGTTCGCGACCACCGGGCCGGAGAGACGGAGCTGCGCCAGGGCATCGTCGGCCGTGGCGGGCAGGAAGTCGGCCACCAGCAGATCGTCGGTCTCCCCGGTCAGCACGATCCGGCCCGAGCGGCGGTCGACGATCATCGCGTCGGCCTGGACCACGCCGTCCAGCCAGCAGCGCGCCGCCACCTCCTCCACGAAGGGGATGGCGTCGGTCGTGTTGCGGTCAAGCTCCACGGTCAGTTCCGGCCCCTCCGCCAGCGGCGGCAGGGGGCTGTTCGGCGGCAGCTCGGTCGGGTTGTAGAGATCGCCGTCCGCACAGGCGGCCAGGGCCAGAGGGGCTGCGAGCAGCGCAAGGCGCAGGCGGGGCCATCCAAGGCAGGAAGGGGTGGTCATCAGGCGGGCACCTCCAGCGCGGTGATCAGGCTTTCGAACACGAGCCGGCCGTCCTCGCCGCCCAGGGCGGGGTCCGACAGCCGTTCGGGATGGGGCATCATGCCGAGCACGCGGCCGTTCGCCGAAACGACGCCGGCGATCCCGCGCTGCGAGCCGTTGGGGTTGGCCTCCGGCGCGGGCGTGCCGTCGGGGGTGACATAGCGAAAGGCGATACGGCCCTCGCCCTCCAGCCGGTCCAGCGTCTCGGCGTCGGCGATGAAGTTGCCGTCGTGGTGGGCCACCGGCACCCGGATCACCTGCCCCTGGGCGATGGCATGGGTAAAGGGCGTCCGCGCCGTCGCAGCCAGATAGGTGTCGCGACAGACGAACTTGAGGTTGGCGTTGCGCATCAGCGCGCCGGGCAGCAACCCCGCCTCGATCAGCACCTGCCAGCCGTTGCAGACCCCCAGCACATGGCCGCCGGCCGCCGCGAAATCGCGCACGGCGGTCATGATCGGCGCATGGGCCGCGATGGCACCGACGCGCAGGTAGTCGCCGAAGGAGAAGCCCCCCGGCACGGCCACCAGGTCGAGCCCCGACGGCAGCGCGCTGTCCTTGTGCCAGACCATGGTCGGGCGCTCGCCGGTGTGACGCTCCAGCGCGACGGCCATGTCCCGGTCGCAGTTGGAGCCGGGAAAGACGATGACGGCGCTTTTCATGTGCCCTCCACCTCGACCCGATAGGTCTCGATCACGGCGTTGGCGAGCAGGGTGTCGGCCATCTTCGCCGCCTTCTGACGCGCCACCTCCGCGTCGGTCTCGTCGAGGTCGAGCTCGATGACCTTGCCCTGGCGGGCCTCCCGCACCCCGTCGAAGCCGAGCGTCGCGAGCGCATGGGCGATGGCCGCGCCTTGCGGATCCAGGACCCCGGGTTTGAGGGTGACGGTGACGCGCGCTTTCACGAAGGGCTCCCCAAGGACGATGCCTTTGCGCTGTCTAGCCGCCCACCCCTCAACCGGCAAGCGCGCGGCGCGACAGAAGCGGCGTGTCGAGCCCATGGCGCACGAGCGTGATCAGCAGGACACCCAGCAGCGTGCCATTGAGGACATGCCACATGAAATGCGTGCCGATGGGGAAGCTGCCGCAGACCGGCTGGTCGAGCGCGCGGAAGGTGAGGGAGACGGC
Organism: Pseudomonadota bacterium; assembly: GCA_039822785.1. GTDB lineage: Bacteria > Pseudomonadota > Alphaproteobacteria > Rhodobacterales > Rhodobacteraceae > Thermohalobaculum. The sequence goes on along the minus strand of JBCBMO010000002.1, from coordinate 466,458 downwards.
GAAGATGCCGCCTGCCAGCAGCAGCCCTCGCCCGGCCGGATGACTGTTGGCCGAGAGCCAGCCACCCACGGCAAACAGCATCACCAGCGCCGGGAAGTAGCTGACCGAGCCGCCAATGAGGTCGCGCAGGAGCAGGTTGAAGACCGTCGATAGGCCGACGAAACCGAAGAGCAGCGCCACCGTCGCCCCCACGCTCTGCCAGCGGGTGAGGCCGATGTAATAGCGCATGGCGACGGCGAAGTAGCCGAGGATGAAGATCAGGATCGGCGTTGTGTCCATCACCGCCGCCCAGCGCGTGGCGAAGGTGTGGAACAGGGTGGAGCCGATGCCGATGGCGGTCAGGTTCAGCACCAGGAACACGACTGCCGCATCGCGCCGCCGCAGCTCACCGGCCAGCCGCCAGGCGAGGTAGGCGGCGACGAAAAAGGCGGCGTTGGTCACGGCGTTCAGCGGCTCGGACCACAGCTCCGGCCCGACCCGCTCGCAATAGGCGTCGATGGCTCTGTTCCACTCAACCCGATCCATCGTCACCCTCTTCTGCCGTCGCCGCTGACATAGGCGCCAGGCGCCCAGACGCCAGGGTCACGTGCCAGGATGCAGGATCACGAGCGCACCGATGAGAAAGAGCGGCGCGATCATCAGCGGGGTGCTGGCGCCGTCCCAACGGCTGACGACGGCCCGCTCGGGCGAGGTGAGGCCGTGCAGGACCTGCACCGGATCGCCCGGCTTGATCGGTGTTTGAACGATGTTCAATTGCACCCGTGCCTCCACCTCCTCGGTGTGGCCCTGAGGGGTGTAGGTGACCCAGACGGTCCAGGTGTTCGACATCATCGTCCGCCGCGCTGCGATGTCCTTGACCCGCGCCGTCACCACCGGCCAAGCGCCGCGCGCCCGATAGGTCCAGAGCGGCAGGATCGCCGTCGCCACCGCGGCACCCAGCAGCAGAACGACCGCCGGGCCCGTGCCCAGGGTTTCGCGCAGCCAGTCCAGCAGGCCCAGCATCAGTGGACGAGCTTGGGGCCCTGCTTGACGTTGCCGTTCTCCGGCATGATGCCCAGGCGCCGCGCGACCTCCGTGTAGGCCTCGGTCAGCGAGCCTAGATCGCGGCGGAAGACGTCCTTGTCGAGCTTTTGGCCGGTCTTGACGTCCCACAGCCGGCAGCTGTCGGGGCTGATCTCGTCGGCCACGATGATGCGCTGGAAGTCGCCCTCCCAGATCCGCCCGCACTCGATCTTGAAGTCGACGAGCTTGATGCCGACGCCGGTGAACAGACCCGAGAGGAAGTCGTTCACCCGCAGCGCCAGGCTGATCATCTCGTCCAGGTCCTGCTGGTTGGCCCAGTTGAAGGCCAGGATATGCTCCTCCGACACCAGCGGATCGCCCAGCTTGTCGTCCTTGTAGTAGAACTCGACGATCGGGCGGGGCAGGGGCTCGCCCTCCTCCAGCCCCAGGCGCTTGGACATGGTGCCCGCGGCGACATTGCGGACCACCACCTCGAGCGGGATGATCTCGCAGGAGCGGATCAGCTGCTCGCGCATGTTGATGCGGCGGATGAAGTGGTTGGGGATCCCGATCGCCGTCAGCGAGGTCATGACATGCTCGGAGATGCGGTTGTTCAGCACCCCCTTACCGTCGATCACCGCATGTTTCTGCGCGTTGTTCGCCGTCGCATCGTCCTTGAAGTACTGCACCAGGGTGCCCGGCTCGGGCCCCTCGTACAGGATCTTCGCCTTGCCTTCATAAACCAGTCGGCGCCGCGCCATGGGGCAGTCTCCGGACATGCGTCGAGAACGACAATCGCGCCGCTCGGCCATGCCGGCAGCGATGAGGCGGTATAGGGCCCGGTTCCGGGAATTCCAAGGCTGAACGCCGCGTGAGCCCGATGTACCCTTCACCAGTGGACAAAGGTTGCCTTGGATCAATGTGACCCGAAGGTATGGTGCCTATATGGCGGGGGATGAGCCGGGAAAGGCCACGACTTTTTTGGGAGGAAGCGATGACGACGTTTGACGATCGCGAAAAGGCGTTCGAGAACAAATACGCTCATGACGCCGAGATGCAGTTCAAGGCGAATGCCCGTGGGATGCGCCTGCTCGGTTCCTGGGCGGCCGACAAGATGGGCCTGACTGGCGCAGAGGCGGAGGCCTACGCCAAAGAGGTTATCAAGTCCGACTTCGAGGAGGCGGGCCACGAGGACGTCTACCGCAAGGTGATGGGCGATTTCACCGCCAAGGCCATCGCCGTCGACGAGGCGACGCTGCGGAAGAAGATGTCCGAGTTTCTGGCCGCCGGGAAGGCGCAGGTCATTGACGAGGTGGACGGCTGAGCCTGCCCTAACGCGCTCCTGATCCGCTACCGGCGCGCCGCGGGCCGCGGCGAAGGTCCTCTTTGAAAACCACCATGGCCGGTCCATCTGGCCGGTCATGGCACGGACCGCTGCACCCCTCCACATCGTTTGGTTCAAGCGCGACCTGCGCGCCTTCGACCATGCCCCGCTGGCCGAGGCGGCCCTTGCGGCGGCGGAGGGCGGGGCGGTGGTCCTGCCGCTCTATATCGTCGAGCCTGCCATGTGGGGGTCGCCCACCGCCTCGGCCCGCCAATGGCGCTTTGTGGCCGGCGCGCTGGAGGCGCTATGCCAGGAGTTGGCCGAGATCGGCGCGCCGCTGGTGGTGCGCGAGGGTCAGGCGGTCGCGGTGCTCTCCGCGCTGCAGGCGGACCGCGGGATCGCGGCACTCTGGAGCCATGAGGAGACCGGGGAAGCCTGGTCCTACGTGCGGGACAAGGCCGTGGCCGCCTGGGCCCGGAGCGCAGGCGTGCCCTGGCACCAACGCCAACTCGGCGGCGTCGTCCGGCGGCTGACATCGCGCGATGGCTGGGCCGAGCGCTGGGACCGCGAGATGTTGAAGGCCGCACTGCCGGTGCCCCAGGGCCTGGCGCCCCATGGCGTCGATCCAGGGCGGATCCCCGATGCCATGGACCTGGGCATGCCCGCCGATCCCGCCGCGGCGATCGGGGCGACGCCGGAGGCGGGGCGCGCGCTGCTGCACAGTTTCCTGACGACCCGCGGGGAGCATTACCGGCGCGAGATGTCCTCGCCGGTCACGGCCTATGACGCCTGTTCGCGGCTGTCGCCGCATCTCGCCTGGGGCACGCTGTCGACGCGCGAGGTGTATCAGGAGGCGGTGGCGGCCCGCGGCTACCACGCCTCCCGCGCCTATCGCCAGTCGATCGACAGCTTCATCGCGCGGCTGCACTGGCGCTGCCACTTCAAGCAGAAGTTCGAGGACGAGCCGGAGATCGAGCATCGCTGCATGCACCCCGTCTATGACGGCCTACGCGAGCCGGATCACGACGAGGCGCGGCTTGAGGCTTGGCTGAAGGGCGAGACCGGGCTGCCCATGGTCGATGCCTGCATGCGCGCCCTGCGGGCCACCGGATGGCTGAACTTTCGCATGCGGGCCATGGTCGTCTCGGTGGCGGCCTATCCGCTTTGGCTCGACTGGCGCCGCTTCGGGCCGGGGCTGGGGCAGCTCTTCACCGATTTCGAGCCCGGCATTCACTGGTCGCAGAGCCAGATGCAGTCGGGCACCACCGGCATAAACACGCTGCGCATCTACAACCCGGTCAAACAGTCGAAGGACCACGACCCCGAGGGGGTGTTCCTGCGCCAATGGCTGCCGGAACTGGCCGGCGTACCGGCCGAGCGCATCCATGAGCCCTGGCGCATGACCGAGGCCGAGCAGAGGGCCGCGGGCTGCGTGATCGACCGCGACTATCCCCGCCGCCTGGTCGACCCTGTCAGCGCCGCGCGCACGGCGCGGGAAAAGGTCTATGCCCGCCGCCGCGCCGAGGGGTTCGAGGAGGGCAAGGCGAGGGTGCTGAAGAAGCACGCCAGCCGCAGGCGCCCCCGCATCGAGCACCCGCCGAAGGCCGACCGCCAGACCAGCTTCGACTTTTGAGGCCTGCCACAGCTCCACTCGCAGAAAGCTAATTTTCCTTAACGTTTCAACTTGAGGTTGTGCGCTCTTGCCTGCATGCTTGATGGGTGGTGTCGTTTTCCCAGGGTCCCATCATGTCTCAGCGTCAGCATCCCGGTCGCCCCCATCCCACGTTTCTGTGCTTTGTCGGGGCCGCGACAATCATTGCCGCGTCGCTCCTGATCAAACCCTTCATCTGACGCTTCGACCCGGCCGCCGAGGCCCGCCCAACGTCATGCGATGGATGGCGTCCTCGCCGGTGGCGGGGCCGCGCCCGAGTGCGATGCGGATCTCAGGGCGGTGGCCGTCACATTCCGCCCGCCGACGGCTCGCTCAAGCCGGACGTGGCGCTACTTGCAGGGCATGATCTTTCACGCCGCAAGTCTTCTGCTCACCGCCAGTGCAGCGACCGCTGAGCTGCCTGTCTGCGGCCCTACCGCGCGCATCACCTTTCGCGAGGGGGCGCCGGTGGATCTGTTCACCATCGAGAATCTGTCTGCCAACGGGATCACCGACTGGCAGATCGGCGAGATCGAAATCCTGCTCGGCCCCTCCGCCGGGCGGCTGGTCTTCGACACCGTGCCGGGCGGCGGGGGGCGCAACGTCGCCCAGCCCTTCGCGCCCCGCGACGCTGCGGGCGCGGCCCTGGCGGACCTGCCGCTGGTCGAGGACGGGGCGGAGGGGATGGCGCTGAGCTTCCGGGCCTTTGTCCCCGGGGGGCGCTTCACCTTCTCCATCGACATGGACGACCGGCTCGCGGGCTATGGCACCACCGTCGCGGGGCCGGAGATCGAGGGCGCGCTCGTCCGGGTCCATTTCACCGACCACGACCGCCACCGCGCGACGGTGGAGGCGCCCTTCGACGCCCTGTCGGTGGCTCGACCGGCGACGCCCTGCCTCGGCTGAGCCTGCGCATGGCGAAGATGCGGAAGAAGGGCGACCTGCCCACCAAGACCTGCGCCCAATGCGGCCTGCCCTTCACCTGGCGCAAGAAGTGGGAGCGGGTCTGGGACGAGGTCCGCTATTGCTCCGACCGCTGCCGGCGGGAGGCGAAGCAGAAGCCCGCCGGGGAGCCCGCATGACGACCCGCCGCGCCATCCTGGTGCTGGGCGACCAGCTTGACATCGATGCCGCCATCCTGGCCGACAGCGACCCCGCCCGCGACGTGATCGTGATGACCGAGGCGCGGGAGGAGGCGACCTACCTCAACCAGCACAAGAAGCGCCTGGTCCTGTTCTTCGCCGCCATGCGCCACTTCGCCGAGGCGCTGCGCGAAAAGGGCTGGACCGTCCACTACACCCGCATGGACGCCGACGACCCGGCCGAGACCCTGGCGGCGGGGGCCGCGCGGGTCGAGGTGGAGGAATGGCACGTCACCCAGCCAGGGGACTGGCGCGTAGAACGGTCACTCCGCCAGCGCTTCAACGGCCTGGTGGTGCACGAGGACAGGCATTTCCTGTCCTCGCCCGCGGAGTTCGCCGGCTGGCGGGAGGGGCGCAAGCGCTTCATCCTGGAGGACTTCTACCGCCAAATGCGCCGGAAGACCGGCTGGCTGATGGAGGGCGAAAAGCCCGTGGGCGGCACGTGGAACCTGGACCACGACAACCGCAAGACCTTTGGCCGTCAGGGGCCGGGGCTGACCCCGGGCCGCCCGACCTCCGCGCCCGATGAGATCACCCGCGCGGTGATCAAGATGGTCGACCGGCTGTTCCCGGACGCCCCTGGCACGACAGAGGGCTTCGCCGAGCCGGTCACCCGCGCGGAGGCTCTCAGGCATCTGGACTACTTCGTCGAGCACCGGCTGGCGCTCTACGGCGATTACCAGGACGCCATGGCCACGGGGTTCTCGACGCTCTATCACGCCCGGATCTCCGGCCCCATGAACCTGAAGCTGCTCAACCCGCGGGAGGTATGCGCCAGGGTCATCGAGGCCTATGAGGAGGGCCATGCACCGCTCAATGCGGTCGAGGGGTTCGTCCGCCAGGTCATCGGCTGGCGCGAGTTCGTGCGCGGCGTCTATTTCACCGAGATGCCGGACTATGCCGAGCGCAACGGGCTGGATGCCCATCACGACCTGCCGGCGCTGTTTTGGAATGCCGAGACCGATATGGCCTGTCTCGCCGACACCATGGGACAGCTGGTGCGGGAGGGGTATGCCCATCACATCCAACGGCTGATGGTGGCGGGGTTGTTCGCGCTGCTCTGGGGCGCGCATCCCTATCGCTTCCACGAGTGGCACATGGAGATGTACTTGGACAGCATCGACTGGGTGTCGCTGCCGAACACCCTGGGCATGAGCCAGCACGCCGATGGGGGCGTGGTGGGGACCAAGCCCTATTCGGCCTCCGGCGCCTATATCTCGCGCATGTCCGACTACTGCCGCGGCTGCCGCTATGACCCCAAGCAATCGGTCGGCGACAAGGCCTGCCCCTTCACGGCGCTGTACTGGGATTTCCTCGCCCGCCATGGCGACCGCTTTCGGCCGAACATGCGCATGAAGATGCAGATGCGAAATCTCGACCGGAAGTCCGACGCCGAGGTGCGCGAGATCCGCCAGACCGTGGAGGCGCTGCGCCGCCGGATCGCCTGAGGGCTAGTCGGAGGGTGCAGGCGACGTCAGCGGGCGATCCTGTGCGCCTGCGATAGCCGGCTCCCAGGCGAGCCACAGCGCATAGACAGCGCCGGCGAAGGCGACCCAGCCCATGACGACCGTAGCACCATTGTCGAAGAGACCGGGGATCACCGAGGCGGGGGACAACCACAGGACCGCGAGGACCGTCTTACCCAGCACCGTCCGCCAGGCGCCCGCCTGCCAAAGATAGGCGAAGGCCACGAGGGTCACGACGTGATCGTAGTAATGCGTGCGCGGGATGATCAGCATCGCCGTGAGAATGAGCAGCGCCACCGCAGACGCGGTCGGTCCCTTTTTGAACAGCGTCCAAATGGTCAGGCCCAGCATCGTCAGGGCGATGATCCCATGCGCAATGAGCGCCTCGCTCGACCCCACACCGGCGATGCGCAGCGCCGTGAAGGGCGAGGCCGAGAGGTAGATCCAGTGTTCCTCCGTCGTGCCATGGCTGACGATCTTGTCGATGAAGGCAGGCCAATAGCCCGGCTCGACGACCAAGGTCGCAATGACCGTGAGCGTGACCGTGCCCGCCGCGGCCCAGGCAAAGGCGCGCCATCGGCCCAACGCCGCGAGGGCCAACGGGAAGATCACGCCGAACTGTGGCTTGATCACTAGCGATGCCACGCTGAGGCCCGTTTGACGGTCATCCCCGTTGCGCAGGCCCGCTGCGGCGGCCGCAAAGGCGGCGGCCACGAGCAGGCTCGTGTTGCCGAGGTTTGCCGCCAAAGGCACCGCGGGAGAGGCGAGGATCATCATCACACCGCCGGGCAGCTGCGCCGCAACGCCCCGCATCGACCAGGCCAACAGCAAGATCGTGCCCAGGGTGTAAAGGGCGATGGCCATCGAGAACGGCATGGCGCCGAAAGGCAGGAAGAAGAGCAGCGTGGTCGGCGGATAGAGCCAGAACACATCGCCCTCGCCATACCCGGCCTTCTCCCAGACATGCCCGATGGTGCTGTCGTCAAAGGCTTCGACCGCGCGCCCCTCAAGCCCGAGCTCGGCGACCGTCCACAGGACCGTGAAGTCGGAGGGCCAGCTGTCGTAGCCCCTGACGTTCAGCACCAGCACGATGCCCAGGACCTTCGCCAACAGCGCGAGGGCCCAGAGTTTTGCCAGGATCGTGACGATCCGGCCGATGCGATCGTGGGTCTTCGGGCTCATCGGCAGGTCGTCATCCTTTGTCTAGCCGGCGCCCAGCAGCTTCTCGACCTCGTCGCGGATCGGCGCCGACATGGGCTCCGTGCGGGAGCCCCAGGCACCGACCAGACGCCCGTTGCCGTCGACAAGGTACTTGTGGAAGTTCCAGCGCGGGGCCTTCGACCGGCCCAGGTCGTTCGCGGCCCAGGCATAGAAGGGGTGCGCGGCGGTGCCCCTGACCGGCATGATCGCGGTCATGGGAAAGTCGAGGTTGAAGTTCACCTCGCAGAAGTACTGCACCTCCGCCTCGGTCGCGAGTTCCTGGTTGAAGTCACCCGAGGGCACACCGAGCACCACCAGCCCCTGGCCCCGGTACGCGTCATAGAGCGCCTGGAGCTGGTCGTACTGATAGGTGAAGCCGCAGCGCGAGGCGGTATTCACCACCAGCACGGGCTGCCCGGCGAAGTCCGCGAGCCGGATGATCCCGTCGTCGATCGCGCGAAAGGCGAAGTCATGCGCGGTGAGCTCGCCCGCATGCAGCGAGACGGGGGCCAGCGCGAGGGCGGCGATAAGGGCACGGCGCGAAATCATGATCGTCCTCCTGCCAAAGGTTTAAGGCAGAAATGGTCCCATCCTGGGTCTCGACAAGCCACCAACCGCCATGCCGCCGAGGGATGCCTCACGATCGACGCTGCGATCATCTGGGCGAGGTGCGCATCGACCGGGACCCGGTCGGAGCCTAGCCGGGCATCTCCTGGCCGCGCACGGGGATCTCGCCAAAGCTTCGGCCGAGACCTGCACCTGGCTTGGTGCGTTCCTTCCGTCCCTGGTCTACGGTCGGCGGCTTGAAGTGAGTGTCATCGGGGTTGTGGATGGACCGGGTTCTTGCCTCTCTTGTCATCATCGCCGGTACGATTGTGCCGAGCGGTGCGATCGCGATGGAGCTCACCCCCAGGCCGGCAGGCCAGAGGACGTTTCCCGGCAGCCAGTATCCGGTGATCTTCTATGCCGTGGATCTCACGAAGGAGCGTTTCGACAAGGTCTTCAGCATCACGCTGGTGGATGACGGAACACCGACGGGTGGCGGTGGCGGCATCGCCTCCGGCTTCGATCTGGATGCCATCGTCTTGGATCGTGACGGCGACCCGCGCACGCTGGACGATCAGGTTCGGCCGAGCCGGTTCACCTTTCGCGCGGGCACGACGCGCCCGACGAGCAACCCTTATCTGCGACCGACGCCCGAGCGGCCGGGGCCGGTCTTCGGCGCGCTCGATGCGACCACGATTGATCTTGAGCTGGCGACGCTGGGGGTCTTCGACGCCAGGAACGCGGCCCCCGACTTTGCGCGCAACGGGTTCGGCGCCCTGACCTTGGGGGACGGAGGGAGGCTGACGGCGTTCTTCGAGGGTGGCGTCGCGGTCGGCAAGGGCCTGTTCGTGGTCTTCGGGGAACTCGGCGGGCAACCGGGCGAGGGGCTGGGTGCCGCGATCACCGCCAGCGATGTGGAGGCGGGTCTCGGCAGCATCCGAAGGTGACGGGTGATGCGTTCCCGGGTGCCTGAGCTTCGTTGAAACGCAAAGGTGCGTGGGGACCACGCACCCTACGTCGGTCTAGTCGGCGGTGCCGAAGACGCGGGCGAAGATCGTGTCGACCTGGGCGGTGTGATAGGCGAGGTCGAAGTGGGTTGAGATCTCCTCGGGGGCCATCACTGCCGTGACCTCGCCGTCGGCGGCGAGTTCGGCTTGGAAGTCAGCCCCGTGCTCCCAGGTCTTCATCGCGTTGCGCTGGACCGCGCGATAGGCGTCCTCGCGGCTCATGCCCTTTTGCGTCAGCGCCAGCAGGATGCGCTGGGAGTGCACGAGGCCCCGGGTGCGGTCGAGGTTGGCCTGCATCGCCTCGGGATACACGACAAGCTTCTCCACCACCCCCGTCAGGCGGGCGAGGGCGAAATCGAGGGTCACCGTCGCATCCGGCCCGATGTTGCGCTCGACCGAGGAGTGGCTGATGTCCCGCTCATGCCAGAGGGCCACGTTCTCCATCGCCGGGATCGTATAGGCGCGCACCAGGCGGGCGAGGCCGGTCAGGTTCTCGGTCAGGATCGGGTTGCGCTTGTGGGGCATGGCGGAGCTGCCCTTTTGGCCGGGCGAGAAGTACTCCTCCGCCTCCAGCACCTCGGTGCGTTGCAGGTGGCGGATCTCGGTGGCCAGCCGCTCGACCGAGGAGGCGATGACGCCGAGGGTCGCGAAGTACATGGCGTGGCGGTCGCGGGGGATGACCTGGGTCGAGACGGGTTCCGGCGCCAGCCCTATCTCGCGGGCCACATGTACCTCGACGTCCGGGTGGATGTTGGCGAAGGTGCCGACCGCGCCCGAGATCGCGCAGGTCGCCACCTCGTCGCGCGCGTTCTGCAGGCGGATGCGGTTGCGCTGCATCTCCGCGTGGAAGCTCGCGAGCTTAAGCCCGAAGGTCGTGGGCTCGGCGTGGATGCCGTGGCTGCGGCCGATGCAGAGCGTGTTCTTGTGCTCGAAGGCGCGGGCGCGCAGCGCGGCGAGGAGCTGATCCAGATCCTCGAGCAGAAGATCGGCCGCGCGGACGAGCTGGACGTTGAAGCAGGTGTCGAGCACGTCCGAGGAGGTCATGCCCTGGTGCACGAAACGCGCGGGCTCGCCCACATGCTCGGCCAGATGGGTGAGAAATGCGATGACGTCGTGCTTCACCTCCCGCTCGATGGCGTCGATGCGGTCGATGTCGAACTCGACATCGCGGGCCTTCCAAACGGCCTCGGCGGCCTCTCTCGGGATCACGCCCAGATCGGCCTGCGCATCGGCGGCATGGGCCTCGATCTCGTACCAGATGCGGAACTTGGTCTGGGGCGACCAGATCTCGGTCATCTGGGGGCGGGCGTAGCGGGGTATCATGGAGGGCCTCGTCTCGGGATGGGCTCGTGGCTCGTTGGGGGCACCGGTGTCGGGAGCGGCGTTTGCGCCCCCGCCGCGGCTGGGCTAGCACCGCCCCATGGAGGAGGCAACCGAGCGCTATTTCCGCGGCCGCTGGCAGATGGTGCGGATCATCGAGAACGTCCCCGAGGGCGTGATCGGGGAGTTCTGGGGCGAGGCCGAGTTCGCCCCCGATGGCGCCGGGCTGACCTGCCGGGAGAACGGGGTCCTGCGCTACCAAGGTGCGGATTACAGCGCCGAGCGCCAGTCACTGTGGCGGTTTCCCGGCGGCGGGCGGGTCGAGGTGCGCTATCCGGACGGCCGGCCGTTCCACGATTTCATCGCCGAGGATCCGCGGGCGGCACATCTGTGCGGCGATGACCGCTACGATGTGACCTACGACTTTGCCGATCACCATTGGCGCAGTGCCTGGGCGGTGAAGGGCCCCGCCAAGAACTACATGATGTCAACGCTCTATCGCCGGTTGACCGCCGATGGCCGCCCGATGGAGGGGCCGCTCGCCACCGCCACCGCCACCGCCACCGCCACCGCCGCCGACCCCGAGGGTCAGGCCGCCGAGGCGCGGCCCGGCGGCATCGGCAGTTCGGTCTCGACCAGTGGTTCGTCATCGCCGGGGTGGAAGCGATAGGCGGCGCGCCCGGCGCGTTTGACCGAGTAGAGCGCCTCGTCCGCGCGGCGGATCAGCTCGCTCGCCGAGAGCCGGGTGTCCGGCCGCGCGAGGGCGATGCCGATGGAGGCGCCGACCTGGCACAGCTCGTCGTCATAGGGGATGGGCGTCGACAGACGGCGCACCAGACGTTCGGACAGGATGCCGAGGCCTTCGATCGAGTTGACCGAGGGGGCGATGACGACGAACTCGTCGCCGCCGACGCGCGCGGCGAAATCGGCGTTCCGGATGGTCGCGAGCAGGGTTTTCGTCACCGCCTTCAGCACGGTGTCGCCGGCTTCGTGCCCCAGCGTGTCGTTGACCTCCTTGAACTTGTCGAGGTCGATGTGCAGCAGGCCGACCGTCTGCTTGTTGCGCGACGCGCTCGCCAGTGTCTTCCCTAGGAACTCGTCGAGGTAGCGCCGGTTGGGCAGCCCGGTGAGCGCGTCGTGGAGCGCGCTGTGCGTCATCTCCTCTCGGCTCCGCTCGAGGCTAGAGATGTCGGCGTCGACGCGGCGCTTGAGCGGTCGGTGGACCAGCCCGTAGGCCGCGGCCGCGCCGAGCGCGATAAGCGCCATGAAGATGCTCGCCAGCGGTATGCCCCCCGGCTGCGGTTGGGCTGCGACCGCGACGGGCGCCGAACGATTCGTCTCGTCCCCCGATGCTGCCGATGGTTGGGCCCCGGCGGACGCGGGCGGGCGCGCGAGCGTGGCGCTTTCGGTGGTCGCCCCTGGCGCGGCGCCGGCCTCGATGGGGCCGGCAATCGAGGGGGGTGGCGCCGTCGTCAGGAGTGTATCGCTTAGGCGATCCACAATGACACCGACGGCCGCCATGGTCCCGATGGTGGCCAAGATCCTGCCGTTCCAGCCGATTAGCCTGTCACGCTGCGGTCGCTCCACGGGATCGCCTCCTGCACTGATCACACTGCGCAGAAAGTCGGAGGGCGACTTTGCGGAACCGTTTAACGCAATGGTTAAGATCCGAAACTTTTCGCTGCCGCGGACATATACACAGATTTCCTTTACCCTTCGGGAGGTGCTGTCCCGCCATGCACTTGCCTTATTGGGCGCCTATCCAAGTGCTGAGGTCGTTGTCGGCCGGGACGATCTGCACCGGCCTTGCCGCTGCGGAAGCAGGCTTAAGGCAGGGCTGAACGGTTGGGGGACCGTCAGTACTGCCCCCGGTTTACGCCGGATTGCCGCATTGGTGTGAAGACCTTGAGGGGAAGGGAATCGGATGAAACTCTCGCGACTGGGCGTTGCCGCCGTGATCGCCGCGCTGGCCGCCGCAGGGACGGCGACCGCGCAAGACATCGCCAAATATGCCGCTGACGTGAAGCGGATTGCCGACAACGAGCTGCAGGGCTGGATCACCGACCCGATCTTCGTTTACGCGATCCGCGAGCAGAACCAGATGAACGGCACGCTGAGCCAGCGCCGCATCGACCGTCTGGACAAGATGTGGCGCGCCGAGAAGGGCAAGGGCCCGATGATCGGCGATCTGCTCGACCGCCAGGCCTCGATCATTCTGCGTGACCGCCGCGAGCTGTCGAACGGGGTGATCACCGAGATTATTCTGATGGACCAGTACGGCCTGAACGTCGCGATCAGCGATCCGACGACCGATTTCTGGCAGGGCGACGAGGCCAAGTACCAGGACACCTATCTCAAGGGTCGGGGCGCTGTGCATGTCTCCGAGGTCGAGTTTGACGAGTCGACCGGCTTCGATCAGACCCAGGTCTCGATGACCGTCGTGGACCCGGACAATGGCCAGCCGATCGGCGCCGTGACCTTCGGCATCAACCTCGAGGTTCTGTCGAGCCAGTAAGCGACCGCCGCTCTGGACGACGCAAGGCGCGGCATGGGCCGCGCCTTTTGCGTTGATGCAGGCTGTGCGCCGGGGCGTTTAGTCGACCAGGGGGTCGCGCTTCTCCGCCAGGTTCTTCGCGCGCCAGGCATCGTATTCCTCGATCCCGTAAAAGCGCCGCCAAGTGGTGCCATCGCAGAGCTCGAAGGGCCGATAGCCGACCTTGTAGTGCATCTTCGGTGACCGGGCGACCCAGTAGCCGAGATAGACATAGGGCAGCCCCATGTCCCGGGCGATGCGCATGTGATCCATGATCATGAAGGCGCCCAGGCTGCGCCCCGCCTCGCTGGGATCGAAGAACGAGTAGACCATGGACAGCCCATCCTCGAGGATATCCGACAGGCAGCAGGCGATCAGCCGGCTTTGCCGCTCGGTCCCCGTGGTCTGGGCTTTGGTCGAGGGCAGGGCATATTCCACCACCGCCGAGTTCACCGGCGTCTCATCGACCATGGCGGCATAGTCGAAGGCGTCCATGTCCGCCATGCCGCCGTCGGCGTGGCGGCTGTCGAGGTAGCGCCGGAACAGGGAGAACTGCGCCTCCGTCGCCCAGGCCTCGCAAGTGCGGACCGAGATATCCTCGTTGCGCTTCAGCAGGCGGCGCTGCGTTCGGCTCGGCTCGAAGGCGTCGACGGGGATCCGGATCGACATGCAGGCCGCACAGCCAACACAGGCCGGGCGGTAGATCACCGATTGGGAGCGGCGGAAGCCCTTGAGCGAGAGCGCGTTGTTGACGCCCACGGCATTGGGTCCCTGGAGCGTGGTGAAAACCTTCCGTTCCTCTCGCCCATCGAGATACGCGCAGGGCTGTGGCGCCGTCAGATAGAACTGTGCTTTAAGCGCGCTTTCGTGATGCGACATCGCGGGTCCTGTGTTCCGCCGGTGTCGCGGAACCACCCCACGACTGTTTCACGATAACAGGGAAATCGCCGCTGTCACGGTCTGTGTCCTGCAGCCGAACGGTTGCATTAAGTCTTTGTTCACAACTTCACCCAGGGTAGCGCGCGCGGTGGTTGTATGCATCAAACCGGTCGGTTGATCATGGTGGCCCCGGCAAAGAGGTCGTGAAGCATCTGTCCGCGCCGGTTCAGCATGGCAAAGAGCATCGAGGCGATGAGGGCCGGGGGCAGGTAGCTCATGGCCGTAAAGGCCGCCGCATGGGCGAGCGATTGCAGGAACGCGGGTCGCTCGCCGGTGGCCAGGCGCACTTCGATGCCCATCAGCAGCATGCCCAGCGTGCCGCCCTGCTCCATCACCATGGTGGTGCGGTAGGCGATCCCCACCAGCGCGAAGGCGGTGACCACGAAGGGCAGGCCGCCACCAAGCGTCAGCAGGCCGACGACCACGCCGATCATCGCGATGCCGCCCATCAGGATGCCGATCACCGCGCAATCGACGGCAAAGGCGATGACGCGGCGCAGGCGGACCCCCTCGTAGAACTGCGGGTCGCGATCGGGGTCGGGCAGGCTCATCCGCTCAGGCGCGGCCCGCCGCATCCAGCCGGTCGAGGGCGGCGATCAGCACATCCGGCGCCACGTGGTGCGCCATGTGGCCCACGTTCGGCAGCAGCGTCAGCCGGGCCTGGGGCAGGGTGCCCTTGAGCGGGATCGCCTGGCCGTCCGGCTCGATGAAGTCCGCGCTGCCATGCACGATCTCCGCGGGGACGCTGAGCTCGCCGTAGCGGGGGGCGAGGTCGAAGAGCGCGCTGTTGATCTCCTGCAGGTCGCGGCTGTTGGCCTGGAGCGTGCTTTCGCGCAGCGCCAGCGGCGCGCCCACATAGGCGGCATAGCCCGGCGGCGGCGACTGCGGGCGGAAGACCCGGGCCAGGAACCGCTCGACCCCGCCGTCTTCGGCGATCGATTTTAGGTACTGCGTATAGGCCCAGGTGACGACGCCGGAAATGCCAAGCGCCGAGAAGACCCGGCCGAGGCCGCCGTAGGGCATGGTCACGCCCGACACCGGCACGACACCGGCGATGTTCCCAGGCGCCTCGACCGCCCAGGCCATGGAGACCGCGGCCCCGTAGCTGTGGCCGAGCACATGGGGCCGTTCCGCGCCCAGCCGCATCGCCGCCTCGCGCAGCATGGCGGCCTGAACGCTGGGATGCTCCGCCCCCTCGGGCCGGTCGGTATAGCCGAAGCCCGGGCGGTCCACCGCGATCACGGGCCGCGTCTCGGCGATGCGCGGGGCGATGCCATAGGTGAAATCCCGCAGGTTGCCGGAGGCACCGTGGATCAGCACCACGGGCGTCCGCGCCGCCAGCGCGGGATCGGAGGGGCCGGCGCGCCAGGCATGGACCAGGCCCTTGGAGGTCTCGACGAACTCCCCGATGGGCGGGAAGGCGTTCTCGGCCCGCTCAGGCTCGAAGGGCGAGGCACAGCCGGCCAAGACGCCGGCCGCCGTGCCGGCCAGCAGGGTGCGCCGGGTCATGAGCGCGCCTGAGGAGCGCGCCGCCACGGCATCGAGATCGCTGCTCGCATCGGTCATCTATCCTGCCTCATCTCGCCGGGTTGCTGCCGGTGCCGCGGGAGATGGGGCGCAGTCTGCCGAAGGGCAAGTTCCTTACCTCACGTAAGCGTAAGCCAAGATGATCGTCTCGGCCGCCGACGGGTCGCCGACTGGCCGATCACGCGCGCTCCGGCGAACTCTCCACGGCGCCGATCAGACTCATGTCGAAGGGCGTGGTCTGATAGATCTGGTTGATCCAGTTGCCGAACAGCAGATGGGCATGGCTGCGCCACCGGTTCTCCGGCGCCCGGGACGGGTCGTTGTCCGGATAATAGTTGTGCGGCACCTGGATCGGCGTGCCCTTGGCGATGTCGCGGTCGTACTCCGCTTTCAGGCTGCCGGTGTCGTATTCGATGTGGTTGAACATATAGACCGCCCGGTGCGCCGGATCGTCGATCAGGCAGGGTCCGGTCTCGGCGCCGCTCATCAGCACCTGCAGGCCGCGCCCCTCCGGCATCTCCTCGGCCCGCACCTCGGTCCAGCGGCTGACGGGCACGACGAAATCGTCGGAGAAGCCGCGCAACAGCGGATGCGCCGGCGCCATGTTGCGGTGGCGGAAGCAGCCGAAGGCCTTGGCCGCTAGCGCGTGTTTCTCCACGCCGTGGAAGTGGTGGAGCATCGCCTGGGCGCCCCAGCAGATCGCAAAGGTGTGGTGCACCGCGCCTTCGCTCCAGGCAAAGACCTCGCGCATCTCGTCCCAGTAGTCCACCGCCTCGAAGGGCAGCAGCTCGATCGGCGCGCCGGTGATGATCAGCCCGTCGAACCGCCGCCCGCGAATGGCGGAGAAGGGCTGATAGAAGGCCTCCATATGGCTCTGCGCGGTGTTCTTCGAGATATGCTCCGACATGCGCACCAGCGTGAGTTCGATCTGCAGCGGCGTCGCCCCCACCAGCCGCGCGATCTGCGTCTCGGTGGTGATCTTGTTGGGCATCAGGTTCAGCAGCGCAATCTGCAGCGGCCGGATGTCCTGGCGCGCCGCACGGTCCTCGGCCATCACCATCACGCCCTCGTCCGACAGCACCTGAAAGGCGGGCAGGGTCGAGGGCAGGGTGATCGGCATCGTCTCTCCTCCGGCAGCCGGGGCGCCCGGTACGGGCTGGACGGCGGAGATACGGCGCCGGGGACGCCGCGACAAGGGCAGGCGGCTGGCCAGGGGCGCCGCTGTGACGATGGCGTGAGCCCTGTTTCGGCGGCTCATCACGGGCTGGCCACTGGGATGCGAAGGGCGTAGGCCAGCCTCATCCGGCCCCCATCAGCAGAGGATAGCGACCCATGATGATCCCCCGCGACCCCGCACCTGCGCTTTCCGTCCCGCTTCTGAGCGGCGAACACTTCACCCTGGCCGAGGCCCGCCCCGAGGGCTTCAGCATCGTGATCTTCTACCGCGGCAAGCATTGCCCGATCTGCCGCCAGTACCTGCAGGACGTGCAGGGCAAACTCGACGATGCCGCCGCCCAGGGCATCGAGGTCACCGCCGTGTCCATGGACGGCGAGGAGCGCGCCCGGCCCGCGGCGGAGGAATGGGGCCTGGACCGGCTGCGCCTGGGCTACGGCATGAGCGAGGCGACGGCACGGGCCTGGGGGCTCTACATCTCCTCCCAGCGCCCGGGCAGCCAGGAGCCTGCGCGTTTCGCCGAGCCCGGCCTCGCAGTGGTGCGCCCGGACGGCACGATCTTCTTTGCCCAGATCCAGAGTGCGCCCTTCACCCGCCCGGATTTCGGCCAGCTCCTCGGCGGGCTCAAGTTCGTGGTCGACAACGACTACCCGGCACGCGGCGACCTGACCAAGGCCGCGTGACAGCCTGGCAGTAACGCCGACCAGTGATGCGGACCGGCGCCTTCGGGGGCCGGTCTAGGCGCTAGACGCGAAGGCCGCCGTGCAAAGGGTCGACCCTGACCAGCGGCTCGGGCCCGAAGCCGCGGATCTCATGGGTGCCGAAATCTGCGAGGTCGAACTCGGCGATCAATTCGTCGCGCATGTCCGCATGGGCGAGGATCGTCATGGGCTCAGCCAGCGTCTGCAGGCGCGCGGCCATGTTCACCGCCGGCCCGAAGACGTCGTAGACATAGCGCTGGATCCCCACGACCGAGCCCACGGCCTTGCCGCTCGCCAGCCCCACGCGGGCGCGCCAGGTGAAGCGGTGGCTGCGGTTGCGCCGGTCCAGGAACTGCACGAACCGCACGGCACAGCGCGCCACCAGCCGGGCATGGTCCGGGTTGGGCGAGGGCATGCCGGAGACCGCCAGATAGGCATCGCCGATCGTCTTGATCCGCTCGCATCCGAACTGTTCGGTGATCCGGTCGAAGGCGGTGAAGATCTCGTTCAACTCCGACAGCGTGACCGTCGGGTCGTTCTCGGCGGAGAACTTCGTGAAGCCCACGAAATCGAGCATCAGGATCGAGACATCGTCGTAAAGCTGCGGCGTGACGACCCCATAGGTCTTGAACTCGTCATAGGCCTCGCGCGGCATGATGTTGAGCAACAGCCGCTCGGCACGCTCCTTCTCCCGCTCCAGCTCACGGGTGTTGCGCTCGACCATGCGCGCGTAGCTGTCGATCATCGCCTCCAACTCGCGCAGGCGCGTGACATTGCTCGCCTCGATCACCAGCAGGTCGTCGTCGCTCCCGCTGGCGGCGATGGTGAGTGCAATCACCAGGGTGCGGCGCTTGCGCTTGAAACTGACCTCGGTCGTGTAGGGCAGGCCCGAGGATAGACCCTCCCGCATGGTGCCCACATCGAGGCCGGCGACAGCCACCGCCAGATCTGCCCCCTCCGCTGCACCCTCGAACCATCCGGCGAAGACGGGATTGCAGAACACGATCTCCAGGTCGGCTCGCCGCGCGATGACGATGCCGACACCGACGGTCGCGAGCAGCCGCTCCTTGATGGCTTCGATGCTCATGGGGGGCCGACCTGACGGTCACGCCGCCGTGGGCGGTTTGACGATCATGTCTTTGTAGCTGGAGACGAGGCGCATGACCTCATCGGCGTCGGCGGGCTCGAACCGGTGCTCGTCCAGCGTCTCCCGCAGCAGCACGGCCATCTCCGCGAACTCTTCCTCGGTGAGGCCAAGCGGGTGGTGCACCTGTCTCAGGTGTTCCGGCGTGTGGCTCGCGGGGCCGCCCAGCAGCGCTGCCATGAACTTGGTCTGATGGTCGATGAGCCGGGTCATCTCGGTCTCTTCGAAGCGGTCGCCGATGATGTCGCTGTCCAGGACGCGATCATAGAAGGCGAGCACCACCTTGCTGATCTGTGAGAACCCACCGTACTTCTGAAACAGCGTGCTCATGATACCTCCGCAACTTCGGGATACCGTAGCGTCACGATGAGCGATCAGCCAGTGGATTTGGCCGCGCTCAGCGATGCATCCTGAGCGATGCGGCGGGTGATCGCCTGGGCGATCAAGGCGTCGAAATCCTCGGGCGTCTGGACGGCGGCGATCTCCTCCGCCTCCACGCTCACGCCCCAGTGGCGGGCCATGGCCTCGTAGCGGGGCACACGGTGGGAGAGCAGGCGCCGAAAGCCCCAGGCGATAAAGTCATCCGGATCGACCCCGGCCTCGCCCACGCCGCGGGCGGTCCGGTATTCCGCCCAGAGCGCGCGCAGCAGCCCCTCCGGGTAGTACATGGGCTTGGGGTCCTTGACGAAGCGGCGGACCAGTTCCTCCTCCTCCGTCTCGGTGCCGCGGATCTGCACGAGCAAGAGCTGCGAGGAGAGTGCCGTCAGCACCGGATCCTCCGGGTCCTCGGGCGTCACCACCTCGCAGATCGAGCCGCCGGTATCGGCCATGAAATGCGGGTAGCCGTAGATGTCGCGCGCCTTCTCGATGAACTTCGCGGTGTCGAGCAGCGATGCGATCTCTGCCGCGCGGTGCTGGCGCTGGCGGGCGATGTAGTCGTCGAAGCCGATGCCGCCCTTCGCCGGGTCGCCGGGCTTGCCGAGATAGGTCGAGAGCGGGGCGAGGTTCTCGAAGGTGATGTTCGAGGCGATGTAGATGCTGTCGCTGAGCAGCAGGTCGCGCAGGAAGGGGTTGCGCATCGCCTCGCGCTTGAAGTTGTCGACGATGTACTCGCCCATGTACCGCGTGCCGATGCGGTAATCGACCGAGTAGTGGAACCACCCGCCCTCGCCGCGCAGCATGGCGGCCGTGCGCGTCTTGCCAAGACCCGACATGCCGAACAGGGCGACGGCCTTTTGCGGCGCGTCAAGATAGGCCTCGGCGCTGGCATAGATCATGGGCGTCCCCTCTCTCTCGCGGCGCTCTAGCCGCGTACCGAGCCCGGCGGCAAGACACCCTGCGCCCTGTTGTATCGTTTCGTCCAGATCTGAGGCTGCCGGGCCCCCCTCGGCCGGGGGTTCGGGCGCCCATTCATCTCCCGGCGGCGCAGTCCACGCAGCGGGTCAACCCGGGGTCCAGCGCCAGACGACGTTCGCCGATGGGCTCGCCGCAGGTCTCGCACCAGCCGAACTCACCCTCGGCGATGCGCTTCAGCGCCGCCTTCAGCCGGATGCGCTCGGCGGCGCGGCGGCGCGATTGGGCCTGTGCCATGGCCTGGACCTGCATCGCATCCATACGGCTGAGGCGCCCGACGGACTGCTGGTCGAGCGTGACGGCCTGGCGGTCCTCGGCGGTGGCCGCCTCCGCCGTCTCGATCTCCGCCAAGCGCGCCTCGATCTGCGCGGCGAAGCTGGCCGTGGTCTCGCTGTCCATGGCCGGAGGCTAAAGCGCAGCCGGCGCTGAGGCCAGTCGGTCAGAGGGCGGCTTGCGGCTGCAGCCGCCGGGCGATCTCGGCGATATGCGCGGGGCCGACCTCGCAGCAGCCGCCGACGACGGTGGCGCCCGATGCGATCCAGGTGTCGACATGGTCGGCATAGGCGGCGGGGTCCAGATCGAGCCGCGCCTTCAGCACATCCACGGGCTGATTGGGCCCCAGCGGCACGACGCCGGTGAACCCGTTGGCATAGGCGCCGAAGGGCACGCCGAAGCCCGCCAGATGGGTGAGGCCTGCGGCAATCGCCTCGGGCCGCGAACAGTTGAGCAGGAGCGCCGAGGCGCCCGCTTCCACCACAGCCTCCGCCACCTCGGCCACCGGCTCGCCGGAGCGCAGGCGCGTGCCGTCGTCATCATCCACTGTCAGTGCGGTCCAGATCGGTAGCCCGGTTGCGGCCGCAGCGCGCGTCGCCGCCACGGCCTCGGTCTTGGCGGCCATGGTCTCTGCGATGAACAGATCCACATGCGGTGCCTGCATGGCGCAGAGCTCGGCAAACTCGGTCAGCGCGGTGTCTTCCGGCACGGCGAGGTCGGGGCGATAGCTGTTCTCGAGCGGCGGCAGGCAGCCGGCGAGACGCACCGGGCGGCCCGCGCCGATGCAGGCGCGCTTGGCGATCGCCACCGCCGCGCCGTGGAGTGCCGCGAACTGATCGGCCGCACCATGACGGCCCAGCCGCCGCGGGGTGGCGGAGTAGGTGTTGAGGGTCAGCACCTCGGCGCCCGCCTCGACGAACTCGCGATGCACGGCCTCGACCAGATCGGGCCGCTCCATCATCACCCAGGTCGACCACAGGGGTTTCGGCGGCGCGCCGATCCGCCGGATCAGCTCCTGGCCCATTCCCCCGTCGAGCAGCGTCACCGGTCCCGGCATCGTCCCTCTCTCGTTTCAGCGCGGCCTGATCGCCAGGGCGCGCGCGGGCGGGCCATCGCTCCCGACGACCCGTCGCTCTTCGTTTCTCAATGGCACGCCGTGGTCATGGCGACGCGATCGAAGCGGCCCTCAGCGAGATCCTCCGGCGCAATCAGGAACGAGACCTGTCCCACATCGCCGAAGTAGAAGCACATCAGCGCATCGTAGTGCAGCTGAAGCAGGAGCGTCTTGTCGTCGTGGCCGTAAAACTCGTCCTGGATCTGCACCGGCTGGCCGAGCATCCGGTGATGCGCCTGCGCGGGACTGCGATACTCCGCGGCCAGCCGCGCGCGCTCGCCCTCGGGTACCAGCGCGGCGGTCCGGTCGTCGCCCACGACAAACTCCCGTACGGTGAAACTCGCATAGTCGCGGGGGTTGCAGGCCTGGCCCCGCGTGAGCGTTTTGAAGTCGGTGCGCAGGCGCTTGCCGATGTCGAGCAGTTGCGCCCGGTCCGCCGGCGCCATCATCTCTAGGGGATCCTGCGCGGCTCGCCAGGCTGTCACATCCGCGATGAAGCTGGAAAAGCGGTCCAACAGTTCGGCCCGTTCCGCACGCATCGCCGTCAGCTCGGCCTCCAGGGTCGCCACCGTGGCGGCGGCGTCGGAGACTTGCTGCGGCGTCGGACCCTTGCCGAACAGTCGCGCGATGAACGGCGCCGGCGGGCCGAGCCGCGCGACCTCCTGTCGGGCTTCCTCCAACGCCTGGCGCTTCTGGGCGACGCGGCTGGCCTCTCCCCCGCGGTTCTCGGGCAGGGCCTCTGCCACCGCAGCGATCATGGCGGCCATGCGGTGTGCCGTATCCCAGAACACCGTCTCGGGCAGTCCGTGGAAGCCGTCGGCCTCTTGCACCGCCACCTTGTAGTTGCAGCGAGGGGTTTCGGGGACGTTGGCGCTCTCGGGCATCAGATCGACCGGCCAATACGGGTAGCTCTGCGCGCCCTGGGCGATATTGGCGTGGCCGATGCTGGGCTCGCCAATCGGCGGCGTGTCGTCGGGCGGCGCCACGAAGGCCGCCTTGCCCGAGGGAGGCACGGCAAGGACCACCCCCTGTAGCCACTGATCGAGCGGAGTGATGAAGAAGGCGAGCGCGCCGTCATGGCCGACCTCGCCCCCCGGCGCGACCGAACGCAGGGCGTTGCAGTCGATCTGGGCCACGAAATGCAGCGGCAGGCCGGTCGCCTCGCTCCGCGGCCAGGGCAGATCGCCGAGGCCCGGTCGGCCGCCGAGCCAACTGGCGGGCGACAGCCACGAGGTCTCCGGCCGGGGCCCGCGCCGCAGCACAAGCACCGGAGGAGTGTCGAACAGGGACATGGGAAAGGGCTCTCTGCCGGGAGTTTACTCGGCAGCCTTGGTCTGGGCGGCTTCGATGGACTTCATCAGGATCGCCTCGGCTTCGGCCTTGTCGCCCCAGCCGATGACCTTGACCCATTTGCCCGCCTCGAGGTCCTTGTAGTGCTCGAAGAAGTGCTTGATGCGGTCGCGGGTCTTGGCCGGGATGTCTTCCAGGTCCTGGATACCCGCCTGGAAGGGGTCGACCTTTTCCACCGGCACGGCGATCAGCTTGTCGTCCATGCCGCCGTCATCCTCCATCTTCAGCACGCCCACCGGGCGGCAGCGGATGACCACGCCCGGCGCCAGGTCGAAGTCGCAGAGGACCAGCACATCGGTCGGGTCGCCATCGTCGTGCAGCGAGTTCGGCACGAAGCCGTAGTTGCAGGGGTAGAACATCGGCGTGTTGACGATGCGGTCGACGAACACGGCGCCGCTGTCCTTGTCGATCTCGTACTTGACGGGGGCACCGCCGCCGGCACCGCCGGTGATCTCGATCACCACGTTGATGTCGCTAGGCGGGTTCTTGCCCGCGGGGATCGCGTCGACGTTCATGGGGGGCTCCTGCTGCCGGGTCCATCTCGGCGCGCGGCTAGCACGCCGCGGCCCTTCAGGAAAGGCGGCGCGCCGCAAAGCCGCATCCCACTCGGCCCTAGGCTCAGGCTTCCGCCGGAGCCTGAAGCTTGAAGCCTGACATCGCTTCGCGGAACGCCGCGCTCGGCCGCGCGGCGTGATACTGGCCCCGCTCCTGCCATGACGCGGAGGTGGTGTAGCCGAGGCCTTCCGCGATGGACACCATCTCGTCGTGCGGTGCGAGATACCAGGTGTCGCCGTCGGGAAAGGCCAAATGGATGTTTCTTCCCAGATACTTCCGGTCGATGCTCCAGCGGCTCTTCAGCTGCACCAAGAAGAGCGTCCCGTCGCTTTCACGGTGTGCGATCAGGTCGATACCCACATCGAAGACCGGCAGAAAAACGTTGTAGCCCAGAGGAAGAAGCCGATTGGTCAGGTCGTTCCGCAGCACGATCTCACGGATTGCCGACCGGTTCTTTGTGTCCATGGCCATGGCGCCATCGTTTTGGGGGTCGGGGTCAGCCCTTCGCGGCATCGATGGCGGCGAGGGTGGCGTCCCAGGCCAGCAGGATGGAGGCGTGGCGGTTCTTGTAGTCGCGCGCCGGCAACAGCGCCTCCAAGCCGTCGAAGGGGGCGCTGGGCGCCTCGGCGCCCTTTTTCAGCATGGCATGGAGCTGATCGCGGCCCGACTGGATTTCCTCGCGGCTGCGGCCGATCACGACCGCCCCCAGCACCGCGGCCGAGGATTGGCCGAGCGCGCAGGCCTTCACGTCCTGGCCGAAGCGGGCGATCCGGTCGCCCTCCATCGCCACATCGACCGTGACGGTGGAGCCGCAGAGCGGAGAACGCTTCATCGCGCTGCCCTCGGCCCCCTGCAGCCGGCCGACATGCGGCATCGCCGCCGCAAGCGCCAGGATGCGGTCGGAGTAGAGCTTCATCAGGTCTTGCGCGGCGGCAGCGGTCATGACGGGCCTCTGTTAACGTGCAGCCATACATAGACGGCACATGCGGAAGGGCAAAGCCCTCGACGGCAAAGCCCAAGTCTGCGAGGACCCAACCCGCGCGGCCACCCTACGCGGCCCGAGGAGCCTGAGCGATGACCGAAACCCCGCCAGAAGGCGCCGATGACAGTGGGCAGACCCCTGTCTTCGATCCTGCCACCATTCTCTGGGATGCGCGCGGCCTGGTGCCCGCGATCGCGCAGGACCATGCCAGCGGCGAGGTGCTGATGATGGCCTGGATGAACGCCGAGAGCCTGGCGGAGACGCTGGCCACCGGCCGGGTCACCTATTGGTCCCGCTCGCGCGCCAAGCTCTGGCGCAAGGGCGACACCTCGGGCCACATCCAGCGCCTGGTGGACCTGCGCGTCGACTGCGATCGCGACTGCCTGCTGCTGGTCGTCGATCAGACGGGTGCTGCCTGCCACACCTTCAGGCGAAGCTGCTTCTATACCGCCGTGCGTGACGGGGTTGAGGTCGAGCTCATGCGCCCCGAACACTGACAGCTTCTGCGCAGGTTGATCGAGGGCAAGGCGCCGATCCTGCGCCGCAGCCAAGGATGGTCCCTTGCGCTCTGCCGATATCGGTCCATGCCGGTTCTTCCCGGCGGGCGCCCGACGACGCGGAGAGCGGAGGACTAGGCATGGCGGCGGCGCGCAACGGCAAGGCACCAAGGCTGGAGGACCTCGATCTCGGCGTGACGCTCGATCGGAAGAGCTACGAGAAGAGGCTGGCGAAGCTCCAGCGCAAGCTCTGCCAGATCCAGCAGGCGTATCTCTTGCAGGGCCATGCCGGCGTCATCGTGTTCGAGGGCTGGGACGCCGCGGGTAAGGGCGGCACGATCCGGCGCCTCTCGGCCGCGCTCGATCCGCGCAGCTTTAAGGTCTGGCCGATCGGCGCGCCGCGCGACTACTACGTCGACCGCCATTTCTTGCTGCGCTTCATGGAGCGGTTGCCGCCGAGCGGGGCGATCTCGGCCTTCGACCGCTCCTGGTATGGCCGCGTCCTGGTCGAGCGGGTGGAGCAACTGACGCCGGCGAAGCGTTGGAAGGCCGCCTACCGCGAGATCAACGATTTCGAGCGCATGGTGCTGGCCGACGACGTGCGGCTCGTGAAGCTCTTCTTCCACATCTCGCCCGAGGAACAACTCGCCCGGTTCGAGGAGCGCGTGCGCGACCCGATGAAACGCTGGAAGCTCACCTTCGAGGATTTCCGCAACCGCCGTCATTGGGCTGAGTACGAGATCGCGATCGACGATATGTTCGCCGAGACTTCGACCCCTGCCGCGCCGTGGACGGTGATCCCCGCCAACGACAAGAAGCACGGCCGGATCGCCGCCCTCACCGAGATCGTGAAACGGCTCGGCGCAGGGATCGACCTCAGCCCCGCGCCGATGGACGAGAGCGTGATCGCCGCGGCCCGCGCCAACTTCGACCTAGAGGACGCGCTGATCGCCAGCCTGAGCGGGCGCACCGAGTGAGGCGGCCGCGCCACGGGTCGGCAGGTTGACGGTGCGGCGATGCCCGCAAGCCGCAGCCGCCGCACCGGTTGATCCTGGGCGGCGGCGACCCGACCTAGCGCGCAGAACGTGCAGCCTGGACGGGAGAGGGTGACCCATTGACGAGATCGCAGACCGCCCTCGGCCACTACGCCATCGCGCTGGCCGTTCTCGCGGTCAGTGGCATGATCCGCGCGACGTCTGCCGCCGACACCGCGCCGCACTCCAACCTGCCCGCGGCGACGCCGCCGGCGGCGGACAGTGCGCCCAAATCCTGGGCCGCCCAAGGGGCCATGATTGCGGTGCCGGGTGGCACGGTGATCATCGGGGCGGAGGACGGGCCGGCATCCACGCGCCCCGCGCATGAGGTGACGCTCGCGCCCTTCGCGCTGGATCGCACCGAGGTGACGAACGCGGCCTTCGCCGAGTACCTCAACGCCCTGCCCATTGGCGCGCCGCGGGACTTCGGGCCGGGCGGCTATCGCACCACCGATCCCGCGGCCGATCTGCTGGCGGAGGGGCGGCAGGGCTCCGGCGCCTATCCGCTGGTGGCCCTCGACGACGACCAGTCGCGGATCGAGGCAAGCGGCGGGCGCTTCCGCCCCGAGCCTGGGTTCGAGGACCATCCGGTGACCGAGACGACCTGGGCGGGCGCGCGGGCCTATTGCCTCTGGCGCGGCGCGCGCCTGCCGAGCGAGGCGGAGTGGGAGGCGGCGGCGCGGCACCCGGACGGTAGGCTCTACCCCTGGGGTCATCTGCCGCCCGATGCCACCCGCGCGGTCGTCACAGGGCGCACGGGCGCTACCCGGCCGGTGGGCAGCGCCCCCGCCGGCGCCTCCGCGCTCGGGCTGCTCGATCTCGCCGGCAGCTTGGCGGAATGGACCAGCACCCTTCGCCGGCCCTACCCCTACCACGCCGATGACGGGCGAGAGGATCCGACACTGCCGGGCGAACGGGTCACCCGGGGCGGCGACTATCGCTTCGACACCGCACCGGCGCAGCTGACCACGATCCATCGCGAGGGCTTCTCCAACGCCCCCGAACGCGGCCATCGCCACATCGGGTTTCGCTGCGCCCGCGACGGCTGACCGATGCAGGGAATGGGGCGCCCCGCGGCGCCCCGGCCAGATCGCCTCAGCCGGGGTTGCGCGCCGAGATCACCCAAGAGCTGGAGGCCATCCAAACCCCATCCTTGGTGACATGGGGCGTCAGAAGCTCAGTCAGCGCGGCACGGATCTCCGCGTCCTTCTCCACTGCCAGACCGCCCGCCTCGCGCACCACCTCGCCCGCGGGGCCGAGGGCGAGCTGAAAGCCGATGGAATCCTCCACATCGTCGCCCATGCGCACCTGGGCATCGACCCGCTCGAAGGTGATGTCCTCGAAGCCCGCGGCGCGCATCTGGCCGGTCACCATCTCCTGGTCCGCCATGGAGAAGGGGCCGGGGCCGCAGGTCTGCGCGTCATCGCCGGGCTGGGGCAGGAACTCGAGCACCACGTTCTTGGCCGCCGAGAGCCAGGGATTGTCGGCCCGCTGGCGCCAGACGATGTGGGTCATCCGGCCGCCGGGCTTCAGCGCCTTGCGCATGTTCCGCATCGCGACCACCGGGTTCGAGAAGAACATCGTCCCGAAGCGCGCGAACACCAGATCGAAGTCGCCCTGGAAGGGATAGACCTCCACGTCCGCAGCGACGAAGCGCATGTTGGTGAGGCCCTTGCCCGCCGCCTCCTGCCTCCCGAAGTCGAGAAAGGCGTCGCAGCAGTCCATCGCCACGACCGTGCCGCTGGGGCCCACGCGCTCCGCCAGCATACAGGCGGTGTCGCCGAAGCCGGCGCCCGCGTCGAGCACCCGCTCGCCGGGGTTGACCACCAGTTTGGGGAAGACCGCATCGGAGTGCTGGCCAAGGCCGCCCACGAGCACGTGCTTCCACGAGATGAACTTCGGCGCGAGGACGTTGTTCCAGAACTGGACGAACTCGGAAGCTTCGGCGTGGTTGGGGGCGACGACAGTCTCGGTCATGGCAAGGCTCCATCTACAATACGCAGGCAGGTCTTCCGCAGGGCGGTGTCACTGACCCAAGTCTACACGCCAAACGCGCTCACTCTTGTGATGGTTGCTGCAGACGACCGCGCGTGATCAGCCCGGCGCGGCGGCGGGGTGTCGAGGCCTCCCCCGTCCCTCCGACGTGGCGGGGAAGGAACCAACGACGCCTCCGTCGTCAGTCGGACAGGCGGGCCATCGCGTGGCGCTTCTTGCCGGCTGACAGGCGTACCGGCGCCGCCAGGGCTTCGGCCGCGATCATCTCGCCCGGGCTCTCCAGCGCCCGCTCGCCGAGGCGGGCACCCCCGCCCTCGATCAGCCGCTTGGCCTCCTTGCCCGAGGCAGCGAGCCCCGCCCGCACGAAGAGCTGGGCGGCCGACATGGGCAGATCCGCCCGTGCCAGCGCCACCACCGGCAGATCGGCACCCATGCCGCCGCCCGCAAAGGTCTCGCGCGCGGTCTCCGCCGCCGCCTCCGCGGCCGCGCGACCATGGGCCATGGCGGTGACCTCGGTGGCGAGCAGTGCCTTGGCCTCGTTGATCTCCGCCCCGCCGAGGGCGCCGAGCCGCGCGCATGCCTCCACCGGCAATTCGGTGAAGAGCTTCAGGAACCGCCCCACGTCGGCATCGGTCGTGTTCCGCCAGAACTGCCAGAAGTCGTAAGCCGAGAGCATGTCGGCGTTGAGCCAGACCGCCCCCTGCGCGGTCTTGCCCATCTTCCGCCCGTCCGAGGTGGTCAGCAGCGGCGTGGTGAGCCCGAAGACCTCGACCCCCTCGATCCGGCGGGTGAGGTCCACACCATTGACGATATTGCCCCACTGGTCCGAGCCGCCCATCTGCAGCCGGCAGCCTTCGCGTCGGTTGAGCTCAAGAAAGTCGTAGGCCTGCAGCAGCATGTAGTTGAACTCGAGGAAGGTCAGCGGCTGCTCGCGGTCGAGCCTGCCCTTCACGCTCTCGAAGGTCAGCATGCGGTTGATCGTGAAGTGCCGCCCGTAATCCCGCAGAAACTCGATGTATTTCAGGGTGTCGAGCCAATCGGCGTTGTTCGGCTGAATCGCGTTGCCACCGGCTTCGTCGAAGTCGATGAAGCGTGCGAAGACGCCGCGCAGGGAGGCCATGTTCTCCGCGATCTTCGCGTCCGTCAGCAACTGGCGCGTCTCGTCCTTGCCCGAGGGGTCGCCGATGCGCGTGGTCCCGCCGCCCATCAGCACGATGGGCCGGTTCCCGGTCTTCTGCAGCCAGCGCAGCATCATGATGTTGACCAGGTGCCCCACGTGCAGCGAGGGCCCCGTACAGTCGTAGCCGATATACGCGGTGACCGATCCCGCGCGCAGGAGGTTGTCGAGCCCCTCCATATCGGTGCAGTCCTGGATGAAACCGCGCGTCTGGAGCACGTGCAGAAAATCGGAGCGGGGCGTATGGGTCATCGGTCTGTCCGGCAGGTCGTCGCCGCGCGCCAGCCGCGCGGGTCGCTGCGGGGGCCATACCGCGGCGAAGCGGGGAAAGGGAAGCCGTGACGAGGGAGGGCACCCCGGGCGCCTTGCGGGCCGCCACCAGGAACATGCTGAAAGCGGGGCTCTATGCCGAGCCGCAGTGGATCCTGGGTCTGATGTCAGGGACGTCGCTCGACGGCGTCGATGTCGCCCTTCTGCGCACCGACGGTGAGATAGTCGACACCACCGGACCTGCCGCCTTCGTGCCCTATGCCGCAGACCAGACCGAGGCCTTGACGCGGCTCATGGCCGACCCCTTCGGCGTGCGGGAGCGTCGGGTGCCCGGCGCCGCTGCCCTGATGGCGGAGGCAGGGCGGGAGGTTGACCGCCTGCATGCGGGCGCCACCGCAGCACTCCTCGCCACCGTCACAGAGATCCCGTTGGTCATCGCCTATCCCGGTCAGACCGCCGCCCACGCGCCGGAGCGGCGCTGGACCTGGCAGTTGGGCGACGGCGCCGCGCTGGCGCGGGCGCTCAACCGACCGGTAGTCTGGGATTTTCGCAGCGCCGATATCGAAGCAGGCGGGCAGGGCGCGCCGCTCGCCCCCTTCTTCCACCACGCCGCCGTCCGGCGCGCCGAGATTGAGGGGCCGGTGGCCATCCTCAACATCGGCGGCGTGGCCAATGTCACCTGGGTCGACCCGAGCGTCGCGGACCCCGCCGCCCCCGGTGCGCTGATGGCCTTCGACACCGGGCCGGGCAATGCGCTGCTCAACGACTGGATGGCGGCCCGCACGGGCCAGGCCTATGACGCGGGCGGTGCTGCGGCCGCGGCGGGGGCTGCCGAACGCGCCGCGCTGTCGCGCCGCTTCGCCACGAACTTCGTGGCCGATTTCCTCGCCCGCCCCGCGCCGAAGTCGCTGGATCGCAACGCCTTCAACACCCTGCCCGCGCTCCTCGAGGGGGCGAGCACCGAGGGGGGCGCCGCGGCCCTCACCGGCTTCACGGTCGACTGCGTGGCCGCCGCGGTCCAACACCTGCCCCGCCCGCCGCAGCGCTGGCTCGTCTGCGGCGGCGGCAGGCTGAACGACACCATGATGCGCTGGCTCGCCGAGACCCTCGGGGCTCCGGTGGCGCCGGTCGAGGCCATCGGCCTCGATGGCGACATGCTGGAGGCACAGGCCTTCGCCTATCTCGCCGCCCGGATCCTGCGCGAGCTGCCGACCTCCGCCCCCGGCACGACCGGCTGCCCCTCACCGGTCACCGGCGGCCGCCTCGCGCTGCCGGGTCGATAGCGCGGGTCGGGGATCGCGCCGACAAACGGCGTCCGGCCGGTCCTTGGCGCACCCTCTGTCCTACCCGTCCCGCCCGGCCGAGCGCCCGTCGCCGCCACCAGCCGAAAGCCGGGAGTGAGCACCGACGCCAGCCCCGGGCGCCCGCGGCTTCGGCGCGGCCGGAGGCTGCGACGGAGCGAAACGAGCACCGCGCGTCTGCGCGGTTCCGCTTGCCTCATGGCCGAAGGTGCGGCGCCGTTCAGGTCTTGCAGATCGAGTTGCCGCCGTCGGCCAGGATCGCGGCACCCGTGACGAAGCTCGCCATGTCGGACAGCAGGAACAGCGCAACCTCGGCGATCTCCTCCGGGGCGGCCATGCGCTTCAGGGCATGCAGTCCCGCGATCCAGCCCAGGGTCCCCGGATCATCGCCCGCCATCGGCGTGCTCGTGCCGCCTGGCAGCAGGCAATTGGCGCGGATGCCCTCAACCCCATGCTCCGCCGCGATGACCTGCGCGAGCGCAATGAGCCCCGCCTTGCTCGCGCCATAGGCCCCCATGCCCGGCAGGCCGACGGTATGGCCGACGAAGGACGAGGTGAAGACGATTGCCCCGCCGCCCTGGCGCTTCAGCGCCGGGATCTGGGCGCGCGCGGCATAGAAGGCCCCGGTGAGGTTGGTGGCAATCACGCCGTCCCAGGTCTCGCCGCGCATGGCCTCGACCGGCTCCATCGCCCCGGTGATGCCGGCATTGTTGAATGCACCGTCGAGCCCGCCCATCTCCTGCTCGGCCAGCGCGACCAGCGCCTCGGCATATCCCGCCTCGGCCACGTCGCCCGCCAGGGTGAAGGCTGTCCCCCCGGCGGTCCGCAGCGCGCCGGCCAGGTCCTCCAGCGCCGCCGCCCGCCGGGCTCCGAGCACCAACGAGGCGCCCTCCGCCGCGAAGCGCCGCGCCGCTGCAGCGCCGATGCCGCTGCTCGCGCCCGTGATGATGATCCTTCGTTCCTTGAGAAGCATGTCGGTCCTCCCGAAGTTGCCGTTTCCCACCCTCTAGGCGGTGCGGCAGCGGGGGGCGACCCGGATCATGCGGCGTGAAACCGGCGTGGGCGACGCCGGGGGCTGGGCTTGGCCCAGGGGCGGCCCTAGCGGCCGCCCTCAATCAGCCGGGCATGCACATAGCCCTTCACCACGTCGATCATCTCCTCCATGCCGGCCTCGAAGAAGTGGTTGGCACTTGGCACGGTGGTGTGGGTGATCGTGATGCCCTTCTGCTGCTTCAGCTTCGCCGCCAGCTTGTCCGTATCGGCCATGGGCACGATCCGGTCCGCCTCGCCGTTGATGATCAGGCCCGAGGAAGGGCAGGGCGCGAGGAACGAGAAGTCGTACATATTCGCCGGCGGCGCGACCGAGACGAAGCCCGAGATCTCCGGCCGGCGCATGAGCAGCTGCATCCCGATCCAGGCACCGAAGGAGAAACCCGCCACCCAGCAAGCCCGCGCATTGGGGTTCAGCGACTGCAGGTAATCCAGCGCCGAGGCCGCGTCCGACAGCTCGCCGATGCCCTGGTCGAAGACCCCCTGGCTGCGCCCGACCCCGCGGAAGTTGAACCGCATGACCGTGAAGCCGAGGTCCTTGAACGCATAGTGCAGGTTGTAGACGACTGGGTTGTTCATCGTCCCGCCGAACTGCGGGTGCGGATGCAGGATGATCGCGATCGGCGCATCCTTGTCTGGCTGGGGGTGATAGCGTCCCTCGAGGCGGCCATCCGGGCCGGGGAAGATCACCTCGGGCATCGCGTCACTCCTGGCCTTCTCCCACCCTGGCGACCGTTTCGCCGGGGCAGCGTCGCTTGATCTTTTTCGTGGGGCAATTTAGAACACTTCCAAACTCGAAAGGCATGCCTGCTGACGGCGACGGGTAGGGCGGTGGCGATCCGCCGTCAACCGTTGCGGCGGCAGGCTTCCGCCTGATGCGCGCCGAGCGTGTCTTTGGCGGTAAGGGGAGGACGGCATGAAACTCAGCACCCGGGGCCGCTATGCCGTGACCGCCCTCGCCGATATCGCGATGAACGGACAGGAAGGTCCGGTGGCCCTGGTGGAAATCGCGAAGCGCCAGGACATCTCGGTCGCTTATCTCGAACAACTCTTCGTGCGCCTGCGCCGGGGCAAGCTGGTGCGCTCGATCCGCGGCCCCGGCGGCGGCTACCACCTGGCGCGCCCGGCCGCCGAGATCCGGATCAGCGACGTGATGACCGCGGTCGACGAGCGGCTGAACGCCATGGGCTGCGACGCCGGCGAATGGGCGGAAGGGCAGGGCTGTGGCCACTCGCGCGAGGCCTGCCTGACGCATGCGCTCTGGGAGCAGCTCTCGGCCCATGTGCATGTCTTCCTGTCGGGGGTCTCGATTGCCGATGTGGTCGGCGACCGTCTGATGCCCTGTCCTGCGGTGCCCAGCTTCGAGCCCGAGGAAGACGGCAAGCCCGCCGGGGTGGGTGCATGACCGGTCTCGATGGCCGGCGCGTCTACCTCGACTGGAATGCCACCGCGCCGCTGAGGCCCGAGGCCCGCGCCGCCATGCTCGAGGCCATGGACGCGGTCGGCAACCCCTCCAGCGTCCACGCCGAAGGCCGCGCCGCCCGCGCCATCGTCGAGAAGGCCCGGGCGCAGGTTGCCAGCCTCGTTGGTGGCTCAGTGGACGAGCTGGTGTTCACGTCTTCTGCGACAGAGGCTGCACAAACGGTACTTAAGCAGCCGTTTTTGTTCGACACGGTGAAGGCATGCGTAACCGAGCACGACTGTGTTGATACGCACATTCGCCGTTCGATTTCGGCTGAAGTGGGCGCTAATGGACTTCCACTCGATGGATACCGCTCTCCTCCGATGTCGGGCTTCGTGCAGCTAGGGCTGCTTTTCGCCTTCGCAGCCGCGAATAATGAGACGGGTGTATGCAATCCCGTCGTCGAGATCGCCGCCGCCGCCAAGGAGCAGAACGCTCTTTACTTATGTGACGCTGTTCAGGCGGCGGGAAAGGTTGGCGTCCAGCAGGTCGTCAAGGTCGCAGACTTCGCACTCTTCTCCGGTCATAAGCTTGGTGGACCGAAGGGCGTGGGGGCGCTGAGAGTACGCGCTGACATCCAGCTCGAAGGCCTGCTGCACGGTGGTGGGCAGGAGAAGGGCCTCCGCGCCGGCACCGAGAATGTCGTCGGGATTGCGGGGTTTGGGGCGGCCGCTGAGGCCGCGCAGCGCGATCTGGAGGATGGGGTCTGGGAGCGGGTTGCGGCGCTTAGAAATATTCTAGAAGCGAGGCTTGAAGCCGTCGCCCCGGACCTCATTTTCGTAGGGCGAGAAGCTGAACGGTTGCCGAACACCACTTGCATCGCGCTTCCGGGATGGAAGGGAGAGACGCAGGTCATGCAGCTCGATCTCGCCGGCTTTGCCGTCAGCGCGGGATCCGCTTGCAGCTCCGGCAAGGTCAAGGAAAGCCGCGTTCTGCGCGCCATGGGGTTCGACGCCGTCACAGCGTCGAGCGCCATACGGGTCAGCCTCGGGCCCACGACGACCGAGGCGGAGATCACGGCCTTCGCCGAGGCCTGGACGACACTGTACCGCAAGCGCACCAGCAGGGCCGCGTGAGCACCATGGAGGAGGATACGGACATGACCGCACTCGATGTGGATGTGAAGGAAGGCGTCGACCAGGAGACCATCGACGCCGTCCGCTCCATGGGCAAATACAAATACGGCTTCGAAACCGAGATCGAGACGGAATACGCGCCGAAGGGCCTCAACGAGGACATCGTGCGCCTGATCTCGGGCAAGAAGAACGAGCCTGAGTGGATGCTGGAGTGGCGCCTCGCCGCCTACCGCCGCTGGCTGACCCAGCCCGAGCCCGACTGGGCGATGCTGGAGATTACCCCCATCGACTATCAGGAGCAGTACTACTACGCCCAGCCGGCGAGCTTTAAGGAAAAGCCCAAGAGCCTGGACGAGGTCGATCCGGAGCTGCTGCGCACCTACGAGAAGCTCGGCATCCCGCTGCGCGAGCAGATGATCCTGGCGGGCGTCGAGGGGGCCGAGAACATGGCCCCCGCCGATGGCGCCGCGGGTGGGCGCAAGGTCGCCGTGGACGCGGTCTTCGACTCGGTCTCGGTCGGCACGACCTTCAAGGACGAGCTCGCCAAGCACGGCGTCATCTTCTGCTCGATCTCCGAGGCGCTGCAGGAGCACCCGGAGCTGGTCAAGAAGTACCTGGGCTCGGTCATCCCGGCGAACGACAACAAGTTCGCCACGCTGAACGCGGCCGTGTTCTCCGACGGCAGCTTCGTCTATGTGCCGCCGGGCGTGCGCTGCCCGATGGAGCTGTCGACCTACTTCCGCATCAACGCTGAGAACACCGGCCAGTTCGAGCGGACGCTGATCATCGCCGACAAGGGCAGCTACGTCTCCTACCTCGAAGGCTGCACCGCGCCGATGCGCGACACCAATCAGCTTCACGCCGCCTGCGTCGAGCTGATCGCGCTCGAGGACGCGGAGATCAAATACTCCACCGTCCAGAACTGGTACCCGGGCGACGAGGAAGGCCGCGGCGGCATCTACAACTTCGTCACCAAGCGCGCCGACTGCCGCGGGGCGCGCTCCAAGGTGTCCTGGACCCAGGTCGAGACCGGCTCGGCAATCACTTGGAAATACCCCTCCTGCATCCTGCGGGGGGAGGAGAGCCAGGGTGAATTCTACTCGATCGCCATCGCCAACAACGCCCAGCAGGCGGATACCGGCACCAAGATGATCCATCTGGGCAAGAACACGCGCAGCCGGATCGTCTCGAAGGGCATTTCGGCGGGCCGCGCACAAAACACCTACCGCGGGCTGGTCAGCATGCACCCCAGGGCGGCGAACAGCCGCAACTTCACGCAGTGTGACAGCCTCTTGATCGGCGGGGACTGCGGGGCGCATACGGTGCCCTACATTGAGGTGAAGAACCGGACGTCGCGCGCCGAGCATGAGGCAACGACGTCGAAGGTCGACGACGAGCAGCTGTTCTATTGCCGCC
The DNA here is from genome assembly GCA_039822785.1 of Pseudomonadota bacterium. Lineage (GTDB taxonomy): Bacteria > Pseudomonadota > Alphaproteobacteria > Rhodobacterales > Rhodobacteraceae > Thermohalobaculum. Next base: position 430,877 of record JBCBMO010000002.1, on the reverse strand, counting down.
AGCGTGGCATGGACGAGGAGGAAGCCGTGGCCCTGGTGGTGAACGGCTTCTGCAAAGAAGTGCTCCAGGAATTGCCGATGGAGTTCGCGGTCGAGGCTCAGAAGCTCGTCGCGATCTCTCTGGAGGGCTCGGTCGGCTAATCGCACAGACGCTGCGTCCCCCGCATCGACGGGGTGGCGGCGACACTGCGACGGGGGCGCCCGGTACGGGCGTTCTCGTTGCATGGGCGGTTGCGCTTTTCGCGCCACGGCCACTGCTCCTGCGCCGTACGGGCGGCAGGGGCCTATGAAGCGGCGCCGGCGTGGCTGCCGCCAACAAAGGAGAGCAGACATGATGAACGACGTCAAAGAGGGCGCCAAACTGCTGATGCTGGCCGAGGTTGCCGAGAAGCATCTCAAGGAGAACGGCCACGACATCGCGGTCGCCACCAACGACGATCTGACCGCCTTCGACGTGAACGCGGCGGACGAGGGCGAGCGCTTCGTGCGCGTCCAGGCCATCGGCCGGGAGAGCTGGGAGATGGTCCGCCCCAACGGCGAGACTCTGACCGGCATCGGCAGCGAAAAAACCTTCCTCGCCATGCTGGAGCGGCTGGTCGGCAACCGCTGACAAGCGCAGCCACGGCCCTAAATGCTAGATCGGCCGGTGCGGTAGTGCCGGCCGTTCACATGAGAGGGATCTATGATCATCGCGACCACATCCACGCTGGAGGGGCACCGGATCACCGCTTACCGCGGCATCGTCGTCGGTGAGGCGATCATGGGTGCCAATGTGGTGCGCGATTTCTTCGCCTCGATCACGGACGTGGTCGGGGGGCGCGCCTCCTCCTACGAGAGCAAGCTGAGTGACGCCCGCGAGACGGCCTTTGGAGAGCTCGAGGAGCGGGCCCGCGCGGTCGGTGCCAATGCCGTGGTCGGCGTCGATCTCGACTATGAGGTTGTGGGGGACACGATGCTGATGGTCTCGGTCTCCGGCACCGCGGTCATGGTCGATAAGCTCGCCTGAGGGGGCGAGCGAGAACGGAAAAGAAGGATTTAACACGCAGCTTGCCTCCCTGAGATCGGACATGGGTCCAGATGCATGGAGGACAGGCGATGACGGCGGAGATGGATCACAACGCGCGGGACGACGCGCCGCAACGGCAGAGCGCCGCGACCGTCAGCGGACGGGTCAAGGCGGTGCTGGACAAGGCAGCGGGCGCGATCGACGCGATGGACGACGACCCGATGATCCGGGAGGTGCTGGCCCGCACCGCCATCCGCGAGTTCAGCGCCGCGATGGCGCGCCGGTTCGAGAGCCGCCTCTCGGTCGCGGCCTGGGACGTTGATCGCGACGCAGAGGACGAGGCAACGCCACTGGCGCAGGCCTCGACCGAGGTGGCCGCGGAGATGACCGCGGAGGACGCGGCGCCTGAGGAAGCGGCGCCGCAGGAAGCGGAGGACACGATCCTCTTTGCGGCGCCAAACGGGGCCGCGGAGACGGCGGAGACGGCAGCGGAAACCGCGCCCGAGGAGGCGCTGGAACAACCCGCACCCTGGGAGACGGCAGAAGCCGAGGATCAGGGCGCGGCGGCGGAAGGAGAGGACCATGCTCGAGATCAAGAACCTTCAGGTGAAGCTGGAGGAAGAGGACAAGCAGATCCTGAATGGCGTGAACCTGACGGTGGAAGCCGGGAAGGTACACGCGATCATGGGGCCGAACGGGTCGGGCAAGTCGACCCTGTCCTACGTGTTGGCGGGACGCGACGGCTACGAAGTGCTCGAGGGTAGCGCCACGCTGGAGGGCGAGGACCTGCTCGACATGGAGCCCGAGGAGCGCGCCGCCGCCGGCATGTTCCTCGCGTTCCAGTACCCCGTCGAAATTCCCGGGGTGAACAACATGACCTTCATGCGCACCGCGCTGAACGCGCAGCGCAAGGCCCGCGGCGAGGAAGAGCTGAGCGCGCCCGACTTCCTCAAGCTCGTCCGCGAGAAGTCCAAGGCGCTCGACATGAACCCCGAAATGCTGAAGCGCTCGCTCAACGTGGGGTTCTCGGGCGGTGAGAAGAAGCGCAACGAGATCCTCCAAATGAAGATCCTGGCGCCGAAGTTTTGCCTGCTGGACGAGACCGATTCGGGCCTGGACGTCGATGCGATGAAGCTGGTGTCCGACGGCGTGAACAGCCTGCGCAGCCCGGACCGGGCCTTTCTGGTGATCACCCACTACCAGCGGCTGCTCGACCACATCACCCCGGACGTCGTGCACATCATGGCGAACGGGCGCATCGTCGAGAGCGGCGGCCCCGAGCTGGCGCTGCGCGTCGAGCGTGAGGGGTATGCCGGCCTGACCGCGGCCTGAGGGAGGGTGCCATGGCCACCGACCAGAGCCGCAAGACCGCCGAGAGCCTGCTCGCGGCCCTCCCCCTGCCGGAGGGCGAGGCAAGCTGGGCGCGCGACCTGCGCGCCGCTGCCCGCACCCGCCTGCTGGAGGCCGGCGCCCCGGCCCGGCGCGACGAATACTGGCGCTTCACAGACCCTGCCCGGCTGATCGTCCCCCTCGCCCCGGTGGCGGGGGAGAGCGCGGCCGAGGCGCCTGCAGCCTTCCCGGGGATCGACGCTGCCGTGGCGACCTTTGCCAATGGCCGCTTTCGCCCCGACCTGTCGGGCGGTCTCACGCAGCCGGGCCTCGCCGTCTCGTCCCTGTCCGCGGTCACCGCGCAGGACATCACCATCGCCCGCGACCTGTTCGGCGCGCTGGAGGCGGCGGGCCAGGAGAAGGTGAGCCGCCCGCTGGCCATCCTCAACACCGCCACCGCGCGGGAGGGGCTGGTGATGCAGGCCACCGGCACGGTCGAGCGGCCGATCCACATCCGCCAGCACCAGGTCGGCGAGGGGGCGGCGGTCCTGCGCCACCTCATCCGCGTCGAAAGCGGTGCGACCCTCACGGTGCTGGAGAGCGGCAGCGCCTCCAACACGGTGATGGAGATCGAGGTCGCCCCCGGCGGCACCTTCCACCACCTGCGCGTCCAGACCGGTGAGCGGGCGCCTGCGGCCACGCATATGTTTGTCCGCGTGGGTGAAGGATCGACCTTTAAGTCCTTTACCCTCATGGCGGATGGCGCGCTCACCCGAAACGAGACGGTGATGGATCTGGTGGGCGACGATGCGGTCGCGCATGTCGCCGGCACGGTCCTCGGCCGGGGCGACACGCATCTCGACAACACGATTTTCATCACCCACGCGGCCCTTAACGGCGAGAGCCGGCAGGTCTTCAAGAACGTGCTGACCGAGAAGGCGACGGCGGTCTTCCAGGGCAAGATCTTCGTCCGCCAGGCGGCGCAGAAGACCGACGGCTACCAGATAAGCCAGTCGGTGGTACTCGACGACGGGGCGGAGTTCCTGGTGAAGCCGGAGCTCGAGATCTACGCGGACGACGTGAAGTGCTCGCATGGCTCCACGACCGGCGCCCTCGATTCCGACGGGCTGTTCTACCTGCGCGCCCGGGGCGTGCCCCAAGTCGAGGCCGAGCGGATGCTGGTCGAGGCCTTCGCCGACGAGGCGATCGAGGAGATCGAAGACGAAGCGCTGGCCGAGCTGATGCGCGCAGAGGTGAGCCGCTGGATGGCGGCCCGCGGGACCTGAAGATGTCCGCGCGTTCGACCGCCGCGGGCGCGCCGTCCCGCGGCTTTGTCGCCCGTGTCCTCGGTGCCTGGTGGGATCTGCGCGGCACCATGCGCGGCGTGCTGGATACCGCCCCCAGCGAGGGGCGGCTTCTGAGCTTCGCCATGATCGCGGGGGCCCTGCTCTTCGCGATCCTGGCGCTCGAACTCACCGTTCACGCAACGCGCGATCCCGCGGTAGACCGCCAGCAGCTCTCGGCGCAGTTCTTCATGGGCTTCATCGCCTATTTCCTGGTCATGCCGCTGGTGCTCTATGCGCTTGCCGCCATCGTCGGCCTCTGCGCCCGGTTCGCCGGCGGCATCGGCGACCACCGGGAGAACCGGGCCGCCGTGCTCTGGGCATGGGTCATTTCGGCACCCGTTTTCGCCGTTTTGGCTTTGCCGGGGATATTTGCTAGTATTCCGCCACAGCTGGATCTGGGGCTTGAACTCGTTGGGCTCTCGTTCTTCGTTGTGGCGCTCGCTTACTGCATCGCAGAGGTGCAAGCCTTTGAGCGCGTTTGGAAGGTCTTCGCGGTGCTCGCGAGTGTGACAGCCTTCCTCTGGGGTAGCGTACTGCTTCTGATTGCGTAGGAAACCGGAGTTGGCGGTGGGGGCCGCCGTCTTGCCATCGGGGCAGGGCTTTCGCGGGGGAACGCATGACCATGACCCATGAACCGCTGCGTAGCGGGCCGTTGCCGGACGTAACGCTCGACGACCTGGAGCGCGACCCCGAGCTTGAGCGGCTCACGCAGGACACCCTCGCGGCGCGACTGAAGCTCAGCTTTTCCGACATGCGCGAGGCGACGCGTCGCCTGATCGACGAGAACCCGACCGAACCGCGGCTGCTGTTCTTCGTGCTCATGTCGGACGTGATCTTCTTCCTGAACTTCGGCCTCAAGTTCGTGATCTCGCCCACGGGCGACAGCATGAGCGAAGCGCTCCCGCGGGAGTTTGCCGGCGCCATCGGCGGGCTGATCGTCGTGTGCTTCATCCTGCGCACCGCCTCGCTCTACGTGCTGTCCGCCCTGGTTGCGGGGGCCTGCCGGCTGATCGGGGGGCAGGGCACCTGGCGCGACACGCGCGCGGGGATCTTCTGGGCCTCGCTCGTCGCCGCCCCCATCGGCGTGCTCGGGGCCCTGGTCGTCACTGCCTTCGGCTACCTCGCCCCCATCGCGCCGATCTTCGGCGAGCCGATCCTGCAGATGCCCGCCCAGCTCATCGGCGTGGTCGCCTTTGTGTTCCTCGTCTCCGCGGCGGTGGCAGAGGCGCATAGATTCAGCCGCACCTCGCCGGTCTTCATCTCCTTCTCGGTCTTCACGGTGGCTGTCCTGCTTGCGGCGCTCTATGTGTGGGGCTACGTGCGCGACGCTCTCTGACCGGCGCGCGCGCCCCTGCCCAAGACGTGCCGAGGTGACATCGTGATTGCCGTGGAGATGGCCCGCCGCATGGTCGACGGGCTTTTTGCGCCCAGCCGATCGGCACGGGAGGCGTTGGAGGCGCGCTACGACCTCAACGCCGTGGTGCTGTTCATCATCCTCGCCTTCGCGATGGAGGGGATCATCGGCATCGTGATCCGCCTCGTCTATTTGGGCGATGCCAGCGGCATCAGCCTCGGCAACTACATCTTCGGGTTGCTCGGCAGCTTCGCCAGCGTCGCGGTCATTGGGCTTTCGATCTGGATCGGCGGCGCCGCCTTCGGGGGCAAGGGCACGCGCGAGCAGGCGATCAACATCGCCGCCTGGCACGGGCTGATCATCGTGCCGCTGAAGCCCTTCTTCGTGATGGTCGGCCTGGCGATGGCCGAGGTCGCGCCGGACCTCAGACAGCCCATCGAACCCGAGGCCATGGCGAACATCAACCAGACCGCGCTGCTGCTCGGCCTTTATGCCTATTTCCAATACCTCTGGACCCTCGCCTGCTTCACCAAGGAACTACACGGATTTTCCAACCCGTGGGGGGTCTTGGGCGTGATGGTCGCAGTCTCCGCCCTTTTCGGACAGTTCCTGATTGCCCTATCTACTTAGAACGCCTCTAAGGACGCCGCGACCAGGACCCTGAGCTATGTATGACGTCGAGAAGATCCGCGCCGATTTCCCCATCCTTGAGCGGGAAGTGAACGGCGTGCCGCTGGTGTACCTGGACAATGCGGCCTCGGCGCAGAAACCCCAGGCCGTGCTCGACGCCGTGCAACAGGGCTACGGCGAGGAATACGCCAACGTTCACCGGGGTCTGCACTTCCTCTCTAACCTCGCGACCGAGAAGTACGAGGGCGTGCGCCAGAAGATCGCCGACTTCCTGGGCGCCGCCTCTGCGGATGAGATCGTGATCACCCGCGGCGGCACCGAGGCGCTTAATCTCGTTGCCTATGGTTGGGCGATGCCGCGCATCCAGGCCGGCGACGAGATCATCCTGTCGATCATGGAGCACCACGCCAACATCGTGCCCTGGCACTTCCTGCGCGAGCGTCTGGGCGCCGTGCTGCGCTGGGTGCCGGTCGATGCCAAGGGCGATCTCGACCCCCAGGCGGTGATCGATGCCATGGGGCCCAAGACCAAGATCGTTGCCGTCACCCATATGTCGAACGTCCTGGGCACGGTGGTCGATGTGAAGACCATCGCCGCGGCGGCGCGGGAGCGGGGGATCGTGACCGTCATCGACGGCAACCAGGCCGCCGTGCATATGCCCGTCAACGTGGCGGACCTGGGCGCCGATTTCTACGCGATCACCGGCCACAAACTCTATGGCCCCAACGCCACCGGCGCGCTCTATGTCCGCGGGCCGCGCCTGGCGGAGATGCAGCCCTTCAACGGCGGCGGCGACATGATCAAGGAGGTGCACACCGACCGCGTCTCCTACATCGAGGGGCCGATGCGCTTCGAGGCGGGCACGCCCCCGATCGTCCCCCTCATCGGTCTGGGTGCCGCCATCGACTACCTGAACGGCCTGGGGATGGAGAACGTGGCGGCGCATGAGGCGAGCCTGCGCGACTATGCCCGCGAGCGGCTGGAGGGGATCAACTGGCTGACGACCCACGGTCACTCGGAGACCAAGGGCGCGATCTTCTCCTTCGCGCTCCAGGGTGGGGCGCATCCGCACGACATCTCGACCGTCGTCGACCGCAAGGGTGTGGCTGTCCGTGCGGGTCACCACTGCGCGCAGCCGCTCATGGAGCACCTTGGCGTCACCGCGACCTGCCGGGCCTCCTTCGGCCTTTACAACACACCGGCAGAGGTCGATCGGCTGGTCGAGGCGCTGGAGCTCTGCCACGAGCTTTTCGGCTGACCCAGCACGCCTGCGTGGCTGCCCATGGGCGGCCCGCCGCTTCCCCATCGTCATTTTGCCGCGGCGCAGCAGGCTTCAGGCATGCACCGAATAGTGGTGAAATGTCGTTCTATCCTTCGGAATTCTGATATTTTAAACCTTTTGAGACCTAGTCTGCGCAATAGAATTACGCAAGACCGCCATTTCGTCCAATGAAAGGACTTTTCATTGATGCAATGCAGCGCTAAAGATTCTCACCCGAATGACGAAGGAGTGACGTATGCCCTGTGCCCCGGCACCCGAAACGACCCCGACCAGCGCTGCCACGTCGGAGCCGTTCGCCTTCGCGCCTACTGACCAGTACACGGCAGGGGCGCGTAGCATGGCCATGCTCATGACCATCCCGATGCGGGCGATGATGGTCGTTATGGGTGAGGCTTTCGGTACCCACCGCGCTGACTGAGCGACGCCCCGGCCCACCCATCGAGGATCAGGGCCGGGGGATCAGACGCATCTCGCCCAGCGCGCCCAGGCGCGCATCGGCATCGCGCATGGACATCGGAATGGTGTCGCCGCGCCCCCAGATCGCCGCCAGATCGTCGTAGTGCCGCGACAGCGGATGCCCCGATTGGCCTGTCGCGATCACGATCCTTGAGCGATCCAGATCCGCGAAATCGAGGGCCATCCGAAGGCCCGAGGCATGCACGTTCTCGAACGGCCGTGCGCCCCGCCCCGGCATCGCCCCGCGCAGGATCGTATAGCCCCCGCCCGAGGTCTCCTGGCGGATCGACAAGAGCGCCCCGAAGGGCTCGACATGGCCCAGCGGCAGATGCGCATGCTCCGCCACATGGGCCGCGCCCCAACGCCATCCGGCCACGGCGCTCCCATAGTCCTGGGTGAGCCGTGCGATCGCATCGTCCAGCGCGACCTCCGCCATGGCGGCGCAGGTCTCCACCTCGGGCGTCTTGTCCACGTCGCACCAGACCGAGGCGCCGTTTCGGTCGCGGAACACCCGCTCGACGAACAGCGGCCGCACACCTTCGGCCAGCGGCATCAGCGGTCCCAACTCGTCCGCCGCCAGGCGCCGCGTCAGTTGGCGCAGCCATTCCATGAAGATCAGCGGCTCCGGCCGGTGACGGTCCATCGCACCGTTCCAATCGGCCAGGAGCGCCAGCGCCTCCGCCCGCCGGTCCCCCGTCTGCGGAGCTGGCCCTTGCCCCCGTCGCCACCACAGGTCCCGCGCGATCAGCGGCAGCACGGCGCGCGCCATCTCCGAGACCATGTCCGTCTGCAGCGCCAGTGTGCCGTTCAGCGAATGGAACTCCCGCGCGCTCAGCTCCTTCTCGATGCGCTGCATGCGATAGGGCAGATCCCAGGAAAAGCTGATGTGATCGGGAAACGGCAGGTCGGTCGTGCGGTTGTTCGCATTGCCCACCGCGCCGCTGCGGGGGCTGAGCACGCGGGGCGCTTCCTGTGCCGGACGCAGGCCCGTCCAGGCGGTCTCCGCCACCCAGCCGGGCGAGGGGACGCGGCCCATGGTGGGGCTGCCGGGCTGGCGCTGGGGCAGGGCGCCGGCCACCACCATGCCGATATCGCCGCGCACATCGGCCAGGATCACGTTCTGCGCGGGCGCGGTGACGTCATCGGCGGTCGCCATGGCGTCCTCGACGGTCTCGGCGCGCATCAGCGCCAACGCAGCACTCATGGTCCGATCCTCGTCGGTCAGCGCGGTCCAGGCGAGCGCGGGGACATGCCCCTCCGGCGTCACGCTGTTCGCGCCCATCAGCCCGCCGTCCAGCACCGGGCCGTTGCGGGTACGGCGGACCGTGGTCTGGATCGGGTCCTCGCCCGCAGGCTCCAGCCGCACGGTGCGGGTCTCGAAGGGCGCCCAGCCATCGGGGGTGCGGTAGCGGGTGGGGTCCTCGGGGTCGACCTGCTCGATGAACAGGTCCGCATCGTCGGCGCCCGCGGTCGTCAGCCCCCAGCCGACGGCCCGGTTGCGCCCGATCAGCACCGGCGGCGCGCCGGGCAGGGTGCCTCCCATGGCCGCGAGGTCCCCGCCCTGCAGATCCGCGAGATACCAGACCGAGGGCGCCGAGAGCCACAGATGCGGGTCCGAGGCCATGAGCGGCTGCCGCGTTGCCGCTCGGCTGCCGTCCAGCGCCCAGGCGTTGGAGGCACCGGCCAGTTCCGGCTGACTGACGGGGCCCAGCGCCTCCAGCAGCGGATCGACGGGCTGCACCACCGCCTCGGCGAAGCGCGCACCCTCGAAGAGTTCGGCAAAGCGCTCCACGGTGATCCGCGCGCCCCCGGGCACGTCGGGCAGGATATCCGCCACCCGCTCGGGCGGCAGCCGCAACAGGAAGCGCGCCCGCCTGATCTCGTGCTGTGGGGCGGCAGACAGGCGCAGCGCCATCATCTTGAGCAGCGCGATGCTGTCCGCCGGGCGCCAGGGCGTGATCCCTTCGCTGCCGAACAGAAAGAACTCCGGCGCGCCGCGGCCCATGGCCTCGCGGTAGCCATGGCGGATCCAGGCGTTCACCCCATCGGCATAGGCCTGCAGCGCCGCCTGCGCCTCGGCCGACTGATGGGGCACCGCACGGCGCGCATGGCCGTAGAGATCGAGCGTCTTGATCAACAGGTCCAGATCGGTGACGCGTGCGCCCAGCAGCGTCGCCAGGCGCCCCTGTGCCGCCCGTCGGTTCAACTCCATCTGCCACAGCCGGTCCTGGGCATGGACGACGCCGAGGGCGAAATAGGCGTCCTCCGAGGTCGTGGCCCGGATATGGGGCACGGCATGGCGGTCGCGGATGATGGTGACCGGCCCGTTCAGACCGTCGAGCGAGACCTCGCCGTCATAGTCGGGCAGCGACCGGGTAAAGAGGTAGCCCGCGGTCAGCCCCGCCACCAGGCCAAGCGCGGCCGCGACGCCCGCCAGGCGCAAGAGCCAGGTCAGGATGAGTGCCATGCCGCCGATCCCCCAGACTGCCTAATCGACACGCTTCAATGCCCCGTCTTCTGCCAAATGTCCCGGCCGGGTCGCCACCCGGCGCGTCGCGCCAGTCCCGCCGCGCGGAAGCGCTGGCCCGTGTTTCGCCCGGCCCCTTGACCGCTGCGACAGCCCGACACACCCTCCAGCGCGCCGGCGGGGCCCTCCGCGATTGCCCATCCGGCCCATCCATCCGCCCGTCAAATCGCCGGGCGCACAGCCAAAGGACGAAGGGGGAGGCCGCCATGGCCAAGGTAAGTTTTCTGGGGCTCGGCGTCATGGGCTATCCCATGGCAGGGCATCTCCAGGCCAAGGGGCACGCGGTCACGGTCTATAACCGCACCGCCGCCAAGGCCGCAAAATGGGCCGAGGAACACGGCGGCGCCCATGCCACGACCCCGCGGGAGGCTACGGCCGATAGCGAAATCGTGTTCTGCTGCGTCGGCAATGACGACGATCTGCGCTCGGTCGTCCTGGGGCCGGACGGCGCTTTTGCCGGCATGGGCCAGGGCACGCTCTTCGTTGACCACACCACCGCCTCGGCGGTGGTGGCGCGCGAGCTCTATGCCGAGGGCGCGACCCAGGGCATCGCCTTCATCGACGCCCCGGTTTCCGGTGGTCAGGCGGGGGCGGAGAACGGGCAGCTCACTGTCATGTGCGGCGGCGACCAGGCCCCCTTCGACACGGCCAAGCCCGTCATCGACTGCTATGCCAAGTTCTGCGGGCTGATGGGGCCGGTGGGCGCGGGGCAGCTCACCAAGATGGTCAATCAGATCTGCATCGCGGGCCTGGTCCAGGGTCTCAGCGAGGGGCTGAACTTCGCCCAGAAGGCCGGCCTCGACGGGATGCAGGTCGTCGAGGTGATCTCCAAGGGCGCCGCGGGTTCCTGGCAGATGGACAACCGCCACAAGACCATGCTCGAGGATTTCTTCGACTACGGCTTCGCGGTCGACTGGATGCGCAAGGACCTGGGCATCTGCCTGGAGGAGGCCAAGACCAATGGCGCCCGCCTGCCGGTGACGGCCCTGGTCGACCAGTTCTACGGCGAGGTGCAGGACATGGGCGGCGGCCGCTGGGACACCTCCTCCCTCATCAAGCGCCTCAAGCCCTGAGGGCGCGGGCGGCCACCGTCACCCGGTGGCCGCCTGACGCTGTCGGAACATCGCCAGCGGCACCAGCGCCCAGACGATCAGCAGCGCGTAATACAGGCTGACCGGAAACAGCCCCAGCACGTTCGCCGCGATCAGCCCGCCGAACAGCAGCGCATGCGCGAGCACGGCCCAGGCCAGGCCCGCGCCCACCATCAGCGCGCTGACCGTGCCCTGGCGCAGCAGCACGCCGTAGAACCCGAGCGAGAGCGGCAGGAAGATCACCACGCTCGTCAGCAGGCCGGGGTTATACGCCACCGACACCACGGCCACGACCACATGCGCGACGCCGTTGACGGCCATGACCCCGGCCATGGCCAGGGCCGGAAAGACATGAACCCGGCCGCGCAGCACCGCCAGCACCGCGATCAGCCAAACGACCGAGGTATTGACGAAGAAGATCGCCTCGGGGGTCATGGCTTCGGCCGCCTCGGGGCCATAGGTCGCCGACATGATGTCGTTCAGCACCTGGCGCAGGGGATAGAGGCGCCCCAGCAGGTCGATCCAATGCTCCTCGAACTGATGCGCCATGTACCCAGCGGCCATGGCCACAGCGACCAGTTGCACATCGTCCAGCCGCGGCGGGTCGGCGGGGTCGCGCAGCGCGAAGGCCACGAACAGGATCAGCGGCGCCGCGAAGGTGCCGACCTTCATCCAATTCTCCGCCAGAAACGCCTCCTGGCCGAGCGGCAGCCAGAGCGCCCCGAAGAACAGGGTAAGCGCCGCGATCGCGATCCGCTGGTTCATGCCATCCCTCCCGTTGTTTTGGCGGCAGGCTACCAGGGGAGGGCGGCGGCGCGATGAACCTCGGTTAACTCGCGCGCAGGCGACGATTGCGCAGGAACCGGCTCAACCCCTGGGGCGTGATGCCCAGGAACCGCGCGATGTCCTTTTGCGGGGCCACCCCGATCACCGAGCGGTGACGTTGCTCCAGAAAGCGATAGCGCAGCTCGGTCTCGATCGAGGTCTTGGCGCAGATCAGATCCTTGTCGAAGAGCAGCGTCTCCATGATCTTGAGGCGCAGATACCGCCCAAAGGCGCCCCCCGACAGATACTCTGCCTTCAGCAGGGTATCCGGCAGCAGCACGCCGGTCACATCGGTGATTGCGACCAGATCGTCGGCCGCAATCTCCCGGCGCCAGGTGCTGGTGAGGTTGCCGCAAAGCTGGCCGGGCTCGAAGAACCGGGCAATGGCGGTGCCGCCATCGGGCCGCGTCTGCTGCGAGGCGGTGATCCCCTCGGTCACGAAGAGCCAGGCGCTCGCGATCCGCACCTGCGCGAAGATCGCCGCCCCCGCCGGCTGCTGTGTGACCGACAGCGCGCCGCAGACCGCCGCCCAGGCGGGCGCCGAGATCTCGACGTCGAGGCGCGCCATGTCGGCCCGTAGCGCCTCGACCGGTGCCGTCCCGCCTGTCTCCATCGCGGCCGGAGCGGCCTCGTCCGGGCTGTCGCGCCTCAGCGGACGATGCGGGTGTACTTCGCGCCCTCGATGCTGGCGCCGGCCAGCAGGCCGCTCTGGCCGAAGACGAAGGCGACGATGGGCTGCTGGGTGACGGTGCTGTCCACGCCCAGGTTGGCGCCGGCGGCGACCAGCGTCACCTCCGCGTCGGCGCCCGCTTCCCAGCCGTCGGCGCGGCGGAACTGCTCCAGCGCGTCACGGCTGAGGAAGAACAGCGCCTGGCTGGCCTCCTGGATGCCCGCCTGAAACCCGACCGAGGCGGCGCCGAGCGAGTAGTACTGCGCCGTGGTGCCCAGCCCATCGGCGGTGTTGAGCCGAAGCGAGCCCTCGCCATAGGACGCGCCGACGATGAAGCCGCCCTTCACGATCTTGGGCATGACCAGGATGCCCTGGGCGCGGCTCGCCAGCTCCCGGGTGCCGGGCACCTCGGTGTAGAGCGTGCGCAGCGCGACATCGACGCGCCGGTCGATCACTTCCGCCTCTGCCGCGGCCGCCAGTCGGTGAGTGCCAAGCGCGGTCGCCGCGAGCGCGCCGCCAAGGGCCAGTCGTCGAGTGATAAGCATCGAACTCTCCTGCTCTGTTCCTGTCCCGGGGTGCCGCTTGATGGGCCTGCTTAGTGCAACCGCCGGTTGGTGCCGCAAGATATGCCTGGGCTCGGTCCGACGTACAAGGTTTCCCCGCGGTGCTTCACACGTGGGATTGAGACGATCCCGGCGCCGGGGCATGCTCTGGGTCGACCAACACGGTGGCGAGCGGAACAGGCTATGCGCGAGATCGAGATCGACCCGTCGGAGAACGTGCTGGGCGGCCCCCTGGCGACCTGCTCGACCGATCCGATGACCGGCTTCTTCCGCAACGGCTGTTGCGACACCAACGAGATGGACCGGGGCAGTCACACGGTCTGCGCCGTCATGACCGCCGACTTTCTGGCCTTCTCCAAGGACCGCGGCAACGACCTCAGCACCCCGCGGCCCGAGTTCGGCTTCGCGGGCCTCAAGCCCGGCGATCGTTGGTGCCTCTGCGCTGCCCGCTTCCTGGAGGCCTATGAGGCCGGCATGGCGCCGCGCGTCTCGCTCACCGCCACCCATCGCCGTGCCCTCTCCATCGTCCCGATGGAGGCCCTGCGCGAACAAGCCCTCGAACGCACCTAACCGTCCCTGCGATCGGGGTATCGCGCCGGGGTCGCCACCTAGCGCTTGATGCTCCAGGCCCGGCGCCGCACAACGGGCGCGCATATTGGACCAGGGATTTGCGTGGGGACGGCGGTATGGTGCGTGTGAAGAAGCGGCTGCGCCGCCTCGCCTATGGGGCTGTCGCGGCCTGGCAGGGGGACGATGCCCCCGCAAGCTTCCATGCCTGGGGCCAGGCGCGCGCGCTGGAGAAGACGGTGGCGCCCATGCGCCCGTCCAACCCGCGCTACCGCATCGTCTTCACCGGCCTCACACGCGGCGGGTTTCTCTGCCAGGGCAAGGTCTCGAACATGCAGTTCTACCCCCTGCTGGCCGCACCGCTGGCAGCGCAGGGGATCGAGATGCACTTCGCCTGCACCGAAGGCGCGATGAAGCGTCTGACAGACGATAGGCCCTCCGCCGTCGTACACATCTACAATGAGGATGCGCTGGCGAAGCAGGGTGTCACCTTCGAGCGGCCCTATGACCTCGCGCCCCATGTGGTGGAACTCAACACCCAGGCCACGGCGCGGCTGATGTCCCACAAGGGCCGCTTCTCACGCTTTCTGGAGGAGCGGGGCATCCTCACCCCGGCGCGGATCGAGACCCCGCGTGCCGGGGAGCGCGTCTTCTCCAACGCGATCCTCGGCTCCAAGGAGGGGGCGCATCTGGTCGGTGCTGACAGCGACCCCATGCCCTTCGATCCCGAGCGGCACAACACCGCCTTCATCGACACCCGGTTCACCTATGGCGGCGAGGACTATTACACCTCGATCCGCATGATGTCGGTGGGCGGCACGATGCTGCATGCGGGGTGCCGGGCCAGCAGGGTGACCAAGGGCAACCCATCGGTGACCGCCTCCGACACGCCGGTCGACCCCGATTTCATCAATGCCCTGCAAGAGGCGATTGTCGTGCCGCACACGGCTGCGCTGCGCGACCTCGCGTTCCGCATCACCGATGGGCTCGACCTGGGGGTCTTCGCCCATGATGTCCTGGTCTGCCGCGAGACGGGCCAGCTCTATGTCACCGAGAGCGGGTTCAAGATGGACGACCACAGCTTTCGCAAGCACCTGATCGGCATCAAGGACCAGATCCCCAGCCTGCGCCTGATCTTCGACGATGCAGCACCGCAGAACCTGGCGGATGCCCTGATGAAGGAACTCGGCCTGGAGAAGCGCGGCTAAGCGGCGCTCAACACTGTTTTGGGTCGAGGAAGAAGCGGTAGAGCACCCGGTTGCGCTTGTCGCGCAGCACATAGGTCGCCTTGGCATCCAGCCGCGCCAGCATGCGAAACGCCCTCTCGCCGCAGGCCCGCGCCTTGATGCGATCCTGATAGGGCCGCAGCGCCTGCCGGTTCACCCGTCCCGCATCGTAGTCGAGCGCAATGTAGAAGGAGACGTTGCGGTTCGCGAGGCGGATATCCACCAGCTGCGCGTCATCGCCCACCCGCATCGGCAACTGTGCGCGCTGCTCGTCGACGAAGCGCTCGACCAGCCCCTCGACCCCGCTTGAGTACTGCTTGCCGGGGGTGCCGGTGGGGGTCCGCTCCCCGCCCTCGGTCTGTCCGTCCCAGCCCATGGCATAGGCGATCACTTCGGCGATCTGCCGCATGACCCAGGCCAGGGTGCTCTCCTCGGTCTCCGCTGGCTCCGAGAGAGCCGTGTCACTCAGGCCGCTGGGGCGATCCGCCTGCGCGCCGCCCAAGGGTCCGCCGACCACCAAGGCGGCAGTCAGGATCAGAGCGCCGATCCACGATCGCGACGCCATCGCTCAAAGCCCGAGCATCTGCTGCAACACGGTGAGGATGTCGTAATCCTCCTCTTCCGCCTCCGGCTCGGGTGCCTGCGGCGCGAGTTGGCCGATCTTGCTGTCCGGTTCTTCCTGGCCTTGCCCGCTCATCCGTTCGGACAGGGTCGGGCCGTCGTCATCGCGCCCGCCGGTCAGATCGCGCACGCGCGGCTTCTGCGGCCCCGCATCGGTGGCGATCTCAGCCTCGTCGAAAAAGCCGAAGGGGTCGTAGGTCGAGATCACCAGCGCGCTTACGATCCCGACCAGCGCGACAAAGATCGCAATACTCTTCACGAACCTCGCCTCCGGCTCTTCTCGACCATCTCAGCATACCCCAACCGTCTTGCGCCACGGTAGGCCCCGACTGGGGCAGGGGTGGGGCGATCAAACGAGGCGCGACTGCGCGAGGCTCGCGCGCACGAAGTCCGCAAACAGCGGATGCGGCTCGAAGGGCTTCGACTTCAGCTCCGGATGGAACTGCACGCCCACGAACCAAGGATGGCCGCCGATCTCCACGATCTCCGGCAGCCGTCCGTCCGGCGACATGCCTGAGAAAGTGAGCCCGCAATCCTCCAGCGGGGCGCGATACTTGATGTCGACCTCATAGCGGTGGCGGTGACGCTCCGAGATCGCGGTGGTGCCATAGATATCGGCCACCTGGCTGCCCGCCGTCAGCGCGGCGTTATAGGCGCCCAGGCGCATGGTGCCGCCCTTGTCGTCCTCCACCGCCCGGCTGATCGTCCGGTTGCCGGCCACCCATTCCTTTAGGTGATAGACCACCGGCTCGAAGCGCCGCTCGACACCGCCGACCGCCAGCCCGGCCTCGTGGTCGAATTCTTCCGAGCCCGCGCCCGACAGCCCGGCCAGGTTCCGCGCCGCCTCGATCACCGCCATCTGCATCCCCAGACAGATGCCGAGATACGGCACATTGCGCGTTCGGGCGAAGGCGGCGGCGCGGATCATCCCCTCGGTCCCCCGCTCGCCGAAACCGCCGGGCACCACAATGCCGTTGAAGGGCTCCAGAAAGGGCGCCGGGTCGTCCTTCTCGAAGACCTCTGCGTCCAGCCATTCCGCCTTCACCCGGATGCGGTTGGCGATGCCGCCATGGGTCAGCGCCTCGGCGATCGACTTATAGGCATCCTCAAGCTGGGTGTATTTGCCCACCACCGCGATCCGCACCTCGCCGTCGGGGTTGTGGATCGCATCGACCACGCGGTCCCACAGCTGCAGCTTGGGCCGGGGGGCGGGGTGGATGCCGAAGGCGTCGAGCACCGCCTGATCGAGCCCCACCGCGTGATAGGCCAGCGGCGCCTCGTAGATCGACTTGAGGTCATGCGCGGGGATCACCGCCTCGCGGCGCACATTGCAGAAAAGGGCGATCTTGCCGATCTCCTTCTCCGGGATCTCATGCTCGGTCCGGCAGACCAGCACATCCGGCGCAATCCCGATCGAGCGCAGCTCCTTGACCGAGTGCTGGGTCGGCTTGGTCTTCAACTCGCCGGAGGCTTTGACGTAAGGCAGCAGCGTCAGGTGCACGAAGATCGCCTGGCCCCGCGGCCGGTCCTGCGCGAACTGGCGGATCGCCTCGAAAAAGGGCAGCCCCTCGATATCGCCGACCGTGCCGCCGATCTCGCAGAGCATGAAATCCACCTCGTCCTCGCCGATGGCGAGCCAGGTTTTGATCTCGTCCGTCACATGCGGGATGACCTGGATCGTCTTGCCGAGGTAGTCGCCGCGCCGCTCCTTCTCGAGCACGTTCGAATAGATCCGCCCCGAGGAGACGCTGTCTGTCCGCCGCGCCGGCACCCCCGTGAAGCGCTCGTAATGGCCAAGGTCCAGGTCCGTCTCCGCCCCGTCATCGGTGACGAAGACTTCGCCATGCTCGAAGGGGCTCATCGTGCCGGGATCGACGTTGAGATAGGGGTCGAGCTTGCGCAGCCGTACCGTGTACCCCCGTGCCTGGAGCAGCGCGCCCAGCGCGGCGGAGGTCAAACCCTTGCCAAGGGAGGAGACCACGCCCCCCGTGATGAAAATATACCGTGCCAACCGGACTGCCCCGCAGATCTTGTGGATGCGATCCCCTGCGCCGCATCATGTTCTACGGGAGTTCACAAATACGGGATTCGGGCGACGGCGGCAAGGCGCATGGCCCACCCGCTGAGCCAAGGCGGGCCCGACATGCTCCCGGCGGCTGATCTGACCCCTTAGCCGGTGCGCTGCGTGACGACGAAAAGCGCGGCTCCGCCAAAGAACGCCGCAAAGACCCCCTCGATCCAGCGGCGGAACCGCAGGTAGCGGGCCATCAGGACGGGGGTGGAGAACAAGAGCGCCCAGGTCGTCACGATCACCACGTTGATGGCCATGCTGATCCCGACGATCCAGTAGACCGCGTCCGACGACGCGCCGGGCGTCACCCCGATGGCGAAGATCGAGCCCCAGAAGAACAGCGCCTTTGGGTTGGTCAGATGGATCAGCGCCCCGCGCAGTGCCGCCACGGGCAGCGAGGCGCCCAGATCCTTGGGGTCGTGCTGGCGCGCCGGTCCCAGCGCCGAGCGGGCGGCCCGCCACCCCAACCAGGCGAGATAGGCCGCGCCGGCGTACTTAAGGCTCTCGAACAGCCACTGGTTCGCCGTCAGCAACGCCCCCATCCCCAGCGCCGACAAGAGCGCCCAGACCGAGGCACCGGCGGTGATCCCCGCCGCCACTGCGAACCCCTGCCGCCGCCCCCGCGCCATCGCGGTGCCGGCGATGGCCAGCATGACGGGTCCTGGCGTCAGTCCCGCCAACAGGGCCGCCCCCACCACGATCCACAGATTGATCTCATCCATGCCGCCCTCCATTGCCTTGCCCCGACGCGGGCATTCCCTTTTGAAAGCCTATCTCATTATCGACGCTCCCGCACCGCACCAACGACATGGGCTGGTCGGCGCGATGGCCCTGTCATCTGACCTTGCTTTGCCGCCCAAAGCTCCGCCGATCAGACTGCGACAGGATTGTTTTGTGATTTTCCGGAACCTGGCGGGGCTGCTGCTGGTCCCCGTCCTCGGTGGCTGCACGATAGGTGAGGCCGATCCGCCGCTTGAGACGACGGTCGTCGCGGCGGAGGAGACCTACCTGATCCGCTCCAAACGCGATCCGGTTGTTGGCTGGCACAATTGGATCACGCGCGCCGGTGGGCGCATGACTGGCGCATGACTGGCGCGGACCGGGCGCTCGCCATCGCGGCATCACCAAGACCGCGCTCGCGGCAACCGCCCTTGCCAACATAATCATCTCAATACGTCCCCCATGACCACGTAAGCGCTCAGCGCTAAGGCCCCCCGCGCTTCGCCGTCAACGCTGCCGCTACGATAGGGTCGAGTGTAACGACGTCGCCGCGCGACATCTGACACCCAGCATCGGCCGCCATTTTTTTCCAGGCCGGTAAACCGATCGGCCCCGTCGCGGCATCTATGGCGAAACGGGTGAGGACCATGGCTGAGCGCGATACCGACATCGAGACACTGGAGCGGCTGCTCGGCCCGGCGCGGGAGGACTACCGCAGCCTCCGCCATGCCCCGCCGCTCCGGGTGGTCCCCGCCCCGCGCCGGCGGCCGGTCCTGCGCCGGCTTGCCGTCGCGGCCACTGGTCTGATCGTGGTGGGGGCGCTGGGGCTGACGGCGCTCGACCGGGCTGGGTTCTTCACGCCCCAGCCGGCGCTGCGCTTCGCGATGCCAAGCCCCCTCACCGCGCCGCTCACCCTGCGCCCCACGGGCAGCGTCCGCCTCACCCTCTCCACCCGCGGCGCGCGCCCCGCCGGCGGCTTCTCCGTGCCGACGCGCCCGACCCCGCCGGCGGGGCTGCCCTCACCGAGGGGCACCCGGGGATGAACCGCGCGCAGGACGATTGGGACCTGCTCGCCATGGCGCCCCATGACCGGGCGGCGCTCGAGCAGCTCTTCCAGCGCCACCGGCACTATGCCTTTCGTGTGGCCTGGTCGCTGCTGGGCGAGGATGCGGCGGCCGAGGATGTGGTGCAGGAGGTCTTTCTGCGCCTCCAGTCCGGCCGGCTGCGCGCCAGCCGCCGCGCCCGGTTCACCACCTGGTTCTACCAGGTCACCTTCAACACCGCGCGCGAACAGGCCCGCAAGCGCCGCCGCCTCTGGGGCGCCGCCCCGGCCGAGGAAGCGCTGCGCGACACCCCCGATGGCGCCGCCGACCCCGGTCGTCTGGACCGGCTTCGCGACCTCTCCCGCGCCCTCGCCACGCTGCCCATCCGCCAGCGCGAGGTCGTGGTGCTCCGCTTTCTCGAAGGCTTCGACACCGCGGAGACCGCCGAGATCCTCGGCTGCAGGCAGGGCACCGTGAAGGCCCATCTGCACCGGGCCACCCTGAGCCTCAGGGACCGTCTGACCGCTCATCCACCGCAAGGAGACTGACGATGAAACGACTGCTGACCGTGACCGTGATGGTCGTTGCCGCCACCTTCGCCATGCCATTCGCGACCCCTGCCGCGGCGGAGGACCCCGAGGAAGAGCACTTCCTCGAGACCCTGCAGGACTACCTCGCGATCGCCGAGACCTTTGTGGAGCTGTCCAACCGCCCCGACACCACGGTGTTCTTCGCCATCGAGGGGATCGTCGAGATCCACGAACAGCGCGGCGAGCAGGCGGCGGCGATCCCGATCCTGCGCGAGGCCCTGGACAAATACCCGGACAACCAGGCGGTACGGAACGTGATCCGCTTCAAGCTGCGCGACCTCTACCGCGAGACCGGTCAGACCGACCTCGCCCTCATCGAGCTCAAGACGGTCATCGACGAGAACCGCTGAGCGCCCTGCGGGCGTCCGTGCACATAGGTGCGTGCGCAGCACGCACCCTACTCTGGCTAGTGCGCCGGCCATGCCCGCGGCCAGCGATATCACACGTAGGGTGCGTGCTCAGCACGCACCCCTTCCTCCAAACGGTGCGGCGGTGCGTGCGGAGCACGCACCCTACTGCTGGCCTGAGGCGGCCGCGGCGAAGACGCTTGGGCCCCCCATCGCTCGAACGCAGGCCTCGCTGAAGTAGACGGCGGCTTCGACGTAGAAATCGGCGACCTCGACCTCGGCCAGGATGCGGTCATCCTCGACCGTCAGGTACTGCAGCACCGTCGTCAGCGTCGTGCTGGCGATGTCGTACCGAAAGCGGCCGTTCTCCGGCGCCCCGCGCCGCTTCGAGGCATTGAGCGGCAGCAGCGCAAAGCACCGCGCATCGAAAGCTCCGCGCTCATCCAGAAAGCGCGACAGATTGACGAATTGGTCTTCGATCAACGCTCTGGCGGGCCGCGGCTTTGGATTGGCGGCGGAGATCAACTGGATCCGATGCTCCACCGCAGCACCCGCGGCAATCGTCTCGTAGACCGAGATTTCGACCGGCCCGAGCCGCGCGAAGGCGTCCCCTTTGGGCGTGAAGATCAGCCTTGTGGCAAAGACGTCTCGGTTGCCGCCGTTGTACAGATCAAAGACCCCAGCCTTCCGCGTGCTGAAGTCCCGCGTATCGAAGCTCATCTGGAAGATGCTTGGCTGCGGCTTCGGCCAGATAAAGGAATAGGCTCGCGGCGCCAGCGCAATCCCGGCTGAGACCAGCGACAGCACCGTCACCAGGCCGCCCACGACGGTGACGAAGCGAAGAAAAAAGCGCGACCAAGGGTTCTGCCGGGTCCCGCAATGCGGACATACCGTGGCGCGGGCATCAATGTGTTCGAAACAGGCAATGCAGGCGCGAACCGCGTCAGCGGCATCCAAGTCTTTGTTCATCGTCTCGCACGAGATTGTTGTCGGCCCCGCCACGAAGAGAGAACAACGCACGGGACTTCGCAAGCCCGTAATGGCCGTAGCGCCGCCCGCGCCTCAACGTGTCCCAGAGGGGGGCGTGCCCGCGTCACGAGGGCTCTCGTGAGGCGAGCCTTCGATCCTGGGGCGCGCTATCCGCAGCAGGAGGGGGCGCTTGGTCCGCAGCACGCCGGCTGCCCCGTGCCGCGCGTGGCCTCGACCGCCGGTTTGCACTGGGCGTGGATCGCGCGCAGGCGAAGGGAGACGGCGCCGTCGACCATCTCGGGGGCCGCGGGGTCGAAGGTCCGCATGCCGGCGTTGCCATGGGCGAACTCGACGCGCAGCGCCCCGGTGCCGAGGCCGTCGACCAGTTCTACGCTGCGGCCGAGGATGGCGGCGAACTTGCCCGCGGTCATGTAATCCGCGCCCTGGCCGTCGAGCAGCTGCAGGATCGTCTCGGACCAAGCATCGGTACGCCCGCCGCAATCGACGCTGGTGATCGCGGCCCGCTTCAGCTCGGTGACATGGTAGCCCCGGCCGATCGGGCCCTCCTCGGTCGAGAAGACCAGGGGCGCCTCGGCGGGCAGGGCACGGGTCGCGGCGAGCAGATCGTCCAGGGTCATGCGGTTGCGCTCCATTTCAAGGGCTCTTAAAATATCTCTAACCCGACGCCAGAGCCATTTCAAGAGGTGTTGAAACATGGAGGAGGCCGAGACGCTCACCGCGTTTGCCGCGCTCTCGAACGCCACGCGTCTGCGCATCCTGCGCCTGCTGGTGTCGGCGGGGCCCGCGGGCCTGCGCGCAGGCGAGATCGCGGAGGCCGTGGGGGCCAGCCCCTCCCGCGCGTCCTTCCACCTGTCGGGCCTGTCCAAGGCGCGCCTCGTCACCTCCAGCCAGACCGCGCGGGAGGTCGTCTATCGCGCCGACCTCCAGGCCATCGGCGGCATGATCCGCTACTTCATGGAGGACTGCTGTTCCGAGAACGAGCAGATCCGGGCCTGCTGCTTCGGCGCCAAGGACTGCTGAGCCTGCGTTCAATCCAGCGGGCGGCGCTTCTCGGCGTGGATCAGCCAGAGGTTGCGGCCATAGACGAAGAAGCCCAGCGACTGGCCCAGGATGAACACCGGGTCCGCGCGGTAGATGGCATAGCTCAGCAGGACCGCCGCGCCGCCGATGGAGATCCACCAGAACGCCACCGGCACGACCGAGCGGCGGGCCCGCTCCGACGCGATCCACTGCACCAGGAACCGGGTCATGAACAGGAACTGACCGCCGAGGCCGACGAGGATCCAGATCAGCTCCCCATCCGTATCGGCGCCCAAGAACCCTTTGACGGCCTCGATCAAGGCGTGCCCTCGATCGGCGCGTCCTCGTGCACCACCGTTGCCAGGCGCCGCCGGCGGATCAGCCACCAGACGCCGAACAGATCGGTGACGCCCACCATGGCCCGGCCCAGGTTGGTGTACTTTGACCGCCCCGCGTCGCGCGCGCGGTGGCTGACGTCGACCAGGGCCACGCGATACCCCTCCCGCTTCACCAGCGCCGGCAGATAGCGGTGCAGGTGGTCGAAGAAGGGCAGCGCCAGGAAGACCGCCCGCGGAAAGGCCTTGAGCCCGCAGCCCGTGTCCCGCGTCTCGTCATGCAGCAGCCGCGCGCGCAGCGCATTGGCGGCGCGAGAGGCGACGCGCTTTGACTGCGTGTCCTGGCGGTCGACCCGCTGCCCCGCCACCAGGCCGAGCCCCGCCTCGCCGTTCAAAAGGGGCGTCAGCAGCTTCGGCAGCTCCGACGGGGGGTTCTGGCCATCGCCGTCCAGCGTCGCACAGATCGGCGCCCGCGCCGCCAGCACGCCCGAGCGCACCGCCGCGGACTGACCGCAGGGCTTCTCGTGGCGCAGCTCGCGCAGCCAGGGATGCTGGATGCGCGCCGCCGCGATGGCCGCCGCGGTGCCGTCGGTCGAGCCGTCGTTGACGAAGATCGCCTCGAAGGGGCCGAGCGGGGCGCAGGCCGCACCGATCTCCTCGGCCAGGCGCGCCACGTTCTCGGCCTCGTCCAGCATGGGCGCGATCACGGTGAAGCGCGGCGTCTCAGTCATGGCTCGATCCTCTTTGGCGCGCGGTATAGGCGCCGCACGCCGCGCTGGCCAGCCCGCCGATGCGGTGCCCCGGCGCGCCTTCAGGAACAGCCGTCGCCAGGCCCGCCCACGCTCCAGAGCTGCCAGGTCTCGAAGTCGCCGCGGTTGTAGTTGAAGTACGATGCCGTGGCGTGGCTGACGAGATCGACCGTGACGCCCTGATCGGCCAGGGCGTCATCCAGCAGGGGGCGCAGCCGATCCTCCAGCAGCAGCACGGTGGCGGGGTCCTCGCCCAGCAGCGCCGCCGCGTCCGGGATCGTCGCAAGCCGCGTGTCGGTGCCAAGGTGGAAGACCAGCGAAGGTTCGCGATAGCCGAGGGAGACAACCGGGCCGCCGCGACACTCGACCAGCGGCGCCGCCATGGCCGCCAGGCGCGGGCTGGGGAATGCCGTGTCAAGCGACGGCAAGCCGAACTGCAGCACCGCCGTCACCAGCGCCATCGAGGCAAGGCCCCCCGCCGCCGCCTGCGCCCTCAACTGCCCAAGCAGGGCCGCGCGCGCCGCCACCAGCGACAGCGCCGCCGCCACCAGCCCCGCGATCAGCGCCCCGGGCACCAGCGCCCACTCCAAAGCCAGCGGCAGGGTGAAGGCCGCGATGCCCAGGCCAATGCCCGGCAGGGCCGCGATCACGGCGCTGAGGCGCAACAGCCAGCGCTTGTCCGGCGCCACCCCGCGCTCGGCATACCAGGCGGTCAGCATCGCGAGCGCGGGATAGAGCGGCAGCACATAATGCGGCAGCTTGGTCGGCACGACCTCGAGCACGATCCAAAAGGGCAGCACCCAGGCGGCGATCAGCACGATCAGGGTCTCGCGCCGTTCCGCCCAAGCAGCGGCCAGCGCGCCCGGCAGCAGCGCCGCCGCAGGCCAGAAGGTCGCCCAGACCAGCAGCGAATAGAGCCCTGGCGGGCCCCAGTGCTTTTCCTGTCCCTCGGCGACCTTGCCCAAGAGATCGCGGCCGACGGCCTCCTCGAAGAACCCCCCGCCCGAGATCTGCCAGATCGCCAGCAGCCAGGGCGCCACCAGCGCCGCCGCCAGCACCGCGCCGGGCAGGGGCCGCAGGGCACCGAGGCGCGGCAGCGACTGGCGCGCGACCGCGACGCCGGCGATGGCAAGCAGCGCGATCACCGGCACGATGGGCCCCTTGATCAGGATCGCCGCCGCGATGGCGAGCCAGAACACCACCCAGGTGAAGCGCCCCGCCTGATCGGTCAGCACCCGCAAGAGCGCGCCGAGCGCGACCACCGCGGTCAGCATCAGCGTGGCATCGGTCTTGGCGATCGTCGCCTCCGCCGCCGCCAGGATCGTGGTGCTCAGCATCAACCCCGCCAGCACCGCTGCCCGCGGCGCCAGCACCGCCCGCGCAGCCCAGACCAGCGCCATGGCCGCCAGGATCGCCGCCAGGGCGGAGGGCAGGCGATAGGCGGCAATCGGTGCCTCCGGCCCGCCCAGCGGCAGGGCGGCGCCTGCCTGCAGCCAATAGATTCCCGCGGGCTTCTTCCAGCGCGGCTGATCCTGGAACCGGATGTCGACGTAGTCGCCGGTCTCCATCATCTGCTTGGTGGCCTGCGCAAAGCGCGCCTCGTCGCGGTCCGTGACGGGCATGGCGGTCAGCCCGGGCAGCACCATGATCGCCGCAACCAGCGCCGCCAGTGCCACCCCGCGCCAGCGAGCACCCGCCGCCCAATCCAACAGCCGGTCCAGCCCATGCGCGAGGCGCCCGGCCAGACCGCCGGCCCAGGCGTCGAGGGCGGCCAGCATCGCTGGATTATTCGGCTGCCGGCGGCGGTACCAGAGAGCCGCCCTGCAGCAGGCTGTCGCCCGGTGCCGGCGCCTCGCCACCCTGTTCGCCGACTGGATCGGCGAAGCCGGGCAGCGGGATCTGGACCTCGTCGGCCGGCACATTGGTGAAATCGTCCACCACCGTGTTGGTGCGCGAGCCCCCGCCCGACAGGATCGTCAGCGTGATCGAGGTGACGATAAAGGCCGTCGCCAGGACCCAGGTCACCCGGCTGAGCGCCGAGCCCGCGCCCCGCTGCGACACCATCCCGCCGCCGCCCCCGCCGATGCCGAGGGCACCGCCCTCCGAGCGCTGGAGCAGGACGACCGCGATCAGCGCGAGCGCGATGATCAGGTGAATGATGAGGACGACGCTTTCCATGCTTTCTCCGGGGGCCTGGCTGCGGGCGCTGTCTAGCGCCGCCGCCCGCGCGTGTCGAATGGAAATGGGGCGCGGGTCGCCCGCCCGCAACGGGCCGGGGGGCCCGTCGCCGGATGATGGCGATCCCGGGGTGACCGCGACGAGCTCAGGCCGCGCTGATCCCGCCGTTCACGCTGATCGCCTGGCCGGTGATGCGCCGCGCGGCGGGCGAGGCCAGAAAGACCGCCAGCGCCGCCAGATCCGCCGCCTCGGTCGGGCCCAGGTGGGCAAGCGGCCGCGCCTTGGCGAAGAGCTTCGCGCTAAAGGTACCGGGGGCCATCAGACGCTCGGTCAGCGGCGTCCCCTCGACCAGCGAGGGGGTGATGGTATTGGCGCGGATGCCATCGCGTTTGCCCTCGATCGCCAGGCCGCGCATGAACTGGATGATGGCCGCCATGCCGGCGCCGATCACCGCCTCGCCCGGGGTCGCGACCTTGCCCGCGTCCGAGGCGATGGCGATCACCGCCCCGCTGCCACCGCGCTGGCCCGTGCGCACCAGCGGCGGCAGCGCCGCCCGACCGGCCAACAGGAAGGGCGCCAGATCCTCTGTCAGCCCTGCCTGCACCTCCGCCAGGGACTGGTCCTTCAGGAGCATCGGCAGCCGGTTGCCCCCGGTCGACAGCACGACGGTGTCGATCCCGCCAAGCCGCGCCTCCGCCGCCTCGAACAAAGCGGCCGTCTGATCCGGATCGGCGGTGTCCGCTTGCAGAAAATGCGCTTGGTCGAGCCTGGCGAGAGCCGCCGCCCCCCGCTCCCGGTCCCGCCCGGCGATGGCGACGCGGGCGCCTGCGGCGGCAAAACCCTCCGCGATGGCCAGGCCGATGCCCGAGGTGCCGCCCACGACCAGCACCGCCTGTTGCGTCAGGGGTCGCGGGGCGTAGCCGCCACTCGGGGCGACCGCTTGGATAGCGGAGGTGGTCGGCGGAGTGTCGTTCGTGGTCGTCGTCATGGGCGCGACCCATGGCGGCCCGCCGTGCCCTTGTCAAAGGGTCCGGCGTCGCGCCACCTCAAGTTGCATCGTCCGCTAAGGGCGCGCTCAGTCCTGCTCGGCGGCGGGGCGTCCGGCGAAGAGCCTGCCCAGTATCGCGAAGGGGCCCGTCCGCCAGCGAAGGTCGCGCAACAGCCACAGCGGGTTTTGCGGTTCGGCATGGGGCAGGATGATCGACCGCGCATAGGACCGGCTCACCGTCCAGCCCTTGCGGGCCGCCATCAGCCGCATGTCGCGGTTCGAGCGGCTGACGGTCAGCATCGCCATGGTGCGCGCGCCCTGATCGCGCGCATGGGCGCAGGCCTCGCCGAACAGCCGCCGGCCGGCACCGTAACGGCGCATGCCATCCTCTGCGGTCAGCGCGCACTCCGCGCGGTCGCCGCGATAGCCCACCTCGATGGTGGCGCGCAGTTCGCCCTCGACGAACAGGCCGAAGACGTCATTGTAGATGGTGGAGCGTGCCCATTGCACCAGGTCGTCGTCGCTCATGTCGTCATGGAACCGATCGTAGATCGCTTCCGCCGACAGCCGGCGCACATGGCCGAGCAGCTTCGGCCACTCCTGCGCATGCAGAAGCCGAACGTCCCCGGGACAGCCAAACAGAAAGCTCATTGCATCCCTCCCCACCTACACGCACCTGCGCGCCCCACTTGGGGCCTTACGCGACTGCTAGCACTACTGTAGGCGAGTTTACCCGAAAAAATTCCCGCATAAGGCGACTTTCCACACATTTCCTTCGCGTTTCCCTCTTTCGTGAAGGGGCAGTGCCAGGGTGTTTTATGGTTGAAGAACAATAAATTGCGCGAGATTTCTCGGGCTCGATCTGCAATTGCCGTAGGATGACGCGCAACGTTGAGCTGACCGATCAGGCCCTGCGGCGGCCTCTGACCTGCCGTAGGGGCATCGGAAGATGCCGATGATTCTGCCCGGCGCTGTCCTTCTTCCGGCGCGTGGAATAAAGTCTCGGAAAAGTGTACCACCAAGTGCAAGCGATCACTGCCAGGGAGGACCGAATGGCGGGCGAGGGCAGCAAAGCGGTGAAGGCACAGAGCACCCCCTCGGGCACCCCCTCAGGCACTCCCTCTGGAGCGCCCACGAGCAACCCGTCGGGCGGCGATCAGGGCCCCTGGCGGGCGGCCGAGGGGGTTCCGCCCGTGCGTCCGGCCCGGTTCGAGGATCTGACCGCCGCCCTCGCCGCCGGCTGGGCCGACTTCAAGGCCGCCCCGCTTCTGGGCCTCACCGTGGGCGGGCTCTACATGCTGGGCGGCTGGCTCCTGCTCTGGGTGCTGGAGCTGCGCGAGGTGCGCGGCCTCTCCTTTCCCGTCGTCGCAGGCTTCGCCCTGATCGGCCCCTTCGTAGCCGTGATCCTCTACGAGATCAGCCGTCGGCGGGAGCTGGGGCAGGGCTTCGGCTTTGCCGATATCCCCGCCATGGTCGCCCGCACCGCCCGCAAGCAGATCCTCTACCACGGGTTCATCCTGATGTTCTGGCTGGGGGTCTGGAGCCGGGTGGGCGTGATGCTCTTTGCGATCTTCTTTCACGCCTCCACCGACCGTTTCTGGGAGCTCGCAGGCACCATGCTGACCACCGCGCATGGGCTGAACTTCCTGCTGGTGGGGCACCTGTTCGGCGCCTTCTTCGCCGGGGTCGCCTTCTGCCTCTCGGTGCTGGCCTTCCCCTTCCTGCTCGACCGCGACAGCGACTTCATCACCGCCATGGTGCTGAGCTTCCAGTCGGTGCTCGCCTCGCCCCATGTGATGCTGTCCTGGGGGCTCTTTATCGGTGTTGCCCTGGCGGCGGCCTGCCTGCCGTTCTTCCTCGGCCTGCCCCTGGTGTTGCCCTTGCTCGGCCATGCGAGCTGGCACCTCTATCGCCGGTTGGTGGTCGATTAAGCGGAATCGCGGCTGGTCGCCGCGATGGGTGGCTCGGGAGCGCTGTTGGATGTGCCGCGCTTCCGGGGTTGCCGGTTTTCGGGCGCCTGGCCGGCCATTGGTTTTGGGGCTGGGGAGAAGCCCCGGGGGGGCTTCTGATCGAGCGTGAAGGCAGGTCGAGCCGCGTCAAGGCCAAGCCGGCTGCACCGGTCGCGTGCCGCGAGCCTTGACCCGGCCCGCCCCGCCGATCTGCCGGGTTGGCGCTGCTCAGGCCTTGAGGGGGGCGGTCTGCCACAGCCTGACCTTGAGGCCGCCGTGGGAGATCGGCGGTGAGGGGGCGGCGAAGGGTAGGGCGGTTGCCCTGGCAAGCCCTGCCTCGCTGGTCACCAGCGCCACGCGCCAGCCGCCGAAGCGCTCGGTCAGCACCCGGCCGAGTGCGGCATAGAGCGGGCCCAGGGCCTGACGCTCCCCGATCCTTGCGCCGTAGGGCGGGTTCACGATGACCAGGCCCGGGGCGGTGTCCGGCGGGGTGAGATCGCTGATCGCGTGGCAGGCGAAGCGGGTCGTGGCGGCGACCCCGGATCGGGCGGCGTTCTCGCGGCTCATGGCCACCGCCCCCGCATCGCGGTCGGCGCCGAAGAAGCCCGGGACCTCGGGGACACTGGGGGCCGGGCCGGCGCGCTCCGCTGTCCAGCCAGCAGGGTCCTGTGCCGCGAGGTTCTCGAAGGCGAAGGGGCGCGCGCGGCCGGGTGCGAGCCCTGCGGCGATCTCCGCCGCCTCGATCACGAAGGTCCCCGAGCCGCACATCGGGTCAACCACCGCCTCCCGCCCGTCATAGGCCGCCAGGCGCAGGCACGCCGCCGCCAGCGTCTCGCGCAGGGGCGCAGGCCCGATGGCCTGTTTGTAGCCCCGCCGGTGCAGGGGCGCGCCGCTGGTGTCGAGCGAGAGGGTCGCGAGATCATCCTCGATCCGTACCGTGACCTTGAGCGCCGCCTCGGGCCCCGCCCCCCGGGCTTCCGTCGCCCCGGTCGCCTCGGCGATGGCGCGGGCCACCCGCTGCGATGCCGCGCCCTGGTGATAGATGCGGGAGGCCTTGCAGCTCGCCTCGACCGAGAAGGGGTAGTCTGCGCGCAGGAGGGCCGCCCAATCCACCCTTCGCGCCCGTTTGTCGAGCTGGGCGAGGTGCAGCGCCCGAAACGCAGCGACGCGCAGCAGCACTCGGGTGGCGGTGCGCAGGCCAAGGTTCGCCCGCCGCGCTGCCGCGAGCCCGCCCGAGACGGCGACGCCGCCGGGCAGGGGGCGCGGATCGGCGAGGCCGAGGGCCGCCGCCTCCTCGGCGAGGACCGCTTCGAGCCCGGGCGGGCAGACGAGAAAGAGGGAGGGCGCATCCATCCCCCGCTTCGATCACATCCCCGTCGTCTCTGTCACGCCTGGCCAACGTAGGGTGCGTGCGCCGCACGCACCGCCCGCGTCTGCCTGCCACTTTTGCAAAAGCCACGCAAAACAACCCGAGTTGCCCGTCGAAACTGTTCTGCGCCGCCGAAAAACGAGGCGGGGTCAGGGGCTTGGCGTCACTCCACATGGCGCGTGACGTCTCCGCCCGCCTCTCCACCGTTGTCGGGTGACCGCGGCGCGCCACGGATCGGCCGCCAACCTTCGGCACACCACATCCAGTTGAGTATATGTGTACAGCGGACATGCCCGCCGTGCGGCATCACGAAGTCATGGGTATAGCCAAGCGGCACGCCCACCCCGCCGACCGCCCGCGCCATGCGGTCCTGCTGTCCGGGCGGGTTCTCCCGCGGCGCCTCGTCGGGCAAGCCCGGTGGCGCCATCACCGCGACCCGCCGGCCCTCGCGCTCGAGCGCCGTGACCGGCCGCTTGACATAATCACTCAGCGTATAGGCCGAGCTCACCCCGTCCACGAGCAGGTAGAGCACGTAGAGCCCTACGATCGTTGCCACCCACTTCCACGCCATCCGGTATCCCCCGGCCCCTTGCGTCACGGGAGTGAGCCCAGGGAGCGCCCCACCCTGAGCCTCATCCTTTTGTTTTGGCCTCCCTTCGAGTAGTATTCAGTCACCATAATTGAAAGGAGTTTTACAATGACCGAAGAATCGATAGGGGGAAGATGTTTACCGTGCCAAAATACTCAGACACGGGATTGGTATGCATGGAACGATCTTATGCCGCCACGACCCAATTTCTTCTACGTGACTGGGGAGGTGTACGTGGCAAACCCAGGCGTCGATCCGCTTCTCGCTCCAGCGGAGCCTCAAGGCATCAATCCGAGAATACTCCTCCTAGATCTCTACCTTTGTCAGCGACCTGGAATCTGGCCTCAAGTCTTCGTGTGGAAAGCCGTTCGCTTTGAGAAGAAGATCTTGCGGGGTTACAATGAGGCCCAAATTCTTTGTGATGGGCAGCCGATAGCTACTGTTCCTGTTGAAGACGTGCACTGATTTAAGCAGTTGCGGCCCCCAAAGAGGGGCCGCAGCACACATCAGTTCTTCGACTTGTCGACCATTTTTCCGGCTTCGATCCAGGGCATCATGGCGCGGAGTTTGGTGCCGACGTCCTCGATCTGGTGGGCGTCGTTGCGGCGGCGGGTGGCCTTGAAGCTCGGCTGGCCCGCCTTGCACTCGGTCATCCAGTCGCGGACGAAACGGCCGTATTGGATGTCCTCCAGGATCGCCTTCATCCGGGCCTTGGTTTCCTCGTAGGGAAGAACCCGGGGGCCGGAGACGTATTCGCCGAACTCCGCGGTGTTGGAGATCGAATAGTTCATGTTGGCGATCCCGCCCTCGTAGATGAGGTCGACGATCAACTTCACCTCGTGCAGGCACTCGAAATAGGCCATCTCGGGCGCATAGCCTGCCTCGACCAGCGTTTCAAAGCCGCAGCGGATGAGTTCTACCAGACCGCCGCAGAGGACTGCCTGCTCGCCGAAGAGATCGGTCTCGCACTCCTCCTGGAAGGTCGTCTCGATGATGCCCGAGCGGCCCCCGCCGATGGCCGAGCAGTAGGAGAGCCCGATCTCCAGCGCCTTGCCCGAGGCGTCGTTGTCGACCGCCACCAGGCAGGGCACGCCGCCGCCCTTGGTGAACTCGCCGCGCACGGTGTGGCCGGGACCCTTGGGCGCCATCATCAGCACATCGACGCCCGCCTTGGGCTCGATCAGCTTGAAATGGACGTTCAGCCCATGCGCGAAGGCGATCGCCGCCCCGTCGCGCAAGTTGTTGTGAATATGGGCATAATACGTCTCGGCCTGCAGCTCGTCGGGCATGCACATCATGATGAGATCGGCCCAGGCCGCGGCCTCGTCGATGGGCATGACCGCAAGGCCCGCGCCCTCCGCCTTGGCCGCGCTCGCGGAGCCATGGCGCAGCGCCACGGCAAGGTTCGCGAGGCCGCTGTCCTTGAGGTTGAGCGCATGGGCATGCCCCTGGCTGCCGTAGCCCACGATGGCGACCTTGCGGTCCTTGATCAGGTTGATGTCGCAATCGCGGTCGTAGTAAACGCGCATGTCCCTCAGGTCCTCTCGTTCTCAGCGGTCGCTCTTGGCGGCGCCGCCTGTCATCGGTGCGGGGTCGTTACGGCAGGCCCGGCGGTGTGTCCAGCGGGCTCGACGGCCAGGCCCTGGGGCGGCGGCGGCTCAGGTGCCGCTGCCGGCGCCGGGCTCGATGGGCTCGGCCTGGGAGAGCCAGAGCTCCCAGAACTTTCGGGTGCAGATGTTCTGCGGCACGGTGCCTTCGGCGTCAGCGGCCAGGCCGGCGGAGACCATGGCCTGGCTCGCGGTGAAGGCGAGGTAGCGCGGGATCTCCGAGGGCAGGACGCCCTGGTTGGCCTGGTTGTGGTTGAAGACCGGACCGTTCGAGGCGAAGTCGTAGCGCTCAAGCTCGTCGATATCGCAGTTGCCAGCGCCATCGCCGGTCTCGATCGGGGTGATCCGCACGGCGGTGTCGTCGCTGGGCGTGCCGTTCAACGCGCCGTCGATGGCGAAGACGATGCTGGTGGTCTGCTGCGCGTCGGTCTCGATCCCCATCCAGATCGACGGCACATCGCCCGGGGCATAGACCGTTGCCGGGGCGGCGGGCTCGGTCGGCGTGGCCGGGGCCGCGGGCGCCTCGGCCTCCGCGGCGGTCGAGGCTGCTGGGCCGTCGCCGCCATCCTCGGCACAGGCGGCCAGGGCAAAAGGTGCCAGCAGCAGCAGGGCGGTACGCGACAGCAGGCGGGGGGCTTTGGTCATCACGATCACTCCAAGGGTCCGTTGGCGATCATCTGGCGATCATTCCAGGGCGCCGGGGCCGCGCAGCACCGCGGCGACGCCGGTGCGGGCTACCTCGACCAGGCCGAGCGGGCGCATGATTTCGATAAAGGCGTCGATCTGTTCGGACTGGTTGGCGATCTCGAACACGAAGCTCTCCAGCGTGACGTCGACCACCCGCGCCTGCATGAGCTCGGCGAGGCGCAGCGCCTCGACCCGCTTCTCGCCCGTAGAGGCGACCTTCACAAGGGCCAGCTCCCGCTCCAGATGCGCGCCCATGACGGTGAGGTCGGTGACCCCGTGTACCGGCACCATGCGCTCGAGTTGGGCCTTGATCTGGTCGATCACGCTGGGCGTGCCCGTGGTGACGATGGTGATGCGCGACAGGTGGGAGGCATGGTCGGTCTCGGCGACCGTCAAGCTCTCGATGTTGTAGCCGCGCCCGGAGAAGAGCCCGATGACGCGCGCCAGCACGCCCGGCTCGTTGTCCACCAGCACCGACAGCGTATGCCGCTCATGGTTCTGCGGTAGCGGCGAGCGCAGGTTATAGGCGCTCTGCGCGCTCGACCCCGGCTTCAAGGTCATCGGGCTCATGCGGGTTCCTCTGGTGTCCTCGGGTCTGCGCTTAGCCCATCGCGCGGCGGGCCGGAAGACCCGCCGCTTTGTCGTCTTACGTCAGACCATCACCGCGCCGTCGTCGCCGATGGCGCCCTTGGTCGAGGCCTCGCCGAGCAGCATCTCGTTGTGCGCCTTGCCCGAGGGGATCATCGGGAAGCAGTTCTCGTGGCGGGTCACCAGGACATCCATGATCACCGGGCCGTCGTAGGCGAGCATCTGGGCGATGGCCTCGTCGAGCTCGTCCGGGTGGTCGACGCGGAGGCCGAGACAGCCGAAGGCCTCGGCGAGCTTCACGAAGTCCGGCAGCGCCTCGGAGTAGCTGTGAGAGTAGCGCTCCCCGTGCAGCAGCTCCTGCCACTGGCGGACCATCCCCAGCCGCTCATTGTTCAGGATGAACTGCTTCACCGGCGCGCGGTACTGCACGGCCGTCGACATCTCCTGCATGACCATGACCCAGGAGGCTTCGCCCGCGACGTTGATCACCAGGCTCTCGGGGTGGGCGATCTGCACGCCGATGGAGGCCGGCAGGCCGTAGCCCATGGTGCCGAGGCCGCCGGAGGTCATCCAGCGGTTGGGATCCTCGAAGCCGAGATACTGCGCGGCCCACATCTGGTGCTGCCCCACCTCGGTGGTGATGTAGCGGTCGTGGTCCTTGGTCAGCGCCTCCAACCGCTCGAGCGCGAATTGCGGTTTGATCTCATCACGCTGGGGCGTGTAGCTGAGGCATTTGACCGACTGCCAATCGCGGATTGTGGCCCACCAGGTCGAGACATCCCGCTTGCGGCAGCCGCGGGCGCGCCAGACGGCGAGCATCTCCTCCAGCACCTGTTCGATGTCGCCGATGATCGGGACCTCGACATGGACGTTCTTGTTGATGCTCGACGGGTCGATGTCGATGTGCACCTTCTCCGAGCCAGGGGAGAAGGCGTCGAGCCGCCCGGTGATGCGATCGTCGAAGCGCGCGCCGATGCAGAACATCGCGTCGCAGCCGTGCATCGCCATGTTCGCCTCATAGGTGCCGTGCATGCCCAG
Source organism: Pseudomonadota bacterium (assembly GCA_039822785.1). GTDB lineage: Bacteria > Pseudomonadota > Alphaproteobacteria > Rhodobacterales > Rhodobacteraceae > Thermohalobaculum. The sequence continues at coordinate 396,527 of JBCBMO010000002.1, read as the reverse complement.
CATCCCCAGCCAGGACTGGCCCGAGGCCGGGTAGGCGCCGAGGCCCATGAGCGTGGAGGTCACCGGAAAGCCGGTTTCCGCCGCCAGTTCGCGCAGCAACTGCGAGGCCCGCGGCCCCGAGTTGATGACCCCGCCGCCCGAATAGAGGATCGGCCGCTCGGCCCGCTCGAGCAGGTCCACCGCCGCCTCGATCATCGCCCGGTCGCCCTTGGTGCGCGGCTGGTAGGTGTTGAGGCGCACGGTCTCCCGCTCGGTATAGCGGCCCGAGGCGAACTGCACGTCCTTGGGGATATCGACCAGCACCGGGCCGGGGCGGCCGGTCGTGGCGACATGGAAGGCCTTATGCAGCGTCTCCGACAGCTCGTCGGTGTCCCGCACCAGCCAGTTATGCTTGGTGCAGGGGCGGGTGATGCCGACGGTATCCGCCTCCTGGAAGGCATCGTTGCCGATCATGAAAGTCGGGACCTGACCGGTCAGCACGATCATCGGGATACTGTCCATCAGCGCATCCGTCATGCCGGTGACCGCATTGGTCGCCCCGGGGCCGGAGGTGACGAGGACCACGCCCGGTTTGCCGGTGGAGCGGGCATAACCCTCCGCCATATGGGTCGCGCCCTGTTCGTGGCGCACCAGGATGTGGCGGATGCCCTGCTGCTTGAAGATCTCGTCGTAGATCGGCAGGACCGCGCCGCCGGGGTAGCCGAAGACGACCTCGACGCCCTGCTGCTTTAGTACCTCAACGACCATCTCCGCGCCGGTCATCTCGCGCACAGGCGCGATCGTGCCGCCGCCGCCGATGGCGGGGTTCTGGTCGATCGCGGTCTCGGTCGTCTCGGTTCTCATCGCTCCAGGCTCCTGGTCCGTTTGTCTGGGCTGTTGGTCGGGCTCGTCGGGTCGTGGTCGGGTCGTTTCGGGCATAAAAAAAGCCCCTTGCGGGGCTGGTAAGGCGCATGGTCGGCGTGGCTCTCTCAGGCCATCCGGTCCCCATGCGCCGCGATTACGAGGATGCTGAGCATCGCTCCCTCCGTGTTTGCCCGCCTTTCCTGCGCGGCTTTTGCGCTGCGGTCAAGCGCGAAGTCACGGGGGCGTGCGGTGGATTCGGTCGCAGGGCTTCCGTCAGGCGCAATTTTGCATCGTTCAGGCCCGGTTCGCGGTAACGGGCTGGGTGTCGAGGGCGGCGAAGGCGGCCTCCGGGTCGGGGGTCTCGAGTCGTTGCCAGTCGGGCAGGCGCCCGCGGATCCAGGTGCGCTGGCGCTTGGCATAGCGCCGGGTGGCCAGGACTGCGCGCTCGGTCGCGGTCTCCAGATCCAGCGTGCCGCGGACATAGGCGACCAGTTCCGCGGCCCCCAGCGCTTTCATGCCGGGCCAGGCGGGGTCGGGGGTGAGGGCGGCAACCGCCTCCGCCTCCGCCAGGGCGCCGGTGGCGAGCATCTGGCGAAAGCGGGTGGCGAGGCGCCGGTCGAGCGCCTCGACGGGCGGGTCGAGGGCGAGGCGGACGGCGTCGCCGGGTGGGATCAGCGGCGGCGGCGTCTCGGCCTGCCAGGCGGCGAGACCGCGGCCCGTAGCCTCCAGCACCTCCCAGGCGCGCAGGACCCGGGCGGGGTTGGCGAGATCGAGGGTCTCGGCCGTGGCCGGATCCCGTGCGACCAGGGCGGCGGCGAGGGCGGGGAGGCCTTCGGTCGCCAGCCGTGCCTCCGCCGCCGCGCGGGTTTCGGGCGGGACGGGCGGGATCTCGGCCAGCCCCTCGGTCAGCGCGGTGAAATAGAGCCCGGTGCCGCCGACGACGATTGCGCGCTGGCCCGTGGCCCGGACCTGTGCCAGCACCGCGGCCAGGTCGCGCAGCCATTGGCCGACGGAGTAGGGGGCGTCGAGGGCGAGAAAGCCGTAGAGCCGGTGCGGCGCCCGCGCTTCCTCGACCACCGAGGGGCGGGCGGTCAGCACCCGCCAATCGCCATAGACCTGCTGGCTGTCCGCATTGACGACGACCCCGCCCAACCGCTCGGCCAGCGCGAGGGCCAGGCCCGACTTCCCACTCCCCGTGGGTCCCGCCAGCAGCACGAGGCGGTCACCCCCCATCCAACCGCTCCCGCGCCGCCCGGATGCCTGCCGCAATCCGCTCCGCCAGCGCCAGATACCCCTCGGCCCCCGGCCGCTGGAACTCCTCCAGGGCCCCCTCGATCGCCGCCTCCGCCCGCGCCAGATGCGCCGCCCCCGCCCCCGCCTCGAACAGCACCCGTTCGACAATCGCGATGTTCGCGGTCGTCATGCCCCAGTAGAGCGGGACGCGGTCTCGGGAGTATTCGAGGAGGGCGTTCTCATAGGCCTGGACGGCGCGCTGGAGCGTGCCGGTATCGCCCGCGCGCTCCCCGAGGGTCTGGAGTGCTGCGCCGAGGTTGTTCTGGGTCATGGCCCAGTTGAGGGGGACGCGGTCGCGGGTGCGTTCGAGGAGGGCGTTCTCATAGGCCTCAACGGCGCGCTGGAGCGTGTCTGGATCGCCCGCGCGCTCCCCGAGGACCTTGAGCGCGTTACCGAGGTTGTTCTGGGTCATGGCCCAGTCGAGGGGGACGCGGTCGCGGGTGCGTTCGAGGAGGGCGTTCTCATAGGCCTCAACGGCGCGCTGGAGCGTGTCGATATCGCCCGCGCGCTCCCCGAGGGTCCCGAGCGCGATACCGAGGTTGTTCTGGGTCCCGGCCCAGTTGAGGGGGACGCGGTCGCGGGTCCATTCGAGGAGGGCGTTCTCATAGGCCTGGACGGCGCGCTGGAGCATGTCAGTATCGCCCGCGCGCTCCCCGAGGGTCCGGAGCGCGTTGCCGAGGTTGTTCTGGGTCATGGCCCAGTCGAGGGGGACGCGGTCGCGGGTCCATTCGAGGAGGGCGTTCTCATAGGCCTGGACGGCGCGCTGGAGCGTGTCGATATCGCCCGCGCGCTCCCCGAGGGTCTTGAGTGCTGCGCCGAGGTTATTCTGGGTCATGGCCCAGTCGAGGGGGACGCGGTCGCGGGTCCATTCGAGGAGGGCGCTCTCATAGGCTTGGACGGCGCGCTGGAGCATGTCGGTATCCCCCGCGCGCTTCCCGAGGGTCAGGAGCGCGTTGCCGAGATGGTTTTGCGCCTGGGCTGCAAGCATCGCGCTGTTCGCGGCGCGGAAGTCATCCGTGGCTCTCTCAAAGGCAACGACGGCACGCGCCAGCGGTTTATCCCGCCCCGACTGTATCCCCTCTATCGCGTGCGCGGTTCCTGCGGCGTTTCGCAAGCGCCCGCATTGCTCAGGTGAGAGGCCGTCGGGCGGGCGATCGATGAACGCATCGGCGCGCGCGGCGACCTTGCGCGCCACATCGGCAACGTACTTCCCGCTGTCCGTGACCACCTGATTTGCCGCTTCGACCACCATGGTCGCGATGAGGGCGCCGAGGACCTGCGAGAACTCGAGCGGAAGGCGGAGCTTCTCCTCCAGCTTGTAACGGGCGGTCTGCGCCTCACGCCCCTCGCCGCGCACGGCGATGTTGAGCTCGATCACGCCCTCGCCGGGGAGTACGTCACCCCACAGCAGGATCTCCGCGCGGTGGTCGACCATGGCGCGGAAGAGGCGCTTCTCCAGCCGCTTCTTGGACGCTTCGTCACGCGCCCTTAGCGTGCCCTGGGCGACGCGGCTCATCTCCAGATACCTCACCGGGCCGGTGTCGACAGTCGCGCCGAGGTAGTCTCGCAGCGATGCGGAGACATGGGCCGTGTTGCGCCCCGCCTCGTCATGAGAGAGCCGGGACACGAGGATCGGCAGCGGGACATCGGACGGGAAACGCGCGTGGAAGGTCGTGAGCCAAACCTCGCGGAGGACCTTGCGTTTCCACGCCGCTACGGGGATCGCGAGCGCGATGACCAGTGCAGCAATAATCTCTGGTGCCGCACTGTTAAACGTCGAAGAGATACTATCCACGCAATCAATTCCTTGCTTCGCGTTGGGACGTTAACGCCTTGCGAGGGTTGCGTCGATGGGGGTGGGGGTGTATAGGGCGCGCCATCACGCAGGCAGGGGTTGGGCCGGGCGGGGAGACATCCCGTCATGGTCCGCCGGTTGGGGCAGACGCCTCTCACCCCCTGCCGAGGCATAAACCGGAAAGGAAACGGAAGATGGCGCTGCCTGAGTTCAGCCTGCGTCAGCTCTTGGAAGCTGGCGTTCACTTCGGTCACCAGACCCACCGGTGGAACCCCCGGATGGCCCCTTTCATCTACGGGGACCGCAACGGGATCCATATCCTCGATCTCACCCAGACCGTGCCGCTGCTCGATGCGGCGCTCAACGCGCTCCGCGACACCGTCAGCCGCGGCGGCCGGGTGCTCTTCGTCGGCACCAAGCGCCAGGCGCAGCAGCCGCTGGCCGATGCCGCCGCGCGCTCGGCCCAGTACTTCATGAACCACCGCTGGCTGGGCGGCACGCTGACCAACTGGAAGACGGTGTCGAACTCCATCAACCGCCTGCGCGAGCTCGACGACAAGCTCGAGGGCGGGGCCACCGGCTTCACCAAGCGCGAGCGGCTGGGGCTGGAGCGGGAGCGCAACAAGCTGACCCTGTCGCTCGGCGGGATCCGGGAGCTGGGCGGCCTGCCGGACATGCTGTTCGTGATCGACACCAACAAGGAGGCCCTGGCGATCGCGGAGGCGAAGAAGCTGGGCATCCCCGTGGTGGCGATCCTGGATACGAACTGCGACCCGGATGGGGTGACCTATCCGATCCCGGGCAACGACGACGCGAGCCGGGCAATCGCGATGTATTGCGACCTGGCCGCGCGGGCCTGCATCGACGGGATGGCGACCCAGATGGGCGCCGCGGGCTTCGACATCGGCGAGATGGAGGACCTGCCGGCCGAGGAACTGCCCGGCGAGGAGCCCGCGGGCGACCCCGGCGCCGCGGCCGAGCCCCCGGCGGAGGTGATCGCCGAGGCGGAGGCGCAGCAACCGGCTCAGGGGTAACACCAGATCGGTTGCAGGGATGACCAAGGGGCTCCGCGACCGGCGGGGCCCTTTTTCGTTCGCGCTGCGGTGTAGCACCTCTCTATGACGGGTCATCGAGAGGGAATGGCGCCCTGATGGGCCGTGGCGCAAAGGGAGCACCGCATGGTGGGTCTGGTGATCCGGGTGGGCGACGCGATCGACGCGCTGTGGCGGGGCGTCGGCCTGGATCTCGACGGCTATGCGGCGCGGGAGCCCGACCGGGCCCGGCGCCTGGGGGTCTGGCTGCTCGCGGCCGGGCAGACCATCGGCTACGCCTCGCTCTACTACGTCTTCGCCGCGCTGCTGCTGACCTGGGACACCAGCCTCGACTGGGGCAAGGAGCGGCTGACGCTCGCCTTCATGGTGGCAATCCTGACGGGCGCGGCGGTCTCGCCCTTTGCCGGGCGGCTGATCGACCGGGGGCGGGGGCGGTGGCTGTTGGGCGGGGGTGCGGCGCTGGGGGCCTTGGCGCTGGCCACGCTGGGCACGGTGGAGAGCTACGCGGCCTTCCTCATGGTCTGGATCGTGATCGGGTTGGCGCAGGGGTCGAGCCTCTATGAGCCCTGCTTCGCCTTTGTCACCCGCACGACGGCCGTGGAGGCTGCGCGGAACATCACCCGGATCACGCTTGTTGCGGGCTTTGCCTCCACGCTTGCCTATCCGACCGGCGCCTTTCTCGGCGAGCTCTTGGGCTGGCGCGGGGCGACCTGGACCTTTGCCGCGGCGCTGGGCCTGGTGGGCGCGCCGCTGCTGTTCGCCGGGGCGACGCTGATCGAGTGCTGTCCCCATGCCAGCCGCGCGGCGGAGGCGGTGGCCCAGGATCGCGCCGCCTTTCGCACCGCCCGCCGGCGCCCGGAGTTCTGGCTGCTCTTCGCGGCCTTCCCGCTGATCGGGCTGACCGAGGGCTTGGTGCTGACGCATATCATCCCGATCCTGGTGGACGCGGGTCTGAGCCTGTCCGACGCGGTCTTCGCCGCAGCGCTCTTCGGGCCGATGCAGGTGGTGGGACGCCTGGCGATGATGCGGCTGGCCGGGCGGGTCAGCGAGCTTGCGATGACGGCGCTGTCCTTCACCGGGATCGTGGTGGCGGTGCTGCTGCTGATGCAGGTGGAGGATGTGCCGGCGGCCGCCTATGCCTTCGCGGTGCTCTTCGGGGCGAGCTATGGGCTGGTCAGCATCCTCAAGCCCGTCGTCGCCGCCTCGGTCCTGGGGCGCAGTGCCTTTGGCGCGATCGCGGGGGTGCTGGCGGTGCCGTTTCTCGTCTCGCTTGCCGTGGCGCCGCAGGTGGGCTCCTCGCTCTGGCGCCTCGGCGGCTATGAGCTTGCGCTGCAGGGCGGGGTGCTGACCGCCTGCCTTGCGCTCACAGCGCTTGCCGCCCTGGCGATGATCGTGCGCGGGCGGCGCACGCCCTGAGCGCCGAGGATCCAAGACGGAAGAACTTGCATATGCAATCGGCTGCGGTAGCCTCGCCGGATGGATGATCTCTACGATCCGGCGCAACACTGTGTGGCGCTCACCATGCGGCGCCTGAGCCGTGTCGTGACGCGCCGCTACGAGGACGCGCTCAGACCGCTCAAGCTCAAGTCCTTTCAGTTCTCGACGCTGGTGGCGCTGTCAAAGCGCGAGCAGATGCCCCAGTCGAAGCTGGCGCAGGCCTTCGGCATGGACATCAGCACCCTCAACCGGAACCTGAAACCGCTGGCCGCACGCGGCGCGATCGAGATCCTGCCGGATGAGACGGACGGGCGCGTGCGCATGGTGAAGCTCACCGAGGAGGGGCGGGCGCTCTATGCCGCGGCGCTGCCCTTGTGGAAGGCGGCGCAGGCGGATGCGCTGGAGCGGCTCGATCCCACTGCATGGCCGTCGCTCAAGCGGGGGGTGAACCGGCTGCTCGACGGCGGGTGATTTTTTCCCACATATACTTGCATATGCAAGTTTATGCGATAGCTCCTCTCACGAGGTGCCGACATCTCCGGATGGCAGCGCGTCTCAACCGCCGATCCGCCCACGATCCGCCCATGACCCCTTGAGAGGAACTCGATGGCCGACACGTCCCCGAAGACTGCCCTTGCTGCCCTGACCGCCGTGCTCGTCCTCTCGGGCTGCGCGAGCGACTTCATCACCGAGACGCCGGTCTCGCTGACCGAAGGGCCCGATCCGTTGGTGCCGGGGCAGGCCACCGCGCCAAAATCATCGCCCGCCGAGATCCTGGCTGCGGCCAAGGCGCTGCTGCCGGCGCCCGGGGAAACGCTGGCCTACACGCTATGCGAGGCGGATCGGGAGACGGGGCTTTGCGACGAGGATCCGGCGAGCCTCAAGGCCTTCGGGGTCGGCGGGTTGCTCCTGCCGCTGGTCATGGAGGTGCGGGGGCTCGAGTTCAAAGAGGTCGCGACCGACGACGAGGGCAATGCGACCTTCGAGACCGACTTCGATGTGACGGTCAACCTGATCCCGCCGCTTTGCCCCGATGCCGACGGTCAGTTCGTGCTGTCCGAGGCGGCGGTGCTGACGATGGATTTCGACGCCTTCTACTGCAACTGGGCGGTCATCGGGAACGTGGTGAACCAGTTCGACTTCTCCATCGACACCCTGGACGTGGAGACGCGCAGTTTCACCGGCTCCTATGCACTGCAGTTCAACGGCACCGGCAATGCCGCGGGCACCGGCTATTTCCGTGCTTTCCCCGCCCCGGCGGAGGTCGAGGATGAGCCGGACGCCCTCGCCGCGCGTTAATCGCGCTTGCGCCGAAAAACACCGATAGACGCCGCATGACCTGCTGGCCCGGTCGGGCTGCGACCCTCGGCGCGGTTGTCTCGGACCCGTCCCTCTGGCCCTGTCACGGCATATCACTGTCTCGACAGGTTTTTCATGTCCGGATGGCTACAGAGATTGATCGAGGAACAAGGCGGTCTGGGGATTGCCTTTCCGGCGATGCCGCTCGCCGCCGCCTTTCTGCGGGTGCGGGGCACGCCAGAGGCCTGCAATATCCTGCTCCTCATCGCGCTTGACCTCGACCGTCGCGGCGGTCGCTCGATGACCTTCCTTCCAGGTCAACGGGAGGTGCAAGCGAAGGTCGAGGAAGCCCGTAGCACCCTCTCAGTCATCGATCTCATCAAAGGGTGCCTACAGGGGGATGGGGCCGACGAACGGGCATCCCGGCCGCCCGTCCCGGTGTCGCGCCCCGACCGCGTGTCATAGCAGCGTCTGAGGAGCCCGCCCTTGCCGCCGCATATCGTCGAGTTTGTCGCTGTCTTCGGTCTGGGGCCCTTTGTCTTCGGGGCCTTGCTGATGACCGCCGCCGCGGTGCGGGTCTGGGCGGGGCAGGACGGGGCAACCATCCTCGCCATCCCCCTCGGTCTGGTGCTCATCTTCGGCTTTGCGCTCTTTAACATCTTCGACCTGCGCATCATGCATCTGATGTTCTGGGACCCCTCCTATGCCGACAGCCTGCGGGGGGGCACGCAAGGGTATCGGTTCCGCACCGTCGGCCGGACCGCCGATCCGCTTGAGGGGGCCTATTGGGCGCTCTCCGTGCCGGTGATCCTGGGCCTGGTCTTCGCGATCCTGCTGCCGGGCAGGGTCAAGATCTTCCCGGTCGTCGGCGGCGCCCTGTGGCTGGTGCTGTACGTGGAAGGCACGCTCGCGGTCTTTGGCAACAGCGGGGCGGCGGTGGCCGGCGGCCTTGGCACGGACTGGCTCAGCGGGCGGCTTGAGGCGTTGAGGGTGGCGATCCAGACCATCATCGAGATGGTCCTGGGCGACGGGCCAGCGTTGGAGGCGCCCCTGCCGGAAGAGCCCGCGCCCGAGGGCCGGTCCCCAGAGTACCCCGAAGGTGTCTCCCCCCTGCCGAGGCCACGCCCCGAGCCGGGGTAATCCACGGAGGGGCTGTGGGGTCGCGAGGGCATTGCCCCTGGCGCGGTGCCCGGCTATGGAGCGCGCGACACGGAAGGGGTGCCGGCAGGGGCCGGCGCGCCGCATGGATGGAGCGAGCTATGGCGATCACCGCGACCCTGGTGAAGGAACTGCGCGAGAAGACCGGCGTTGGCATGATGGATGCCAAGAAGGCGCTGACCGAGACCGACGGCGACATGGAGGCCGCGGTCGACCTTCTGCGCACCAAGGGTCTGGCCAAGGCCGCGAAAAAGTCCGGCCGCACCGCCGCCGAGGGCCTGGTTGCCGTCGCCGCCGAGGGCGGCAAGGGCGTCGCGGTCGAGGTGAACTCGGAGACCGACTTCGTTGCGCGCAACGCGGAGTTCCAGGGCATGGTCGGCGAGATCGCCACCGTGGCGCTGAGTGTGGATGACGTGGAGGCGCTGAAGGGTGCTGCCATGGGCGGCAAGACGGTCGCCGACATCGTCACCGACAAGATCGCCACCGTGGGCGAGAACATGACGCTGCGCCGGATGGCCACGACCTCGGGCGGCGTGGTGGCGAGCTATGTCCACAACGCGGTTGTGCCCGGCATGGGCAAGATCGGCGTGCTGATCGCGCTGGAGGGTGGCGAGGCCGTGGCGGCCATGGCCGTCGGCAAGCAGGTCGCCATGCACGTGGCGGCGACCAACCCGGCTGCGTTGGACGTCGCCGACCTGGACCCCGCGCTGGTCGAGCGCGAGAAGCAGGTGCTCACCGACCAGGCCAAGGAAAGCGGCAAGCCCGACAACGTCATCGAGAAGATGATCGTCGGCCGCATGAACAAGTTCTATCAGGAGGTCTGTCTCCTCAAGCAGGCCTTCGTCATCAATCCGGACCTGAGCGTCGAGAAGGCGGTGGCCGAAGCCGCCCCGGGCGCAAAGGTCACCGGCTTTGTCCGTCTCGAGGTCGGCGAGGGCATCGAGAAGGAAGAAGAGGATTTCGCCGCCGAGGTCGCCAAGACCCTCGGCGCCTGATCCCCAAGCGGCAGGCTGCATTCGCAGCCCGCGCGGTCTAGGCTAGGGGCGTCTCCGCCACGCGGGGGCGCCCTTTTTCTGTGCGGGAGGCCCCGATGGACGGCAGCGCGATCGACTGGTCAAAGGGCGCGGCCTGGCAGCGCGGCGCCGCCGTGCCGATCGCGGAGGCCGCGATCGGGGTGACCGACTGGGGGCTCACGCATTCGGACGTCACCTACGACGTGGTCATGGTGATCGGGGGCGCCTTCTTCCGGCTCGACGACCATCTCGACCGGTTCGAGGCGTCGATGACGGCGCTGCGGCTGTCGCCGGCGGAGGATCGGGCGGCGATGAGGACCGCTCTGCACGCCTGCGTCGCCGCCTCGGGCCTTGAGGAGGCCTATGTCTCGATGGTCTGTGCGCGCGGGGTGCCGTTGGTGCCCGGCACGCGCGATCCCCGCCGCTGTGCGAACCACTTCTACGCCTGGTGCGTGCCCTATGTGCATGTGATCCCGCGGGAGGTTGCGGCCCGCGGCGCGCATCTCTGGGTCAGCGAGACGGTGAGGCGGATCGGCGAGGACAGCGTGGATCCGCGGGTCAAGAACTATCACTGGGGCGATTTCACCGCCGCGCTGTTCGAGGCCTATGACCAGGGCGCCGACAGCGCGCTGTTGATCGACCGGGAGGGAAACGTGGCCGAGGGGCCCGGCTTCAACGTCTTCGCGGTCAAGGATGGCCGGGTGATCACGCCCAAGGGCCACTGTCTGCACGGCATCACGCGCATGACCGTGCTGGAGGCAGCGGCCGAGGCCGGGATCGCGGCGGTGGTGCGCGACCTACCTCTGGCGGAGTTCCTGGAGGCGGACGAGGTCTTCACCGCGACCTCCGGCGGTGGGGTGGCGCCTGTGGCCCGGGTGAATGACCGCGTCTTCTCCAACGCTGCGCCGGGGCCCGTGACCGCGCGGATGATCGAGGCCTATTGGGCGATGACCAAGCGCCACGACCTGCGCGAGCCAGTGCGGCGCGCCTGAAGCCTTAGCCCGCCACGGCCGGCAGGATGTCGCGGGCGACCAGGCGATGCAGATCGCCCACGTGGCCGTGGGTGCGGGCCGGGCGCGTGGGGTCGGACGTTACCGCGACGGTCAGCCCCGCGTCCGGCAGCACATAGAGCATCTGGCCGCCATAGCCGCGGGCATAGACCGCCCGCGTGCCGCCCAGCGATTTCAGGAACCAGCCATAGCCGTATTGATCGCCGGAGAAGGGCGAACGGGTGCGCGGGCGCCAGGAGGCCTCGATCCACTCCGCCGGGATCACCGCGCGCCCCTGCCACACGCCGCCCATGCGCACGGTCTCGCCGATCCGCGCGAGGGCGAGGGGCGAGAGCGCCATGTTGTTGCCGCCCATGTAGAAGCCCTGGGGATCGCGGGTCCAAGGCGGGATCTCGATGCCGAGCGGCCGGCCCAGCCAGTCGCGGGCCAGCGCGTGCAGGTCGCGCCCCGTCGCCCGCGCCAGCACCGCGCCCAACAGGTGAAAGGCGCCGGTGGAGTACTGAAACCGCGCCCCTGGCTCGGCCACGAAGCGGCGGGACAGCGCATAGGCCACCCAGTTCCGGCTCTGCACCCATTCCCCGTAGAACCCGCCGGAGGTGCGTTGAAGCCCGGCGGTCATGGTCACCAGATGCGCGACGGTGATGGTCTCCACCATCGGATCGGCACCGCGGGGGATCAGATCGGGCGCGACCTCGGCCAGGCGGGTGTCGACGCCGGCGATGGCCCCCTCGCGGATCGCGATGCCTGTCAGCAGGGCCACCAGGGTCTTGGAGACGGATTTGACGTTGACCGGCCGATCCGGCGCGGGGCCGCGGAAGGCGCGGGCCAGCCGCGTCTCACCATCGGTCGCGATCACCAGGGCGCGGAGCTGGTCGAGTGACGCAGCGCGGGTGGTCGCGGCCTCGAAGCTGCCATTGGCACGGGCCGGCAGCGCCATGAGCGCCGCGCCGGCACTCGCGCCGGCGATCATGGACCGCCGGTCGATCATCTGATGGCACATGCTGCCCCCTCGCTCGTCCCCCGATGGCGCAAAGGTGTTCGCCATCGCCCCCGGGATCAAGGCTGGCGACGGGCCGCGGTCCCGCGGCCACAGCTCTGTGCTGAGACATCCTGGCGTGTCTTCCGTTGCGGCAGCAGGGTTGCGGGGCGTGGGTGTTTCGCCCATGGTCCGCGCAACCCCGAGGCAGCGCAGGAGGTGGGCATGGCGCAGGCTGAGGCCGTACCGGAAGGCGGCAAGCCGCTCTATCGTCGTGTCCTGCTAAAGCTGTCGGGCGAGGCCCTCATGGGCTCCGAGAGCTTCGGGCTGCATCCCCCCACCCTCAGCCGCATCGCCGGCGAAGTGAAGCGCGCCTATCTGCAGGGCTTCGAGATCTGCCTGGTGATCGGGGGCGGCAACATCTTCCGCGGCCTCTCCGGCGCCGCGCAGGGGATGGAGCGGGCGCAGGCCGATTACATGGGCATGCTGGCGACGGTCATGAACGCGCTCGGCATGCAGTCGGCACTCGAGGCGCAGGGGGTGGATACCCGGGTCCTCTCGGCGATCCCCATGGACACGGTCTGCGAGCCCTATATCCGCCGCCGCGCCGTGCGCCACCTGGAGAAGGGGCGCGTGGTGATCTTCGCCGCTGGCACGGGCAACCCCTATTTCACAACCGACACCGCGGCCACGCTGCGCGCGATGGAGATGCACTGCGACGCGATCTTCAAGGGCACCGGGGTCGACGGGGTCTACGACAGCGACCCCAAGCTCAACCCCGAGGCGGAGCGGTTCGAGCGGATCAGCTTCGACGACGTGCTCACCCGCAACCTCAAGGTAATGGATGCCTCCGCGATCGCGCTTGCGCGCGACAACGACCTGCCGATCGTGGTCTTTTCCCTCCGCGAGGAGGGCGCTATGACCGAGGTGCTCTACGGGCGCGGTCGGTTCTCCACCGTCGGGCCCTGAGCCCGGCGGGACGCGCCGCCGCCCTGCATTTGCCGCAACCCCTGGTCTATATGCGGCGCCAGTGACTGATTCCGCCGCCCAAGCTCGCGGGGCTGGCCGGCGGCAACCGACGGAACCTGCCCGATGGCCGACGACGCCGACCTCGAACCCGATATCGACGACATCAACCGCCGCATGGAGGGGGCGCTGACCTCGCTGAAGGGCGACTTCTCCTCGCTGCGCACCGGCCGTGCCTCGACCTCGATGCTGGATGCGGTGGAGGTCGAGGCCTATGGCCAGATGACCCCGCTGAACCAGGTCGGCACCATCAACGTGCCCGAGCCGCGCATGGTCACCATCAACGTCTGGGACAAGCAGATGGTGGGCAAGGTCGACAAGGCGATCCGCTCCTCCGGCCTCGGCCTCAACCCGGTGATGGATGGCCAGGTCCTGCGCCTGCCGATCCCCGAGCTGAACGAGGAGCGGCGCAAGGAACTGGCAAAGCTGGCCGGGCAATATGCGGAGAAGGCGCGGGTTGCCATCCGCAACGTGCGCCGCGACGGGATGGACCAGGTGAAGAAGGCCAAGGCCGGCGGCATGGCCGAGGACGACCAGAAGTTCTGGAGCGACGAGATACAGAAAGTCACAGACCAGGCGATCAAGAGCGTCGACGGTGCACTAGAGACCAAGCAGGCGGAGATCATGCAGGTCTGAGGGGCAGGTGCCGGCATGCCGGCGCTGTCTGCTGGGGGGATGATCGAGGGGGCGCCTTGGCGCCCGAGGTGAGACACCGGCCAACCGAGTGGTTGCGCCGTATCGAGAGGGGCAGCAGGCGATGAGCAGCCTGTCCGAGGTGGCCGAGGATCAACCCGCCGCCGTGCCGCGCCACGTGGCGTTCATCATGGATGGCAATGGCCGCTGGGCGACGCGCCAGGGGATGCCCCGCACCGCGGGTCATGTGCGCGGCGTGGAGCGACTGCGCGAGATCGCCAAGGCCTCCTACCACTGGGGCGTGGAGGTCATGACCTGCTACGCCTTCTCCACCGAGAACTGGAACCGCCCCGGCTATGAGGTGCAGGTCCTGATGAACCTGTTCCGCCGCTACATGCTGCGCGAGATCGACGAGATGGAGACCCGCGGCGTACGCGTGCGCTTCATCGGCCAGCTCGACCGGTTCTCCGAGGAGATCCAGCGCCTTGCCCGCCAGACCGAGGAGCGGACGGCGCATAACGACCGCATGACCGTACAAATCGCGGTCAGCTACGGCGCCCGGGCCGAGATCGCGGATATGACCCGCCGCCTGGCCGCCGCTGCGGCGCGCGGCGAGATCGACCCTGCCAGCATCGACGAGCAGGCGGTGACCGAGGCGCTTTGGACCGCGGGCGTCCCCGACCCGGACCTGGTGATCCGCACCTCCGGCGAGGTGCGGGTGTCGAACTTCCTGCTCTGGCAGGCGGCCTATGCCGAATACGCCTTCGTCGAGGAGTGCTGGCCGGATTTCACCCGCGACCGCTATGCGGAGGTCCTGAACGACTACGCCCAGCGCGACCGGCGCTTTGGCGGGGTCAAGGCGCCGACCGTCAGCAAGAGCGCCACGGGCACCGACGGAGGCCGCTGATCCAGGCGATGACAGATGGGCTGAGCGGGAAATTCGCCGATCTCGGCCCGCGCATGGTCACCGCGCTGGTGCTGGGCCCCGTGGCCCTGGGCCTGCTCTGGCTCGGTGGGCTGTGGGCCATGCTGCTGGTGGCCGGCCTGGCCGGCGTTTTGGCGGCGGAGTGGCGGGGGGTGACGGCCCGCGCCGGTGGCGCGCTGCAGCCGCTCGACTATTGCTGGGTGGTGACCCCGGTCCTGGCGGTCGTCGCCCTCTGGGCCTTGGCGCCGCACACCGGGGTCTTTGCGCTGATCGCCGCCATCGCCGCCGCTTCGGTCGTCGATTACCGCGACGGCCGGCTCGACCATGCCGCCTGGGGCAGTCTTGGGGGCCTGGTGATCGGGCTCGGCTGCATGGCGTTCCTTTGGCTGCGTGAGACGGACCCCTTCGGCGTCGCCGCCTCGCTGTGGATCGTGCTGGTCGTCGTGGCAACGGATGTTGGCGGCTACTTCGCCGGGCGGCTGATCGGGGGGCCCAAGCTCTGGCCCTCGGTCAGCCCGAAGAAGACCTGGGCGGGTCTGGGCGGGGCGGTCGCGCTGGCGGTCATCGCGGGCGGGCTGTTCAGCTGGAGCACCACGGGCACGTTTTTCGAGGAGGTCTGCACCGTCTCCGCCGTCGCGGCGGTGCTGGCGCAGCTCGGCGATATGGGAGAGAGCGCGGTCAAGCGGCGCTTCGGGGTCAAGGACAGCGGGTCGCTGTTTCCGGGCCACGGGGGCGCGCTCGACCGCTTCGACGGGCTCATCGCCGCGACGCTGGTCGTCGCCGCCGTGACGCTATGGCGCGGACAGACTGTCTTCATCTGGTCATGACGGGTTTCGCGGGCCCTTTCGTTACGAGAGCGCCGCGGGGCAGGGTAGGGACATGGACAAGCGACGTATCAGCATCCTCGGGGTGACGGGCTCCATCGGCCAGTCGACGCTTTCGGTGATCGAGTCGATGGGCCCGGAGCGCTTCGAGACCGCCGCCGTGACGGGCCATGCGAACATCGCGGGCCTGGCGGAGGCGGCAAAGCGGCTGCGCGCCGAGGTCGCCGTCACCGCCGATCCAGACCGGCTACAGGATCTCCGCGATGCCTTGGGCAACTCGGGGATCGAGGCGGCGGCCGGCCCAGCGGCGCTGGAGGAAGCGGGCGCCCGCGACGCGGATCTCGTGATGTCCGCCATCGTGGGGGCGGCGGGCCTCAAGCCCACCATGGCG
The DNA here is from genome assembly GCA_039822785.1 of Pseudomonadota bacterium. Lineage (GTDB taxonomy): Bacteria > Pseudomonadota > Alphaproteobacteria > Rhodobacterales > Rhodobacteraceae > Thermohalobaculum. Next base: position 380,852 of record JBCBMO010000002.1, on the reverse strand, counting down.
GCTGTGCGGCGCGGGGCCACCATCGCGCTTGCCAACAAGGAGTGTCTGGTGGCCGCCGGCGGTGTCTTCCTGGCGGAGATCGCTCGATCCGGCGCCACGCTGCTGCCGGTGGACAGCGAGCACAACGCGATCTTCCAACTCGTCTCCGCCGAACGGGCCTGTCCCATCGAGCGGCTGATCCTCACCGCCTCGGGCGGGCCGTTCCGCACCCGCACCCGAGCAGAGATGGAGGCGGTCACGGTTGCCCAAGCCGTGGCGCACCCGAACTGGTCCATGGGCGCACGCATCTCCATCGACAGCGCCTCGATGTTCAACAAGGCGCTGGAGATGATCGAGGCCTGGCATCTGTTCGGCGTGACGCCCGACCAGATCGAGGTGATCGTGCATCCGCAATCGATCATCCATTCGATGATCGGCTTCCGCGACGGCTCGATCCTCGCGCATCTGGGGCCGCCGGACATGCGGGTCGCCATTGGCCATGCGGTCGCCTACCCCGAGCGGGTGAGCCTGCCGGTGGATCGGCTCGACTTCGCCAAACTGTCGCGACTGGATTTCGAGGCACCGGACCCGGCGCGCTTCCCGGCGCTGGCCTTGGCGCGCCGCGCGATGGAGGCGGGCGGCCTGGCGGGCTGCGTGCTGAACGGCTCCCGCGAGGTGGCGCTCGATGGCTTCATCGCGGGGCGTCTCGGCTTTCTCGATATGGCACGAGTTACGGGCGAAGCGATGGACGCGCTTGACGATTTGCCGCCCGCGACCGATCTCGACGACATATTCGCCGCCGATGCGGAGGCGCGCCGCGTGGGTGCCGACCTCGTGGCGCGTTACGCGGCTTAGGCGCCGCGCCACCTACGCCCTGGGGGAGGGTTATGGAGCTTATTCTGGGTTTGCCGGTCATCGGCGTCATCGTGGGGACGATTATCCCCTTTCTGATCGTCCTTGGCGTCGTCGTCTTCGTGCACGAATACGGCCACTACATCGTCGGGCGTTGGTGCGGGATCGGGGCGGAGACCTTCTCCATCGGTTTCGGGCCCAAGCTGATGGGCTGGCGCGACAAACGCGGCACTGAATGGCAGGTGGCGGCGCTACCACTGGGCGGTTTCGTGAAGTTCGTCGGGGACATGGACCCGGCCTCGGTCGGGCGGATCGAGGATACCAACCTCACCCAGGCGCAGCGCAAGGAGGCCTTTCATAACGCCTCGCTCCGCTCGCGGGCGCTGACGGTCGCGGCGGGGCCGTTCTTCAACTTCGGCCTCTCGATCCTGATCTTCGCGGCGCTCGGCCTCTATGTGGGCGCCTCGAGCAACGAGCCGATCGTCGGTGAGATCGGGGAAAGCTCGACGCAGGAGACCTTGCCCTTCGTCCCCGGCGACCGGGTGCTCAGCATCGCCGGGGAACCGGTGGAGACCTTCACCGATGTCATTCGCGGGCTGCAGGCGAGCGACGGGGAGCCGGTCACGGCCACCGTCGAGCGCGAGGGTGAGGTTGTCGAGCTTCAGGTCGCCTACGAGATCGCACCGACCATCGACAGCGTCCTTGCGGGGCGGCCCGCCAGCCGCGCGGGCCTGTTGCCGGGCGATCTGTTCAAGTCGCTGAACGGCGAGCCGATGTCGAGCTTTCGGGAGATCCAGCTCGAGATCGCCGAACTACCGCTGAACGAGCCGGTGACCCTGGTGATCGAGCGGGACGGGGAGGAGCGGACCTTCACCTTCGTGCCCGACGTCATGGAGCGCGTCGATCCGGTGACCGGCGAGACACGACCGATCGCCACGCTCGGGATCAGCGCGCATAGCGAGACCGGGGTCTCGCCGCTGCGTGAGCCGATCGGCCTGGTCCGCGCGGCAGAGGTCGGGGTGAGCAACACCTGGAACGTCATCTCCAACACGGTGAGCTTCCTCGGCGATCTGGTCTTCGCCTCGGCCGATCCTTCTCAGCTTGGCGGACCGATCCGCATCGCCCAGGTCTCGGGCGAGCGGGCGCAGCGCGGGTTGCTGGAGCTGATCCACCTGATCGCGCTCCTCTCGACCTCGATCGGGCTCCTCAATCTCTTCCCGATCCCGGTGCTGGATGGCGGGCATTTGATGTTCTACGCGGCGGAGGCCCTGCGCGGCCGGCCCGTCGGCGAGACCGCAATGAAGTACGGAACGATGATCGGGCTAAGCCTCGTATTGTTACTCATGGTCTTCGCGACGTATAACGACATCCTAAGACTTTAGAGGGGCGGCCGCGACCCGGACCGTCCCCGATGCCGGAGAGGCCGGCAGGGACGAGGCAGGGGAGCATGTCGATGCGGCGGACCAACGCTCTTGCGGGGGCGCGATCTGGCGGGTGCGTAGCCCGCTTGACCATCTTCTGTCTTGCGATGTTGCTGATGGCGCTTGGCGCAGCAGGGCACCCACAGGCGCAGCTCCAGGCACCCTCCGGAGAGGAACCGGCGATTGCGCCGGCCCCAAGCCAGGGCATCGCCGTGCGCGGCAACCGCCGGATCGAGGTCGAGACGATCATCGCCTATACCGAGCTCGATCCCACGCGCGCCGTCACCGCGGCCGATGTGAACGAGGCGGTGCGCGCGCTCTTCGAGACCGGTCTCTTTCGCAATGTGGCCATCGTGCCGGAGGGTGACCGGCTGGTGATCGAGGTGGAGGAGAACCCCTCGATCAACGTCATCGCCTTCGAGGGTAACGACGCGCTCGACGATGACACGCTGCTGCAGATCATCAGCCTTCGCCCCCGGCTGCCCTTCACCCCCTCCCGCGCCGAAGCGGATGCCCAGGCGATCATCGAGGTCTATCGCCGGACGGGCCGCTTCGCCGCCGAGGTGGAGCCGGTGGTGATCGAGCGCCCGGAGAACCGCGTCGACCTGGTGTTCGAGATCACCGAGGGCGATCTGACCGGTGTCTCCTCCATCGATTTCGTCGGCAACGAGGCGTTTTCCGATCGCCGACTGCGCGGCGTGATCGAAACCAGCGAGAGCGGGATCCTCTCGCTGCTGATCTCGACGGACGTGTACGACCCGGACCGGTTCGAGCTGGACCGGGAACTGCTGCGCCAGTTCTACCTCGAGAACGGCTACGCGGACTTCACCGTGCTCTCCGCCACGGCGGAGCTTGCGCCCGATGCCTCCGGCTTCTTTCTGACCTTCACGGTGGAAGAGGGGCCCGTCTACACCTTCGGCGAGTTCGACATCACCGTGAACGCCGAGGGGCTGAACCCAGAGGTCTTGCTGCCTGGACTGCCGGACGATCTGACCGGCGAGACCTACGATGCGACCGAGGTCGAAGAGATCGCGAACGATCTCACCGACCTTGCGGGTCAGGCCGGCTTCGCCTTCGTGCAGGTGCGCCCGCGCGCGATCAAGGACGAAGAGAATCTGATCATCGACATCACCTTCGATATCAGCGAGGGCAATCGGATCTTCGTCGAGCGCATCGATATCGTCGGCAATACCTCGACCCTCGACCGGGTGATCCGTCGCGAACTGGGGATCGTGGAGGGCGATGCCTTCGATACCCGCCGCATCCGCGAGGCGCAGGGCCGCATCCGGGCCCTCGGCTACTTCGCCAGCGTCGATATCGATGCGTCGGAGGGTTCGGCCACCGACCGCGCGGTACTGACGGTGCAGGTCGAGGAGCGATCGACGGGCTCGCTGGCGGTCGGTCTCGGCTTCTCGACCTCAGCCGGTCCGCTGGGCTCGGTCGCGATCACCGAGCGGAACTTCTTGGGCCGGGGCCAGCAGGTTCAGGCGACGGTCACCGCCGCGGGCGACACTCAGGTCTATGACTTCTCCTTCACCGAACCGCGGGTGCTGGACCGGGACCTCTCGGTCGGTATGCGGGCCTTCTTCATCGACGATGACCGGACGGACGAGTCGTCATTCAACCAGGTGCGCGGCGGTTTCACGCCGACGATTAGCTTCCCGCTCGGCGAGGACACCTTCCTGCAGACCCGGTACTCCTTCCGCTTCGATGATATCGAGGTGGACAGCACGGCCTCGCCGGCGATCCAGGCGGACTCGGGCCAGAGCATCACCTCGCTGATCGGGTACTCGCTGACCTATGATCAGCGGAACGACCCGGTCGAACCGACGGACGGCTATCTGCTGACCTTCAACCAGGACTTCGCCGGGCTCGGGGGCGATCAGCGCTTCGTAAAGACCTCGGGTACGGCCAAGGGCTGGCAGTCCTTCCTCAACGACACGGTCGTGGCGACGCTCGAGGTCGAGGGCGGGGCGATCATCTCCTACGGCAACTCGAACTCGAATATCACGGAGCGCTTCTTCCTCGGCTCCGACAGTCTGCGCGGCTTCGCGGTCGACGGTATCGGCCCGCGCGATCTGGCGACCGACGACGCCCTCGGCGGCAATCTGTATGCGGTGACGCGCCTGCAGGTCTCCTTCCCCCTCGGCCTGCCGGAGGAGTTGGGCGTCTTCGGCGGCCTCTACATGGATGCGGGCACCCTGTGGGGGCTGGATCAGACGGTGTTCAACGCGACCACGCCGCCCACGGTGATCGACGACAGCGCGTCGCTCCGACTGGCCGCTGGCGGGCTCCTCTTCGTGAACACGCCCTTCGGCCCGGTGGAGCTGAGCGTCGGTGTTCCGCTGATCTCGGAGGATTTCGACGAGGAAGAGATCTTCCGTTTCGCCGTCGGTACACGGTTCTGAGGATGGGGCGCCGGTCGATCCGCCGGCCTCTTCCCTGGCTCTGCCTGTTGGGGCTGATGGCGGCCGTCGCGTGGGCACCGCCGACGGTCAATCAAGCGCAGACCGCCGGCCCCGCGGCGGCATCCGAACGGCGCGTCCTGGTCGTCTCCCGCGGACGCGTTCTGGAGGAGTCTCGCGCGGCACGGGCCCTGGCGCAGGCCGAGCGGGAATTGGCCGAGCGCGTGCAGGCCCGGATCGATGCGCGCAAGCAGGTGCTGGCCGCGGAGGAGCAGGAGCTCGCCCGGCTGCGCTCCACCATGCTGCGCGCCGATTTCGAGGAGCGCGCCGACGCCTTTCGCGCCAAGGTCCAGGCGGAGCGGCGCCTGGCACAGCAACGCTCCGCCGCGCTGCAGACCATGTTCCGCGGGGCCAGGCGTAAGCTGGTCGAGGCGCTGGGGCCGATCCTGACAGCCCAGCGCGCAGCACGCGGCGCCGATGTGATCCTGAACGCCGACGCCGTCCTCGCCTCCGACCCGGCGGCGGATATCACCGTCGACGTGCTGGTTGCCTACGATGCCGCGGTGCCGCCGCCCAAGCTCGAACTGCCGGAGATCCTGCGCGTGGCGCTGGAGGAGGCGCTGCCGGACAGCGTTCCGACGCCGCCTCCCGGCCTTGAGACGGGTCAGTAGCCTGGGCGCCCGGCGGGACCGGGCGCTTGACCTATCTGGGCCGCCTTGCCAAACCGGGCCTGCAAGTAGCCCGAGGCTGACGATGAACGACCAGTCCCCAGCCGCACCCGAACGCACGGCCGACCTGGCGCGGGTGATGCGCTGTATTCCGCACCGCTACCCCTTCCTGATGATCGATCGGGTGGAGAGTATTCGCCTGGGCGAGAGCGCGGTCGGCATCAAGATGGTCACCATCGGGGAGCCGCACTTCCAGGGGCATTTCCCGGTGGAGCCGATCATGCCCGGCGTGCTGATCGTCGAGGCGATGGCGCAGACTGCGGGCGTGCTGGTTGTCGAGACGCTGGAGCGGGTGGAGGACGACCTGCTCGTCTACTTCATGACCCTCGACAAGACCCGGTTTCGGCGCAAGGTCGTGCCCGGGGACAAGCTGGAGCTGCACGTGAAGATCCTGCGCGGGCGCGGCAAGATCTGGAAGTTCGAGGGCCGCGCGATCGTGGACGGCGACGTGGCGGCCGAGGCGGAATTCTCCGCCATGATCATCGATGAGAACGACAACCGACGTGGCCCCCGCAGCCCCGAGGGCGAGGCGTGAGCATCCACCCCACGGCGATCGTGGAGGAGGGGGCGCATCTGGGCGAAGGCGTGAGCATCGGCCCCTACGCCCATATCGGCGCAGAGGTCGAACTGGGCGACGGGGTCGAGATCTTCTCGCATGCTGTCGTGGCGGGCCGGACGCGGGTCGGTCCGCAGACCCGGATCTGGCCCTTCGCCTCGGTCGGGCATCAGCCCCAGGACCTCAAGTATCGCGGTGAGCCAAGCACGCTGGAGGTCGGCGCACGCTGCATGATCCGCGAGCATGCCACGCTGAACCCGGGCACCGAGGGGGGCGGCATGGTCACGCGCCTCGGCGACAACTGCCTGATGATGATGGGCACGCACCTGGGCCACGACTGCACGGTCGGCAATGGCGTGATCATGGCGAACAACGCGACGCTGGCCGGCCATGTGCAGGTCGGCGACAATGCGGTGCTAGGCGGTCTTGCCGCCGTTCACCAGCACGTGCGCATCGGCGCCCATGCCATGGTGGGCGGCATGACCGGGGTAGAGCGGGACGTGATCCCCTTCGGCTCGGTCCTCGGCAACCGGGCGCATCTGGGCGGCTTGAACGCGATCGGCCTGCGCCGCCGCGGCTTCGACCGTGAGACCATTCAGGCCCTGCGCGCGGCGGTCGATCAGCTCTTCGCGGACGAGGGGCCGATGCCGGAGCGGGCGGAGCGGCTGCGCACGGGCTTCCCCGGTATCGCCGCGGTGACGGAACTGGCGGAGTTCATCGCCACCCCCTCGCAGCGCCACTACTGCATTCCGCGTGAGCGCCTTCAGGGCGAGGTGGCCGAGGCGTGAGCGAGCGCGCGGCCACCCCGGTGCCGGTCGAGGCCGATGGCGCCGGGGAGGAACGAGCGAGCGTCTGCGGCGGGCCATCCGGTCCGCTCGCTATCGTGGCCGGGCGCGGGGCCTTGCCGCGCGCGCTGGCGGAGGCGCGGGTCAAGGCCGGCATGCCCTATCTGCTGGTTGTCTTCGCCGAGTGCTTTGAGCCCTGGATGGCCGATCACCCCCATCAGCATCACCGTTTCGAGAAGGCCGGCCGTCTGTTCGCGGCGCTGGCCGAGGCGGGGGCGGAGGGGATCGTCTTTGCCGGCGCCATGAACCGGCCCCGGCTGCGCCCCTGGGCGGCGGATTGGACCGCGCTCAGCATCCTGCCCCGGGCCCTGGCGCTGCTGGCACGCGGCGACGATGCGATGCTGCGGGGCTTTGCGGCGCTCTTCGAGGATCGCGGCCTCAGGCTCTATGGCGCGCAGGAGGTCTTGGGCGGCAGCCTCGCACTGCCCGCCGGCGTGATCGGAAAGCACAGCCCCAGCGCGCGGGCCCGGGCGGATGCGGTGGCGGCGGCCGCGATCGTGACGGCCCTCGCCCCCCATGAGGTCGGGCAGGGCGCGGTCGTGGCCAATGGCCTGTGCCTGGCGGTGGAGGCGGTGGAGGGCACCGACCTGATGCTCGCGCGCCTGGCCGATCTGCCGCCCGCCCGTCGCCGGCGTGCGCCGCCGCCGTCCGGCGTGCTGGTGAAGATCCCCAAACCCGCGCAGGACCTGCGCCTGGACACGCCGACCATCGGGCCCCAGACCGTGCGGGCCGCGGCGGCGGCCGGGCTGTCGGGCATCGTCGGCCTCGCCGGCGCCACCCAGGTCCTCGACCGGGCCGAGACCGCCGCACTCGCCGATGCCAAGGGGCTGTTCGTCTGGGGCGCCACCGCCGCCGATCTGGGGCTGGAGGCAGCAGCGTGAGCGGCCCCCGCGTCTTTCTGGTGGCCGGCGAACCCTCCGGCGACCGGCTGGGCGGGGCGCTGATGCGCGCCCTCAGGGCCGAGGCGCCAGAGGTGACCTTTGGCGGCATCGGCGGGCTGACCATGACGGCGGAGGGGCTGGAGCCCCCCTTCGACATCGCCGAGCTTGCGGTCATGGGCTACGCCGAGATCCTGCCGCGGCTCTTCGGCCTCATGCGCCGCCTGCGGGAGGTGACCGAGGCCGCGGTCGCCTTTCGCCCGGATGTGCTGATCACCATCGACAGCCCCGGCTTTTCGCTGCGGGTGGCCAAACGCGTGCGGGCCGCTGCGCCCACTGTGCGGACGGTGCACTATGTGGCGCCCTCGGTCTGGGCCTGGCGCCCTGGCCGCGCCGCCGAGATGGCGCGCTACATCGACCATGTGCTGGCGCTGCTGCCCTTTGAGCCTCCGTATATGGAGGCGGCCGGCATGACCTGCGATTTCGTGGGCCATCCGGTGGCCGAGCGCCCGCCGCCGACAGGCGAAGCCATCGCCGCCTTTCGCCAGGATCACGGGATCGGGGATCGGCCGCTGTTACTCATCGCCCCCGGCAGCCGTCAGGGCGAGGTGAAGCGCCATAGCGCCATCTTCGCCGAGACTTTCGCGCGGCTGAAGGCCGACCGGCCGCGGCTGACCGCCGTCGTGCCGGTGGCGGAGACGGTGGCCAAGCAGGTCGCCGACGCCTTCCCCGGCGCGCTGCTGCTGGAGCCCGGTGTGGGGGAGGCGGAGCGGATGGCCGCCGCCGCGGCCGCCGATGCGGCGCTGGTGAAATCCGGGACCATCACGCTGGAGATGGCGGCCGCGGGTACGCCGCAGGTCGCCGCCTATCGCACCGCCTGGCTATCGGCCTTCATCGCGCGCCGCCTGCTCAAGATCGACACGGCCAATCTGGTGAACCTGGCGGTGGGTTGGGACAGCGGGGCCCGCCCGGTGCCGGAGTTCTATCAGGAGGACTGTACGCCGGAGGCGCTGACCGCAGCACTCGCACCCCTGGTCGACGGTGCGCCGGCCCGTGCCGCCCAGGTCGCCGCGGCGCAGGAGGCGTTGCAGCGTCTTGGCCGGGGCGCAGAGCCGCCCTCGCGCCGTGCTGCGCGCTCTGTTCTCGCGCATCTCTGACCCCGCGAGGGATCAGGGTCCTGCGCGGTGCCGCCTGAGGGGTCAGCGTCTCTGTTCGCGGGCCCGGTCGAGCCTGCTCGAGATGCCGGCCGGGCGCGGCGCCGGTTCTCCGAGGCGCCGCAGCAAGCGTGAGAGCGGCGAAGCTTGAGGCACGCGCTGGGCCGTTCGGGTGCGCGTCTGGCTGACGGGGCGCTGGACGGGCGTGGCGCTGACGATGCCCGCCTCGGCCGCGCGCGCGGCGATCGCCGATCCGCGGGGCCGGGGCATGTAAACCAGGCTGCCGTCTGCGGTGCGGGCGAAGGGGCTGAGGGCCCAGGGTGCGGCATCAGCCTCGGCTAAGGCGACCTGTTGCGGCGCCGGAGGCAGAGCCCGATCGGGGCCGGCGGCCAGGGCACTGGGCCGCAGGGGCAGCGACACGGCGGTGGTACCGACAAGCGGCATCGTGGGGCCATCGCCAACGGAGGCCGTTGGATCGACGGGCAGCGCGCGAGCGGCGCCGTCTTGCTCCGTCGGCAGCACGGTCAGAACGACGGCGGCATGCGCGAGGGCCGAGATCCCGCCGGCCAGGGCGATCGGCAGCCAGGCCGCTTGCCAGATCGACCGGCGCGCAGGCTGAGCGTGATCGGGGGTCTCGGCAGGTGTCGGACGCGCAGCACGCGCTTCCGGGCGCCTGGGTGCTTTGGTGGCGCTGAGCGGCACCTTGCCCCCGCTCTTGGGTTCGATCCGGGCGCTCGCGGCGGCATCAGCCGGCAGGGCGGTTGGCCGCGCCTTCTCGGCTTGTGGGGTGGGTGCAGGCTTGGGCTTGCCGCCAAAGGCGCGGCGCAAGCGCTCCCGATCCGCACCCGACCAGGCCTTGTCGCCCGTCCCCTCATCGTCGCTGGCCGTCATCGTCTCCCCCCGATCCACCGCAGCGGCGTATCGCTTATACGCGATTCCATGCCCAATCCGTCATCCTATGCGCGATAACCTGGCTCGAAATGGGCCGCTGCCAAGAAAAAAGGGCCGGCGCGGGCCGACCCTTCTCGATTTACCGATGAACTTCGCTCAGCGCTTTTCGACCTCAAGGTAGTCGCGGACCGCAGCACCTTTGTAGAGCTGACGGGGACGGCCGATCTTCTGGGTCGGGTCCTCGATCATCTCCTTCCACTGCGCGATCCAGCCCACGGTACGCGACAGGGCGAAGATCGGCGTGAACATCGAGGTCGGGAAGCCCATCGCCTCGAGGATGATGCCCGAGTAGAAGTCGACGTTGGGGTACAGCTTCTTCTCGATGAAGTACTCGTCCTTGAGCGCATGCTCTTCGAGCAGCTTCGCCGTTTGCAACGTGGGGTTGTCCTTGACGCCCAGCAGGTCGAGCACCTCGGCCGCCGTCTGTTGCATCACCTTCGCGCGGGGGTCGTAGTTCTTATAGACCCGGTGGCCGAAGCCCATGAGGCGGAAGGGATCGTCCTTGTCCTTGGCGCGGGCGACGTATTCGTCGACCCGGTCGGGCGAGCCGATCTCGCGCAGCATCTCGAGGCAGGCCTGGTTCGCACCGCCATGCGCGGGACCCCAGAGACAGGCCACACCGGCCGCGATGCAGGCGAATGGATTGGCCGCCGAGGAGCCCGCCAGACGCACCGTCGACGTCGAGGCGTTCTGCTCGTGGTCCGCGTGCAGCGTCATGATCCGGTCCATGGCGCGCGCCAGGATCGGGTCGACCACGTATTCCTCGCAGGGCACGGCGAAGCACATGTGCAGGAAGTTCGACGCATAATCGAGGTCGTTACGCGGATAGATGAAGGGCTGGCCGATGGAGTACTTGTAGGCCCAGGCCGCGATCGTCGGCATCTTGGCGATCAGGCGGATCGAGGCGACCTCGCGCTGCCAGGCATCCGTGATGTCGGTGCTGTCGTGGTAGAACGCCGACATGGCGCCGACGACACCGCACATGATCGCCATGGGGTGAGCATCGCGGCGGAACCCGCGGAAGAAGTTCACCATCTGCTCGTGCAGCATGGTGTGCTTGGTCACCCGGCTCTCGAAATCCTCGAGCTGGGTCGCTGTCGGCAGCTCACCGTAGAGCAGCAGATAGCAGACCTCGAGGAAGTGGGACTTTTCGGCCAGCTGATCGATCGGATAGCCGCGATACAGAAGCTCGCCCTTGTCGCCGTCGATGTAGGTGATCGTGCTCTCGCAGGAGCCCGTCGAGGTGAAGCCCGGGTCATAGGTGAAGACACCGAGCTCCGCATAGAGCCGCCGAATGTCCAGGACCGAGGGTCCATGGACGGCGTCGTAGACGGGGACGTCCACGGATTTTCCATCGAAGGTGATCGTCGCGGTGCGCGTCTGAGCGGTATCCGGCATGGCGGTCCCTTTCGTGAGTATCGGCCGCCCCGGAAGGTCTCTCGCCCGGGGCCGGCGCCGTGAAGCGCTCGCCCGCAGACCGGGCGGCGCGGTTCTGTCTGGCCGCCCCTCGGCCGCCCCAGGACCGCCCGCGCTGCCGTCAGGCCGACCTCAGCCAGCCGGGGTAGCGGCGTCCTCGAGGCGGGCCAGCGTCTCATCGCGTCCGAGGGTGACCATGACGTCGAAAACCCCGGGGCTGACGGCCCGCCCCGTCAGGGCGGCGCGCAGTGGCTGCGCGACTTTGCCAAGCTTGAGATCCTCGCCCTCCGCGAAGGTACGGACGATTTCCTCAAGCTCCTTTCCGCCCCATGCGCTAGCGTTCCGCAAGTCAGAAGTCAAACGACGGAGCAGCGCAGGGGCCTCTCCGCCCAACAGTTTCGCCGCTTTCTCGTCCGGCGCCAGCGGGCGGTCGGCGAGGATGTAGTAGGCAAGGTCGATCAGCTCGACGACGGTCTTGGCCCGCTCCTTCAGGCCGGGCAAGGCCTCCCGAAGCGCCGCGCGGCGGGGCTCACCGAAGGAAATACCGGTGATCGCGGCGACATCCTCCACCGCGGCCATCAGCGTGTCGTCGTCGGTCTGGCGCATGTGATGGCCGTTGACCGCCGCAAGCTTCTGAAAGTCGAACCGTGCTGCGCTGCGTCCGATGGCCGCGAGGCCGAACCATTCGATCAACTGGTCCGTCGTGAAGAGCTCGTCGTCGCCGTGGGACCAGCCGAGACGCGCCAGGTAGTTGCGCATCGCCTCCGGCAGGTAGCCCATCTCGCGGTAGGCCTCGACACCGAGCGCGCCGTGGCGTTTGGAGAGCTTGGCGCCGTCCGGTCCGTGGATCAGCGGGATATGGGCGAAGACCGGCGTCTGCCACCCCATGGCGCGATAGATCAGCGTTTGGCGGGCGGCATTGGTCAGGTGGTCGTCGCCGCGCACCACATGCGTGACGCCCATGTCGTGGTCGTCCACCACCACCGCCAGCATGTAGACCGGTGTGCCGTCGGAGCGGAGTAGGATCAGATCGTCGAGCTGCTCCGCCTTCCAGGTCACCGTGCCCTGAACCGCATCCTCGACGACGACTTCCCCCTCCCGCGGGGCCTTGAGGCGCACGACATGGGGCGCGTCCGGATGCTCGGCGGGATCGGCATCGCGCCAGGGCGACTGGAACAGCGGTGGGCGGCCCTCGGCCTTGGCTGCCTCGCGGAAGGCGTCGATCTCCTCTTTTGTGGCAAAGCACTTGTAGGCGGCGCCGCTCTCCAGCATCGCCTGGGCGACCTCGGCGTGGCGGTCGCGGCGCTCGAACTGGCTCAAGGCCTCGCCCTGCCAGTCGAGACCGAGCCAGCGCATCCCCTCGAAAATCGCCGCCGTCGCCTCGGGTGTCGAGCGTTCGCGGTCGGTGTCCTCGATGCGCAGCACGAAGGTGCCGCCGGCGCCGTGGCGCTGGTGGTGCTGTGCGAGCGCCCAGTTGAACAGCGCCGTGCGCGCGCCGCCGATGTGCAGAAACCCCGTGGGGGAGGGTGCGAAGCGGGTGACCACGGGCTGTGGCGTGGGGTCGGTCATGGGCGTGGCCTGGCGGTGCGGTTGAGGGTTGGGTTGGCCTTGCACGAAGGCGCAGCCGGTTCAACCGCGGCCCGCCATCCGCTGGGTCTTAGCGCCGAATTAACCATGGCGCGCGAGCCTGCCCGCTCTCGGCGGCGGAGGGGGGATGACCGCATCGGTCAGCATCGGCGGGCCAGCGCGCGCAGGACGGGGCCTCGCCGTGGGCTTCGGTTGGCTCCAGGCGGCCTGGCAGGCATTTCTGCGCCAGGAATTGCGCCGCCTGATCCTTTGGCTGCCCGTGCTCATGGGCCTGGGGATCTCGCTCTACCTCGGCTGGCGTGACGAGCCGCCGGTCGTGGCGCTCCTGCTGCCGCTGCCGCCTGTGCTTGCGCTGGCGGTGCCGGGGATCCGTCGCAACGGCGCGTTGCGGGCGCTGGCCCTGGCGGTGCTGGCGCTGACCGCGGGCCACGCCTTGGCGCAGTTGAGCGCGGTCAGGGCCGCCATGCCCGCCATCACCCATCCCTTCGCCGCGACGGCGGAGGGGCGGGTGATCGCCCTCGACCTGGCCGCGAGCGGCGCGCCGCGGGTGCTCCTCGACCGGGTGACCCTGTTCGGCCGGGCGCTTCGCCGGACGCCGCCGCGGGTGCGCGTGACCCTGACCGCCGATACCTGGGCCGATGCCCCGCGGCCCGGCGCCTGGATCCGCGTCTACGCCACCCTGCTGACACCGCGCCCGCCGGTGGAACCTGGGGGCTTCGACTTTGCCCGCCGTGCCTATTTCGACCGGCTGGGCGCCATCGGTTTCTCGCGCGAGCCCGCCGTGGCGGTGCCCGTCGCCGAGATCGCGGGGCCGCGCGCCTTGGCCGACCCGCCCGGTCTCTTGGCGCGGGCCAGCGTCGGCCTGGTCGCTCTGCGCCACCGCCTGGCCGACGCGATCCGCGAGGCGATGCCCGCAGCCTCCGGTGCCTTTGCCGCGGCCATCCTCGTGGGCGAGCGCAGCGCCATCGGGGAGGAGGATGCCGAGGCCTTGCGGATCTCCTCCCTCGCGCATCTGCTGGCGATCTCGGGGCTGCACATGGGCATGCTCACCGGCCTGGTCTTCGCAACCGTCCGAGCGGGACTGTCGCTCAGCGGCGGGGCCGTGCGGCGCTGGCCCGCCCATAAGATTGCGGCGGTGGCGGCGCTGCTGGCCGGGCTCGTCTATCTCGGCCTCTCCGGCGCCACGGTGGCCACGCAGCGGGCCTTTGTGATGGTGCTCGTCGCCTTCACCTGTGTGTTGATGGATCGCCCGGCGATCACCCTGCGGGCGGTCGCCGCGGCCGCGGTCATCGTGCTGGCCTTGCGGCCCATCAGCCTGTTCGATCCGGGCTTTCAGATGAGCTTCGCCGCCACGACCGCGCTCGTCGCCGCCTTTGCCGCCTGGCGCGACTGGCGGTTGTCGCGGGAGCGCCCCGATGAGCCGGGCGATGGACGCCGCCGCAGGCGAGGCTGGCCCGGGCGGCCGGTCGTGCGCTGGGCGGCGGCCTTGGTGGCGAGCAGCCTGATCGCGGGGCTCGCCACGGCGCCTGTCACGGCGGTGCAATTCCACCGCCTGGCGCCCTACGGCCTGCTCGCCAATCTGCTCGCGGTGCCGGCCATGGGCCTCTGGATCGTACCCCTTGGCGCTATCGCAGCGCTCCTCGCGCCGCTGGGCGCGGCGGCGCCGGTGTTGAGCGCCATGGGCTGGGGGATCGATTGGGTCCTGGCTGTTGCACATGAGGTCGCCGCATTGCCCGGCGCCGACCGCCGCATCGCAGCCGCGCCGTCCTGGGCCCTGGGCGCCTTGATGACCGCTGGCCTTTGGCTGTGTCTTTGGCGCGGTCCGCTGCGCCTTGCCGGCGTCGCGGTGCTGGGCCTCGGTCTCGCGGTGTGGTCTTCGGTGCCTGCAACGCGCCCGGCGGTGCTGATCGCCCAACACGGCCGGCTGGTCGGCGTGCTCACCCCCGACGGCCGCGCGCTCACGCGAGCCACCGGCCAAAGCTATGCCGCGGAGCGTTGGCTGGCCCGCGATGGCGATGGCGCCTCTCAATCGACAGCTGCCGCCCGGTTCCCGGTCTCGGATGACATTCCGCTGGAAGGGCCTGCGGGCCCCTGGCGTTTGGCAATCGTCCGCGCACCCGGCGACGACGACTGCCAGGCATCGGTGATCCTGGTGGCACCGCGCCTCCGCGCCCGCCCGCAGGGGCCTTGCGTCTTTATCGGATCGGATTTGCTCTCGGCCGGCGCCGTCTCGGTCACCCTAACCCGCGACGGCCCCGTCGTCCGATCCAGCGCGCCGATGGACCGGCGCCCCTGGCATCCCAGCGGTCAGAGGTAGCTGCGGATGAGCCCCACCATGCGCCCCTGAATGCGCACGCTGTCCTGGTGATAGAGGCGCGTCTCATAGGCAGGGTTCGCTGCCTCCAGCGCGATCGAGTCGCCCTTGCGGCGCAGCCGTTTCAGCGTCGCCTCGTGGTCCTCGATAAGGGCCACGACGATATCGCCGCTCTCCGCCGTCGCCTGGCGGCGGATCACGACCAGATCGCCATCGTGGATCCCCGCTTCGATCATCGAGTCGCCGCGGACCTCGAGCGCATAGTGCTCGCCACCCCCGTCGACCATGCTGGAGGGTACCCCAAGGCGGCTCGCGCCATCTTCAATCGCCTCGATCGGCACGCCCGCCGCGATGCGACCCACCAGCGGCACCTCCGTGGCCCAGCCGGTTCCCTTCGCCGGCGTCGCCCCCAGCGCCGCAAGGGCATCGACAGGCCCTCCGCTCTGGCGATGACGCGCCAGGCTCACCGGCTCCCCGCTCGGTCGGTCGCCGTCGATCACGCTTGGTTGGAACCCGGTCGACCGCGGCGGGCGGGTTTCCTCGACATTGTCTGGCAGCCGCAGGATCTCGATCGCGCGGGCCCGGTGGGCGAGGCGGCGAATGAAGCCACGCTCCTCCAGCGCCGTGATCAGCCGGTGAATGCCGGATTTGGAGCGCAGATCCAGCGCATCCTTCATCTCGTCGAACGAGGGGGACACACCGTCGCGCTGCACGCGCTTGTGGATGAAGAGGAGCAGATCGTACTGCTTGCGGGTCAGCATGGCGGCCTTCTCTTTGGTCCCAGGCATCGTTTTCTTGAGAAAGTTCTAAGATTGTTCTGCTTTTGTGTCAAGCGGGCAGGGTTTTGCAACTTCTGGCAGAACAGACTGCGGCGCATAGGCCACAATTCGATCAGAGCGGGATATAGTCCACGGGCTCGCCGGCGGCGGCAGCCGGGGCATGGGGTGCCCGGACCACAAGGCCGTCCGCCTCTGCGAGGATCCCCAGCCTGCTCGAATCCTGATCCTCCGCCACCGCGATCCGCCCCGCGATCTCGCGCGCGCGCATGTAGTGCTCTCGCGGACCATTCGCCGGGATTGGGCTGGCGAGGGGGACCGGCCGCGCTGCCGGCCGTTCGCCGGCCAAACCCAGCGCCCGTGCGATGGCGGGCAGCAGGAAGAGCTCGCCGCACACCATGGCCGAGACCGGGTTGCCGGGCAGGCCGAGCATGGCAACGGGGCCGATGCGGCCCGCCATGAGCGGTTTGCCCGGGCGCATGGCGATGCGGTGGAAGCCAAGATCGAGGCCGGCCTCGCCAAAGACCCGGGCCACCAGATCGTGGTCTCCGACCGACGCGCCGCCCAGGGTGACGATGATGTCGGCGCCCCGGGCCTCAGCCAGCGCGGTCAGCAGTCCCTCGGGCGTGTCCGCGGCGGGTGGGATCAGGCGGGGCACGCCGCCCGCCTCGGCGATCCGGGCGGCCAGACCGTAGCTGTTGGAGGCGAAGATCTGGTCCGGCTGGGGCGCGCTGCCGGGGGTGACCAGCTCGTCGCCGGTGGGCAGCAGGGCGACCACGGGCCGCCGCGCGACCTGCACCGCCGGCACGCCCATCGCGGCGATCAGCGCGATATCCCGCGGCGTGAGCCGCCGGGGCGCCGTCACGCGCACGCCAGCGGTGAAATCGAGGCCGGCCGGGCGGATGAAGGCGCCCGGCACGGGCGCCGCGCGCACGGTAATGCGATCGCCATCGCGATCGGCGTCTTCCTGGATCAGGATGGCATCGGCGCCTTGAGGAACAGGCGCGCCGGTGAAGATCCGCACCGCCTCACCCTGGCCCAGTGTCCCGCTCCAGGCATGTCCGGCAGCGGCCGTGGCGACGACGCGGAGGCCGGCGCCCTCGGCGGCATCGGCCGCACGGACAGCATAGCCATCCATCGCGGAGGCAGCGAAGGGTGGCTGCGCGCGCGTCGCGACGATGTCGGCCAGCAGGACACGACCGGCCGCGGCGGTCAGGGCAACAGTCTCAGGCGGTTGTGGGACGATGAGGTCGATGACCCGGCGGTGCGCCTCGGCGACGCTCAGCATGCGTTTACCGCGCATTTGGTTAATCCGCGGTACCCTTGAAGATAGGGTGGGCGGGGGGCCCAGCTTTGGTTTCTAATCGGCATGAAAGGCGCCCGACTTCCCGCCGTCCTTGAACGTCAACCTCACCGCCTCGATCACCATGCCGCGGTCCACCGCCTTGGCCATGTCATAGACCGTGAGAGCCGCGACGCTCACCGCCGTCAGCGCCTCCATCTCCACGCCTGTCTGCCCGGTGAGGCTCACGGTCGCCTCGATCTCCACCCGATCCGGCGGCGCTGGCCACAGATCCACGGTGACCTTGGACAGCATGAGCGGATGGCAGAGTGGGATCAGATCAGCCGTCCGCTTCGCCGCCATGATCCCCGCCAGTCGGGCGACCGCCAGCACATCGCCCTTCTTCGCCCGCCCCTCGACGATCATCGCCAGCGTCTCCGGCGCCATGCGCACCGCCCCGCGCGCCGTTGCCGTGCGCCGGGTCTGCGCCTTGTCGCTCACGTCCACCATCTGCGCGCGCCCTTCGGCGTCGAAATGGGTGAACCCAGGCGTAGTCGGATCCTCCGTCACGGCACCCCTCACGCAGCCAGCGGATCGGCCAGGATCGCGCGCGTCGCCGCCGCGACGTCCTCCTGGCGCATCAGGCTCTCGCCGATCAGGAACCGCCGCGCGCCCACGCGGGCCAGCCGGGCGAGATCGGCTGGCGTGAACAGCCCGCTCTCCGCCACCAGCTGACGGTCGGCCGGCAGCCGGGCGGCCAGCGCTTCCGTCGTCTCCAGCCGCGTCTCGAAGGTGCGCAGGTTGCGGTTGTTGATCCCGATCAGCGGGCAGGGCAGGGCGAGCGCCCGGTCAAGCTCCGCCGCGTCATGCACCTCGATCAGCGCATCCATCCCCCAGTGTGTAGCTGCCGCGACCAGCTCCGCCGCCAGGCTGTCCGGGATCATCGCCATGATCACCAGGATACAGTCGGCGCCCAGCGCCCGCGCCTCGGCCACCTGATAGGGGTCAAGCATGAAATCCTTGCGGATCGCCGGCAGGCCACAGGCCGCACGCGCGGCTTGCAGATGCGCGGGATCGCCCTGGAAGCTCGGCCCGTCGGTCAGGACGCTGAGGCAGGCCGCCCCGCCCGCCGCATAGGCCGCCGCCAGCACCGCCGGGTCGAAATCGGCGCGGATCAACCCCTTGGAGGGGCTCGCCCGCTTGATCTCCCCGATCAGCCCATAGCCTGTCTCGGACGCCGCGCTCAGGGCCGCCGCAAAGCCCCGCACGGGGCCGGCGGCCTTGGCCTTGGCCTCCACGGCGCTCAGCGGACGGGCAGCTCTGGCGGCGGCCACCTCCTCGCGCTTGTAGGCGGCGATACGCTCCAGGATATCAGCCATGGGCGGGGTCCTTGGCCTGGGTGATGGCGGCGAGGGCGGCGACCTTGGCGCGGGCGGCGCCGCTGTCGATGCTGTCGCGCGCCATGGCAGCACCGCTCGGCAGATCGGCAGCGCGCCCTGCCACCACCAAGGCCGCTGCGGCGTTCAGCAGCACCGCGTCGCGATAGGCCCCCGCCGCCCCCTCGAGCAGCCCGGACAGGGCGGCGGCATTCGCCTCCGGCGCGCCGCCCAGAATGGCCTCGAAGGGATGTTCCGGCAGGCCAGCGTCGGCCGGCGTCACGGTCATCTCGCGGATCTGCCCGCCCTCCAGCGCCACGACGGTGCTCGGGCCCGCGATGGAAAGCTCGTCCGTCCCGTCGGCCCCATGCACCAGCCAGGCGGCCTCATGCCCCAAGGCCTGCAGCGTCTCGGCCATCGGCTGCAGCAGATGCGGTGCGAAGGCCCCGGTGAGCTGGCGCCGCACCCCGGCCGGATTAGTGAGAGGGCCGAGGATGTTGAAGACCGTGCGCACCCCCATCTCCTGGCGCACGGGCTGCACGTGCCGCATGGCGGCATGGTGCATGGGCGCCATCATGAAGCACAGCCCGCACTCCGCCAGCGCCTGCTCCGCCACCGCCGCCGGCACCATGACCTGCACGCCAAGGGCCGTGAGCGCATCCGCGGCACCTGAGCGGGAGGAGAGCGCCCGATTGCCGTGCTTGGCCACCGGCACCCCGGCGCCGGCCACCACGATCGCCGCCGCGGTGGAGATGTTGAGCGTGCCCTTGCCGTCGCCGCCGGTGCCGACGATGTCGATCGCCCCCTCGGGTGCTGCCACGCGGGCCGCCCGCGCGCGCATCACGCTCGCCGCGCCGGCGATCTCGTCCACCGTCTCGCCGCGCATGGCGAGCGCCATCAGAAACCCCGCCACCTGTGCCGGGGTTGCCGCACCGCCCATGATCACGTCAAAGGCCTGCTCCGCCTCGGCCCGGCTCAGCGGCCCGTCCACCGCCCGGGCGATGAGCGGGCGCAGGCCAGCCGGCGGTGCGGCGGTCTCACTCACGCCTCCGCCTCCGCCGGCGCCGCGATCCCGGCCAGCGCCAGGAAGTTGCGGACCAGCCGCATGCCGTGCTCGCTGGCGATGCTCTCGGGATGGAACTGCACGCCATGGATCGGCCGGCTGACATGCGACAGCCCCATGATCACCCCGGACTGGGTGCGCGCCGTGACCTTCAGCGGTGCCGGGATCTCTCCGGGTGCTACGGTCAGCGAATGATAGCGCGTCGCCAGAAACCCCTGGGGGATCCCCTCGAAGACGCCGGTGCCCTCATGCGTGACGGCCGAGAGCTTGCCGTGCAGGACCTCGTGGCAGCGCTCGACCCGGCCGCCGAAGGCCTGGCCGACCGCCTGATGCCCGAGGCAGACGCCGAAGATCGGCAGATCCTCCGGCGCCTCGCGGATCAGGTCCAGACAGATCCCCGCCTCCTCCGGGCCGCAGGGGCCGGGCGAGAGGATGATCGCCTCGGGTCGCATGGCGAGCGCATCCGCCGCCGAGAGGGCATCGTTGCGGACAACTTCCGGCTCTGCCCCCAAAACGCCCAGATAGTGGACGAGATTCCAGGTGAAACTGTCGTAGTTATCGATGAGTAGGAGCATGGCGGCGGTCGCCTGTCTGGTCTAAGTGTTTCTCAGCGGACGTCAGGCCGCAGCGGTGGCCACGCCCGGAAGATGAGTTGCGCCGCGCCGGCCCGGTCCGTCAAGGGCGTGCATTTTCAAGCGTGCCTTCCGCTCAGCCAGTCTGGGCCCGTATTCTGGCCACGCATTCGGAGCACGCGTTCGGGGGAACGCGCCGATGTGCACCAGCGGGACTGGACAGCGGTTGAGAAGGGCGGCAGGGGGTGCCGCGGCGATTGACGCGGGAAGGTCCCGCAGAAGATCTTGCGACCATGGCGACCGAGCCGGTGCTGCGGTCCGCTGGAGGGTGAAGTGAGCGGCAAGTGGAAGACCCGGCGCCGGCGGCGCGAGGAAGAGGGTGGAAGCTATGTGGTCGGCCTGCTGAAGGGTGCGATCGCGGGAGGGGCGTTTCTCGGCATCTCGGCGGTTGCGCTTTTGAGCCTGCTGCCGCCGGCTGAAGACCCGATACTCTCCGCCGAGGACGCCGCCGCAGCGACGCAGGACGCCTCAGCGCGAGAGGAGCGCGGGCGCAGCGGTCCGACCTCGACCGGCAATTTCGCCGCCGGCGATGCGGCCATCGACAGTCCGGTCGTGGCTCCCAATCGCGCACCGAGCGTCGCGAGCCCGGGCGGCGTGCCCGCCGTGGCGGTGGCACCCTCGGCGGCGCCTTCGACCTCCCCCGGGATCAGTGGCATCGGCTCGGTGCCCACGACGACCGGTGCGCCCGGCGCGCCCCGCCAGATAGGGGGTGCAGGTCTTGCGCCTGCGCCGGTGGCGCCCTCGCCCTTCGGCGTCCCGACGGCCCCGCCGTTGGGGCAGGTGGATCCGACCAGCCTGTCGCGCGAGGAGGCGCGTGCCGCCCTTGCCGCGCTGGAAGCGGCGGAGAGTGCGGCGGAGGGGGGCGCAACCGGGGCACCCGTAGCCGAGGTCGCAACCGTGACGCCCCTGCCCACGGAAGAGCCGGCGGCGACGGAGACGACCTTTGCCGGCACGCCGTCGGAGACGGATCTTGCGCCGAAGGCTGCAGAGACCTCTGCGGTCGCGACGCTGGCACCGGGCCAGCAAGAGGCCCCCATCTCTGAGCCGCAGGGCTCGGAAACGATCGCTGAGGCGCCGGTCTCGGAGGCGCCCACCGTGCCCGAGAGCGGCGAGGGCGGCCTTACCTTCACGCTTTCCCCGTCGACGGAAGCTCAGAGCGGGACAGGCAGCGAGCCTCTGGGTCTTGAGGCCGACGCCGAAGCGCCGCCGCAGATCTCTGCCGAGGTGACGCCGTCCGTGGTTCCGCCGGCGGAGGCCGCGCCCACCGACCTCGCACCGAGCGAGGCGGCCGAGGAGGCGGTTGCTCTGGCCACCGTCCCGCCGACCACATCGCCCCCGCCGCGCCGGCGGCCGGGGCTGGAACTCGATCTGGATCTGGAAGGCGACGCCTTCGTGCAGAACGCCGTGAGCGCGGATGTCGCCGCCGAGATGCCCATCGTCGCGGTCATCCTGCTGGTGGCGGAGGACGGCGCGGCGATCCCCTCGGACACACTGCAGATGCAGGTGCCCATCGGCCTTGCGGTGGCGCCCGTGCGCGAGGATGTGGAGACCCTGGCCGAGACGGCACGCAGTGCGGGCCATGAGGTGCTGGCGGCCATCGCGCCGGGCGACCGCCGGGTTGCCTCGCTTGCCGGGGGCGACATCGATCCGACCCTTGCTGCGCTCGCGCGCCTGCCCCAGGCCATCGGCGCCATGGCGCTGCCGGGCCTCGGCACGCCCGGCCGGCCGGAGGATTTGTTCGAAATGCTGGCCGAGCACGGCTTTGCCTATGTCGATCCGCGGCCCCTCGGTGGCGGGGCGACGGTTCGGGCGGCGGCGGCGCAGGGCATCCCCTCGGCCGCGATCAGCAATCAGGCCGCCGGGCAGGACCGCGCCTCGGTCTATCGGGCCATGCAGGTGGCAGCCGGCGTCGCGCGTCGCCAGGGCACCGCGATCCTGGCCGCCGCGGCAACCCCCGAAGCCTTCGCCGCCGTTGCCAAGTGGCAGTCGGAGCGCGGCGGCGGCCGCGTCGCCATCGCCCCCGTGAGCGAGGTGATCCGCAGGCGCGCCCGCTGAGGGATCGCCGCCCAGGGCGCGCTCGCGGAAGGATCGGCTAGTTGCTGCTGCGCGCGAAGCGGCGGGCCACGGCGGCGGCGGCCAGCAGGGCGCGGGATTTGGACACCGTCTCCTGGTACTCCGCCTCGGGGTCGCTGTCCCAGACCACGCCGCCGCCGGCCTGCACGTAGAGGGTGCCGTCCTTCACCACGCCGGTGCGCAGCGCGATGCAGGTGTCCATCTCGCCGCCCGCACCGAAATAGCCGACGCCACCCGCATAGACGCCGCGCTTCTCGCGCTCCAACTCGTCGATGATCTCCATCGCGCGGATCTTGGGCGCGCCGCTCACCGTGCCTGCCGGCAGGCCTGCCAGCAGCGCCGACAGCGCGTCATGCTCCGGGCGCAGCGCCCCGTCGACGTTGGAGACGATGTGCATCACGTGGCTGTAGCGCTCCACCGTGAACTGTTCGTTGGGGTCGACCGTACCGATCTTCGCCACCCGGCCCACGTCGTTGCGGCCAAGGTCGAGCAGCATCAGATGCTCCGCCCGCTCCTTGGGGTCGGCGAGCAGATCCTCCTCCAGCCGCTGATCCTCCTCCGCCGTCGCGCCGCGGGGGCGGGTGCCGGCGATGGGGCGGATGGTGACCGTGCCGCCGCGCACGCGCACCAGGATCTCGGGGCTGGCACCGATCACCTGGTAGCCGCCGAAGTTGAAGAAGAACATGTAGGGGCTGGGGTTCGTGCGGCGCAGCGCGCGATAAAGCGCGAAAGGCTCCGCCTCCAGCGGCAGCGACCAGCGCTGGCTGGGCACGACCTGGAAGATATCGCCCGCGCGGATATAGGCCTTCGCCCGGTCGACCATGTCGAGATAGTCGGGATGCGGCGTGTTCGAGGTGGGCGGCGCGCCCAGCGCGGCCACCGGATCGCGGGGCAGGGCCTCGCCGAGCGGGGTGACGGGGGAGGGGCCCTCGACCTCATGCGCGAGGGCCTCGACGGCCGCCAGCAGCCGCCCGCGGGCCCCCGCTTCGGCCGCTGCGGCGCTCTCGCCCTCCCGCACCCAGGCGGGGGCGACCAGCGTCACCTGGTCCTTCACGTTGTCGACGATGGCGATGAGCGAGGGGCGCAGCCAGACCGCATCGGGCAGGCCGAGCGGGTCGGGGTTGGGCGCCGGCAGCCGCTCCACCAGCCGAATGACATCGTAGCCCAGATAGCCGAACAGCCCCGCGGCCATGGGCGGCATGCCCGCCGGCAGCTCGATGGCGCTCTCGGCGATCAGGCGGCGCAGCGAGGCAAGGGCCCCATTCGCGATGGGATCGGCGTCAAACGCGCTGGGATCCACCGCGGGGTTGCGGTTGATCTCCGCGCGGTCGCCATGGCAGCGCCAGATCAGATCCGGCGCCGCCCCGATCACCGAATAGCGCCCGCGGACCTCCCCGCCGGTCACGCTCTCCAACATAAAGGACAGCGGCGCGGCCCCGGTCAGCTTCAGCATCAGCGAGACGGCGGTGTCGCGGTCGGCCACCAGGTCGGTCCAGACCACCTGATTGCGCCCAGCACTATGGGCGGCGGCGAAAGTGGCGCTGTCGGGCAGGATCGTCGGGTGGCTCACTTACATCGCCCCGCCCTGGCCGCCGACGCCGGTCTGGTGGGCGCCGAGCAGCTCATAGACCGACTGCACGGTGGCGCCGTCGACCGTTGTCTCCTGCGCGCTCTCGACCGCGGCGGCGAAATAGGCGGCCTGGTCGCGGGCCAGCGAGGCGCCGAGCGCGCTCTCTAGCGAGGTCGCGCGTTCGGCCAGGAAGTCCGGGTCAAGCGGCAGGATCTCGACGACCTGCCCCACGGCCACGCCCTCGCCGCCGGGGATCTCGACCTGGGCCGCACCGCCCTCGGGCTCCTCGAAGAGAGCGGCGATCAGAGCGACGGGCGCGCCGTTGACCGTGTCGCCGCGGCGCAGCGGATCGGGGCTCAGCACCGGGCGGCCCATGCCGGCGGCGATGGTGACGAGGGTCGCTCCAGTGCCGCGCTCGAGCCCGCCGCGGATGCGCTCTGCGCGCTCGGCCAGGGCGTCCAGGCGTTCGCGCCGTTCCCAGGCCTCGGCGACGCGGTCGCGGATGCGGTCCAGCGTCGGCAGGAAGCTCGGCTCGATCCGATCGATGGCGATCAGCACATAGCTGCCGTTCACGAGCTCGATCAGGTCGCGCTCCTCGCCGTCGAGGGCATCGGACAGCTCCTCGCGCAGACGCGCGCGGCCAAGGACACCCTCTGCCGGAACGCGGCCCTCCAGCGTGCCATCCAGCGCCCAGCCGTCGATGGTGCCCAGTTCGACCGCCTCCAGCGCCTCGGCGATCTCCTCCAGGGTCTGGCCCGCGGCGCGCAGATCGTCGATCTCGCCGGCGATGCGGGGGGCACGGGACAGCGCCTCGCGGTCGGCGAGGGCCTGGGCCACCTGATCGCGCGCCTCCTCGAAGGGCACCTGGCTTGCTGCCGTCAGCTCCCGGACGCGCAGGAGCGCCGCGCCCACCAGCGTCTCGACCGGGCCGACGATGCCGGGGCCGTCCGCGCCGAACACTGCCGCGCTCATGGCCGCGGGCAGGTCGTCCACGCCGACGGTGCCGAGGGCCACATCGGCCATCGCCACACCGCGGCTCTCGAGCAGCTCCTCGAAGCTCTGTCCGCCCTCAAGGGCTGCCTTCGCGGCCTCTGCCGCCTCGACCGAGGGGAAGTTGAGCTGGTCCACGACCGCCTGCGCGGGGGTGGAGAAGGTCGAGAGCGCTGCCTCATAGCCCGCGCGCAGGGCCTCCTCGGTCGGCTCGAAAGCCTCGGCGATGGCGCGGGTATCGAGGTGCAGGAAGCGGCCGTATTTGCGGTCGGGCTCCGTGAAGGCCAGGGCGTTCTCCTCGAGGAAAGCCCCCAGTGTCGTGCTGTCGGGGCGCGGCGGCTCGGGCGCCATGTCGGGCGTCAGGCGCAGGATGGCGACGCGCCGCTGCTCCCCCTCATGCGCCGCGATGCGCGCGGCGGTGCCCGGCGGCAGGCTCACGGTGCCGACGGCGGAGGAGAGCAGTACCTCCTGCCCGATCAGGTCGCGCTGCAGCGTCTCGAAGGTGCCGGCATCGAAGCCCTGCTGCGCCAGCATCTGCAGATAGGCGGTGGTGGAAAAGTCCCCGCCCGGCCCCTGGAAGGCGGGCAGGCTGCGGATCGTCTCCGCCACGATCCTGTCGGAGGCGGCGATCCCCAGCTCTTCCAGCTCTGCTGCGATGGCCGCATCGCGGATCAGGCGCGCCAGCACCTGGTCGCCCAGGCCGGTCTGCCGGATCTCGGTCAGCGACACGGCCCGCTGCGCCTGCCGGCTGGCGTTCGTCTGCTGGCGTTGCAGCGCATTGGCGAAGGCATCCGCGGTCACCGTACGGCTGCCCACATTGGCGACCGGCGAGTTCAGGCTGAAGGAGAAGATGTCGCCGATGCCCCAGACCGCGAAGCTCAGCACCAGGAGCGCCAGCAGCACCTTCGCCACCCAGGATTTCACGCCCTTGCGCAGGAATTCGAGCATCGCCGCCCCGCTCTTCGATTGGTCATCCGCGCCGATCGCGCGATCACGCGGCCGCCCGGCTGGCGGCTCGGTGGCAGACTTAGCCGCGCCGTCCGGGGCGCACAAGCCGCCCGCAGCCGCGCCAGCCTAGGGTCGGAAGGCCGCGAGCCGCCGTGACATTTCCGCGAGGCCGGCGGTGTCGGCATTGGCGAAGGCGATGCGCAGCGCCGCCTCGCCGCCCCAAGGGTCGGGCCCGCGATCCCCGGCCCGGCGCTTCGGCGTGAACATGGTGCCGGGCAGGATCAGCATCGACTGCTCCTCGACCAGCCGGCGCGCCAGCTTGTGCGCGGGAATGTCGAAGGGCGGCTCGACCCAGGCAAAATAGGCACCTGCGCTCTTGACCCGCCAGTCGGGCAGGTGGCTGGCGAACTCGTCCTCCAGCACGGCGCGGCGCGCCAGGACCTCCTCACGCTCCCGCGCGACCCAGTCTTCCAGGTGCATGATCCCGTAGAGCGCGCCGATCTGGCCCACGCGGCTGGGGCAGATGGTGACGGTATCCAGGAACTTCTCCGCCTCGCCCAGCCGGCTGGCGCTGGTGACCATCGCACCGACCCGGTGACCGGTGAGGCGGTAGACCTTGGAGAAGCTGTAGAGGTGGATGAAATGCGCCCGCCAGTCCGGCTCGGCGAACAGCCCGTGCGGGCGGGCCGGGTCGCGGCGAAAGTCGCGGTAGGTCTCGTCCAGGATCAGCACGATCCCCCGCTCCCGCGCCAGATCGTAGAAGGCCTGGATCAGCGCGGGCGGATAGTCGACGCCCGTGGGGTTGTTGGGGCTGATGAGCAGGATCGCCCGGGTGCGCGGGGTGAGGGCGTCGCGCGCCGCCTCCAGATCCGGCAGCATGGCATCGTCGCAGGCGAAGGGCACCGTCTCCACCCCCGCCATGTCGAGCCACATCTTGTGATTGAAGTACCAGGGTGCGGTCATGACCACCGCATCGCCCGGCGCGCAGAGGGTTGTGATCGCCGCACAAAAGGCCTGATTGCAGCCGGAGGTGACCGCGACATCGAAGGGCTCGACCGTGGCCTCATACAGTGTGCTCCAGCGCGCTGCGATCGCCTCGCGCAGGTCGGTGTCGCCCAGGACGGGGCCGTAGAAATGCGCGTCCGGCAGCTCGAGGATCGCCTCGGCGAGGGCACGGCGCATGGGCTCCGGCGGCGGCAGGGAGGGGGCGGCCTGGCTGAGGTTCAAGAGCGGGCGGTCCGGCGGAAACTCTGCCGCCGCGACCCAGCGCCGGGCCTCCATCACCGGCGGGGCCAGCGCCCCGGCCAGATTGGCGTTCAGTGGCAAGCTCATCGACCTCTCCTGCTCAGCGCCGCCACCCTAGGGCGCGCGCAGGCAGCAGGAAAGGGAGCTTCCGCAGGGTGGGCGGCATCGTCAGCCGTCACCGCGATCCTGCTGTTGCCTTGACAGCCGGGGTCGGTCGCGCGACCTGAGCGCCATGGCATCGCCCCCGATCCTCACCCTCGCCGAGACGACCCTTGGTTTTGGCGGCCGGCCGCTCTTCGCCGGTATCACGCTGGCCCTCGGCCCCGGCGAGCGCCTTGCCGTGGTCGGGCGCAATGGGGCCGGCAAGTCGACGCTGATGAAGGTGATGGCCGGCCTGGTGGAGGCGGACGGCGGCGCCCGTTTCGTCCGCCCCGGTGCCAAGGTCAGCTATCTGCCGCAGGACCCGGACCTGGCCGGTTATGCGAGCCTTGGGGATTACGCCGCCGCCGAGTTGGACGCTTCGGAGCGATGGCGCGCCGAGGCCGCCATGGAGGGCCTGCAGGTCCGCGCCGAGCAGCACCCGGAGGCCGCCAGCGGCGGGGAGCGCCGCCGTGCCGCCCTCGCGCGGCTGATGGCCGGGGAGCCCGATCTCATGCTCCTCGATGAGCCGACCAACCACCTGGATATCCGCGCCATCGAGTGGCTGGAGGGGTGGCTGGCCGAGACGCGCGCCGCCTACGCCCTCATCAGCCACGACAGGGCGTTTTTGAACCGGTTGACCCGCGGCACCCTGTGGATCGACCGCGGCGAGGTGCGCCGCGCGCCTGTGGGCTTCGAGGGCTTCGAGGCCTGGCGCGAAAAGGCCTGGGCCGAAGAAGACGCCGCGCGCCACAAGCTCGACCGTCTCATCGCGCAGGAGGCGAAATGGGCGGTCGAGGGCATCTCTGCCCGGCGCACCCGCAACCAGGGGCGCCTGCGCCGCCTCGCTGCCCTGCGCGCTGACCGCGCTGCCCAGATCGCCCGCCGCGGCCCCGCGGCCATGGCGCTGGAGGCGGAGGGGACCGCCGGCAAGATCGTGATCGACGCCAAGGGGCTGGCCAAGCGCTTCGGCGACCGGGCGATCCTGAAGCCCTTTGACCTGCGTGTCGCCCGCGGCGACTGCGTGGCGGTGGTCGGGCCGAACGGGGCGGGCAAGACGACGCTGATCAACCTGCTGACCGGCCAGTTGGCGCCGGACGAGGGGCGGGTGAAGCTCGGCACCGGGCTGGAGCTTGCGGTCTTCGACCAGAACCGCGCGCAACTAAACCCGGAGAAATCGCTCTGGGCGACGCTGACCGGCGCCGATGAGGCCGGTGGCAGCGACGACCGCATCGACGTGCGCGGGCAGGGGCGCCACCCGGTCGCCTATCTCAAGGAGTTCCTGTTCGACGAGCGCCAGGCCCGCGGCCCGGTGGGCGCGCTGTCGGGCGGGGAGAAGGCGCGGCTGCTGCTCGCGGTCATCATGATGCGCCGGGCCAACCTCTTGGTGCTGGACGAGCCCACCAACGACCTCGACGTCGAGACGCTGGATCTCTTGCAGGAGCTGATCGGCGATTTCGACGGCACCACGATCCTGGTCAGCCACGATCGCGATTTCATCGACCGCGTCGCCACCACCACCATCGCGATGGAGGGGGACGGGCGCGCCGTGGTCTATGCCGGCGGCTGGTCGGACTACCGCGCCCAGGCCGGCCAGACCTTCGCCGATCGGGCGGAGGAGGTGGCGCCAAAGCCCGCGAAACCAAAGGCCGCCGCGCCGACAGCGAAGATCGCGGCCGTGCCCGCGCTATCCTTCACCGAAAAGCACCGGCTAGAGGCCTTGCCCGGCGAGATCGACCGCCTGAGCGCCGAGATCGGCAAGCTCGAGGATCTCCTCGCCGATTCCGGTCTCTTCGAGCGCGAGCCCGCCAAGTTCACCAAGGCCACCGCGATGCTGGCCGAGCGCCAGGAGAAACTGGCCGCCGCCGAGGAAGAGTGGCTGGTGCTCGAGGAGAAGCGTGAGGCCCTCGCCGGGTGACCTCGCGGTGCGTGCCGAGCACGCACCCTACGCTCTGCGCGCGCCTGTCTTGGTAGGGTGCGTGCTCGTCACGCACCGCCCGGTCACACGTCGAGATCCTCGGCGAATTTGGCGTTTTCCTGGATGAAGGTGAAGCGCGCCTCGGGCTTCTTGCCCATCAGCCGCTCGACCAGGCTCGCGGTGTCTTCCGCATCCTCGATGGTCACCCGGATCAGGCGGCGCCGGGCGGGGTCCATGGTCGTCTCCTTCAGGTCCTTGGCGTCCATCTCGCCCAGACCCTTGAACCGGCTCACCTCGATGCGGCCCTTGCCGCCCAGCCCCTCCGCCTCCAGCCGTGTGCGCTCCGCATCGTCGCGGGCATAGACCGTCTTGGCCCCCTGCTTCAGGCGATAAAGCGGCGGTTGCGCCAGGAACAGATGCCCCTGCTCGACCATGGGCCGCATCTGGATGAAGAAGAACGTCATCAGCAGCGAGGCGATATGGGCCCCGTCCACATCAGCATCGGTCATGATGATGATCTTCTCGTAGCGCAGATCATCCAGGCGAAAGCGACTGCCCATGCCGACGCCGAGCGACTGGCAGAGATCCGACAGTTCCTGATTCTGGTTGAGCTTCGAGCCCGCAGCGCCCAGCACGTTCAAGACCTTGCCCCGCAGCGGCAGCATGGCCTGGGTCTCGCGGTTGCGGGCCATCTTGGCCGAGCCGCCGGCGCTGTCGCCCTCGACGATGAAGATCTCGGTGCCGTCGCGCCCCGTGCGCGAGCAGTCGACCAGCTTGCCGGGCAGGCGCAGCTTGCGGGTGGCGCTCTTGCGGGTGGTCTCCTTCTCCGCCCGACGCTTGGCCCGCTCCTCCGCCCGCTCGACCAGGAACGCGACGATCTGGTCCGCCGTGCGCGGATCGCTGCCGAGCCAGGTGTCGACCCGGTCGCGCACGGCCCCCTCCACCAGCCGCACCGCATCGGCCGTGGCCAGACGGTCCTTGGTCTGGCCCACGAACTCCGGCTCGCGCAGGAACACCGAGATCATGGCCGCCGCCCCGCCGGAGAGGTCGTCGCGGGTGATGTCCTTCGCCTTCTTGACGTTGGTCCGTTCGCCATGGGCGCGGAGCGACTTCAGGATCGCGCTCCAGAACCCCTGTTCGTGGGTCCCCCCCTCCGGCGTGGGGATGGTGTTGCAGTAGCTCGAGGCGGAGGGATCGCGCCCCGGCGTCCAGGCCACCGCCCATTCGACCGACCCCGGGGTGCCCGGACCGTATTTCTCGGCAAACTCCACCCGGCCGGAAAAGGCGCGGTCGCCGATCACGGCCTCGCCGCCCAGGGTGGCGGTGAGGAAATCCTCGAGCCCGCCGGGAAAGCGAAAGCTGTCCTCCGCCGGGGTTTCGTCGCTGAGGAGCGATGGATTGCAGCGCCAGCGGATCTCGACGCCGCGGAAAAGATAGGCCTTGGAGCGCGCCATGCGGTAGAGCCGGGCCGGGCGGAACCGGGCGGAGGTGCCGAAGATCTCCGCGTCCGGCACGAAGGTGACGGTGGTGCCGCGCCGGTTGGGGGCCGTGCCGCGATCCTCCAGCGGGCCGAGGGGCACGCCGCGGGCAAAGCGCTGGCCGAAGAGCTGGCGGCCGCGGGCGACCTCGACCTCCAGGCTTTCGCTGAGCGCGTTGACCACCGAGATGCCGACGCCGTGCAACCCGCCGGAGGTCTGATAGGCCTTGTCCGAGAATTTGCCGCCCGAGTGGAGCTCGGTGAGGATCACTTCGAGCGCCGATTTGTCGGGGAACTTGGGGTGTGGGTCGACGGGGATCCCGCGGCCGTTGTCCGAGATGGCGACGGAGCCGTCGGCAGACAGCGCGATCTCGATGCGGCTCGCGTGGCCCGCGACCGCCTCGTCCATCGAGTTGTCCAGCACCTCGGCCACCAGGTGATGCAGCGCCCGCTCGTCCGTGCCGCCGATGTACATACCGGGTCGCTTGCGGACGGGCTCCAGCCCCTCCAGCACCTCGATCTGGGCGGCCGTATAGGCATCCTCCGCGGCCTTGCCCTTGAAGAGATCCCCCATCGCCTGTCCCCGTCTTGGTGTCGTTTGCCCGCTCGATGGGCCAAGATATTGCGGTTTTGCCGCGAAGGGAACCGAGATGAGCACCCGGGCCCGGTGGGGTCGCGTGCTGGGCCGCCTGCGCCGTCAGCGCCGACCCGGCAACCCGGGCCAGGCATCGGCGAGGCGCATCGCCGCCACCGCGGCGCCTACATAGGCCGGGATCAGCCGCGGCCAGGGCAGCCGCCGCGGCATGCCGCGCATCGGCGCGGGGATCGCCGCCTCGCCGCGGTTGTCGCCGGCCAGGAGCGTGCCGGCCAGCCGCCCGCCGAGCGAGGCCATGGCGATCCCACTGCCATGCCAGCCGAGGGCGGCGGCCACCCCCGCCTCCCGTTCCAGCCAGCCGACGGCGGGGGTCAGCCGCGTTGTCGCCGCGATCGGGCCGCGCCAGAAATGCGTGATCTCCGCCTGGGCGAAACCCGGCAGATCGCGTGCGATCCGGGCTGCGAGCGCCGCCCGCATCCGCGTCGCCCCCCCAGGGCTGCCGGTGAGATCGCCGCGCGCGCCATAGAGCAGCCGCCCCTCAGGCAGCAGGCGAAAGTAACAGAGCATGTGCCGCGTATCCGCCGCCGGAGAGGGGCCGAGCCAGGGGTGCGCCGCCCGCTCCTGGCCGCTGAGCGGCCGGGTGACCGCGATGTTGGAGATCACCGGGACCGCCAGGCCATTGAGCCGATCATGCAGACCGAGCGGCGTGAACCCGTTGGTCGTCACCAGCACCCGGCGCGCCGCGATCTCGCCGCACGGCGTGGCGAGGTGATGCGCGGAGGCCCGGCGATCCCAGGCGGTCACGGGGCTCTGTTCGAAGATCCGCGCCCCGGCAGCGGTGGCCTGCATGGCCAGCGCCCGAACATAGGCGAGGGGGTTCAGCCCGAAGGCGGGGCGCATCAGCACCCCACCGCGGGCGGCGATGTCACCGCGATCGCTGGGCGGCACCGGGGTGTAGCGGTCGGGCTCTGCCTCGGCCAAGCGCTGGAGCGACCGTGCTGCGGCACCGTTATGCGCGAGGATCATTTCGCCCGCGCCCTGAAGCTGGTCGCCCAGGCCCGCATCGCGGCAGAAGCGGCGCACCCATTCGACGGCCTCGATTTGGGTTTGCTCCCAGGCCGCGGCGATGCCCAGCCCATGGCGACGGTCGAGCACACCGCTGGGGCATTTGTCGCCGCCCGGCCCGCAGATGCCGCCGTTTCGCCCCGCAGCGCCCCAGCCGATGGCGCCGGCGTCGACGACAGCCGTGTCGTAGCCTCGGTTCGCCAGAACGGCGGCCGCGCTTAGGCCCGCATAGCCGCCGCCGATGATGGCGACATCCGCCGTCACTGTGCCGTCGAGCGGCGTCGTTGGCCGATGCAGCGGCAGCGTCTCCTCCCACCAGGTGCCGGGCGGGGCAGCCGCGTCGTAGACCTGCGGATGAAGCGGACCCTTGGGGCGTGGCATGGGCGACGCGGCGGGTGGCGCTAGGCCATCGCCGCCGCTTTCTCGGTGACGATGACGGCTTGCGCCTCCAGCGTGCGATGCACCGGGCACCGGTCGGCGATCTCCAGCAGGCGCTTGCGTTGAGTATCGTCGAGCGGGCCCTCCATCCGGATGCGCCGCGTAAAACGGTCGATCCTCGCGCCGGTCTCCTCACAGGTCTCGCAATCCGCCGCATGGATGCGGTCGTGCTCCACGTCGACGCTCACATGCTCCAGCGGCAGTCCCTTGCGCCGCGCATACAGGCGGAGGGTCATCGCGGTGCAACTCGCGAGGCCCGCTGCTAGAAAGTCATAAGGCGCCGGGCCTTGGTCGGTGCCGCCCACATCCGTCGGCTCATCCGCCGTCAGCTTGTGTCCGCCGGCATATATATGCTGCAGAAACCCGCCGGGGTCGGCCTCGCTCGAGCGCGTGATGCCGGCGGGAGGCGGGGGCGGCGGTGCTTCCGCGCTCGGCAGGGCGTAGCGCGAGGCCCAGGCGGCCACGACCTTGGCGACAAAGGCGGCGTCATGCTCTTGGCTCACCAGGTGGTCGGCGTCGTCGAGCGAGATGAAGCTCTTGGGGTGTTTGGCGGCGGCGAAGATCCGCGCGGCGTTGTCGATGCCCACCGTCTGGTCGCGCGGGGCATGCAGGACGAGGAGGGCCGCACGCAGGTCGCCGAGCGTCGCTTCGATCCGGGCGGCGGCGAGGTCATCCACGAAGGCGCGGCTCACCTGGAAGGGCCGGCCGCCGATCGAGACCTCGGCGGTGCCGTCGGGTGGGACGCGCGCCAGATCCTCGCCCAGTTGGTGGAGGGCGTGGCCCGGTTCCGCTGGGGCGCCGATGGTGACGACGGCGCGGACGCTGTCGATCTTTGGAGCGGCGGCGATGACAGCTGCGCCACCGAGCGAATGGCCGATCAGAATGGCAGGAGCCTGGCCGCGTGCGGCCATCGTCTCGGCGGCGGCCACGAGATCACCGACGTTCGCGCTGAAGCCGGTGTTGCCGAACTCACCGCCGGAATGGCCGAGGCCCGTGAAGTCGAAGCGCAGCACGGCGATCCCCGCATCGGCGAGGCGTCGTGCGATGCGCCGGGCGGCCGCGATGTCTTTGCCGCAGGTAAAGCAGTGCGCGAAGAGCGCGTAGGCGCGCGCCGGGCCGTCGGGTCGGTCGAGCCGCGCATCCAGCGCATGCCCCGTCGTCCCCTCGAAGGTGAGTTTCTCCTGCTTCATCGTGTCCTCCCTTGGCGTGGGGCCACTCTGGGCCGCGGTGCCATGGGCTGCAATCTCGGTGACAGGCGATTGCCAAGCTGAGGTGTTGGAGGAGCGTATCGCAGCTGCCCGCGCCGTCTCTGCCCGTCTCTACGCCGTCCGGTTCCTTAGCGTCCGGCGGGCGCCTTGCCGGGCGATGTGGGCGGCAGGCAGGCGGTGACGAGCTCGGACAGGGCGCGCCGCGTATGAAGCTCGTGCACGCGGCGGGCTAGGTGTGCGAGCACGGCGTTGGTCGTCGTTTCGGCCTGGTGCTGCCCATCCTGCTCCGTCGCCGGCTCCGCTTTCGCTGGTGGCGGGGCGAGGGTCTGTTCCGTAATGGCGATTGTGAGGTCATCGCTGGAGGAGACGGTGCCGGCGGTGGCGTGGTCTGGGAGCGCCTCGCCAAGATCATGCCTACGGTCCGCCTGCTCCCTCAGCGAGACGAGGGCGAAGGCGAGCCCAGCCGTACCACGGTCATAGAGATCGAGGCGCAACGTGCGACCAGCCTCCAGCGACGGACAGGATTTCGAAGCGAGGCGCCGGGCCTTGATACGAAGAGGCGGCATCCCACTGCGTCGCAGGATATAGACCGCCGCCTCATCCATGGGGCGCGGTGCTCTGATCAGGTGCAGCGATCTCGCAAGATGGATCGGCGTCGATGGCTTCCGGATCCGCTCCGCCGCTCTCCCAGCGCAGCGCGACGAGCACCACGTCGAGGGCAGCGGCCTCTTCCGGTGCGGCCTGCGCCACTCTGTTGAACGCTTCGTGTTGACGTGCTCGGAGCGTTCGGAAGCTGTCGATACCGGCGTCCTCCAACCACACGCGCAGGATCGGCGTGATGCCCATCTGATCGAGGAGCTCCTGGAATGCCGGGTCCGAGTTCGACACGTCTGGAGTCTCCATCGCGACGGGCCCGCTGTCCGGAATGCTGTGTTCAGCGATCGCCATCTCTACCGGCGGATCCACATAGGGCGCCGGAGTCTCGTCTGGCGGCATGTTGGGTGTATCGGGATACCCGTCTCCGGTGTTCGCTACGTCGTCGAGTAAGGATGTGGACGGCGGAGAGGGCAGTGACACTGTGGGAGCATCACTCGGATCGTTCGCCACCGTGGTCATGCCGCTGTCGTTCAGTTCGCGCCGGGCATCGCGGCGCGCGGACGAGACGGCCGCTATCGTCGCCCGCGCTTCTCGGCGGGCGACGAGCGAGGCCGCCCGCCAATGCTGCGCGGCTGAGCGGTCCATGCTCACTCAGGCTGGGGCTCGGTCAACAGGCCAACGGCTTCCGCGTACTTGACCCAGGTTTCCACGGAGGCGACGACGGCGCGTACCTCGATAGCGACGAGTTCGATCCCAACGAGGGCGACCCGCACGAAGGCATCGACAACGATGCCCTTGTCCAAAATCCGATCGACAACCTCTGCGAGTGAGGTCGAGGCGAGGCTCTTCTCGATAGCCATGTCATCTCCACTGGTGACTTGCTGCTGTGCGACACCAGCAAACTACGACGCCGCACTGAACATACAGTGAACACCGTGGATCAACTGCGCTCGATGCGGATCAGATCACCAAGATCGAGCGCGAGATCCGCACCGTCGAAGCCGAAGCCCGCGGCGACGGTCTCGATTTGATGACGTGCGGATTCGAGCGCCTGGCTGAGGCGATTCTCTTCCTCCTCTGAGAGGAGACCCGCTTCCAAGTGGCGGATTGCCTGCAGCTCCATCAGCTCGCGCAGCACTTCCATGATCGCGAGGAGGAGCCGGGCCAATTCGCGCCCGGGGTCCGTCCCCTCGGTGCCTGCGAGGACCGGTGTAGCGCCCGTCACGCGGAACGCTCTTGCTTGCCGACTTGGCTGCCCAAGCGATACGCCGTTGCGGCGACCAGGCGCGCGGAGACGCGCACCAGCGGAACATCGGCGAGCGTGATAACCAAATCCGCCTCCGCTGCGACGCCCTCGTGCAAGAGCCGATCCAGCGTTTCGGCCAGGCGCTCCCCCGGCCGGGAGACATCGCTATCTGATGGCGAGGTGAGCGGCGGTTCAGTCACGCTGCGCCCTCATCGACGAAGGAGTACGGAGGCCAGGGTCCACGCAGGGTCAACGCAAGGCCCTGCATCCCCGCCGCCGCCTCTCGGAGACGCGCCATCACCGCTTCGGCCCGGGTCCGCGGGACCAAGAGGCTGAGATCGCTGGCGATTTCCGGCGCCTTGCCGCGTTGCTCGATCCGCGCCGCGCGACAGTCCGGCTCCACCATGGAGAATAGATCCTCGCCAGCCTTGGCGAGGCTTCGGCGCAGCGTGTCAAGGCCGGTTCGCGCCTCAGCACGGCGGCGTAGGTAGCTTCCCGTCGCTTTAGGCTCCATAGGCGAGCCCGCGATCAGGACGCTGATCTCTACCCCGTCATGAAGCCGCTGGAGGAGCTCCTGCCAGCGGCCCTCCTCCCCGGCGACCGCGCGGCAGGCGGCCGTAATGCTGCCAAAGCCCTGTCCGAGCCGTGCCGGTGCGACCGTGACGTTTTCGCATAGCATTGAGAGCAGCCGGTGATGGCGCCGGGCGAGGGTGCGCGCAGCGCGGGTGCTCTCCATGTCGCTCGGCGGCGGCGAGAGCAGCGCCGTCAATCGACCCACCTGCGCCAGGCGCAGGCTCGCCATTTCGCCGCGCGCTGTGGCGATGGTGAGCGTCGTCATGCTCAGGTTTGCCGAAGGGGTCACCCCATGCAGGGTCCAGCGCGCGCGCCTCATCCAGGGTCTCCCGATGCGGCCAGATCCGAGGTGAGCCGGTTTAGCGTTGCGCTGAGGTCGGCCGTCTCATCGTGGCGGCGCAGGCGGAGAATCAGCTTTTGTTCATCAAGACAGGTATCGTTCCGACCCAAGAACGGGGCGAGGAGCCGGCTTGCCGTGGCAAAGGCCGCGGCGCGCGTGGTGTCTGCGCTCATCTCGCGCAGGGCCGCCCGGCGCCCGCGCTGCGCGATGCTTTGGACGACCGCGTGCTGCGCTTGGGTGACCGCGGTGATCTCGGCCCGGCAGAAACTCTCGGCGGGTTGCGGTCCGACGAGCCGTAGGCGCAGGCGGCCTTCCTCGGCTTCATCGATCGCCTGTAGCGTTTGTTCCAGCGCTATGGTGGTGTCGCGGTGGCTCTCGACGGTGAAGCAGGCAACCTCCTCGATTGACCCGGTGCCATGATCGAGGAGGCGATGGCCATCCTGCCCCAAGCGCTGTGCGATGCGCGTCTTGATGGCCTGGCGCCGCGCCTCGGCACGCGCTGCGGCTGTGGCGGGCGTGCCTTTGCTAGCCGTGCCGGGCGCGCCGGCTTCGTCACCTAGCGCCTCGCGCATCGCGCGCTTTGGGTCCCAGAGCACCGACAGCCGATACTCTTCGCAGCCATGCCTGTCCTCCAGTCCGCTGCGAAGCGTCTCGCCGTAGCGCTCGGTCAGCGTCATGAGGGCCTGCGAGGAGGTTGCCGGGGCGGCGGTGTCGACGGCAAGAATGGTTCCGTGGCTCAGCAGGGCCTCGAAGACGCGCCGCCGATCGACAGCCGCACGCAAACGCGCGATCCTGGCCAGTCCGGCCGCTGAGCGTCGTTGGGCGATGA
Source organism: Pseudomonadota bacterium (assembly GCA_039822785.1). Lineage (GTDB taxonomy): Bacteria > Pseudomonadota > Alphaproteobacteria > Rhodobacterales > Rhodobacteraceae > Thermohalobaculum. The sequence continues at coordinate 343,387 of JBCBMO010000002.1, read as the reverse complement.
CCCAGAAATCCCCGGCGGTGATGATCCGGACGCCCTCAATCCCGCTGGCGCGCACAACGTCGTCCATCGTGGCCGCGCCCGCCTTTGCGTCGCGGGCCATGAAGCCGAGCGGCTGCAGCGGCGCGGTGTCCGTGGCGCTGGTGACCGGCGCCGACATCATGATTGCTGTTCTCGGTGCCGCTGCCCGATCCTGAGGCGTTCCAGGAGAACGTCTTCAAGCCGGTCATACTCTTCCTCGCTGATGGTTCCGGCTTCGACAGCCTCGTCCAACTGATCGAGGGTGCGTTTCACCACAGCGGGATCCGTGTACTCGCGCAGGGCATGGTCTTCGATTTGCTTAGCCAGCCAAAGCGTGGCGTCGAAGGGTGCGCGAATGGGCAGCGCGAGAAGGCGCAGGAGCATCAGGCGGCCCTCCCGTTTTGGCGGATGGTGGCGGCGTCGACGGTCAGGCGCAGATCGATGAAACTGTAGGGCGGTACGGGGCCGACCAGGCGGATCTGCGGTTGCGCCTCTCCCAGCGGTGTTTCCGTAAGGACGTTCAGCGCCCGATTGAGATCCGGGAGCTTCTCGTCATGCACGAGCAGGTCCATGCGCAGGATCTCCTCCTCTCCCTCCGGGGCGTGGCGATGCGCCTCTGTGATCAGCGGGGCGATGGTGCGATCGATCTTGCGGGCCGCATGGCGCCGTGCGGCCCCCACCGCATCGCCGACCCGCCGGCCGAAGTCGATCTGCGCCGTGCCATGCAGGGCGTTCCGCCTGTGCAGGGCCTGGTGTTGTCGGGCGATCCAGGGATTGGCCTCGAGGGCGAGCCGCATCAGCGCCGCCGCCGGTAGAGCGATGCGCAACCCGTATTCCGCATGGGCCTGAAAGCGCGTCATGAGCGTGGCGATCTCGCCCTGACGGGGGCTCAGCGCCTCCACCAACGCCTCCGCCGAGGCCGCGATCGTGCCAAAGCGCATCGGCAGGATCGTCCTTGACGATGCCGCCTGCTCCAGGATCTGGGTATGTCGGCGCAGCTGACGGCGCCGCGCCGGGATCTCCGCCGCGGTTGTCGGAGAGACGATGGCGGTGTGGTCCTCGATCGCGAGGCCGGTCACCTGGCCTTCATCTCCGATCCCGGGGCCAAGATCGGGCAGCGGCTCGTGGCCTTCGATCATGCCGTAACAATAAAGGGCTGTCATGGCGTTGGCCCCCGAGGCGCGCGGGCGTGCATGGTTCCCCCGGCTCGATCGCCCTTAGGCCGATCCGGATCGGGCGCCTCGAGTGCTGCGAGGCGTCGATCGATCGTCTCCAGCGCGGCGAGCACGCGGTCGTCCGCGCGCGGGCCGGCAAGGTGATCGGCGCGGGCCTGGGCTTCGAGAGCGCTTGCCGTGCTCAGCATCGGATCGTTGCGCCACCAGTCGAGGCCGAGGTCGATGGCCTTGTCGACCGTAGTGACCAGCAGTCGTATCTTGACCGTGAGGAGTTCGACCCCGGCGATCGCGACGGTGACGTCGCCGGCGACGACCACGCCCTTCTCCAAGACACGTTCCAGCACGTCGGCCAGGCCATCGCGACCAACTGGGCTCTGGATCTCGCCGCTCATCAGCCGAGGCCTCCCGCTGTCGATGCATAGGGGCCGTCGCCATCGGCCTGCGCTTGACGATCCTCCCGAAAGCGTCGGGCGATACGGGTAAAGGCGATCGGCGCGCCCGCCTCATCGATGATGAGTTCGTAGCTGCTGATCAGATCGTTGCGGCCAACGCGCGCCTTGGTCTCGATCATATCCAGCACGATGCGCCATCCCGTGTCATGGGCCGCGCATCCCGCGACCATGTCGACCTCAAGTCCCGTGAGCGCAGCCGCCGCCTGGCGGGCGGCCTGGACGGCGGCGGCCATTCCCGCCAGCGCCGGGCGCAGCCGTGTCGGCGCGGGTTGATCGGCCGGTTGGGTCACGCCGCCATCCTCTTCTGCCTGCGTGATGCGAGGACATCCTCCAGCAACGCGCGAAACTCCGGATTGCGATCGTCGGCGGGCAGGTCGACCGTCGCACAGACCGTCGCGATCAAGAGCGCGGGACGAAGCGACTCTGCTCCATCGCCGAGCGTCGCGCGCACGATCTCGACGATGCGCCGGGCAGCGGGCTCGCCGAGGCCGGTGCTGGCGCTGACGACGCCGGTCTCGTAGGCCGCATCCGCGACAGGCAATTGGATGACCACGAGCCGATCCTCCAGCGCATCCGCTGAGGGGTTGGTCCCAACGTATTCGTCGGGGTTCGTGGTCAGGATTATGCCGAACCCTTCCGCTGCGCTGACGATCCGGCCTTCCCGCGCCGCCGATGACAGCGATACGGCCCGTTCTTCGATGGCGGTCAGAAGGGGGTTGTTCGCCGCCGCTGGCGCCCGTGTGTATTCGTCGTAGATGAAAGTGGCACCGGCGAGCATCGCCTCCACCAGCGGGCCGTCGCGCCACAGCGTTCTCCGGCTCGTTGCTGTCTTCTCGACGCTGTGCACGAAACGGTCGCGCGTGCGATGGGCGATCTCGCCAACGGTCTCGCCGAGAAGATCCGTGCTGGTCTGCGCGGCATCGCCGGCGGTCCAGACCACGGGCCGCCCGCGCCTTGCACCCAGATGGCGGGCCATCGCCGTCTTGCCGCAGCCCGCGTGCCCTGTGAGGCAAACAGCGAGACCACAGTCCAGGTAGCAGAGCGCCCGGTCGATCAGCGCCTTGCGCCGGTCGTCGGCGTAAAACTGCCGCTCGGTTCCGGCCGCTTGGCGCCGTTGTTCCACGGCGGGTGCGGCACTTGGCATGTCTTGCATCTGCTGACCTTCTTCAGCACGTCCGTCACCCCGATGATTAGGGGGTTAGTCTTGATGTTAGGTGAATGCCCCGTCCGAGCGGCCCTGCCAGCCGAGCGGCTTTCCCATCGGAGAGAGCGGAAGGGTTTCGGCGAAATCGAACGTGATTGGCCGTTCGGGGGCACGCAGGAGCGCGGTGCAGCGCTGCTCCAATCTGGCCTTCAGGGCGGCTTCTTCGGCGCCGCAGTGGGGGACGACTGTCGCCGCAAGGCGCGCGGGGCGGCGCGAGCGGTCGAGGCGGACGGCGCAGGCGGCGACGCCATCCTCGTCGAGCAGGATCCGTCCTACCTTGGCGGGATCCACGGTAACGCCGGCCACCGAGAGCGCGCCGTCGAGCCGCGTGCCGAGCCGAAATCCATGACCAACCCGCTCTAGGCAGTCGGGTGGGTCAACGGTCGAACGGTCGTGCCGTCGCCGAAGCGTCACCCCATCCTCCGCCCAGGCGAGATGCGGCATCAGGGCGAAGGCACCCGGTGCGGATCGTCGACCGATACCACCCGTCTCGGAGGCGCCGTATGTGTCTTGCAGGTCGATGCCAGCGGCCCGGGCCTGTGCCAGCAGCTCGTCATCGAGCGGGCTTCCGGCGCTGACACCATGCAGTGCCTGCACGCTGGCCCGTCCGTGACCGAGAAGCCCATGCCAAAAATGCGGTGTGGCGACGATCACGTCACCGGCGCGCGTCTCGGCCAGCAGGCTGCCGGGCATCCGCGTTTGGGCCGAGAGCACGGGACGGTCGAGGAGCGCGGGGGCGAGGACCGTGAAGAGAAAACCGTAGATGTGATGCGGCGGAACGGTGCTGAAGATACGACCGGAGCCCTGGAGCGCACCCGGTGCGCTCACCTCAGCAATGAGATGCTCGGCCCTGTGAGGACAGGCGCGCGGTGTGCCGGTGGTGCCGGAGGTGCGGACCGTGATCACCGCCGGTCCGCTGGCAAGGCGATGCTCGACAATGTCGATCCAGTCGCCGAGGCGCGGCGCGAGGAGCAGCGGGTCGTCGAGGCCGAAGGGCGCGAGATCGAAGAACTCTGACACCCGTGCGGCGACGCCGAGGCGACTGACGCTATCGACGCCGGCACCGTCCTCGTCGATTGGCGTCGCTTCCGACCATGCCGGACCCGTCTGCGCGCGACCGCTTTCCTCGCCAATCAGTGCGGCGAGCACCCGGCAGAGCGCATCCCGCGGCAGGCTCAGCGTCGAGGCCGATGGCGCCGACGCTGCCGTGGCCCGTGTCACTGCCCGGTCTCGATCTCATGCAGCAACTCGCCGATAAGACCGCGATACTGCCGTCTCGCCTCTTCGGCGCGCATGCGGATCGCGAGGGCGTGACTGGCGAGATCGGCCAACCCGAGGGAGGGATCATCCGGGGCGATATCGATTCGAATGTCGTTCGCCGCGTCATAGGCCTCGAGCGTGTCCATGACCTCCGCGAAGCCGCCGCACTCCCATGCGTGATAGCGGTTGGGGTCGTTTTCGCTCTTGTTGATCATGTCGAGCCGCACAACAAAGCCGCCGTCGGTCTTGCGGTAGATGTTGAGCTCGTACCAGAAGGGCGTGCCGGCGATATAGCTGATCCCCATGGCAAGCTCGCTGCCCGAGAAGGCAAGCGGCCGGCGACCCGTGCGCTGGATCCAGTAGTCTTCGACCCCCTCGCCCGCGGCCAGCCCGGTCGGAACGGTGTCTGCCACTGGGCGGTCAAAGCTCGGTGTTTGCGTCGCGATCATCGGATGTTCCTTTCAGCAAAGAGGTTGTTGCGGCGGTGCATCGGCTGGGAGCAGCCGATCGGCGAGCGTGCGGAAACCGCGCTGCGCTGTCGCGATGCGTTCGCGAACGTCAGGCGCGGGATCGACTAGTTGGAAGCCCTCTGCCGGATCATGGCGCCGGACGGCACTGGCGAGCAGACCGGGGGTCTCGACGAGGCCGGCTGAGTACACAGCCCTCGCCGCCAAGGCTTGTGACGGCTCGAAGCGCGCGGAGAACCCGATGCGCCCATCATTGGCCAAGAGGACTAACAAGGCATGTTGGCCCCCGTCGGCATCGGCCCCACCGAGACTGGCGATCGCGTTGCCGGCCACCGACAGCGGGCGGAGGCCATCGCGGCGCAGCACGTGCGGCTCCGCCTGCGCCTTGACCGCTGAGACTGGCTCCCCTTGGGGTGCTGCCTCGGCCTCGGCCATGCTCGGCTGTGGTGCAATCTGGCGGCCGTGATCGATGCCGCGCTGCCAATCAGACAACAGCGCCCGCATGGCGGGGCCGACGACCCAGGTCGGTCGGCCCGCATCCGGTGCTATCCGTTGCTCAGCGCTAAGCATCGCGACAGATCAGACGCGCTTCACGAAGATCCAGCAGGACTGGCCGTCGCCCTGGCTCTTCAGGTGGATCTTTACCGCTACACGTTCCATTTTGTAGTCGAACTCATAGTCGAAGAGCGTGTCGACGGTGCCGCTGCGGCGAAACTTCAAGAACTCGCCGTGAAAGCGCTTACCCTTGGCACAGGGCGCGATGTCGTCGAAGAAGCTCTTGCCCACCACATCGTCGGGCGCGCGCTTGGTGATGTAGCTCTCAGCCGCGTTGTACTTCGAGATGATGCCCTTGCGATCCACCAGGATGGCGCCAAAGGCTAGGCTCTCGGCGCGATGCGGCTCGCGCTGAAGGATGTTGTCGATGTCGTTGCTGCCGAAGGGAAGGATTTCCATAGTACGCTCCTCGCGCGAGTGTGGTGGCTGCTAAGGGCGCAGAAGCGGCGTCAGCCGCTAAGGCGCGCTCTCTCGTTAGAAGGGTCGATGGTGGTCCTAGTCCGGACGACCCGGTGAGACCTGGTGCACCCGCTCGACCGGCGGCTTGCGCTTGACATCCTCGTCCTTGCGCCCATCGGGGGCAACCCAGCGATAGTCGGTGTCGCCCATGCTTACGAGGCAGTGCGGCATCGTCTCGAAACGATCCTCTGCGGCGAAGCGGACGTCCTCGACGTCCATCTCATCCGCCTCCCCCATCTCCGAGAGCATCGTCAGCTCCTCGATCCGGCCGGCCACTTTCAGGCGCTCGACGTCTTGAATGATCTCCGCGGCGGCGGAGAGAACCCACTCCGGATGGGCGCCGGTGATCGATAGGCCGAGCTCCTCGAAGCGGAACTCGTACCGTTCCCCGGTTTTGGTCAGGCGTCCCGCATCCTGCATGCGATATCTCCCTCATGTGCGCGCAACTTACGCGGCTGTGCCCGGCAGACCCGGACCGTCCGTCGTCATCGCTTTTCTCCGGCGCCCTTGAAGATCGCGTTCCCAAACTTGGTTAATGTCGCTTTTTTCGCCGCCTTTTGTGCGCTTGCTGAAGTTAGCGAATTCGCAAGGCGGCCATGCGAAGTCGTCGAGACGTTCGCGCTGCTGCGCGGCGCTGCGCAGCGGGAGGTCGGATGCCGAAACAACAAGCACGCAAGGCCGGGGCGGCCGACCTTGGTGTCGCGGCCATGCCCGGCGCGGCCATGCTGCGTCAGATGGATAGCGACCTCGTGGGCGCCTTGGCGGATGCGGCACTCGACTGCAGCCTGATCCTGGGCGGCGATGGGGAGGTGCGTTGGGCGAGCACCGGCTTCGCGCGACGCGCGGGTGTCAGTCTCGTCAACTTGATCGGCGCCGATCTCGGCGTTGCGCTTGGCCATCTTGGTAGACACGACGGGCCATCCATTCCCGAGGCCGAGGCGCTCGACGGCGAGATCCTGAGTTTCGAGCGCGACGAGGGTCAGATCGAAGCGTATCGCTGCGTGGTGCGGGCCATACCGGGCGGCGATCCCGCCGGTGGGCTGCAGGTCCTGGCCCTGTTCGACGTGAGCACGCTGATGCAGCAGCTGCGCAAGGCGGAGCGCGCGCGCGCGGCGATCGAACAGCGCCTGAACGCCGATGTGGAGACGGGCCTGCCGAACGAGCGCAAGCTCATGGAGGTGCTGCTGCGCGCCCTTCGCGGTGAGGAGGCGGGCGAGCAGCCTGTCGGCCTCCTGCTGGTCGATGTGATCGAGTTCGGCCAGATCGTCGATCTCTACGGGACCGATGTCGGCAACGTGGTCATTCAGGAACTGGTCTTTGAGCTGTCGGATGCTCTGGCGCAGGGGGAGGGTGACCCGCCGTTTCTGGCGCGCACCAAGGAGCATGAGTTCGCCATCGTCTTCGATCAGATCGGTTCCACGAAGAACCTGATTATCCAGGCAGAGGCGCTGGTGGATCGGCTCAGCGTCGAGGTGTCGACCGAACTGGGTGAGTGCCGTGCCAGCGGTCTGATATCAGTGGCTCTGATGAACCCTGGCAGCGGGACCCCGGACCAACTGCTAAACAACGCCCGGATCGCCATGGGCTTTCGCGATCTGCCGCGGCGCGCCGGCCAGGTCCGTCTCTACGAGCCCGAAATGAGGGCGGCGTTGGAGGCCCGCAGCCGAACCTACAGCGAGCTGTTCACCGCCCTCGCACGCGACGAGATCGAGCCCTTCTTCCAACCTCAAGTGCGCCTTTCCGACCGCCAGGTGGTGGGCTTCGAAGTGCTCGTCCGGTGGCGCCACCCGGAGCAGGGCCTCGTGCCGCCAGGGCTGTTCCTGGAGATCGCGGAGGAGACCGGGCTCCTGCCTCAGATCGACGATGTCGTGATGCGCAAGGCCATGCGCTGCTTGGCGGAATGGCACGCGAACGGGCACGCCGGCGCGCGGATCTCGCTGAACTGCACCGGCGAATCGCTGCGCGACCCCGCCTATGTCGAAAAGCTGATGGTCGAACTCGACCGAAACGGTCTCAGCACCCGCGACGTGGCGATTGAGATCCTGGAGAACGTCCTGTTTGGCGATGCGGACGATGCCGCCCGCCAGACGCTGCAGACCTTGCAGACGCTCGGCTTCTACCTGGAGATTGACGATTTCGGGACCGGACAGGCATCGATCTCCCACCTGATCACCTTGAACGCGGACGCCGTGAAACTCGACCGCTCGCTGGTGCGCGACATCGAGAACAACACCGCGAACCGGCTGGTGGTCGAAGCGACGCTGGCGCTGTCGCGCAACCTGGGCCTTGCGACCCTGGCGGAGGGGACGGAGACCGAGAGCCAGATGGCGGTGCTTCACAGCCTCGGGTGCGACTATGCGCAGGGGTTCGGGATCGCGCGGCCCATGCCCTTCGAAGAGACCACCGCTTGGCTCGAGCGTCAGGCGGCGACGACGCCCCAGGCCCGGTCCGCATGAGCGCGGCGTCGCGGAAGGCGAAGCGCAGGCCCCGAGAGGAGCCAACCCTGAACGGAACGCTGCAGGTAGCCAACGCCGTGCCGCGCTTGGCTGAGGGAAGACTCCAGTCGACCATCGTCATCGATTGTGAGGGGCTGACCCTGGCCCAGGCGGTGGCCATCGCGATGGGGGAGCGCAGCGTTGCTCTCTCCGCCGCGGTGCGAGATCGGATGGACGCGGCCCGATGGCGTCTCGACGCGGCGGTGGAAAGCGGCAGGCCGATATACGGCGTCTCCACGGGGTTCGGTCCGCTGGCGGGGCGCGCGGTTCGCATTGATGCCGAGCCGCGCGAGAGCAGTGATGCTGCGCGATCGAGCGCTTTGCAGACGGGGCTCGTCTACCACCTTGCGACGGGCGTCGGACCGGCGCTCGACTGGGTTACGGCGCGTGCGGTCGTCGTGGCGCGGTTGAGTGCCCTCGCCCGTGGCTACTCCGGCGCGTCGGAGGGGCTGATCGGCCGTCTCGTTGCGCTGCTGAACGCGCCTGTTGCGCCGGCGGTGCCGTCCAAGGGGACGGTCGGGGCGAGTGGCGATCTGACCCCGCTTGCGCATGTCGCCTTGGCGCTGATGGGGGAGGGGCGGTTTATCGACCGTGACGGCGCCCTGCTCGGCGATGCCGAGGCCTTTGCACAGATGCGCAGCGGGCCCCTCGCGATGACGTCACGCGATGGCCTTGCGCTGGTCAATGGGACGGCGGCGATGACCGGGATTGCCGCGCTCAACGCCATCAGGGCGGCGCGGCTCCTGGCGTGGCAGGTGCGGCTGTCCTTCGCCTTCTCGGAGATCCTCGGTGGCAGGCGGGAAGCGCTTCACCCCGCCCTCGCCCGGGCCCGGCCGCACCCCGGTCAGATCGCGGTGACGGACACCCTTGCCGTGCTCGCGGCGCGCAGCGCGCGGCTGCGCGACACCGCCATGCCGCAGGAGGGTGCCCAGCAGCCGGAGGCGCCGCCCGAGCCGCTGCAGGATGCCTATACCCTGCGCTGCGTCCCCCAAGTGCTGGGCGCCGTGGCCGATACGCTGCGCTTCCACGACGACCTGGTCGAGCGCGAACTGAACGGTGTCAGCGACAACCCGATCTTTCCCGCGGAAACCGCGCCCCATGCCGTGCATGGCGGCAACTTCATGGGCCAGCACGTCGCCGCGGCCTCCGATGCGCTCTCGACCGCGGTGGTGACCATGGCCGGCCTGGCGGAGCGTCAGGTGGCCCGCTTGACCGATGAGCGGCTGAACGGGGGGCTGCCGCCCTTTCTGTGCCGCGGCATCGCGGGCGCGGAGAGTGGGCTGATGGGCGCGCAGGTCACGGCGACCGCGCTTTTGGCGGAGATGCGAACCCGGTCCGTCCCGGCCTCGATCCAGTCGATCTCCACCAATGGGGCGAACCAGGATGTGGTGAGCATGGGCACCATCGCGGCCCGGAACGGCGCGGCGCAGATCACCGATGCCAGCCGGATCCTGGCGATCCTCGCCCTCGCCGTCGCGCAGGGCATCGACATCGTCGGGGAGGACGGCTTCGCCCCCGAGAGCGGTGCGCTCCAGGCAGCAGTTCGACGGCTGAGCCCACCCCTCCTGGCCGACCGCCCCTTGGCCGAGGAGATCGAGGCGCTGGCCGACCATCTCCTCGCGAGCGATCCCCCGGCCCTCGCCAACGCCGCGGTGGTCCCGGTGATGGCCGCCGACAGCCCGATCCGACCGGTGTGAACAGGGCGCCCAGGCTGCGAGCGGGGCTACGCGAGCAGATCGGTGAGCGCGGCCCTGTTGACGGGCGACAGGGTGATGCCCTGCGTCAGGGCCTGCGCCCGACGCACGTGGCGGCGGCTGCCGGGCAGACGCGTGCCCTCGATCGCGAGAAGCTGCTCCAGAAAGGCCTCGCTCCGCGCGCGCCAGGCGGTGCCGTGCCCGAAACGATCCGGGTCGAGCGCGATCACCAACTCGCCGCCCCGCGGCGGGCCGCCATCGCCGTTGTCGGCCGCGCCGGCCTCGATGCTGAAGAGATCCCCCGCGACCGCGCCGGCCAGCAGCTCGATCATCAGCGCAATCGATGCCCCCTTGTAGCCGCCGAACGGCAGTTGCGCGCCGGCCAGGATCGCCGCGGGATCCATCGTCGGGTGGCCCTGAGGATCGATCCCCACCCCCTCGGGGACCGCCGCGCCGTCGCGCGCCGCGATCATGATATCGCCGCGCGCCATGGCGGCGGAGGCCTGATCGAAGGCCATCACGCTGCCGTCTGCGCGCGGAAAGGCGAAGGCCAGCGGATTGGTGCCAAAGAAGGGTTTCGCGCCACCCGCCGGGGCGACCATGGGGGTCGCCGCGGTCATGGCGAGGCCCACGAGACCGCGCTCGGCGATCGCCTCCACCTCTGGCCAGAGCGCGGCGAAGTGGAAGCAGTTGCGCACTGCAAGCGCGGCAATGCCCGTCTCTCGTGCCCGCTCGACCAGCGCCGGGATCCCGAGCTCCAGCGCCAGCGGGGCAAAGCCGAGGCGGGCATCTACCGCCAGTACCGCCGGTGCCGGGGACGTAAGCTCCGGGTCCGCCGCGCCGTCGACCTTGCCGCTTCGCAGCGAGGCCACATAGCCCGGCAGGCGGAACAGCCCGTGGCTCTCGGCGCCATCCCGCTCCGCCGCCGCAACCGTCCGTCCGACCGCCGCCGCCTGCGCGTCGCCCGCGCCATGTCGTACCAGCGCCGTGGCGACGAGCCCGGCGAGTGCCTCGGGAGACAGCGGGTCAGGGATCTCGGTCATGCTGCGAGGGAGGCATGCGGCGGCGGATCAATCAAGCGACCCAAGCCCAAATCCGTGCATCGGGCCGCCATTGCCCCTATCTTTGCCGTCAGCAGCAGCAGGAGGAGCCCCAATGCAGCGGCTGGAGGATAAGCGCAGCCGGGCGCGGCGCGCGCAGGCGCAGGCGGCGGCCTGGATCGAGGTCAATCGCGACCGGCTAGGCCAGGGGCGCGACCTCGCGCAGCTCCTCACCATGGTGGCACCCCCGCCGATGCGCCTGGGGCTCCTCGCTGCCACGCTCGCGCTGGAGGGGGCGGTGACCTATGCCGACGCGCGCCGGGGAGAGGTCTCGCCGGGTGCGGCACGCAGCAAAGGCGTGCGTCTGGCGCTCGAGGGGATGGCCGCGGCGGCGACGGCGCGTATGGCGCCTGCGGTGCTGGCGCGCCAGGCCGGGCGGATCATCGCGGCACGGCGCCTGCTCGACGAGTGGGAGCGCCAGCGCCGCCGGGCAGCCTGACCGAGGCCCGCGCGGCCTAACCGCGAATAATGGCCTCGGCCGCGGCGCGGCCCGCGTGCCAAGCGTCCTCCACCGTATCGCCCAGGCACCAATCGCCACAGAGCGCGAGGCGCGCTTCGGCATCCCACAGGCACGGCGCGCCCAGCGGGCTCGCGGTGAGAGCGTAGCGCCAGCGATGGCCGGCCCGATAGTGCTCGCCTGGCAGCGCGCCGGTGCTGCCGGTGAGGGCGGCCACCAGGTCATCGGCGATCTGGGGCTTGTCGCGCTCGATATGGGCCGCCGACCAGGGCGCGGTCGCGTGGATAACCCAGCGGGCGGCACCGTCCCGGCCTGGCAGAGCATCCTGGCGGATGACCTTGTCGACGATCGTGCATCCCTCGGGCGCGTCGTCCGCGATTGTCCCGTCGTCGGCGGCGATCATCGCGGTCAGCCGGGGGGCGAACTCGACTGCCCCAAGCGCGGCCGCGAAGGGGTGGACACCTGCCAATAGGACCGCCGCCTGGGGCGCCGGTATCGCCAGGACGAGGGTCTCGACCACAGTGCGCCTGTCGCTCAGGGAGAGGTGCCAGCCGCCATCCCGCCGCGCGATGGCGTCGACCGCGGCGCCATGGTTAACCTGTGCGGGGGAGAGCGGTGGGGCGAACAGGTGGCGGGCGAACCCGCTCGCGCCCGGCAGGCCGACGAAGACCGGGCCGGGGGCACCGCTCAGCAGCACCCTCTCACCCCCGGGCCAGACGGCGGCTGACCCAGCGGCGACGGCATGCTCGGCGCCCGTGCGAAAGCCCCGCGTGCCGGCGGAGAACCCCGGGGCGCCGTGGTCGAAGCCACCCGCCGCGCTGCGCCTGGTGGCGAGCCGCCCGCCGAGGCCGTTGGATTTCTCGAAGAGGCGCAGGTTCTGCTCGGCGGCGGACAGCGCGGCCGCACAGGTGAGCCCCGCGACGCCGGCGCCGACGATACCGATGGTCTGCTCTATGGTCTGCTCTGGCGCCATGTCCCGATCCTGTGGCCTGCCGGCGCCACGGTGTGGCGCCGCGCGGGATTGGCAAGGTGGCGCGCCGGCCGCATGGCAGGGCCGCCCGGCTTGGCCGATTGGCGGAGCGCTGGGGATTGCGCAGGTATTGAATTCGCCGTAAGCCGCGCGCAGGTCTAGGGGTGTAGCTCAGTTGGTAGAGCATCGGTCTCCAAAACCGAGGGTCGGGGGTTCGAGCCCCTCCGCCCCTGCCAGACCCACAGAAGCCGGGAGGACGCCATGAAGAACCCTGCCGAATTCGTCGCCGAGGTGCGCGCCGAGGGCAGCAAGGTCGTTTGGCCGAACCGGCGCGAAGCCGGGATCACCACCGTGATGGTCTTCATCATGGCGACGTTGGTGGCGATCTTCTTCTTCGCGATCGACCAGATCCTGTCGGTGATGGTTGAGATCCTGCTTAGCCTCTGATCTTGACCATCCCTCCCATGGGCGGCGAAATTGCGCATCGCCCCTTGCGGGAAAGGGCTTGGCCCGCTATGCGCTCCCATCTTGGCACTTCGATCGACGCGCGATTCGCCCCGGGATCATGATGGTCATCATCACATCGGGGCCCGCTGCGTTTTTTTGACGAGGCGCCGCAGGGATTTGGCGACGGCGCGGCATTGGCCTGCGCGAAGGGGTACGACGACGTCATGACGGCCCGCTGGTATTCGGTCCACGTTCTCTCGAACTTTGAGAAGAAGGTGGCGGAGGCGATCCGCGAGGGCGCGGAGCAGCACAACCTGCAGGAGGAGATCCTGGAGGTCATGGTCCCGACCGAGGAGGTCGTGGAGGTGCGCCGCGGCCAGAAGGTCAATGTCGAGCGTCGTTTCATGCCGGGCTATGTCCTGGTGAAGATGGAGATGACGGACGAGGCCTATCACCTCATCAAGAACACGCAGCGCGTCACCGGGTTCCTGGGCCCCCAGGGCCGACCGACGCCGCTGCGCGAGAGCGAGGTGATGCGGATCCTCAACCAGGTCGAGGAGGGGCTGGAGCGGCCGCGGCCGTCCATCACCTTCGAGGTGGGCGAGACGGTCAACGTCACCGACGGGCCGTTCGAGAGCTTCACCGGCCTAGTCGAGGACGTGGACGAGGAGAACGCGCGCCTGAAGGTGACCGTGTCGATCTTCGGCCGCGCGACGCCGGTGGAATTGGAATACTCGCAGGTTTCCAAATCGACCTGACGAGGCTGAGTAGTTCGGGCCGTCCTGGCGGCCCTGATTCAGTTCGGGCCGTCCTGGCGGCCCGGCGGTGGGAGGCGAGGGCGGCGCGCTGTCCGAACCGAACCACCCTTTCGTGCATGACCGCGGGCGCGCCCCGGTCTGGAGAGTGGAGAGAGACGAGAGATGGCCAAGAAAGTCGTCGGCTCGCTGAAACTGCAGGTCCCGGCCGGCAAGGCGAACCCCTCGCCCCCGATCGGCCCGGCCCTGGGTCAGCGCGGCATCAACATCATGGGCTTCTGCAAGGAGTTCAACGCCAAGACGCAGGACTTCGAGCCGGGCGCCCCGTGCCCGACGATCATCACCTACTACGCCGACAAGTCGTTCACCTTCGAGATCAAGACCCCGCCGGCGAGCTTCCTGTTGAAGAAGGCCGCCAAGCTCAAGTCGGGCGCCAAGCTCGCAGGCCGCGAGACGGTGGGCAGCGTGAGCACCAAGCAGGTGCGCGAGATCGCCGAGATGAAGATGAAGGACCTGAACGCCAATTCGATCGAGGCTGCCATGCAGATCATTGTCGGGTCGGCCAAGTCCATGGGCATCGAGGTGAAGTGATGGCGAAGATCGGCAAGCGCATGAAGGCCATCAAGCAGGCGGTGGGCGAAAAGACCGCCCTGCCGCTGGCGGAGGCCGTGAAGCTGGTGAAGGCAAACGCCACCGCCAAGTTCGACGAAACCATCGAGGCGGCGCTGAACCTGGGCGTCGATCCGCGTCACGCCGACCAGATGGTCCGCGGCACGGTCAATCTGCCGAACGGCACTGGCAAGTCGGTGCGCGTCGCCGTCTTCGCCCGCGGGCCCAAGGCGGAGGAGGCGCAGAAGGCCGGCGCGGATATCGTGGGCGCCGAGGATCTGATGGAGACGATCCAGGGCGGCACCATCGATTTCGACCGCTGCATCGCGACGCCGGACATGATGCCGATCGTCGGCCGTCTGGGGAAGGTGCTGGGCCCGCGCGGCCTGATGCCGAACCCCAAGATCGGCACGGTCACCATGGATGTCGCCAAGGCGGTGCAGGATGCGAAGGGCGGCCAGGTGACCTTCCGCGTCGAGAAGGCGGGCATCATCCACGCGGGCGTGGGCAAGGCCAGCTTCGACGAGGCGAAGATCATCGAGAACGTGCGTGCGCTGGTAGATGCGGTGAACCGCGCCAAGCCCTCGGGGGCCAAGGGCGCGTACCTCAAGAAGGTCTCCGTCAGCTCGACCATGGGGCCGGGCGTGCCGATCCAGATCGACACGATCGCCGCGGCGCCTGAGGCGGCGGAGTAAGAGCCGCGCGACCGTGCGCGAGCGGAACGATCGGTGCGTGGCAAGCACGCACCCTACGTGATCCCCGGCGTGACCGGGGTGAGGGGGCTTCGGCCTCCGCCTGTCCGAGACGGTGGGCTGCTCCCGGTGGGGGCGGAAGTCCTGCCATAGACGGGGAACGGACCGGATTACCCGCAGGGCGACAGCTCTCGGGCGATCTTGGGTCGGGAACCCGGACGGGACCCGAAGAGCGCCACGCCCCGTGTGCGACGCTGGGGGCGCGGCGAAACCGAGCCGGTGGCGGGTATGTCCCCGTCGCCAACTGTTGGAGAAGACTGTGGATAGAGCCCAAAAAGCACAGGCGGTCGATGAACTCGGCCAGATCTTTGCGGACTCTGGCGTCGTGGTGGTTGCTCACTACGCCGGCCTCACGGTCGCGCAGATGCAGGATTTTCGTGCCCGGATGCGAGATGCCGGGGGCAAGGTCCGTGTCGCCAAGAACAGGCTCGCCAAGATCGCCCTAGAGGGCAAACCCAGCGAAGGCCTGGGCCAGTACCTCAAGGGTCAGACCGTGCTTGCATTCAGCGAGGACCCCACCGCCGCGGCCCGTGTGGCCGAGAAATACGCGAAAGAGAACGACAAGTTCAAAATCGTGGGCGGCGCGATGGGGGAGGCCATTCTCGACGAGAAGGGCGTCAAGTCCGTGGCGGATATGCCATCGCGCGAGGAGGTTATCGCCTCTCTCGTGGGGTGCATCATCAGCCCCGCGGCGAACCTTGCCGGTGCGATCACGGCCCCTGGCAGCAATCTTGCGGCAATCGCCAAGACCCTCGAGGAGAGGGAAGAGGCGTGACACTGCGCGGCTCGGGCCGGTGCGGGTGGCAATCACCGCGTCCCGGGACCACGAGCGAGATGAGAAACGGAAACTGGAACCATGTCGAAGATCGAACAGCTTGCTGAAGACCTCGTTGGCCTGACCCTCCTGGAGGCCGTCGAGCTGAAGAACCTGCTCAAGGACAAGTACGGCATCGAGCCGGCTGCCGGTGGTGCGGTCATGGCCGCGATGCCGGGTGCCGGCGGTGGCGAAGCTGCCGCAGCCGAGGAAGAGAAGACCGAGTTCGACGTCATCCTGCTGGAGGCCGGCGCGAAGAAGATCAACGTCATCAAGGAGGTCCGCGCCATCACCGGTCTCGGCCTTAAGGAGGCGAAGGATCTCGTCGAGGCCGGCGGCAAGGCCGTCAAGGAAGGCGCCAACAAGGAAGAGGCCGAGGAGATCAAGAAGAAGCTCGAAGAGGCCGGCGCCAAGGTCGAGCTCAAGTGATCTTCGTCGCGTCCTCGGGGCGCGCTGAGCACTAACATGGCGGGGTCCGCGCGGGAAAACCGTGCGGGCCTCGTCCGCGTCTTCGACGGTCGCCTCGTGCAGGCGCTCGTCGTGGACGCGGCGGAAGGGTCCGAGAGACGGCCGGCGGGGGCGCCGGCCTGCGGGATGGGACCCGAACCACGCGACAATCCGGCAGAGGGTGCGGCGCCCCCGCGCGCCCCTGCCGAAGGAAGGGCCCGAGGCGATCCATGGGACAGATGTTTTCCGGCAGGAAGCGCATTCGAAAGTTCTTCGGCAAGATCCGCGAAGTGGCGGAATTGCCGAACCTGATTGAGGTTCAGAAAAGGTCTTACGACTACTTTTTGGAGTCCGGCGATACCGGCACCCCCGTGGATGGCGAGGGGCTGCAGGGCGTTTTCCAGTCGGTCTTCCCGATCAAGGATTTCAACGAGACGGCGCTGCTGGAGTTCGTGCGCTACGAGCTCGAGGCGCCGAAGTACGACGTCGAAGAGTGCCAGCAGCGCGACATGACCTATAGCGCGCCGCTGAAGGTGACGCTGCGCCTGATCGTCTTCGATATCGACGAGGAGACGGGTGCCAAGTCGGTCAAGGACATCAAGGAGCAGGATGTCTACATGGGCGACATGCCGCTCATGACGAACACCGGCACCTTTATCGTGAACGGCACTGAGCGGGTGATCGTCAGCCAGATGCACCGCAGCCCCGGCGTGTTCTTCGACCACGACCGCGGCAAGACGCATTCCTCGGGCAAGCTGCTGTTCGCCTCGCGCGTGATCCCCTACCGCGGCTCCTGGCTCGACTTTGAGTTCGATGCCAAGGACGTCGTGTTCGCCCGGATCGACCGGCGGCGTAAGCTGCCGGTGACGACCCTGCTCTATGCCCTCGGCCTGGATCAGGAGGGGATCTGCGACTACTTCTACGACCGTGTCGTCTATGCCCGCCACGGCGAGCACTGGTCGCTGCCGCTGAACGTCGACCGGCTGCGCGGCACGACCCCGATCTACGATCTGGTCGATGCGGCGAGCGGCGAGGTGCTGGCGACCGCGGGCCAGAAGCTGACCCCGCGCAAGCTGCGCAAGATGGCCGAGGACGGCGTCGAGCGGGTGAGCGCGCCCTTCGAGGCGATCCACGGCCGCTATGCCGCTGTCGACATGATCAACGAGGAAGACGGCTCGATCTACGTCGAGGCGGGCGATGAGCTGACGCCGGATGTGGTGGAGACGCTGATCCAGGCGGGCTTCGAGGACATCCCGACGCTCGACATCGATGTGGTGAACGTGGGTGGCTACATCCGCACCACCATGGCCGGCGACAAGAACGTCAGCCGCGAGACGGCGCTGCTGGACATCTACCGCGTCATGCGCCCGGGCGAGCCGCCCACGCTGGAGGCGGCGGAGGCGATGTTCCAGTCGCTGTTCTTCGACTCGGAGCGCTATGACCTGTCGGCGGTCGGGCGCGTGAAGATGAACATGCGTCTGGATCTGGATGCGCCCGACACGCAGCGGACGCTGCGCAAAGACGACATCCTGGCGGTTGTGAAGGCCATCGTGGACCTGCGCGACGGGCGCGGCGAGATCGACGATATCGACCACCTCGGCAACCGCCGGGTGCGTTCGGTCGGCGAGCTGATGGAGAACCAGTACCGTGTCGGCCTGCTCCGCATGGAGCGCGCGATCCGGGAGCGGATGAGCTCGGTCGAGATCGACACGGTCATGCCGCAGGATCTCATCAACGCCAAGCCGGCGGCGGCAGCGGTGCGGGAGTTCTTCGGCTCCTCGCAGCTTTCCCAGTTCATGGACCAGACCAACCCGCTGTCGGAGGTCACCCACAAGCGTCGCCTCTCGGCGCTTGGCCCGGGCGGTCTGACGCGGGAGCGGGCAGGGTTCGAGGTGCGCGACGTGCACCCCACCCACTATGGCCGCATGTGCCCGATCGAGACGCCGGAGGGGCCGAACATCGGTCTCATCAACTCGCTCGCCACCTTCGCGCGGGTGAACAAGTACGGCTTCATCGAGACGCCCTACCGAAAGGTGATCGAGGGGCAGGTGACGGACGAGGTCGTGTATCTCTCGGCCACCGAGGAGATGCGCCACACGGTCGCCCAGGCCAATGCCCGGCTGACCGCGGGGGCGACCTTTGAGAACGAGCTTGTCTCGACCCGCAAGGCCGGCGACTTCCAGCTCTCCCCGCGGGAGAACGTGTCGCTCATCGACGTCTCGCCGAAGCAGCTGGTGTCGGTTGCCGCGGCGCTCATCCCGTTCCTGGAGAACGACGACGCCAACCGCGCGCTCATGGGTTCGAACATGCAGCGCCAGGCGGTGCCGCTGTTGCGGGCCGAGGCGCCGCTGGTCGGCACCGGCATGGAGGGGCGCGTGGCCCGCGATAGCGGTGCTGCGATCACCGCGCGGCGTGGCGGGGTCATCGACCAGGTCGACGCCATGCGCATCGTCGTGCGCGTGACCGACGAGATGGAGCCGGGCGACCCCGGCGTGGACATCTATCGTCTGCGCAAGTTCCAGCGCTCGAACCAGAACACCTGCATCAACCAGCGCCCGCTGGTGAAGGTGGGTGACCGGGTCGGCGCCGGCGATGTGATCGCGGATGGGCCCTCGACCGACCTCGGCGAACTGGCGCTCGGCAAGAACTGCCTCGTCGCCTTCATGCCCTGGAACGGCTACAACTATGAGGACTCGATCCTCATCAGTGAGCGTGTGGCCAAGGACGACATCTTCACCTCGATCCACATCGAGGAGTACGAGGTCATGGCCCGCGACACCAAGCTGGGCCCCGAGGAGATCACCCGCGACATCCCCAACGTCGGTGAGGAGGCGCTGCGCAACCTCGACGAGGCGGGCATCGTCTATATCGGGGCCGAGGTCGGGCCGGCGGATATCCTGGTCGGCAAGATCACGCCCAAGGGTGAGAGCCCGATGACGCCGGAGGAGAAGCTGCTGCGCGCGATCTTCGGCGAAAAGGCCTCGGACGTGCGCGACACCTCGCTCAGGATGCCGCCGGGTGACTACGGCACCGTGGTCGAGGTGCGCGTCTTCAACCGCCACGGCGTGGAGAAGGACGAGCGTGCCCTGCAAATCGAGCGTGAGGAGATCGAGCGTCTGGCCCGTGACCGGGACGACGAGCTCGCGATCCTGGAGCGCAACATCTATGCCCGCCTGCGCGAGCTGATCGACGGCAAAATGGTCGTGAAGGGCCCCAAGCAGGTGAAGCCGGGCTCGATCGTCGACGATCTGCTGCTGGAGCCGCTCAGCCGTGGTCAGTGGTGGCAGCTCGCGCTGGAGGACGAGGCCGCGGCCAGCGAGATGGAGGCGCTGAACAAGCAGTTCGACGCCGCCAAGCGCGTGCTGGATGCCCGTTTCGAGGACAAGGTCGAGAAGGTCCGCCGCGGCGACGACCTGCCCCCGGGCGGCATGAAGATGGTCAAGGTCTTCGTGGCGGTGAAGCGCAAGCTGCAGCCGGGCGACAAGATGGCCGGGCGCCACGGCAACAAGGGCGTCATTTCGCGGGTCGTGCCGGAGGAGGATATGCCCTTCCTCGGCGACGGCACGCCCGTCGATCTGGTGCTGAACCCGCTGGGCGTGCCCTCGCGCATGAACGTTGGTCAGATCCTCGAGACGCATATGGGCTGGGCGGTCAAGAACCTGGGCCGTCAGGTGTCCGAGGCGCTCGATGCCTACAAGCGCCACGGCGACATGACCCCGGTCCAGGACGCGATGAAGATCTGCTACGGCGACGAGGTCTTCGCGGATGCGACCTCGGACATGTCGACCGAGGAGATGGTCGAGGCCGCGGAGAACATCCGCCGCGGCGTGCCGATCGCGACCCCGGTCTTCGACGGCGCCAAGGAGCCGGACGTGAACGAGCACCTGCGCCTTGCCGGTCTCGACGAGAGTGGCCAGTCCATCGTCTATGACGGCCGGACCGGAGAGGCCTTCTCGCGTCCCGTGACCGTGGGCATCAAGTACCTGCTCAAGCTGCACCACCTGGTGGACGACAAGATCCACGCCCGCTCGACCGGCCCCTACTCGCTGGTCACCCAGCAGCCGCTGGGCGGCAAGGCGCAGTTCGGCGGTCAGCGCTTCGGCGAGATGGAGGTCTGGGCGCTCGAGGCCTACGGCGCCGCCTACACCCTGCAGGAGATGCTGACGGTGAAGTCGGACGACGTGGCGGGCCGGACCAAGGTCTACGAGAGCATCGTCAAGGGCGAGGACAACTTCGAAGCCGGGATCCCCGAGAGCTTCAACGTCCTCGTCAAGGAGATTCGCTCTCTCGGCCTCAACGTCGAGCTCATGGACAGCGAAGGCGACGAGTGACGCGACAGTGGTGGCCCCGGAAAGACTGGCGGCGGAACTGAAGGAACTGTTCCGGTTCTGGTACGTGAACGGGCCACCGACCTTGGAGACGGCGAAGCGCGCGGGGCTCTCCCCGCTTCATAGCTTCGCGCAGCAGGGAGACGCCGAGATGGTCGAGGCCTGTCTTCAGCACGGGGTCGATGTCGATGCGCTTTATGACGGCGAGACCGCGCTGCACGCCGCGGTCTGGTCGGGCGGGCCGGATGTGGTGAGGGTGCTGCTCAAGCACGGCGCTGATCACACGATCCGCAATGCAGTGGGAAACACGGCGGCTGAGATGCTCGAACGCAAGGCGAGCGAGCTCAAGCCGAAGAAGCGCGGTGCTTATGTCGCGCTTCTGGACGAAATTCGGGCGATGCCTGCCAAGGGCAAAGGAGACCGGTGATGAACCAGGAACTGACGAACATCTTCCAGACCGCCGAGGCGCCGAAGAGCTTTGACGAGATCAAGATCTCGCTGGCCAGCCCCGAGCGCATTCTGTCGTGGTCGTTTGGCGAGATCAAAAAGCCCGAGACGATCAACTACCGCACCTTTAAGCCGGAGCGGGATGGCCTCTTCTGTGCCCGGATCTTCGGCCCGATCAAGGACTACGAGTGCCTGTGCGGCAAGTACAAGCGCATGAAGTACAAGGGCATCACCTGCGAGAAGTGCGGGGTCGAGGTGACGCTGGCCAAGGTGCGGCGCGAGCGCATGGGCCACATCCAGCTCGCCGCCCCGGTCGCGCATATCTGGTTCCTGAAGTCGCTGCCCTCCCGCATCGGTCTGATGCTCGACATGACGCTCAAGGATCTGGAGAAGATCCTCTACTTCGAGCAGTACGTCGTGACCGAGGCGGGCATGACGGAGCTGACCCCCGGCCAGCTGTTGACCGAGGAAGAGTACCTCGACGCCCAGGACCAGTTCGGCGAGGACGCCTTCCGTGCCGGTATCGGCGCCGAGGCGATCCGCGAGATGCTGGCCGAGATCGACCTGGAGGCGGAGGCCGAGCAGCTGCGCGCTGACCTGGCCGAGGCAACGGGTGAGCTGAAGCCCAAGAAGATCATCAAGCGGCTGAAGCTGGTCGAGAGCTTCCTCGAGTCCGGTAACCGGCCGGAGTGGATGGTGCTGACCGTCGTGCCGGTGATCCCGCCCGAGCTGCGCCCGCTGGTGCCGCTGGACGGTGGTCGCTTCGCGACCTCGGACCTCAACGACCTCTATCGCCGCGTCATCAACCGCAACAACCGCCTGAAGCGGCTGATCGAACTGCGCGCGCCCGACATCATCATCCGTAACGAGAAGCGGATGCTGCAGGAGGCGGTGGACGCGCTCTTTGACAACGGCCGGCGCGGCCGCGTCATCACGGGTGCCAACAAGCGCCCGCTGAAGTCGCTGTCTGACATGCTGAAGGGCAAGCAGGGCCGCTTCCGCCAGAACCTGCTGGGTAAGCGCGTCGACTTCTCCGGCCGTTCGGTGATCGTGACGGGGCCGGAGCTGAAGCTGCACCAGTGCGGGCTGCCGAAGAAAATGGCGCTCGAGCTCTTCAAGCCCTTCATCTACTCCCGCCTCGACGCCAAGGGTCTGTCCTCGACCGTCAAGCAGGCGAAGAAACTGGTGGAGAAGGAGCGCCCGGAGGTCTGGGACATCCTGGACGAGGTCATCCGCGAGCACCCGGTTCTGTTGAACCGCGCGCCGACGCTGCACCGTCTGGGCATCCAGGCCTTCGAGCCCGTGCTGATCGAGGGTAAGGCGATCCAGCTTCACCCGCTGGTCTGTGCTGCGTTCAACGCCGACTTCGACGGCGACCAGATGGCCGTGCACGTGCCGCTGAGCCTGGAGGCGCAGCTTGAGGCGCGCGTGCTGATGATGTCGACGAACAACGTCCTCAGCCCGGCGAACGGCAAGCCGATCATCGTGCCCTCGCAGGACATGATTTTGGGCCTCTACTACATCTCGCTGATGAAAGAGGGCGAGCCGAACGAGGGCATGGCCTTTGCCGATCAGGCGGAGATCGAGCACGCGCTCGCCGATGGCCTGGTGAACCTACACACCAAGATCGTCACCCGCTTCCACACGGTCGACGAGACGGGTGCGCCTAAGATCGAGAGGGTGGAGACCACGCCCGGGCGGATGCTGCTGGCGAACCTGTTGCCGAAGAACCCCAAGGTGCCCTTCGAGCTCATCAACCGGCCGCTGCGCAAGCGCGAGGTCGGCGAGGTGATCGACACGGTCTACCGCCACTGCGGGCAGAAGGAGAGCGTGATCTTCTGCGACCGGATCATGAGCCTCGGCTTCCGCGAGGCGTTCAAGGCCGGCATCTCCTTCGGCAAGGACGACATGGTGATCCCCGACACCAAGTGGGACATCGTGAACACGACCCGTGCCCAGGTGAAGGAGTTCGAACAGCAGTACCAGGACGGCCTGATCACCAGCGGTGAGAAGTACAACAAGGTCGTCGATGCCTGGGCCAAGTGCACCGACAAGGTCGCGTCCGAGATGATGGACGAGATCAAGGCGGTGAAGAAGGACGATGCGACCGGGCGCGAGAAGGAGATGAACTCCATCTACATGATGAGCCACTCCGGCGCGCGCGGCTCACCCACCCAGATGCGTCAGTTGGCGGCCATGCGCGGCCTGATGGCCAAGCCCTCGGGCGAGATCATCGAGACGCCGATCGTGTCGAACTTTAAGGAAGGCCTGACCGTGCTCGAGTACTTCAACTCGACCCACGGCGCGCGCAAGGGTCTGGCCGACACGGCGCTGAAGACGGCGAACTCGGGGTACCTCACCCGACGTCTGGTGGATGTGGCGCAGGACTGCATCATCAAGACCGAGGACTGCGGGACGATGACCGGCATCAACGCCGAGGCGGTGGTGGATGGCGGCAACGTCATCTCCTCGATCGGTGAGCAGGTGCTGGGCCGTTTCCCGCTGGAAGACGTGATCCACCCGGTGACGGGCGAGGTGATCGTGGCCCTCGGCGAGTTGATCACCGAGCCGGAGGCGGCGGCGATCGACGAAGCGAACGTCCAGTCGATCAAGATCCGCAGCCCGCTGACCTGTGAGCTGAAGGACGGCATCTGTGCCACCTGCTACGGCCGCGACCTGGCCCGCGGGACCATGGTCAACATCGGGGAGGCGGTCGGCATCATCGCGGCCCAGTCCATCGGTGAGCCGGGCACGCAGCTGACGATGCGCACCTTCCACATCGGCGGTGCGGCCAACGTCAACGATCAGTCGTTCCTGGAGAGCACGCAGGAGGGCAAGATCGAGTTCCGAAACCCCTCGCTCATCACCAACCCGGATGGGGAGGTGATCGTCATGGCGCGCAACATGCAGATCGCCATCGTCGACGAGCAGGGCAAGGAGCGCGCGAGCCACAAGGTCACCTATGGCACCAAGATGCTGGCGGCCGAGGGCGACATGATCAAACGCGGCGAGCGCATCGCCGAGTGGGACCCCTATACCCTGCCGATCATCGCGGAGCGTTCGGGCAAGGCGGTCTTCATCGACCTGATCCCCGGCGTCTCGGTGCGGGAGGAGACCGACGAGGCGACCGGCATCAGCCAGCGCATCGTCTCGGACTGGCGTTCGGCGCCCAAGGGCAACGAGCTTCGGCCCGCCATCACCATGGTCGACGGCAACGGCGATCCGCTGCGTCTGGAGAACGGGAACCCGGTCCACTACTTCATGTCGGTGGACGCAATCCTGTCGATCGAGGACGGGGCCGTGGTCGAGGCAGGCTCGGTGCTGGCGCGTATCCCGCGTGAGGGCGCGAAGACCAAGGACATCACCGGCGGTCTGCCGCGGGTGGCCGAGCTCTTCGAGGCCCGGCGTCCGAAGGACCATGCCATCATCGCCGAGATCGACGGCACGGTGCGCTTCGAGAAGGACTACAAGAACAAGCGCCGCATCGTGCTCGAGCCGATGGACGAGACCGACGAGCCGCATGAGTACCTGATCCCCAAGGGCAAGCACATCACCGTCCAAGAAGGCGATGTGATCCAGAAGGGCGAGTACATCATGGACGGCAACCCCGCACCGCATGACATCCTGCGGATCTCGGGGATCGAGGCGCTGGCGGCCTTCCTGGTCAACGAGATCCAGGAGGTCTATCGACTGCAGGGCGTGAAGATCAACGACAAGCACATCGAGGTGATCGTTCGCCAGATGCTGCAGAAGATCGAGATCTCGGCCTCCGGCGACAGCACCCTGCTGCCGGGCGAGCAGGTCGATCGCGTCGAGTTCGACGAGATCAACGAGAAGCTGGAGGCTCAGGGCAAGCGCCCGGCCGAGGGCGAGCCGGTCCTGCTCGGCATCACCAAGGCGTCGTTGCAGACCCGCAGCTTCGTCTCGGCCGCCTCGTTCCAGGAGACGACGCGGGTGCTGACCGAGGCCGCGGTCCAGGGCAAGCGCGACCGTTTGGTCGGCCTCAAGGAGAACGTGATCGTCGGGCGTCTGATCCCGGCGGGCACGGGCGGGGCCACCACGCGCCTGAAGCTGGAGGCGCAGCGGCGCGACAAGGTGATCGTCGAGCAGCGGGCCGAGGAGGCGCGCGAGGCGCAGGAAGCCTTCGACGTGATCGATGTCGCCCCCGAGCCGGAGGCGGCGGATCAGGGCGGACCGTCGGGTTTCGGCGAGATCCTGTAATCACCCGGCGCAGATGCGTTACGAAAGGGCCGGTCCGGCAGCGGGCCGGCCCTTTTTCTTGCCGGCGACTTCTGTCCGGCGATGTTAAATGAGGCCCTTCGATTTTCTGAAGACTTGTGCCCAAAAGCGCGTCAGTTGCGCTTGACCGGTCCGGGGGCCATCAGTATAAGCCGCGCACTCGCACGGGGTGCCGTGCAGACGATGGCTTTTCGCCTGACAAGCTGGCTAGGACGACCCTGCATCCGCTCGGTCCTCTCCACTCGCCGCGGGAGCGGAGGCGCTCCGCCGTGGCAGCTTGCTGTTCAGGCCGGTCGTGGCCGGGCCTGCGCCAAGGAGATGGCGGCAGGGGCCCGGCGTGCGGCGTGGAGCGACAGGACGAGAACAAGGCGAGGCGTACTGAATGCCGACGATCCAACAGCTGATCCGGAAGCCCCGGCAGCCCAAAGTGAAGCGCCAGAAGGCGATGCACCTGCAGGCCTGCCCGCAGAAGCGCGGCGTCTGCACGCGCGTCTACACGACCACCCCGAAGAAGCCGAACTCGGCGCTTCGGAAGGTCGCCAAGGTCCGGCTGACCAACGGTTTCGAGGTGATCAGCTACATCCCCGGTGAGGGTCACAACCTGCAGGAGCACTCGGTAGTGCTGATCCGCGGCGGGCGTGTGAAGGACCTTCCGGGTGTGCGCTATCACATCCTGCGCGGCGTTCTGGATACCCAGGGCGTAAAGGACCGGAAACAGCGTCGTTCGAAGTACGGCGCGAAGCGGCCGAAGTAAGGAGGGCGAACAATGTCCCGACGTCACCGCGCGGAGAAGCGTGAGGTTCTGCCGGACGCCAAGTTTGGCGACCGCGTGCTCACCAAGTTCATGAACAACCTGATGTTCGACGGCAAGAAGTCGATCGCGGAGGGCATCGTCTACGGTGCGCTCGGCCGCGTCGAGGGCCGTCTGCGCCGGGAGCCGGTGGAGGTCTTCCACGAGGCGCTCGACAACATCAAACCGGCCGTCGAGGTCCGCAGCCGCCGGGTCGGCG
Source organism: Pseudomonadota bacterium (assembly GCA_039822785.1). Classification (GTDB taxonomy): domain Bacteria; phylum Pseudomonadota; class Alphaproteobacteria; order Rhodobacterales; family Rhodobacteraceae; genus Thermohalobaculum. Next base: position 317,233 of record JBCBMO010000002.1, on the reverse strand, counting down.
GTGCGACCTACCAGGTGCCGGTCGAGGTGCGCCCGGAGCGGCGTGAGGCGCTGGCGATCCGCTGGCTGATCGACGCTGCGCGCAAGCGCAACGAGAACACCATGGAAGAGCGCCTGGCCGGCGAGCTGATGGACGCCTGCCAGAACCGCGGCACCGCGGTGAAGAAGCGCGAAGACACGCACAAGATGGCCGACGCCAACAAGGCGTTCAGCCACTACCGCTGGTAATCCGACCCGCAGCCTGAGGACAGAACGATGGCCCGCGAATATACGCTCGAGCGATACCGCAACTTCGGCATCATGGCCCACATCGATGCCGGCAAGACGACCACGACCGAGCGCATCCTGTATTACACCGGCAAGTCCCACAAAATCGGCGAGGTGCACGACGGCGCCGCGACGATGGACTGGATGGAGCAGGAGCAGGAACGCGGGATCACCATCACCTCGGCGGCGACCACGACCTTCTGGTTCCGCACCGAGGACGGCGAGACCCCGAACGGCGGCTATGGCGACACGCCGGCGGACGCCAAGTTCCGGTTCAACATCATCGACACCCCGGGCCACGTGGACTTCACCATCGAGGTCGAGCGGTCGCTCGCCGTGCTCGACGGGGCGGTATGCGTGCTCGATGCGAATGCCGGCGTCGAGCCGCAGACCGAGACCGTGTGGCGCCAGGCGGACCGCTACAAGGTTCCGCGGATCGTCTACGTCAACAAGATGGACAAGATCGGCGCGGACTTCTTCAACTGTCTGCACATGATCAAGGACCGCACCGGCGCGCAGCCGCTGCCGATCCAGTGCCCCATCGGCGCGGAGACCGAGCTTGAGGGCATGGTCGACCTGATCACCATGCAGGAGTGGGTCTGGCAGGGCGAAGACCTGGGCGCGTCCTGGGAGCTGCGCGAGATCCGCGCCGAGCTCAAGGACAAGTGCGAGGAGATGCGGGCCGAGATGATCGAGCTCGCGGTCGAGGCTGACGACGAGTGGACCGAGAAGTACCTGGAGGGTGAGGAGCCCGACGGCGACACCCTGCGGATGCTGATCCGCAAGGGCACGCTCGCCATGATGTTCGTCCCGGTACTCTGCGGTTCGTCGTTCAAGAACAAGGGCGTGCAGCCCATGCTGAACGCGGTGATCGACTTCCTTCCCGGTCCGCTCGACGTGCCGGCCTACATGGGCTTCAAGCCGGGCGACGAGGACGAGGTCCGCAACATCGAGCGTTCCGCCGATGATGCGCAGCCCTTCGCTGGGTTGGCGTTCAAGATCATGAACGACCCCTTCGTCGGCTCGCTGACCTTCACCCGTATTTACTCGGGCACCCTGTCGAAGGGCGACAGCCTCTTGAACTCGACCAAGGGCAAGCGTGAGCGCATCGGGCGTATGATGATGATGCACTCCAACAGCCGCGAGGAGATCGACTTCGCGGCCGCGGGTGACATTGTGGCCATCGCGGGCCTGAAGGACACGACGACGGGCGACACGCTCTGCGACGCCTCCAAGCCGGTGGTGCTGGAGACGATGAGCTTCCCCGATCCGGTCATCGAGATCGCGATCGAGCCGAAGTCGAAGGCCGACCAGGAAAAGATGTCGATGGGTCTGCAGCGGCTCGCTGCCGAGGATCCGTCGTTCCGCGTGTCGACCGACATCGAGAGCGGTCAGACGATCATGAAGGGGATGGGCGAGCTTCACCTCGACATCCTGGTCGATCGCCTGAAGCGCGAGTTCAAGGTCGAGGCCAACATCGGTCAGCCGCAGGTGGCCTATCGCGAGACGATCAGCCACGAGCATGAGATCGACTACACCCACAAGAAGCAGTCGGGTGGCTCGGGTCAGTTCGCGCGCGTCAAGCTGGTCATCACCCCGACCGAGGCGGGCGAGGGCTACAGCTTCGAGAGCAAGATCGTCGGCGGCTCGGTGCCGAAGGAGTACATCCCCGGCGTCGAGAAGGGCATCAACTCGGTCATGGACAGCGGTCCGCTGGCCGGCTTCCCGGTGATCGACTTCAAGGTCGCGCTGATCGACGGCGCGTTCCACGACGTCGACAGCTCGGTGCTCGCCTTCGAGATCGCCTCGCGCGCCGCCATGCGCGACGGGCTGAAGAAGGCCGGCGCCAAGCTGCTCGAGCCGGTGATGAAGGTCGAGGTCGTGACGCCGGAGGAATACACCGGCTCGATCATCGGCGATCTCACCAGCCGCCGCGGTCAGGTGCAGGGGCAGGACACCCGCGGCAACGCGAACGTCATCGATGCCTTCGTGCCGCTGGCGAACATGTTTGGCTACATCAACAACCTGCGCTCGATGTCCTCGGGCCGCGCGCAGTTCACGATGCAGTTCGACCACTACGAACCGGTACCGAACAACATCTCGGAAGAGATCCAGGCGAAGTACTCGGCGTAACACAGGATAGACGGGGCGCCTCGACTGCGGGCTGAGCGCCCCGTTCGAGCCGCAGAGGAAGGACGGAGACCTATGGCTAAGGAAAAGTTCGAGCGCAACAAGCCGCACGTCAACATCGGCACCATTGGCCACGTTGACCACGGCAAGACGACGCTGACGGCGGCGATCACCAAGTACTTCGGTGATTTCAAGGCCTACGATCAGATCGACGGTGCGCCCGAGGAAAAGGCGCGCGGCATCACGATCTCGACCGCTCACGTGGAGTACGAGACGGATGCGCGCCACTATGCGCACGTCGACTGCCCCGGCCACGCCGACTATGTGAAGAACATGATCACCGGTGCCGCGCAGATGGACGGCGCAATCCTGGTCGTGAACGCCGCGGACGGCCCGATGCCGCAGACGCGCGAGCACATCCTGCTGGCCCGTCAGGTTGGTGTGCCGGCGCTCGTGGTGTTCCTCAATAAGGTCGACCAGGTCGATGACGAGGAGCTGCTCGAGCTCGTCGACATGGAGGTGCGCGAGCTCCTGAGCTCCTACGACTTCCCAGGCGACGACATCCCGATCGTGTCGGGCTCGGCGCTTGCCGCGATGGAAGGCCGTGACGCCAACATCGGCGAGGACAAGATCCGCGAGCTGCTGGCCGCCGTCGACGAGTACATCCCGACCCCGGACCGCCCGATCGACCAGCCCTTCCTGATGCCGATCGAGGACGTGTTCTCGATCTCGGGTCGTGGCACCGTGGTCACCGGCCGCGTCGAGCGCGGTGTGATCACCGTCGGTGAGAGCATCGAGATCGTCGGTATCCGCGACACGCAGACCACCACCTGCACCGGTGTCGAGATGTTCCGCAAGCTGCTGGATCGCGGCGAGGCGGGCGACAACATCGGCGCCCTGCTGCGCGGTGTCGGCCGTGAGGACGTCGAGCGCGGCCAGGTGCTGTGCAAGCCGAAGTCGGTGACTCCGCACACGAAGTTCGAGGCCGAGGCCTACATCCTCACCAAGGAGGAGGGTGGCCGCCACACCCCGTTCTTCACCAACTACCGCCCGCAGTTCTACTTCCGTACCACCGATGTGACCGGAACCGTGAGCCTGCCGGACGGCACCGAGATGGTGATGCCGGGCGACAACGTGTCGTTCACCGTGCAGCTGATCGCCCCGATCGCGATGGAAGAGAAGCTGCGCTTCGCCATCCGCGAGGGCGGCCGCACCGTGGGCGCGGGCGTCGTCTCCAAGATCCTCGAGTGACGATCTGAGATGTATGCGCGGCCGGGCGAGGTCCCGGCCGCGTCTTTCTTTTCTAGGGACCGAATGCCGCGAAGGCTCGTGAGGCTAAGATGCAAGGTCAGAACATAAGAATCCGGCTCAAAGCCTTCGATCACCGCGTGCTGGACGCCAGCACCCAGGAGATCGTGAACACGGCAAAACGGACCGGTGCCCAGGTGCGCGGGCCGATCCCGCTGCCCAACAAGATCGAGAAGTTCACGGTGCTGCGCGGCCCGCACGTCGACAAGAAGAGCCGTGAGCAGTTCGAGATCCGCACGCACAAGCGGCTTCTCGATATCGTGGACCCGACGCCGCAGACGGTGGACGCGCTGATGAAGCTCGACCTCGCCGCCGGTGTCGATGTCGAGATCAAGCTCTGAGGAGGCTGGAACCATGCGCTCCGGCGTGATCGCGAAGAAGATCGGGATGACCCGCCTCTTCATGGAGGACGGCAAGCAAATTCCCGTCACGGTCCTTCAGATGGACAGCCTGCAGGTCGTCGCCCAGCGCACGACCGAGCGGGACGGCTACACCGCCGTTCAGCTGGGTGCGGGCACCGCGAAGGCCAAGAACACCACCAACCAGATGCGCGGCCACTTCGCCAAGGCGAACGTGGCGCCCAAGCGCCGCCTGGCCGAGTTCCGGGTGAGCCCTGAGAACATGATCGACGTGGGCGCCGAGATCACGGCCGACCACTACATCCAGGGCCAGTACGTGGACATTGCCGGCACCTCGATCGGTAAGGGGTTTGCGGGCAGTATGAAGCGGCACAACTTCGGCGGTCTGCGGGCCAGCCACGGCGTGTCGATCAGCCACCGTGCCCACGGCTCGACCGGCCAGTGCCAGGACCCCGGCAAGGTGTTCAAGGGCAAGAAGATGGCCGGCCACCTGGGTGCCGCGCGAGTGACCGTGCAGAACCTGGAGGTCGTTCGGACCGACAGCGAGCGCGGGCTGATCATGGTCAAGGGCGCCGTGCCCGGGGCCAAGGGCGGCTGGGTGACGATCAAGGACGCGGTTAAGCGCAAGGCCCCTGACGGTCTGGTGCTGCCGGCCGCGATCCGTCAGCCTGAGGCACCGGCCGACACCGGCGCGGCGGATCAGACCGATGCGACCCCTGACGCCGAGGCCCCGAGCGAGTGGGATGCGTGATGAAGATCGACGTCATCAATATGGATGCCGCGGGCTGCGGTGAGGTCGAGCTCGACGAGGCCGTCTTCGGCGTCGAGCCGCGGGCTGACATCCTGCACCGCGTCGTGCGCTGGCAGATGGCGCGCCGCCAGGCGGGGACGCACCGCGTGAAATCGCGCGGCGAGGTCAGCTATTCGACCAAGAAGATTTACCGCCAGAAGGGCACCGGCGGTGCCCGTCACGGTGACCGGGCGGTGTCGCAGTTCCGCAAGGGCGGCCGGGCCTTCGGGCCCAAGCCGCGCAGCCACGCGCATGACCTGCAGAAGAAGGTTCGCGCGCTGGGGCTGAAGATGGCGCTGTCCTCCAAGGCCAAGGCAGGGACGCTCGTGGTGCTGGAGGAGGCGACCCTCGCCGAGGCCAAGACCAAGACCCTGCGTCAGAAGGTCGAGGCACTGGGCTGGAAGAGCGCGCTCGTGATCGACGGGGCGGACTTCGACGGCAACTTCGAGCGGGCGGCGCGGAACCTGGACAATGTCCATTTGCTCGCCGGCGAAGGGGCCAATGTCTACGACATCCTGAAGAACGAGACGCTGGTGCTCACCCGCTCGGGCCTGGCCGCCATCGAGGCGCGCTTCGCCCCCGCCGCAGCGCCGGCCGCCGCTGAGGAGACCGCGTGATGACCGCGAAGGCAGAGCTCTACGAGGTGATCCGCAAGCCGATCATCACCGAGAAGGCGACCATGGTGTCCGAGAACAACGCCGTGGTCTTCGAGGTCTCGAAATCGGCGACCAAGCCGCTGATCAAGGAAGCGGTGGAGACCCTGTTCGGCGTCAAGGTCAAGGCGGTCAACACCGTCCGCCAGCAGGGCAAGGTGAAGCGTTTCCGCGGCCGCATCGGTCAGCGGGACGAGGTGAAAAAGGCCTATGTGACCCTCGAAGAGGGCCACTCGATCGACGTGACGACCGGGCTCTAAAGGCATGACGGCGCGCGCCCTGCCTTGCGTAGGGTGCGTGCTCGGCACGCACCGCCCGGGAAGAGAAACGAAAGCGGAAGACAGCAAGACATGGCGTTGAAAACATACAAGCCTACCACGCCGGGCCAGCGCGGGCTGGTGCTGATCGACCGTTCGGACCTGTGGAAGGGCCGGCCTGAGAAGACTCTGACCCAGGGTCTGACCAAGAAGGGCGGGCGCAACAACACCGGACGGATCACGGCGCGGCGGATCGGCGGCGGAGCCAAGCGGCTCTACCGGATCGTGGACTTCAAGCGGCGCAAGCACGATGTGCCGGCGGTGGTGGAGCGGATTGAATACGATCCCAACCGCACGGCCTTCATCGCGCTGGTGAAGTACGAAGACGGCGAACTGGCCTATATCCTGGCGCCGCAGCGCCTCTCGGTGGGTGACAGTGTCGTCGCGGGTGCCAAGGCGGACATCAAACCGGGCAACGCGATGCCCTTCTCGGGCATGCCGATCGGCACCATCGTGCACAACATCGAGCTGAAGCCGGGTAAGGGCGGTCAGATCGCGCGCTCGGCCGGGCAATACGCCCAGTTCGTCGGCCGCGATGGCGGCTATGCGCAGATCCGCCTCAGCTCGGGCGAGCTGCGGATGGTCCGCCAGGAGTGCATGGCGACCGTGGGCGCGGTCTCGAACCCCGACCACTCGAACCAGAACTTCGGCAAGGCCGGGCGCACGCGCCACCAGGGCAAGCGCCCCGCGGTGCGCGGCGTCGCCATGAACCCGATCGATCACCCGCACGGCGGTGGTGAGGGCCGGACCTCCGGCGGTCGCCACCCGGTCACCCCTTGGGGCAAGCCCACGAAGGGCCGCAAGACCCGCAAGAACAAGGGCACCGACCGCCTGATCGTGCGCTCGCGCCACGCGCGGAAGAAGTAAGAGGACCTTTAGATGCCACGTTCCGTCTGGAAGGGTCCGTTCGTCGACTCCTACGTCCTCAAGAAGGCCGCGAAGTCACGCGAGTCGGGCCGCAATGAAGTGATCAAGATCTGGTCGCGCCGGTCGACCATCCTGCCCCAGTTCGTGGGGCTGACCTTTGGCGTGCACAACGGCCAGAAGCATGTGCCGGTGGCGGTGTCCGAGGATATGATCGGCCACAAGTTCGGCGAGTTCGCGCCGACCCGCACCTACTACGGCCACGCGGCCGACAAAAAAGCCAAGCGGAGGTAATCGGCGATGGGCAAGGCGAAGAATGAGCGCCGCGTCGCCGAGAACGAGGCGATGGCGATGAACCGGATGCTGAAGACCAGCCCCCAGAAGCTGAACCTGGTGGCGGGCATGATCCGCGGCATGCCGGTGGACAAGGCGCTGGCGGCGCTGACCTTCTCGAAGAAGCGCATCGCGGCGGACGTCAAGAAGACGCTGCAGTCGGCGGTGGCGAACGCAGAGAACAACCACGGCCTGGATGTCGACGAACTGGTCGTCGCCGAGGCCTATGTGGGCAAGAACCTGGTGCTGAAGCGCGGCCGTCCGCGCGCCCGCGGCCGGTTCGGACGGATCGAGAAGCCGTTCAGCCAGCTGACGATCAAGGTTCGCCAGGTAGAGGAGCAGGCCTGATGGGTCACAAGGTCAATCCGGTCGGCCTGCGCGTCGGCATCAACCGTACCTGGGACAGCCGCTGGTTCGCCGACGGCGCCGAGTACGGCAAGCTCCTGCACGAGGATCTCAAGATCCGGGAGTTCATCAAGAAGGAGTGCGCCCAGGCGGACGTCTCCCGCGTCACGATCGAGCGGCCGCACCGCAAGTGCCGCGTGACCGTGCACACGGCGCGCCCCGGCGTGATCATCGGTAAGAAGGGCGCCGACATCGAGAAGCTGCGCCAGAAGCTGGCGAAGCTCACGACCTCGGAGCTGCACCTCAACATCGTGGAGATCCGCCGGCCGGAGATGGATGCGGCGCTGGTCGCGCGGAACATCTGCCAGCAGCTCGAGCGTCGCGTCGGCTTCCGTCGCGCCATGAAGCGGGCGGTGCAGAACACCATGCGCATGGGCGCGCTCGGCATCCGCATCAACTGTGCCGGCCGTCTTGGCGGCGCGGAGATCGCGCGGACCGAGTGGTATCGTGAGGGGCGCGTGCCGCTGCACACCCTGCGGGCCGACATCGACTATGCGCTGGCCGAGGCGAAGACCGCCTATGGCATCATCGGCGTGAAGGTCTGGATCTTTAAGGGCGAGATCCTGGAGCATGATCCGTCCGCGCGCGACCGCCTGGAGCAGGAGCGCCAGGAGGGTGGCGCCGGCCGTCCGCAGGGCGGGCGTGGCCGCGATCGTGACCGCGACCGCGACCGGTAAGGAGTAAGAAGAATGCTGTCGCCGAAGCGAACGAAATTCCGCAAGCAGCACAAGGGCCGCATCAAGGGTGAGGCGAAGGGGGGCACCGAGCTCAACTTTGGCACCTATGGCCTGAAGGCGGTGACGCCGGAGCGGGTGACCGCGCGCCAGATCGAGGCTGCGCGCCGTACCATGACGCGCCACATGAAGCGCCAGGGCCGGGTGTGGATCCGGATCTTCCCCGACGTGCCGGTCACACAAAAGCCGACCGAGGTGCGTATGGGTAAGGGCAAGGGCTCGGTCGAGTACTGGGCGGCCAAGGTCAAGCCGGGCCGGATCATGTTCGAGATCGATGGCGTTGCCGAGCCGATCGCCCGGGAGGCGCTACGTCTTGCCGCGATGAAACTGCCGGTCCAGACGCGGGTTGTCATTCGCGAAGACTGGTGATGCGCTAAATCACGTCGGGGAACTATCTGGGGGAGAGTCGACCGATGCATGCTGAAGGCGACGGCGCGCCCAAACAGGCTTATGCGCGCCTTCGTAAAGCGATCCCGAAGACCTGGCATCCCTACCTCAGGGCGCTGCGCAAGCGCGTTCTGAGGGAGAACTTCGTTCCAGACGAGCCCTACTGCCACGTCTATGCGTTCACGCAGGCATCGCTGCCGCGCCAGCGGTCCATCCACGAAAAGACCGCTGCGCTGGTCGCCGAGGGGATCGCCGGCGATTTCGTCGAATGCGGGGTGCTGGACGGTGGGACGGCGGCGCTGATAGCCTATGCCATTCGCGCGGACGACCGGCGCTTGCACCTCTTCGATGCCTGGCAGGGACTGCCGCAGTCCACCAAGGAGGACGGCGAGGCCGCGCTCAAGTGGGTGGGCGATGTCGTCGGCAGCCCCAAGCGCGTTGTCAGCGTGCTGCGCAAGGTCGGCGCCCGCATGGACCGGGTCGTCTTCCACAAGGGCTGGTATGACGACACGCTGCCGGGCTCGGACACAGGGCCGGTGGCGTTTCTGCACATCGACTGCGATTTCTACGACCCCACCAAGCTGGTGCTGGAGACCTTCATGCCGCGCATGGTGCCGGGCGGCTGGGTGCAGATCGACGACTACCTGTCGTTCCAGGGCTGCCGTCTGGCGGTGGACGAGTATCTCGCCAAGCATCCCGAACTCACCCTGACCGTCGACGAGACGCCGGGTGGCGCGATCCATATGCGTATCCCGGCATCCTGGTCGGCGTCCGGCGAGGGTGGCAGGGCTTCGGCCTAGGGCCGCTCACCTCGCCTCCGAGCGCTCGGCGCTAAGCGCGGGCGGGGCGGTTGAAAGACCTCTGTGACGAAACCTTGAAAATACCGCTGCCAGCCGCGGTTTTCGGGGTTGCGGCGGATCACCGAGCGGCTTATACGGCGCGCTCACTTGATCACCCACCGGGCTGATGGTGACCCTGCTCTGACGAGACGGGGCCATCCGGTGATTGTACTGACGAGGACGTGAGGCGATGGACGCCAAGGAACTGCGGGGCAAGACCCCGGATGAGCTGCGCGATCAGCTCGAAGCGCTGCGCAAGGAGGCGTTCAACCTGCGCTTCCAGCAGGCCACGGGCCAGCTGGAGAACACGGCGCGCATGCGCATCGTGCGCCGCGACGTGGCGCGGGTGAAGACGATCCTGAACGAGAAGGCGCTGTCCGCTGCGACGGCTGCCGCAGCACCGGCTGGGGAGGTCTGAGCATGCCGAAGCGTATCCTGCAGGGCACCGTGGTGAGCGACCAGAACGAGCAGACCGTCACGGTGCTCGTCGAGCGGCGCTTCACGCACCCGCTGATGAAAAAGACCGTCAAGCGCAGCAAGAAGTACCGCGCGCATGACGCCGACAATGCCTTTAAGACGGGCGAGACCGTGCGCATTCGCGAGTGTGCGCCCCTGTCGAAAACCAAGCGCTGGGAGGTTATCGAGAAGGTCGGCTGACCCGCGATAACCCTCCAGCTCGTCGAAACCGCGGAGCGCGTCTCCGCAGGTCGGGAGAGCTGAAATGATCCAGATGCAGACCAATCTGGACGTCGCCGACAATTCCGGCGCACGTCGGGTTCAGTGCATCAAGGTGCTGGGCGGCGCCAAGCGCAAATACGCCAGCGTCGGCGACATCATCGTCGTCTCGGTGAAGGAAGCCATTCCGCGCGGCCGTGTGAAGAAGGGCGACGTCCGCAAGGCCGTCGTCGTGCGCACCGCCAAGGAAGTCTTCCGCGATGACGGGACCGTCATCCGCTTCGACCGCAATGCCGCGGTGATCCTCAACAACAACCTCGAGCCCGTCGGCACCCGTATCTTCGGGCCGGTGGTGCGCGAGCTGCGCGGCAAGAACTTCATGAAGATCATCTCGCTCGCGCCGGAGGTGCTGTGATGGCCGCCAAGCTCAAGAAGGGCGACAAGGTCGTGGTCCTGACCGGCCGCGACAAGGGCAAGGAGGGGGAGATCACCCTCATGCTGCCCAAGGAGAACCGGGCCGTGGTGGCCGGCGTGAACATGGTGACGCGCCACACCCGCCAGACCGCGCAGAGCCAGGGCGGCCGCCTCCAGAAGGAAGCGCCGATCCAGGTCTCGAACCTCGCGCTGGTCGATCCCAAGGACGGTGGCCCGACGCGCGTCGGCTTCCGCATCCAGGAGGACGGCACCAAGGTCCGCTACGCCAAGAAGTCGGGGGAGGTCATCGATGGCTGACGGTTCCGCCTATATCCCGCGGCTGCGCACGCTGTACCGCGAGGAGATCAAGGCCAAGCTCATGGAAGAGTTCGGCTACAAGAACGCGATGATGGTCCCGTCGCTGGACAAGGTCGTCCTGAACATGGGCGTGGGCGAGGCTGTCGGCGACAGCAAGAAGATCAAGGCCGCGCATGACGATCTGATGAAGATCGCGGGCCAGAAGCCGGTGATCACCAAGGCCAAGAAGTCGATCGCGGGCTTCAAGGTGCGTGAGGAGATGCCGCTCGGCGTCAAGGTCACGCTGCGCCGCGACCGCATGTACGACTTCATGGATCGTCTGGTGACCGTGGCCATGCCGCGCATCCGCGACTTCCGCGGGATCAACCCCAAGAGCTTCGACGGTCGTGGCAACTATGCCATGGGCATCAAGGAGCACATCGTGTTCCCCGAGATCGACTACGACAAGATCGATCAGATGTGGGGGATGGACATCATCATCTGCACCACGGCGCGCACGGACGCCGAGGCGAAGGCGCTGTTGACCCACTTCAACATGCCCTTCCGGACCTGAGCGCGGAGGAGAATGAGAGATGGCAAAGGTTTCCATGATCCAGCGCGAGCTGAAGCGTCAGCGCCTGGTGAAGAAGTATGCGGCCAAGCGGGCCGCCCTGAAGGAGATCGCGTCGGACGAGAACCAGCCGATGGAGGAGCGTTTCAAGGCGCGCCTCAAGCTGGCGAAGCTGCCGCGCAACTCCTCGCCCACACGTCTGCACAACCGCTGCGAGGTTTCGGGCCGTCCGAAGGCCTACTACCGCAAGCTGCGGATGAGCCGTATCGCGCTGCGCGACCTGGCCTCGATCGGTCAGGTGCCCGGCATGGTCAAGTCGAGCTGGTAAGGGAGGGGCCTAGATGAGCATGAACGATCCGCTCGGCGATATGCTGACCCGTATCCGCAACGCCCAGCTGCGCAACAAGTCGACGGTGCGCTCGCCTGCGTCCAAGCTTCGGGGCTGGGTCCTCGATGTGCTGGTCGAGGAAGGCTACATCCGCGGCTATGAGAAGATCGACCAGGGCGACCACAAGCCCGAGTTCGAGATCTCGCTGAAGTACTTCGACGGCCAGCCCGCGATCAAAGAGCTGAAGCGCATCTCCACCCCCGGCCGGCGCGCCTATTCCGCGTCCAAGGCGGTGCCGATGGTGCGCAACGGCCTGGGTGTCGCGATCGTCTCGACCAACCGCGGGGTCATGTCCGACCACCGCGCGCGGGCCGAGAACGTGGGCGGCGAAGTTCTCTGCACCGTGTTCTGAGGAGGGGTTCATGTCACGCATCGGCAAGAAGCCCATCGCGGCACCGAAGGGCATCGAGTTCAAGCTCGATGGCCAGACCATCACGGCCAAGGGGCCGAAGGGTCAGCAGACCTTCACCGCGACCGACGATGTCACGATCACGATCGAGGACAACCGGGTCCTGGTGAAGCCTGCCAACGACACCAAGCGCGCGCGTCAGCAGTGGGGCATGACCCGCACGATGATCGCGAACATGGCGACGGGTCTGACGGACGGCTTCAAGAAGGAGCTGGAGCTGCAGGGCGTCGGCTACCGCGCTCAGATGCAGGGCAAGACGCTGAAGATGGCGCTCGGCTACTCCCACGACGTGGAGTTCGCGGTGCCCGAGGGTATCGACATCGCTTGCCCCAAGCCGACCGAGATCATCATCACCGGCTCGGACGCGCAGCTGGTGGGCGAGACGGCGGCGAAGATCCGGGATTGGCGGCGGCCGGAGCCCTACAAGGGCAAGGGCATCCGCTACAAGGGCGAGTACATCTTCCGCAAGGAAGGTAAGAAGAAGTAAAGGCGGACACACATGGCACTTTCAAAGCGAGAGCTGTTCATCAAGCGCCGCCTGCGCGTGCGCAACAAGCTCAAGAAGACCTCGGCCGGGCGGCTGCGCATGTCGGTGCATCGCAGCTCGAAGAACATCTCGGTGCAGATCATCGACGACCGGCAGGGGGCGACCGTTGTCGCGGCCTCCTCGTTGGAGCCGGGTCTCGGCGTCGTCGGCAAGAACAACGTCGATGCGGCGGCCAAGGTCGGCGCGGCACTCGCGGAGCGGGCCCGCGCCAAGGATATCGGCGAGGTCTATTTCGATCGCGGCGGCTTTCTCTTCCACGGGAAGGTGAAGGCGCTGGCAGATGCCGCCCGTGAGGGCGGCCTGAAGTTCTGAGGAGAGAGCAATGGCAGAACGTGAGGGCCGCCGCGAGCGTCGTCGCGACCGCGACGAAGACCGCGATCCGGAGTTCCAGGAGCGTCTGGTCGCGATCAACCGCGTCTCCAAGACGGTGAAGGGCGGTAAGCGCTTCGGTTTCGCAGCGCTTATGGTTGTTGGCGACCAAAAGGGCCGCGTGGGCTTCGGCTCGGGCAAGGCCAAGGAGGTGCCGGAGGCGATCCGCAAGGCGACCGAGGAAGCCAAGCGCACCATGATCCGCGTGCCCCTGCGCGAGGGTCGGACGCTGCACCACGACGTGCAGGGTCGCCACGGCGCAGGTCGCGTGATGATGCGTTCGGCGCCTGCGGGTACCGGGATCATCGCCGGCGGCCCCTGCCGCGCGGTCTTCGAGATGCTGGGCGTCCAGGACGTGGTCGCGAAATCGACCGGCTCGCAGAACCCCTACAACATGGTGCGCGCCACCTTTGCGGGGCTGAAGGACGAGTACTCGCCCCGCATGGTGGCGCAGCGGCGCGGCAAGAAGGTCTCCGAGGTGTTGCCGGCGCGCGACCAGCAGGCCCCGGTCGAGACCGCTGAGCCTGCGGCCGAGGAAGCGGAGGCGTAATCCATGGCCGAGAGCAAGAAGACCATCGTCGTCAAGCAGATCGGCAGCCCGATCCGCCGGCCGGCCAAGCAGCGCGAGACGCTGATCGGCCTTGGCCTCAACAAGATGCACAAGACCCGCGAGCTGGAGGATACGCCCTCGGTCCGTGGGATGGTGAACTCGATCCCCCACCTCGTCGAGATCGTCGAGGAGCGGGGCTGAGCGGTGGCGCTTGCCGCTTCCCGCAGCCAACCGCGGGAGGGGTCTACCACCGAGGGGCGGACGGTGCGTGCCGAGCACGCACCCTACCCACCACGTAGGGTGCGTGGTCCCCACGCACCGTTGAGCTGTGGCGGCGGGGCAGGCGCATCGCCCCGTGCGGTCCGGCAGAGGAGAGATGCGTCATGAAACTGAATGAACTCCGGGACAACCCCGGTGCCACCAAGAAGCGCAAGCGCGTCGGCCGCGGTCCGGGCTCGGGCCTCGGCAAAACCGGCGGGCGCGGCATCAAGGGCCAGAAGTCTCGCTCGGGCGTGGCGATCAAGGGCTTCGAGGGCGGTCAGATGCCGCTCCACCGGCGCCTGCCGAAGCGCGGCTTCAACGTGCCGAACCCCTCGCATTATGCGGTGACCAACCTGGGTCTGATCCAGGTCTTCATCGAGGCGGGCAAGATCGACGCCAGCCAGCCGATCACCGAGGATGTGCTCGTCGCCTCCGGCCTGATCCGGCGCAAGCGCGACGGCATCCGGGTGCTGGCGAAGATGCTGGCCGATGAGAACGGCGAGGCGAAGGCGCTGCCGAAGCTCGACATCACCGTCACCGGCGCCTCCAAGGCCGCGGTTGAGGCGGTGGAGAAGGCCGGTGGCACGCTGACCACCGCGCCCGTGAAGGTGAAGGCCAGCGCCGAGGCCGAGGCTTGAGCCGATCCGGCCCGACGGTTATGTGACGGCAGGGCGCGGGGAGACCCGCGCCCTGACTGCGTTTCGGTGACCCCGAACGCGGCAGAGTGAGGGCGCGGCGCTGCGAGCGCTTGCATCGTCGGCACCCTCTGTGGAACTTGCGTGGGCTACCGCGCTTGTGGAACCTGCGCGGGTTTCCGCGCTTCGGAAGCGACGTCCGCTAAGCGCGGGCGAGAGGACGAGCGAGAACCATGGCATCAGCCGCCGAGCAGATCGCACAGAACATGAGTTGGTCGGCCTTCTCCAAGGCCAAGGACCTGCAGAACCGCATCCTCTTCGCCATCGCGCTGTTGATCGTCTACCGCGTCGGCACCTTCATCCCCATGCCCGGCATCGACACCGTGCAGCTTGCCCAGTTCATGGAGCAGACGCAGGGCGGGATCATCGGCGTCTTTAACATGTTCGCCGGCGGCGCCGTGGGGCGCATGGCGATCTTCGCCCTCGGCATCATGCCGTACATCTCCGCCTCGATCATCATGCAGCTGATGACCTCGATGGTGCCCGAGCTCGAGAAGCTCAAGAAAGAGGGCGAGAGCGGACGCAAGAAGATCAACCAATATACCCGCTACGGCACGGTGTTCCTGGCCACCGTCCAGGCCTACGGCATTTCCATCGGGCTGGAGGGGCAGGGGCTGGCCCTGGACCCTGGCGCGTTCTTCCGCGCCTCCGCCGTCATAACGCTGGTCGGCGGCACCATGTTCCTGATGTGGCTGGGCGAGCAGATCACCGCGCGCGGCATCGGCAACGGCATCTCGCTCATCATCTTCGTCGGCATCGTGGCCGAGCTGCCGGGTGCGCTGGCGCAGTTCTTCGAGCTTGGCCGCACGGGGCAGCTGTCGACCATCGCGATCCTCGGGATCATCATCCTGGCGATCGGCGTCATCTACGCGGTCGTCTTCATCGAGCGCGCCCAGCGCAAGATCCTGATCCAGTACCCAAAGCGCCAGGTCGGCAACAAGCTCTACGGCGGTGAGAACAGCCACCTGCCGCTGAAGCTGAACACCGCCGGCGTTATCCCGCCGATCTTCGCCTCCTCGCTGCTGCTGCTGCCCACCACCGTGGCGAGCTTCGGGGCACAGGGGGGCGAGGTCGGCTGGCTCGGCACCGTCGCGGCGCTGCTCGGGCACGGCCAGCCGCTCTTCCTGGTGCTGTTCGCCGCGCTCATCATCTTCTTCGTGTTCTTCTACACGGCCGTGGTCTTCAACCCCGAGGACGTGGCCGACAACCTCAAGAAGCATGGTGGCTTCGTGCCCGGCATCCGGCCCGGCAAGCGCACGGCAGAGTATCTGGACTATGTGCTTACGCGGCTGTCGGTGATCGGCGCGATCTATCTGGTGGTGGTCTGTCTGCTGCCCGAGTTGCTGATCGCCGAGCTGCAGGTGCCCTTCTACTTCGGCGGCACCTCGCTGCTGATCGTGGTCTCAGTCACCATGGACACCATCACCCAGGTGCAGAGCCATATGGTCGCGCACCAGTATCAGGGACTGATCGAAAAGTCTAAGATCCGGGGCAAACGCCGGACGTGAACGCACCCTCTCCGCCCATACAGGTCGGCGGAAAGTCTGGGAGGACAGACATGAACATTATTCTTCTCGGCCCCCCGGGCGCGGGTAAGGGAACGCAGGCCGCTCGCTTGGTCGAGAGCCTTGGCATGGTGCAGCTCTCGACGGGCGACATGCTCCGCGCCGCGGTGAAGGCTGGCAGCGAGGTTGGCCAGAAGGCCAAGGCGGTGATGGAGGCGGGTGGCCTCGTCTCCGACGACATCGTCATCGGCTGCGTGTCCGACCGGCTGGACCAGGATGACGTCAAGGCCTCCAGCGGCGTGATCTTCGACGGCTTCCCGCGGACGGTGGCGCAGGCCGAGGCGCTGGACAGGCTCCTGCTCGAGAAGGGCATGGTCCTCGACTCCGTCGTCGAGATGCAGGTCGACGACGACCGGCTGGTCGACCGCATCAAAACCCGGGCAGCAGAGTCCGGCGGCACCCGCGCGGATGACAACGAGGAGACGCTGAAAAAGCGCCTTGCGGTCTATCACGCCGAGACGGCGCCGCTGATCGACTACTACGCCAAGACCGGCAAGCTGGCGACCATCGACGGCATGGCCGAGATCGACCACGTCACCGTCGCGCTGAAGGCCGCGCTGAACGCGCCGGCCGACGCCTGACGGCAGGCTGAGCGGGGGGCGGCTTCAGCCGCAAGCCGCGGATACATGGATGCAAAAGGGCGGCGTCGAGATGCGCCGCCCTTTTTGTCTTGACAGGCCCCCTGGTGCTCTTGACCGGGGCAGGGCCCCGGGTATATTCCCGCGCCTCGGCGACACAAGGATGTCATGCGACCGCACCGGCGCCGATGGGGCGTGGGCGTGGCGCCATGCATTTAAACGACGGGTTTTGCGCCCGCCGACGATGAGAATGACGGCCGCGTGTGCGGCACGGGATCAGGCGGCGCCCCTTGAGGGGTCGGCAGGAAGACGGAGTAACCAGTGGCCCGCATCGCAGGCATCAACATTCCGACGAACAAGCGCGTCCATATCGCGCTGACCTACATTCATGGCATCGGCGGCGCCGCGGCGCGCGAGGTTTGCTCGAGCGTCGGCATCGGTGAGGAGCGCCGTGTGAACGAGCTGTCCGACGCCGAGGTGCTGGCGATCCGCGAGTACATCGACGGCAACCTCCAGGTGGAGGGTGACCTGCGCCGCGAGCGTGCGGTGAACATCAAGCGCCTCATGGATCTGGGCTGCTACCGCGGCCTGCGCCATCGCCGCGGCCTGCCCGTGCGCGGCCAGCGCACCCATACCAATGCGCGCACCCGCAAGGGTCCCGCGAAGCCGATCGCCGGCAAGAAGAAGTAAGGAGCAGAGGCAATGGCTCGCGAAAAGCGCGCGGCACCCCGCCGCAAGGAGCGCAAGAACATCACCGCCGGCGTCGCGCATGTGAACTCGTCGTTCAACAACACGATGATCACGATCTCCGACGCGCAGGGCAACGCGATCTCCTGGTCCTCGGCCGGGATGATGGGCTTCAAGGGCTCGCGCAAATCGACCCCCTACGCGGCCCAGGTCGCCGCGGAGGATGCGGGGCGCAAGGCGCAGGAGCACGGCGTGCGCACGCTCGAGGTGCAGGTACAGGGCCCGGGGTCGGGCCGGGAGAGCGCGTTGCGCGCCCTTCAGGCCGCAGGCTTCACCATCACGGCCATCCGTGACGTGACGCCGATCGCCCACAACGGCTGCCGCCCGCCGAAGCGCCGCCGCGTTTGACCCTGTCGTGCCGCGCCGGCTGGCGCGCGCCCCGGAATACTCGTCGGCGTCCAAGGCTCGTCTCCCTCGGGGGCGGGCTTGGTCGTTTTCCTCGGGGGCCCGCATCGCCGGATCCGGTGCCGGGCAAGAATTGAGGAGACACCCATGATCCACAAGAACTGGCAGGACCTGATCAAGCCCGCGGGCCTGAACATCTCACCGAGTGCTGACCCCGAGCGGACGGCTACGGCGGTGGCGGAGCCCCTGGAGCGCGGCTTCGGCCTGACCTTGGGTAACGCGCTGCGCCGCGTGCTGCTGTCGTCGCTGCAGGGCGCCGCGGTGACCGCGGTCCAGATCGACGGCGTGCTGCACGAGTTCTCCTCGGTCGCCGGCGTCCGTGAGGATGTGACCGACATCGTGCTGAACCTGAAGGGTCTGGCCGTGAAGATGGATGGCGAGGGGCCGAAGCGCGTGCACCTGACAGCTAACGGCCCGGGCGCGGTCACCGCCGCCAACATCGGGGAGATCGCGGGCGTCGAGATCATCAACCGCGACCATGTGATCTGTCACCTGGACGACGGTGCGTCGGTCCACATGGAGCTGACGGTCGACACCGGTAAGGGCTATGTCGCGGCCGACCGCAATCGGCCCGAGGACGCGCCAATCGGCCTGATCCCGGTCGATGCGATCTATTCGCCCGTGCGCCGCGCGTCCTACAAGGTCGAGCCCACGCGTGAGGGGCAGGTCCTCGACTACGACAAGCTCTCGATCACGGTGGAGACCGACGGCACGCTGAGCCCGGAGGATAGCCTGGCCTATGCCGCGCGGATCCTGCAGGACCAGCTGCAGACCTTCATCAACTTCGAGGAGCCCAAGGAGGCCGGCGGCTACGACAGCGAGGACGAGCTGGAGTTCAACCCGCTGCTGCTCAAGAAGGTCGACGAGCTCGAGCTGTCGGTCCGCTCGGCGAACTGCCTGAAGAACGACAACATCGTCTACATCGGTGACCTGATCCAGAAGACCGAGGCGGAGATGCTGCGTACCCCGAACTTCGGCCGCAAGTCTTTGAACGAGATCAAGGAGGTGCTGACCACGATGGGTCTGCACCTCGGCATGGACGTGCCCCAGTGGCCGCCCGAGAACATCGAGGATCTCGCCAAGAAGTTCGAAGACCACTTCTGACGGTGCGTGACGAGCACGCACCCTACGTAGGGTGCGTGGTTCCCACGCACCGCCCGTGTGACGGAGACGACGGACGACCCGGGCGCAAGCCCCAATGAGGCCCCGGCACCGAACCGGACCAAGGCCGCCACAAAGTATAAAACCCGTAGACGGAGATTGATGAGATGCGCCATCGCAATGGACCGCGCAAACTGAACCGCACCGCAGAGCACCGCAAGGCGCTGTTTGCGAACATGGCCTGTGCCCTGATCGAGCACGAGCAGATCAAGACGACCCTGCCCAAGGCGAAGGAGCTTCGCCCGGTCGTCGAGAAGCTGATCACGCTCGCCAAGACCGACAGTGTGCACAACCGCCGGCTGGCCCAGTCCAAGATCCGCCAGCCGCTGATGGTCAAGAAGCTCTTCGACGTGCTCGGCCCGCGCTATGCTGAGCGGCCGGGCGGCTATGCCCGCGTCCTGAAGGCAGGCTTCCGCTACGGCGATATGGCGCCCATGGCTATCATCGAGCTGGTGGACCGCGACGAGGACGCCAAGGGCGCCGGCGACCGTGCCCGGTCCGAGGCCGACGAGGCGCTCGCGACCTACGACGACTGATCGCTTGGGGCCGCCGTGCCTGGGCGCTAGGCTGTCGGGCATGGCGAGGACCCGCGATGACCGATCTGTTCGACAAGCTTGAGCCGGCGGCCGCGGCGCCTGAGGGGCCGCGACCCCTCGCCGACCGCCTCCGCCCTCAGCGGCTGGAGGAGGTGGCAGGCCAGCAGCATCTCCTCGGCCCCGACGGCCCGCTCGGGGCGATGGTCGCAGCCCGCAGGCTCTCCTCCATCGTACTGTGGGGGCCGCCCGGCTGCGGCAAGACCACCATCGCCCGGCTGCTCGCCGGGGCGACCGACCTGACTTTCGTGCAAATCAGCGCCATCTTCTCTGGCGTGGCAGAGCTGCGGAAGGTCTTCGAGGCCGCCCGTGCCCGCCATGCCAACGGCCGCGGCACGCTGCTCTTCGTCGACGAGATCCACCGTTTCAACAAGGCGCAGCAGGACGCCTTCCTGCCCCAGATGGAGGCCGGGGTCATCGTGCTCGTCGGTGCGACGACCGAGAACCCGAGTTTCGAGTTGAACGCAGCGCTCCTCTCCCGCGCCCAGGTCCTGCGCCTCGAGCCCCTGTCCGAGGCCGACCTTGAGGCGATCCTGGCCCGGGCGGAGGCCGCGATTGGCGCCCTGCCGCTCACCGACGACGCCCGAGAGGCCCTGATCGCCATGGCCGCCGGCGATGGCCGCGCCCTGCTGACGCTGTCGGAGGAGGCGGCGACCCTCGGTCCCGATCCCGTCGATCGGCCGACGTTGACGGCGCGCCTTAGCCGCCGCGCCGCGCTCTACGACAAGACCGGCGATGCGCACTATGGCCTGATCTCCGCGCTCCATAAATCCGTGCGCGGCTCCGACCCGGACGCAGCGCTCTATTGGTTCGCCCGGATGCTGGAGGGTGGTGAGGACCCGCGGTATCTGGCGCGGCGCATCACCCGCATGGCGGTGGAGGATATCGGCCTGGCCGAGCCCGAGACAACGCGTCTCTGCCTCGATGCCTGGGACGTCTACGAGCGCCTCGGCAGCCCGGAGGGTGAGCTGGCGCTCGCCAACGCGCTGGTTGCCCTCGCCCTGGCGCCCAAATCGAACGCCGCGTACCGGGCCTATGGCGCGGCCCGCCAGGCGGCCAAGCAATCCGGCCACCTCACGCCGCCCGCGCATATCCTGAACGCGCCCACGCAGCTGATGAAGGAGCAGGGTTTCGGCAAGGGCTACGAATACGACCACGATGCCGAGGACGGTTTTTCAGGCCAGGACTACTTCCCCGCCGGCATGGCGCGCCCGGTCTTCTACCGGCCAGTCGAGCGCGGGCACGAGCGCGAGATGGCCCGCCGCCTGGCCTGGTTCGAGGCGCGTCGGGCGGAGCGGAGGGCGCGGGATGCTGACTAAGCTCGCCCTCGTCGCGGCCGGCGGGGCGGTCGGCGCGGCGCTGCGGTTCCTGGTGGTCAGTTGGACCACCCGCGGCCTGCCCGGGTTTCCCTGGGGCACCGTGATCGTGAATGTGGCGGGCTCTGTGGCGATGGGTGTGCTCGCCGTCGTGCTGCTGGAGCGTGTCGGCCATTTCGCCCGTTGGGCGCCCTTGTTGCTGACGGGCGTGCTGGGGGGGTTCACCACCTTCTCCGCCTTTTCGCTCGATGCGGTCTACCTGATGGAACGCGGGCGCTGGGCAGCGGCGGCGGGCTATGTCGGGGGCTCGGTCCTGTTCTCGATCGGCGGTCTGGCGGTCGGGTTCTGGCTGGCGCGGCGGGTGTTGGCATGAGCGGCGTGCAGCATCGTGTCGTCGGGCGGGACGAGGCCGAGCAGCGGCTCGACCGCTGGTTTCGCCGCCAGTTCCCGCAGGTGACGCAGGGCATGCTGGAAAAACTGTGCCGGCGCGGCGAGGTGCGCGTGGATGGCGGCCGGGTGAAGCCCGCGACGCGCATCACCCCCGGCCAGACCGTGCGCATTCCCCCACTGCCCGCGCCGCCGGAGGGGGTGGTGCCCGCGCCCGCCATCGTGCGTTCGGTGCCCGACGACGCGCTGGCCGAGACATTGCGCGCGGCCGTGCTCTGGCGCGATGAGGCGGTGATCGTGCTCAACAAACCGCCTGGCCTGGCAGTGCAGGGCGGCTCGGGCCAGGTCCGCCACCTGGCTGGCGCGCTCTCCACCTTGCGCTTCGGGCGGGACGATGATCCCAGGCTCGTGCATCGTCTCGACCGCGACACCTCCGGCGTCTTAGTGCTTGCGCGCACGGGTGCCGCGGCGGTCGCGCTGGCCAAGGCCTTCCGCTCGCGCGCGGTTGAGAAGCGCTATGTGGCGGCCGTGGCCGGGCGCCCGAAACCGGCGGCGGGTACGGTGCATTACGCGCTCGAGAAGGCGGGCGGGCGTGGCGTGGAGAAGATGCAGGTCGTCCACCCAGATGCACGGCGGGAACGGCCTGGGGCCCAGGCGGCTCGCACCGACTATCGGGTCATCGAGAGCGCCGGGCAGCGGGCGTCCTTCGTGTTGTTGCGGCCGGTAACGGGGAGGACGCATCAGTTGCGCGCGCATGTGGCAGCACTTGGCACGCCGATCATCGGCGACGGCAAGTACGGTGGGCGTGGCGCGGAGAATCTGGGCGATGGCTGGGGCGCCTCGCTGGGTCAGGGGGTGAGCCGGAAGCTGCATCTGCATGCGCTCTCCCTGCGGTTTCCCCATCCCGACGGGGCGGAGCGTCAAGTCACGGCACCTTTGCCGGAGCATATGGTCAAGACCTGGGCGCTCTTCGGCTGGTCCTTGGAGGCGTTGCCCGAGGATGCCTTCGCCGCATAGCCCCGCCTTGGACGGAACCACTTTTGGGGGGGCGTGCGCGCCGTTGCCTTCCGTCAGCGGACAATCAAATCTGCATGCAGGGCGCCGGCTGCATCGATGGATTTGAGTATGTCGATCATATCGCGCGGGCCGACACCCAATGCGTTGAGCCCGGCCACAAGGTCGGCAAGCGTGGCATTGGCCTCGACCAGGGCAAGGCGGTTGCCGTCGCCCTCGTCCACCTCGACTTCCGTGCGCGGCAGGACGACCGTCTCCCCTTCCGCGAAGGGGTTCGGTTGGACGGCGATCGGCCGCTCCTCGACCCGGATGGTGAGGTTGCCTTGGCTGACCGCCACGCGGCTGATGCGCACGTCGGCACCCAGCACGATGGTCCCCGAGCGTTGATCGACCACGACCTTGGCGCGCTGCTCCGGCCTGATGGTCAGGTTTTCGATGCGTCCCATAACCTCCGCAGGGGCCATGGTGAGTTGGTCGATGGCGAGCGTAACCGTCGCAGGGTCATGCGCTGTCGCAACCCGGGTCGGCAGCGTCTGGTTGATGCGCCGCGCGATCCGATGCGCGGTGGTGAAATCCGGGGTCCGCAGGGCGAGGCGCAGGGTGGAGAGCGTGGTGAAGTCGAAGGCCACCTCTCGCTCCACGCGCGCGCCGCCCGGGATGACGGCGGCGGTGGGGACACCGGTCACCTCCTCCGCCGCCGCGCCGCCGGCAGCGAAACCGCTCGCCAGAACCGGACCCTGGGCGACGGCATAGACCGCGCCATCGGCGGCATTGAGCGGGGTCATCACAAGGGTGCCGCCGAGCAGACTATCCGCATCGCCGATGGCGGAGACGGAGACATCGATCCGCGAGCCTGCACGGGCAAAGGGCGGCAGCACCGCGGTGACGATGACGGCGGCGACGTTGCGGGTGCGGAAGGTCTCTCCGCTGACGGTGACGCCGAGCCGTTCCAACAGGTTCTGCAGGGCCTCCTCCGTGAAGGGTGCGTTGCGGATGCCGTCGCCGGTGCCGTCCAGCCCGACGACGAGCCCGTAACCGACAAGATCGTTGCCGCGCACCCCTTCGACGTCGACCAGGTCCTTGAGCCGCGGCTGCGCCTCCGCGACCGAGGGCGCCAGCAGGAGGGCGCAGAGCAGGACGAGGGCGGCGCGGATCAGGGTCATCGGATGAAGGAAGAGAGGGTGAGCTGGGACAGCCGGCCAGTGGCTGCGAACAGTGTCTCCAGCGCGGTTTCGACGACGTTGAGTTCGCTCGCCGCGCTGAACTGATCGCGTTCGATCAGGCTTTCGCGCGCCAGTGTCAGCGCCGTCTCCTCAGCGCGGCTCTGGATCTCGGCCTCTTGCAGCGCCTGTTCGGATTGCCCCAGGCGTCCTGCGGCGGTCGCGAGCGGCTCAATGGTTTGGATGAGCCCGTCGCGGGCCTCTTCAAGCGTGGCGATCAGCGCGTCCCGGTCGGCCGTGACCCCGGGCGACGCTAGGGCGGCGACGGCGGTGATCTCGCGCAGCGCGTCACGGATGGCAGGGTCGTCGGCGCGCAGGGGGTTCGCGATGACGAGATCGGTGTCCACGCCGATCCCTGCCGCCTCCCCGGTGCCGCCGGTGTAGTAGAGGGTGTCGAAGGCGCCGCCGGGGGTGTCGAACGCCGCGCGCAGTGCTGCGGCACCGGCGGCGCCGCCCCCTGCCCCTGCCGCGGTCGCGATGCTGTCGGCCAGGATCGTATCGGCATCGGCGAGCGCGCCCACATCGGGTCGGTCGCCGGTGAACAGGCTTGCGCCCGCGTAGCTGGTGTTGAGCGCCGAAACGACGCTTTGCAGAGCCTGCGTCGCGACCTCCGCCGCAAGCTCTGGCGCGGCCGGAGCATTCGCAGAGAGGATGCTCTGAAGGTCCTTGAACAGCGTCTCGACGTTGTCGCGCACCGCCGTGAGGACGGTTTGCTTTGCGCCCAACCGCTCCGCCCCGACTTCCGCCGCGTCGGCGAAGCCGTCGAGCGCGTCAATGCGGATGCCGAGGCGCAACGCCTCCGCCGTGCGGCCATTGAGGGCGGCAGGCTGGTCGGCGGCGCGGCCGGTGACGCTTTCGCTCGCTAGCCGGTCGAGATCGCTGCGCAGCGCGCTCGAGAGGCGGCTTCGTTGGCTGGCCGCCGGGTCTACGGAGAAGCCGGTGGTGTAGGTGAAGGTCATCGGATGCTCGTCAGTTCGTCCAGCATGGCGGAGGCGATGCGGATCACCTGGGCATTTGCGGCATAGGCCTGTTCGATGCGGATGAGGTTCTCGAGCTCGCGGTCCTGGTCGACGCCGATGGTCGTCCCCTCCGCGTCGGCCAGGGTGTTGCGCGTCGCGTCGGTTGTGCTGCGCAGCGTCTCTGCCTCCACGCGCTTGGTGGAGGCGGCCTCGCTCAAGGCGGAGAGCCGGGTGGCGAAGTCGAGGTTGCCGGCGGCGGCGGGCGTGGAAGCTGCCGTCGTACGGGTGTCGAGGGCGTCCGTGAGCGCGCGCAGGAAGCTGTCGTTGCCGGCCGGCCCCTCAACCGTCGCGCCGAGCCCGTCGCGCAGGCGTGAGGGCACGCCCGTGCTGGGATCGATCGCTGGGTTGACCGTCAGGCGCCCGGCGAGGCCTGGGTCGGGCGGCGGGGTCAGCCGCGCGCCTGCGTCGCTGAAGAGCGCTGCGTCGGTGGGCGCCAGGGTCGGGTCGGTCACGCCCTCGAAACGGCTGATGAGATCCTCGGCGGCGCCGTCGAGATTGGCGATGAAAGCGGGGATCTCGGTGTCACGAAGCGTGAAGAGCCCCGCGAGCGCCCCGCTGGTGGGCTGTTGGCTGCCCGCGCCACCCGGCGTGATGTCGACGCCGCCGAGGCTGATGCCTGAGAGCGCGCCGGTCCCGTTGGCATAGGCCTGGCCGGGCGTGACGATGGGGGTCGGCGTGAAGGTCAGCGGCCGGGCCTGGTTGCCAACCAGCAGCGCCCCCTCCCGCGTGCGCAGCGAGACGGTGCCGCCGGCCTCGGGGAAGACGGTCACGGGCAGGGCGCCGTTCACCTGGTCGATCAGTGTCTCGCGCCGATCCTCGAGCGCGGTGGTGTCGCCAGTAGTGGCCTGGGCGCGCCGGATCTCGGCGTTCAGGGCTGCGATCTCGCTGGTGGCGGCGTTCACCGTGCTCACCAGGCGCGCGATCTCCGCGTCCGTGTCGCTGCGAAGGGTGTTCGCAGCCTCCGCCGTGGTGTTGAAGCTGGTGGCCAGATCGGCAGCGGCACGGGCGGCGGCGTCCTGCCGGGGGCCGCTGGCCGGGGTATCGGCCAGGTCACGCAGAGCCTCGGTCATGCGGGCGGCGGCGGGGATCAACCCGGTGTTGTCGCCGAGCTCGCCGAAGGCCGTGGCAAGCCGTGCCTGCCCCTCCGCTAGGGTGCCGGCGGCGGCGGCATCGGCATCGGCCTCCCGCCTCAGCGCGGTGATGGCGGGGTCGGCGGCTCGGTCGGTGGAGACGACGCGCACGCCGCCGCCGGCCGCCGCCGTGGTCAGCGTCACGTCGCGCGCCGCGTAGCCCGGGGTGAGCGCATTGGCGATGTTGCCGGAGGTGACCTGGAGCTGGCGGGTATTGGCCGCCAGACCGCTCACAGCGCTGGCGAGGGCACCGGACAGGCTCATGGCTTACTCCTTTCTCCCTGGGTTACGCCCGCTGCCTCAGCGCTTGAGGTTCGTGGTCTCCTGCAGCATCTCGTCGACGGTCTGCACCACGGTGGCGTTGGAGGAATAGGCGCGCTGGGTCTGGATCAGCCCCGTAAGCTCCCGTGCGATGTCCACCGTGCTCTCCTGCAGGGTGAAGGACTGGATGCCGCCCACGGGTCCGGTGTTGGCGTCGTAGAGGAAGGGCTGGCCGGAGCGCGAGGAGATCGAGAAGGCCTGGTCATCCTCCGCGGTCAAGCCGTTGGGATTGGGCACATCGGTCACCGGGATCTGGAAGAGCGTCAGCTGGGTGCCGCTGTCGTAGATGCCCGTGAGAAACCCGTCGCTGTCGATCTCAAGCTCCGCCAGGCGCCCGGCGGGCGAGCCGTTCGCCGTCACGGCCACTGGGGCGAAACCCGCCTCCAGCTGGGTGAGACCGCGGTCGAGCGTCGGGCCGCCGATGAAGAGGTCGATGGGGCCGCTGTCTACGTTGATGCCCATGATCCCGGTGGCAGGGTCGTAGGTCACGCCGCCGCCCGGCGTCACGGCGTCGACGCGCCCGCGTCCGGTGCGCGAGGGGTCGAAGGTGACCGTGAAGTCGCCAATGGGCGTTGCCGGTGTTGCCGAGGCGCTGTCGAAGAGACTGACGGTCCATTCATTGGAGCTGCCGGTGGCGGGAATGGTCGGCGTGTACTCCACCGTCAGCTGATGGCCGCGGCCGACGCCGTCGAAGTACTCGATGACCGTGGCGAAGGGTTCGCCGCTGCCGCCGGCATCCGTCGCGCTGGCCGGCAGGTTGACGATCAGCTCCGCCTCGGTCGTCGGATCGGAGGTCGTCAGGAAGGCCGTCACCTGCACCGGCTCGAGATCGGCCGGGCCGTCGCGGACCACATTGCCAAGGAGCTGACCGGAGCCGTCCGTCGGCCAGCCGAGCAGCGCCAGCCCCGTCCGGGTGACGAGATAGCCGTTCTGATCGCGCGAGAAGGCGCCGGTGGCGGTCAGCTTGAAGGGCCGCTCGTTCGCTGCCTGTTCCGCGTTCTCGATATCCGTGACCGGCAGGAAGCCGCGGCCGGAGACCGCGATATCGGTCGAGGCCGTCGAGGAGATCAGCGTGCCTGGTGTCGCGATGTCGCGAAACGCGCTCGCCCGGACCCCGCCCGCCGTATAGGTGTTGCGATTGCCCGGGATCACCAGCGAGGCGAAATCCACGTCGGCGCGCCGATAACCCACGGTCGAGGCATTGGCGATGTTGTCGGAAATCACCGCGAGCCGGGTGGCGTTCGCCTGGAGCCCGGCGACACCGGCGCTGAGCGACGAGGATAGGGTCATGAATCGTCTCCTGCTTCTGCGAAGGGCGCTTTGTCCGCTTCCTAGCCCCATCGGCCCTAAGGGCGTCTAACCGGACGTGGTAAACAACTTGATCGCAATCCGCCGGTTCTCCGCCGCGCCGGGATCGGGCCGCAGCGGGTCGGCATCGGCGCGCCCCTCCACCCGGATGATGCGGCTGTCGGCGAGACCGGCGGAAAGCATGAGGCGTCGCGCGGCGTTCGCGCGGTCGGCGCTCAGTTCCCAGTTCGTATAGGACGCGCCCGCGGGGAAGGGGCGGTTGTCCGTATGACCGAGCACCGAGATGGGGTTGGTCGTATCGCCGATGGCCTGCACGACGATGGCGATGAGGGCGCCGAGCAGCGGCTCAGGCGTCGCAGTGCCGGGGCCGAAGAGCGGCTGGTCCACCAAGTCCACCAGTTCGATGAGCAAGCCATCTTCCGCGGTGCGCACCCTCAGATGGCCGCCGTCGCGTCCGTCGGCGCCGCCGAGCGCGGCCTCCAACGCCTCCGCCAGCGCAGCGTTGGCCGCTTGGTCGCCCGTCTGGTCGGCGGATGCCTCCTCGCTAGCCGCGTCCTGCGTGGTGGCCTCGGTCTGTTCCTGCTGCGATTCGTCCAGGGGCGCGCCGTCCACCCCGTCGGTGATTCCGGGGGCGGGCGGGGTCGAGGGCGAGGCCATCCGCTCTCCCAGTGTTGCGCCCTCTGCCATCGACCGGGTCTCGGGGCGCACGCCGCGATCGACGCTGCCCGCCAGGGTAGAGGGGGTGAACATATCCTCCCCGCCCATCATCCCGTCGCCGCCGCCGGAAACCGCGCTGAGCGGGATGGTCGGATTGAAGTAATCGGCGATGCCGTGCTTTTGCTCCTCGCTGGCGGCGTTCAGCAGCCAGAGCAGCAGGAAGAACGCCATCATCGCGGTGACGAAGTCGGCATAGGCCACCTTCCAGGCGCCGCCGTGGTGGCCCCCTTCCTCAACGTTGGTGACCTTCTTGATCAGCGTCGGCCGTTCCGCGCTCATCCGCTTTCCCCCTGCAGCCTCGCCCCCCAAGGGCATAGCCGCAGGGGCGTTAGCGCGAGGTTTCCTTTACCGGATCGTCATGGCTTGGCGTCAGGCAGGGGGCAGATCCGTGCAGAAGGCAGGAGGCAGTCGTGGGAAAGGGCGTGGGTGGGGCAGGCGTCTTGGCGCGCAAGCTGCGTGGGCCAAAGATGCGGCTTGCGGGCTTTCCGCCGATGGATCCGTTGTGCCATGCCTTCGCCTCCATCGCCGCCACGCGCACCCGGGTGGAGCTGCGACCCGGCATCGACGTTTCGGTCTTCGGCTATGAGGTTGTGCGCCACGGCGACTATCTGCGCGGCCTGCATGCGCCCTCGGCGATCTATCTGCTCACCTACTCCGAGAAGAACGGCGCGGGGCTGATCAAGGCGCACCCGCGGCTGTTGGGCAAGGTTCTGGATATCTATCTAGGTGGCGACGGCACCTTCGAGGAATCGAACTTCGCGCGATCCCTGACCGCGATCGATCTCGCGATCTACGGGCGATTCGTCGACATGGTGGCGCGGTGCTTCGATGAGGCGATCGTGGAGCTTTGCGGGCGGTCGGCCATCGGCATGGCGAAGCGGTCGCGGTTCGAACAGCTTCCCGGCATGGTCCGCATTTCGCCGGACAATTCAGAGATCTTCGTTATCAAGCTCAACTATCACATCGCCGATGACCGGCGCGGTGCGGGCCTCGACTTCGTGGTGCCGGTGTCTACGCTGGAGCCGCTTAAGCGCGACCTGATCAGCGCACAGACCGCGGGCGATGCGAACCGGGGGATGTGGCAGGACCACATGCTGGCCCAGGTGCTCTCGACGCCGATCTCGCTCACCGGGACGATCCCGCTGGGGACCTTCCCGCTGGGCGATCTGGGTGAGATGCGGGAAGGGGCGCTCTTGCCCCTGCCGGATGCCGCGCTTGAGCATGTTCAGGTCCAGGCGCGGACGGACCGGGGGGCTGTGACGGTGGCAAAGGGGAGCCTGGGGTCGAAGGGGCGGCAGCAGACGCTGACGCTGAGCGGGCCCGTCGACCAGCGGTTCCTGGCGCCCCTGCACGGCGCCATCGCAGAGCGCGGGGAGGGCAGCTGACACCCGCCCCTCGGCGGGCGACGGCGGAAGTGGCAACCCGATGCCTCACGCGCCATCCCCGCTTCTCCGCCCGGCCCCGCTGCGGCATACTCCGCGACGTCGAAGCGGCTGGCGCCACGGGGGGTTTCATGGCGATCGAGACGACGGCTTGTGATGCGCGGCCTGGACCCAAACTGCGGCCTGTGCGGCGTTCCGGGGAGCTGCCATTCTTCCGGCACCTCCTTGTGGCGGCGGTACTGGCCCTCGGCCTTGGGGTCGGCGGTACGGCGACGGCGGAACAGGCGCGTTACATCTTTGGTGCCAAGCGCGATGCGGTGGGGCAGCCGGCGCCCATCGGCAGCTATGCCGCCGGCTGCCTGGCCGGCGGCCAGGCGCTGGCCGAAACCGGGCCCGGCTGGCAGGCCATGCGCCTTAGCCGCAACCGCAACTGGGGCCACCCGGCGATGCTTGCCTACATCGAGCGGCTGTCCGTGGCGGTGCGCGAGATCGGCTGGCCAAGGCTCTATGTGGGCGACATCTCCCAGCCGCGCGGTGGGCCCATGCTCTCGGGCCATTCCTCCCACCAGATCGGGCTGGATGCGGATTTCTGGATGCGCAAGCCGTCGGCGCGCGTGCTGACCAAGGCGGAGCGGGAGGAGATCGGCAGCTATACCGTCGTCGCCGCCGGTGGGCGTCGGGTGAATGGCAACTGGACCGAGGAGCATCACGCCGTGGTCCGCGCCGCCGCCCTGGATCCGGAGGTTGCGCGGATCTTCGTGAACCCCGCGATCAAGGGTGCACTGTGCGAGGGGGAACCCGCCACCGCCGACCGCGGCTGGCTGCGCAAGATCCGCCCCTGGTTCGGCCATGACGCGCATTTCCACGTGCGCCTGTCGTGCCCCCCAGG
This sequence comes from Pseudomonadota bacterium, assembly GCA_039822785.1. Taxonomy (GTDB): domain Bacteria; phylum Pseudomonadota; class Alphaproteobacteria; order Rhodobacterales; family Rhodobacteraceae; genus Thermohalobaculum. Next base: position 286,920 of record JBCBMO010000002.1, on the reverse strand, counting down.
CGCCCGCGCCTGTGTCGACCAGGCGCCGCCACCGCCGGGCGACGGCTGCGGCGCGGAGCTTGCCTCCTGGTTCCAGCCGCCCGATCCGAACGCCAAGCCCACGCTGCGCCGGGGCCCGCCGCGCGGCCGCCTCATCACGCTGGCGCAGATGCCGCAGCAATGCCGGACGCTGGTCGAATGAGGGGCGCGGTCGCTCTGCTCCTCGCCACCCTGCTCCCCGCCCTTCCGAGCGCGGAGGAGCGGGCCGTTGCCGTTACGGCGGTGGCCGTCGAGGTCACGCCGGACGCGCTGAGCGGGGTGCGCCAGCGCCAAACCTGGCAGCTCATGGCGGATAGCGAGGATTTCGGCGGCTTCTCCGCGCTTTTGCTGCGGGAGGAGCGCTTCATTGCCCTGACGGACCGCTCTGTCTGGATGGTGGGGCGCTATAGGCCCGACGATGCCGCAGGGCCCTTGGCCGAGGTCAGGATGTCGCCCATGGCGGCGGAAGTCGCGCCAGAGGGCGCCGATGACCGCGACGCCGAAGCGCTCGCCGCCGCCTGCGAGACGGTCGCCATCGCCTTTGAGCGCGATCACCGCATCGCCTGGCAGGGCGCCGGGGGCGCCGAGGGCGCCACGACCCTGCGCCCGGCACCTCTTGCCGATCTGCCCTTCAACGGCGGGATCGAGGGGTTGGCGACCATGCCGCACGACTGCGACCTGATCCTGGCGATCGGGGAGGATCAGTTGGAGGGCCTTGGCGTCGATGGCGGCCACCCGGTGTTTCTGTTCCGCGCCGGCGAGGCCGAGCCAGTCGCCCGCACCACCCTGCCGCCCATCGGCCCGCATGGCGTCACCGCCGCGGAATTCGGCCCGTACGGGCGGCTCTATGTGCTGTTCCGCCATTGGTCGCGCCAGACCGGCACCAACATCCGCTTGCGCCGCTATACGGTGCCGCCCGATGAGACGCTGGAGTTCGACGCGGGCGAGACGCTGGCCGAATGGGGCCGCGACAGCGGTATCGACAACATGGAGGCAATTGCCCTCTGGCAGGACGCGGCGGGGCGCACGCGCATCGCGATCCTGTCCGACGACAACTTCAACGCCCCGCGCCAGCGCACCCTGCTGATCGACCTGTTGGTGGAGTGATCGCGCGGCGTTGTGCGCCGCCGGCCCCTTGTCTATACCCCGCCGCGACACGGATGCAGCGCCCCGCCCAAGGGGCCACCAAGAGGGGTAGCATGACCGACCAGAGCCTGATCGACACCATCGAGAGCGCCTGGGACGGGCGTGATGCCGTCAGCACTGCCACCACCGGCGCGGTGCGGGAGGCGGTGGAGACCGCGCTCGATGCCCTCGACCAGGGCACCGCCCGTGTCGCCGAGAAACAGGCCGACGGCACCTGGTCGGTGAACCAATGGGCCAAAAAGGCGGTTCTGCTGTCCTTCCGGCTGAACGACATGGCGCCGATCTCGGGCGGGCCCGGTGGTGCTGACTGGTGGGACAAGGTCCCCTCCAAGTTCGCGGGCTGGGGCGAGAACGAGTGGCGTGCCGCGGGCTTTCGCGCGGTGCCGGGCTGCGTGGTCCGCCATTCCGCCCATATCGCGCCGGGGGTGATCCTGATGCCCTCCTTCGTGAACCTGGGCGCCTATGTGGACAGCGGCACCATGGTCGACACCTGGGCCACGGTCGGCAGCTGCGCGCAGATCGGCAAGAACGTGCACCTCTCGGGCGGTGCTGGAATCGGCGGCGTGCTCGAGCCGCTGCAGGCGGGCCCCGTGATCATCGAGGACAACTGCTTCATCGGCGCGCGCTCCGAGGTCGCCGAGGGCGTGATCGTGCGCGAGGGCTCGGTCCTGTCGATGGGCGTCTACCTCGGTGCCTCGACCAAGATCATCGATCGCACCACGGGCGAGACCTTCGTGGGCGAGGTGCCACCCTATTCGGTCGTCGTGCCCGGCTCGCTGCCGTCGAAACCGCTCGATGATGGGCGCCCGGGTCCCTCGCTCTATTGCGCGGTCATCGTGAAGCGGGTCGACGAGCGGACGCGGTCCAAGACCTCGATCAACGAGCTCTTGCGTGACTGAGGCGGTCGAGGCCGTTCACATCCTGATGGTCGAGGTCGGCCGGAAGGAGGGCGACGGCCTGCCGGCGGAAGCCACCGGCGCCGCCCTGGTCTGTTACTGCGCCGCTGAGACCGAGAAGGCCGCCGTCGACGCCACGGTCGCGGTGCTGCGCGATGCCGGCCTCGCACCGCTCGAGGTCGAGAGCTGGGGCACCCGGGCCGCGCCAGAGGGGCCGGTGGATCTCGCCGCCGATGCCGCCCTGATGGACCGCGCCGCCGCCGAAAACGCCGTCATTGTCGCCAGCATGAGCACCTTCACCGCATGACCGACCCCGTTGCGCTGACCGCCGATCTCGTTCGCTGCCCCTCCGTCACCCCGGCGGAGGGCGGGGCGATCACCCATCTGGAGGCGGTGCTGAGCGCCGCGGGCTTCGCCTGCCACCGCATCAGCCGCGGCGGGATCGAAAACCTCTACGCCCGCTACGGACAGGGCAGGCCCGTCTTCGGCTTCAACGGCCATACCGACGTGGTGCCCGTGGGCGACCCGGCCGATTGGTCCGCCAACCCCTTCGGCGCGGTGGTGCGCGAGGGTGTCATGATCGGTCGCGGCAGTGTCGACATGAAGTCCGGCGTCGCCGCCTTCGCCGCCGCTGCGATCGAGGTCGCCGCCACGCTCGACCCCGACCAGGGCAGCATCGTGCTGATGATCACCGGCGACGAAGAGGGCGTGGCTGAGGACGGCACGACCGCGATCCTCGACTGGATGGACGACGAAGACGAGCGCGTTGACTTCTGTCTGGTGGGCGAGCCGACCTCGCTCGAGGTGCTTGGCGATCAGGTGAAGATCGGCCGGCGCGGCTCGATGACCGGGCTGCTCACGGTCACCGGCACCCAGGGGCACACGGCCTATCCCCAGCGGGCGGAGAACCCCTTGCCGGCCCTCGCGCGGATCTGTGCGCGCCTCGCCGCCACGCCGCTCGACGAGGGCTCGGCGCACTTCGAGCCTTCGACGCTGCAGCTCACCACCATCGACGTCGGCAATCCGGCCTCCAACGTCATCCCGCGCCTGGGCCGGGCACGCTGCAACATCCGTTTCAACGACCTGCACACCCCCGATGGGATCGAGGCCTGGGCAGACCGGATCGTGGCCGAGGAGATCGCCGGCACAGGGCTTGAGGCCCAGTTCGAATGGGGCGTCTCCGGGGTGGCCTTCCTCACCGAGCCTCACGGTCCGGTAGAGAGCGTTATCGGGGCGATCGAGGCTGCGACGGGGGCCCGGCCCGCGCTCTCCACCGGCGGCGGGACCTCGGACGCGCGTTTCATCAAGGACCATTGCCCGGTGGTGGAGTTCGGCCTGGTGGGGCGCGGTATGCACGCCGTGGACGAACAGGTGCCGATCCGTGATGTCCATGCGCTTGCTGGCATCTATGCGGAGATCCTGCGCCGCTACTTCGGGCGTGCTGCCGAGTAACCCGCGCCCGCGCCCACCCACGTCAGTATCTCTGCGACCCACCTAAGGAGCGCTGAACAGCCGGATCCTGATCGGCAACCAAGCTGGTAAAGCGCCGTTTGCAGAGTGGTGGCTAACCTGTCGTGGGTGGGCGCGGCGCCGGACCCGCAAGCATCAGGCACTGATGCGCGCGTTGCGACCCAGCAGGCGTCTAGCGAAACCGGATGAAAGCCCTGCAAAACTGCGCGTTCGCCTAACGAAAAAGGCCCGGGCGCGCGGCCCGGGCCTCGGTTTCATGTGTCTTCGGTCGGCCTCAGGCGGCCTTTGTCTCCAACACCGCGTCCACCTTCTTGGTTGCGGCGTTCTCGTCGAGGTTCTCCACCGCCGCCAGCTCGCGGGTCAGGCGCTCCAGCGCCGCCTCGTAGAGCTGGCGCTCGGAGTAGGACTGCTCCGGCTGATCCTCGGCGCGATAGAGGTCGCGCACGACCTCGGCGATCGAGATCAGGTCGCCCGAGTTGATCTTCTGCTCATACTCCTGCGCGCGGCGCGACCACATCGCCCGCTTGGCCTTGGCGCGGCCCTTCAGCGTCTCCAGCGCCTTGGCAAGCAGATCGGGCGAGGACAGCGAGCGCATGCCCACCGACGCGGCCTTGGCCGTCGGAACGCGCAGCGTCATCTTGTCCTTTTCGAACGAGATCACGAAGAGCTCGAGCTTCACGCCCGCAACGTCCTGTTCCTCGATCGAAACGATCTTACCCACCCCGTGCGCGGGATAAACCACGTAGTCGTTCGCACGGAAGTCGCCCGAGAAGTTGTTGGTCTTCTTCGCCATGTTCTCTCCGGTCGGTCGGCGCCCGATCACGCTGCGAAGCAGCGCATCGAGGCGCAAAAGGCGCCCCACTCAGGCATCTACCTGAATGGTGCGGTCACACGCTGAAGGTCGAAGGCCCGGCGCCGAGCTTGGGGGAGGCAGCGGACCATCTTCATAAAAGAGACATGTAGCAAAGAATCGCGTGGAATTCCACCCGCGAGGCCCTCGGTTGTTCAAAGAAATGAAACCAATCACGGAATCTTGCCGCGATACCGACGCGATCGAGAACAAATCCGGGCCGTCTCCCGGGCCTGGCCGGACGGGATAGACGCTCAGTCGCCCTCGCCCGGCTTTTCGGAGAAGTGCTTCTCGTACTTGCCCTCTACCCCGTCGAACTCCTCCGCCTCGGGCAGCTGGTCCTTCTTCTGCGTGATGTTGGGCCAAGCATCGGCGTATTTCTTGTTCACGTCGAGCCAGAGCGTCAGCCCGCCCTCGGTATCGGGACGGATGGCATCCGCCGGGCATTCCGGCTCACAGACGCCGCAGTCGATGCATTCATCCGGGTGGATGACCAGCATGTTTTCCCCCTCGTAGAAACAGTCGACGGGGCAGACCTCCACACAGTCAGTGTATTTGCACTTGATGCAGTTGTCGGTCACGACGTAGGTCATTCGGCGCTCCAGCGAGGGACTGTCAACCGCGCGGTACACACCGCATCGGTCCTGTGTTCGGTATAAGAGACACTTGGCCGGCTTCAAGGGGCGGGGCGTCGCAAGCGCACGATTTCGCTGCGTTGCCGCTTGGTGGGACGCGGGCCTGACCCCGGCACGGGCACTGCTTCCGCTGACCCGTCACCTGGTTGCGGTGCGGCGTCGCGGGGCGGCTCCGGCGCGAGGTCCTCATAGAGCAGGGCCGCTTCGCTGGCGGGGCCACGCCGGGTGCCGAGGGCGATGACCCGGATCGCGCGGATGCGGTTGGCCTGCGGAAAGCTCAACTCGTCGCCCGGGCTCACGGTCTGTGCGGCCTTGGTGCAATGGCGTCCGTTCAGCCGAAGCCGCCCGGTGGTGGCGACCTCGCCGGCGAGGCCGCGCGTCTTGAAGAACCGCGCCTGATAGAGCCATTTGTCGATGCGCAGCTTGGGGCGCGGCGTATCCGCGCTGTCGGTCGGTGCGTCCGTCACTTGTTCTTGAGCTGAGCGAGGATCGCGAAGGGGCTGTCCGGATCCACCGGCTTGTCGCGCCGGGCATGCCGGTCGGTCTGCCCTGCTTTGCCGCCCTGTTTCGGGCCCTGGCCATCGCGTTGGTGCTTACCCGGCCCTTTGCCCGCTTGCTGGCCTTGGCGGGCCGCGGCGTCCTGGGGGCCGCGCTTGCCCTTGCCGCCCTTGCCCTTGCGGTCGTGCTCCTGGCGCTCGGGACGGTTGCCGCCCTGCTGGTCGAAGCGTTTGCGGGCTGGCCGCTCTGCCTCTGCCGCTGGGCCCTGTCCGCCGGCTGGCTGCTGGCCATCGGTGCCCTGACCATGGCTCTGAGCCTGGGCGCCCTCGCGCCCTCGGCCGCCACCGCCTCGGCGCCGACCGCCGCCCTCGGCGCCATCCCGGCGCGGCGGGCGGTTGGGGCGCCCGCGGGGCTTGAGCGTGAAGAGGTAGAAGGCCTCGATCTCGTCGCTGATGGCAGCCGGCGCGGCATCCTCGACGGGCGCCGCTGTCTCCGCGTCCTCGACCGCCGCTGCCGTCTCCGCGCCCTTGACGGGCGCTGCCGTCTCCGCGCCTTCGAGGGGTGCTGCCGTCTCTACACCCTCGGCAGGCTCAGGAGGGCTGGCGGCCTCGGCCGCTGGCGCGGTCTCCTCCTTTGCTGCAGGGGGCACATCCGCCTCAGCGACCTGGGGTGCAGTCTCGGGTGCGGGCTCGGGCGCGGGCGTCTCGCGCGCCTCCGCTGGCGGGTCGCCGGCAGACGCGCTCTCCTCGGTCTCCACTGCTTGCGCGGTGTCGTCGCTCGGTGTGGGCGTTGAGGGCGCGGCGGCCTCTGACGGCGTCTCGACCGTCTCTTCCGTGGCGGGCGGTTGGGCGGTCTCGCTCTGGGGTGCCTCGCCTTCGGCCATGGCCGGGGCGGGCGCTCCGTCCGTTTCTGCCGCCGTCTGCCCGGCATCCTCGGCTGGCGCGTCGGCGACGGTGGTCGCCGAGGTTTCCGCGTCCGGCGTCGGCTCGGCAGCCGCCTCCGCGGGGCGGCGGACCGGTTTGGGGCGTTCGCTGCGGGTGCCCTGGAAGCCGAGGCCATCCATCAGTTCGGCGAATTGGTCGAGCGTGCAGCCGGTGATCGAGAGCATGTCTGCCGTCGCCTCGAACCCCGCGCGGGCATCCATGGGGCGCAGCATGTCGGCCAGCCGCTCCAGCATGTCGATGCGCAGCGCGCGGGTGCCGCAGTCGCGATAGCCGGCCTTGGTCCAATAGCCGCGGGGCAGTTGCACCTCGATCGGCACGGTCACCTGGCCCGGCGGCGGGGGCGCGGGGATCTCCTCGAACCCCTCCCACAGGCCCCAGAGCACCAGGCGCAGGCGCGTGGGCGCGGGCTTCAGCAGGAGCGGCATGAAGATGTGGTGCTGACCGAAGCGCACGCCGTGCTTGCGCAACAGCCCCCGCTCCTCCTGCGCCAGCGCCTTGATGTCATCGGCGATATCGCGCCGCGGCAGGACGCCGAGCGCCTCGCCGAGCTGAAAGGCCACACCGCGGGCCAGGCCCGTGACCGTCTCATCGGCCTGCATGGCGAGCATGGGCTCGAAGCGCGCCTTGATCTGCCGCTCCAGCCAATGCGACAGGCGCCGCTCGACCTTCTCGGCCACCGCGGGCTCTGCGATGTCGTCCACGAAGACGCGGACCTTCGGCGCCAGGATGCTGTCGCCCTTCTCCAGCGCGCCGATGGCATCGGTCTGCCACATCAGCCCGCCCTGCTCGGTCAGCGCGATCTCGCCGTCAGGCGCGTTATAGAGCTTGTCGGCGCGGCGGTTGAACTCCGCCTGCAGGGCAGAGACGGAGGCGGCCTGGAGGACCTTCATCTCCGCGCCGACCGCCTTGTCGTCCGCGGTGAAGCGGAAGCCGCTCAGCCGGCCGGCGAACTCCCCCTCGACGGTGACGTCGCCGTTCTCGTTAACCTCGGCCACCAGCCGCTCCTTCTGTTTCAGCCGGCGCATCAGCACCGAGGTGCGCCGGTCGACAAATCTCTGCGTCAGCCGGGCGTGCAGGGCGTCGGACAGCTTGTCCTCCACCACGCGCGTCCGCTCTCGCCAGGCCGCGGCATCCTCCAGCCAGGACCCCCGGTTGGCCACATAGGTCCAGGTTCGGATGTACGCGAGGCGTTTAGACAGCGCATCGATATCGCCGTCCACCCGGTCCAGCCGCCCGACCTGCTGCTCCAACCACGGCGAGGGTATTACCCCGCCATCACAGGACAGAAAATGGAAAATCCGCCCGACGAGGGCGACGTGATCCGACGTCATGACCTTTCGAAAATCCGGGATCTGGCAGCACTCCCACAACAGCCGCACCAGGCGTGGGGTGGTCGCGATATCCCGGATTTCCGGATCGGCGTAGCAGAGGCGCAGCGAGGCGAGATCCTCGGCCTCTCGGGCACGGACAAGGCCCGGCTCGTTGGGGCTGGTCTCCAGGCTGGCGATCAGCCGCTCGACCGTCCCGAACGCCAGTTCGCTGTTGCGCCAGTTGAGCTTTTCGAGCGGTTTGAAGCGGTGGTTCTCGATGGCATCGACCAGTTCGGGCTCGAAGGGTGGCGCCTCGCCCGTCACGCCAAAGGTGCCGTCCTTGGTGTAGCGCCCGGCGCGCCCGGCGATCTGGCCGATCTCGTTCGGCATGAGCTGGCGATGCCGGTGCCCGTCGAACTTGGTGAGCCCGGCAAAGGCGATGTGGTCGACATCCAGGTTGAGCCCCATGCCGATGGCGTCGGTGGCAACGAGATAGTCGACATCCCCCTCCTGATAGAGGGCGACCTGGGCGTTGCGCGTGCGTGGGCTGAGGGCGCCCATGACCACCGCAGCCCCGCCGCGCTGGCGGCGGATGAGCTCCGCGATCGCATAGACCTGATCGACCGAGAAGGCGACGATGGCAGAGCGGGGTTTCAGCCGCGAGATCTTCTTGGATCCCGCATAGGTCAGCGTCGAGAACCGCTCGCGCCCCATGAAGCGGACCCTGGGCACCAGGGCGGCGATGCGGCTGCGCACCACGTCCGAGCCCATGAACAGCGTCTCATGCCGCCCGCGCGCGTGCAGCAGCCGGTCGGTGAAGATGTGCCCCCGGTCGGGGTCGGCGCAAAGCTGGATCTCGTCGACCGCCAGAAAGTCCGCCATCCCATCGGTCGGCATCGCCTCGACCGTGCAGACGAAGTACTTGGCCTGGGCGGGGACGATCTTCTCCTCGCCGGTGATCAGGGCGGCGACGCTGGGGCCGCGCTCGGCCACCACCTTGTCGTAAACCTCGCGCGCCAGCAGCCGCAGCGGCAGGCCGATGACGCCCGTGCGATGCGCCAGCATCCGGGTGATCGCATAATGCGTCTTGCCGGTATTGGTGGGGCCGAGGACCGCGGTGATCCCGGTTCCGTCCTGCATCGCCGAGCCCGTTATGGCGGCGGGCGCGCCCGCAAACGTCAGCCGTGGCCTATCCATCCTTTGCGCCTGGTGCAAGGCGAGATGGCTTTCGCCGGTGCAAGTGCGCTGCTACGGCAGCGGGTGACCATCATCAGGGAGGTGTCCGTGCACTGGCTCTATCTCGTCCTCGCCGTCGTGGGGGAGGTGATCGGCACCTCGGCGCTCAAGGCCTCGGAGGGTTTTACGCGGCCCATACCGGCCGTGATCTGCCTCGCGGCCTTCGCCTCGGCGCTGTTCTTTCTCTCGCTGACGCTGAAGGTGATTCCGGTCGGCGTGGTCTATGCCATCTGGTCCGGCATCGGGATCGTGCTGATCTCGGTGATCGGCTATCTGGTCTTCGGCCAAGTGCTCGACCTGGCGGCGATCATCGGCCTTGGCCTCATCATCGCCGGCGTCGTGGTGATCAACACGCTGTCCACCAGCGTGCCGCACTGAGCCGAGGTCGCTCCCTCGGCGGGTGACGCTCTCATTGCCCGGCGCGACCGGGCAATCCATGCATCGGAAGCATCTCAGCGAGTCCCCCGGTCAGGCCCGGGCCACGGCTCAGAGCTCGGTGCCGTCGACGTCCTCGGACAAGCGGTCGACGCCGCGCTGTGCGCCCTCCAGGTTGGGGTGCAGCTCCAGCGCCCGGCGGTACGCGGCCACGGCGCCTGCCTTGTTGCCCGTGCGATCCAGGATAATGCCCAGGCCTGCGAGCGCGCCGAAGTGGCGCGGCTCCAGCGCCAGGGTCGCCTCGATGTCCCGCATCGAGCGGCCGTAGTCGCCGGCCAGGAAATACGCGGTCGCGCGCTGGTTCCAGCCTTCGGCGAACTCCGGCGCCAGACGCACCAGATCGTCGAGGAAGCGGATGGCGGCGGCGTAGTCCTCGGCCTCCATCTTCTCCATCGCGCGGCGCAGCAGCAGATCCATCGAGGGGGAGCCCGAGCGCCGCCAGACCCGCCAGATCTGTGCCTGGATCACCGGCCAGGCCGGGTTCTCTTCCTCGCTCAGCTGGCGGAACAACTCGTCGAGCTGCGCCTCGCGGGCCATGGTCTCGTCGGGCAGGCCGAAGTCGCCCAGGCCTTCCTCTACCAGGTCGCTCTCGTCCAGATCCGGCATCGGCGGCGCCTCGTCCAGCGCGGGCGGCATCGGCAGGGTCGGCGGCTCGCCGCCCGGCCCCTCCGGCAGGGTCGGCTGTGCCTGGGCCGGCGGCGCCACCAGGACAGCGGCCGCTAGGGTCGCGGCCATGGCGGCGGCCACGGTGGCGGCCAGGATCGGCATGACGCTACGATAGGGCATCTCGGCGGTCCTCCTCTGCTTGGCAAGTGTATGGCGGGCGCGTAGGTGTGCAACCCGGGCGACGCAAAGGTCAGCCACAGAACCGGGAGGGACAGGCATGTCGGAGCAGTTGGAGAAAGCGGCGGCGAAGCTGCGCGAGAAGCTCGAGGGCAAGGACTTCGAGGGCAGCGTCAAGTTCGACGTGCCGGGCGAGGGCGCGATCCTGGTCGACGCCGATGGCGTGCGCGTGGGCGAGGGCGATGCCGAACTCACCGTCTCCGGCGATATCGAGACCTTCAAGGACATGTTCTCCGGCGATCTCGACCCGACCTCTGCCTTTATGACCGGCAAGATCACGGTCGACGGCGACATGGGTGCTGCGATGAAGCTGGTGCAGTACCTGTGACCGGCGCGCCGCTGCCCAGCGGTGCTGTGGCGGCGGCCGATACCGCGGCGCCTGAGGGGCCGGTGACCGTCCTGCCGCCGGGTGGCTTGCCCTGGGATCTGTCGCTGGCGCTGACCGCGAATGACGGCACGCGGCTGCGCGGGGCGGTGTGGAACCCGGGCGGGCCGCGGGGCCTCGCGCTCCTGCTGACCGGGCGGACCGAGTTTCTCGAGAAGGCCTCGCTGCCGGCCGCGGCCCTGGTGGCGCGCGGCTTCGCCGTGGCCTCGCTCGACTGGCGGGGGCAGGGGCTGTCAACGCGGCTGCTGGACGAGCCGCTCAAGGGCCATGTGGCGCGCTTCGAGGACTATGACCGCGACCTGGCAGCGCTGTTGGCCGCGCCAGAGGTCACGCGCCTCGGGCCGCCGCGCCTGGTCTTTGCGCATTCCATGGGCGGCGCGATCACGCTCGGCGCCACGGCCCGCGGGCTCCTGCCACCGCTGCCCCTGATCCTGTCGGCGCCCATGGCGGACATCGCGGGTCGCGGCCTGACGGCACTCCTGATGGACCAGGGCGCGCGGGCGGCGCGGGCCATCGGCCTCGGCCGCCGCTGGCCGCCGCTGCCCAAGCCGGAGGTTCCCTATGTCTTCAACGGCTTCGACGGCAATTGTCTCACGGGCGATGAGCGGAACTACGCCTGGCTGACCGAGGCGCTGCACGCCGCGCCAGCGCTGCAACTAGGGCTGCCGACGCTCGGATGGCTCGCCGCGGCCCAGGGGGCCGTGCGCCAGATCGCGGCGGTGCCTCGGGATCGTGTGGGCCCCGCGCTCATCTGCCTCGGCACCCGTGAGGGGGTGGTGGACCCGGACGCGGTCAAGGCGCTGGCGGCGCGGCTGGGCGCAGGGCCGCTGATGCTGGAGGGGGCGCGCCACGACCTGCCCATCGAGACAGCCGATCACCGTGACCGCCTGTGGGCGGCCGCCGACGACTTGATCGCAGCACGGCTCTAGGCCCGCTCAGCCGGCCAGCAGGCGCCGCGCTTCCTCTGCCAGGGCAGGGGTGCAGGCGGCCACCACGCGGCCGCCCCAGCGACAGTCGCCGCCCTCCCAGTCGGTCACCACGCCGCCGGCGGCCTCGATCAGGGCCTTGGGCGCGGCGATGTCATAGGCCTGCAGCCCGCTCTCGATCACGACGTCGATGAAGCCTGCGGCTAGCATGGCATAGGCGTAGCAGTCGCCGCCGTATCGGGTGAGCTGGACGCTGTCGCGCACGCGCCGAAAGCCCGGGGTTTCCTCGGCGGTGAACAGATCCTCCGCCGTGCTCATCAGGATCGCCTCGGACAGCCGCTGCGTCGACCGCACGCGGATCGGCCAACGATCGCCGTGCTGATGCATCTCCGCCTCCGCCGGCGCGCCATGCCCTGCGACGCCGATAAAGCGCTCACCGGTGGCCGGATGGTCCACGACGCCCAGGATCCCGCGGGCGCCGTCGTCATAGGCGATCAGGGTGCCCCAGGTCGGCAGCCCGGCGACATAGGCACGGGTGCCGTCGATGGGATCGATCACCCAGGTGCCCGCGCCGTTGCCGCCGGTACCGTCCTCCTCCTCGCCCAGAATCCGGTCCATCGGGCGCTCGACCTCCAGGATCGCGCGGATGGCGCGTTCGGCGGCCTTATCGGCCTCGGTCACCGGATCGTAGCCCCCGTCAGCGTCCTTGTTCTCCGCCGGGCGGGAGAGGCGGCGAAACCGCGCCATGGTCTCCAGCCGGGCCGCATCTGCCAGGCGCAGGCCCAGCAGGCGCAGCTGAGCGGGGTCGGTCAGCAGATCCGCGGTATCAGGGCTCGGGGCATTGGGGGCAGTGTCGGGCGCGGTCATGCCGGTCCTCAAAATGACGCGGCGCGGCCCGTGGTTGAGGCGGGCCGCGCCGACGAGACTGTTTGCGGTCAAGGGGCTGCAACGGGGTTGGCGTCATCGCGCCGCCGCCCGCCGGTACACTCCACCCCTGGTGTGTCGGCCGGCGAACCCTGACCGCTCAGTCGCCGCCGCGCAAGCTGCGCGACGGCCGGCAGGTGGCGATTACGCCGCCTCGCCCAGCACCCGCGCGAGATCGAAGAGCCGGCGGCGCTGCGTCTCGGGGATCGAGTAGTAGGCGCGCACCAGATCCAGCGCCTCTTTGTCGGTCATCATGTCGTCGGCACGGGCGCCTTCCATGGCGCTGTCCAGCCCCTCGAAGAAAAACGACACCGGCACGTCCAGGGCCGCGGCGACGTCCCAAAGGCGAGAGGCCGAAATGCGGTTGGCGCCGGTCTCGTACTTCTGGATCTGCTGGAACTTGATTCCGACCTTCTCGGCCAGCTGCTGCTGGGTCATACCCATCATCCAGCGACGCTGACGAACGCGCTGACCGACATGGACGTCTACAGGATGGCTCATTTTTGGTTCCCCTCTTGCTCAACCTTCGCTTGTGCTAGGAAGCCGCCGAAAAGGGGCGAATTTTTGCTATTGGACAGAAACTTCTCAGAGAACGCGGAAGCGCTCTCCAAAGTCAGAATTGTCGTTGGGAAACAATAACCTATCAGATTATTAAGATGTGTTAACTATGCCCTGGATTGGAACAACGGCATATAACCCATGGTTAATCTGGGCATAGGAATGACAATTGGGCAGTCGCGCCACGATTGAGAGCTGCCGTAAGGGAATCGCCTTTAAGCCGCTGTGTGCACAATCGAGACGGGTGCGTGAGACACCTCAAGCACCGATACGGGCCGCCGAGCGCCTTGCCGCAGGGAGATGTCAGCTCGCCGCGCGGGCCGCGCGTTTGCGCTCGTGCGGGTCAAGATAGCGCTTTCGCAGCCGGATCGCGTTCGGGGTGACCTCGACCAACTCGTCGTCGTCGATATAGGCGATCGCCTGCTCCAGCGTGAGCCGGGTGGCCGGGGTCAGCTTCACCGCGTCGTCCTTGCCGGCGGCGCGGATGTTCGTGAGCTGCTTGCCCTTGAGCGGATTGACCTCGAGGTCGTTGTCCCGGCTATGCTCGCCGATGATCATCCCCTCATAGACGGGCTCGCCCGCGCCGATGAACATCTTGCCGCGATCCTCGAGGTTGAAGAGCGCATAGGCCACGCTGTCGCCGGCCCCCATGGAGATCAGCACCCCCGCCCGGCGCCCCGGGATGGGACCGCGCCAGTCCGTGTACTCATGGAAGACCCGGTTCATGACGCCGGTGCCGCGGGTGTCGGTCAGGAACTCGCCGTGATAGCCGATCAGCCCGCGCGACGGGACATGCGCCACGATCCGGGTCTTGCCGAGACCGGCCGCCCGCATCTCCGCGAGTTCCCCCTTCCGGGTCGCCAGCTTCTCGACCACGGTGCCGGCGTATTCCTCGTCGACATCGATGGTGACCTCCTCGACCGGCTCCTGGCGCTGGCCGTCGACCTCGCGGATCACGACGCGGGGGCGGGAGATCGAAAGCTCGAAGCCCTCGCGCCGCATGTTCTCGATCAAGACACCCATCTGAAGCTCGCCGCGGCCCGAGACCTCGAAGGCCTCGCCTCCCGGCGTGTCGGCGACCTTGATGGCGACATTGCCCTCGGCCTCGCGCATCAGCCGCTCACGGATCACGCGGCTCTGGACCTTGGAGCCGTCGCGCCCGGCAAGCGGGCTGTCGTTGATACCGAAGGTCACGGTGATGGTCGGCGGATCGATCGGCTGCGCGGGCAGGGGGGTCTCGACGGACGGATCGAGCAGGCTGTCCGCCACCGTGGCCTTGGCCATGCCGGCGAGGGCGACGATGTCACCGGCCTGTGCCTCCTCCACCGGCTGGCGCGCGAGCCCGCGAAAGGCCAGCACCTTGGAGATGCGGAAGCGCTCGATCTCCTTACCCTCGCGGCTGAGGGCGCGGATCTGGGTGCCGGGCTTCACGCGCCCCGCCTCGACCCTGCCCGTCAGCAGACGGCCCAGGAAGTTGTCGCTCTCGACCGTGGTCGCCAACATCTGGAAGGGCTCATCGACCCGCGCCGCAACCTTGGGCGAGGGGACGTGACTGACGATAAGATCGAAGAGCGGCGACAGATCCTCGCGCGGATCCTCCAGGTCGGCCGCCGCCCAGCCCGAGCGGCCGGAGGCATAGAGGACGGGAAAATCGAGCTGATGCTCGTCGGCATCCAGCCCCGCAAACAGGTCGAACACCTCGTCCAGCGCGCGATCCGGCTCCGCGTCCGGCTTGTCGACCTTGTTCAGCACCACGATGGGCCGCAGGCCGAGCGCCAGCGCCTTGGAGGTGACGAACTTGGTCTGCGGCATCGGCCCCTCGGCCGCATCGACCAGCAGGACGACGCCGTCGACCATGCTCAGGATACGCTCCACCTCGCCGCCGAAATCCGCGTGGCCGGGAGTGTCGACGATGTTGATGCGCGTCTCGCCCCACTCGACGCTGGTGCATTTGGCCAGGATCGTGATCCCGCGCTCACGCTCCAGGTCGTTGCTGTCCATGGCCCGCTCGGCCACCTGTTGGTTGTCGCGAAAGGCGCCGGACTGCTTCAACAGCGCGTCCACCAGGGTCGTCTTGCCGTGATCGACGTGCGCGATGATCGCGATGTTCCGAAGCGCCATGGCCCCCTCCCTTTATTTCGCAGATGCGAAAGACGCCGCTTCCATGACGGAAACGGCGCGTCGTCACAAGCGTTGAGGCGCGCCCCAAGTGCCAAGCGGCCACGATCCCGGCTGCGCGTTGCCCTGCTGTCGCCCGCCAAGTAAGCGTCGGGCGCTGATCGGCCAGTCGCGGGCCGGGAGAAGAAGGGGAAAGTGGCAATGCGGAGCATGCGGCTGCACGAGATCGGCGGGGCCTTGCAGCTGGACGAGGTGCCCGTGCCCACCCCTGGCCCGGGCGAGGTGCTGATCGAGGTCGCCGCCTGCGGCGTGAACTTCGCCGACACGTTGATGGTGCAGGGGCGCTATCAAGAAAAGCCCGCCATGCCCTTCGCGCCGGGGCTCGAGGTCGCCGGAACCGTCGCCGCACTCGGCCCTGGGGTCGAGGGGCCGCCGGTCGGGACCCGCGTCGCCGCACTGCCCGGCGCCGGGGGCTTTGCGGAGGCAGTCTGCGCCCCCGCCGCCACCTGCGTCGCGATCCCGGATGCCATGCCCTTCGACCATGCCGCGGCACTGCAGGTTGCCTATGGCACCTCGCACGTCGCCCTCGACCACCGTGCGCGGCTGAAGCCCGGCGAGCGGCTGCTCGTGTTGGGTGCCGCCGGCGGCGTGGGCCTGACGGCCGTCGAGATCGGCGCGCTCATGGGGGCCGAGGTCATCGCCTGTGCCCGCGGTGCCGCGCGGCTGGAGAAGGCGGCGGCCAAGGGGGCCAGGCACCTCATCGACAGCGAGACCGCCGACCTGCGCGAAGCGGTCAAGGCGCTCGGCGGTGCCGATGTGGTCTACGACCCCGTCGGCGGCGATCAATGGACCGCCGCGCTGCGCGCCACCAACCCCGGCGGCAGGCTTTTGCCCATCGGCTTTGCCAGCGGAGAGGTGCCGCAGATCCCCGCCAACATCCTGCTGGTCAAGAACCTGGACGTGATCGGCTTCTACTGGGGCGCCTATTACCGCTTCGCGCCCCAGATCCTCGCCAACAGCTTCCGCCAACTTCTCGCCTGGTACGCCGACGGCGCCATCGTCCCGCACGTCAGCAACCATCTACCGCTCGAGCAGGCCAGCGATGCGCTCGGCCTGCTCACCCGCCGCGAAGCGACCGGGAAGGTCGTCATCGAGCCCTAAGCGACCTGAGAGCCTCGTGCCGGGGCATCAGGCGACCTCTGTTCGGGTGTGCAGGGCGTAGGTTTCGCGCACGAGGTCGACCAGGGCGTGCAGGGGTGCCGTCATGCCAGCCCCGCGGTAGTAGAGGTTGATGTAGGTCGTCGGCAGCACCGGCAGGGCGCCATGGGTGTCGATCTTCTCGAAATGCGGGGCGACCGCGCTCTCGACCATCGCATGCACCGCGAGATCGGCGGAGACCGAGGCCTCGACCGTGCGCGTCGAGGCAGTGTCGACCGCCATGGTCCAGCCCAAGCCCGCATCGTCCAGCGCCTTTTGCGCCCAACCCTTGAACAGGCAGTTGCGCTCGAAGGCGACGCGCAGGGGGCGCTGGCGCCAGGCCTGCCCCCCCGGGGCCCCGATCCACAGCAGGCGCTGGCGCGACAGGGTTTCGCCCGCGGGGTCCGGCCGCTCCTCGGTCGTCAGGATCACGTCGAGCTCGCCCGCCTCCAGTAGCGCGCGCAGCTTTTTGGTGAAGGAGGAGACCAGCGTCACCCGCATGCGCGGAAAGCTGCGGTCGAACTTCTGCAGGATCGTCGGGATATGCGGATAGACGATGTCCGTCGGCACGCCGAGGCGCACCTCCCCCTCGAACTCCTTCGCCGTCATCCGCGTCAGTGCCTCGTCGTTCAGCGCCAACAGGCGGCGCGCATAGCTCAGCATCTGCTCGCCCTGGGCCGTGAAGGAGACGCTGCGGGCGGATCGGTCGATCAGCGCGATGTCCAGGGCCTCCTCCAGCCGCTTCAGCTGCATCGAGACCGCCGACTGGGTCAGGTTGAGTTGCTGCGAGGCACGCGTGACGCCGCCGGTGTCGGCGACGGCGACCAGGCTGCGGAGCGCCGTCAGGTCAAGGTTGCGGATCATCATCGCTCTCCGTGATGGTTTGGCCGACAAACATTCATTTCACTTATCAATCTTGCCTGCCAATATATCAGCAAGGCAGATGACAACAATGCCTGTCATCACGAGATTGGATGGAGGTTCCCATGAAGACCATGACCATGTCCCCCGCGATCCGTGCCCTCTCCAGCGTCGCGGCGGTGTTCGCCACACTCCCCGTCAGCCGCTGGCTGAGCGTGATGGCGGAGCGTCGGCGCCTGGCGGCCCTCGACGCCCGGCTGCTGCAGGATATCGGCGTCGATGCCTCGGCGCAGCAGGCCGAACTCAGCCGCCCCTTCTGGGACGTCACCAGCCTGCGCTGACCGCCCAACCCTCGCCGAGGCCCGTCAGAAGCGGGTACTCGGCGAGCGCCTCGTAACTCACGCGCTTGCCGAGACGGGAGCGGTAGAGCACGAAACCCTCCGCCTCGAAGGGGGCGACACGCAGGCCGAGGCGGGTGGCCACGAAACCCTGCATCAACGCCGCTTCCTCGCCCCGCAGCCCGTTGCCGAAGCGGGCGAGGGTGACATGGGGCACGAACCGCTGTGCCGTGATGGTGATCCCGGCGCGGCGCGTCGCCTGCACGACCTTGTCGCGCAGGTGGTTGAGCGCCGGATCGGGCCGGATCGCAGCATAGAGCGAGGTGGGCGTCGCCCCGCCGAACAGGCCCACGCCCTCGATCTGCAGCGTAAAGCCCGGCGCGCGGATGTCGGACAGCGCACTGTGCAGATCGTCGATCACATCGCCGCGGTGCTCACCGGCAAAGGCGAGGGTGATGTGAAAGTTCTCCGGTGGCACGGGACGCCCGCAGGGCAGGCCGGCCTGTGCCCCCTCCAGCGCCCAGACCGCCTGTGGCGGCAGCGGCAGTGCAACGAATGCCCGGATCATGCTCTGCGCCTCAGCCTGGGGCGCCCGCGCGGGCGACAAGCTCCAGCACCCGCGGGCCGATCGCCTCGACCATGACCGCGACCCCCTCGGCGCTGGGATGCAGGCCGTCGGGCTGGATCAACTCCGGCCGGCTCTCCAGCCCTGCCAGGAAGGAAGGGTGCAGGATCGCGCCGTAGGTTTCGGCCAGTTCCGGATACATGGCGTCGAAGGCCTCCTTGAACGCGGGGCCATAGTTGTTGGGGGCCTGCATGCCCGCCAGCAGGACCGGCAGGCCACGCGCATCGAGCCTGCTCATCATATCATCGAGATTGGCGCGCGAAGCCTCCGGCACGATCCCGCGCAACAGGTCGTTGCCGCCGAGCGCGATGATCACGGCGTCTGCGCCATCGGCCAGCGCCCAGTCGAGCCGCGCCTTGCCGCCGGCCGTGGTGTCGCCGGAGACGCCCATGTCGATGACCTCCGCCGCAACGCCCTGATCGGCCAGCCATGCGTCGAGTTGGGGGACAAAGCCTGTGCCCTGTTCCAACCCGTAGCCCGCGGTCAGGCTGTCGCCGATGGCGACGATCCGCACGGCCTCCGCCGCAGTGGCCGGCGTGGGCGCAGGGGCCGCGATAAACCCAGCGATCACAGCGCTTAGCAGTCCCGCCACGACATGGCGCCGGTTGAGACGGCCGGGGACAGGGCCATATGCCGATGCAGCAGAGGAGCGGGTCGGGGAAGGCCCGCGCGGTGGGGACGGAGCGACGGCAGACATGACGGATACCCTGATTTCCCTCGCCGAGGTCAGCCTGACCTTGGCAAGCCCGGCGGGCGATGTCGAGATCCTGCGCGGCATCGACCTTTCGGTCGCCGCGGGGGAGCGTGTCGGCATCATCGGCCCCTCGGGCTCGGGCAAGTCATCGCTGCTCATGGTGCTCGGCGGGCTGGAGCGGGCGACCGAGGGCCGGGTCGAAGTGCTGGGGCAGGATCTGACCGGGCTGGACGAGGATGCGCTGGCGCGTCTGCGCCGCGCCCAGATGGGGGTGGTCTTCCAGGCCTTCCACCTGATCCCGACCATGACGGCCATCGAGAACGTGGCGACGCCGCTGGAGCTTGCCGGGCGCGCCGATGCCTTCGATCGGGCCGCGGATCTGCTGGGGCAGGTGGGTCTGGGCCACCGTGAGGGGCATTACCCTGCGCAGCTCTCGGGCGGGGAGCAGCAGCGCGTGGCGCTGGCCCGCGCCCTGGCACCCGGCCCTCGGCTGCTGCTGGCCGATGAGCCGACCGGGAACTTGGACGGCAAGACTGGGTCGGCGGTCATTGATCTGCTCTTTGGCCTGTCGGGCGAGCAGGGCGCGACCCTCGTGCTGGTGACCCACGAACAGCGCCTGGCCGACCGCTGTGAGCGGGTCGTGCGCATGGCCAGCGGCCGGATCGAGGACGACGAGCGGCGCACCGAGGCTGCGGCGTGAGGGCGGCGGCGTGAGGGCGGCGGCGTGAGCGACATGAACGGCGTTCAAAACGGCGCGATGCTGGGCTTTGCCTGGAAGGTCGCGCTGCGCGAGTTGCGCGGCGGGCTCGCCGGCTTCCGGGTCTTTCTCGCCTGCCTCGCCTTGGGCGTTGCCGGGATCGCGGCGGTGGGCTCGCTGACCGCGGCGATCAACATGGGCCTGGCGGCGGAGGGGCGGTCGATCCTGGGCGGGGATGTCTCGGTCACCCTGACGTACCGCAGCGCCACCGAGGACGAGCGCGCCTGGATGAATGCCGCGGGCGATGTGTCCGAGATCGCGGATCTGCGCTCCATGGTCGGCACGGTGGGGGAGGAGGTCGAACGTTCGCTTGCCCAGGTCAAAGGCGTCGACGGGGCCTATCCGCTCTATGGCGCGGTCGGGCTGGAGGGGATCGACACCCTGGCCGAGGGGATCGAACAGCGCGATGGGCGCTGGGGCCTGGTGGCCGAGACCGTGCTGATCGACCGTCTGGGCCTCGCGCTCGGCGATGAACTGTCGCTCGGCACCGGCACCTTCGTGCTGCGCGGTGCGCTGACGGCGGAGCCCGATGCGGCGGCGGGCGGCATGGCGCTGGGCCCCCGGGTCATCGTGGCGACCGAGGGGCTGCGCGAAGTCGGACTGCTGTCCGAGGGCACGCTCTACGAGACCCTCTATCGCATTCGCGTCGAGCCCGGCACAGACATCGCGGCGCTGGGCGAGGATTTCGCCGAGACCTTCCCCGAGGCCGGCGCCCGCTGGCGCGACCGGGCCAATGCGGCGCCGGGCGTGGCGCGCTTCGTCGAGCGGATCGGGGCCTTTCTGGTGCTGGTCGGTCTGGCGGCGCTGGTGATCGGTGGCGTCGGCGTGGGGGCCGCCGTGCGCGGCTACCTCAACCGCAAGGTGCCCACGATCGCGGCGCTGCGGACGCTAGGCACCCCGGCGGGCACCGTTTTCGCCGCCTATCTGATGCAGATCGCGGTGATCGCGGCGCTGGGGATCGCCATCGGGTTGATCATCGGCGGCGGCGGCGTGGCCCTCGCCGGCCCCTGGATCGCGGAGGCGCTGCCGGTGCCCGCGCGCTTCGGCATCTACCCCACACCGCTCGCCATCGCGGCGCTCTATGGGATGCTGACGGCAGCACTCTTCGCGCTCTGGCCGCTCTCCTGGCTACGGGAGGTGCGCCCGGCGCAGCTCTTCCGGCTGTCGGGCGGGGGGGAGACGACGGATCACATCCCGCGCCCCTCCATGCTCGCGGTCCTGGTCATTGCGACGCTGCTGTTCGCGCTGGTTGTGGCCGCGCTGTCTGGCGCGCCGGAACTGGCCTTGGGCGTCATTGCTGTCATCACCGCGGCGCTGCTGATCCTGCGCGGGGTCGGTGCGCTGGCGGCGCGGGGGGCGGAGCGGCTGGCCCGCGGACCGCTCGGTCGGCGCAGCCCCTCTCTGCGCCTCGCCCTTGGGGCCATCGGCGCGCCGGGGGGCGGCACGGTGGACGTGGTCATGGCGCTGGGCCTCGGCCTCGGCGTTCTGTCGGCCATCGGGCAGGTCGACCACAACATGCAGCGGCTGATCCAGACCCAGCTGCCCGCCGGGGCGCCGGCGTTCTTTCTGGTGGATATCCAGCCCGACCAGGTCGAGCCGGTGCAGGCGCGTCTGGCCGGGATCGACGGCGTCGAGCGGGTCGAGACCGCGCCCATGCTGCGCGGCGTGATCACCCAGCTCGAGGGCGTGCCCGCGCGCGAGGCGGAGATCGATCCGGATGGCGCCTGGGTCCTGCGCGGCGACCGCGGCGTCACCTACAGCGTCGAGCCGCCCGAGGGCGCCGTGCTGACCGCCGGAGAGTGGTGGCCTGCGGATTATGACGGCCCGCCGCTGGTGAGTTTCATCGACGAGGAGGGGCGGCAGCTCGGCCTGGAGCCCGGTGACGAGATCACGGTGTCGATCCTGGGCCGGCCAATCACCGCGACCATCGCCAACCTGCGGGTTGTGGAGTGGCAGGGTCTCGGCATGAACTTCATCATGGTGATGAGCCCCAACGCCCTGCGGGGCGCGCCGCATACCCATATCGCCACTATCTATGCCGATGAGGCGAGCGAGGCGCCGGTCCTGCGCGCCATCGGGCGGGAGTTCCTGAACGTGACCGCCGTCCGGGTGCGCGAGCAGATCGACCGGGTGTCCGGCGCCCTTGCCAACCTGGGGGCGGCGACGCGTTGGGGCGCGCTGGCGGTGCTGCTGACCGGGCTCGCGGTGCTGATCGGCTCGGCCGGTGCGGCGGCGGAACGTCAGGTGCGCGAGGCGGCGGTGCTCAAGGTCCTGGGCGCAGAGCGGCCGACGATCCTCAGCAGCTTTGCCCTACGGGCGGCCCTCATGGGTCTGTTGGCTGGGTTCGTGGCCCTGATCTGGGGCAGCGTCGCCGCCTGGGCCGTGACGGCGTTCGTCCTGGACGGCGATTTCGCGCTCGCGCCGCTGCAGGCGCTGGCGGTGATCCTGGGCGGTGCGCTGCTTAACCTCATCGCCGGGCTCGCTTTTGCCGCGCGACCCCTGCGTCTTCGTCCCGCTGGCGTTTTGCGCGCGGAGGCGGGATAAAGTTGCACTTTGAAATCTTGAACCGGACACGGAGCATTGCGATATCCGCCCAGAGTGTCATGGATTGTCCGGTGACCAGCCACGAGGAGGAATCTAGAGCATGGCCACCCCGAATTACGTGCCGGGCCAGGTAGCGGGCCAACGCACAGCCGAGATCGACGCCGGCCTCAAGGCCCATATGAACAAGGTCTACGCGCTGATGACCGGCGCGATGATCCTGACGGGACTGGTGTCCTATGTCTTCGGCATGGACCTTAAGGCGGCCTCGGCCGGCGAGCCCACCACGCTGATCCCGGTCGGCCTGCTGCAGGTGATGTTCACCTCGCCGATCATGTACGTGGTGATGTTTGCGCCGCTCATCATGGTTTTCGCCTTCTCGGCGATGATCAACCGCATGAGCGCGTCGACCGCCCAGATGGTCTTCTGGGGCTTCGGCGCCGTGATGGGCCTGTCGATCAGCCACATCTTCGCGGTGTTCACGGGCATCTCGATCGCCCAGACGTTCTTCGCCACTGCCGCCGCGTTCGGTGCGCTGTCGCTCTACGGCTACACCACCAACAAGGACCTGTCGGGCTGGGGTTCGTTCCTGATCATGGGCGTGTTCGGCCTGATCATCGCCTCGCTGCTCAACATGTTCATCTTCGAGAGCACTGCGATGCAGTGGGCGATCTCGGCGCTGGGCGTGCTGATCTTCGCGGGCCTGACCGCCTATGACACGCAGTCGATCAAGAACGAGTACCTGGCGATGCGCTCGATCCCGGGCGGCGAGGTCTGGCTGGAGAAGGGCGCCATCATGGGCGCGCTTCGCCTCTACCTCGACTTCATCAACATGTTCATGTTCCTGCTGCAGTTCATGGGCGACCGCGAGTAAGCGATCCGCCCACAGGGCTGAGACAAACGAACCGCCACCCGATCGGGTGGCGGTTTTTCTTTGCGCCTCGCCGCGCGTCAGAACTCGAAGATCGGGTCGTCGCTCAGGTTCGTGTAGGTCAGTGTCACCGTGCCCGTGTCGCTGAGCCCGAACTCGTCGGTGACCGTGAAGTCGACGACGCGCGTTTCCGTCGTGCCGGCTTCGGCGAAGACACCGAGGATAAAGCTGCCATCCTCCTCGATGCCGGCCCCCGAGAAGGTCAGCTCGTCGCCATCGATATCGCTGGCACTGAGGGTGCCGGTGAAGAAGAACGATTCGAAGAACCCTTCAGCAAATGCCGTGCGATCGTTGGCCTCGGGACGATCGTTGCGCCCTTCGATGGTGACGAGGATCTGGCTGCTCGAAGTCGCACCGCTGGGGTCGGTCGCGGTGTAGTTGAGGGTCTGTGTCGCGGTCTCATCGGCGGCGAGGCGCTCGAACTGGCTGCCCCTCGCATCGAAGGTGAAGATCGACCGGGAGTTCTGGGAGACGTTCGCCGCGCCTTCGACCTCGAAGACAAGGGTGTCCTCCGGGTCCGAGTCGTCGGCAAAGAGGTCAAGGTTGAACGTTCCGGTGGACCCCTCGGCGACCGTCAGCGGCACGTCGCTCGTGGTCGGTGCGGTGTTGGTGCCGGTGACATCGACGACAACGGTGCCGGTCGTCGTGTTGCCGTTGGCGTCGGTCGCCTCGTAGCTGAAGCTGTCCTGGGCGACGGCGCCCTCGACAAGACCGAAGCCGCCAGTCGGGTCATAGGCGACCTGGCCGTCCTCGGTCAGGGTGACGCTGCCCAGGGTGCCGGTCTGGTCCAGCGAGGTGATCGTGAGGCCCGTGCCGAAGTCATTGGCCAGGACATCGATGGTCGTGGGGGTATTCTCCAGCGTCGCGGCGGTATCGTCAGCGGCAACCGCGGCGAAGAAGAGGTCCTCGGCCATCAGCACGCCGTCCCTGTCGCGGACGATGAGGCGGTCGCCGCCATGCAGCACCTCGACGCGACCCGGTTTGAGGGTGGTGACGGTCACGTTGGCCAGTTCCTCGGCCGTCAGCCCGTCGAGCTGGATGGTGTCGATGCCGACCTCGAAGTCGCGGATCACGTCCTTTTCGCCGTCGAGCCCGATCACGAAGAGATCGGCGTCCGCGCCCCCGATCAGCCGGTCCATGCCGGCGCCGTCCACGAGGGTATCGAGGCCGTCGCCACCCTTCAGTCGGTCGGAGCCTTCGCCGCCGATCAGGACGTCGTTGCCTTGCTTGCCCTTCAGCCGGTCGTCGCCGCCCTGACCCTCGATCAGGTCCTCGAACGCGGTGCCGATCAGTTTCTCGTCGAGGTCGGTGCCAATGATTGTCGCCATTACTTCCTCCGGGGGGATCTGTTCATGGGAGTCGGGTTGATGGGCCGACTGTCTCGTCCGGAAGCGTCGATACAAATCGTTTCGGGGGCGGTCCCGTTGCGGCAAATTTGGCGACAGTTCAGTGACAGAGGGCAGCGTTTATGATCGGCCGGCACAGCCCGGTTTTCGTGCCCGATCTCGAAGGATCACCGATGCCGGCCGCAGCAGGGAACAGGGAAGCCCCCGGCTGCATGGCATGGCTCAGCCCGTGGTGCAGGTGCGAAGAAGCGTGGTCGGTCGTGGTGCCGTGTGCGATGCAATTTGCAATGATCGGCGCAACGGTGCGGCAGCGCACCGCAGTATAAGGGCCATGACGACGCCCGATGCCGGAACGGCCATCCGCTTCGTCGACCAATGGCCGGGGCGATAAGGCTGCCGCCCCGACCGACCCAACCACGTCAACAAGAATGAGGCATGGCACCCGGCCCCGGATCGTTCCGGGAGGGGCGAACGGGACCGGTTCGGCCGTGCCCGGAGGGTGTACCATGATGATGACAGCCGACGACGGTCGATCGGCGTTCGACCATGCGATGGCAACGCTGCGCAAGCTACGGGGGTACTGGATCGTGACGACCTTCGCCCTGGGCGCATTGTTTTGGTTCTACGACGTCTGGCAGGCGCATGCGCCCCTGCCGCAGGTCGTGGCGGCCAATACCGCGCGTCTCGAGACCCTGGAGGCGGCCGTCCCCCGGCGGCCCACCCCTCCGGCGGCGCAGGCGGACGATCTGACCGCCGAGACTGCTCGGCCGCTGCTGATCCTGCCTGTCGGGCCGCTGTGCCCGGCGGCAGGAAGGCGGCCGGGCGGACCGCAGTGGCACCACCGCCCGTGACGACGCCCTGACCGCAGACTGCGGCCCGGTTCGCCGGGCCGCTTTTTTGCGCAGTGCACCAAAACTGCCGCGCGCTGCGTCAATCTGTGCCAGCGACCGCCGCCGATCCGCGCATTCCTTGCGCAGGGCGCACGTAATTTCCTCACTAAAGGGTTGTCCGCAGCTTTTGCCGCTGTTTAGCTGGCGCCTGCAGACAAGGAAAAACCTTGCGCCAAAAGGGGTATCGCATGGCAGCGGACGGTGCCGTCGACGTGTTCGTTCAGTTTGAGCGCGTTCAAAAATCCTACGACGGCGAGAGTCTCGTCGTGAAGGATCTGAACTTGGACATCGGTCGGGGCGAGTTCCTGACGATGCTCGGCCCCTCCGGCTCCGGCAAGACGACCTGTTTGATGATGCTCGCGGGCTTCGAGACGGCCACGCATGGCGAGATCAGGCTTGGCGGCAAGGGCATCAACTCGGTGCCGCCGCATAAGCGCGGCATCGGCATGGTCTTTCAGAACTATGCGCTCTTCCCCCATATGACGGTCGCCGAGAACCTTGCCTTCCCACTCAGCGTGCGCAAGCTCAGCAAGGCCGAGCAGGAGGAGAAGGTCGCCCGGGCGCTGGACATGGTGCAGATGTCGGCCTTTGGCGGGCGGCGCCCGGCGCAGCTTTCGGGCGGGCAGCAGCAGCGTATCGCCCTGGCGCGCGCGCTGGTCTTCGACCCCGAACTGGTGCTGATGGACGAGCCCCTTGGCGCGCTCGACAAGCAGCTGCGCGAGCATATGCAGCTGGAGATCAAGCACATCCATGAGCGGCTGGGCGTGACGGTGGTCTATGTGACCCATGACCAGTCCGAGGCGCTGACGATGTCGGACCGGATCGCGGTCTTCAACGACGGGGTGATCCAGCAGCTCGCCCCGCCCGAGGACCTGTACGAGCGCCCCGAGAACAGCTTCGTTGCCCAGTTCATCGGCGAGAACAATAAGCTCGCAGGCCATGTGACCGCCGTGCAGGACGGCGTCGCAGAGGTGCGGCTGGCCGCCGGGCCCACCGTCAGGGCCAAGGCCGTGAACTGCGGTGAGGTGGGCAGCCCCACCCAGCTCTCGATCCGCCCCGAGCGGGTGACGATCGGAACCGAGGTGCAGGAGAACCACCTGACCGGCCGGGTCGAGGAGCTCATCTACCTTGGCGATCACATCCGCTGCCGGCTGGACGTCGCCGGCGAGAAGGAATTCGTCGTCAAGGTGCCCAACAACGCCCAGCACGTCGTCCTGCGCCCCGGCGAAGAGACGGCGATCGGCTGGACGACGGAGGATTGCCGCGCGCTAGACGCAGCGTGACGGCGCGCCGCCGGACCTGCCCGAGGGGCCGGCGGATAAACACGGATCGGGATCGGAGAAATCAGGGAGCTAACCGATGAAATTCAAGCACCTTCTGGGCGCAACGGCCCTTACGGCGCTGCCGATCGCGGCTTTCGCCGCTGAGCTGCCCCCCTGCGAGAGCTGCGGGGACAGCATGACCATCGTGTCCTGGGGCGGCGCCTACTCGGCGAGCCAGCAGAACGCCTATCACACGCCCTACAGCGACGCGACGGGCGTCGAGATCATCAACGACGAGAGCTCGGCCGAGGCGGTGGCGAAGCTGCGCGCCATGAACGAGGCCGGCAACGTGACCTGGGACGTGGTCGACGTGGTCGCCTCCGACGCCATCCGCCTCTGCGACGAGGGCCTGGCGCGCGAGATGGACTTTGACGAGGAACTGGCGGCGGCGCCGGACGGCACCTCGGCCTCCGACGACTTCGGCGATCTGATCGTGTCGGACTGCTTCATCCCGCAGATCGTGTACTCGACCACCTTCGGCTACCGCACCGACGTGGCTGAGTGGAACGGCGCGACGCCGGACGACATCTG
Organism: Pseudomonadota bacterium; assembly: GCA_039822785.1. GTDB lineage: Bacteria > Pseudomonadota > Alphaproteobacteria > Rhodobacterales > Rhodobacteraceae > Thermohalobaculum. Next base: position 259,695 of record JBCBMO010000002.1, on the reverse strand, counting down.
CGACGTGTTTGACCTAGCGACCTTCCCCGGCAAGCGCAGCCTGGAGAAGCGCCCGATCAACAACATGGAGTGGGCGCTGCTTTGCGACGGTGTCGACAAGGCCGACGTCTATGACGTGCTCGAGACCGAGGAGGGTGTCGCCAAGGCGCTCGCCAAGCTCGACACCATCAAGGACGACACGATCTGGTGGTCCGCCGGCGCCGAGACGCCGCAGCGCCTGGCTGACGGCGAGGTCGTGATCGGCTCGACCTACAACGGTCGTCTCTTCGCGCTGATCGAGGAGCAGGACCAGCCGGTGGCCATGCTCTGGGACGCCCAGGTCTTCGATCTCGATGGCTGGATCATCCCCACGGGCCTGTCGGAAGAGCGTCTGAACCGCGCGCTGCACTACGTGAGGTTCGCGACCGACACGCAGCGTCTGGCCGACCAGGCGAAGTGGATCAGCTATGGCCCGGCGCGCGCGTCCTCGGCCCCGCTGGTGGGCAAGCACGCGGATCTGGGGATCGACATGGCGCAGCACATGCCGACCGACCCGGAGAACTCGAAGAACACCTTCCTCTACAACTACGAGTGGTGGGCGGATAACCGGGACGATCTGGACGCCAAGTTCCAGGCCTGGCTGGCGCAGTAAGGGCCGGTTTTGCCAACGGTGCGTGGCAAGCACGCACCCTACGGCCGGGCGGCGCGATCGCCCGGCCCCTGACGGCACAGAGAGACCATGGTCCGCTGCCGTCGCGCCTGCCGGGTGATCCTGCCGCTCGGTCGATGTCCCGCCACGTAGGGTGCGTGCTTGGCACGCACCGTCGCCGAGGAGCCGAGAGATGAGCCCCACCGACGCGACCGCCACCGGTGGCCTGAGCGCTCCGACCCGTGAGGTCCAGGCGGTCAAGGCGGATAACGTCGACAGCCGCGGCCGGCTGCTGGCTGCGGATGGCACGCCGCTCAAGGCCTCGCTCGCGCGGGCGCTGCGTCAGGAGAAGCTGCGCGCCTTCATGCTGGTTGCGCCGCTCCTGCTGTTCATCGTCATCACCTTCGTCGCCCCCATCGTCGACATGCTGCTGCGCTCGGTCGACAACGAGATCGTGCCCGATACCGTGCCCCGGACCGTCTCGGTGCTGGAGCGCGATTTCGACCCGGCCTCCGGTGAGACGCCCGGGGAGGCGGTCTTCCGCGCGCTCTATTTCGACATGTTCCTGGCGGCGGAGGCGAAGGAGCACACGCGCCTGGGCTCGCGGCTCAACTACGAGCAGTCGGGGATGGCCTCGCTCTTCCGCTCGACCGGCCGGCGGCTGGACGATATGGGCGATACCTACAAGGACCCGCTGGAGGATCTGTCGACCGCTTGGGACGAGGCGGGCTATTGGCTGACGCTGATGGCGGGGCCCGAGGGCGGTGCAGGCGCGACCGAGGTCGCGGCGGCGGCGCGGGCGCGGGTGCTGACCCTGGCCGATGGGGATCTGGAGGGTGATACGGATTTCGTCCCCGGCGCCGAGATCGCGGAGATCCTGCCGACCACCGCGGCGGCCTACAGCGACTTCGCCATGTTCGCCTCGCTCGTCGATGGCGATGACATCGCGGAGGAGGAGCCCTGGGAGGCGGTCCATGCCGCCCTGGCCATCGATCTCGAGAACGCCGAGACGCTGCAGGCGATCCGCGGCTACGACGGGCCGGGCGCGGTCCTTCTGAAGGAGACCGCGGCAAAGGCCGATACGCTGCCACCGGCTGAGCTGAAGCCCGCCTTCATCGATGCGGACGAGGACTGGGGCGACCCGGCCAACTGGCAGGTCATCGCGCGCTACTCTGGCGCCTATACCCCCGGTTATTTCCTGGCCGCGGTCGATATGCAGAAGGGCGCCGAGGGCATCGAGATGAAGCCGGACAACGAGCAGATCTATCTGCTCCTGTTCTGGCGCACGCTGGTGCTGTCGGTGACGATCACCTTCACCTGCCTGCTGCTCGGCTACCCGATCGCGTTCCTGCTCGCGAACCTGCCGATGCGGGTCTCCAACCTGTTGCTGATCCTGGTGCTCTTGCCCTTCTGGACCTCGCTCCTGGTGCGCACCTCCTCGTGGATCGTGCTGTTGCAGCAGCAGGGGGTGATCAACGACACGCTCGTAGCGATCGGGTTGATCGGCGACGACGGGCGGCTGGAGATGATGTTCAACGAGACCGGCACGGTCATCGCGATGACGCATATCCTGCTGCCCTTCATGATCCTGCCGCTCTACTCGGTGATGAAGACGATCAACCCGAGCTATCTGCGGGCGGCGAAATCGCTGGGCGCGACGGATTTCACGGCCTTCTGGCGGGTCTATTTCCCGCTCTCGGTGCCGGGGATCGGGGCAGGGGCGATCCTCGTCTTCATCCTGGCCATCGGTTACTACATCACGCCGGAGCTGGTGGGCGGCACCTCGGGGATCTTCATCTCCAACCGCATCGCCTATCACATCTCCTCCAGCCTCAACTGGGGTCTGGCGGCGGCGCTGGGCGTGATCCTGCTCGGTGCGGTGCTCATCCTCTACTGGTGCTACGACCGCATCGTCGGCATCGACAACGTGAAGCTGGGGTAAGCCATGGCCGCGCTCCCTCCCTATGCGACGACGGGCCAAAGGGTCTGGTGGTACGGGTTCCGCGTGATCTGCGGGCTGATCTTCTTCTTCCTGATCGCGCCGATCATGGTGATCATCCCGCTCAGCTTCAACGCGGAGGATTTCTTCACCTTCACGCCGGGGATGCTGGCGCTGGAGGCTGACGCCTACTCGTTGAAGCACTATGACGACTTCTTAACCAACGACGACTGGCAGGGGGCACTGTGGAATTCGCTGAGGATCGCGCCGATGGCGACCTTCCTCTCGGTCGCACTGGGGACACTGGCGGCCATCGGCCTCAGCCAGTCCCATGTCCCGTTCCGGGGTGCGATCATGGCGGTGCTGATCTCGCCGATGATCGTGCCGCTCATCATCTCGGCCGCCGGCATGTACTTCTTCTACAGCCGCATCGGGCTGCAGGGCACCTATTGGGGCGTTGTGCTGGCGCATGCGGCACTGGGCACGCCCTTCGTGATCATCACCGTGACGGCGACGCTGGTGGGCTTCGACAAATCGCTGACGCGCGCTGCCGCGAACCTGGGGGCCGACCCGGTGACGACCTTCTTCCGGGTGCAGATGCCGCTGATCGTGCCGGGCGTGGTCTCGGGTGGGCTCTTCGCCTTCATCACCTCCTTCGACGAGGTGGTGGTTGTGCTGTTCATGGGGTCGGCCGCCCAAAAGACGCTGCCCTGGCAGATGTTCACGGGCCTGCGCGAACAGATCAGCCCCACGATCCTCGCGGTGGCGACGATCCTGGTGGTGATTTCGATCATGCTGCTCACCACGGTGGAGATCCTGCGCCGCCGGTCCGAGCGCCTGCGCGGCATGTCGCCCGGCTAGGGCCCCGGCCCAGCCCCTGGGTAAGCCCCCGGCTAAGCCCCCGACTAAGCCTCTCCGGCGCTGCCGCTTTCCTGGCGCTGTTCGTCCTCGCCGCCGGCCTTGGGCCGGTCCGCGCTGAAAGCCCGGCGTGCGCGCCCGGGCCGGAGCGGGTCCTGTTCTACGCCTGTCAGGGCGAGGCGGGCGCCTCGGTGATCCTGGTGCCTGACGACCTGCCGCTGCCGGGCGATGCGCCCTCGGCCGCTATAACCGAGCAGATCATCGTCACGGGCGCCTATACGGGTCGCGATACGCGGCCGAGCGGGGATCCGGCGCCGGTGGGACTGACGGTACGCCGTGGCATGGTGGTGGGCCGCAACCTCGCGCGCATGGACGGGATCCTGGTCCTGGAGCCCGAGCCCGACGGGATGGCGGCCCCTCGTCTCTACCGCCGCGATGCCGTGGCGATCGACGGTCGCCGCTATGACCTAAGGGACCCCGCAATCCGGGCGCAGTTCCTGGAGGTGGCGGCGCGCCTCGGCGCCTCGGTCCTGCAGTCTCATCTGCTGGTCATCGACGGTCGGGTCGATACCCGCGCGGTCGAGGGCGCGCCCCTTGCCAAGCGCCGCCTGTTGTTCACCAAGGGCCATAGCTTCGGTCTGTGGGAGAGTGCGGGGGCGGTGACGCTGGACGATGCCGCCCGCGCCATCGCGGCCGACGTCGCGCCCGACATGGCCCTCAACCTCGACATGGGGTCCTTCGACCTCTGCCTGCGGCACATCCAGGGGCGGGAGATCGCCTGCGGCTTCAACCCCTCCGACTTCGACACCCGGCTGTCGACGCTTCTGGTGCTCAAGCGGCGCTGAGCGCTTCCAAGCCCCCCCGTCGAGCGTTATATCCTTTCAAACACAACCGAGAGGGAAGGGAATGCCCGTCATTCAGGTCATGATCGGCGCGGTGGTGATCCTGGGCGTGCTCTACGCGCTCTATGTCATTGCGGATCGCTGGCTGCGCATCGACACCCAGCGCAAGCTGGAGGAGCGGCACGCCAGCGGCGAGGCCGGCGGCGTCAACCGCGAAGATTACGTGCAGAAGGGTCTGGCGGAGTACGAGCGCTCGACCGAGAAGAAACTGCTTTTGGGTCTTTTCGCCGTGCCGATTGTGGTTGTCATCATTTTGGCGATGCTGGCGAAGTGACGGCTTAAGCGAAAGGGCGCGCACCATGGGGTATGTCAAACTGGTGCTTGGCGCCTTGATCCTGGCTGTCTTCGCGGCGGCCCTGCACTACTACATCCCCCAGCGGGTGATCGTGCGGGTGCTCAACACCGAGGTCATCCGCGAGGACTATGAGGCGACCGGCGCGAACGGAGAGATCGTGACGCGCAGCCGCGACGTGCGCCAGATCTACGCAGAGACGCCGGCAGGCGAGACGCGCGAGTTCAACAACATCGACGCGCCCGCCTACCTCAAGTTCGACAGCGCCGCCCTGGCGGCCCGCGCCGAACAGTACATCGACCCCACGCGTCAGACCTGGGTCGTCGTCACCTACTACGGCTGGCGCTTCACCTTCTTCAGCTGGTTCCCCAACGCCATCACCCTGCGCGAGGCGGAGGGGCCGGACGAGACCATCACGATCTGGCCGAACGTCGGGATCGTGGCGGCGATCCTGCTGACGCTGGGCATCCTCTGGCGCTTGCTCGTTATCCAATGGCGCCGCTTCACCGACCCGGTGCGCGAGCGGTGGGAGGAGGAGTACGACGCGACCCACGGCTTCTTCGGCAGGTTACGGCGGCGCATTTTCGGCGACAATTCGGTGTCGTGATCCGCTCCGCCGTGGCGCGCCGCCGCCCGGCTTGATCAGGCCACGTCGCGCGCCTTTGGAGCCCTCGTCAGCGTGTGATGCGTGCCCGCGCTTGAGCGTGCGGTCTGAGCGCTAGCACACCCTCAGTTGCTCGTCATAGCGCCGCGCCTGATAGGCCACCTGGCCCGCGGCGCGCTGCAGCCAGTCTTTCGCGCGATAGCTCCCGCGGCGATAGCCGGTGTGCCCCTCGTGATAGGCGAGGTACTGGCTGTAGGCATCCCACATATCCAGCCCGTTCGTCTCCTCGGTCTTGGCCATGTACCAGCCGACGAAGTCCGCCGCGTCCTCGAAGTTGTTGCGCCGTCCGTCGCGGTTGCCGCTTTCGCGGCGATACCAGTCCCAGGTACCGTCGATGGCCTGGCTGAAGCCATAGGCCGAGGAGAGGCGACCCGTCGGCACCACCCCCATCGCGTAGCGCTGCGGCGGTCTCGCCTCGGCACGAAACGAGGACTCGCGCCACATGATCGCCATCTGCACCGCCACCGGCGCGCCCCAGCGGGCGGCGGAGGCGACGGTGGCATCGCGCCAATGCGGCCGCTCCGCGAAGATCGCGCAGATATCGTCTTGGACGCGCGGCGGCCCCTCCGCCACGCTGCGCTCGGGCCCCGAGGAGCACGAGCCGAGAGCGACGGCTGCGATGAACGCCGCCACCATCCGAAGATGCCTGATCCGCATAGGCCTGCTCGCCTGCTTCACGTTTTTCATTGAGCGTGAATATAGCGCATCTGGGCCTTGCAGAAAACACGCCCGAAACAGGACGTTCCGCAGCGGTCTTCACATCTGAGTGGCCTCGATGCGGTGGTCTGGGGTGGCGATCCTGGGGGTCAGGGGGCAGGGGCGGTCAACAACAGCGCCAGCACCCCAGGGATCGCGGCCAGGGACACCAGCGTCGAGATCACCACCAGCCCCGCCACCGCGTCGGGATCACGCTCATAGCGCGCGGCGATCAGATAGGAGGTGACCGCGGCGGGCATCATCAGCTGCAGCACCAGCGCCCCCAGGGCCGCTCCGGTCAGGCCGAAGGCGAGCGCTACCGCATAGCCCGCGGCGGCGGTGATCGCGAGCTTGACCACCGTGATCCCCGTGGCGAGCCCCAGATCGCCCACCCTCAGCCGCGCGATCGACACCCCCAGCGTCAGCAGCATGAGCGGGATCGCCGGCTGGCCGGCCAGCTTCAGCGTCTCCATCGCCCAGGCCGGCGGGGTGAAATCCGTCACCGCCGCGGCCCCGCCCAGGATCGAGGCATAGACCAGCGGCTGCTTCAGCGCCTCCAGCGGTTTGCCGGTTCCAGCGACCATGTAGATCCCGATGGTGAAGGACAGGATCGCCATGACCGCGAAGATCACCATGGCAAAGGCCAGCCCCTCGGTCCCGAAGGCATAGAGCGCGACCGGCAGCCCGACGTTGCCCGTGTTGCCGAAGACCGTGGGCGCGAGCCAGGTGCGCATGTCGAGGGCGGCCGCCCGCAGCAGCCCCCACAGCACCATCCCCGCCGCGCCGTAGGCCACCAGGGAGGCCAGCGCGAGATCGCGAAAGGCCCGCGGCTCGATCTCCGCCTCGACCAGGGTCGCGAAGATCAGACAGGGCACGGAGAAGGTGAGGCTCAGCCTCGTGATGAACTCGAGATCGAAGGGCCACTTGGCCCGTGCCCAACAATAGCCCGCAAGCGCGAGCAGGATAACAGGGGCGGTGATCGAGAAGATTTGAGCGAGCAACCCTGCGACCCCTCAGCCCTGCTGTGCACTGCAATATCGACAGGGCGGGGTATCCTCTCTATGTGGAAGGGTGGCAAGTCGCTGGCGTGGGGCCTGGCGGAGAGTAGCGCGATGATGCATTCGGATGCGAAGTTCAAGATCGGGCAGGTCGTGAAGCACCGCTTCCATCCCTTTCGCGGGGTCATCTTTGACGTCGACCCGACCTTCGCGAACACGGAGGAGTGGTGGGAGTCGATCCCCGAGGACGTGCGCCCCCACAAGGAGCAGCCCTTCTATCACCTCTTCGCGGAGAACGACACGAGCTATTACGTGGCCTATGTGTCCGAGCAGAACCTGCTGCCCGACGATAGCGGCGAGCCCATCGAGCACCCCCAGATCCCCGAGGTCTTCGCCGCCCACGACGGCCAGCACTACCTCCTCGATCCCGAGCGCTGCCATTGAGGCGTAGGGTGCGTGCTTGCCACGCACCGACGTGACCCGCGCGGTGCGTGGCAAGCACGCACCCTACGTTAACCATCGCCCTCGCATTTTGCGGCCATGCCCAACTATCGGCGATGGCGACGCGCAGGATCGACCTTCTTCTTCACGCTCGCGCTGGAGCGGCGGGGGAGCGGCCTGTTGGTCGCCGAGATCGCACGGCTGCGCGAGGCCTTCCGCCGGACCCAGGCGGAGCGGCGGTTCTCTCTCGATGCGGTCGTTGTTCTGCCCGATCACCTGCACGCTGTGCTGACGCTGGCGCCGGGGGACGCGGACTACGCCACGCTCTGGCGCCTGGTGAAGACCCGGTTCTCCCACGGCTTGCCCATGGGCTCCCGCCGGCCGAGCCACCTGGCGCGGGGCGAGCGCGGGCTGTGGCAGCGGCGGTTCTGGGAGCATCTGGTGCGCGACGAGGCGGACTATGCTGCCCATGTTGCCTATTGCTGGGCCAATCCGGTGAAGCACGGGCTGGTCGGCAACCCGATGGACTGGCCCTATTCGTCGCTCCATCGCGACCACCGCCTGGGCCTGGTCCCGCCCGAATGGCAAGGCATCTGGCCCGAGGGCCCCTTCGGCGAGTAGGGTGCGTGCTCGCCACGCACCTGCCGCCCGCCCCGCGCACCGCCCCAGCCGGTGCGTGTCACGCACTCTACGCGGCAGCTATTGAGGAATGCGCTCGATCCGGGGTGAACCCTGCTAGCGGTGTGGCGGGGTGCGGGGTCGTCGGTCAGGCAAGTTCGAGGTTCTCAGCGGCGCTGCGCCCGTCACGGCCGCTCTGGATACCGAAGCGGACCTTCTGGCCGTCGTCGAGGCGGGCGATGCCCGCGCGCTCGACGGCGGAGATGTGGACGAACACGTCGTTGCCGCCGTCCTCAGGCTGGATGAAGCCGAAGCCCTTGGTCGCGTTGAACCATTTCACGGTGCCAGTGGCCATCGTGATGTCTCCTCAATAAAGAACGCTGCCCGCATGATGCGGCAGCCCGGCACAGTCAGAGCGGATCGAATGACTGCTGCCGATGACGGAGACAGACTGTCGAAAAGGATAACGTTGCGCCACCCTCCTGCGCCCTCCGCCGCAAAATAGCAACCCCGCCCTTCGAAACGGTTCGGAGGCTACAAAGTCCTGTCGTTTTCAGTCGAGCCGACTAAGGGTCTGCCGGGGATCTTCTTCCGCTCCCTCGCCGGCTGGGAGCTTCTGATCCTGACCTTCAACTTCAACCCGGGGCTCGCCCTCCAACTGCTTTGAGAAGCATACGAGTCAAGGATATAACTCCTTTGGCCACCGCGAATAACTTTTAGTTGCGCGCACGTTGTCAATCAGTCATTCTTCAATAAAACACTATACGAGGAAGGCTCGATGTCTTCTAAACCCCAGACGTCTAGCGTCGTATGATCGAGAGTAGAAGATTTAGAGTGAGATGCGCGTGACTGTATAGTAGCATCTCCGAACTCCACCCCGCGCTTACAAAAATCTGTTTTGAATGGTGAAAATATGGCTGGCTCTGTAAAAATCCAGAATCTGAAGGGCGTGAAGTACCTTGATTTTGAGATTCCTAATCCTGGCGTGCATCTATTGGCTGGCGTAAATGGTAGTGGTAAGACAACTCTTCTTGGTTGTTTGCATCGCATTGGCTTTTCAGGGGCATTTGCGACATACTTTCCAAAGATTTATGGTAACAGGTTTGATGATTTATCAAGCGCTATGATAACTTATTCTATAAATGGTCGTTCGGTGTTTTATCGTCATGCGGGTGAACGCTGGGCGCCTTTACCAAGAAGAAACGCAACTCTTCTTGCAGATTTTGGTTATCCAGACGTGGTTTATCAGGGGGCAACCGCTGAGAGAATTACCCCAGCGCCAGACGGGCTTGGGAGATGGCTTCGACCTGCTTTGAAAGAGCTCAGGGCTGCGTTGAATAGGGTGTTTGATACTCCAAAGTTCGACACGCTCTTTTATACAAACAGAACACGCGGAGCTGGAAACCGAGCATTCTTGCTTAGAGTTCATCCGCCACCCAATGCCAAATACCATACTGAAAAGAACTTTGGCCTAGGTGAGTTGTGTGTTCTCAACCTCATTCAGAAAGTGTTGGATTGTAGGAACAACTCCCTTGTATTAATTGATGAAATTGAAATGGCGCTTCACGCTCAAGCTCAGATAAGATTCGTGCAGTTTTTGATAGATATCGCTGCTAGAAAGAATTTGACAATACTTATTTCAACTCATAGTTCTACTTTGATAAAGGCGTTTGGAAGAAAGCGTTTGCTTTTTCTGCATAAGAATAGTGCGGTTGCTCGAACAACAGTTGTAAAGGAGTGCTTTGCAGCTTTTGCATTAGGTCAGATCGGAGAGGGCGAGGAGCGAGAGCCCGATGCTCGCTTTTTATTGGAAGATGATGCAGCGACGTCAATATTAGAGACATTTGTCAAGCTAGTTTTAGATCGAAAATACGGCGCTGATGTTGTGGCAAGGCCAACTATCTACTATGTTCCAGTTGGCCCATTTACGAGTGCAATTCAGTTGCTCGATCGAGGGATCTTTCTGTCAAGTGAGGGTGCACATCTAGTCGCTTTTTTGGACTCTGATGTGCGTGATGAACATTTGCCGCACCGACAGCGGAACCCTAATGATACAATTTCTCTCGCTTACAATAGAGTCTCACAGAGAGTTCGCTTCTTGCCATTTGTTCCTGAGCAGCAGGTTTACGATTACCTACTCAAAAATACCAATAATGCTGAAGCTTATATTCGAAACCACTTTCAAAATCAAATTATTGTTCTTCCAAGAAATGATTTAATCGAGATAGATAACCTTGCAGGGGTTGAGCGTAGGCGGCATTGTAAGGTGGTAATACAGTCAATTTCAGAAGCTATTGAGGCGCAGTCGCCAAACAATAAATCTTCCGACATTCAGAGACTGCTCTATAAGCTTGCCGCATCAAATTACTTTGATGAGCAAAGTGATGAAATAATGCAGTTAATTTCGCCATTTGTTTGATTTACTCTTATCGCGCAAATTTCTTGTACTTGATGCGCTTGGGCTCGACCGCGTCCGGTCCCAGGCGGCGGATCTTGTCTTCTTCGTAGGCTTCGAAGTTGCCCTCGAACCATTCGACGTGGGCGTCGCCCTCGAACGCCAGGATATGCGTGCAGAGGCGGTCGAGGAAGAAGCGGTCGTGGCTGATGACTACGGCGCAGCCGGCGAAATCTTCCAAGGCGTCCTCGAGGGCGCGCAGGGTCTCGACGTCGAGGTCGTTGGTGGGCTCGTCCAAGAGCAGCACGTTGCCGCCGGTGCGCAGGAGCTTGGCCATGTGCACGCGGTTACGCTCCCCGCCTGAGAGCAGCCCCACCTTCTTCTGCTGGTCGCCGCCCTTGAAGTTGAAGGCGCCGCAATAGGCGCGCGACGGCATCTCCGCGTCGCCCAGCGTGATGATGTCGAGACCGTCGGAGATCTCCTCCCACACGGTCTTGTTCGCATCGAGCGCGTCGCGCGACTGGTCGACGTAAGCCAGCTTCACCGTGTCGCCGAAGGTGATGGAGCCGCCGTCCGGCTGCTCCTGCCCCGTCATCATGCGAAAGAGCGTGGATTTGCCCGCCCCGTTCGGCCCGATGACGCCCACGATCCCGCCGGGGGGCAGCGAAAACGTTAGCCCATCGATCAGGAGCTGATCGCCAAATCCCTTCTTCAGCCCCTCGACCTCGATCACCTTGCTCCCCAGCCGCGGCCCGTTGGGGATGACGATCTGGGCGCGGCTGATCTTCTCCCGCTCCGAGGTCGCGGCCATCTCGTTATAGGCGTTGATCCGGGCCTTCTGCTTGGCCTGGCGCGCCTTGGCGCCCTGGCGGATCCATTCGAGCTCACGGTCGAGGGTGCGCTTGCGGGCCTTGTCCTCGCGTGCCTCCTGCTCCAGCCGCTTGGCCTTTTGCTCGAGCCAGCTCGAGTAGTTGCCCTCGTAGGGGATGCCGCGGCCGCGGTCGAGCTCCAGGATCCAGCCGGTGATGTCGTCCAGGAAATAGCGGTCGTGGGTGACGATCAGGATCGTGCCTTTGTATTCGATCAGGTGCTTCTGCAGCCAGGCGATGGTCTCGGCGTCCAGGTGGTTGGTGGGCTCGTCGAGCAGCAGCATCTCCGGCGCTTCGAGCAGCAGCTTGCAGAGCGCGACGCGCCGGCGCTCCCCGCCCGAGAGCTTCGAGACATCGGCATCGTCGGGAGGGCAGCGCAGCGCCTCCATCGCAACGTCGACCTGGCTGTCCAGGTCCCAGAGGTTCTCGGCGTCGATCTGGTCCTGGAGGGTGGTCATCTCCTCCATCAGCTCGTCGGAGTAATCCTCGGCCACCTGCATGGCGACCTCGTTGAAGCGCGTGACCTTGCCCTGCTTCTCGGCGACGCCCAGCATGACGTTGCCGCGGACATCGAGGGTCTCGTCCAGCGCGGGCTCCTGGGGCAGGTAGCCGACCTTGGCGCCCTTGGCGGCCCAGGCTTCGCCCGTAAAATCCTTGTCCTGGCCGGACATGATGCGCAGCAGGGTGGATTTGCCGGCGCCGTTCACGCCGACCACGCCGATCTTCACGCCAGGCAGGAAGGACAGGCGGATGTTCTCGAAGCACTTCTTGCCGCCCGGATAGGTCTTGGAGACGCCATCCATGTGATAGACGTACTGGTACGAGGCCATCTGCCGCTCTCCGATCGTGCCTGCCGGCCGCCGCGCCGGTGTCGCGCGCAGGCTTAGCGCCGCCACGCGCCCCGGGCAATGGAGGGCGGATGCGCGAACGCTCAGGTGGTGTAGTTGGCTTTCTTCGGGGATCGGCGAACTCTGCCGGCCGAGGTGGCATCCTCTTGTACACCCAAGCTGATGTCGTCTAACTGCACTGCCCGGCGCCGCTTAAGTCCACATCGGAGCATTCATGGCACTTCCGGACAGGTTTCAGATGCAGTTCAAGGACGACCCAAAGCTTGTGGCGAAGTATATGCGGGTCGCCAAGATTCCGGCGTTTGTTAGTAAAAGGCGCTTTCTCTTGACCGCGACGGTCTTTGTGCAGGCCTTACTCATGGTCTTCGGCTTTATATTAGTCACGGTCGCTGTCGTCAATCTGCTCGAGATTGGTGAAGCGTATCGTGGCGTCGTCATCCCGTCAGCGCTGCTGTTGTTTGCCGCCGGCCTTTGGCTCAGTCGGTATGCGCTGCGGGAGGAGGCGAGCGACTCCCTCCTGAACCGCTCTGCCGTCACCTTCACGGCGGATGCCACCGGCATCCGGTTTCAGTCTGTGCACCACGAATGGAACGTTACGTGGCACGCCGTCGACGCGATCTTTCCGATCCGCGAGGCGACGGTGTTTCGGATGGCGGGGATCTGTGCCGGTGTCCCTGCGAGCGCCATGCCTGAGGGCTTGGAGAAACGCGAGTTCGAGCGGATCTGCCAAGCGTGGCGTGACGCAGCGCAGTAACTCAGGCTGTCTCACTCGCCAGTGTTCGAACACGACCGCCCCTCACCGCTCCGGGTGAGGACAGTGGGGCAGGGCGCCTTGACACCATCGACACGTCCCTGTTCTGTCATGGTAATTGCAGGGGGGCCCCGCCGCAGGGGCTGAGAGGTCGATAGCGCCAAGGCGCGGCTCGGCGACCCTTTGAACCTGAACCGGTTGATACCGGCGGAGGGAGCAGGCAGGGCCCGCCAAGCGACCGCAGCGTGCGCCATGGTCCCCGTGCGAAGGCTCTCCGTCTCCTCGTCCGGTCGCAGAACAGACGGAGAGGAACGCCATGACCCCCGCCCCTCAGACCCGCCGCCCCCGGGCACCGGCCCTTGCCCTAGCCGCGGCGCTGACGATCGCAGCCATGCCCGGCGGGGCGGTGGCGGCGGACAAGCTGACCCTGCTGCTCGACTGGTACGTGAACCCCGACCATGGGCCGATCATCCTGGCGGAGGAGCTTGGTTACTTCGAGGAGGCGGGGCTGGAGGTCGAGGTGATCGCGCCCACCGACCCCTCGGCGCCGCCGAAGCTGGTGGCGGCGGGGCAGGGCGATATCGCCGTGAGCTACCAGGTGCAGCTTCACCTGCAGGTGGACGCGGGGCTGCCGATCGCCTGGGCCGGCACGCTGGTCGCGACGCCGCTCAACTGTCTGCTGACCCTCGCCGACGGGCCGGTGCAGGACATCGCCGATCTCAAGGGCAAGACCATCGGCTATTCGGTGGCGGGGGTCGAGGAGGCGCTCCTCGGCGCGATCCTCGAGGAGCATGGCCTGAGCGTCGACGACGTCACCCTGGTCAACGTCAACTTCTCCCTCAGCCCCGCGCTGATGACCGGTCGGGTCGATGCCGTGATCGGCGCCTATCGCAACTTCGAGCTCAACCAAATGGAGATCGAGGGCGTCGCCGGGCGCTGCTTCTACATCGAGGAGGAGGGGCTGCCGCCGCATGACGAGCTGATCTACGTCGTGAACCCGGATCGGGTGAACAAGGATGCGGTGGCCCGGTTCCTGGAGGCGACGGAGCGCGCCACCCAGTACATCATCAACCACCCTGAGGAGAGCTGGGACATCTACAAGGTGACCGGCGCCGAACTGGATGACGAACTGAACGCCCGCGCGTGGGTCGACACGATCCCGCGCTTCGCCCTGCGCCCTGCAGCGGTGGACTATGGGCGGCTCGCGCGGTTCGAGGCCTTCATGAAGGAGCGTGGGCTGATCGAGGTCGAAAAGCCGGTCACCGACCTCGTCGTGAATGTCTTCGAGCGCTGAAGCCGCCCCGGTTGAGACGGCCTCGGCGGTCACGATCCGCGGCACGCTCGACTTCGGCGCGGCGGGGGCCGTCGGCCCGCTCGACCTGACGCTCGCGCCGGGGGCATGGACGGCACTGCTCGGCCCCTCCGGCGTCGGCAAGTCGACGCTGCTCAGGCTGATCGCCGGGCTGCCGACCGCCGGGCGGCTGGAGGGGGATGGGATTACGCGCGGGGGGGCGGCGGGACGGATCGCCTATATGGGCCAGACCGACCTGCTGGCGCCCTGGCTCGATGTGATCGGTAACGTCACGCTGGGGGCGCGGCTGAGAGGCGAGCGGGCCGATCGCGACCGCGCGGCGGCGCTGATCGAGCGCGTCGGCCTGGCCGGGCGGGAGGGCGCGCGGCCAAGCCAGCTGTCGGGCGGTCAGCGCCAGCGGGTGGCGCTCGCGCGGACGCTGATGGAGGACCGGCCGCTGGTGCTGCTGGACGAGCCCTTCTCGGCCCTCGATGCGCGCACGCGGGCGGAGATGCAGGAGCTTGCCTTCGACCTGCTCGCCGGGCGCACGGTGCTGATCGTGACCCATGATCCCGCAGAGGCCGCGCGCCTCGGCTCGGCCATCTGGCTGATGGCGGGGGATGGCATCACGGCGGTCGCGCCGCCGACCGCCGCCCCGATCCGCGATCCCGGCGCGGCGGAGACGCTGGCGATGCAGGCCGATCTGTTGGCGCGGCTGCGCGCGGCCCCGCTCTCTCTCCCACTCGCCGCCGGGATCCCCGCATGAGCGTCGCGCGCGGGGCGATCATCGCGGCGGTGCTGATCGGGCTTTGGTACCTGGGCGTGGCGCTGTCGGGCATCAGCCCCTTCCTGCTGCCGGGGCCGGATCGGGTGGCGCTGGTCTTCCTCTCCTCGCCCTGGGTGCTGGCGGAGAACGCACTGGTCACGGTCGGGACGGTGCTCGCGGGGCTGTCACTCGGCGTGGCGCTGGGGGCTGTCACGGCGCTCTGGCTGACCGCCGCGCCCCGGGCGGCGCGCTTTGCCATGCCGGTGCTGCTGTTCAGCCAGGCGATCCCGTTCTTCGCCCTGGCGCCACTCCTGGTGCTGTGGTTCGGCTTCGGGGTGGGCTCGAAGATCGCCATGGCGGTGATCTTCATCTTCTTCCCCGTCACTTCCGCCTTCTACGACGGGCTCAAACGCACGGATCCCGGGCTCATCGACCTGGCGCGCGTCATGGGCGCGTCGGAGGCGCGGGTGCTTTGGCGCCTGCGCTTGCCGGCGGCGCTGCCGGCCTTCGCCTCCGGCCTGCGCCTTGCCGCGGTCTATGCCCCCATCGGTGCCGTCATCGGAGAGTGGACCGGCGGGGCCTTCGGCGGTCTGGGGTTCCTCATGCTGCTGGCCAACGGGCGATCCAAGATCGACCTGATGTTCGCGGCGCTCTTCGTCCTCACGCTCTTCGTCATTGCGCTTTATGCGGCCGTGGATGCCCTCGGCCGGGCCATGGAGCGTTGGGCGACCGGCGAGGCCCCGCCGCGCGACGACGGCTAAGGGCGCCCGCGGCCAAGAGCGCCGCCAGCAGCATCGGCCCGGCGGCCGGCAGCGGCACGGCGGGGATCGGCGGCTCCGCCTGCAGCGACAGGGGCGCGCGAGGCGTGTCCGGCCCCAGACCGACGCTCCCGGCGCCGAAGGCTGCGGTCAGCCGCCATCGCTCGCCATCCGGGTCGAGGAGGTTCAGGAGCAGGCGCCCTGCGGTATCCGACACCTCGCCCGGCGCGGTGGCGCCTGGCAGCCAGATGGTGATGGCCGCGAAGCGATAGCCCGCGAAGGGTCCTTGCCCGGGCTGGTTGGTCGCGATGTCCAGGCTGTCGTCCGTTGCGTTGAAGAAAAGCCCGCTGACCCCGGCACCGGTGGTGAGAGCACCGGCCGCGCCGCTGGCCTCCACCGTCGCCGTTGTCCCCAGAAACCCGACCTCCAGCGTCTCGAGCAGACGGGCGCCGCCCGTCCCCTCGATCGGGGCGCCGAAGCGGGCAGTGCCGGTCAGCGGCGCCTCCGCCGCCCCGCCCAGCGGCCGCGCATCGACCTCTGTCTCAAGCGTCAGGGTTAGGGCATGGGCGGCCTGCCCGGCGCAGAGCGCCAGCCAAAACGCCATCAACAGCAGGAATGGCGAAAGGGATCGCCGCGGGATCAGCCGACCTAGGTCACGCATCGGTCGCTCACTCTAAAGAGGTGACCGTGGGGCTGCGGGCCGAACCCGCGCGCCTGCCTTCTGCGACGACCGCACGTTTACGTTCTGTTCACACAATAGCGGCAGTGGGGCGGGGACGCAAGGCCGCAGGCCGGGCGCAGTCGGCGGAAAAGACATCAAATCATGATGCTCACGTGTGAGATTGCTTTCCGTCCGGCGGTGGCGCGGGCATCGTGAGACAAAACAAGGCGGCGCCCACGCACTGGCTGCGGCAGCCGGCGGCCGACACAGGGAAGGATGACCATGCTGATCGCATCGACCGAAGGATGGGCGGGCAAGCGCCAGGCCGTGGCGGAGATGGCTCAGGCGCGCCTGGAGCCTGCGGCGGCGGAGGGGTTCGCCAGCGCCCTCGACGCCTATCTCGACCGCCTGTCGGAGGATGACTTCGACGGTCAGACGATCGAGGAGATCTACGGCGCCTGCCTCGCGCTGTGGAAGTTCGCCGCCGTCCGCACCCCCGGGACCCCGGCGCTCCGGGTCTATAACCCGACGATGGCGGAGCATGGCTGGGCCTCGCGCCACACGATCCTGGAGGTCGTGAACGACGACATGCCCTTTCTGGTCGACAGCCTCACGGTGCTGCTGACCGACCGGGCGCTGGGCGTGCATACGCTGCTGCACCCCATGGTCGAGGTGCGCCGCGACGCAGCGGGCGAGCGCGTGGCCGAGGGCGGTGAGCTGATCCGCGAGAGCGTGATCCAGATCCAGATCGACCAGATCGGCACGCCGGACGCGCTGGCCGCCCTGGAGGCGGCGGTGGCGGAGATGCTGGGCGATGTTCGGGTCGCGGTGCGCGACTGGAAGCCCATGCTCGCGCGCCTGGCCGAGGTGACCGAAGCGCTGCGCGAGCAGGTGCCCGAGGACCGCGCCGACAGCGCGGCCGAGGCGGCGGCCTTCCTCGACTGGCTCGGCAACAACCACTTCACCTTCCTCGGCTGCCGACGTCTGGCCTTTGGCGCCGACGGCACGCTGGAGCCGACCGACGGCGGTCTCGGCGTGCTCGCGGACATGGCCTATACGGTCATGCGCGACCGCGACGGGAACTTCGCGCATTGGTCCTCCGACATGGCGGAGCAGCGCACCGCGCGCGAGCCCGTGATGATCCTCAAGGCCAATCGCCGCTCGACGGTGCATCGCGGCTCCCACTTCGACGTCGTCGCGGTGGCGGAGTACGACGACCAGGGAGAACTGACCGGCGAGCAGCTTTTCGTCGGCCTCTTCACCTCGGCCGCCTATAACCGCAGCCCGCACTCCATCCCGCTGCTGCGCGAAAAGCTCGACCGGGTGATCGCGCGCGCGGGCTATGTCCCGGCCAGCCACGACGGCAAGGCGCTGGACAACGTGCTGGAGACCTTTCCCCGCGACGAGCTGTTCCAGTCGACCGACGCCCAGCTCTACGAGAACGCGCTGGGGGTGCTCCAACTCGTCACCCGGCCGCGCACGCGCTTGTTTATGCGCCTCGACCGCTTCGGCCGCTTCGTGAGCTGCCTCGTCTTCGTGCCCCGCGACCGCTACACGACCGAGCTGCGTCAACGCCTGGGCGATATCCTCTGCGAGGGGGTCGGCGGGCGCGTCGCCTCCTGGGAGCCGAGCTTCGAGATGGAGGCCATGGCGCGCGTCCATTTCGTCGTGGCCCTGACCGACAAGGCCGTTGCCGAGCCCGATCAGGCGGCGCTTGAGCAGGCGGTGATCGAGGCCACCCGCTCCTGGGCCGACCGGCTGCGCGATGCCCTGGTGGAGAGCCGCGGCGAGCACGACGGGAACCGGCTCTATCGCCGCTACGGCGTCGGCTTTCCCCTCAGCTACCGCGAGGGGACGAGCATCGCGGTGGCGGTCAGCGATATCGCCAAGCTCGAGGCGCTGACCACCGGCGACCCGCTGGCGCTGCACTTCTATCGGCGGTTGGAGGACTCGGCGGCCGCGGTGCGCTTCAAGATCTACAGCCACGGCACGCCGCTGCCCCTGTCCGCCTGTCTGCCGGTGCTGGAGCACATGGGCTTTCAGGTGCTCGCCGAGCATCCCCACCGCCTTAGCGTCCAGGGGGTGGAGACCTGGATCCATGATTTCGAAATGGTCTCCGACACCGGGGTTGCGGTGGATCTCGCTGCGCTCCGCATCAAGCTGGAGGAGGGGTTCGCCGAGATCTGGGCCGGCAGGGTCGATGACGACCCGCTCAACCGGCTGGTGCTGCTGGCGGGCCTGGACATCCGCGCCGTCTCGGGCCTGAGGGCCTACTCGCGGTTCCTGCGCCAGGCGCGCATCCCCTATTCGATCGACTACATGGAGGATGCGCTGGCCGAGCAGCCCGGCATCGCCGCCGATCTGGTCGCGCTGTTCGCGGCCCGCTTCGATCCGGCTGAGGAGGAGGGGCGTGCGGAACGCCAGGCTGAGATCGTGGCGCAGATCGAGGCGGCCCTCGACGCCGTGCCCAGCCTGGACGTCGACCGGATCCTGCGGCGCTTCTTGAACGCGGTCTTGGCGACGCTGCGCACCAATGCCTTCCAGCTCGGCGAGGACGGCGCGCCAAAACCCTATCTTTCGTTCAAGTTCGACAGCGGCAAGCTTGACGATCTGCCCCTGCCGCGGCCCTGGCGCGAGATCTTCGTCTACGCGACCTGGGTCGAGGGCGTGCACCTTCGCGGCGGCCCCGTGGCACGCGGCGGCCTGCGCTGGTCGGATCGCAAGGAGGACTACCGCACCGAGATCCTGGGTCTGGTGAAGGCACAGCAGGTCAAGAACGCGGTTATCGTCCCCGTCGGCTCCAAGGGCGGGTTCCTGCCCAAGAAACTGCCCGCCGGCGGCACGCGGGAGGAGGTCCAGGCAGAGGCGATCCGCTGCTACAAGACCTTCCTCTCGGGCCTGCTCGATGTCACCGACAACCTGGTGCAGGGCGACGTCGTCCCGCCGGAGCTGGTCGTGCGCCACGACGCGGACGATCCCTATCTGGTGGTGGCGGCCGACAAGGGCACGGCGACCTTCAGCGATATCGCCAACGGGCTGGCGCAGGAGCGGGGCTTCTGGCTCGACGATGCCTTCGCCTCCGGCGGCTCCAACGGCTATGACCACAAGGGCATGGGGATCACCGCACGCGGCGGCTGGGAGGCGGTGAAGCGCCACTTCCGCGAGCTGGGCCACGACACCCAGACCGAGCCCTTCACGGTGATGGGCTGTGGCGATATGTCGGGCGATGTCTTCGGCAACGGCATGCTGCTGTCGGATCAGATCCGGCTGATCGCGGCCTTCGACCACCGGGACATCTTCTTCGATCCCGATCCCGACCCTGCGACCAGCTTTGCCGAGCGTAAGCGGCTCTTCGAGATGGGCCGCTCCTCCTGGCAGGACTACGACAAGAGCCTGATCACTGCCGGGGGCGGCGTCTTCCCGCGCGCCTCGAAATCCATCGCCCTCACCGCCAAGATGCAGGCGATCCTCGGCGTGGCCGAGGACCGGATGGCGCCCGCGGATCTGATCAAGGCGATCCTGAAGGCCAAGGCCGACCTCTTCTGGTTCGGCGGCATCGGCACCTACGTCAAGGATGCGGACGAGACCCAGGCGGATGTGGGCGACAAGGCCAACGACGCCGTGCGCGTCGATGCCGCCGAGATGGGCGCGCGCGTGGTGGGGGAGGGCGCCAACCTGGGCGTCACCCAACGCGGGCGCATCGCGCTCGCGCGCCGCGGCGTCCGGATCAACACTGATGCGGTCGACAACTCCGCCGGCGTCGACTGCTCGGACCACGAGGTCAACATCAAGATCACCCTCGGCGCCGTCGTGCAGGCGGGCGATATGACCGCCAAACAGCGCAACCTGCTGCTCGCCGAGATGACCGACCGGGTCGCCGAGCTGGTGCTGGAGACGAACTATATCCAGACCCTCGCGATCTCGATGGCGGAGGCGCGGGCCGTCGCGCGGCTGGACGAGCATGTCCGGCTGATGCGGGGGCTGGAGGCGAAGGGCCTCCTCAACCGCGAGGTCGAGCTCTTGCCCGATGACGAGACGCTGGCCGAGCGGGCGGCAGCCGCCGAGGGGCTGAGCCGCCCCGAGATCTCGGTGCTGCTCGCCTATGCCAAGCTGACCCTGTTCGACGATATCGTCGCCTCCGCGGTGCCGGACGATCCCTGGCTGGAGCAGGTCCTGATGGCCTACTTCCCCGAGGCGCTGGCTGGCCCGCACGCCGATGCGATCCGTGACCACCGCCTGCGCCGCGAGATCATCGCCACGGTGCTCGCCAACCGCGTGGTGAACGAGGGCGGCCTCGCGCTGGTCCACCGCATCCGCGAGGAGACTGGGTCGAGCGCCGGCGAGATCGTCGAGGCCTTCGTCGTCGCGCGTGAGATCCTGGGGATCGGCGCCTTGAAGGCCGAGATCGACGCGCTCGACAACCAGGTGCCGGCCGCGGTGCAGATCGACATGCATCTCGCCCTGGCCGATGCCATCGCCAGCCAGATGACCTGTGTGCTGCACCGCCCGGCGGAGCTGGACGCCGGCTCCCTCATCGCGCGCTACGGCGGCGCGGTGCAGGAGATCTCCGGCGGGATCGGCACCATGCTCTCTGACTTCACTCGCGGGCGCCTGCAGGAGCGCGCGAGCCGCCTGACCGAGGCGGGGGTGCCCGAGGCGCTCGCCGAGCGGGTCATGGGGCTGGAGTTCATGGGCGGCGTGCTCGACGTCATCGACGTCGCCCAGACGCAGGATCAGCCGGTGGCGCAGGTCGCCGCGACCTACTTCGCCGCCGGGGCGCGCTTCGGCCTCGATTGGCTGCGCGCCATGGCCCGCTCGCTCGAGACCCGCGATCACTGGGAGCAGGTGGCAATCGGCCGGCTCATCGGTGATCTGCGCGCCCAGCAAAGCCAGATCGCGGCGGCCGCCCTGCGCAGTGCGTCAGCCGCTGAGGACGGCATCTGCGGCCCCTCCTGCATCGAGGGTTGGACCGCGGCCAAGGCGGAGGAGGCGGCCCGCGCCGACAAGTTGGTCGGCGAACTCAGGGCAGGCGGCCCGCTGACCGTGGCCAAGCTCGCCGTTGCGGCCAGCCAGTTCCGGACCGTCGCCGCGGGCTGACGCCCGCTAATCCCAGCGTCAAATCGGGACGGGGTCAGCCTGTCCCGTCGGTCCGTTTGCCTTTTTCTGTCACCATTTCGAAACGGAGTGCCCCAGAGTTTCCTCTACGTCTCCCCAATTTAAGACAAAGTCGGTGAGACATTCCGCACAGTGAGTTTGCTGGGGGTGAGCATGCTTGGATTCGATTTGAAGAGATACGATGCACGGGTGCTGGGGGCGGCACTGGTGACCACGCTGACGCTGTCGGCCACGGCGGCTCTGCCCGCGGGGGCGGAGGAGCCGACGGCCTTCGACTGTTCCTTCTTCGTGGAGCACGCGCGGGAGGCGCATCCGCTCGACTATTCAAAGCGCATGTTGAAGGCCTGCGAGGCGCTCGCTGCCTATCGCGAGAACCTGTTGATCGAGAACGTCCGCTATGCTTTCGGCGAGCAGGTCGTCGCCAAGGGGCACGATACGGTGATGGAACGGGCGGCACCGCTCGACACCTTCCAGGTGCTCGACGAGCGGGAGCAGTACCGCATCGCGCGGGAGAGCGAGGTCTTCGAGGTCATCATCGAGATCCCGCGCCGCTGAGGCGCGCTACAGCGCGCCCGAGCCCAGCACCCACAGCCAGAAGGTGATGGAGAAGACCGAGGCCGCCGTGGCCAGCAGCACGGTGGAGGCCGCGGTCGCCACCGCCCGGTCGTACATCGCCGCGAAGATATAGCCGTTGACCCCCGTGGGCATCGCCGCGATCAGCACCGCCGCGGCGGTGAAGGGAGGGCTGAGCGCGAAGACCTGGGTCGCCAGCACCCAGGCGATCGCTGGATGCAGCATGGTCGACAAGCCCGCGGTCACCGCAGCCTCCCCCACCTCGGCCCTGAGCGTATAGCGCGTGAGCACCCCGCCGAGCGCAAACAGCGCCACCGGCAGACCCGCGCGCGCCACCAGGTCGACCGCCGCCAGCGCAGGCTCGGGCAGGACCAGCCCGCTTAGGTTTGCCGCAAAGCCGCAGAGGATCCCGATGGTCAGCGCGTTGTGGAACATCTCGTTGAACACGCGCTTGGCGGTGACCATCGCGCTCGCCCCGTCACGCCGCGAGACCTCCATGGCGGTGATGCCCATCAGGTAACAAAAGGGGGCGTGGAAGGCGATGATTGCAAAGGCCGCCTCCAGCTCCGCCGCGCCGTAGGCCCGCTCCATGATCGGCAGGCCCAGCAGGACGGAGTTGGAGAAGAGGGCGCAGAACCCCACCGCCACGCTCTCCCCCGGCCTGCGCCCGAAAAGCTTTCGCGCCGCGATCGTGCCGGCGGCAAATGAGACAAGGGCCGCGATATAGAAGGAGGCGAGCAGGCCGGGCTCCAGCGCCCTCGCGAGGTCGAGGTCGTAGATCGCGCGGAACAGCAGGACCGGCACCGCGATGCCGGTGGCGAACTTCACCAGCGCATTAACCCCCTCGTCGGGAAAGGCGCCGAAGCGGACCGCGGCATAGCCCGCGCCCACGACGAGGAAGACCGGCAAGACGATCAGAAAAAGCGCGGCAAGCCCGCTCACGCCGGCGCACCCAAGGGAAGATCCAGCGTGAGGCCATCGTAAGCCGGGCTGACGTTCGCCGGGGTCGCCGCGTCGAGCATGGCGTAGTCGAGATCGACGTGCAGGTTCGTCAGATACGCCCGCGGCGCCGCCGCCCGTTCGATCCAGGCCAGCGCGGTCTCCACGTTGGCGTGGCTGGGGTGCGGGCGCCAGCGGAGCGCGTCCAGGACCCAGACCGCGCAGCCCTCCACCGCCGCCCAGGCCTCCGCCGTCATCTCGGAGATATCCGGCAGGTAGACGAGCGGGCCGATGCGAAAGCCTAAGGCCCGGGCACGGCCATGCGGCACCTCGAAGGGGGTGAAGCCGATGGTGCCTCCCGGCCCGTCGACCTCCAGCGGCCCGTCGATCAGGCGTTTGTCCAGGATAGGGGGATAATCCGAGCCCTCGGGCGTCTCGAAGACATAGCCGAAGCGGCGCATCAGCGTCGCCTCGGTCGGCGGGTCCATGTAGGCGCGCAGCCGTTCGCGGCGGTTGAAGACGACCATGCGCAGATCGTCGATGCCGTGGCAGTGGTCGGCGTGGTCATGGGTGAAGACGACGGCATCCAGATCGCCGGCCCCCGCGGCAATGAGCTGATCCCGCACATCCGGGCCTGCATCGACCAGCACGGTGGTGCGGCCCTCGGCCCCCTCACGCTCGATCAGCAGAGAGCAGCGGCGGCGCCGATTGCGCGGATTGTCCGGATCGCAGTCGCCCCAGTGCGGGCCCGACGGGCCGATCCGCGGCACGCCGCCGGAGGAGCCGCAGCCCAGGACCGTGAAGCGCAGCGATCCGGTTGCGATGGGCGCGCGCCCGGTCGGCATGCTCCCCTCGGCGGGCATCAGGCGGCGGCCTCCTCGCCATGCTGCGCGGCCTTCCAGAACAGCCGGTCGAAATTGGCGGTGGTCTGCGCCGCAAAGGCGGCCGGGTCCATCCCGAAGAGCTCGGCCCCGACAGCGGCCGTCAGCGCGGTATAGGCGGGCTCGCAGCGCTTGCCGCGGTAGGGCGGGGGCGCCAGGTAGGGGCTGTCGGTCTCCACCAGCACGCGCTCGACTGGTGCGGCGGCGAAGATCGCCCGCAGCTCCTCCGATCGCTTGAACGCCGCGATACCCGACATCGACAGGTAGAAGCCCAGATCGAGCGCCGCCTCTGCCAGCTTGGGGCCGGAGGAGAAGCAGTGCATCACACAGCTATAGGGGCCGGCGCGGTGCTCCTCGGTCAGGATACGCGCCATATCCTCGTCCGCGTCGCGGGCGTGGATGATGAGCGGCAGGCCCGTGCGCCGGGCCGCCTCGATATGGACCACCAAGCTCTCCGCCTGCAGCCCCGCGCTTTCGGCGGTGTAGTGGTAGTCGAGCCCGGTCTCGCCGATGCCGACGAACTTGGGGTGCGCGGCCAGGGCGGTGAGTTGGTCGAGGGTGACCATGGGCTCTTCCGCGACGCGCATGGGGTGGGTGCCGGCGGCGTAGAAGACCCCGGCATGCGCCTCGGCGATCGCGCGGACGTTGGGCTCGGCGGCCAGGCGGGTGCAGATGGTGACCATGCGGGTCACGCCGGCGGCGGCGGCCCGGGCGACCACCGCAGCGACCTCCCCGTCGAAGGTCTCGAAATCCAGGTGGCAGTGGCTGTCGACCAGGCGGGGGAGCCCAGATGCGGGCAGAGCTGTGGCAGGCAGGGCCTTCGGGGATGGGGTCGCGGTCATCGCGGGCTCCTGCAGCGCGGCGACCGGCGGCGGGGTGGCGCGGCTCAGGCCGGGGTGGGATGCCCCAGTCCCATGCCCTGTTCCAGCGCAGCCAGCCGGTCGGAGAGGGTGAGCCACGTATCTATGACCGTGCGCGCGGGATCAAGGTTGCCGGCGCGGGCGGTTGCAGCACGGGTCGCCATGTCCTCCGCCGCCTCGGCCCAGGTCAGTGCCGCGAGGCGGCCCTGGGCGCGGGCGGCCTGGGTCAGCCGGCCCTCGGCCTCGGTCGCCGGCGGGGTGGGCAGGCCTGCCGCCGCGCGCGCGAGCCGCGTGGCCAGCAAAAGGCCGAGATCGAGGATGAGGGCATAGCGTTCCTCCGCCGCCCGGCCCGCCGCGCTCTCGGCCAGGGCCATGAGGCGGGCACGGTCGACCGTCGTCCCTGTGGGGGCCAGCAGGGCACAGAGCCGGTCGTAAAGCGCGATGCCCTCGCTCGCCAGCAGCCGTGCGGCCGCCGAGGCCGATCCACCGGCCAGCGCCGCGAGCGCATCGGCAGCCTGGTCGGGCACCACCAGCCCAGCGCCGGAGAGCGCAGCGGCCAGATCGGCGGGGCCAAGGGGGGCGAGATCGAGCCGCCGGCAGCGCGAGCGGATGGTCGGCAGCACGCCCGAAAGACCGTGGCAGATCAGCAGGAACACCGTGTCGGCGGGCGGCTCCTCCAGGATCTTGAGCAGCGCATTGGCGGTCTGGGGGTTGGCCTCGTCGATGGCGTCGACGATGGCGACGCGCCGGCCGCCGTCGGGGATCGACAGCGCGAAGAACCCGCCCAGGTCGCGGGCCTGGTCAACCGCGATGACCGTGCGGTTGCGCGTGGGGTTCTTGATCTTGGGATCGGGGATGCGCGTCAGCACCCGCAGGCGCGGCTCGCTGCCCGCCGCGATGCGCCGCGCGACCGGGCAGTCGGGCGGGGTGGCGAGGTCCACCGGCGGCAGGCTGTCGGCGATCAGCGCGCGGGCGAGGCGATAGGCCAGCGTCGCCTTGCCGATCCCCTTCGCCCCCGTCAGCAGCCAGGCGTGGTGCAGCCGCCCGGCGCGCCAACTGTCGAGAAACGCAGCCTCCGCCGCCTGCTGACCGTAGAGCGTGGTGGCCAGGCGCGGATGCGGGCAGCCCGGCGTGATATCGGCGGCGGGGATATCGCTGTCGCTCATGCGGGCTCCAGCCAGGGTGCGAGCGCGGTGTCGATGCGCGCGGCGATCGCCTCCGCCGTGCCGTCCGCGTCGATGAGGCGGCAACGCGCCGGGGCCTCGGCGGCGATGGCGCGGAAGGCCTCGGCCAGCGTGGCCTGAAAGGCAGGGCCCTTGCGTTCGAAGCGGTCTTCCGCGCCGTGGTCGCGGGCGGCGGTACGGGCGAGTGCGGCCTGCGGTGCGAGGTCCAGGATCAGGGTCACGTCCGCCTCCCGCCCGATCATCAGGGCATGGAGCGTGTCGACCAGGGGCCGGGCGGCGCCCTGATAGGCGCGGGTGCTGTCGACGAAGCGGTCGCAGACGACCACCGCGCCGCGGGCGAGCGTGGGCGCGATCACCCTCTCCATGTGGTCGCGCCGGGCGGCGGTGAAAAGCAGGATCTCGGTCTCTGCCGACCACCGCCCAGGCTCGCCGGTGACCAGAAGTTCGCGGATTGCCTCCGCCCCCTCGGCGCCGCCAGGCTCGCGCGTCAGCACGACCTTGCGGCCGGCGGCGCGCAGGCGCTCGGCCAGCAGCCTGCTTTGGGTCGATTTGCCGGTGCCGTCGGTGCCCTCCACCGTCACAAAGAGCGCGCCCGGCGCAGGCGCGGGCCAGGCGGGAGGGGCCGGCTCGCCCAAGCTCAGAGGCCCGCGAGGCCCAGGGCGCGGCCGATCAGCAGGCTGGTCGCCGCCTCGAGCCGGGCGACGAAGCCGCCGGGGGCCACCGCCTCGGTCGCCTGCAGGGGCACGATGACGGGCTCGAGGCCGGGTACCACGATCTCGATCTCGCCGATGCGGTCGCCCGCGGCGATGGGGGCAGGCACCGGTGCGTCGAACCGGGCGGTGACCTCCGCCTTCTCCAGCGTGCCCAGGGGGGCGGTCAGGATCACGTCGCGGGTGGGCGCCAGCGCCACGCTGTCTGCCGCGCCGATCCAGACATCGGCCTCCACCACGGCCTCGCCTGCGCGGTGGAGCACTTTGGTCTCGAAGGCGCGAAAGGCCCAGTTCATCAGCCGCTCCGCCTCCTGGCGGCGCTGGCCCTGGCTCTCCATCCCCGCCAGCACCATCAGCACCCGCCGTTCCCCGCGCTTGGCGGAGGCGACGAGGCCGTAGCCCGCATCCTCCGTATGGCCGGTCTTCATGCCGTCGGCCCCCTCGAAGTTGCCGAGCAGGGGGTTGCGGTTGCGCTGGGTGATGCCGTCCCAGGTGAACTCGCGCTCCGAGAAGAGGGTGTAGCGGTCGGGAAAGCGGGTGATGATCATCTCGGCCAGGGTGGCGAGGTCGCGGACGGAGATCTCGTGTCCCTCCTCCGGCCAGCCGGTCGCGTTCTTGAAATGCGCATTCTCGAGGCCGAGTTCGCCGGCCCGGCGGTTCATGAGCTCGGCAAAGGCTTCCTCGGTCCCTGCCAGGGCTTCGGCCAGCGCGACGGAGGCGTCGTTGCCCGATTGCACTGCAACGCCGCGCAGGAGATTGGCGATGGAGACGCGCTCCCCCTCCCGCGTGAACATCTTGGAGCCGCCGAGGGCAGCCGCGCGGGCGGAGGTCCGGAACTCGTCCTCCAGGTGGAGCCGTCCGTTCTCGAGCGCCTCGAACACCATGAACAGCGTCATGAGCTTGGACATGGAGGCCGGCGGCAGCGGCACATCCGGCTGTTTGGCCAGCAGCACGGCGCCCGACTGCAGATCCTTGACGAAGGCCGCGCGGGCGGGGGTCGACATCTCCTGCGCCGCCGCCATGCCGCCGAGGAGCGCGAGGCAGAGCACAGCGCCCGCCGTGATCCGGGCGATGACGAGGCTCAGAGAGAGGCTCAGCCTATGACCGCCGCGAAGCCTGTGCCGGCGGTTGAACAGGCGGATTGGGCCTCGGCCGGTCGAAGGGCCATGGGGCATCGCGTCGGGCTCCGGTGGCTATATCCCTAGGCCGGTTCTAGCGCGCTCTGCCGGGGGCAGGGAAGGGCGCAGAGAAGGGCACGGGGAAGGGCACAGGGCAAGCTCGGGCGCCACCAGCGCGACGGGGCGTGTCACCGCCGGCTCGGGATGGCGTCGGGCACGCCCAAAGCGCGAAGCTCCCGGATGGCCGCCGAGCGCGCTGCGCGGTCGGTGAAGGGGCCGACCCGAACCCGCCAGGCAGGATCGCCGCCGGCCGTCGTCTCCAGCGCCGCCGCCGGGATGCCGGCGTCGAGCAGGCCTGACACGACGTTCCGCGCGTTGTCCCGGAGCCGGAAGACCCCTCCCTGCACGAAGGGCCGGGCGAGGGGCGAGGGGTCGGAGAGCGTCGTATCGGCCGCCGCGGTTGTCGTTTCTGGCTCGGGCTCGCGCTCGGGCTCGGGCTCGGCCGGGGCAGGGGTCTCGGGCTCGATCTCGATCTCGATGGGGCCAGGGGCCGGGGTTGCCTCGGCCTCGCCACTCAGCGCTTGGCGCACGGTGGCGGCGATCCGCGCCTGGGCCGCCTCGCCCGCCGTGACACCCGTGCCGGGGGTGGCATCGGCGACCGTGGTCGGTTCTGCGGCGGCGACCCGGGTCGGATCGGGGGATGGCGGCGTCTCGACGGGGCTCGCCGACGCGGTCTCTGGGAGGTCGGCAGGGGCCGTCGCCGCGAGATCCGTGCCCGATCCGTCGTCCAGCGCATCCGAGATCGTGGCATCCGGTGCAGGCGCGTCCCCCTCCGCCGTCGCGGTCTCGGCCGGCAGGGCGGCGAGAGCGATGGTCGGCTCTTCGTCGGTGCCCTCCGCGTCGACGCTCTCGGCGAGCGACGGGTTGACCGTGGTGGTTTCGGTGCCCGGCGTTTCGGGGTCGGCGCCCTCCTCCGGCGTGGCGGCAGCGACGGCGGTAGTCGCCGTCGGCTCGTCGATGTCGGGGATCACCAAGAGCGGATCCGGCGGCGCGATGGCGACGATCAGCAGGCGCTGCTTGCCGAAGGGGCGCAGCGCGAGGGCGCGGCCGGCGGCCTGCGACAGCATCGGCGCCTGGAGACCGACGGCAGGCACCAAGGCGCCGTCGGCGGCCCGGCCGCTGTCAGGATCGACGATTCGTACCCGGGCCGACGCCGTGGCCCCAGGGTGGCGGATCCAAATCCCCGGCAGTGTCGGCTGATCCCGCCAGCTCAGGTCCGCCCAGGCGAGGAACGCCTCCGGTGCAGGCTCTAGGCGCTCATCCACCGACCCGCGGTAGGAGGCCTCCAGCAGACCGATCATCTCTGCCGTGTTTTCCGCCGGATCGCTATCCGGGGTCGTTTCACCGGTCGCGGTATCGGCGGCGTCCGTTTCTGCGCTCTCCACGGCCGTCGAGGCTGTTGCCAGGATGCCGGGCTCGCTCGGCGCCTCGGCGCCCGGCTCCGGTGCGGCTGTGGTCTGACACCCGGTCAGGAGCGCCAGCAGGAGTGCGGGGTAAAGCGGGGCGAAACGGTCGTCCGGGGTGGGGCGACGGCGCATGGTATCTGTCTCATTGCTGGACGCGAAGACTGTCACCCAGATTGAGACCTCATACACCGCAAAGTTGCAAGGCTTCGTGCTTTTTGTGTCAGAAATTGCGCTTACGTGGTGTTCTTCACGTGACTATAATGTCGGTGGAGATCGCCGGCCACGTCACCGGTTTAGCCCTCTTCAGGGCCACGCGCAGCGCACCGGGGCGGGATTGACACGGCGCGGTACCGGCGTTCATGACCGCGGGCGGCGGGAGTTGGCAGAGCGGTCGAATGCAGTGGTCTTGAAAACCACCGAGCCTTCACGGGCTCCGTGGGTTCGAATCCCACACTCCCGGCCATCCACCCCCTGTCGAAACGGAATCGCGGCTCGTCGCCGCGATAGGTCGTTCGGGAGCGCGGCGGGGCCGGTCTCGCGGCGACGGTTTGCCTGTGATCATGGTGGCTGGCGGCGCTGGAGTGGCTGGGGAGAAGCCCGAGGGGCTTCAGGCCAAGCGTGATGCGCAGGCTGCGCCGCCTCAAGGGCAAGCGGGCCTTACCCGTCGCTGCGCGACCCTTGACCCGGCACGGCCCGCGCGGCGGGGGAGGGTGCTGGGGAAGGGGCGGGGAGCGCGGGTCGCTCGGTGGCGGACGCTAGAGTGGGCGGCCGTCAGGGGTGATCACGGGGCCGCCGGCGTCGGCGGCATCGGCGGCGTCATGCGTGACCAGCAGCGTCGGCAGGCCATAGGCGCGGGCCTGGGCGAAGGTAAAGGCGCGGATTTGTGCGCGCCGGTCAGCGTCGAGCTTGGAGAAGGGCTCGTCGAGGAGGAGCGCCCCGGGCTCGGAGAGCAGCGTCCGCATCAGCGCCACCCGGGAGCGCTGACCGCCCGAGAGCGTCGCAGGGTCCCGCGCCGCCATCCCCTCAAGCCCCGCGTCGCTCAGCGCCTGGTCGATGCGGGCGCACCGCGCGGCCCGGCCCCGGATCGAGGGCGCAAGGCCGAAGGCGAGGTTGGCACCCACCGAGAGGTGCGGGAACAGCACGTCGTCCTGCATCATCAGGCCCACCCCCCGCCGGTGCGTGGGCAGGGCGGTGATGTCTCGCCCGGCCAGGCGGATTCGCCCCGTGAGCCGGAAGGCGGGCGCCAGCGTGCCGGTGATGGCCGCTAGCAGCGTCGACTTGCCCGAGCCGGAGGGGCCCATGACCGTCAACACCTCGCCCGGCGCGATGTGGCGGTCGAGCGCGACGAGGAGTTCATCGCCGAGGCGCACGGACAGGGCCTCGAGGTGCAGGCCCGGTGTTTCGGCGGGTGCGGCTGACGGGCTCTCGGCCGCCGGTCCGCTGGGGCGCGGTACCGGTGGCCCAGCCTCGTCCTTGGCTGCGTCCTTCATTCCGGGCTCCTCAGCGCGCTGCCGTCATGCCACGCCGTCGTCGCCATACCAGAGCGGGCAGGATGAGGGCGAGGGCGAAACCTGGCAGCGGGGCGAGCGCCTGCACGAGACCCCAGGCGCCGATGAGCCGCCGGTCGCCGCCCGCGGCCAGGGCCACCGCCTCGGTCGTGAGCGTGGCGACGCGCCCGGCGCCGATCAGCAGGGTGGGCAGGTACTGCCCGATCGACACCGCCATGCCGACGGCGAGGGCGGTGGCCAGCGGGGCGAGCATCATGGGCAGGCGGACGGCGAGCAGGACCCGGGCGGGGCTTGCGCCGAGGCTGGCCGCGGCCAGGGCCTGGCGTTGGTCCCAGGCGCGCCAGGGGCCGGCGAGCGACAGGAAGACATACGGCAGCACGAAGACCAGATGGGCGGCGATCACGGCGGCAAGGCCAGGCGGGATCCCGGCACTGCTGGCGGCGATCTGCAAACCGAAGAGGAACCCAGTCTGGGGCACGATCAGCGGCAGGTAGAGCAGCCATTGCCCGCCGGCACCCGGTCGGGTGCCACGCCGAAACTCGGTCTGCAGGCAGGCCACGGCGAGAACGAGGGCGATCAGGGCGGCGGTGATGGCGATCACGGCGGTGGTCAGCGCCGGCGGGGCGATCTGAGCGGCCTCGCGCTGCCAGATCCGGTCGGTGAGCGTGCCCGGCAGCGCGTCGGGAAAGCGCCAGAGCCCGGCCATGGACCACACGGCGAGGCCCGCGAGCCCGAGGGCGACGGCGAGGGTGATGGTCACCGCCGCCCCCCCGGCAGCGATGCGGAGGGCATGGTCGCGCGCATGGCGCGTGCCGGCCACTGTCCAGGCGCGACCCAGCCGCGCGGCCGCGATCTCGCCGAGGCGCCAGAGCCCCAATGCCGCCACGACGAGCCCGATCTGCAGGAGCGCGCCGGCGGCCGCGCGAAAGCGCAGGGCGAGGTCCGGGTCGCGCATCCACTCGACCAATTGCACGGAGAGGGGCGGGGGCGTGGTCGGCCCCAGGATCTGCGCCACGTCGACCACCGACATGGAGTAGGCGAGCACCGCGAAAACCGGCAAGCGGATCTGGGGATAGACCGCCGGCAGCACCGCCTTGGCCCAACTGGCCAGGGGCCCGTAGCCAAGGGTGAGGGCAGTGAGCCGCGCCTCCCGCGCCCGCGCCTGCCCGAGGGCGGCGAGGGTCATCAGGAGGAGAAACGGCACCTCCTTCGCCACGAGCCCGGCGATCAGCGAGAGGCCGGCAGGGTCGCTGACGATCAACAGGTCCGGCGGGCGCTCCCATCCGGTGGCCCAGGGGCTGAAGGCGCGGGCGATCCAGCCTGAGGGGGCGATCAGGAAGGCCAGGCCGAAGGCGGCGGCGGCGTGCGGGACCGAGAGAAGCGGGGAGAGTAGCCGTTCGATCAGCGCGAAGGTGCGCGTGCCCTGGAAGGCGGCGACGATGAGCAGGGTGATCGCGAGCGATAGCGCCGTCGCCACCAGCCCGGTGACGAGGCTGAGGCGCACCGAGATGCCAAGGCCGGGGGTCGCAAAAAGCTCCGCCCAGGGACGCAGGCTGAGGCCGTCGCCGCCGAGGGCCGGCAGCCAGCCGAAGGCCGGGGCGGCCGTGCCGGCGATGCCCGCAAGCACGGGCCCCAGCATCACCGCGATGGTCAGGATCGGGGCCCAGCCGGGGCCGCGGCGGGGCGGCGCAGGCGGCGCGCTCTCGGTAACGGGTGGTGTCGAGGCCTTGGCCGTCACGGGCGACATCGCGTGGCCATCGGGGGCACAATCGCCGCCGTGCCGCGGCCTATTGGCCGACGCCATAGCGCTCCGCCCAGTCCTGCTCGATGCGGACCATCCAGCTTGGGTGGGGCTCGGGCAGGGCCGCGCCAAGCTCGGCGGGCGAGAGCGTCGCGATGCCGAGGTCGAGCGCATCGAAGCGGGCCTTGTCCTCGGCCGGCAGCGCCTCGACGTCGAGCACGGTGAAGCTGCCCCAGACCTCCGGGTTTTGCTTCTCGGCCTGCGCTTCGGGCGACATCAGGAAGTTGGCCAGCACCATCGCGCCTTCCTTGGCGGTGGCGTTGTAGGGGATGGCGACGAAGTTGGTGTTGCCGATGGTCCCGCCGTCCAGGACGAAGCTGCGCACTGTGTCGGGCAGCTCAAAGTTCGCGATGGCGGCGGAGGCCTCGGCGATGTTGAAGCTGAAGGCGATCTCGATCTCGCCGTCGGCCATGAGTTGGCGCAGCTTGGCGGCGTTCTGGGGATAAGCCTGACCGCCGCGCCAGAGGTTCGGCGTGAGCGCATCGAGATAGGCCCAGAGCGGGGCGACGGTGCCGGCGTAGATCCCCTCCTCGACGGGCTGCTGCAGGACCGCAGGGTCTTCGGCCAGGGCGATCAGCGCCTGCTTGAGGAAGGTGGTGCCGGAGAAGTCGGGCGGCTCGGGGTAGGCGAAGCGGCCCGGGTTGGCGGCGGCCCAGTCCAGGAACGCCGGGATCGACGTCGGCGGCTCAGCGGTCACGGCCGTGTCGTAGTAGAAGACGATCTGAGAGGAGCCCCAGGGTGCCTCCAGCCCCTCGGTCGGGACGGTGAAGTCGTTGCGGACAGTCGGCTTGCCCTCGACGTCGACGTATTGCCAGTTCGGCAGGTCCTCCGCCCAGGGGCCGAAGAGCAGATCGTTGCGCTTCATCGCGGCAAAGTTCTCGCCGTTGATCCAGATGAGGTCGACCGCGCCGCCCGCATCGGTGCCGGCGGTCTTTTCGGCAAGCACGCGGCTTACGGCCTCCGCGGTGTCGGACAGCTTCACATGGGTGACCGAGACACCGTAGCGCTCCTCCACCTGATCGCCGGCCCAGGCGATGAAGCGGTTGATGCGCGCATCCCCGCCCCAGGCATGCCAGTAGACGGTCTGACCCTTCGCCGCCGCCTCTACCGCGGCCCAGTCCTTGGGGTCGGGCTCAGCCGTCGCGGGCAGGGCAACAAACGCAAGGACGGCGGCGAGGATCAGACGAAACATCAGGGTCTCCCGGTGGGGGTAGGGTGCGTGCTTGGCACGCACCGTTGTTTTGGGGTCGGTGCGTGGCAAGCACGCACCCTACGCCTATTCCGCGGCGACGCGGAGGGTGCGGCGGTGCTCGGCGATCTCGCGCAGGATCGGCTCCAGCACCTCTTCGTGGAAACGGTCGCAGCCGATGCAGAGGTTCCGATAGGGCTCGCCGTTCGGCTTGGTCGTGCGGGAACGCTCGAGGAAGGTCGCCACGTCCCAGCCATGCGCCAGGCCCATGCGCTCCGGGTGGCCCATGGAGAGGGCCTCCAGCGCCGGATGGCCGACCAGGGAAGTGATGATCTCCTGCAGCGGCTCCTCGGTCAGATTGCCGAGCGGCGCCTTGGTCTTGAGGCAGCAGGGGAAGACGTCGCCGTTGGGGTCGATCGAGACCTCGGCGCCCGAATAGCCCCAGTTCAGGAAGTTAAGCCCGCCCGACCAGGCGTTGCAAAAGTTGTCGGTGATCTCGGCCCGGGTCAGCGAGTTCTCCCAGGCGCGCCCGCGGGGCCAGATCTTGCCGATCCAGGCATCCTCGGTCGCGCCGAAGAAGGAGTAGACCGGCTGCAGGGCGGAGTTCGTGGCGGGCTTGGTCCAGTCGCGCGTCACCGTGGGCAGCGCGCTGTCGACCATGCCGGCGTCTTCGAACATGGCGCGCAGCTTGTCCTGCAGCGGCACGCGCTTGTCGCCCTCCATGCCCACATGGAAGTCGTCCATCCCGGCGCAGGAGATCATCCAGGCGCCGCGCTTCAGCAGATCCTCGACGATCTCCGGGGTTACCAGATCGCCGGTGGTCTGGACGATGACCTTGACGGGCAGCCCCTCGGCCGCCTGGGCGGCGTATTTCTTCTGGATCGCCTCCAGCGCGGGATACAGCACCTCCTCGCGCACCGGATCCACCAGCACCTCGCCGCCGGCCAGGATGATGCGTCCGCCGCGCTCCTCATAGCCGCCGGCCAGATCCTCCGACGCGGTGCTCAGGTCGCGGTAGACGTGGCGCGCCGGCATGTTGGCGATGATGCGGGGCATCGCGGCCTTCGCCTCGTCGACGACCCCCCGCAGGGCATCGCGGACGTAAGGGCGAAAGCGGGTCTCATAGCAGTGCTTGCACTTGCGATGACATGCCCAGCACATGACGTAGTAGAGGCTTTCCATGCCCTCTCGCGCTCCGTTCCTGTCAGGGCAGAAATGCAGTCCCGGGCGATCAGCGCAACCTGTCGGTACCCATTCCCCTGCCCTGCATAACGGTTTTTTGAAGGGGCTGGCCGTTATGCAAACCCCGGCTCAGGAGCCGAGAGCACCCGACATGCCACTGGCTGCCAGACCGGCCCCTGCTTTCTCCGCGGTGCTGATCGACGTGGCGGCCTCGTCTTTCTCCTCTCGACCGATCATCGACTTCAGGCGGGCGCGGCGGCGAAAGGCCGGGTCGCGGTCCTTGGGCTGGCCGTAGAGGCGGAACTCGATCTGGGCATTCACCTCCCCGCCGAGCAGGATGATGAGCGCCGTGAGATAGAACCACATGAGCAGACCCACGACCGCGCCGAGCGCGCCGTAGGTCTCGTTGTAGTTGCCGAAGTTCTTGACGTAGTAGCTGAAGCCCGCCGAGGCCGCGAGCCAGAGGACGATGGCCATGATCGCGCCGACCGAGAACCAGGCGAACTTGGGCCGCGCCTCGTCCGGGCCGTAGCGGTACAGCAGCCCGAGCACCAGCAGCAGCGCGCCCAGCATCACGGGCCATCGAAAGAAGCGCAGGACGAAGTCGCTGACCTCGTTGGGCGGGAAGGCGGCGAGCAGGCCGGGCAGGATGACCACCGTCGCGATGGCCAGGGCCGCGACCAGCACCAAGAGCAGCGTCATCCCGTAGGCGACCGCGTAGGCCGCGATGAAGCCCCGCTTCTCGGTGACCTTGAAGACGATGTTGAGCCCCCGGATCAGCGCGCCCACGCCCGCCCGCGCGGTCCAGAGCAGCAGGACCAGCGACAGGAGCGAGGCATAGCCAAGCTGCGTCTGCCCCGCCTGCATCAACTGGGTGAGCTGCCCCTCGATGATCCGAAAGGCACCGGGTGGGGCATAGTCCTGCAGCATGTCGATCTGCGCCTGTATATCGGCGGGGTCGAGCAGGAAGCCGTAGAGCGCCACCAAGGCGGCGAGCATGGGGAAGATCGCCAGAAAGCCGTAGAAGGCGACACCGGCGGCGATGAGCGACAGCTCATTCTCCCCCATCTCCTTAAAGGTGCCCTTGGCGATGGCGAGCCAGTCGCGCCAGCCCAGCCGCTCGACGACCTCGACCGGCGTCGTAGGCTCGCTCGTCGCCGCGTCGTCGGCCGGGGGGTTGGGCGCAGGCTGCTCATTCATGGCAGACAGTTTACCCGGTGGGGCAGGGCGCCGTCACCCCGGCAGCGCTCAGAGGGGGACGAGGCGCACCGGCGGGGTCGGCGGGCGGAGCTGGCTTGCGCGGGGGTAGGTGCGGACGCGGGGCACGCCGCCGGTCTTGAGCAGCTCCTGCATGCGCCACCAATACTCGGCGGTCAGCAGTTCGCCATGGGCCTCCCGGAACAGGCGGCGCAAGGGGCGCGTCGGCAGCCGCAGATGCGCCTCCATCTCCTCGGGCAGGAAGATGGGCCCTTCCTCGAAGAACCAGTCGGGCACTTCCTCGTCGCCCTCCTCCCGGCCCACATTGGTGCGGACCTTGACCTCGGTCAGCGTCTCGACCGCGTCATAGTCGAAGAGATGCACGAAGCGCAGGGAGTTCACCCCGTAGTTCCGCCCGTCCAGATCGCGGTTGAAGACGTTGGAGGCCGCGTTGTTGCGGATGCACTGGCCGAGGCGGATGACCACGGCCTCCGCGTCCTCCGGCCGGGCGGTGTCGAGGTAGAGCGGCACCGGGATCATCCGCCGCTGGGTGATGAGGTGGCGAAAGAACACGCCGCCCCGGTGCGCCTGGGTCACCGTGCCGGCGGCGGCCTCAAGCAGTTCCTCGAGCAGCGGCTCGCTGAACAGATCGCGCGAGAGGGTGATGTTGGAATAAATGATGTTGTCGAGCATCGAGCCCGAGCGGTTGATCTCATGCACTCGGCGGTACTTCGCCAGGACCGAGGGCACGCCGTCCCAGCGGTCCCACTTGTAGTTGGCCGTGGGCGTGTCCCGGATGACCTTGAGCACATAGTCCAGCCCCTCGGCGGTGAAGCCGATCGCCACCGACCCGCGGGGGCCGGGGGCGAAGTCGAGCGGCGCGCGGCCGGCGCCCAGCGCATCGCCGATCTGCTCCATCACCGCGAGCTTGCCCACGTGGTTATAGCCGACGGTGGAGTAATGGAGGCCATGGGGGCGCGCCGGCATCAGGCGGTGCAGGAAATCCACCAGCTCGTGATAGGCATCGAGCGTGACGTGGAAGTTTGCGAGCGTCGAGGAGAAGACATGGCGTAGCGTCGTCTCCCGCGTCAGCACGGCGTCGACATGCACCCCCTCCGCCGCGTGCAGCAGCGCCAGGGCAAAGGGATGGCTCAGGGTCTCCCCGGTCCGGCACTGGGCGATCAACTCGCCGACGAGATAGGCGCCGCGGTTGCGGTAGAAGCCGGCCGAGATCATGTCGATCCAGGCGACGCCGTCGGTGAAGGTCTCGTTCAGCCGGTGGGCCACCAGGTCCGCGTCGCCGGCCCGGTCGCGCCAGGTGACGTCCAGGCCGGGCAGGCCGAGGATGGCGTCGATATGCGCCGCCGTCACCGCACCCCCGATCTCGACGCGGTGCAGAAAGGGAGGCTTGCCACCGCGCTCCGAGCGCAGGCGGTGATAGTTCACCGGGGTCCAGCTATCCTGATAGACCCGGCGGCGGATGGTCGAGAGGTAGGCGAGCGCCAGTTCCGCCTCGTAGCGCCGGCCGAGCGCGCTGCGAAAGCGCTCCTCCACCGTGTTCCAGAAGCCGCCGATGCGGTCATGGGTCTTGAGGGCCCGTTCCAGGTGCGGCACGCCGCCCTCGATCGACTCCAGAAAGATCTTGATCCGCTCTTGGCTGAGCGCGATCGATCGCGGCCAGTCCCGCGTCTCGAAGGCGCGCTTGGCCCGTGCGGGGATGGTGCGCGACAGGGCGAAGTAATCCTCGAACATCGCGAGCGCACAGGCGGCGAGGGCATCGGCCTTCTCCCGCTCGGTCGTCGCCGCCTCCATCCGGGCGATGCCGTGGGCGGCGATCGTCGCGCTGTTCAGCCGTTCGGCAAGCAGCCCCGTCCCCGAGGCCGCAGGCTCCGTCACCGAAGGGGCGGCGGTGCTCATTCGCCCGCGCAACCCTCGTCACTGGCCCGCTCCAGATCGGCGAAGGCACGGGCCGCGCGGTCCGCCAGGGCGCGATGCGCGGCGTTCTCGCGGCCGGTCATGATCAGGGTGCGTTCCAGCATGGCGATATGCGCCGAGGCCTCCGCCGGCGTGCGGGTCGGTTCCGGACCCTCAATGGCCTCATTCTCCGGCGCCGCATCGCGGGCGGGGAAGGGGATGACGCTCACCGGCTCGTCTCCTGCATCCATGGTTGGGATGATAGTCGCCTTTGCGTGCTTATCGACCGTTGATGTCGCGTGATCCTGCGCCAGTTACCGGCCTCGTGACGGACGAAGTGGGAAAACCGACCACATGATAGCCGAGCCTGCGCCGACGATCCTGTGGTTGCGACGCGATCTGCGCCTGGACGACCAGCCCGCGCTGCAGGCGGCACTGGCGCGCGGTGGGCCGGTGATCCCCGTCTACATCCTGGATCCGCTGGTCGAGCGGCAGTACGGGCGCGCGCCGCTTTGGCGGTTGTCCAAATCGCTCCACAGTCTGGCGGCGACGCTGGCACGTCGGGGCAGCCGCCTGATTCTGCGCCGCGGCGAGGCGCTCGCCACGTTGCGACGGCTGATCGCCGAGACGGGAGCCCGGGGCGTGGTTTGGTCCCGCCTGTATGATCCCGAGGGGATCGCCCGCGACAAGTTGGTGAAGAGCGCTTTGGTCGAGGACGGGATCGACGCGGTCTCGGTCAACGGCTCGCTGCTCTTCGAGCCCTGGACCGTCGAGACCGGCACGGGCGGGTTCTACAAGGTCTACACGCCGTTCTGGAAGGCGGTGCGCGGGCGCGAGGTGCCTGAGCCGCTCGCGGCGCCCACCGACCTTCAGCCGCCCGATGCCTGGCCCGAGACCGACAGCCTGGCCGATTGGGCGCTGGAGCGCGGGATGGGCCGCGGGGCGGAGATCGTGGCCACCCACGCTAACATCGGCGAAGATCGTGCCCAGGATCGCCTGGCGGGTTTCGTGGCCGAGCGGATCGGCCGCTACGCTGCCGATCGCGACCTGCCCTGGGAGACGGGCACCTCGAACCTGTCGGAGAACTTCGCCACCGGGGAGCTTTCGCCGCGGCGCGCCTGGTGGGCCGGCCGCGCGGCGATGGAACAGTTGGGCGGCAAGGCGGCGGCAGGGGCCGAGGTCTTCCTGCAGGAACTTGTGTGGCGCGAGTTCTCCTACCACCTCGTGTTCCATACCCCGCGCCTGGTCAGCGGCAACTGGCGCGAGGAATGGGACCACTTCCCCTGGCGCCCCGACAATGCGGACGCCACCGCCTGGAAGCGCGGCATGACCGGCTATGAGATGGTCGATGCGGGCATGCGCGAGATGTATGTGACGGGCCGGATGCACAACCGGATCCGCATGCTGACGGCGAGCCTGCTCACCAAGCATCTGATGACCCATTGGCAGGTGGGCGAGGCCTGGTTTCGCGACTGCCTGATCGACTGGGACATCGCGGCCAACAGTATGGGCTGGCAATGGGCGGCCGGGTCTGGGCCGGATGCGACGCCCTACTTCCGGGTCTTCAACCCGCTCACCCAGGCCGACAAGTTCGACAAAAACGAAACGTATCGGAATCGCTTCCTTGCTGAGGGCCGCCGGACGCCGCATCAAGATGCGCTGGCTTTTTTCGAGGCGGCACCACGCACTTGGGGGCTTTCGCCCGACGCGCCCTATCCGGCGCCGGTGATCGAGCACAGC
Organism: Pseudomonadota bacterium; assembly: GCA_039822785.1. Lineage (GTDB taxonomy): Bacteria > Pseudomonadota > Alphaproteobacteria > Rhodobacterales > Rhodobacteraceae > Thermohalobaculum. Next base: position 219,943 of record JBCBMO010000002.1, on the reverse strand, counting down.
GCAGGGCGCGAACGGGCGCTCGAGGCCTACAAGAACCGCCAGGCAGCGCCTGCGGGCACGTAACGACGACGAAGGGTTGCACGACATGAAGATTGCGGTGGTGGGCGGCGGGATCAGCGGCCTCGGGGCGGCGCTCGCGCTGGCGGACCAGCACGACGTCACGCTTTACGAGGCCGAGGGCCGTGTCGGCGGCCATGCCTGCACGGTCACGGTGCCTTATGCGGACGGCGAGCAACCGGTGGATATCGGCTTCATCGTCTACAACGCCCGCAACTATCCGAACCTCTGCGCGCTGTTTGACCATCTGGAGGTGCCGACGAAGTGGTCGGACATGTCCTTCGGCTTTTCGCTGCACGGCGGGCGGATGGAGTATGCTTGCGACAACCTCGACAAGCTGTTCGCGCAGCGCTGGCGCGCCTTCGATCCCCGCCACGTGGCCGGCCTGTCGGAGATCCTGCGCTTTACCAAGCAGGCGCCCAAGGATCTGGCGGCGGGGCGGCTGTCGGGGCTGTCGCTGAACGACTGGCTCGACGAGCGGCGCTATTCGCGCTGGTTCCGCGAGCGGTTCCTGCTGCCCATGGGCGGGGCGATCTGGTCGACCTGCGTCGCCGACGTGCTGCATTTTCCCGCCGAGAACTTCGTGCGGTTCTTCGTGAACCACGACCTGATGACCGGCCTCGACCCCGCCCAGCGCTGGCGCACCGTCAACGGCGGCAGCCAACAGTACGTCAGCCGCATCAAGGCCGCCCTCGGTGATCGGATCGTCGCGGGCCGTCAGGCCGTCGCTGTCTCCGGCATCGGCGCGGCGGAGGTTGGGGGCGACAGTGCCCGGGCGACCATTCGTTTCGCCGACGGCGAGCTGGCGCAGGCCGATGCAGTGGTGCTCGCCTGCCACGCGCCCCAGGCGCTGGCGCTGCTGCGGGCGGGCGGCGCACCGGATGCGGAGCAGGAGGCGCTGCTGGCCAAGATGCGCACCTCGGCTAACCGCGCGGTCCTGCATGCCGATCCCGCGCTGATGCCCCGGCGCCGCCGGGTCTGGTCGTCCTGGAACTTCCTGTCCGAGGGGGCGGCGGCAGACCATGAACGCCCGGCCCAGGTCAGCTATTGGATGAACCGCCTGCAAAGCATCCGGGAGGATCGGCTGCTGGTGGTGAGCCTCAACCCCACGGTCGAGCCCGATCCTGCGCTGGTGCATGCCGATGTCTCCTGGGATCACCCCCTCTATGACACCGCGGCCTTTCAGACGCAGCGGGCGCTGGACGGTGTTCAGGGCCGGGCGGGCATCTGGTTTGCCGGTGCCTGGCTCGGCTACGGCTTCCATGAAGACGGGTTGCGTAGCGGAATCCGCGTGGCAGCGGCGCTGGGCGCCACACCGGTCTGGGCGCGGGATCTGGGCATACCGCTCGCCACCCCCCTCGCCACGGCGGCGGAGTAGCGGATGCCCGACGGCGCGACGCGACCCAAGGGCCAGGAACAGGGCCAGCAAACGGTCCAGGACGCGGGCGTCGCGGGGCTGGATAGCGGCATCACCGAGTGCCTCTACCTCGGCCATGTCATGCATATGCGCCTGCAGCCCTTCACGCACCGCTTCCGCTACCGGGTCTTCACGCTGCTGCTGGATGTCGATCGGCTGGAGGAGACATGCGGCGGCCTGCGCCTCCTGTCGCTCGACCGCTTCAACCTGCTCGCCTTTCACCGCCGCGATCACGGCCCGCGCGACGGCGGCCCGCTGCGACCCTGGGTGGAGGCACAACTGGCCACCGAGGGCATCGCCGCGCCGGCGCGGATCTGGCTGGTGAGCTTCCCGCGCATCCTCGGCTATGCCTTCAACCCGCTCTCCGTCTATTTCTGCGAGGACGCCGCCGGCCGGCTGACTGCGGTGGTCTACGAGGTGAAGAACACCTTCGGCGATCAGCACCCCTATGTGCTGGCGGTCAGCGCCGAGGCCGATGGCGCCATGCGGCACGGCCAGGCCAAGGGCTTCTTCGTCTCCCCCTTCATCGGCATGGACCAGCGCTACCGATTCACGATCCGCGCCCCGCGCGAGCGCCTGTCGATCAAGATCCGCCAGGGCGACGCTGAGGGCGATTGGCTGATCGCCACGCAGAACGGACATCGTCGTCCGCTGAGCGATGCAGGATTGCTCCGCGCCTGGATGGTTCACCCGCTCATGACGCTCAAAGTCATCTTGGCCATCCACTGGCAGGCGCTGGTGCTTTGGCTGAAGGGGGCGCGCTTCCACCCCTACCGCGGGCCATATCCGGGCGAATGACCTCGGCCATGTGTTGCGACCTCGCCGCACCGGTCCGGTCGCGGCAACACACGCGCCTGTTCTCGCAACCCTGCGCCACCGCGCTCTTTTTTGGGCTGGCCGGTACAGTATCGTTGCGTCTATTAACGGTTTGGGCCCGCGACCGCCGGGGAGACTAAATGACGACATCGCGCGCCGCAGACATCGGCGACCTGCCAAGATGGTTTGAGACCTTCTTCTCGATCCTTCAGCGAATCGAGATGGGCCGGGTGGAGATTCGCCTACCGGACGGTCAGGAGTTCGTGGCCGAAGGGACCACCCCGGGCCCCAGCGGGCGCATCGAGGTCGCCGACCCCGAATTCTTCTCCCGCATGGCGCGGGAGGGGGAGAATGGGTTCTGCGAAATGTACATCGAGGGCGCCTGGTCCACGCCGGATCTGCAATCCCTCTTCGACGTGCTGCTCCTGAACAACGAGAACGTGGCGCGCGGTTTTCCCGGCCAGGGCCTGGTCCGGGCCTATGAGCGCCTGCGCCACTGGCTGCGCTCGAACACCAAGGCGGGCTCGAAGCGCAACATCAGCTTCCACTACGACCTCGGCAACCAGTTCTATGAGCGCTGGCTCGACCCCTCGATGACCTATTCCTCTGCGCTCTTCTCGGGGCAGGGCGAGACGCTGGTGGACGCCCAGGCGAACAAATACGCCTCGATCTGCGACCGGCTGCAGCTCAAGCCCGGCCAGAGTGTGCTCGAGATTGGCTGCGGCTGGGGCGGTTTCGCCGAATACGCGATCCGCGAGCGGGGCGTGCAGGTGACAGGGCTTACCCTCAGCCGCGAACAGCACGACTATGCCAAGCAACGGCTCTTCGAGGCGGGCCTGGCCGAGCGCGCGGATATCGTCATGCGCGACTATCGCGACGAGCGCGGGCGCTACGACGCCGTCGCCTCGATCGAGATGTTCGAGGCGGTCGGCGAGCGCTACTGGCCCGTCTATTTCAACAGTCTGTCATCGCGGCTGTGTGATGGCGGTCTGGCGGCGCTCCAGGTGATCACGATCGCGGATCGGCTCTTCACGTCATATCGAAAAGGAACGGATTTCATCCAAAAGTTCATCTTCCCCGGTGGTATGCTCCCCTCGCCCACCGCGCTGCGGCGCGAGGCGGAGACGGCGGGACTGGACGTGGTTGGATCCCTGGAGTTCGGCGAGAGCTACTCGCGCACGCTGCGCGAATGGCGCGATCGCTTCAACGATCGGTGGGATGAGATACGCACCCTTGGCTTTGACGAGCGGTTTCACCGCATGTGGAACCTCTACCTGGCGTCCTGTGCTGCGTGTTTTCTTGCCGGAACGACCGATGTCACGCAAATTACGTTGTCTAAGAGTGGGTAAGCAGTGCAAGTTAAGATGCTGGTGGATGTGGGCGGCGCCGACTATCGGCGCCTGAACGAGGACGATATGGGCGGGATGCTGACCTTCAGGATCATCTGCGCCGTGCTGATGGCATGGGCGGTGAACTGGGTCATGTCCCGACCAGAGGCGGTGCCCCTGCTCACGGTGCTGCCGATCATGGCCACCATCGGCCCGCTGGCCGCGGGCGTCGTGGGCTTCGTCAACCTCGCCTCCCGGCAGGGCTGGGGCGTGGTCGTCGCGGTGGCGAACGGCGTCTGGGCCGGCCTTTTGGCGATCGTGGTGTCCGGTGTCTTCTACATGATCTTCATCGTCGGAGAGGCCGTGCTGAAGGGCTATATCCGCGATTTCGGGACCTTCATGCGGGTCTCCTCGACCGAGATCGAACCGCTTTTCGAGCTGGTCGTGAATGTGCCGCTCATCATCCTGACGATCACCGCGACCTCTGTGCTCGGCGTCTTCTCTGAGTTCTTGCACTGGGCGCTGGTGCGCATGCGGCGCAACCGCGATCCGATGGACGAGTATTCCTGAGACGCTGACCGCACGGCGGAAAGCGCCGTTGTATTTCAAAGGCTTGCGCCTACCTCCTGAGCAGACCGATCTGCCGGAGGGGGCGATGCCCGCTGTCATGCCCGTCGCTATGCCTGTCACCATGCTCGCGGCCTATGCGGCGCCTGCCATGGTGCTCGCGGCGCTCTATCTGCCGCTCTTCACCTATGTCACGCCCTTCTACGCAGAGGAGCAGGGCGTCGCCCTTGGCGTGCTCGGCCTCGCCTGGATCTGCATCCGTCTCTTCGATGCCGTCTCCGACCCGGTGATCGGCTGGCTCTCCGACCGCACGCCCGGGCGGTTCGGGCGCCGGCGGCTCTGGCTCGCGGCCTCTGTTCCGCTGATCGCGGTCTCGACCTGGATGGCCTTCGTGCCGCCCGCCGACGCGGGGCTCTGGCATGCGGTGCTCTGGCTCTTCCTGCTGACCCTCGGCTGGTCGATGGCGCAGACGCCCTATGCTGCCTGGGGGGCCGAGATCGCGCCGGACTATAGTTCACGCCTGCGCGTGACCGCCTGGCGGGAGGCGCTGGTGCTGGTCGGCACGGTGCTCTCCACCATCCTCTATGTGGTGGGCGGCGAGGGGGGCGAGGGGCTGCGTACCGTCGCTCTCGGTGTCATCGTCGGTCTGCCGCTCCTGATGCTGCTCGCGCTCTGGCGGGTGCCGGATCCGCCGCGCCCCGCAAGCGCTGCCTCGCCGCCGGGGCTGACCTTCCGCGCTGGGCTCGCGACGCTGGCGGACAACCGGCCGTTCCGGCGGCTCTTGGCTGCCTGGTTCGTGAACGGTGCCGCCAACGGCCTGCCGGCCTCGCTGTTCCTGTTCTTCGTCGCCGATCGGCTGGAGGCGCCGGAGGCGCAGGGCATGCTGTTCCTGCTCTACTTCCTGTCGGCCGTCCTCGGCATCCCCTTCTGGAACTGGGCCGCCGGGCGCGGCGTCGGCGCCTGGGCCAAGCACCGGGTCTGGGGTGCGGCGATGGTCTATGCCTGCGCGATCTTCGCCGCGGCGCTCCTGCTCGGCCCGGGCGACATCGTGCCCTTCGCCATCATCACCGTGCTCACCGGCCTCGCCTTCGGGGCCGATCTGACGCTGCCGCCGGCGATCCAGGCCGATGTGGTGGCCGCCGACACGGCCGAGACGGGGGCGGAGCGGGCAGGGCTCTTCTTCGCGCTCTGGCAGGTGGCGACCAAGGCCGCGCTCGCGCTCTCCTCGGGCCTTGCCTATATCGCGCTCGATTTCGCGGGCTTCACGGCGGGGGGCGAGAACAGCGAAGGCGCGCTTCTCGCCCTCGCCCTCCTTTATGCCGGCGCACCCATCGTGCTCAAACTCATCGCCGTATGGCTCATGTGGGGCTTCGAGCTCGACCGCGAGAGGCTCGCCACCCTCGGCGCCGCCTGAGGCCGTCGCGCTGCCCGCCCCGGGGCGCCAGTCCCAGGAAGCCGCGCTCCGCGCGGCGGACTGGCAGACGACCTGTCCGCGTCAGCGGACACCGCTTGGCTAAGGGCGCCCTTTACGCGGTGGTCCCTACTCGGCGGGCGGGGTCTCGCGCGGGGCGACCGTGTCCCAGCCCGTCGCCTTGCGCACCGCCCAGATATAGGCGCGGTTCGGCAGCAAGCCGATCAGGCGCAGGATGAGGGCAAAGACCACCGGGAAGCGGATCTCGAACCCAGGCTTGGCGAGCCCCTCGGCGATGCGCTCGCCCGCATCCTCTGCCTTCATCAGGAAGGGCATCTCGAAGTCGTTGACGCTCGTCGCCTCCGTCTCGACGAAGCCCGGGTTGATCACCGAGATCCGCACCCCGCGGCTCGCAAGGTCCATGGCCAACGCCTCGGCCATCGAGATCACGGCGGCCTTGGTGGGCGAATAGGCGGTCGCATCCGGCAGCCCGCGATAGCCCGCGACCGAGGCCATGAGCGCCACATGCCCCGCCCCGCGGCCGATCATATGCGCCAGCACGGGCTCCAGCCCGTTGGCGACCCCCTGCACGTTCACGTCCAGGTGCTTCTGCACGACCGCGGCGCGGAACTCCTGCGCGCGCATGGGCGTGTAGATCCCCGCGTTCAGCACCGCGAGCGCAAGCGTGCGCGCGGCCGTGATCGCGCTCACGATGTCGGCCATCGCGGCAAGATCGGTGACATCCCCGGGGGCGGGGACGATCCGGCCCTTGTGCCCTGCCGCCTCCGCCTCGGCCTTGAGGTCGGTCAGCGCCTCCAGCCTGCGGGCGGTGGCGTGCACCTCCCAGCCCCGCCGGGCGAGCGACAGGCAGAGCGCGCGGCCGATCCCGCCCGAGGCGCCGGTCACCCAGGCCGCGCCGTCCGACGGTGTTGCGATTTGCTGCCACACACTCATGCCCGTTCCCCTCGATGCCCAGTCTGCTGCCCAGGACTGCTGCCCAGGACTGCTGGCCCGGGCTGATGCCCTGGCATGCTGCCCCGCTCTTCCGTGTCGTGAGGGGTAACTGGGGCTCAGGCCGCCGCGCGCCAGAGCGCGGCGATGTTCCCTTCCTCGATCATCTCATAGCGTCCGGGCTCGCCTTGGGCGTCGAACTCGCAGCCGATCCACTCGCCCGCGGCGCTGTAGATCAGGCGGCTTTTGATCTGTCCCGAAAGCTGGAACGCCGCGGTCGTGCCGGGCACCCCCTCACCGGCCACGCGATCCACCTTGAAGTCGATCCGCTTGCCCGACTGCGAGCTCAGCCAGGGACGGCGATCGATGAAGGTCGGCGTGTAGTAGGTCGTCGTCACCGCGGTGACCGGGGCCCTGCCGGAGAAGGCGGAACCCTCCACCGTCAGCGCATCGCCATCGCGGCGCATCACCACCTGCTCGTCCGTCCCGTCGTCATCGGTGGTGCTGTCGACCGAGATGATCTGGCCACCCTCCCAGACCTCGCGGTTGGTCATGGCATAGCGGTAGGCAGTGATGCCCAGGAACTTCACCCGGATATCGATGTCGATATCCATCTCGAACCGGTTCCCGTCGCGCCGGGCCGTCAGGCTGTGGCGCCCGATGTCTTTGTCGCCGCGCAGAATGCGAAAGACCGTCTTGGCCCCCGCGTCCGCCCGCGCCGTCAGCGGGGTTGCGAAGGGGGCGGCTAAGGCCATCGACCCGAGGCCGAGGCTGAGGAAGGCGCGTCTCTGCATGCGTTTCACTCCCGATCGGATTCTGTGTGTGCAAATTGCACACGCTCTTTCGGTAAAGATAAACCGCGCCGAAGCGCGGTCCATGCTTCAGTCGATGAGATCGCTACTCCGCCAGCACATTCAAGGCGCGGGAGAAACGACCCGTAAAGCGCAGCCCGCCGTCCATGACGATCAGGCAGATGCAGGTCTCGGTGCCCCTGATCCGGGGACGATGGTCGTCCTCCTCGGTGTTCACCGCCACGTCGCCGCGCCGGTAGACCGTGCCACCGTCTTCCATCTCGCCCGACAGGATCAGCGTGAGCTCCGTGCCTTCGTGCGTGTGCTGCGGGATCCCCGCACCCGGGCGCGCGCGCAACAGGCTCACGTGTTCGTCGCCGAAACCGGGCAGTTCGTACTCCGACACGCCCGGCAAGCGGAAGCGCCAGGGCAGGCGCGCCTCGTCCGTGTCCAGAAGCGAGAGAATCGGCGCCGGCAGGCGTGCGCTCTGCTTGGGGATCACCGCGCCGTTGGCCTTTGGTGGCAAGGGCGCATCGAGCAGCTCTAAAGCGCGCTCGCGGGCGTCCGGCGCCATCGCCTCCGGCGTCTGATCCGCGAAAAGCGCGCCGCCCAGCCCCTCGAAAGCCGTGACGGCAGCGCGGCTTTCGGCGCTATAGGTCAAATGGGCTGCGACAAGCAGCGATACCCCCGGCGACGCAGCGCCGCTGGCATAGTCAGCCAGGATCTCGGTAGGGGCCAGATGGTCCGTCATCTCGTCTCGTCTCTCACCTTAACGGCCCTTCATGACCGCTTGACAGTTGTACGTCGCAGCTATCCTACCGGATCACCGGCGGCTGCCGTTCTGAGGTAAAAAAGCGCGGTTCGAATGTCAGGCAAGGCTTACATGTAAAGAAGTCTAGCTACTCTGACAGAAGGTCGCGCCGGACAGGATTAGACCCTTCGTGAAACCGATTTTCTTCTTCGGCACGCTCCGCGATCCGGTGCTGCTGGCCCTCGTGATCGGCCGCCCTCTGGCCGAAACCGAAGCCCCGGAAGCCCGCGCCGACGGCTGGGCGCCGTACACCGTGGCGGGGGAGGCCTATCCGATGCTGAAACCCGCGCCAGGCCAGGAGGCTGTGGGGCGGCTCTTCACCCCGCGCACCCAGGATGAGGTCGAGGCGATCCTCTATTACGAGGAGGCGGAGTACGCCCTGACGCCCATCACGGTGACGACAGCGGCGGGCGCGGTGGACGGTGATGGGGAGGGCGCGGTGGAGGCTGCGTTCTTCGATGCCACCACCAAGCTCCGCCCCGGCACGGAGGTCTGGTCCTTCGAGGATTGGTGGGCAAGGGACCGCGCGGTGGCGTTGGAGGCTGCTGCGGAACTCATGCCGCTGCGCGCGAGCCTGCCCGTCGAGCGCATCGACGATGTCTGGCCCGGGATCATGAACCGCGCCCGGCAGCGCGCCAGGGCCGCCGCGTCGACACCTGCACTGGGTGGGGTTCGCCGCAACTTCGACGCGGCGCGCGATGTGGTCTGGGAGCTGCACGAGCGGCCCTACAACGGCTACCTGGCCGTGGAGCGGCACATCCTGCGCCACCGCCTCTTCGATGGCGGCATGAGCGCGCCGGTCGACCGGCTGACCGTCGGCTGGGGCGATGCGGTGACGGTGCTGCCCTACGATCCGGTGACCGACCGGGTGCTGCTGATCGAGCAGTTTCGCCCCGCGCCCGCCGCCCGGCGCGATCCCAACCCCTGGTGCATCGAGGTGCCCGCCGGGCGCATCGACGCCGATGAGGACGCCGAGACCGCGATCCGCCGGGAGGCGGCGGAGGAGGCCAACGTGACCCTTGGCCGGCTGCTGGCCCTGCCGGGCTACTACCCCACGCCCGGCCTTGGGTCGGAGCATCTCGGCGCCTGGATCGGGGAGGCGGATCTTGCCGGTTATGCTGGCGGCACCTTTGGCGAACCGGGGGAGGGGGAGGACATCAGGGCCTTCGCCTTGCCCTTCTCGGACGCGCTCGAGGCGCTGCGGGCGGGAGCGGTCAACACCGGACCTGCGCAGATCCTGCTGCTGTGGCTGGCGGTGGAACGCGAACGGTTGCGCGCGGCCTGGGCTGCGGCGCCCGCCGCACAGCCTGCACCCCAGGCTTGAGTGACGGCGCCGCGTGGCATAGCAACCGCCCACCCTGTAGCTTTCGGCGAGAGAGGCGTGACATGCGGATCTTCGAGGACCTTCCGGCCGCGGTCGGCCATACGCCGCTCATCAAACTGCGCCGCGCGTCGGAGGAGACGGGCTGCACGATTCTGGGCAAGGCCGAGTTCCTGAACCCCGGCCAGTCGGTCAAAGACCGCGCCGCGCTTTACATCATCAAGGACGCGGTGGCGAAGGGGCAGCTGCGCCCCGGCGGCCTGATCGTGGAGGGGACGGCGGGCAATACCGGGATCGGCCTCAGCCTGGTCGGGGCGGCCATGGGCTACAAGACCGTGATCGTGATCCCCGAGACCCAGTCCGATGAAAAGAAGGACATGCTGCGCCTGGCCGGGGCTGAACTGGTGCAGGTCCCGGCGGTGCCCTACCGCAACCCCAACAACTATGTGAAATACGCGGGCCGCCTGGCGGAGACGCTGGCGGCGCAGCATCCCGCGGGGGCTGTCTTTGCGAACCAGTTCGACAATGTCGCGAACCGACAGGCGCATATCGAGACCACCGGCCCCGAGATTTGGGATCAGACCGACGGCAGCGTCGATGGCTTCATCTGCGCCGTGGGCTCCGGCGGCACGCTGGCGGGTGTGGCGCAGGCACTGCGGGCCAAGAACCCCGGCGTGCAGATCGGCCTGGCCGATCCCATGGGCGCTGCCCTCTGGCACTACTACGCCCATGGCGCGCTCAAGGCCGAGGGCTCCTCGATCTCCGAGGGGATCGGCCAGGGGCGCATCACCGCCAACCTGGAGGGGCTCACCATCGACCACCCCTTCCAGATCCCCGATGCGGAAGGGATGGAGATCGTCTTCCAGCTTCTGCGCGAGGAAGGGCTGGTGCTCGGCCTCTCCTCCGGCATCAACGTGGCGGGGGCGATCCGGCTGGCCAGGGCCATGGGGCCGGGCCACACCATCGTGACGATCCTCTGCGACTACGGCACGCGCTATCAAAGCCGCCTCTTCAACCCGGGCTTCCTGCGCGACAAGGGGCTGCCGGTGCCCGACTGGCTGGACCAGGCCCCGGCTGAGATGCCGGCCGTCTTCGAGGCGGTGTGATCGCGCGCGCCGCTCCCGCTCTCACCGTCCTTGCGGCGGCGCTTTGGCTGGTCGTGGCGCTGCTCGCTGCGCCGGCGGCAGGGCAGGGGACGGTCGCCGATCCGCCCGACTATCAGACATCGCTGGCGGTCTATGACGCGCAGGCGAGCGCGGTGGAGCGGCGCCTGGGCGAGCGGGGCCTGACCAACGCCACGCTGCAGGAGATGATCGCCACCCTGGTCGCCCAGCGCGAGGCGCTGCCGGACCAGCAACAGCGCATCGCCGATGACATCGCCCCCATCACCCGCCAGTTGGAGGCGTTGGGCCCGCAGCCGCCGGAGGGGACGACCGAGTCCGAGGACATCGCCCGCGAGCGGGGCGCCTTAAACGCGGCGCTGGCAGAGCTGGAGGCGACACGCCTGCGTCTTGACCAGGCTGACGCCCGGGCGGCGGCCTTGGTGGACCGGATCAACATCCTGCGCCGCGAGCTTCTCGCCGATCTATTGCTGACGCGGGAGCAGAGCCCGCTTAACCCACAGGTCGCCGCGACGGCCGTGGCTGGCCTGTTCACCCTGGTCGCCGATCTCGGCCGTGAGGTGCGCCTGAGGATGACGGCGGAGACCATGGCCCCCGTCGCCGTCGCCCTTCGTTTGCTGACGCCGATCCTGCTGATCGCGCTCACGACCGCGGCGTTGCTGGTCTTTCGCCGCCGGGTCCTGCTTTGGATTGACGGGCATGTGAGCGCCGAACTGCCCGATGGCAGCAAGGTCGCCGTGGGCCTCGGCCTGGCGGTGGCCCGGCTGGTGTTCCCCGCCATCGGCCTCGGCATCATCCTCGGTATCGCCGCCTCCAGCGGGCTCCTGGGCTCTCAGGGACAGGCGCTGGTCGCAGGCTTGGCCCGGGTGGCCGGGCTGGCCATCGCCGCCTACGCCCTGGCCGGCTGCTACTTCGCGCCGTACCAACCGAACCTGCGGCTGTCGCACCTGGACGATGCCTCGGCCCGGGCGGCGCACCGCTGGACGCTGGCCCTGGCGGTCATCTACGGCCTCGACCGGATGCTGGTGGAGAACCTGGACGGCATCGACCTGCCGCTCGAGACGAACATCGTCGTCAACTTCACCCTGTTGGTCGCCGGCGCCCTGGCGCTTTGGCAGTTCGAACGGGCCATCGGCCGAGTGCCGACCAAGGAGGCCGCACAGGACGAGCCGGAGGAGGAAGACGAGGAGGAGGTCGAGGAGCGCGCGCTCACGCCGCTGCTGATCACCTTTGCCCGCATGCTGTTGCTGGCGGTGGCCATCGCGGCGCCGATGCTGGCGTTGACCGGCTATTTCGCCGCCTCGCGCTTTGTCTTCTTCAACCCCCTCGCCACCGCCAGCCTGATCGGCCTCTTCGTGCTGATTTTCGCCATCGTTCGCTTCAGCGCCGATGCGGCCGTGCAGGCCATGAAACCGGCCGAGGCACAGGCCACGCCCGATCTGGCGGCGCAGGAGGCGCCGCGGTCCATCCGGCTCATCCCGGTGCTGATCGGCTTTATCCTGATCGCCGCCGCCGGGCCGCTGATCGCGATGATCTGGGGGGCGGAGAGCGGCGATCTGCTGGCGGCCTGGCAGATCATGCGCGCGGGCATCGCCGTCGGCGAGGTCACCATCGACCCGCTCGATTTCGTCGCCTTCCTGGTGGTCTTCGGCCTGGTCTCGCTGCTGTTCCGGCTGATCCAGGCGGTGCTGCGCCGCTCGGTCCTGCCGGTCATGGGCATCGATGCCGGCGCGCGGGCGGCCATCGTGGCGGGGATCGGCTATGTGGGCTTCGCCGTCGCCGGGCTCATGGCCGTGGCCGCCGTCGGGCTCGATCTTTCGAACCTCGCCATCGTTGCCGGCGCGCTCTCGGTCGGGATCGGTTTCGGCCTGCAGAACGTGGTGAACAACTTCGTCTCCGGCCTGATCCTGCTGGTGGAGCGGCCGATCAAGGTCGGCGACTGGATCGAGCTTCCCTCCGGCATGGGCTACGTGAAGCAGATCAACGTCCGCTCCACGGTGATCGAGACCTTCGACCGCGCCGCGCTGATCGTCCCCAACGCGGAGCTTGTCTCCTCCACCGTCGTGAACTGGACCCATACCAACCTGCACGGCCGGGTCATCGTGCCGGTCAAGGTGGCGATGGAGGCCGATCCAAGGGCGGTCGAGGCGATCCTGCTGGAGGTCGCGCGTCAGCATCCCATGGTGCTGCGCCGGCCCCAGCCCTTCGTGCTGTTCACCGGCTACAGCGACTATGCGCTGACGATGGAGCTGCGGGCGATCCTGCGTGACGTGAACTGGGTCCTGAACATCCGCTCCGACATGTATTTCGAGATCCACCGCCGCCTGGTCGAGGCGGGGATCGAGGTGCCGGTACAGCAAGCGCGGGTCACGCTCGGCGCCGCGCCAGCCGGCCAGATGCCCGGCCTGCCGGGCACCCCCATGTCGCCCCGCCACGCCCCAGGGGCGCCCCAGGAGGCGCCCCGCCGCCAACCGCCCGCAGGCGCCGAGGGCGTGGGCCTGGATGCCGATGGCGGTGGGGACGGCCGCTAGGCCCGCCGGCCTGCCCTTGGGGGGCTTGTCACGGCCTGCCGAATTGCCTTCTGTCGCGGCCACAGCAATGCCGGAGCCTGCGATGACCGAGCCTCTCTTCCGCGATGATGCCTATGCCGAGCAGTGCGAGGCGACAGTGACAGCCTTCACCGAAAGCGGCGCCGTGATCCTGGACCGCACGGTGTTCTACGCCGCCGGCGGCGGGCAGCCCGGCGATACCGGCACCCTGCGCTGGGAGGGCGGCAGCCTGGAGATCGTCGACACCCGCAAGCACATCGGCGGCATCGCCCACCTGCCTGCGGTCGCGGAGGGCGAGGACCTGGGCGCGCTCTACGCCGAACGCCTGCCGCGGGTCGGCACGACCGTCACAGCCGAGATCGACAGCGCGCGCCGGCTGCGCCACATGCGCTGCCACACCGCGCTGCATCTACTCTCGGTCGTTCTGCCCTTTCCGGTCACCGGCGGCCAGATCGGCGCAGAGAAAGGGCGGCTCGACTTCGACATGCCCGAGGCGCCCGGCGACAAGGCCGCGCTGGAGGCGGAGCTGAAGGCCCTCATCGAGGCCGATCACCCGGTCACCAGCGAGTGGATCACCGAGGAGGAGCTACTCGCCAACCCCGGTCTGGTGAAGACCATGGCCGTCCAGCCGCCCATGGGCGAGGGCCGCGTCCGCCTGGTGCGCATCGGCGCGGGCGAGACGCCGGTCGACCTTCAGCCCTGCGGCGGCACCCATGTCCGCTCCACCGCCGAGATCGGCCCCGTGTCCGTTGGAAAGGTTGAGAAAAAGGGCAAACAAAATCGCCGCGTGTCGCTTCTGATCGGTTGACCGGACGCAGGCTGCGCCATTCTCTCTCGCACGTGAACAGAGGGGCCCGGCGATGGACGGCGGCATGATGGAAAGTGCGGCGGATCAGATCTCTTGCCGGCTGGCTGACGAGCCTGACTGGCGGTACCTCCTGCGCGAGGTCTACGAGCTTTATCGCAACTCCGGCGCCGGGGGGTCGGAGGCGATCCGCCGCCACCAGCGCGTGGTGCGGGAGGCCGTGAGCCGCGCGATGAAGAACCCCTCCACCCCGATCCTGGAGCGGGTGCCGGAGCAAAAGCCGGTGAACAAGCACCTCAAGCGCGCCTTCGATCTGGGTCGCTTCGGCCGCCAGTCGCCGATGATCTACGCCATCGAGAACGTGCAGGATCGCCTGGCCTGGCTCTATGGCTACGACAAGGTCCCGCGGGGCCTGATCGAGCGCTTCGCCTGGTGCGAGTTCGCGGGCCCCCAGGGTCCAATCCAGGCGCTGGACGTGATCGTCGGACAGGTGCTTTTCGCGCCCGGCACCACCTACCCCTCGCACGCCCATGCTGCGATCGCCGAGAGCTACTTCATCCTCTCGGGCTCGGTCAGCCAGAACGACGATGGCGTCTTCGCCCCGGGCTCGATGATGTTCAACCCGCCCGGCCGGCGCCACCGCATCACCGTGGGCGGCCGCGACCCCGCACTGCTGCTCTACGCCTGGTCCGGTCCCCGCGACGCCCTGGCGGGCCAAAAGCTGACCTTCCGCCGCGCCGTCTGAAGACACGGTGGGTCATGGCGAGGCTATTCGGCGCTATGAGGCCGAGGTAAACGCGCTCCATCGATCCGTTCATGAGGCCTATTGCCAGCGCGACCGCTCCCCTGCGGGACGCGCTCGATGGGAAGCCGCGACGCAGGCCTTCCACGAACACCGCACCCTGGTCAGTGATCTGTTGGACGACTGCCTGGAACAGGGGATCGAGGGCGATGCCGAGCGCCGTCTCTTCGCCTTCGACTTCATCGATTGTGACCCCTTCTTCTTTCGCTCGGGCTACGCCCTTGAGGCACTTCTCAGGCGCGCAAAATCGCTGCGCTTGAGCAACCGCGAGGTGGAGATCCTGCGCCGCCTCGTCCTGCGCCGGATCGACAAGGGTGGTCGGCGGGAGTTCCGCTGTATCTGTCGGATGATCCCGTCGATCGACAGTCCTGAGCTGCGGGCGGAAATCGAGGCTCGCTCTCTCGCCCCTGATCCGCGGCAACGTCAGCGCGCTCTGGTCGCCGCGGCCTATCTGCCGCGAAGAGCGGGTAGCGTTGCATCGGGCGACGGTGCGCCGTAACCCTGAGCCCCACGAAAAAGACAACGTGGGTGGGAGCGGTGGCCCAGGCAGGCGCGCAGACAAGCAATCTCGTCTCAACGAATTGGCTGGCGGACCGGCTGGGAGCGCCCGACGTGCGCGTCCTCGACGCCTCCTACTACCTGCCGGACGAGGGGCTGGATCCGCGGCGCGAGTATCAGGCGGCCCATATCCCCGGCGCGCGTTTCTTCGACATTGACGCGATCGCCGACCCCAAGGCCGCGCTGCCGCATATGCTGCCGCCGGTGGAGATGTTCGTCAGCCGCATCCGCGCCATGGGCATAGGCGACGGTCATCGTGTGGTGGTCTACGACCAAAAGGGCCTGTTCTCCGCCGCCCGGGTCTGGTGGACCTTCCGGGTCTTCGGCCACACCGATGTCGTGGTGCTGGACGGCGGGCTGCCGAAATGGATCTCCGAGGGGCGTGCCGTCGAGGACATGCCCCCCGATCCGCGCGACCGCCACTTCACCGCCCGGCGCGATGCCTCGCTGGTGCGCGATGTCACCCAGGTGGCGCTGCAGGTGAAGCTCGGCGAGGAGCAGATCGTCGATGCCCGCTCCCCCGGCCGTTTCGCGGGAGAGGAGCCGGAGCCGCGCCCCGGCATGCGGTCGGGCCATATCCCCGGCTCGGTCAATGTGCACTACCGCAGCCTGTTGAACGCGAACAACACGATGAAGGCGCCGTCGGAGCTGCGCACGCTCTTCGAGACCGCGGGCGTCGACCTTTCGCGCCCGGTCATCACCACCTGCGGCTCCGGCGTCACGGCGGCGATCCTGACGCTGGCGCTGGCCGAGATGGGCCATGGACGCAACGCGCTCTACGACGGCTCCTGGGCGGAATGGGGTCAGTACCCGGATCTCGCGGTCGAGACCGGGCCCGCTGCGGCGGAGGGTTGAGCGTGGAGGCGACGAAGCGCCCGGTGCCGGGCGACACCTATGTGGTGACCTATCTGGAGATGCTGGCGCCGCCGGCGCATCCTGTCCCCTCGCCGCCCGCGAACGTCCGCCTGGCCGTGATCATGGCAGAGAAGCCGCCGGTGGAGTGGTTTCTCTACCTCTATCGCACCGTGGGCCATGCCTATCACTGGATCGACTGGCTGAGCGCGCCGGTCGATGACCTCCAGAGCTTCGTGCAGGACCCCGAGGTGACGATCCACACGCTGATGCTGGACGGCTGGCCCGGCGGGTTCTTCATGCTCGACACCCGCGAGCCCGGCATCTGCGATCTCGCCTATTTCGGTCTGGTGCCGGAGGCAGTGGGCCGCGGCCTCGGCCATTGGTTCCTCGCCTCCGCCGTCGCGGCGGGCTGGGCGCGCGACGGCGTGCACCGCATGACGGTGAACACCTGTACCCTGGATCATCCGCGCGCCCTCAGCCTCTACCAAAAGCTCGGCTTCAGCCCCGCGCGCCGCGAGGAGCGCATCTTCAAAGGCTGACCGCTCTCTCTCCGCCGGCGGGTATGCAGGTTGAGACCCATGCCCCTGCCGTCTGACGACGCTGTTGCGGGAGGCCATTTCACACGGAGCGGCGCGCTTGGATGCATCGGTGCTTGACTGCGGCCTTTGCGCTACAATTGGCGTGAGCAGGGCGCGGATACCCCTATATATTGCGTCTCCCTAGCGCCGATTCATGGTTGACGGATCGGCCCGACTCGCCAATTGTCGGTGGGGACAGGGCGGAACCCACAAGATATGGTGTTCGCCCCTCGACTAGGGGGCTAAGGCTCTCGACTACACAAAACCAAGAAGGCCGCTGGCGCGGGGCCGGCGCAGGGAAACCCTGCGCGCAGGGGCGGTGCGTCGGGTCGGGACGAGGGACAGACCATGAAGATCGAGCGCCATTTCACCACCCAGGGCACGTCGCCATACGACGCGCTGCCGTTTCGCACCGCGACGTCCGAGATCCGCAATCCCGACGGCTCCGTCGTCTTCCGGCTCGAGGGGTTCGACGTGCCCCAGGGCTTCAGCCAAGTGGCCGCCGACGTGCTGGCGCAGAAGTACTTCCGCAAGGCCGGCGTCGCGGCGCGGCTGAAGAAGGTGCGCGAGAAGGGCGTCCCACAGTTCCTGTGGCGCTCGGTCCCGGACGAGGAGGCACTGGCCGCGCTGCCGGAGGACGAGCGTTTCGTGGGCGAGAGTTCGGCCAAGCAGGTCTTCGACCGTTTGGCCGGCGCCTGGACCTATTGGGCCTGGAAGGGCGGCTATTTCACGGCCGAGAAGGACGCCAAGGCCTATTTCGACGAGATGCGCTTCATGCTGGCCAAGCAGATGGCCGCCCCCAATAGCCCGCAGTGGTTCAACACCGGGCTGCACTGGGCCTACGGGATCAACGGGCCGTCCCAGGGGCACTTCTACGTCGACTACAAGACCGGCAAGCTCACCAAGTCGGACAGCGCCTACGAGCACCCGCAGCCCCACGCCTGCTTCATCCAGTCGGTCCAGGACGACCTGGTGAACGAAGGCGGGATCATGGATCTCTGGACCCGTGAGGCGCGGCTCTTCAAGTACGGCTCGGGCACCGGCACCAACTTCTCCGCCCTGCGCGGCGAAGGGGAGCGGTTGGCAGGCGGCGGTAAGTCATCGGGCCTCATGAGCTTCCTCAAGATCGGTGACCGCGCGGCCGGCGCCATCAAGTCCGGCGGCACCACGCGCCGGGCGGCCAAGATGGTGATCTGCGACATGGATCACCCGGACATCGAGCAGTTCATCGACTGGAAGATGCGTGAGGAGCAGAAGGTCTCCGCCCTCGTCGCAGGCTCCAAGCTTCACCAGGAAAAGCTGAATGCCATCTTCGCGGCGATCCGCGAATGGGACGGCGCCGAGGCGGATGCCTTCGACCCCAAGGCCAACCCGGGGCTGAAGAAGGCGATCAAGGACGCGCGCCGCGCCATGATCCCCGACGGCACCGCGAAGCAGATGATCCAATACGCCCGCCAGGGGGTCATGAGCATCGAGTTCCCGGTCTTCGACACCGACTGGGACAGCGAGGCCTACCTCACCGTCTCGGGCCAGAACTCCAACAACTCGGTGCGCCTGACCGATGGCTTCCTCGATGCGGTCGAGGCCGATGCGGACTGGGTGCTCAAGAACCGCATCAGCGGCAAGACCGCCAAGACCCTCAAGGCGCGCGATCTGTGGGACAAGGTCGGCAAGGCCGCCTGGGCCTGCGCCGATCCCGGCGTGCAGTTCCACGACACGATCAACGACTGGCACACCTGCCCCAATGACGGGGAGATCCGCGCCTCCAACCCCTGCTCGGAGTACATGTTCCTCGACGACACGGCCTGTAACCTCGCGTCGCTGAACCTGATGCAGTTCGACACCGATCAGGGCTTCGATGTCGACGCCTATGAGCATGCCGTGCGGCTCTGGACGCTGACGCTCGAGACCTCGGTCCTGATGGCGCAGTTCCCCTCCAAGGAGATCGCGCAGCGTTCCTACGACTACCGCACGCTGGGCCTGGGCTTCGCCAATATCGGCGGGCTCCTGATGACCAACGGCATCGGCTACGACAGCGCCGAGGGGCGCGCCTACTGCGGCGCTCTCTCGGCCATCCTGACGGGCGTCTCCTATGCGACGTCCGCCGAGATCGCGTCGGAGCTCGGCCCCTTCCCGGGCTACGCTCGCAACGCCGACGCGATGTTGCGCGTGATGCGGAACCACCGCCGCGCCGCGTATTCCCAGAGGGACGGGTATGAGGGGATCCGCACCGTCCCGGTCGCGCTCGATGCGGCCAGCTGCCCGGGCGATACGCTGGTGGCCCGCGCCCGGGCGGCCTGGGACCTCGCCCTCAAGCTTGGCGAGAAGCACGGATATCGCAACGCCCAGGCCTCGGTGATCGCGCCAACCGGCACCATCGGCCTGGTCATGGACTGCGATACCACGGGCATCGAGCCGGACTTTGCGCTGGTGAAGTTCAAAAAGCTCGCGGGCGGCGGCTACTTCAAGATCATCAACCGCTCGGTGCCGCTCGCGCTCCAGCGCCTTGGCTACGACGACGACACGATCGAGGGGATCATCGCCTATGCGGTCGGCCACGGCACCCTGTCGGGCGCGCCGGGGATCGACCACGAGCGGCTGAAGGCCGTCGGCTTCGGTCCGGACGAGATCGAGAAGGTCGAGGCCTCGCTCGGCGCCGCCTTCGACATCAAGTTCGTGTTCAACCAGTGGACCCTGGGGGCGGAGTTCTGCACCGTTGTCCTCGGCATCCCAGCGGAGAAACTGACCGACCCCAGCTTCGAGCTGCTCAAGGCCGTCGGCTTCAACGCAGCCGAGATCGAGGCTGCGAACACCCATGTCTGCGGGACCATGACGCTGGAGGGGGCGCCAGGGCTGCGCAGCGAGCACCTGCCGGTCTTCGACTGCGCCAACCCCTGCGGCAAGAAGGGCAAGCGGTACCTGAGCTGGGAGAGCCACATCCGCATGATGGCCGCGGCCCAGCCCTTCATCTCGGGCGCGATCTCCAAGACGATCAACATGCCGAACGAGGCGACGATCGAGGACTGTCTGGCGGCCTATAAGCTCTCCTGGCGCCTCGGCACCAAGGCCAACGCGCTCTATCGCGACGGCTCCAAGCTCAGCCAGCCGCTCTCGGCCGCGCTGATCGACGAGGACGCCGCGGACGAGATCGCCGAAGCCCCGGCCGCGGCCCGGGCCCAGGTTGTGGCCGAGAAGATCGTGGAGAAGATCGTCTACCGCGACCTGCCGGCCGCCGACACGCGCGGCGACCGCAACAAGATGCCGGACCGCCGTCGCGGCTATACGCAAAAGGCCATGGTCGGCGGGCACAAGGTCTATCTGCGCACCGGCGAGTACGAGGACGGCACGCTCGGCGAGATCTTCATCGACATGCACAAGGAGGGCGCTGCCTTCCGCGCGATGATGAACAACTTCGCCATCGCGGTCTCGGTTGGCCTCCAATACGGCGTGCCGCTGGAGGAGTTCGTGGAGGCCTTCACCTTCACCCGCTTCGAGCCTGCGGGGATCGTGCAGGGCAACGACTCGATCAAGAACGCGACCTCGATCCTCGACTACATCTTCCGCGAGCTGGCGGTCAGCTACCTCGACCGCACGGATCTGGCGCATGTCGAGCCCGGCGGCTTCCGCTTCGACGAGATGGGCGGGGGCGAGGCCGAGAGCGATCTGGAACCCGCCGAGGACCCGGCCGACACCACCGCCATCGCGCTGGTGAAGCAGGTTGCCTCAACCGGCTATCTACGGGGCCGGGCGCCGAAGCAGTTCCCCAAACAGTTCGTGGTTCTGCCGGGCGGGCAAGGGCCGGTGTCCTCGGACAACCTGTCGGGCCTCAACGGTGCGGCGGCCGTGACCGCGATCGCTGAGACGGCGGTGGCCGTCGACACCGGTGCGGCCACGGTCGCGGCAGCTGGTCAGGCGGCGACCGTGGTTCTCGACCGGATCGCCGAGGCGCGGATGAAGGGCTACGAGGGCGATGCCTGCGGCGAATGCGGGAACTTCACCCTCGTGCGCAACGGCACCTGCCTCAAGTGCGACACCTGCGGCGCCACCTCGGGCTGCAGCTGATCTACTGAAAGGTGGACCCATGAAACGGCGCGTAGTGTTGTTGCCCAAGACGCCCGCATTGAAGAATGTGGGGCAGGGCGAATTAGATCTGAAGGTGGCACGCCATCTCGAAGATGATGGTATTGGGATGGGTGTGCTGAACAACGGCACACCATTTCTCAACCAGCGAGGCTTGGCGCGACTCTGTGGTGTCGAAAACCGATATATTGGTCTGATCTCCTCCGGTTGGAATGATGCACAGCCTTCAAAAGAAGTTATGCATGTAAAGGGTCTACTTCACGAACAGGGCTTGAACTTCAACGAGGTTGCCTTTGAGGTTTTTGTTGGAAGACGACGCTTCCTAGCATACCCAGACCTAGTCTGCATGGTGATACTGGAACTCTTTGCTTTTGAAGCGAATAGAGCTGGCCAGCCAATCGCGTTAAGGAACTATCGTTTGTTGGCGCGGAAGGGTCTTCGGGAGTTCATCTACCAAAAGACAGGCTATGACGCAGACGATGGAGTTGATCTTTGGAAGATCTTCAAGGATCGCGTTAGTTTAACATACAATGCTGTTCCAACAGGATTCTTTGGAGTCTTCAAAGAGATTGCTGACCTGATTGTCCACCTTGGACAGCAGGGGCTGCATATTGACGAGAAGTTCGTGCCTGACATTAGTGTTGGTAAGGCATGGTCAACCTATTGGGAGAGAACGCGGCTAGCCCAGAGGTATGGTGAGAGGGCGCGATATCCCCATAACTATCCGGACTACTTTCCCCAAGCTACATCAAATCCACAGCTTGCATATTGCTATCCTGAGGAGGCGCTCGGAGAATTTCGGCGCTGGTTTAGAGACGAGTACATTGGTGAGGGGCGGTTGAAAAACTACCTTGCTGGCCAGGTAAAACAAAAAGCCCTGCCAGAGGGCTACGTTGAAAGGGCCATGCTTGCTTTGACCAGTGGCGATTAGTCAACTCTCTATAAGTGTCATCTATGGAAGGGATCAGGGCCGCGGGCAAGGACGACGAGCAGTCAACGATAAACGTCGACCCTGAAACGGCGAAGGGGCACCCCCGACGGGGTGCCCCTTCTACGATCCGGGCATTGAGACGAAGGTCAGCTGATCAGGCTGCCCCCGATCATGAACCAGACGAGGACGGCGATCACCACCGTCAACCCGCCCAAGACAAAGGATTTCACGCGAATACGAAGCAGCGACTCGGTCTGCGGCTCTTGCTGGTCAGCCATTGGATCCCCCTTCCAAACGACAAGTGCGCGAATCCTAACGTGAGAACGGTCGAAAACCAACGGATCCAGGGGGTTGCACCTCCGTTTACAACGTCTGTGCGAGGCCTGAGCGGCGGGGGTTCAACCCAAGGCGGCAATGCGTCCCAAAATTGGACAATCGCCCTCTCAGCCCGCCCTTAGACCCAGGCGCATCACCGCCTGGCGCAGCGGACCGATCCGGCCGACGGTGGCCAGAACCTCGCGCCGCAGCGCCGCCGCCGGGGCGAAGGGCGTGTCGACGAAGCGGTTTAGCACATCGATCCCGCCGACCCGTGCGGCGGTCTCCGGCCATCGGGCGCGCTGGTAGCCGGCCAGCACCGACGGATCGCCGATGTCCTGCCCGCGCCTGCGGGCCTCCGCCAGGACCCGGGTGAGGGCGTCGATATCGGCCAGGCTCATGTTGGCGCCCTGCGCGCCGGTGGGCGGGATGACATGTGCCGTCTCTCCGACCAGCGCCAGCCGCCGCGCGACCAGGCGCATGGCGAGTTGCCCGATGATGGGCCAATGGGCGCGGGGCCCCAGGATCTCGAAGGGCCCGAAGAGGTCCATGGTATCGGCCCGCAGCCGCGCCGCGAGCGCCTCATCGTCCAATGCCGCAAGCGTGGTCGAGAGCGCCGCGTCGTTCAGCCAGACGACCGAGGAGCAGGGCCGCCCATCGTGGTCCGGCATGGGCACCAGGGTCAGCGGCCCGCCGGGTCGATGGATCTCGGTCGAGACATTTTCATGCGGCTGGTCGTGGGTGACCGTGAAGACCAGGGCGCGTTGGCCGTATTGCCAGCGCCGCGCGCTGATCCCCGCCGCGCGCCGCAGCCGGCTGTCGCGCCCGTCTGCTGCGACAACCAGGGGGGCGGCGATGCGCCGGCCATCGGACAGGGTCGCCACGGCACCGCTCGATTGGCGCAGGACCCGCGCCACCGCGACGCCCTCGATCACCTCGGCCCCCTCTGTGGTCGCGATGGCGCCCAGCAGGGCGCGCCGCGCCTCCGCATTGGCGACGTTGTAGCCGAAGGGCCGATCCCCGATCTCCGCGGCGTTGAAATCGGTGACCGACCGGGGCCTGCCCGGCACGCCCCGCGCCCCGCCCTCGGACGAGACGATGCGCATGGTGTTGAGCGGCGTCGCCCCCGCTGCCATCCCCGCCCAGGCCCCCGCAGCCTCGAAGGTCGCGACGGCGGGCATCAGGAAGGCCGTCGTGCGCCGGTCGTCGCTGTCGGGCATCTGGGGACGGGGATCGACGCAGAGGGTGCGAAAACCCTCCGCCGCGAGCCGGGCCGTTGCCGCGAGCCCCGCAATGCCGCCACCGGCAACCAGGATATCGGTCTCAATTTCTGTCATGGTTGCACAAATAGCCGGGGGGTGGTGCCGCGGCGAGGGTTCAGCGTCGGGCTGCGAAGAAACCGCGCAGCAGCGCCGCCGCGGCCTGCTCCCCGATCCCGCCATAGACCTCCGGGCGGTGGTGACAGGTGGGGTGGCTGAAGACCCGCGGCCCATGCGCGACGCCACCGCCCTTGGGATCCTCGGCGCCGTAGTAGAGCCGCGCGATGCGGGCATGGGCGATGGCCCCGGCGCACATCGGGCAGGGCTCGAGCGTCACATAGAGCGCACAGCCCGTTAGCCGTTCGGTGCCGAGCGTGGCGGCTGCGGCACGGATCACCAGCATCTCCGCATGGGCGGTGGGATCGGCCAGGGCACGGATGCGGTTGCCATCGGCCGCCAGCACCGTCCCATCGGCCGCGACCAGGACGGCACCCACCGGCGTCTCCCCCCGCGCAGCCGCGGCCTCCGCCTCCGCCAGGGCGCGCTCCATGTGGCTCGTGAAGGCGATCACTTAAGATCCTTTAGCACCTGCGCGATCTGTTTCACCTGCTCCAGCGGCAGTTGCGGCTCCTTGCCCATGGCGACGTGATCCGCCGAGAGCTTGTCAGCATAAAGGTTGAGCTTCGCCACGTCCCCGTCCGCCAGTGCCAGCGTGACCGCCCGCGCGCGATAGAAGGCCGAGAGGCGCAGCGCGTAGCGGTAGAGGTTGATCAGGGCCTGGGCAAGGAACATGAGCACCGCGATCACCCCGAACCGCGTCACTGCCGAGGCCACGAGCGCCTCCGTCGTCTGTCGCTCGCCCCCGGCCTCCGTCACCAGGGCGTCGCGCGCCTTCTGCAGCGTGACGTCTGCGGCATCGAGATCTTTCTTTGCCCGTTCCTTCTTCGACGTAAGCTCCGCCAGTTCCGCTTCGTTGGCGGCGAACAGGCGACCACGCACCTGATCTGGCGCCCACTCCCGCATCTCGCGCAGGGCCTCGCCGGCTGCGGTGCCGGACGATGGTGATCCCGAACCTAAAGCTTGGCCCCCTGCCGCGACCATGTCTTCGCGGGCCCGCCAACGCCCGAGCATGGTCGATTGGGCGCGGGCGATCTCGTTATCCGTCAGCACGAGATTGGCGTCCCGGTCGAGCCAGAGCGGCACCACGTTGACCGGGTCCGCGTCCTGGATCAGTTCCTGCTGGCGGGCGAGCACCAGTGACCGGACCTCTGCCAATCCCAGCGCCTCGATCGCGTCGCTGGTCGTCGTGGCGGTCCCCTCGCCAATCCCTCTATTTTGACGTGCCTCCTCGACCCTTGCGCGAAGGTCGGTGAGGAGGCCTGCAAGCGCATCGGCTGCGTCTTGCTCTTCACGGTTCTCCATCTCCGCGCGGAAGCGCACGGCAGCGTCGAGCTCCTCGACCGACTCAATTCCCGAAAAGAGAGCCGCCTCGATACCTGAAAGAAGGCGCGTCGCCACCGCCCGATCGCCTGGCTGCCGAAGGAAGAGCAGCGTCTCCCCTCCCGGCTGATGATCGATCAGGCGCTCCTCGAAGGCCCGGGCGCGCGCCTCGAAGAGTTCGAGGCGATCCGTGACGTCCTGGTAACGTTTTTCCGCCTCGTCGCGGGCCGTGCGCGCGTTTGCCAGGGGATCGGTGCCTGATAGGTCGATCGAGGTGATGAGTCCGGCGAAAAGCACGACCAGCACGGCAAAGGCGAGCACGGCCGCCACCCCGCCCAGCGTGACGAAGGAGAGGCGGCGCATCCGCTCGCTCTCGCGCATCAGATGCAAGGCCGACTGGCGCGTGCGCTGATCGGTGAGCTGCGCGAGCCCGTTCTCGAACTCTTCCGAGGCGGTCTCGAAGCTACCCTGCGGCGTGCCCGTGCCACCGGGTGGGGTCGCAAAGACGACGGCCCAGATCGTCACCGAAGCGAAGGACACGACGATGACGTAGTCCATCGCGACCAGGGCGCTCGCCAACCCGTCCGAGACCGCGGCGCCGGTGGCGTTGGCCTGGTCCAACAGGGCGATGGCGACGGCGGAGATCACGGTGATCGTGGCGGTCGCCCAGAACTTGCTGGCCTTGGAGGCACTCACCCAAGACGATTTGACCAGGAGCAGCAGGGCGAGCGCGTAGGGCCAGAGGAAGAAGGTCTCGGCCAACGGCGCCCATCCGGTGAGGCGATCGATGGCCACGACGACGCCGATCCCGGCAAGCCCGGCGATCAAGGCTAGGGACACTCGATACTCGACCGCCTTTGTGGCAAGCCACTGCGACCATGGTTGCCCGAAGATCTGCCAAGCGGGCATCGAAATCTCCTTCGTCAAACGTATCGAAAGGGTTCGGGGTGTCCCAAGGGAAGTCAAGCGGCGAGGGTGAGCGGATCGCCAAGCGGCTTGCGCGGGCCGGCGTCGCGTCGCGACGCGAGGTCGAGCGCATGATCGCCGAGGGGCGGGTGCGTCTCAATGGCCGCCGGCTCGACACCCCCGCGGTACTGGTCGGCGAGGCCGATGTGATCGAGGTCGACGGCCGTACCGTCGGCGCGCCGGAGCCTGCGCGGCTGTGGCGCTATCACAAACCCGCCGGCCTGGTGACCACCGCGCGCGACGAGGAGGGGCGGACCACCGTCTTCGACCGCCTGCCGGAGAACCTGCCCAGGGTCATGTCCGTCGGCCGCCTCGATATCGCGTCGGAGGGGTTGTTGCTGCTGACGAACGATGGGGAGTTGAAGCGCAGGCTGGAGCTGCCCTCCACCGGCTGGCTGCGCCGCTACCGCGTCCGGGTGCACGGGAGCCCGACCGAGCAGACGGTCGCACCGCTCACCCGCGGGATCGAGGTCGACGGCGAACGCTTCCAGCCCATGCAGGTCACCCTCGACCGCCAGCAGGGCGCAAACGCCTGGCTGACGGTCGGCCTGCGCGAGGGCCGCAACCGGGAGGTACGCCGCGCGATGGAGGCGGTGGGCCTCTCGGTCAACCGGCTCATCCGCCTCAGCTATGGCCCCTTCCAACTCGGCGATCTTCAGCCCGGTGCGGTGGAGGAGGTGAAGGCGCGGGTTTTGGCCGACCAACTCGGCCTCGCCCGTCCCACCCGGCCCGGCGGTGGCGCAAAGCAGGCTAGACTGGGCAAGCCCCCATCGAAGACAACACCGAAGCCCCCGTCGAAGGGGACGCCGAAGCGCGCGCCCTCGGCGACCCCGGGATCGGACAAGCCGGTGGGCCAGACGCGTGCCGGCGGTGCAGCGCGCCCGGCGCGGCCGCTCCGCAAGGACGGGCCTCGGCGATGAGCGGGCCTGCCCTTGCCGCCGAAACCGGACCCGGGCCGCGGGTCTGGGCGCTGACGGCGGCTGCGATGGTGGCCTTTGCCGCGAACTCCCTGCTCACCCGGGCGGCCCTGGCCGACCAGGCGGCCGACCCGGTCAGCTTTACCTTCCTGCGCCTCGGCGCCGGTGCTGTCTGCCTGTCCGTGCTCGTCCTGCTGCGCCCCGGTCAGACGTCGACGCCGCGCGCGGCAGCCGGCGCAAAGGACTGGGGGATGGTCGCGGCGCTCCTGGTCTACATGGTCGGCTTCTCGCTTGCGTATCTGTCCCTCTCGGCGGGAACGGGCGCGCTGATCCTGTTCGGCGCCGTCCAGATCACCATGCTGGGCGTGGCGCTGGCCGGGGGCGAGCGGCCGTCGCTGCAGGGCTGGGCGGGGATCGGCCTCGCTCTTTCGGGGCTCTTGGTCCTGCTCTTCCCGGGCCTGACGGCGCCGGATCCGCTGGGGGCGGCGCTGATGGCGGCGGCCGGGGTCGGCTGGGGCGCCTACTCCCTGGCCGGACGGGGCGCTGCGGACCCGCTCGCGGTCACCGCGCGCAACTTCAACCGGGCGGCGCTGTTCTTCTTCGCCCTCGCCCTCGGCGCGCTTGCCGCTGGGCTCGCCTCGGAACCTGTTCTGTCGGTCCCCGGCATCGTGCTCGCCGTCCTCTCCGGCGCTGTCGCCTCGGGCCTCGGCTATGCGGTCTGGTACGCCGCCCTGCCGGCCTTGGGCGCCGGGCGCGCGGCGGTCGTGCAGCTCTCGGTCCCGATCATCGCCGCGGCGGGCGGCGCGCTCCTGCTGGCCGAGCCGCCGGATCTGCGCCTTGTCATCGCCGCCGCCGGCGTGCTGGGCGGGATCTTCCTCTACCTGCGCGCGCCCCGCACGGCTTGAGGCGTGCGAGCCCTCGCCGCGGCGGCCCCTACGCCCTATAGTGTCCACCGGGCCGCCTGCGCCGAGGGGTTGTAGCCTTTGTCCGAATGTTCTTACAATGTTCCATTCCGTCCGAGACCGGAGCTGCCATGAACGCCTTCGCCGCCCCCATCGCCCAGCAGATCTGGGACATGAAGTACCGGCTGAAGGCGCCCGGCGGCGATCCGGTCGATGCCGATGTTGCCGCGACCTGGGACCGGGTCGCGACCGCGCTTGCGACGGTGGAGGAGGACCCCGAGCTTTGGCGCCCCCGGTTCCGTGAAGCGTTGGAGGGTTTTCGCTTCCTGCCCGCGGGCCGGATCCTGGCCGGGGCGGGCACGGCGCGGTCGGTGACGCTCTTCAATTGCTTCGTTATGGGGAGCATCCCCGACGACCTGGACGGCATCTTCGACGGCCTGCGCGAGGCCGCGGTGACGATGCAGCAGGGCGGCGGCATCGGCTACGACTTCTCGACGATCCGCCCCAAGGGCGCGCTGGTGAAGGGCGTGGGCGCCGATGCCTCGGGCCCCGTCAGCTTCATGGACGTCTGGGACGCGATGTGCCGGACGATCATGTCCGCCGGCTCGCGCCGGGGGGCGATGATGGCGGTCCTGCGCTGCGATCACCCGGATATCGAGGACTTTGTCGAGGCCAAGGCCGATCCGACGCGCCTGCGCAACTTCAACGTCTCCGTCGCCGCCACGGATGCGTTCATGAACGCTGTTCAAAACGACGATGACTGGGACCTGGTGTTCGAGGGACGGGTCTATCGCACGATCCGCGCGCGCGATCTGTGGCGCAAGATCATGCGGGCCACCTATGACTATGCCGAGCCGGGGGTGATCTTCATCGACCGGGTGAACGGCGCGAACAACCTCGCCTATGCCGAGACGATTGCCGCCACCAACCCCTGCGGCGAGCAGCCCCTGCCGCCCTATGGCGCCTGTCTGCTGGGCTCGATCAACCTGGCTGCCCTGGTGCGGGAGGGGTTCGAGGACGGCGCCCATGTGGATGCGGTCGAGCTCGAGGATCTGGTCGGCACCGCGGTGCGCATGATGGACAACGTCGTGGATGCCTCCCGCTTCCCGCTGCCCGCGCAGGCGGAGGAGGCGCGGGCCAAGCGGCGCATCGGCCTGGGCGTCACGGGGCTGGCGGATGCGCTCGTCATGTGCGGTCTGCGCTATGGCTCGGCGGCGGCGGTCGCCCAGACCGGCGATTGGCTGCAGCGGATCCGGGACGCGGCCTATCGCGCCTCCGCGGCGCTGGCGGCGGAGAAGGGGGCCTTTGCGCTGTTCGAGGCCGAGCCCTATCTGGCGGCCGAGCAGGTGCGGGCCCTGCCGCAGGACGTGCGCGAGGCGATCGCCGAGCATGGCATCCGCAATGCGCTCCTGACCTCCATCGCGCCCACGGGGACGATCTCGCTCTTTGCGGGCAATGTCTCCTCGGGCATCGAGCCGATCTTTGCGCTCTCCTACAGCCGCAAGGTGCGCCTGCCCCAGGGCGGCCAGGCGGAGGAGGAGGTCGTCGACTTCGCGCTGCAGGCCTGGCGCGACCGCCATGGCGATGCCCCCCTGCCGCCGGCTTTCGTGACCGCGCAGGACCTGAGCCCCGCCGACCATGTCGCCATGCAGGCGGAGGCGCAGAAATACGTCGACAGCTCGATCTCCAAGACCGTGAACGTGCCGGCGGATATCTCCTTCGAGGAGTTCGAGGCCGTCTACCTCGACGCCTATGCCCAAGGCTGCAAGGGCTGCACGACCTACCGCCCCAACGCCGTCACCGGCTCGGTCCTCTCGGTCACCGAAAAGGACGCCAGCGAGAGCGAACAGGCCACGACCCTGCCGGCGGAGGCGCCGCGGGACGAGGAGATGATGCGCTTTGCGGATCCGCTCAATCGGCCGGAGACGCTGGAGGGCATCACCTACAAGCTGCGTTGGCCCGACAGCCCGCATGCCATGTACATCACCATGAACGATGTGGTCGTGGGCGGGCAGCGGCGGCCCTTCGAGATCTTCATCAACTCCAAGAACATGGAGCACTACGCCTGGACCGTGGCGCTCACGCGCATGGTCTCGGCGGTGTTCCGGCGCGGCGGCGACGTGTCCTTCGTGGTCGAGGAGCTGAAGGCGGTCTTCGACCCGCGCGGGGGTGCCTGGATCAAGGGGCGCTATGTACCCTCGATCCTGGCGGCCATCGGCGGGGTGATCGAGCGCCACCTGGTCGAGATCGGCTATGTGGGCGCGCATGTCGGCATCGCTGCGGCCGAGGGCACGGCGGTGGCGGCGGTCGAGCGCCTGCCGGAGGCTGAGGAGGCGGCCCTGGCCGTGGACGCGCCGGCGCCCGCCAGTTGCGCCGCCTGCGGCAGCTTCAACACCCAGATGCGCGAGGGCTGCGAGGTCTGCCTCGACTGCGGCTACTCCAAGTGCGGCTGACCGGCCGGGGTCACTCCGCGTCGTCGATCCCGGTCGGTTGGTCGTCGATGCTGCGCCGGTTCTTGCGCTGCCAGTACGCCTCCACCCCCGCAGGCCCCATCTCGTCGTAGAAGGGCACCAACTCTTCCTCTCCGCGACTGCGGACGAGGCTCATCTCAGGTACGCCGGTGCCGCAGGAGGTCTGCACCCGATCGATGGACAGGTCGAAAATCTGCCGGCTGCCGGCGAGTGGCGGGAAACCGGCTGAGGCCTCCGCCCACCCCGCATCGCGCGGATGCAGCGTCTTGGCGCGGCCGTAGACGCGCAGGATCATCGCAGCGCCGTCGAACGCACAGAACATCAGTGTCATGCGGTTGCTGTCCCGAAGGTGGGCCGCCGTCTCGTTCCCGCTGCCGGTCAGGTTCAGCCAGACGATCCGGGTGTCGTCGACGATGCGCAGCGTACCGAGGCCTTTGGGCGAGAGGTTCACTCGCCCCTCCCTCGCAGCGGTCGCGACAAAAAAGAGGGGCTGACGCTCGATGAAGGTGCGCAACGTCCCGTTCAGCTTCGATCCCATCGCCATTCGCATTGCTCCTCATGCCAAGATCTGTAGAACATTAAGAGAACATTATAATGCAACTCATCGTGGTGCAACGCGGGCTTGGGCATCACAATCGGAGCGGTGGCTCGTCTGTCTGTGGTAACGACCGCGTCCTTGGCCTCTGTTGTGACGGATGACGAGTTGGCGGGCGCTGGACGTCTGCATGGAGGAAGACATGCCGCTTGGCGGGATCTCCATCGCGAAGGCGCCGGCGGTGCAGCAGATCCGCACCGTGAACGACCTCTACGACATCAAGTTCACCGCGGAGGGGTTTGCGGTGGTGGATGTGCCCTATGCGCTGTTGCCCTGTCTGCCGCTGGTGGGGGCGGAGCGTCAGTCGAGCCCGCGGCTGGATACGGTCGTCACCTCCATGCGCCAGCGGGGGTATCTGTCGAACGACCCGATCATCTGCCGCATCGGGATGAAGGGGCGATGGGTGGTGGTGGACGGCGGCCACCGGATCACCGCAGCGCGGATCGTGGGCCAGGATTTCTGGGCCAATGTCCTCGGCCGCCGCGTGTACTCGCTGAACTTCCTGCTCTTCACCACGCCCGACAGTTGGCGAAAGCTGCGTCCGCCCAATGCGGCGCCCACCCCCTCGGTCCCGCTGGCGTCTAAGCGCAAGAAGAAGAAGCGAAAGCCGAAGACGGTGCCCGGCCTCGGGTAGCGGGGCTCAACCCTCGAGCGGCGCGTCCTGCCTGGGCTTGATCGAGGAGGTGTCGTCGGACGCCGGCGCCTCGGCGCCGAGGCGCGCGTGGCTGTCGAGTTGCGGCAGCGCCGGTGCCTCCAACGCGTCGGGGCGAACATGGATGGGGGGCGCCTTGCCGTCCTTCCCCTCGCCCATCCAGATCGTCATATGCGGGAAGGGGATCTCGATCCCCGCGGCGTCGCAGGCCTTCTTCAGGCGCTCGTTGAACTGCCGGCCGACGCCCCATTGGTTGCCCGGCGTGGTCTTGATACGCCCGCGCAGGACCACGGCGCTGTCGCCCAGCGACTGCACCCCGAACCACTCGAAATCGCCGACCAGGAAACGCCGCCAGTCGGGATCTTCGCGCATCTCGGCAAAGCAGGCCTCCATGACCGCCTTCGCCTCGTCGATGTCTTCGCGGTAGGCGATGCCGAGATCGGCGACGTGATAGGCGAAGCCGCGCATGTAGTTCGAGACCATGTCGACCGAGGAGAAGGGGATGACATGGAACACCCCCTGCAGGTCGCGCAGGGAGACCGAGCGGATCGTCAGTTTCTCCACGGTGCCGGTCGTGCCGCCCACGGTGACGACATCGCCCACGTTGATGGCATTCTCGAACTGGATGAAGATCCCGCCGATGATGTCCTGCACCATCTTCTGCGCGCCGAAGCCGATGGCGAGACCGAGTACACCGGCCGAGGCGATGAGCGGTGCGATGTCGATGCCGATCTCCGAGAGCGAGAACATGAGCGTCACGACGATGATCGCGATGGTGCCGGCGTTCCGCAGCAGCGTCAGCAGCGTCTGTTCGCGCGCCGTCGGCATCCGCATGCCCTTCGGCAGCAGGCGATAGTCGATCCAGGAGGTGAGCGCGAGCCAGATCCCGAAGGCCGCAAGGATCATCACCAGGACGCTGATGATCCGCCCTGCCGCATCCCCGCCGACCGCGCTGTCCAGCCAGGCCTGCAGGTCGAAGAGGTCGAGCACCTCCGTCGCCGCACCGACGACCGCCAGCAGGATGATGAGGCGCATGAGCTTGAGAAAGGCCGGCACGAAGGTGTTCAGACGACGCTCCAGCATCGGCAGGCTGCGCTTTACGGTGTCGGGCACGCGGACACCGCGGGCGCTGGCGCGGCTGAGACCGGTGGC
Organism: Pseudomonadota bacterium; assembly: GCA_039822785.1. Taxonomy (GTDB): domain Bacteria; phylum Pseudomonadota; class Alphaproteobacteria; order Rhodobacterales; family Rhodobacteraceae; genus Thermohalobaculum. Next base: position 187,525 of record JBCBMO010000002.1, on the reverse strand, counting down.
CGTCACGGCGCCGATCAGGATAATGCCCAGGATATAGAGCGTCGCCTCGACGATGGGGCCGACCCGCCCCGCCTCGGTCACCGCGAAGACGAAGATGCTGAAGAGATAGACGACGATCCCGATCCAGAGATAGCGCGAGACCGAGGCCAGGAGCTGGAGGGTCAGGTCGCCATCCTGTGCCGCTGCGGCGCGATCGAAGAAGGTCGCAGGCTCGCGGCGATGGCGGATCACGAGGACCATCGTGGCGATCAACACCAGGCTGTAGATCACGACGGCTGCAGCGCGGCCGGTGAAAATGCTGGCCACATCGTTCACGACCGGCACGACCATCAACTGACCGTAGCCGAGCGTGGCGATCAGCACCGCGCCCCACCAGGCCCAATAGTTGGCCTGGTCATCGCTCAGCGGCAGCGGGCGCAGGTTGCGCTCGCGCGGGGAGAGGAGCGATCGCAGCACGAGCTTCACGGTCTCCACCCCGAGGAAGGCATTGAGGAAGAGCGCGATATGGATGTCGATCTCGCCGGTCGAACCGCGCGCATAGAGCGCGATGGCGTAGCCGGAGGCCCAGGCGAGGATGATCGTCATTTCGTCGATCAAGACCGAGCCACAGAAGGCGAGGGTCTTGGTCGGCATCGTGCCGGCGCCTGCGCGCGCTGCCAAGCGGCGCCAGAAGGGCCGGGCGAGCGCGCGCAGAAGCAGGAAGGTCGTGAGTGTCGTGGCGAGCGTGATCGCGATGGTCTCCGCGATCCCGCGGATCTCGTCGACATCGGCCCGCGCAAGGCCACCTAGGCGGCGCTGGGTCGCGACCAGGCCGTTCCAGAAACCGGTGACCGCGTCGGCGACGTCCTCGGCCGTGCCGGTCGTCGTCTCGGCGATGCGCCTGCCCAGGGTGCGCCGGACCGATGGATCGAGCGCCTCGGCGGCGTCCGGCGGGGCGGCATCGGCGTCGGGGGCGGCCTCGCCGAAGCTGTCGCCCTCCGGCCGGGCATCGGCGGCTTCAGCGGCCTCCGCCACCGGGGTCGCCGTGGTGGTGTCGGGCGGCGTCGTGAGCGCGCGCAAGAGGGCGTCGCGTACCTCCCGGTCGCGCAGCAGCTCAAGCAGTTCGACCGCGGCTGCGGCCGAGGGTTCTGTGGCGGCGTCTTCGGCGCTTGCCTCCTCGGCCGGCGCGGCGGGGGAGGCGGGCGTCGTCACGCGGCCGTCGCCGGTGGCGATCCCGCGCGGAACGCTGCGGGGTGCCTCCGCCCCGGTCTCGCTCTCGTCGCCGGTCGAGACCCGAGGCACACCCTCTGCGGTGGGGGTCTGCGCGACGACCGGCCCGGCAGCAAGAAGTGTGGCGAGAAGGGCGGCGATGAGGACCACGAGCAGGCCTGCGCGCGGGCGCACGCGCGCAGGGAACGCCGCCGGGCCCCACGGGAGCGTGAGCATATCGGCGCGGCAGCGCGCTGAGGCGGAGAGGATCATGCTATCATCTACCCGTCGGCGCCCGCCGTTGCCAACCGCTGGAAGTGCTTGCACCTTCCGACGGGCCGACATGGGGCATCGGTAGGCGATTCGTGGGCGCCTGGAGCATGAGCTTGGGGGAGGGCATCGTGGAACTTCTTGAGGGATTTAGCGTCGGCACCATCGCGGCGGTCGTCTTCGTCGTCTTTGCGATCGTCTTCATCCGCAGCATGATCCGCACCGTGCCGCAGAGCGAGGAGTGGACGGTCGAGCGCTTCGGCCGCTTCGTACGCACGATGGAGCCCGGGCTGCGCTTCATGGTGCCGCTGGTCGATCAGATCGGGCACAAGCTCAACATGATGGAGACGGTGCTCGACATCGACGGGCAGGTCGTCATCACCCGCGACAACGCCCAGGTCCGGGCCGATGCCGTCGCGTTCTACCAGGTCGTCGATGCGCCCAGGGCCGCCTATGAGGTGCGCAACCTGGAGCTGGCGCTGATCAATCTCTCGATGACCAACATCCGTTCGGTGATCGGCGCGATGGACCTGGACGAGGTTCTGTCGAACCGCGACATGATCAACACCAAGCTGTTGCGGATCATCGACGAGGCGGCGACGCCCTGGGGCGTCAAGGTCACCCGCGTGGAGATCAAGGACCTGAGCCCGCCGGACGATATCGTGAAGGCGATGGCTACCCAGATGAAGGCCGAGCGTGAGAAGCGCGCCGAGATCCTGTCGGCTGAGGGTGAGAAGCAGGCCGCGATCCTCAAGGCCGAGGGCGAGCGCGAAAGCCAGATCCGGGAGGCCGAGGGCCGCCGGCAGGCCGCCTTCCTGGACGCGGAGGCGCGCGAGCGTGCCGCCGAGGCGGAGGCCAAGGCGACCGAGATGGTCAGCCGCGCCATCGCCGAGGGGAACATCCAGGCGATCAACTATTTCGTCGCGCAGAAGTACACCGAGGCCCTCGGCCAGATCGCCGGGGCCGAGAACGCGAAGACCGTGATCGTGCCGATGGAGGCAGGCGGCATCGCAGGGGCCGTGGCCGGCATCGCGGAGCTGACCGGGCTGGCCGGCAAGCCAACGCACGGCGGCGGCGGCAATGCGGTCGACCATTCCTCTGGGCCTGGCGCCTCCAACCAGCCATCGCCGAAGCCTTGGGGCAACTGACGTGCTGCCCTTCAACCTCGTCTGGCTGGGGTTTCTGACCGGCATCTCGCCGTGGTGGTGGATCGCGCTGGCGATCGCCATCGGCGTGGTGGAAGTGACGACGATGTCGACTTTCCTGCTGGGCCCCGCCGCGGCGGCTGGGACGGTCGGTGTCCTGCTGATGATCGAGCCGGAGCTGTCCGGCACCGCGCAGATCACGATCTTCGGCGCCGCGGTGCTGGTCTATGGGGTGCTGGCCTATGTGATCACGCGCGGCCTCCGCGGGCGCGGGCCCGCGCAAAACAGCACCCTCAACCGGCGGGGGCAGGAGCTGGTCGGCCGCGAGGCCGCGGTGGAGCAAGCCTTCGACGGGGGCATCGGGCGGGTCACCGTTGACGGCATCGGCTGGCGGGCACGGCTGGCCGGCGAGACGGACGAAAACCCGCCGCAACCCGGCATGAAGATGCGAATTGCCGGTGTTGACGGCGCGATGCTGGTCGTTGAGCCCGTCGTTCGAGCCTGATCTAAAAATTACCACTTTCCTACCGCACCACACTCGCGGGCCGACGGGGAGATCGCTGGGGGGCGATTCCTGCTCCTGCGGCCCGTACCGCCCGGAGTGGCGCCCGGCCCGGCGCCCCGGCGAACTGTGTGGGGGGACTTTCCATGGCTAATTCGTTCAAAGCCGGTGTAGCTGCGCTTGCCTTGGTCGCCGGGGTGGGGGTGTTGAGCCTGCAGCCGCAAGAAGCGGCGGCGCAGGAGATCAGCTGCGGCGGCGATTATGCCGTTGTCGCCGGTGACACGCTGTCTGAGATCGCGGCACGCGCCTATGGCACCGGCCGCTTCGGGCCGATCTTCAATGCGAACCGCGACGTGATCGACTCGCCCCAGCGGCTGGAGATCGGGTACCGGCTGTTCATTCCGTGCTTGGACGGGCAGGGCCAGCCGCTGCCGCGCGGCGTGCGCGCCGCCGCCGCCTCGATCGCCACCGAACGGGTGGAGGAGGCGCCGGAGACCGCCCCGGCACCCGAGGCCAACCCGGCCCCGCAGACCGCGGCGCTGACCCCCGATACGCCGAGCTTTCAGTCGGCCCCGAACGCCCTCAGCCAGGCCATCGTGAACAGCGTGCCCGCGGGCGCCGTCGTGCGCCTGCTCGCGGTGCGGCCGGTGGCGCCCTACGTCGGCGCCAAGCTGCCCGAGGGGGGCATGCTGACCGAGATCGTGCAGCGCTCGCTCCTGCGGGCGCCCGTGCCGCTCGACTTCGCCGTCAGCTTCGAGGGCGGTGACACGGCGCTGGACGTGGGCGTGGGTGACTACGACCTGGGCTTCCCGGTTTCGCGCCCGAACTGCGAGGCGCCGGAGACGCTGGGCCAGAACGCGTTGCTGCTGTGCAAGGACTACCTCTTCTCCGCGCCGATCTACGCCGAAGGGATCGGAATGTACGTGACGAAGACGGGTGATTTCGCCGGCGCCACCTCGGCCGACGATCTCTATGGCGCGCGTCTCTGCCGGCCGGAGGGCGTGCCGACCGATGACCTGCTGAACGCGGGGCTGGACGAGCGTTCGATCAGCCTGGTGCCCGCGCGCACCGCGGTCGACTGCTTCCTGCTGCTGGACAACGGCGATGTGAACGTCGTCAGCGTCTCGCCGGCGGAGGCCGAGGAGGCGATCGAGCTGATGAAGATCGGCAGCCGCATCGTGTCGCTGTCGAACATCGGCCAGGGCTCGCCGCTGCATGTGATCAGCCCGCGGTCTTCGCGTCTGGGCCAGGCCTGGATCGAGATCATCAACCGCGGCCTGGCCGAGATGCGCTCGACCGGCGAATACGCGGCGGTGATCGAGAACCACCTGCAGTATGCCCGCCTGAACTGAGGCCGCTGGCCCGCTCGGCCCGCCGATTACGCGAACGCCCTGGCAGCGGCCGGGGCGTTCTGCGTTTACGCCTCTCCGCCGGGCAGGCTGCGCACCGCGGTATCGAGGGCCGTGAGGTAGGGATCCTCGATGCCGAGATCGGCAAGCTCGCTCACCGTGTTGTGCAGATACTCCGCGTTGGTGCCCATGGGCCCCCCGGCGCGCGCGATGATCGCGGCCTTCTCCTCGCGGCTCAGGCCGCCTGCGTATTGGGGATGGGTGCGGTCCAGGATGTAGCAGATGGCGTCGACGCCGGTCTCGCCATCCTCGGCCGGCTCCAGCAGCTGCACAGGGTGGAGCACCTCGAAATAGCTGCGGGTCACCAGTTCGCGCTCCGCCAGATAGTCGCGGACCGGGTCGTCCTGGGTGGGGCAGACGCGAAAGGCCATGCCGACGCAATGGGCGTTGGGGTCCCAGTCGAGGCCGAGGACAAGGCCCGGCCGCTCCGGCGTGCCGCGGTAGCGGATGGAGCGTAGCGAGAAAGCGCGGCGATAGCCGTCGAGGCGCGCGAGCCGGCGTTCCAGGAAGGGAAAGCCCGGGCGCCACATCAGCGAGCCGTAGCCGAAGACCCAGAAGCCCTTGCCCGCCGGCCCGCCCTGTTCCGCTGTGGGGTCTGCGCCGGTATCGCTTGGCTGGCTCACGCCGTTGTCCTCCTCCCTCGCGCCGCGCGGTCGCGTCGGCTAGTGTCCGACGCGGCGTTGCAAGGCTGCGATACCCCGGCAGGGGCGGCGGCGCAAACGGAGGGGCGATGCGTCTTTTTCTCTGGCTCATGGGTCTGACCGCGGCGGTCTGTGCCGGCGGTGCCTTGGTCTGGGTGGTCCTGGCGGAGGGGCAGAAGCAGGGGCTGGAGCGGTGGCTCGAGCTGCGCCGATCCGAGGGCTGGCTGGCCGAGGTGACGGCGGTCGATATCAGCGGCTTCCCCACCCGCTTCGACCGCCGGCTGGAGGCGCCATCGCTCGCCGATCCCCGGGCCGGCTGGGCCTGGGATGCGCCGTTCCTGGAGATGGGCTCGGACGCCTGGGACCCCACCCATGTGACCTTCGTCTTTCCCACCGAGCATAGCCTGGCGCTGCCGGGCGCACGGATTGCGATCACGTCGGAAGAGATGGGGGCGATCGCCGCGGTCGTGCCGGATCTGTCGCTTGCCCTGCGCGAGGTCGGCTTCACGACCGAGGCGCTGCGGCTGGAGGGGCGGGAGGGTTGGCGCGCCGCGGCGGAGGCGGTGACCATCACCGTCGCGAGGCGCTCGGAGGAGGCGGCGCCGCCCAATACCTACGACGTAACGCTCGATGCAACCGGGGTCCTGCTGCCGGACCGTCTGGTGGAGGATATCGCCCCGGCCGGCGCCGGTGGGCAGGCGGGGCTCCTGACGCTGGCCGGGCTGGTGACCACCGACCGCCCCATCGACCGCACCGTGATCGAGCGCGGCGAGATCGGCGCGGAGGCGATCCTGCTGCGCGCCGGCACGCTCTCCTACGCCGGGATCGATCTGCGGCTGAAGGGGCGCCTGACGGCGGATGCAAACGGGTTCGCCGCGGGCACGCTCGATCTGGTGGCCGAGGATTGGCGGCGGCTCTTGAGCAGCCTCGTCGCCTCCGGCGCCGTGAGCGGGGGCATGGAGTCGACCGTGCGCCGCGCGATGGAGCTGATCAGCATGTTCTCCGGCGGGGACCGGCTGGAGGTGCCGATCAGTTTCGGTGGCGGCGATATCCGCGTCGGCCCCGTGGTGATCGGCAAGGCGCCCCGGCTGCGTCGGCCCTAGGCTCAGCGCTCCTCGCGCGGCGGGCTGAGGGTGGCGCGGCCGAAGTCCGGCGCGTCCACGTCCTGACCGGCCTCCAGGATCGAACGGCGGATCGCGCGGGTGCGGGCGAAATACGCCTCCAGGAACGGGCCGTCGCCGGTGCGGATGGCGCGCTGGACCTGGAACAGCTCCTCGGTAAAGCGCCCCAGGATGTCGAGCGTCGCCTCGCGGTTGTTGAGGAACACGTCGCGCCACATCACCGGATCCGAGGCGGCGATCCGAGTAAAATCGCGGAACCCGGCGGCGGAGAATTCGACTACCTCCGAGTCGGTCACGCGCGCGAGGTCATCGGCCACGCCCACCATCGTATAGGCGATGGCATGGGGCACATGGGAGGTGACGGCGAGGACCAGGTCATGGTGGGTCGGCGTCATCTCGGTGGTGTTGGCCCCCAGCGCCCGCCAGAACGCCGACAGCCGGTCGACCGCTGGGCGCGGGACCCCCTCGGGCGGCGTCAGGATGCACCAGCGGTTGTCGAAGAGCGCGGCGAAGCCTGCCTCGGGGCCCGAATGCTCGGTGCCCGCGAGGGGGTGGCCCGGCACGAAATGGACATGCTGGGGCAGATGCGGTGCCATGGCCTCGATCACCGAGGATTTGACCGAGCCCACGTCGGTAATCGTCGCACCCTCGGCCAGATGCGGCGCGATCTCGGCGGCCACGGCAGCCGAGGCGCCGACGGGCACGCTGACGACGACGAGATCGGCGTCCGCCACTGCGGCGGCGGCGGTGGGCGCGATGCTGTCGCAAAAGCCGAGGCGGGCCGCCGTCTCCCGCGTCTCAGCCGAGCGGCTATGGCCGGCCACATGCCCGGCGGCGCTGGCCCTGCGGGCCGCATGCGCGATCGAAGAGCCGATGAGGCCGAGGCCGATGAGCGCCACCCGCCGGTAGACGGGTGCTGCGCCGGTGAACGGTGCGGCGTCTTCGTCAGGGGCAGGATCGCCCTCTGCCGCCGCCGGTCGTGCGTCGTTCATGGCGCCGCCGCATCGAGCGTGCCGCCCGGATGTGCGCCGGCCGGGGCTGCAGCGAAATCGGCCACCGCCGCCGCCACTGCACGGCAGGCTTCCTCGGTCCCGATGGAGATGCGCAGGTGCGCGGGCAGCCCGTAGCCCGCCATCCCTCGCACGACCAGCCCACGGGTCTTGAGCCAGGCATCCAGCGCCGCGGTGCGCGCGCCGCCATCGACCAGGATGAAGTTCGCGTGGCTCGGCACCACGGTGAAGCCCGCGGCCCTGATCTCCTTGGTCAGCCAGTCGCGCCAGGCCTCGTTGGTCGCGGCACAGCGGTCGATCCAGGCGCGATCGGCGATCGCGGCCTCGCCAGCGGCCAGCGCGGGGGCCGAGACATTGAAGGGCCCGCGCAACCGGTTCAGCACGTCGATCACATGCGCTGGCGCATAGGCCCAGCCCAGCCGCAGCGCCGCCAGGCCGTGGATCTTCGAGAAGGTGCGCGTCATCACCACGTTCTGGCGCGCTGCCACCATGGCAATCCCGCCATCCTCCGCCGGGTCGCGCAGGTATTCGGCATAGGCGCTGTCGATCACCAACAGCGCCTGTGGCGGCAGCGCGTCGGCCAACCGCTCCAAGCCCTCGCGCCCCACCATGGTGCCGGTCGGGTTGTTGGGATCGGCGATGAACACCAGCCGCGTCCGGGGCGTGAGCGCGGCGATCATCGCATCGATGTCGACGGTCAGGTCGCGGTCCGGGGCGCTGACGTACGCCGCCCCGGCGCCAAGCGCCGAGAGGCGATACATCAGGAAGGAGTGGTCGGAGGCCAGCACCTCGTCGCCGGGACCCGCATAGGCCTGGCAGAGGAGTGCGATGATCTCGTCCGAGCCTGCGCCGCAGATGATCCGGTCGGCCTCGATCCCATGCGCCTCGGCAATCGCCTTGCGCAGGGCGGTCGCCCCGCCATCCGGGTAGATCTCGAGCGTCTCCGCCGCGGCGACGACGGCGGCCTTGGCGGCGGGCGAGGGGCCGAGGGGGTTTTCGTTCGAACTGAGCTTGAGGACCCGATTGGCGCCCTTGGCCGTCGAGGCGCCCGGCACATAGGGCGCGATCGCCATGATCCCCGGCTGTGGCGCGATCGTCGGATGCCCCGCCAGGATGCCACCCTGGGCGTGTTCCGCGCCGTTCACGGTCGCAGTGGCGGGTCCTGGCGCCCAGGTCTTGTCGGGGGTCTCTGCGCTCATCGCTCAAATCCTTGTCTCACCCTTGTCCGCCTAGCCAATCTTTGTGCCAGACGGAAGGGCTGGGCGAGGATCGCGCGTCTTCGGCATCGGTTTGGCGTGGTCGGAGGGCGGTAAACGAGCCGGCAGGGTCTGGTCCAGCGCGAACAACTTCTGGGCGAATTTAGGCAAGAATACTGCTCTTGGTTGAAATTCCAGCTCTAGATCTTGTGTATTCGGAGCCTGTCCCAACATCGTACAAGGCATGGTTGTCGCGATCTATTGAGGGTTGCGGTAAAATCTGTCTTAATCACCACAGTCTTTCCACAGTTCGAGCGTAGCGATGAGTAGACAGTCTGCGGCAATCAAAGCCAGGCCCCGTGATTTATTGGACGACGGCCAGTGGGGGCCGGCCGTTCGGAGTGCCAGGTGGCGGCGGCGGATGTCGATGGAATTGTTCGAACATCTGCCGAAGGGCGAGGCGGTTGACGCCACGCTTGAGGTTGGCGAGGGGGACTTGATGAACATCGTGCTGGATTCCGAACAGCGCAGCGCCATGCGGGTCATTGAGGCCCCGCGCGCCCCGCGCAGCGTGGCGGAGACCGGGCTGGACGAGGGCCTCCTCGTCGATCTGCTCTGCAAGACGATCTACCGCCAGGGTTTGGAGAAGGCCACGGACATGGCGCGCGCCCTGCGCCTGCCGGTCAATGTCATCGAACAGCTCGTGCATGTCGCTAAGGAAGCGAAGCTGATCGAGACGCTCGGTCAGCTCGGCGCCTCGATGCGCGCCGAGATGCGCTATGCCCTGTCCGGCAAGGGGCGTGAGTGGGCCCTCGATGCGCTCAGCCAGTCCGAATACGTCGGCCCCGCGCCGGTGACGATCGAGCAATACGCGGCCCAGGTCGAGCGCCAGTCGATCCGCAAGGAGCGTCTCACCGAGCAGATGCTGCGCGATGTGCTGGGCCACATGGTGCTGCCGGAGAGCATGTTCGACGACCTCGGCCCGGCGGTGAACTCCTTCTCGGCCATTCTGCTCTACGGCCCGCCGGGCAACGGTAAGTCCACGATCTCGAATGCGGTCTGCGAGGCCTTCCGCGACCATATCTACGTGCCGCATGCGCTGGTCGTCGAACGCCAGATCATCGTGGTCTACGACCCCACCGTGCATGAGGCGCTGGCCCATAACGACGACGGGGTCGGTGGCGGGGCCCTGCGCCGCCAGAAGCCCTTCGATCAGCGCTATGTGGCCTGTGCCCGGCCCGCCATCACCACCGGCGGCGAGCTCGCGCTCGAGATGCTCGATCTGGCCTACAACCCGACCGCGCGTACCTATGAGGCGCCGATCCAGCTCAAGGCCATGGGCGGCGTCTTCGTGGTCGACGATTTCGGCCGCCAGCGGCAGACCCCGCAGGAGCTGATGAACCGCCTCATCGTGCCGCTCGAGGCCGGGATGGACTATCTCGCGCTGCAGACGGGGCGGAAGTTCCAGATGCCCTTCGATGCGCTGGTGGTCTTTTCGACCAACATCCCGCCGAAGCAGCTGGTCGATGACGCGGCACTGCGGCGCCTGCGCTACAAGATCCTGGTGGACAGCCCGGACAAGGAGCTGTTCATCAAGATCCTCGTCTCCACCGCCAAGAAGTTCGGGATCGACGTCACCGAGGACACGGTGATGTTCATCCTCGAGGAGCTCTACGGCAAGACGCCCGAGGCGAAGTTCCAGGGCTTCCACGCCCGCTTCTTCTGCGACCAAGCCCGCGCGCTCTGCGCCTACAAGGGCGAGGCCCCGCAGCTCAGCGAGCTCGCCCTCATCCGCGCCTGGGGCAACCTCTTCACCAGCGAGTAAACCGCCCGAAGAGCAACTGGCAGCGGGACGATACGCCCGCTTTCGGCGCCGCTTCAGTGGCGACGGCGTCTTTCATTTCAATCAGTAATCCGTAGCCCGTGGCGTACCGTTGGGCGTCTCAGGGCTGCCGTTGGTTCACCAAACGTCCCGTTGCAGGCTTTGGGCGGGGCTGGGGGGCAAGGTCGCCGAGGACGTCGAGCGGGGCGCGCGCGCGCTCGCGCAGACCCGATTGGGGCGTGATGTAGACGTGCTTCGTCGCCTCCACCAGCACCACGCCGGCCAGGCGCTGCGCGTCCAGCCGGGTCCCCACCCGCTCGAAGGTTGGGCCAAGCGACAGCCAGAACCCCGCGTGGCTGGGCGGCATGTAGAGCGCCCCGGTATGCCGCTCCGCCGCGAAGCGCTCGGTCTGCAGCACGCTCTCCAGCTGACCCGTCGAATAGGGGCGGCCGAAACCGAAGGGCGTACTCTCCCGCCGCGCCCAGACGCCGGAGCGGTTGGGCACCATGAACACCGCCTTGCCCCCCGGCGCCAGCACCCGCCAGATCTCCGCCAACAGTGCCTGGGGCCGCTCGCAGGTCTCCAGCCCATGGGCGATGACCAACCGGTCGACGAATTCCGAGGGCAGGGGCCAGAGCGTCTCCTCGATCAGCAGGGCGTGGTTCGGCCCGCTGCCGGGCCAGGGGCTGACCCCCTGCTGCGCCGGCATCATCGCCATGACCCGCCGCGCCTCGGTGAGGTACGGCGCCAGGAACGGCGTGGCATAGCCGAAGCCCGCCACCGTCATGCCGGAGACATTGGGCCAAAGCGTCCGCAGCCGCTCGGTCAGGATCCGCCGCACGATCCGGCCCAGGCGCGTGGTCCCGTAGAACCGCTTCAGCGTCACCACGTCGAGATGCATCGCGCCTCCAACCGCTCCCTGACCGCCGCCTGAACGCCACCAGGCGCCCGGCATTGCGCCCCTGCGGGCAGCGGCTACTCTCCCGCCACGGCCCGCCCAATTCAACTGCCACACGCCGCCGCGCCCCAGGCCCAAGGAGCTGCCCCATGCCCGTCGAGATCGTCACCGTCCCCTGCCGCGCCGACAACTACGCCTACCTCGTGCGTGACGAGGGCTCGGGCAAGGTCGCCCTGGTCGATGCGCCGGAGGCAGCGCCCGTCCAGGCCGCCCTCACCGAGCGGGGCTGGGAGCTCTCGCAGATCTGGATCACGCATCACCACGACGACCACACCGCGGCGGTGTCTTCCCTGAGGGCGGGCGCGGAGGTCATCGGCAACACCGAGGATCGCGCCCGCCTGCCCAGCCTCGACCGTGAGCTGTCGGACGGGGAGGTGTTTTATCTCGGCGAGACCACCGTGCGGATCATCGACGTCTCGGGCCACACGGTGGGGCACATCGCCTTCGTGCTCGACGACGACCGGGCGGCGTTCACGGCGGACAGCCTCATGGCGCTCGGCTGCGGGCGGGTGTTCGAGGGCACGATGGAGATGATGTGGACCAGCCTCTCCAAGTTCCTGGCGATGCCGGAGGAGACGCGGATCTACTCGGGCCACAACTACGGCCAGGCCAACGGCCGCTTCGCCCGCTCGATCGAGCCCGAGAGCAAGGCGCTGGCTGAGCGCATCGCCCGCATCGAGGCGGCGGATCAGGCCGGCACCCCCATCGTCCCCGTCACCCTGGCCGAGGAGCTGTCCACCAACCCCTTCCTCCGCGCCACCACGCCGGAGGTCGCGGCAAGTGTCGGCCTCCCCCGCGCCCCGGCATCGGAGGTCTTCGCCGAAGTACGCCGCCGCAAGGACGCCTTCTGAGTTTTGTCATGCAAGCCAGCCGGTCAGATCAGCCGAGGATCGTCAGCAGAAAGAGCATTGAGGCATGGCTTCGTGCGCGCTCCAGCGAAGACGCCGCCATTGTTGCAACGCGCGCATCGCTGCGCCTGCTTCCACTAGTCGTCGACGCCCACAACACCATTGAGAATTGGTCATCAACTCTAGTCTTCCCGGTTTTTCGTGCTTCAAGTTCGCCATGGTTGGCATGTTTCGGGCTGAGCAACGTTGTAGCGGCGGTTCGCGCCGCACGCGCCGTAGAGAACCTATCTGCCGCTGTATCTTCATCCGCTCCCGCTGCTGCAGTCCGCGCGGCATCGTTTGCGGCGCGGACTGCAACATCACGGTCCTATGTGGCCGCCAGCTCCTCCGCGGCTGCCCGTGCTGCGTCCGCGACCGATGGTGTCGGTTCTTCCGCCGTTCGTAACGCGGTGTGGGATAGTCTTCGGTTGGACGCAGAAACGCTGCGTCGGGGCGGCAAGCTTGCAAGAGTAGCGCTGTGGCATCGCACAGCCCCCCCGGATCGGGCCAAGGTTGCCATCGAGCGCTTTAACGCCGAGCTGCGAGGTAGGGACGACTGGGACGTCTGGCTCGACTGGTACCAGGCACGCCTCGACGGCCGCGACCCCCGCCCCGCCCTCACCTTTGAACGCGCCGTCGCCGCCCTCTCCGAGGACGACTGGTCCCAGGGCCCCGCCCACGTCAACGCCAAGCTCAAGGCCGCGCTGGAGGGTCCCAAGGGTCCAAGTGCGGAGGTGCAGCTCCCCGTGGTTCCGGAGGAACGCCCGGCACCGGCTCATTTCGAAGTGATCGACGATGTGCTCGTCCTTACTTCGCCGCTGCCGCCCGATCTATCCGATGAGCAGCGGAACCGGGCGAAAGCCGCGCATCGAGCCCTCCGCGAGGCTTTCGAGGACTTCGCCGAGATGACCGGTGCCGCGCAGCAGCGTGGCGTCATGCGCGTAATCGAGCGCTGCGAGAATGCGCTCGGCCCCGATTTCCATGCCGTCGACGTCGTTCGTCTCGGCCATCACGCCGCGCGACTACAGGCCCATGCCGACCGCGCGGACGAGATTTACCTTCCAGAGACGGCCGCCGAACTCGTCGGCCTCAACAGTCAGCTCAGCCTGTTCATGGCCCAGTTCAATGAGTGGGCGGACTACCTCGCCGGCGCCCGAGATCCGCTTGCGGCCGCGGAAGCCGAGCAGGAGGCGGCGCAGTTGGGCGCAGCGATGATCCGCGTGCTGCGCAACCACCTGCCAGAGGCGGTTTCCGAGAACGCGCGCACCGAACTAGAGGTGCAGGCCGACGAAGCCACCGGTGAGGATGACGCGAAAGGCGTGCCTGCGGAACAGGCGGCGACAAGCAGGCGGAGCTTTCTTCGCAGCCTACGCTCCGCGATCCGCGGCTTCGCGGTCTTCATCGTGGAGAACTACCAGAAGGGCGCCGGCAAAGGGATCGAGGACGTGGCGAGAACAACCTCAGTCGCGGCAATCGCCGCGATCAAGGTTGAGTTACTCGCCCTCGCGCGGATCATCCCGGCTGAATACGCATGGGTGGAGGGTGTCGTGACACTCGTCGCACGGATGCTGGGCTGAAGGGGAGCAGGCGATGACCGTGGCGGTGATTTTTGAGGTGGTGCCGGCGGTGGGGCAGCGGGAGGCCTACCTTGAAGCGGCGGCCTCGATGCGGGGGTTGGCGGAGGGGATCGACGGGTTCGTCTCGGTGGAGCGGTTTGAGAGCCTCACCCATCCCGGCAAGCTCCTGTCGCTCTCGATCTGGCGCGACGAGGCCGCGGTGGCCGCCTGGCGCCGCCTCGCCGAGCACCGCGCCATGCAGAAGAAGGGCCGCGAGCTCTACTTCGAGGGCTACCGGCTGCGCGTGGCCTCGGTCATCCGCGACTATGGCATGGAGGCGCGCGACGAAGCCCCCGCCGACAGCCGCGAGAGCCACGGGGTCTGACGACGCTCGGGGCGGGGCCCGGGGCCCGGGGCCCATGGCCGGGCGTCAGGCGTGCAGGACCCGCGCGATCTCGCCCAGCGCATGGTCGAAGTCGAAGGGTTTAGGGAGGTAGCCGTCAACGGCCATCTCGTTGAGGCGGCGGCGCTGCTCGGGCCGCGTGTCGGCGGTGAGCGCGACGATGCGGGCCGCCGAGGCCGGGGCGGGCAGGGCGCGGATGCGCCGGATCGCCTCGAACCCATCCACCTCCGGCATGTGCAGATCGAGGAGCACGAGATCGGCGGGCGTGGCCTCGAGCTGGGCGAGGGCATCGAGGGCGCCCTCAGCCTCGGCCACCGCGGCGCCGGTGTGGTCGAGCAGGAGCCGCGCGACATAGCGGTTCATGGCCACATCGTCGACGATCAGGATCCGCCGACCCGCGAAGTTCGGCACGGGCTTAACCGCACCGTTGGGCGCGTCCTCGACAGCCCCCGTCGCGGTGGCGGGTGAGGGCACTGTGGGGCGGGGCGGTGCCTCCACCGGCGGTGCCGGCGCCCGCGCGGCCGGCACCGCGAGCGGCGCGGGCAGGGGTGTCGCCGGGGGCAGCGTGGCGGGGGTGGCCTCCACGACCGGCCCTGGCACCGGCCCAGGGACGGACCCAGGGAGAGGCCCCGCGATCGGCCCTGCGATCGGCTCTGCGACGGGCGTCGAGACGGGGGTGGAGGCGGGGCGCGGCACAGCGACAGGCGTCTTTGCTGCGGCCGGGAGGGGGCGCGGTGCCGTCTTTAGTTCGGGGGCCGGGGTGAGATCGGCGAGGATCGCGACCTTCTTGCCGTCGCCGCGCCGGCCGTCGGGCCCCTCGACGGGGCGCAGCGTGGCTGGCGGCAGCGCGGTCATGTCCGGCAGCACGGGCGTGCTTGCCAGGATGGTCACATGGAAGGTCGCCCCCTGGCCCAGTGCTGTGTCGACGCTGACGTTGCCGCCCATGAGCCGCGCGAGGCGCCGGGTGATCGTCAGCCCCAGCCCGGTGCCGCCGTAGCGCCGCGTCGTCGAGCCGTCGGCCTGGGTAAAGGGCTCGAACAGCCGCGCCAGCGTCTCCGGCGCGAGACCCGGCCCGGTGTCGTCGACGCTGATGGTCAGGCGATACAACGCCCCTCCCGCACCGCCGCCGGCGGCCGTGCCGGGGGTTTCGAGCGCGGCGGTCGCGCTGATCTCGATCCGCCCCTGTTCGGTGAATTTGACCGCGTTCGAGACCAGGTTGGTCACGCATTGGCGCAGGCGCAGCGGGTCGAAGCGAAGGCGCTGCGGCACCTGCGGGTCGATGCGCAGGGTGAGCGCGATCCCCTTCTCCGCCGCCTGCCCGGCCCAAAGGTCATGAACGTCGTTCAAAAGCTCGGTGAGGCTCGCCTCGATGGGTTCTACCTCGATCCGCCGCGCGTCCATCTTGGAGAGATCGAGGATGTCGTCGAGGAGCGACATCAGCGAGCGCCCGGCGGTCTGCAGCACATCGACGTTGCGCCGCGCCTCCGGGTCCAGCGGGGCGCGCGAGAGCGCATGGGCGGTGCCCAGGATCGCGTTCATCGGCGTGCGGATCTCATGGCTCATGGCGGCGAGGAATTCGGCCTTGGCGGCACTCGCCTGCTCGGCGGTATCGCGCGCGCGGCTGAGCTCGGCGGTGCGCTGGCGCACCCGCTCCTCGAGGTCGATCTTGATGCCCTTGAGCGCCTGTTCGTAGTGCAGCCGCTCGGAGCGGAGTTCCCTGAAGGCGGCGGTGAGCGCGTCGAGCTCGTCGCCATCGGGCTCGGAGGAGAGATCCGCAGGCTCACCCCGGCGCCAGGCGGCGATCGCCTCCTGCAGGCGGCCGATCGGGGTGCTGACCACTGTACGGAACGCGGCCACGGTACCGAACCAGGTGGCGAGCATGGCAAGGAGCGCCGCGGCGGCCGAGGTGGCGACCTGGCTGGCGAGCGACGCGAGCGGGCCGCCGTAGCTGACGCCGATGGTCAGCTCGCCCGCGTTGATGAGCTGGGTCTCGCGCACATAGCGGATCGGCCGGGTGCGGGTGACGCCGTAGTTGGGCTCCTCGCCCAGGGTGACGATGGGCTCGCCCGTGGGGTCGCGCACCTCGGCGTAGACGATGTCCGGGTCGGCCATGATCCCGGCGATGGCAAGGCCCGTCAGCCGCCGGTCGCGCTGGGCCACGGCGCGGCTGATGACGATGGATTGGTTGGCCAGCACATGGCTCAGCTTGTCGTCCATCCAGCGCTTGTCGTGGTGGAAGGAGGCATAGGTCGAAGTGATCGTGGCGGCGGCGAAGACCCCGAACACCAGCGGCGCGACCATGGCGAAGAACTTCATGCGCAGCGGCCAAGCGCGATAGGCCTCGCGGGTCGTGCGTCGAGCGCCCGAGAGCGGTCGGCGCCCCTGCTGGGGTGCGGCGAGCGGGGCTGGTCGCGGCGGCGCGGTCAGCCTTTGGTTGGCCTGATCAGTCACGCAGTTCCGAGAGCGTGACGACCGTCGGCCACATGGTGTCTGCCACGGCGATATTCGCCTTCTCGTCGAGCATCCAGATCATCCGCGTGCCGTGATCGAGCTGAAGGAACAACCGGCCATTGACCACCCGATAGGCGGTTGGGTCGACCTCCAGCATTTCCCCTGCGGTCACGCCGAGCGAGCAGTGACCGCCATACGCCGGAAGATAGCGCTCAGGTGTTGCCAGAAAACGCGCCCGGTTGGCCGCCGAAGCGAAGAGATAGGTGGCGCCGTTGTGGCGTGCCTGAAAGCTGTAGGAGCCAGGTTGCGGTCCTGCTGCGCCGAAATAGCTGGTGACGTCATAGCCTGACAGGGCGATGCCGCTGGGACCCGTGTTGATCGGATCGCCATAGACAGCCCCGGCCCAGAGGCCGGCCAGCACGAGCAGCATCGCACGCAAGACGGTCGTCATGGCATCCTCTGCAAAGCGTTCCCGCGCGCCGCAAGCTACTTCGCCGCGCGATGGCTGGCGGTAGAGGAAGCGTACAAAACGGTCGCTGATGAAACAACGTTAGGCCGGCGATCACCCTCGTTTGATAGCGTTTTCGGCGGTCTTGGGCGCTCTGCGTCGATTTTGGCAGGGTTGCGGAGCGCCGTGCCGCACCGCTATAGGGCGCGCGGGCACAGATCTGGCGGGAGATCCCTTTCGATGGTCAAGATCAACGGAAACGAGATCCGGCCGGGCAACGTGCTCGAGCACAACGGCGGGCTTTGGGTGGCGGTGAAGACCGATCACGTGAAACCGGGCAAGGGCGGCGCCTTTGCTCAGGTCGAGATGAAGAACCTGCGCAACGGCTCCAAGCTCAACGAGCGCTTCCGCTCCGCCGACAAGGTCGAGCGGGTGCGGCTGGAGCAGAAGGATCAGCAGTTCCTCTACGAGAACGACGGGATGCTGGTCTTCATGGATCAGGAGACCTTCGAGCAGATCGAACTGCCGGCGGATATCCTGGGCGACCGCCGGCCCTTCCTGCAGGACGGCATGACCGTGGTGATCGAGTACTACGAGGCCGAGGCGCTCAGCGCCTCGCTGCCCGAGAAGGTGACCTGCAAGATCGCGGAGACCGAACCCGTCGTGAAGGGGCAGACCGCCGCGAACAGCTACAAGCCGGCGATGCTGGACAATGGCGTGCGGGTCATGGTGCCGCCCTTCGTCGGGCAGGACGAGAAGATCGTCGTCAATACCGAGACGATGGAATACGTCGAACGTGCGTAGGGTGCGTGCTCGGCACGCACCGCCGCTTTTTCCTTACGCCCACCCAGCGGTGCGTGCCAAGCACGCACCCTACCTCAGGCCCTGTCATGACAACCGCCTCTCCAAACCTCGCCGTGATGATCAAGGCGGCCCGCAAGGCCGGGCGCGCCCTGGTGCGCGACTTCGGCGAGGTGGAGAACCTGCAGGTCTCGGTCAAGGGCGCCGGGGACTTCGTCTCCAACGCTGACCGCAAGGCCGAGGATACCATCCGCGCGATGCTGATGGAGGCGCGCCCGGCCTATGGCTGGCTCGGCGAGGAGACCGGGGAGGCGCCCGGACGCGATGAGACCCGGCGCTGGATCGTCGATCCCCTCGATGGGACGACGAATTTCCTGCACGGCCTGCCGCATTGGGCGGTCTCCATCGGGCTGGAGCATAAGGGCCGCATGGTCGCCGCCGTCGTCTACGACCCCGCCAAGGACGAGATGTTCGTGGCGGAGGACGGGGCCGGCGCCTGGATGAACGACCGGCGGATCCGGGTCTCGGCCCGGCGCGAGCTCGGCGGGGCGATCTTCGCCACCGGGCTGCCCTTCGGCGCCAAGAAGACGCTCCCCAACACCCTGCGCGACCTTGCCGAACTGCTGCCGCGCACCGCCGGGGTGCGCCGCTTCGGCTCCGCCGCGCTCGACCTCGCCTATGTGGCGGCCGGGCGCTATGACGGCTATTGGGAGCGTGAGATCCAGCCCTGGGACATCGCCGCGGGGCTCCTCTTGGTGCGCGAGGCGGGCGGGCTGATCGGCACCCTCGGGGGCTCAGGCGATGGCGATCCGCTCGAGCTCGGCAATGTCATCGCCGCCAATGCTGAGATTTTCGAGCGTTTTGCCGCCCAACTCGACGCCGGATGACCGAGCGCGGTTCCGTTTTGGCGACGGAAGGTGTGCGACAGGGCACAAGTGACTGGCGCATGAAGTTAGTCCCGCTAAGGTACAGCGCCTGAGAGGAGTTGGCCCCCCCGATGAACGCTCCCATGACCGGTACCGACGTCCCGCGGGCGGAGTTTTCGCCCCCCACGCGCCAGATCCTGCCCATGGTGACGATCCTGGTCGTGGTCTTTACGGCGGCCGTCGTGCTGGCGCCCCAGGTGCGCGACGTCTTCAACGCCAACCCTTATCTCAACGGCGTCATCATCGCGGTCTTCGTCATCGGCGTCTTCGCCACCTTCCTGCAGATCGGTCAGCTCCGCTCGGCCGTGCGTTACCTGCAGAACATCGAGACGAACATCGCGGAGGGGAACCGGCCGCCGCAGCTCCTCCTCTCCATGGCGCCCATGCTGCGCGAGGGGAAGCTGAAGAACCGGCTGTCGGGCCAGGCCGTGCGCACGGTGATCGACAGCGTCGCGACCCGGCTGGACGAGGCGCGGGACATCACGCGCTACATCGCGAACTTCCTCATCCTGATCGGCCTGCTCGGCACCTTCTGGGGCCTCAGCCAGACCGTCCCCGCGGTCGTCGACACCATCGGCAGCCTTGTCGCCGACGGCGAGCCGGGGGAGAGCGGCAGTCAGACGCTGGATCGGCTGCTGATCGGCCTCAACGACCAGCTCGACGGGATGGGCACGGCCTTCGCCTCCTCGCTTTTGGGCCTGGCGGGCTCGCTGGTGGTCGGCCTCCTCGACCTCTTCTCGGGTCATGGCCAGAACCGCTTTTTCCGCGAGTTGGAGGAGTGGCTTTCCAACTTCACCCGTCTCGGCCTGGTGAACGAGGGCGAGGGACCGGAGGGGGCGCTGGTCGCGATCCTGGAGCGGGTCGACGAGGGGCTGGAGAAGACCGTCGAGTTCGCCACCAAGGCCGAGGTTGCGCGGATCGAGGCCGAGAGCCGGCTGGCCCGCGCCGCCGACGTGGTCGCCGAGATGGCCAACCAGATCGAGATCGAACGCTCCAACGTCGCCCAGATGGTGCACGAAATGCGGGAGGCGCGCGAGAACCAGCAGGGCCGCGACCATGCCCAGCTCAACGTGCTGAAGCGCATCGATGCCGCCCAATCCTCCGTCGCCTCGGGCCAACAGGCGGTGGTGCAGCTCTTGGACCGGGTGCTGGAACAGCGGCGTGCCGGCGCGATCGACGCGGAGACCAAGTCGCATCTGCGCTCCATGGACAGCCAGCTTCGTGCCATGGCGGATGAGATCACCGTGGGCCGCCATGACGCCGTCAACGCCCTGCGCACTGAGTTGCGGGCGCTCATCCAACTGATCGACGCGCGCACGTCGAACGGCCAGTGAGGCGGCCGTGCCGGGCGTCGTGATGGCACCGGTGACGGGAGGGGGCCCACCCTGCGTTAGAGCGCGTGGCAACGGCGGGAGGCGCGGGTAATGGCGCAGCTGAGGCGCGCGGGTACGAAGTTCGAGTCGTCCACCTGGCCCGGCTTCGTCGATGCCATGACGGCGCTGCTGCTGATCCTGATCTTCGTCCTCTCGATCTTCATGATCGTGCAGTTCGTCCTGCGCGAGACGTTGACTGGCGCCACCCAGCAGATCGAGGTGCAGGAGGAGCGGATCGCCGAGCAGGCGGAGACGCTGCAGACCCTGCAGGGCGAGCTTGCTGCCCTGGCCGATGCCCTGTCGCTGGAGCGTGATCAGCGCAGCGCGGCGGAGACGGAGATCGGCGATCTGCGCTCCACCCTGCGCACCGAGGCGCAGGAGCGCTCGGCGCTGGAGGCGGCACTCGGCGATCTCAACCGCCGCTTTGAGAGCGTGGAGGCAGAGCGGGTCCGGCTTGAGACGGCGCTCGAGACCGCGCGGGCGGCCCGGGCCGAGGCGGAGGGGCGGGTCGTCACCCTGACCGCTGGCCTTGCTGAGAGCGAGGCGGCAGAGGCGCAACTGAACGCCGATCTCGCCGCCCTGCGCGAGGAACGCGACGCCGAGGCCGAGGCCGCGCGCCGGGCCGCGGCCGAGCGGGAGGCCCTGGAGGCGCTGGTTACGAGCCTTGAGGCGGATGCCGCCTCGACCGCCGAGCGGCTGGAGGGCATCGACGCCGAGCGGGCGCGCGCCCTCGCGCTCCTCTCGGCGCTGGAGGAGGAGGCGGCGGAGCTGCGCCTGACCGACTCCGAGCAGTCCACGCGCCTTCAGGCGCTCGAGACCCAGCTCGAGGCGACACGCGCAGGCTCTGAGGCGCAGACCGAGCGGATCCGCGAACTGACGGCCGAGGTCGCCGCCCGCGACGAGGAGTTGCGCCAGCTCGTCACCCGCCTGGCGGAGGCGGAGGAGGCGGCGCTGGCGCGTGAAGCGGAGATCACGCGGCTGGAGGCCACGCGCAACCGCGAGAACGCCACGCAGGCCGATCTGGTGGCCGAGCTCGAAGCCCGCCTCCTGGCCCAGCAGGACGCCCTGGCTGAGGTCGCCGCCGCCCGCGAAGCGCTGGAGGCGGAGCTGACCGTCGCCAATGCCGGCAAGACCGCCGCCGAGCTGGAGGCCCAGTCCGCCATCGCCGAGCGCGAGGCGGCGCTCGCGCGGCTGACGGAGAACGCCGAGGCGCTCACCGCCGCCGAAGAAGCCCGCGCCCTGGAGCTTGCCGCCGCCGAGGCCCTCCGCCGTCGCCTCGCCGAGGCCGACACCGAGATGACCGCCATGACGCTGGCGCTGGAGGAGGCCCGGCGACAGGCGGAGGAGACGCTGACGCTGCTCGCCGCCGCCGAAGCCGCCCGCGACCGCCTGCAGGTCGAGGCCGGGGAGGCGCTGAGCGAAGCGGAACGCCGCGAGGCCCTGCGCACCGCAGCGGAGGCGGAACTGTCCGATGTGCGCGAGGAGGCAGCCGAGGAAGCGCGGCGCGCCGAGCTCCTCAACCGCCAGGTGGCGGAACTGCGCAGCCAGCTCGGCTCCCTCCAGGCGCTGCTCGACGACGCAGCCGAACGCGACGAGGCGCAGCAGGTGCAGATCCAGGAACTTGGCTCACGCCTCAACGCCGCCCTCGCCCAGCGGGTGTCGGAACTGGCGCGCTTCCGCTCGGAGTTCTTCGGGCGAATGCGAGAGGTCCTCGGCGGGCGGGACGACATTCGGATCGTCGGCGATCGGTTCGTCTTCCAGTCGGAGGTCCTGTTTGCGCCGGGCTCGGCCAACCTGGATCCCAGGGGCCTTGAGGAACTGAGCGAGCTTGCCGCGGTCCTGCGCGAGCTGCAGGACAGCGCACCGCAAGGGCTGAACTGGATCCTTCGGGTCGACGGGCACACCGACCAGGTACCGCTGCGCGGGACGGGGCGGTTTCGCAACAACTGGGAACTCAGCCAGGGCCGCGCCCTCTCGGTGGTCCAGTACCTCATCGCGCAGGAAGGGGTGCCGCCCACGCGCCTCGCCGCCGCGGGTTTTGGCGAGTATCAGCCGCTCGTCGTCAGCGAGGATCCGGCGGTCTTTGCCGCCAACCGGCGCATCGAGTTCAAGTTCACCGAGCGCTGAGGTAGGGGGCTGCGCAAGCGGCGACCGCAGCGACGTTGACTGGCTCGACGGACAATCCGCTCCCGGTCCTGGATCCCCCGATCAAGTCGGGGGATGACCCGGGCAGGGAAACTGGCAGGAAGGGTCGAGGCAAGTCTGCCGCTTGACCTGACCCGCAGCCGGCGCACCTCACCTCGAAACCGATGGAAAGGATGCCCGGATGCGCGCTCTCGTTGCCCAAGCCTTCCTCGCGGTCGCCCTGGTGGCTGTCCTCCTTGCCGCCCCCCGGGCCATGGCCGACGACGCGGCCATCCGCGCGGTCATCGAGGATCAGATCGCGGACTTTCAGAAGAACGACCTGGATGGCGCCTTCTCCCACGCTGCCCCGTCGATCCAAGGCAAGTTCGGCAGCCCGGCGCGTTTCGGCCAGATGGTTCAGTCGGGCTATCCGATGATCTGGCGGCCGAAGCGCTATGAGATGCTGGGCCTGAGCGAGACCGTGCTGGGCCAGCGCCAGACCGTGCTGTTCGAGGATCAGAACGGCGCCTTCTGGGAGGCCGATTACACCATGCGCCTGATCGACGGCACCTGGCGCATCGCCGGCGTCACCCTGCGCCGCGCGCCCGGCGTGGCGAGCTAGAACTTGCGCCAGATCGAGAAGGTGACGCCCAGGCTGCCGTCGCCATCGAGCATGTCGTAGCTGAGCCCGAGCTGATAGGTGGTCTTGCGCTGAGGCTCCCGTTCCTCCTCCGCCGCCAAGGCGATCTCTTCCTCGCTCGGCGGGGGGCTGTAGGCGAAGCTCGGCGCGATCTTCAGGCTGGCCTCCCCCGGCCCGAAGCTGTGGGTGGCATAGAAGCTGAGGATCGGCAGGCAGCAGGGGTGCTTCTTGTACCCCGTCACCAGTTCGGCCCGCGCCTCGTCCGCCTCTCCTTCGCCGCGCCAGGCGAAACCGGCGGCGGTGGAGATGAAGATGCTGCCCCAGTCGCCCCACCAGCTGGTGCCGCCGAGGGCGAAGATCCGCACCTCCGCCGGGTTGTCCGAGGTCGAGTTCGCGAAGGTGCTGCCGAACAGCCGGTCGATGGGCGCCGCGACGCCGATCTGCACCGAGGCGACGTTGCCCTCGTCGTCGCGATAGACGCGCTTGCGCAGGAAGAGCCCGGCC
Source organism: Pseudomonadota bacterium (assembly GCA_039822785.1). Taxonomy (GTDB): domain Bacteria; phylum Pseudomonadota; class Alphaproteobacteria; order Rhodobacterales; family Rhodobacteraceae; genus Thermohalobaculum. The sequence goes on along the minus strand of JBCBMO010000002.1, from coordinate 164,150 downwards.
GAGGCGCTGCCGGTCACGTCCTCCTGACCCAGCCCCGTCTCGGTGAACAGGCTGCCGCCGACGGTGATGTCCTCGAACAGGCCATACTCCACGTAGAGCTGGGCCGAGGCCTTGTCCTCGCTGCCGCCGGGCAGGGTGAAGAAGGTGGTGGGATTGCCCTGGCGCCCGATGGTGGAGATCAGCACCCCGTCGCCCTCGGCCCGCGTCCAGGCGCCCCCCACCGCAGGCGCGGGCATAAGCGCGATCAGGCAGGCAAGCAGGATCGGACGCAACGCGGACATGGGCCCTCTCGGCCGAAGACGGGGGTGACGGGCCCCGAAAGCTGAGCGGAGAGTTAACCGGCGCGGTAAACACGCGTTTAAGACCGGGCGCTTGACAGCGGAACGGTTTCAAAGCCCTCTGCTGCGCCGCGAAACGGTGGGTCTCGCGGCGAGCCGCCTTGGTCAATTTGGGCGGCGGCTTGAGCGATTTGCGGGGTCTGAGGAGAGCGTGATGGACGCAGCGGCGCAGCTGGCGCCTGCGGGGCCGCCCGACGCGGTCTTCGACGGGCACAACGACACCGTGCTGCGGCTCGAGCTTGCGGCCCGGGCGGGCGCGCCGCGGCCCTTTGCGCTGGAGGATGTGACCGAGGGCGCCGGGAGCAACCGCTTTCGCGATCGCCGGCTGGACATCGACCTGGTGCGGGCGGCGCGGGGCGGGTTCGCCGGCGGGCTCTTCGCCATGTTCACACCCACCGGTATCGGCCCCACCGGTCTCTCGGACGACGATCCGGACAACATCGTGCGCGACGGGCCGGTCGACCAGCCGACGGCGCTGGCCTTCACCACCGCGCTGTTTGCCCGGATGCGTCAGCTCGCCCGGGCGCATCCCGACCGTTTCGCCGTCGTCTCCACCGTCGCCGAGGCGCGCGCGGCGATGGCTGCCGGGCAGGTGGCCGCGATCCCGCATATCGAGGGGGCGGAGTGCATCGACACCGACCTCGCCGCCCTTGAGGTGCTGCATGCCGCCGGGCTGCGCTCCCTCGGCCCGGTCTGGTCGCGCTCGAACGCCTTTGGCCACGGCGCCCCCATGGCGGCCCAGCCGGACCTGGAGCCGGGCGAGGGGCTGACGGCGGCGGGCAAGGCGCTGGTCGCCACCTGTGAGGCCATGGGGATTCTCATCGACTGTTCGCACCTGACCGAGAAGGGGTTTTGGGACGTCGCCGCGGCCACCGACCAGCCGCTGGTCGCCTCCCACTCGAACGTCCATGCCATCGCACCCTCGGCCCGGAACCTCACCGATCGCCAGCTCGATGCGGTGGCCGAGCGGGGCGGGCTGGTGGGGCTCAATTTCCACGTCTCGTTTCTGCGCCCCGACTGCCGGCACGACCGCGACACCCCGATGGAGGTGTTGCTGCGCCATCTCGACCATCTGATCGAGCGGGTGGGAGAGGATGGCGTCGCCCTTGGCTCGGACTTCGACGGCTGCCTGCTGCCGCAGGAGATCGGCGATGTGAGCGGCCTGCCGGCGCTGATGTCGGCCATGCGGAGGGCGGGCTATGGCGAGCCGCTGGTGGCCAAGATCGCGCGGGAGAACTGGCTGCGGCTGCTGGAGCGGGTGATCGGTTGAGCCGGTGTCCGCAGGCCGCTTGACGCCTGCCAATCCGCCCCGTATGTCCCCCCTCCGTTGGCGAGGTAGCTCAGCCGGTTAGAGCGCACGACTCATAATCGTGAGGTCGAGAGTTCGAGTCTCTCCCTCGCCACCACCCCTCAATGACCAAGGCGCCGGCCTGCGGGCGACGCGATGTCGTGCCGGATCAGGCCTGCGCCGCTTCCGCCAGCAGCCAGTCGCGGAAGGCGCGTGCGGCGGCCGAGAGGCGCGCGCCGGCCGGATAGACCAGGTGATAGCTCTCGATCCCCGGCGCCGCGACGCCCGGCAGGCACGGGACCAGGCCGTAGCGGGCGACCAGCGCGTCGGTGGCCGGGGCGCGGGCCAGCGCGATGCCGGCCCCCGCCGCCGCCATGGCCAGCGCCACCGCGGTCGTGTCGGTGAACAAAAAACGCGGGGCGAGTGGCAGATCGCCGGCCTCCGGCAAAAGCCGGTACCAGGTGGCGCGGTGGCTCGAGACCTCGATCAGCGGATGGCTGAGCAGATCGGCCGGCGTCTGCACCGTCTCGGCCAAGGCCGGCAGCGCGACGGCGCTGAGGCTTTCGCCGAACAGGGGATCGCTCGTCTCGCCCGGCTCCGGCGGCGCGCCGAAGGTGATCTTCATCTCCGCGCCCGGACGGCTGAAGTCCTGATCCATCGTGCCGGTGACCAGGGTGAGCTGCACATTGGGGTGCTGGCGGGTGAAGGCGCCCAGCCGCTCCGCCAGCCAGGAGCAGGCGAGCATGGTCGAGACCCGCACGGTCAGCGGTGCGGCGTCGGCCCGGCCGAACAGGCTGCCCGCCGTCATCTCGACCGAGACCAGGGCATTGGTGACGACCGGCAGAAAGGCGCGCCCGGCCTCAGTCAGCCGCACCTCCCGCGGCCCGCGCTCGAAAAGGGGCCGGCCGAGATACCCCTCCAGCGCCCGGATCTGCTGACTGACGGCGGGGGGCGACATGCCCAGGACCTCTGCCGCCCGGGCAAAGCTCTCGGCCCGCGCCGCCGTCTCGAAGACGCGCAACCAGTTCAGCGAGGGGATGCGGCGGCCAGCCATGCAAGGAGCATAAGCTCAGCTTTCTCTAAGGGGCAAATCATCCGTCTTTGGCGCCGGCACCGCCGCGCGCAGACTGCGGCAGACACAGCGCATAAGGGAGGACACCATGGCCGGTCCGCTGCACCCCGATCAGATCGCCGCCTTCAGGCGCGACGGCTTTCTGTGTCCGGTCGCGATCTTTAGCCCGGCGGAGGCGGCGGACCTGCGTGCAGCCTATGAGACCGATGAGCGGACCGCCCCTGCCGATCTGCCCCGCCCCGCCAGAAACTACTTCCTGGCCAGCCCGCATCTGGTGATGGAGACGCCGCGCCGGATCGCGACCGACCCGCGCATCCTCGATGTGGTCGAAAGCCTGCTCGGCCCGGATCTGCTGCTCTGGGACACCGCCTATTTCACCAAGGAGCCCGGCAGCGAGAAGGTCGTCACCTGGCACCAGGACCTGACCTATTGGGGAATGGGAGAGACGGATCAGCAGGTGACGGTCTGGGTGGCGCTCTCGCCGGCGACGGCAGCCTCGGGCTGCATGCGCTTTGTGCCCGGCAGCCAAAAGACCGCGCTGCAGCCGCATCGGGAGACCTTTGCCGACGACAACATCCTGAGCCGCGGGCAGGAGATCGCGGTTGAGGTCGATGAGGCCGACGCCGTCACCGCGGCGCTCGAGCCCGGGCAGGTGTCGATCCACCACGGCCAGGTCTTCCATGCCTCCGGCCCCAATCGCAGCGATGATCGGCGGATCGGGCTGGTGCTGAACTACATCCGCCCCGACACCCCCACGACGGGCAGGGGGCAGGACAGCGCCATGCTGGTGCGCGGCATCGACCGGCACCAGAACCGCCTGAACGTGATGCCCTCGGCCGGCGATTTCGCGCCCTCGGCGCTCGCGCTCTATGACGCCGTGCTTGGCATGCAGGCGGAGATCATGATGGATGGGGCGGCACAGAACGACGGGCGCTACGCCCTCGCCTGAGGAGGTATCCGATGAGCGACCAGGAGACGGTGTCCTTCACCCAGATGAAGGATGGCACGCGCGAGGACTACAAGCTGCTCGAGCGCCTGGAGAAGCCGTTCCTGGCAGGCACCGCGGATCGGCTGCTGCAGGAGCTGGCGGCCCAGGAAGCGGAGGCGCTGCCGGGCTACAAGATCACCCGTCTGCAGCATGGGCTCCAGTCGGCCACACGGGCGCGGCGCGACGGGGCGGATGTCGATTGGGTCGTCGCGGCGCTGCTGCACGATATCGGCGACCGGCTGGCACCCCAGAACCACGACCGCATGGCCGCCGAGATCATGCGGCCCTACGTGCGCGAGGAGGTCGCCTGGGTGGTCGAGCACCACGGCATCTTCCAGATGGCCTATTACGCGCATCACTTCGGCTGGGACCCGGAGGAGCGGCAGCGGTTCGCCGATCATCCCTGCTTCCAGTCCTGTGCCGATTTCTGCGAGCGGTGGGACCAGACGAGCTTTGATCCGGACTATCCCATGGACCCGCTCGACAGTTTCATTGAGCAAGTAAAGGCCGTCTTCGCGCGCAAGGCCTATGACCCCGCCGTGATCCAGGCCGGGGTGGTCAAGGGCTTGCCGACGCAGGCTTAGGACCCGGCGCCGTCGCAGACCCTCTCACGGCGCCTCACCGATCCGACAGCGGATGTCAGTGGTGTCCTTCCCGCGCGGCGGTAGGACGGGCGCGACGAAGCCTTGTGCTTGGTCACAACCCGTCACAACCGATCGAGGATCATCATGCTGAAGCGCCTGTTCCTGTCCCTCGCCCTGGTCGTCGCTGCCTTTGGCGCGACGCCGGCCAGCGCAACGAACCAGCTTGCCACCGCCATCGGCGGCTACGACGCCGTCGCCTACTTCACCGCTGGCGAGCCGCGCCAGGGCAAGGCGCGCTACCACCACTTCTGGAACGGCGCTGTGTGGTTCTTTGAGAGCGGCGAGAACCGCGACACCTTCGCCGCCGATCCGGTCGCCTATGCGCCGCAGTACGACGGCTATTGCGCCTGGGCCGCCTCGCAGAACTACAAGCGCCCGGGTGACCCCAACGTCTGGCAGGTCGAGGGCGGCAAGCTGTACCTCAAGGTGCACGAGGGTGCGCAGGAGAAGTGGCGCGCGGACATCCCGACCCACATCGCCCAGGGCGACGAGAACTGGATCCAGATCGCGCCCTACTGAGCGTCTCTGACCGGGTGGCGGCCGCTCAGATCGTGCGGCCGCCGTCCACCTCCAGCACCACGCCGGTGACGAAGGCCGCCTCCTCCGAGCACAGGAAGAGCGCGGCCTTGGCGATGTCCTCGGCCTCGGACAGGCGGCCGAGGGGGATGGTGGCGATGAACTTCGCGCGGTTCTCCGGCGTATCCGGCAGGCCCATGAAGGTCTCCAGCAGGCCCGTGGCCCCGATGACCGGCGCGATGCAGTTCACCCGCACCTTGTCCGGCGCCAGCTCCGCCGCCAGCGAGCGCGACATCACGTTCACCGCCCCCTTGGAGCCGTTGTACCAGGTGAGCCCGGGGCGGGGCCGGATGCCGGCGGTGGAGCCGATGTTGAGCATCACGCCGCCGCCTGCCGCGCGCCACCGGGGCAGCATCAGCTGGGTCATGTGGAAGATCGACTTCACGTTGACGGCGTAAACCTTGTCGAACTCGGTCTCCGTCACCTCCAGCAGGGGGCGGTTGCGGTGGCTGTAGCCCGCGTTGTTCACGACGATGTCGATGGGGCCAAAGGCGCGCTCGGTGGCGATCAGGGCGGCCTCCACGGCATTGCGGTCGGTCACGTCGCAGACGGCGGCGATGGCTTGGCCCTCGCCGATCTGGTCCGCCACCGCCTGGGCACCGCGACCGTCGAGGTCGAGCAGGGCGACCTTGGCGCCTGCGCCGGCGAAGTCCTCGGCGATGGCCTTGCCGAAGCCCGACGCCGCCCCGGTCACCACGGCGGTCTTGCCCGCGAGGCGTCCTGTCATGTCCCTCTCCCTCTCGTTTTTTGATTTCGCGCGCGCCAGGGCGCAGAGTGGCCCAGAGTGGTATGGCGGAGGACGTTGCCATGGAACCAGCCATCCTGACCATCGGCTATGAGAAGGCGACCCAGGACGCGGTGATCGCGCGGCTGACGGCGGCCGGCGTGACCCGTCTGGTCGATGTGCGGGCGGTCGCCGCCTCGCGCCGGGCGGGGTTCGCCAAGACTGCCCTTGCGGCGGGGCTGGCGGAGGCGGGGATCGCCTATACGCATCTCCGCGCCCTCGGCACGCCCAAGCCGGGGCGGGAGGCGGCGCGCAAGGGGCGGATCGCCGAGATGCGCACGATCTACGATCAGGCCCTGGAGGCGCCGGAAGCCGTCGATGCCTTTGCCGCGCTGGCGGATCTGGTGCAGCAGGAACGATGCGCGCTGTTGTGCTTTGAGGCGGAGGCTGAGGGGTGCCATCGCCGTGTGCTGACCGAGCGGCTGTCGGCTCAGCTTGGGCTGGCGGTCATCGATCTCTGAGCGCGGCGTTCGCGGGCCGAGCCCCAGGCGGCCAGGCTGGCGCCGAGGGTGATGAGCAGGGCCGCCACGCCGAGCCGCCAGTCCGCGACCCCGATACCGGCCAGCACGAGCGCCGCGGTGGACAGCAGCGGCGCGGCATAGGAGGCGACGCCCAAGAGCTGGATATCGCCGCGCTTGCAGCCGTAGTCCCAGGCGTAGAAGGCCGCCCCCACCGGCCCCAGCCCGAGCCCGAGGACCGAGAGCCAGCCGATGGTCGTCTGAGGCCAGACCGTGGTCTCTCCCGCCAGATGAGCCATGGCGGACAGCGCTGCCCCGGCCAGGCAAAAGCCGGCGACGCTGTTGGTCGGTGCGTTGCCGACCCGCTGCAGCAGCACCGAGTAACTCGCCCAGACGACCGCCCCGATCAGCGCCGTGCCATAGCCGAAGGCGTATTGGGTGTCGAAGAGGCCATCGCCGGCGCTCTCGGGGTCGAGCACCAGGAGCGCCGCGCCCGCAAACCCCGTCAAACCGCCCACTAGATGGAGCAGCGTCAACCGCCGCCCCGGCAGGAGTGCTGCGAAGAGCACGATGAACAGCGGCCAGAGATAGGCGATCAGGCCCGCCTCGACGGGCGGGGCGTTCTTGAGGGCGGTGAAGTAGAAGTAGTGATAGCCGAAGAGCCCGCCGACCGAGAGCGCCCAGACCTGCCAGGGCTGCGCCAGCGCCCGCCGGATCGCCGGTCCCGCCGGGCCGGGCTGCAGCGCAATCGCCACCAGGCCGAGCATCCCGCCGATGGCGAAGGTCATGGCCGTCAGCTGGAAGGGCGGCACCCCGGCGGTGCCCACCGTAAACAGCGCCAGCAACGACCACAGCAGCACGGCGATGAAGCCGATCGCGGTGCTGAGACCTGGGTTAGCCGCAGGGGGGTGCTCGCGCGTCGCCATGGGCGGGGGATGGCGCGCCGCGAAGGACGGGTCAAGCGTGAAGCTTCACCGCGGCGGGCGTTTCCTGCGGCCCATAGAAAGTCGCTGCGGACAACCCCCAATCACCGCTTTCGACGAGGACAAGGCCGGCTGCGACCAGCGGGCGACACTGGGCGCCGATGTCGCGCCGATGCTGCACCAGGACCCGCGAGATTTGATCGATCATCACAGCGCGAGGGTCGCAAACTCGCCATCATCGCGTAGCCTACTCGGTGATGATCGTCGGGGGGCGATCCCAATTGTGGTTATTTTCTCAGGGGTTGTGCGGTGCGTCATAGGCCGGGGGGCCAGTCGGAACGGGGGAACGGCGTCAGCTTCGACGCGAGCGTCTTCGCGCGCCCGCTGCACGCAGAAGGGGCCACGCCGGTCAGCCGGATGCGCGGCTTCTGGGGCCTCGTCACCGCCTATTGGACCTCGGAGCGTTGGGTGGAGGCCTGGGCGCTGACGGCCACGGTCATCGCGCTGACGACGCTGTTGTCGAAGGCCAGCGTCTGGGTCGCGATGGCAAGCGCCGATTTCCTCAATGCCCTGGTCAACGCCCATACCACCGCCACCGGCGGCATGCCGGTCGTCGTGATCCTTACTGCCGCCGGGGTTTATGCTGCCCTCGCGCTCGGTCGGATCGGCACCGTCGCGCTGCGCCACTTCTTCTCCACCACGCTGCACCGAAAGGCCCGCGGCTGGACCCAGGCGCAGTTCCAGGCGGCGATGCTGGCGGACCGGCACATCGCCGCGAACCTGATGTCGGACCGCGGGGAAGGGGAGGACGATCTCGGCCGCGGCGCGCGCCTGCCCGACAACATCGATCAGCGCGTGGATGAGTGCACGCAGAGCGTCTTTGGCGCCACCATCGGCCTGGTCATGGGGCTATGGGGCGCGGTCGCCTCGATCTACTTCGTCACTGCCGCGCTTTTGGAGCACACGGCGCCCGTCGCCTTCCTCGACCACTGGGGCGGGGAGATCTCGGCCTGGATCGCGATCAATTTCGGCGATGCCTGGGGCCGCGCGCTGGACCCCACGCCGGGGGAGTACGGGACCGTCGTGCTGGTGGCGATCCTGGTCGCGCTCTACGTGCCCACGATGACCTATGCCGCCTGGTGCATCGGTCGGGTGCTGGAGCGTCAGACCATCGCCCGCCAGCGCGCCGATGGCTCCTGGCGCGGCGAATTGGGCCAGATGCTGGCCCGTGCGCCCCGCATCGCGATCAGCCGGGGCGAGCAGGTGCAGGCGCGGGTCAACGACGGGCTCTATGCGCGGGTGAACCGGACCTGGCACCGGCTGAATGTGACCGACAGCGGCTTCATGGCCTTCACCATGGGCTACAACTTCGTCACCAACCGGCTGCTGGGGTATCTGCCCGCCATGCCTGCCTATCTGGCCGGCGACATGAGCTTCAAGAACTACGCGGCAAGCTCTGAGCTGGTGGCGGAGCTGATCAACGACTGCTCCTGGTTCGTGCAGGTCATGCCGGCGCTGGCGACGCTGCGGGCGAACACGGGGCGGCTGACCGAGCTTGCCCAGGCGATCGAACGGGCCGGCGATAACCAGCGCTTCTATGCCGAGACCGGCCGCGCGGCCTTTCGCTACACCACCCAGGCGCCGCAGCATGGGCTGTCGCTGCGGGCCCTGGCGCTCTGCCACCGCGGTCATGACGCGGCGCCCTTCATCACCGTGCCCTCGGCCGACTTCCGCCCGGGCGACTGGGCGCTGATCCGCGGGCAGAACGGGGCGGGCAAGAGCTGTCTGATGAAGGCGGTTATGGGCCTTTGGCCCTATGGCGAGGGTCAGATCATCCACCCCCGCGGGGTCGAGGCCTTCTTCGCCGGCCAAGAGCCCGATCTGCCGGAGCGCCTAGGCCTGCGCGCCCTGGTCGCTTACCCCCATGCGCCCGAGCTGTACGACGACATCGTCGTCGCCGCCGCGCTAGGGGAAGCAGGGCTCGGCCGCTTCCTGCGCCACCTCGACGAGGTCTTGGTGGGCGGCAAGAGCTGGGCGCATGTGCTGTCCGGCGGCCAGAAGCAGCGTCTGGTGCTTGCGCGGATGCTGCTGCAGGGCCCGGGACTGATCCTGCTCGACGAGGCGACCTCGGCCATGGACCCGGACTCGGTGCTCGAGTTCCATGCGCTGTTGCGTGAACACCTGCCGCAGGCCATCGTCCTCAGCGTCATGCACGATACCGACGCGCCGACTACGCCTGAGGGCGAACCCTATTACGCCAGTCTCCTGCTCATCGAGGAGGGAGAGGCGCGGATCGTGCCCACCGTCTCGCCCCGCGACCTGCGCTTCGCGGCGGAGTGATGGAGGCCGATCCAGCGCCGGTCGCCGCGCTGATGGCACGGATGACCCTGCGCGAGAAGATCGGTCAGCTCATGCTCTATCCCGCGGGGGAGGGGCCGGCGACCGGCGCAGGGCGGCCCACCGCGCTTGGCGAACAGGTGGCGGCGGGTGCCGTTGGATCGATCTTCGGCACCAAGAGCTTCGAGACGGTGGAGCGGTTCCAGCGCCTTGCCCTCTCCACGCGCCTTAGCATCCCGCTGTTGTTCGCCGAGGATGTCATCCACGGCCATCGCACGCTGTTCCCGCTGCCCATTGGCCTCGCCTCCACCTGGGACATGGACCTGGTCGAGGCCTGCAGCGCGGCGGCGGCGGCGGAGGCCGCGGCAGAGGGCATCCATCAGGCCTATGCCCCCATGATCGACCTGTGTCGTGACGCCCGCTGGGGGCGGGTGGCGGAGAGCCCGGGCGAGGACCCCTGGCTCGCCTCGCGCTACGCCGAGGCGGTGGTGCGCGGCTTTCAGGGCGAGGACCCGGCCGCCCCGGGTCGCCTGTCGGCCTGTCTTAAGCACTTCGTCGGCTACGGGGCCGCGGTCGGCGGGCGCGACTACGACGCCGCGGAGATCGCGCTGCATACCCTCCACGACGACTTTCTCGCGCCCTTTGCCGCCGGGGTCGCGGCCGGGGCGCAGGGGATCATGGCGGGGTTCCATGCGCTGAACGGCATGCCCATGCATGCCCACCGGGCGCTGATCGAAGGCTGGCTGCGCGGCGAGGTAGGGTTCGAGGGCGTCGTGGTCTCCGACTACACCGCCATCGCGGAGCTCTCGCCCCATGGCCTCGGCAATCAGCGGGCGCGGGCGGTGCAGGCGCTGCTTGCCGGTGTCGACCTCGACATGACCGACGGCGACTACGCGGCGGTGCTGCCCGCCCTGGCCGAGCGTGGGCTGGAGGACCCGGAATGCGGGCTGAGCGCGCCCGCGGAGGCGATCCGCGCCGCCATCGATGCCGCCTGTGCGCGGGTTCTGACCCTCAAACATCGCCTCGGCCTGTTCGAGGACCCCTTCAAGGGCGCCCGGCCCGGGGTGCAGGCCGCCCTGTTGCCCGAGACACGCGCCCTGGCGCGCCGGGCGGCCGCGGCCTCTGCCGTGCTGCTGGAGAACGACGGCACGCTGCCCCTGGCGACGGAGCAGGCCGGGAAGGTCGCGCTGATCGGTCCCCTCGGCGATGATCGCACCAATATGATCGGCACCTGGGCCGTCGCCGGGGTGCCGGAGGCCGCGATCAGCCTGCGCGAGGGGCTCGCCGCCGCGGGCTACGACGTCACCTCTGCCGAAGGATGCCGGCTCGACCAGCCGGATTGGATCATCGACCGCCTCAACTTCGTACCCGGTACCGCGACCCTCCCGACCGACGACGACGCGACCCTCGCGGCACGGGCCATGGCGCTGGCGGAGGGTGCCGACACGGCGATCTTCGTGATCGGGGAGGCGAAGGAGCATACGGGCGAATGTGCCTCTCGCCTCTCGATCACGGTGCCCGCGGCGCAGGTGGCGCTGTTCTCCTCGATGGCACCGGCGTTGCGAGCGGCGGGCAAGCGGGTGGTCCTGCTCGTGCTTGCCGGTCGGCCCTTGGCGCTCGGCGATCTGCCCAGCATGGCCGGCGCGACCCTCTATGCCTGGTTCGCGGGGACCGAGATGGGCAGCGGCATCGCCGACCTGATCGCGGGGCGGGCGGAGCCGACGGGACGTCTGGCGATGTCGCTGCCGGCGCACCCCGAGCAGGTGCCGATCCATCACGGCGCGGCGGAGACGGGGCGCCCCTGGCCCGGGAAATGGCAGAAGTTCACCACCAACTACATCGACCTTGACGACGCTCAGCACCCGGCGCGCGGCCGCTATCCCTTCGGCTATGGCCTGAGCTGGACCCGCTTCGACGTCTCCCCGCCCCGCCTGGACAGCGACCGCCTGGCAGGGGAGGCGGAGGCCGTGGCGCGGGTCACGGTCACCAACGCAGGCGACCGGCCGGGCACGGCGGTGGTCCAGGCCTATGTCCACGATCCCGTCGCCCGCATTCAGCGCCCGGCCCAGCGCCTTGTCGGCTATCGGCGCCTGTTCCTGGCACCCGGCGCGGTGGGGGAGGCGGCGTTTCGCCTGACCCGCGCCGATCTCTCCTACAGCCTGCCGCAGCCAGACGGCTCGGTGAGCCGCGTCTGGGACCCGGGCAGCTTCGAGATCCGCACCGGGCTCAACGCCCGCGACACGCAGAGCGCCACGCTTTACTGGAGCGCCTGACGGAGGGCCGTGATCTGCCGCCCTAGCGCCGCCTCCCACAGCGCGCCCGTGGGGCAGTGGTGCAGCCCCTCCAGGACCTCATGCCCGACGACCCGGGGCAGGGCGGCGGCGAGGCGCGCGACATCCGCGGGCCGGGTGAGCCCGTCCTCCGCCCCCACGACGAGCGCGACCGGCTGGGTGATCCGCGCGGCATCGGGCAGAATGTCGTGGCGGGGATAGTCCTGGAGCGCGCCCTCGACCTCCGCCGCAAGCGCCTCCAGCGCCGCTGCTCCCATGGCCCGGCGCGCCTCGATCAGCATCCCGCCGCCGGAGGCCGAGGAGAGCGCCAGGACCGCCGAGACGGCGCCCGCCCCCCGATCCGCCGCCAGGCGCAGCGCCGCGTAGGCCCCCACGCTATGGCCGGCGAGCAGGATCGGCCGCGCTCCGCCCGGCGAAAGCTCTGCAAGCCAATCCAGCGCGCGCGCCGCATCGGCCACATGGGCCGAAAAGGTGAAGTTGCATCCGCTACCGGCGCTGGCATTCGCATCTGAAAAGCGCAGGTCCGGCACGGCGACGGTATAGCCCTGCGCATGGAGCGCGGCGGTGATGGGACGGATGTGGTCGCTGTCGGCCGCCCCGTTGCGACCATGCAAGACAAGGGCCCGAGGCGCGTCATCGGCCCTGCGGTGCAGCGTGATCGCCATCCGCGCCGCGCCCTCACCCAGGATGGCGCCTGACGTATCGTCAGCCGCCATCGGGCCCCAGCCTTGCTGCTCGTCGATGTGCCGAAAATCTGGAGCGGGCGATGAGATTCGAACTCACGACCCCAACCTTGGCAAGGTTGTGCTCTACCCCTGAGCTACGCCCGCGTCCTTGGGTGGCGGGTGTATTGCAAAAAACGAAACCGGGTGCAAGCGCGCCAGCCCCGCAAATTTTGAGCGCGATCATCAACTCGTCACTTGATCCCCGTCGATCTCCTGAGATGAATGATATCAGAACCTTAGGCCGACGGTAGTCCGAGGACCCCTTGCCCGCCCTCGGTACTGCACGCGCAACCGTTCCACGCGAGGACTGCGGTAAATTGCGTCCATTTGTAAGGAGTTATCAATCGTCCTTGGCTCTGCCGCCGGAAATAAGTACCCATAGGGTGAGTTAACGAGAAGTGATGCGCGCATGCCGGGAGGGGTTTCCGTGACAGCGATGCAGAAGGCCATCATGGGAGCCGCGCTTGGGGCCATGGGCGCGCTGGGCGGCTTGCCGACACCCTCCGCCCAGGCCTGCGAACGCACCTATGTGGCCGCGCCCGGCGATACACTCAGCCTGATTGCGGAACGGCTGATGGGCGATCTGCTGGCTTACCGCGCGCTCTATGCAGCGAACCGTGCCGTCCTCGGCGCCGATCCGGAGGTGCTCGAGGTGGGGACGGTGCTCACCATTCCCTGCGACGCGGCGCAGAAGTCAGTGGCCGCCCAGGCCGCGGCGAGCCCGTCGCAACCGGTCGTCGCCCTCGAGCCGCGCGATCCGCTGCTTGCCCCGCGCCAGCGCGCCGGCCTGTCGGGGTTCATCGGTGGTGCGGCCCTTGCGGCGGCGCTGCGGTCGCCGCGCTCGCTGCAGGTGGTCGATGTGCGGGCGGACGGGAGCGGCACGACCTTCCTGCCGCGGGCCCATGCCGTGCCAGCCGAACGCTGGGCCGACGCCTTGTCCGACCCGGGCGCCGTGGCCGCGCTGATCGCGGAGGAGGGCCTGACCCTCGACCGCCCGCTGGTCGTCACCGCCGCCGACGCCAGTCGCACGGCACTGGCCCGGGCCTCGCTGGCCGCCGCACTCTGGCGGGCCGTGGGCGGGGCCGAGGTCGCCATTCTCTGGGGCGGTCAGGCAACCTGGGAGGCGAACCGCCGACCCCTCTGGGCCAGCGCCGTCACGCCGCGTCCTGGGCGCGGGCTTTTTGCCGCGCGGCCCACCCAGGACAGCGCAAGCGGGACGGGGGAGGGCATCGCATCGTCGGCGGGCACCTGGTCGGCGGTCGCCAAGGGCCAGCGGCCGAGCGCCGTGGTGGAGATCGTCGCGGGCGCGGCGCTGCCCGACCCCATAAGGACCCCCTACGCCCTGCGCCCGCGGGCGGAGCGCAAGGTGATCGCACCGCCCATGCCCATCGCCGACACGCCTTCGGCGATGGCGGTCGAAGCCCTGGTTTGGGCCAAGGCCCTGCCTGCGCCCTGGGAGCACGGACCGGTCGGCCTGCACAGTGCCGATCCGGCGGAGGCGGCGCTCACCTGGTTCCTGCTGCGCCATGTGGCAGGCCTAGCGGGGGTGTGGTTCCTGCCGGCCGTCGACAGCGGTACGATCGGCGGCGGGGAGGCGGCACGTGACCGCGCGGCCGCCCCGGGGGTCGAGGCGAGCCGAGGCTAGGGTCCGCGGTCTGCCCTGATCGGGCGCCTCCGCGATTGCCGCGGCGGTATGCCATCGGGCAGACTGCGCCCAGACCCTGCCCCGGAGGATCCAGCCGTGACGAACGACGCCTCTCGCCCCTGGCGCATCCTGCGCCGGGTCCTGCCGCTGACGCTCGTGCTGCTCGGCGCCTGCACCACGGTGCTTGTCCGCGCGCCGGTGCAGGAGGCGGAGATCCGGGACGCAAAGCCCTACGGGATCGAGCGGGGCTTTCTGCGCACCTGGGGCGACTTTGTCGACGAGGACGAATTGCGCGAGATCCTGACCGAGCGGATCACCTTTCTGCAAAGCCGGCGGGGCGAGGGCAACATTCTCGACAATGCGGAGTGGGAGAGCCTCGCGCTCTCCGGCGGCGGGCCGGACGGCGCCTTTGGGGCCGGCGTTCTGGCGGGATGGACCGCCCGTGGCGACCGGCCGACCTTTGAGGCGGTCACGGGCGTCAGTACCGGCGCCATCATCGCGCTCTACGCCTTTCTCGGGCCCGAGTACGACGACGACCTGCGGGAGATCTATGCCGGTGATTTCGAGACCGATGATCTGGTCATCCCCACGATCTTTGCGGGGCTCACGGGCGGCACCTCGCTGCTGGATGCCTCGGGCTATCGCGCGCTGATCGAGCAATACGTCGACGACGATGTCGTGCGGGAACTGGCCGTCGCCCATGATCAGGGCCGCGTGCTGCTGGTCGGCACGACCAACATCGACGCCTCGCGCCCGGTGGTCTGGAACCTGACCAACATCGCCGCCACCGGCCACCCCCAGGCGAAGCGCCTGATCCACGACGTGATCCAGGCCTCCTCCGCCATCCCCGCCGCCTTTCCGCCGGTGCTGATCCCCGTGGAAACGGCGACCGGGCAGCAGCGCGACGAGATGCATGTGGATGGCGGGGCGACGCAGCAGGTCATGCTGTTCAGCCCGCAGTTCTCGATCCGGTCCTTTGACCAGCTTGCGGGGCGCGACCTCGACCGCTCGATCTACGTGATCGTCAACAACAAGCTGACCAAGAGCTACGATCCCACGCGTCCGCGACTGTTCTCGATTGCGGCGCGGGCGGCCTCCAGCCTGATCGGCGGCTCCGGCGGGGGTGATCTTTACCGGCTCTTTGCCATCGCGCAGCGCGACGGGATGGACATGAACGTCCTCGCGATCCCCCGCGACTTCAACGCCGAGGCCGAGGAGCTGTTCGATCCGGTCTATATGCGCGAGCTCTATGAGCTGGGCTATGAGATCGGGCTGCAGGGCGGGTCATGGCTGCCGCATCCGCCCGACTTTCGACCCTATGACGCCACGGATGCCGCGGCCGTCCGCTAAGGCCGCGGCCCGGCGAAGGCGGCTCTAGCGCCTGGCGCGGTCTTTGCCCCTTGAAAATCGCTGGCGATGCGGGAATAAGCCCGCTTCCGACGCGCTTACACCCCTGGAGGATCGCGTCGGCGTGGAACCTTAGGAGAGACCAATGGCGAAGACGATCGAACTCGACGTCACCCGCCGCGAGGGCGTGGGCAAAGGGGCTGCCCGTTCCGCCCGTCGCGAGGGCTTCGTGCCCGGGGTGGTGTATGGCGGTGGCAAGGACCCCGAGGCCGTCAACGTGCGGCACAACGTGCTGCTGAAGCGCTTGAAGGACGGCAAGTTCCTGTCCCGGCTCATCAAGCTGAATGTCGATGGCAACGTGCAGACCGTGATCTGCCGCGCTGTCCAGCGCGACGTGGTGCTCGACATGCCGGAGCATGTGGACTTCCTGCGGCTGTCCGAGCGCTCGCGCATCAACCTCTCGATCCCGGTCGAGTTCGTGAACCACGAGGATGCGCCGGGCATCAAGCGCGGCGGCGTGCTGACCGTCGTGCGCCCCGAGGTCGAGCTCAAGGTCCCGGCAAGCGCCATCCCCGATCACCTGACCGTGGATCTCACGGGCCTTGTCATCGGCGACACCATCAAGATCTCGAACATCACGCTACCGGCGCGCTGCGTGCCGACGATCACCGACCGCGACTTCATGATCGCCAACATCTCGGCGCCGCGCGGCCTGTTGGCCAGCGAGGATGAGGAAGAGGGCGAGGAGGAAGCGGCAGAGGGCTGACCTCGCCGCCTTTGTCACGCTTCTGAGGGGCCGCCATCGCCGATGGCGGCCCCTTGCGTTCTGCCGGTTGTTGCGATGGCGCCGCGGCCGCACGGTCTGGCGGTGCGGTGGCTTGAGTGTGCTCGTCACTCCGGTCACCTTGCCGGCCCGGGCGTCGGAACGGCGCCAAGGCGAGGCGAGGAGGCGAGGCATGCGCAGACCCAGTGGCGCCGGCGTGATCGGCGGGCTTGCCGTCCTGCTTTGCCTCCTGCTCCTGGCGCCGGTGCCGGTTGCCGCCCAAGCGACGGGCTATGGCGGCGCCGCTGGCAGCGATCAGTCCGTAACCGTGCCCGAGACCATCCCCGACACACCAGAGGCTGTGCGCGAGATGGTCTCGCGGCTTTCCGACCAGCAGGTTCGCGCCCTGCTGCTCGAGCGTTTGGACGCGGTGGCCACGGACCGCGCCGCCGCAGCGGCCGGCGGCGGCTTTCGCGAGACCATCGAGACGGCGGCGAGCACCTTTGCAAGCTCGGTCTTACTCTCGCTCCAGCGCGCGGTGAACATTCCCGGCGGTGTCGCGGAGGGCGTTGGCAAATTCTGGGAACCCCGCGGGTTCACTGGCACGCTCCACCTCCTGGCGGTGCTTGCGGTCTCCCTCGGCCTGGGCCATCTGGCTGAACGCGGGGTTGCGCGCATCTTGCCTGCCGCCGTCCCGCCGGTGGAAGATGCCACCAAGGCGACCCTGTCGCTGAGCCTGCGGTTCTTGCTGCATCGTCTACTCTGGGAGGCGGCGGGCGTCGCGGCCTTCATCCTGGCTGCATGGATGGTCATGGCCGTCGCGGCCCCGCCGGAGCCGATCAGCTATCTGATCCTGACCTTCTTCCTGACGATCCCGGTGCTCTATGCGCGCCTGACCGTCGCCATCGGCCGTTTCTTCCTCGCACCCCATCAGCCGCAGATGCGCCTGCTGCGCCTCGACGATCGCTCCGCCAAGACGCTCCATCGTGGTGCTATCGGTTTTGCTTTGCTCGTTGGGCTCACACAGTACGCGCTCAGCTTCCTCGGTGGGCACGGCGTCGATCTGGAGAGCATGCGGCTCGGCTTTTGGCTGACCCTGCTCTCGACAGTCTGGCTCGTCGGCGTGATCTGGCGGGTGCGCGCCGGGCTGCAGCAGGTCCTGCTGAGCAACGAGACGGCAGGGCCCATCGAGCGGCGCGTCGCCCAGGCCTATCCTTACGTCGCCATCGGCCTTATCGCCTGTGCTTGGGTGCTGAGCGAGGTTCTGGCGGGCTTCGGTCTTTGGGGGCTGCTGGACGGGCGGCTCACCGTCACCACGATCGTCGTGATCCTCTCGCCGCTGGCCGATACCGCGATCCGCAGCCTTGCGGCCCATCTGGTGCCGATCCCAACGCCTCGAGCCGGCGAAGTTCGGCATGCGACCGCCATCGCACGGCGCCGGGGCTTCGTGCGCATGGGCCGGGTCGCCACCTTCTCGCTGCTGCTCGTCTTCATCGTTGATTTCTGGAATATCGACCCCAACGTCGTCAGCATGGGGCCGCTCCCCGCGCAGGCCGGTGTCGGCTTGCTGGAGGCCGCCGGGATCATCGCGCTCGGCTATCTCGTGTTCGAGGCGGTCACCCTCTGGCTGCGCGCCCGGATTGCCGCCGAGGTGCCAGAGCAGGACGACGACGACGAGGTCGACACCGGCGGCGAGGGCGGCGGGGCAGGGGGCAGCCGCCTGTCGACCGTGCTGCCGCTCCTGCTGCGCACCCTGCAGGTGGTCATCGTGCTCGCGACGGCCTTCGAGGCGCTCTCTGTCCTTGGCGTCAGCATCGCGCCGCTCATCGCCGGTCTCGGCATCCTGGGCCTCGCCATCGGCTTCGGCGCGCAGAAGCTGGTGGCGGATGTGGTCTCCGGCGTCTTCTTCCTGGTCGATGACGCCTTTCGCGTGGGCGAGTATGTCGAGATCGACGGGACCTTCGGCACGGTCGAGCAGATCTCGATCCGTTCGCTTCAGTTGCGCCACCACGAGGGGCCGGTGCACACCATCCCCTTCGGCGAGATCCCCAAGCTCACCAACTACTCCCGCGACTGGGTGATCATGAAGCTGCGCTTCACGGTGCCCTTCGACACGGACCTTGGGAAGGTGAAGAAGCTCTTCAAGCAGATCGGCAAGGAGATGATGGACGATCCGGTCTTCGCCGTGGACTTCCTGCAGCCCTTCAAGAGCCAGGGCGTGTTGGAGGTCAACGATGTCGGCATCGTGCTGCGGGGCAAGTTCATGGCCAAGCCCGGGCGCCAGTGGGTGCTGCGCAAGGAGATCTATGCCCGGGTCCAAAAGGCCTTTGACGAGAACGGCATCCAGTTTGCCCGGCGCGAGGTGCGGGTGCGCATCGACGGCGACGACCAAAGCCCCGAGGCCCGGCGCGAGGCCGCCGCCGCCGCGGCGGAGGCGGTGCAGGCGGCAGAGCCCCCCGCCTGAGCGCGCCCAGGCAGGGGGAGGGGCGGATCAGCGCCGGGCGATCAGGGCATCGAGCGAGAAGCGTCCACCGCCCTTGACCGCGAAGACCGCGGCCGCGACGGCCCAAAGCGCGGGATACTCCCAGCCGCCGTTGGTCCAGAAGAACCCCGCGGGGATATGCACCGTGGCCGCGACCACGAGCAGCGCGGCGATCACCACGGCCGCGGCGCGGGTGGCAAGGCCTAGGGCGAGCGCGAGCGCCACGAAGGTCTCGATCGAGCCTGCCGCGAGCGCGGCAAGATAGCCGTAGGCGAAGCCAAGCTGGGTCTCGAAGAACTGGCCGGTCGCTTCCAGCCCATAGCCGCCCATCCAGCCGAAGAGCTTTTGGACACCGTGGGGCACGAGCGCGAGGCCGACAGCGACCCGCAGGGTCGTATCGGCGATCTCCGACAGCGTGGCCGGGGCCGGCGCGGCGATGCGATCGAGGAACGAGGGGGCAGTCCGGGTGATCTCGGTTGTCGCAGTCATTGGTCTGTCTCCTGTGTCGGGGCGACCGGCTGCGGCCTGCCCGTTGCGTTGAGACAGAGGTAATCGATCGCGCCAGATGGATAATCACCGACTGACGGCAATGTTTCGTGCGGTTTAGAGAATAATCAGAACTCCGCGGAGCCCTCGTAGATCGCTTTTTCGTTGCAGGGGGCGACGCGGAGGATGTTCGTGGTGCCGGACACGTTGAAGGGGACGCCGGCGGTCACGACGATCTTCTCGGCGTCGGTGGCAAAGCCCGCGGCCTTGGCCGCCCGGACGGCGGAGACGACGGCGAGCTTGAAGCGGTCTACCGGCTCGGCCATCTCGCAGTGCAGCCCCCAGGTCATGCAGAGCCTGCGCGCCGTCTCTCGGATCGGGGTCAGCGCGATGATCGGCACACTGGGGCGTTCGCGCGCCATCAGCGAGGCCGTGGTGCCGGAGTGGGTGAAGCAGGCGATGGCCTTCACCTCCGTCGCCTCGGCCACCTCTCGGGCGGCCGCGGTGATCGCATCGGCGACCGAGGTGCGGTCGACCTCCCGCGCGGCCTCGATGATCTGGCGGTGCAGCTCCTCCGCCTCAACCCGCAGCGCGATCTGGTTCATCATGGCGACGGACTCGATGGGGTACTGGCCCGCGGCACTCTCCGCCGAGAGCATCACGCAATCCGCGCCCTCGTAGATCGCATTGGCCACATCCGTCACCTCGGCGCGCGTGGGTACGGGGCTCTCGATCATGCTCTCCAGCATCTGTGTGGCCACGACGACGGGCTTGGCAGCGGCGCGGCACTTGCGCACCAGGCGCTTCTGGATGGGCGGCAGATCGGCGTTGTCCATCTCGACGCCCAGATCGCCGCGGGCGACCATGATGCCGTCCGAGACCGCCGCGATCTCGTCGAAGCGCTCGACACAGGCCGGCTTCTCCACCTTGACCATGATCGCGACCTTGCGGTCGCCGATCAGCTCCCGCGCCTCCAGCACGTCCTCGGGGCGCTGCACGAAGCTGAGGGCCAGCCAGTCGACGCCCTGGCCGAGCACGAATTCGAGATCGGCACGGTCCTTGTCGGTCAGGGCCGCCAGCGGCAGGACCACGTCGGGCACGTTCACGCCCTTGTTGTTCGAGATATCGCCGCCGACCTGGACGGTGCAGTTGGCAAACTCCGGCCCGCAGTCGTCCACGATCATGCGAATCTTGCCGTCGTTCACCAAGAGGCGCGCGCCGGGCTTCAGCGCGGCGAAGATCTCGGGGTGAGGCAGATAGACCCGGCTCTCGTCGCCCTCGCGGTCCTCCAGGTCGAAGCGGAACTTGTCGCCGATGGCGAGCCTATGCTTGCCGGCGGTGAAGCGGCCGACGCGCAGTTTCGGCCCCTGCAGGTCGCCGAGGATCCCGATGGGCCGCTGCATCTCGTGCTCGATATCGCGGATAAGCTGCACCCGCTCCGCCTGATCGGCGTGGGTGCCGTGGCTCATGTTGAGGCGAAAGACGTCGACGCCAGCCTCGAAAAGGGCCCGCAGCGTCTCGCGGCTGGAGGAGGCGGGGCCAACGGTGGCGACGATTTTGACACTACGATTGCGGCGCATGGCCCACTCCCCTGTCTCGATTTGGGCGGATCATTGTCAGGCCACCGCGGGGTTGCAAGCTGGGCAATGCAACCATTCACGCCTTCTCGCTTGGCGGGACGGGAGAGGACCCGGATTGGCCGCAGCCGCTCTGTCGCCGCCGCCTGATCCGCGGTACATCCCGCGGTGCGGCATAGGACGGGACGGCAGATGGCATCGGCGGACGGACAGACTTGGGAGGGCGCGCCGGTCGAGCGGATCGCCCCCGCAGCGCACAGCCTCTACCCCAATGTGCTGATTGTCTGCGACCATGCCACCAACATCGTGCCGCCGGGCCTGGACCTGGGTCTGCCGGCGGCGGAGATGGGGCGCCACATCGCCTATGACCTGGGCGCGCGCGGCGTGGCGCTGGAGATCGCGCGGGAGCTTGGCGCCGGCGCCGTGCTGTCGCGGTTCTCGCGCCTGGTGATCGATCCCAACCGCGGAGAGGACGACCCCACGCTGCTCATGAAGCTCTATGACGGCACGATCATTCCCGGCAACCGCCATGCCGATCTGGCAGAGCGGGAGCGCAGGCTCGATGCCTATTACCGCCCCTATCATGCCACCCTGGGAGAGGCGATCGATGGGATCGAGGCGTCGGGGCAGGTGCCGGTGCTCGTCTCCATCCACTCCTACACCCCGCAGCTGCGGGGCCGGCCCGTGCGGCCCTGGCATGTGGGCGTGCTGTGGGACCGCGACGGGCGCCTGCCGCAGCCGCTGATCGAGGCCCTGACAGGGGAGCAGACGCCCCAGGGCGCGCCCCTCTGCGTCGGGGATAACCAGCCCTATACCGGCGAGCTGACGAACGATTGCATGAACCGCCACGGCACCCAGCGGGGTCTGCCGCATGCGCTGATCGAGCTGCGCCATGACCTGATCGACAGCGCAGCGGGCCAGCGGGTCTGGGCGGCGCTGGTCACGCGGGCCCTGATCAAGGCGCTGGCGCATCTGGGCGCGCAGCCCGCAGCATGAGCGTCCCTCGCCGCCTTGACACGGCGGTGAACGTCACGACTTCAAGGGCAACCGGGAGGAGACGATGAAACACCCCCTTGCCGTGCCTGTTCTGCTCTTTGTCCTCGCCGCGCCCGCCTGGGCCGAGGCACCGGCCGAGAGCGTTGAGACGCCGCCCGCCATCGAGCGCTTCGGCGAGATCCGCGACATGCTGGACGAGGCGGCGGAGGAACGCCGCCGGGCCCGCGATGGCGAGGCCACGATCATCGACCAGGTGACCCGCAGCACGCCGGAGGAGCGCGCCGAGCGGCTTTTGAGCCAGGCCTTCGACGTGATCTCCGACACCGAGGTCACGGCGCTCCAGCGCGCAACCGCCGCGGCGCGGACCCGCATCGACGAGGCGCGGGAGGAGATCGCCAAGCTGCGGGAGGAGGCGCTCTTCGCGCCCGAGGAACGCAGCTTCTGGGAGCAGATGCAGGGCCGTGACGACCGTGCCGGGATCGCCGCGCGCATCGCGGCGCTGGAGGCCGAGATCGCCGATGACGAGGCGCTGATCGCCTCGAACCGCGCGGCCTTTGTCGCGGCCATGGCAGCGATCGGCGCGACCGTCGACGATGCACAGGCCGACCTGCTGCTGAACGGCGTGACGGGCGGCGATATCCTGGCCATCGCCGCGGCGCATGACGTGGTCGGCGACATCGCGGCGGAGCTGCGCCGCGTGGTGGCCGAGAGCGGGGAGGAAGTGACCGCCGCCAGGCGCTACTACACCCTGCACACCACGCTGATCGCGCTGCTTGCGCATGCGCAGGAGCTCTTCATCGACAAGGTCGACGCGGTCTATCTGCCCCGCCTCGATGCGATCGAGGAGGAGGTGAAGAAGGCCGAGGCCGACACCAAGCGCCTGCTGCGCGACAACCCCACGCCGGCGCAGCGCCGCGTGCTGGAGGCCAATGCCGAAAGCCAGGCGCTGACCCGCCGGGCCGCCGCGCTCTATCGCATGCTGCTGGAGCGCCAGCGCGACGAGGTCGCCCGACGCCTGTTCGAGACCCGCCGCGACTTGGCCGTGGCCGACAACACCCTGCGCACGGTCGACGCCAGCTTCCAACTGCTGGAGGTGATGCGTGCTGCGACCCTGGAGTTCGAGGCGCTGGAGGCCATGGAGGCCCCGGGCTTCGACATGCTGTTCGAGAACGAGGAGCTGCGCCGCGAGTTCGAGAGCCTCTCCGACCGCTTGCGCGGCCCGTCTTCATGACGACGCTGCGGATGATCGGAGGTGCGCTCGTTCTGATCGTCACTGTTGTGGATCTGGTCCTCGCTGGCGGTGGCATCGAGCGGAAGTCGACGTCGAGACGGCCCACGAGACGGCCCAGTGGTAACGAAGGGAGTAAGGCATGACTGATCAGGAGCGGACTGAGATCGAAGCGGCAGTGTTTCGGCGGCTGCGCGATCATCTGCGCAATCGCACGGATGTGCAGAACATCGACCTGATGAACCTGTCCGGGTTCTGCCGCAACTGCCTGTCCAACTGGTACCAGGAGGAGATCGAGGCGCGCGGCGGCGAGATGAGCAAGCTCGAGGCGCGCGAGACGGTCTATGGCATGCCCTACGACGAGTGGCGCGACAAGTATCAGACCGAGGCGACGCCGGAGCAGAAGGCAGCCTTTGAGAAAGCCAACACCGGTCACTGACGCCGCCCGCCGGGTCGCCCCTCAAGGCCCTGGCATCGCCCGGCGATCCGCAGTAGGGCCTGCGGCTTTCATCGCACAGGAGGGGCGTCATGGCAGAGGACGTGATCGAGGGGACCGGCATGGTGGCCGCCGGCCAGCTGCGCGCGATCATCGAGCGGGTCGAGCGGCTGGAGGAGGAAAAGAAGGAGGTCGCCGAGCAGATCAAGGAGGTCTATGCTGAGGCCAAGGCCAACGGCTATGACACCAAGATCCTGCGCAAGGTCGTCACCCTTCGCCGCAAGGACCCGGCGGAGCGCTCCGAGGAGGAGGCGATCCTCGATCTCTACCTCGATGCCCTGGGGATGAACGGCCCGGCGTGACCGGCTCCCTGCGGCGTTGCCCATCGAAGGCGCGGCTCTCAAGGACGAAGGGCCCGGACGGTGTGTCCGGGCCCCCTCTGAACCGCTCAGGCGATCCAATCATCATCTCGCCCCGCCGTCGGGTCGCGCGGCGTCCCACAGTCGCGCCGTCCGTCGGGCGTGTTTTGCCGTCACGCGCGGCGGCGCGTCAGGTTCAGTTCGTCGAGCTTGCGGTAGAGCGTCGAGCGTCCGATGCCGAGGCGTCGGGCAACCTCGGCCATGCGACCGTGATAGATCGTCAGGGCGCGTTCGATAGCCTCCGCCTCGATGTCGGCGAGCTTTCGGATCTGGCCATCCTCGGTCACCAGCGCGTCCGGCATCGCCGTGCCGTTGCTGCGCCCGCCGATCGTGTCCAGGCGATGCATGCCCTGGAAGCCCGTCGGCTGTGCCTCCTGCTCAAGCCCGATCAGGTGCTCGGGCTGGATCTGACCCCCGTCCGCCAGGACCACGGCCCGGTGCACGGTGTTCTGAAGCTGCCGCACGTTGCCGGGCCAATCGGCGCTCTCGATCATGCGCGCGGCATTCTCGGAGAAGCCGGTCACCTTGGCCTCTTCTGCCGCGGCGAAGCGGGTCAGGAACATGCGGGCGAGCAGCAGGACATCTTCCCGCCGGTCGCGCAGCGCCGGCAGCGCCAACGGGAAGGCGCTGATGCGATAGAACAGATCCGGCCGGAAGGCGTTGTTGTTCACCTTTTCGGTGAGGTCGCTGTTGGCCGCGCAGATCAGCCGGATGTCGACCTTCACGGGCTTCTGCGCACCAAGCGGCTCGACCTCCTGTTGCTGCAGGGCGCGCAGGAGCTTGACCTGCGCCTCCAGCGGCAACTCGCCGATCTCGTCGAGGAACAGGGTGCCGCCGTCCGCCTCGACGAACTTGCCGCGCCGCGCCTCGGAGGCGCCGCCGAAGGCGCCCTTCTCGTGGCCGAAAAGGATGCTCTCCACCAGATGCGGGGGCAGGGCACCGCAATTGACCGCCACGAAGGGACGTCCGGCCCGCGGACCCGCGCCATGGATCGCGCGGGCGAAGACCTCCTTGCCGGTCCCGCTCTCGCCGGTGATCAGCACCGGAATCTCCGAGGGCGCTACGCGGCGCGCAAGATCGATCGTCTTGCGGATCGTCTGGCTCTCGGCCACCAGATCCTCGAAGGCGAGACGATCGTCGCCGACGCGGCTGAGCCGCCGGACATCATGCGACAGCTGAGAAAGCTGGATCGTGTTGCGGATCGAGGTTTCCAGCCGCTCCGGCCCGATGGGCTTGATCAGGAAATCGGTCGCACCCGCACGCATCGCCTCTACGGCGCGCTGCACGGTGCCGTCGGCCGTCAGCACGATCACGGGCACACTGCTGCCCTCCTCGCGCAGGCGCCGCAACAAGGTAAAACCGTCCATGCCAGGCATGTTCAGATCGAGCAGGCATAGATCTGGTTGGCGTGCCTTAGGTCCAACCAAGCGGTCCAGCGCCGCTTCAGCAGAACTAACCGCTTCAACCCGATAGCCCGAGGAAGAAAGGACCGCCGCCAGATACCGCCGTTGCTGGCGGTCGTCTTCGACAATCATGAGACTTGCAGACATCACTCCACCCTTCACTTACGCGTCGGTGGATTGGAATCGCCTTTCAATGGGATCATCTCGGGGCGCGATCTTGTTCAAACAGCGACGCATCGCGGGACATTTTTTCAAGTGTGGCGAGAGCGCCTTATCTCCTTACATCGCCCTGCGCGAGGAGCGGCCGGAACCGAAACATCAGCCTGTGCCGAGATGAGAGATGGCGGACAAGCACCCGATTCTGCGCCGATATCCGGTTTCTCGCCCGCTCGGCCCGCTGCCGCAGGGGTGGCTGTGGTTTTCCAGTGACGCCAGGGCGAAAAACTCCCCCCCATCATTGCCGCGGCCCCTCGCTCGTTGAGCGCTTTGGGCAGATGTGCCACATGCACTTTGAGAGTTTTGCCGGAATTTCCGGTCACGACATCGCCAACCGTGATCCGCGGGGCGTACAGAACGGAGAGAGGGATGACGAAGATCACCGTTGTGATGATGGCTGTGTCGGCGGTTGCGCTGGCCGCCTGTGCCAAGCCGGACCTGCCGGGCTCGAACCTGGGCGACACCTTCGCCGCAGAGCGCTTCCTGGCCAGCAGCCACGGCGGCCCGGGCTTCAGCGGTGCGCTTGCGAGCGAATACGCTGAGCTGGCTCGTCGCTCGGCCCTGGAAGACACCCGTTGGTACAACGCCACCGCCTACATGGCGAAGTCGGAAGCTGCTTCGGCTGGCGCGCAGGTCGGTCCCTGGACCCCGGAGAGCCTGGGCGTCTCGGGTGAGGCTGGCGGTCTCTACGAAGAGACGCTCGCCATCGTTCTCGAGAACCGCGATGTCCGCCCTGAGGCCTGCGCCCGCCTGCAGGCGATGTGGGACCAGTGGCTGGAGGCCCTGCGTGGCCAGCCCGGCGGCTGCGTCGACCCCAACGAGGCCTTCGCGCTCTACGAAGAGGCCAAGGCCGCTTGCCTCGGCATTGCGCCGACCAGCGACTTCATCGTCTACTTCGGCTTCGACAGCACCGCGCTGACCGCGCGTGCCCGTGAGACGCTGGACCAGGTGGTCGCGGCCTTCACCGGCCTGAACGCGTCGGCCATGTCGCTCGTCGGCCACGCCGACACCTCGGGCTCCGCCGCCTACAACCAGGGCCTGTCCGAGCGTCGCGCCCGCCGCGTCGCCCAGGGTCTGGTCGAGCGCGGTGTGCCGCAGGGTGCGATGACCCTGGCTGGCCGCGGCGAGCGTGAGCCGGCCCGTGTCACCGGCGACGGCGTCCGCGAGCCGCTGAACCGCCGCGTCGAGATCTCGATCTCGCAGTAAGGCGGTCGCTGTCCCCACGGGACAGGCCGACGGAAATTGGGGCGCCCTACAGTTTGACTGTGGGGCGCTTTCTTTCTGGCGCGTGACGGGTGGCCCCTTGTTCGGTCTGCTTGCGGCGCGCACATCTGCCCCGACGGCTGCGAGCTTGAGGAGACGCTGATGACCCGCCTGACCTGCGCCGGTTTGCTTGCCGGCATCGCCTTCGTCGTGCCGGCCATGCCCGCGAGTGCCCAGGACACCACCACCCCTCAGACGCC
Source organism: Pseudomonadota bacterium (assembly GCA_039822785.1). GTDB lineage: Bacteria > Pseudomonadota > Alphaproteobacteria > Rhodobacterales > Rhodobacteraceae > Thermohalobaculum. The sequence continues at coordinate 137,265 of JBCBMO010000002.1, read as the reverse complement.
ACCCTCGGGTGAGGTGGAGCGCAATATCGACGAGATGAAGCGCACCCTGGATCAGTTGTGGGACGATGTCGTCACCCAGATGGAGCCGACGATCGACCGGCTGATGCGCAACATGGAGACGCTCGATCGCGTCGACGACTTTGGCTACTACGAGGATCCGGAGATCCTGGAAAACGGCGACATCATCATGCGCCGCAAGGAGGATGCGCCGCCTCTGCCACCCCCCGGTGTCGACCCCGAGGGCGGCGTCGATCTCTGAGGATAGCCTATCGAGCCGCACGCACCCTTTCCGCGGGCTGCCTGTCGTTCTACTCATCATCGGGTGACAGGTGATGAGGATTGGCCATGCCGATGATGAACGACGCGACGACCCCCTTTGGCCGGCCGCTGCGGGAGGCTGAGGGGCCTGCGGCGGGAGCCGCTGCGGCGGATCTCGGCACCCTGCCGGTTTGGGATCTGAGCGCGCTCTACGCCGGGGAGGACGATCCTAAGCTGGAAGCGGACCTGACCGCCGCCGAGCGCGATGTGCAGGCCTTCGCCGAGCGCTACGAGGGCAAGCTTGCGGGCCTGGACGGCGATGCGCTGGCCGAGGCGATCGCGACCTACGAGACGATCGAGGTGGTCCTCGGCCGGGTCATGTCCTTTGCCGGCCTGCGCTATGCCCAGAACACCCAAGACCCCGCGCGGGCCAAGTTCATGGGCGACCTGCAGGTTCGGGTGACCGGGCTCACGCAGCCTGTCGTCTTCTTCACGCTGGAGCTCAATCGTCTCGAGGCGCCGGCACTCGCTGCGACCTATCACACGAGCGAGGCGCTGCAGCGCTATCGTCCCTGGCTGGACCGGGTGCGCGTGATGGCGCCGCACCAGTTGTCGGACGAGTTGGAGAAGTTCCTGCACGACAAATCGGTCGTTGGTGCTGCGGCCTGGAACCGTCTGTTCGACGAGACCATGGCGGGCCTCACCTTCGAGGTCGACGGGGAGACGCTGGCCCTGGAGCCGACGCTGACCCTGATGACCGATACGCGCCGCGAAAAGCGGGAGGCCGCGGGCAAGGCGCTGTCGAAGACCCTGGGCGACAACCTCCGGCTCTTTACGCTCATCACCAACACGCTGGTGAAGGAGAAGGAGATCACGGACCGCTGGCGCCAGATGCCGGCGCCGGACTATGGCCGTCACCTTGCCAATGACGTGGAGCCTGAGGTCGTCGATGCCCTGCGCGAGGCGGTCGAGGCCGCCTATCCCCGCCTCAGCCACCGCTACTATGCGTTGAAGGCGAAGTGGCTGGGGCTGGAGAAGCTCGAGTTTTGGGATCGCAACGCGCCGCTGCCCCAGGCGGAGGATCGCCCGATCGGCTGGGAGGAGGCCAAGGACACGGTGCTGGGCGCCTACGGCGACTTCAGCCCGCGGATGGCCGAGCTGGCGGAGCCCTTCTTTACCGAAGGTTGGATCGACGCGCCGGCGAGCCAGGGGAAATCGCCCGGGGCCTTTGCGCATCCGACGGTGACGGACGCGCATCCCTTCGTGCTGCTGAATTACCTGGGCAAGCCGCGGGACGTGATGACCTTGGCGCATGAGCTTGGCCACGGGGTGCATCAGCGCCTGGCCGCGGGGCAGGGAGAGCTCTTGTCCCACACGCCGCTGACGCTGGCCGAGACGGCCTCGGTCTTTGGCGAGATGCTGACCTTTCGGCGTCTTTTGGACGCGGAGACGGATCCTGCCCGGCGCAAGCAGCTTCTCGCCGGCAAGGTCGAGGACATGCTGAACACGGTCATCCGCCAGATCGCCTTCTACGTCTTCGAGCGGCGTGTCCATGCCGCCCGGCGGGAGGGGGAGCTTTCGGCGGAGCAGCTTGGCGAGATCTGGATGGACACCCAGCGCGCGGCCCTGGGGCCGGCGGTCGAGTTGGGTGAGGGCTACGAGACGCTCTGGGCCTATGTCGGCCACTTCGTCCATGTGCCCTTCTACGTCTACGCTTATGCCTTTGGTGATGGTTTGGTGAACGCGCTCTATGCAGTCTACGAGAAGGGCGAGCCCGGGTTTCAGGACGGCTATTTCGAGATGCTCGCGGCCGGCGGGTCGAAGCATCACAAGGAGCTGCTGGCGCCTTTCGGCCTCGATGCCTCCGACCCTGCGTTCTGGGACCACGGCCTCGGGCTGATCGAGCGCTTCATCGACGAGCTGGAGGCGATGGACTGACCCCACCGCCCTCTGTGTCAGGGCCCTCAGTGGGGGCCCTGTGTCAGGGCCGGCCCCTGGGCGGCCCTCACCCAACTTGGCGTTGCTCCCCGCTCAGCGGACGACAGGGCGTCAGCCGTCGGCGGTGATGCGGGCGATCAGTTCGGCGAGCACTTCGGGCGCGCGGTCGTTGTCGACCTGACAGGTGCCTGCGGCGGTATGGCCGCCACCGCCATGCTCCAGCATCAGCTTGCCCACATGGGTGCGGCTGCTGCGGTTGAGGATCGACTTGCCGGTGGCAAAGACTGTGTTCTGCTTGCCTTTCCCCCAGAGCACATGGATCGAGATGTTGGTCTCTGGGAAGAGCGCATAGATCAGGAAGCGGTTGCCGGCGTGGATCGGATCCTCCTCGCGGATGTCGAGGACCACGAGGTTGTCGTGCACCGTGGAGCATTTCTTGAGCTGCTCGCGAAAGAGCGGCTCCTGTGCGCGGAAGAGATCCACCCGCTCCGCCACGTCGGGCAGGGCGAGAATAGCCTCGATATCAGGGGTTTCGCGGCAATAGTCGATGAGCTGCATCATGAGCTGGTAGTTCGAGACGCGAAATTCGCGGAACCGGCCCAGCCCCGTGCGTGCGTCCATCAGAAAGCTCAAGAGCTCCCAGCCCTGGGGGTCGAGGACATCCTGCTGCGTGAATTGGGCGGCATCGGCCTTGTCCACCGCCTCCATCATCGGATCGAAGCTGGCGGGAAAGGCCGAGGCGCCGCCGAAGTAGTCATAGACCACGCGCGCAGCGGAAAGCGCGGTGATGTCGATGATGTGGTTTTCCGGCGCGCCCTGGACCCGCTCCGCCTCCGAGTCGTGGTGGTCGAAGGCCATATAGACGCCCTCGACATAGGGCAGGTTAGTCGTGATGTCGTCGGGCCCGATGGCGACGGCGCCGTCCTGCATATCCTTGGGGTGGGCGAAATCGACCTGATCGCAGACGCCGATCTGCTTCAGCAGCACCGCGCAGACCAGCCCGTCCATGTCGCTGCGCGTCACCAGCCGGTACTGCCGGTCCGCCGCCGGCATCATCTTCGCCGCCACACCCATGATCACCCCCTCCTCTGGATCGCCGGCGGCAGGGATAGCGGTGAAAGGCTGACGAAGGATTGAGACCGGCCGGCTGCCGCAAGGGCAGCACTGTGCCAGTGCGGAGACATCGGGTTGCCCGGGACCGTTGACGGGCGAAGGGTCATTGCGCGTGGATGTGGTGCGGTGCACCATCGGCAGCGGAGGTCACGATGCAGACGCGCCTACGCATAGCGGTGGTGGAGAAGGACATGGAGCGCGCCCATCACGTGGTGGATGCGCTGGCCGAGGCAGGTGACTTCGAGGTCTCGGTCATCGGCGACGAGACCGGCCTGTCGCGCCGTCTGAGCAGCCTCGACCCCGACCTGGTGCTGATCGATGTCGCCAACCCCAGCCGCGACATGCTGGAGGAGTTGGCGCTCGCCTCCAGCCCGCTGGAGCGGCCGGTCGCGATGTTCGTGGACCGCACGGATGATGCGCTGACCGCGGCGGCGATCGAAGCGGGGATGTCTGCCTATATCGTCGACGGGCTGCGGCCCGAGCGGATCAAACCGATCCTGGACGCCGCGATCGCGCGCTTCAACATGGTCAGCCGAATGCGCCGCGAGTTGGAGGCGACCAAGGCCGCGCTGGCCGAGCGCAAGACCATCGATCGGGCCAAAGGGCTGCTGATGGCGGCCCGCGGGATCGGGGAGGAGGAGGCCTATGCGCTGCTGCGCCGTACCGCCATGGACCAGGGGCGGAAGATCGGCGAGGTGGCGGCGGCGCTGGTCACGGCGGCGGAGCTGTTGAAATGACGGGATCTGCGGTGGATCGGCGGTGCGCCCGGGCGCCAGCGTGTTCGTGCGCGATTGAGACTGACCAGGCCCCCCGCCCACCCTGGTTCCAGCTTCCGCCATTTAACGAAACCAAGGATTACCGCATCCGTGTCGATCAAAGACGATATCGGAGCCGATCCTCGGCCGAGCCGCTGCGCCGCGGGCCCTCGCGCAGGAGCGCTGCCCCATGATCCGTGTCGACTGTGGCTTCATCCCGCTGGTGGACAGCGCGCCCCTGATCGTGGCGCATGAGATCGGTTTTGCGGCAGAGGAGGGCGTGGACCTCGTCCTGCATCGCGAGCCCTCCTGGTCCTCGCTGCGCGATAAGCTGGCGCTGGGGCGCTTGGATGCGGCGCATCTGCTGAGCCCGGTGCCGGTGGCCATGGCCATGGGGCTCGGCGGGTTGGCCGTGCCGCTCGATGCGCCCATGGTGCTGTCGGTGAACGGCAATGTGGTCGGCGTCTCGCGGACCCTGTCGGCCCGAATGCGGGCACGCGGCGAGATCAACGACTTCATGGCCGCGCGCGCCATCGGGGAGGCCTTGATCGCCGCGGCGGAAGGGCCGCTGAAGGTCGGCGTGCCCTTCCCCTTTTCGATGCATGCGGAGCTTCTTTACTACTGGCTCGGGGCCCTGGGGATGCAGGCGCCACAGGGGCTATTGGTGCGCACAGTCCCGCCGCCCCTGATGGCCGACGCAATGGCCGCGGGCGAGATCGACGCCTTTTGCGTGGGCGAGCCGTGGGGATCCATGGCGGTGGAGCGCGGGGTGGCAGAGATCGTGCTGCCGGGCTGCGCGATCTGGCGCTTCGCTCCGGAGAAGGTGCTGGCGGTGCGCCGCGCCGAGGACACGGCCCACACCGCCAAGAACGCAGGCTTGATGCGCGCGGCCTGGCGCGCTGGCCAGTGGCTGTCCGACCCTGCGCACGACATGACGGCCGCCGAGATCCTCTCGCGCCCGGAGTATCTCGACGTCCCCGCGGAGATCGTGGAGCGCACGCTCATGGGCCGGCTTCTGGTCACGCCTGAGGGGCAGGAGCGCCGGGCGCCGCGGTTCATCGAGTTCTTCGACGGCGCTGCCCAGTTTCCCTGGCGCAGCCAAGCGGTCTGGATGGCGCGGCGCATGGCAGCCCGCGTCGGCCTCGATCCGGAGGAAGCCTCCGCCGCGGCCCGACGATGCTTTCGGCCCGATACCTTCCGCGCGACCCTGGGCCCAATCGGTGCCGATCTGCCGGGCGCCTCGGAGAAACTGGAGGGAGCGCTCGATAGTGCGACGCCGGTCGCCTCCTCCCGCGGGCGGCTGTTCCTGGGCCCCGACCAGTTCTTCGACGGTGAGGTCTTTGACCCCTCTGCAGGGTGAGCCGGCAAAATCTGCCGCTTTTCCAGGCAGTCGGGTAATTTTGCTGCGCCGTGGTGCTTTATGGGTTGATGGTGCAGTGCGAAGCCGCTAACCATCTCGATCGTGAGGCGCGGCAAGGGAGTCGCGACGCACCTCCCCCAGCGATGAGGGTTTTCGAGCAAAGCCGCTCGTTCGGACGAACCACTGGTTCGGTCGGCGAGCGGCTTTTCGCGTTTTTCGGCTCCGCCCCGCCCATCATCGGCGGCGTGCCAGAGGAGAGACAATGAAACTTCCCGCGTTTATCCCCGCCGCGGCGACCGCCCTTTTCACCATCGCTGCCGCGATGTCGGCCCAGGCCGAGATGCTGGACGTCGAGAAGGACGAACTGACCTTCGGCTTTATCAAGCTCACCGATATGGCGCCGCTCGCGGTGGCCTATGAGCTCGGCTATTTCGAGGACGAAGGCCTGTTCGTGACGCTCGAGGCGCAGGCGAACTGGAAGGTGCTGCTGGACGGCGTGATCGACGGTCAGCTGGACGGCGCGCATATGCTGGCGGGCCAGCCGCTTGCCGCCACCATCGGCTACGGCACCGAGGCGCATATCATAACGCCCTTCTCCATGGACCTGAACGGCAACGGCATCACCGTGTCGAACGAGGTCTGGGCGGAGATGAAGAAGAACATCCCGCATGACGATGCGGGCAAGCCGGTCCACCCGATCTCCGCCTCCGCGCTCAAGCCGGTGGTCGAGGACTATCGGGCCGACGGCAAGCCTTTCAACATGGGCATGGTCTTCCCGGTCTCGACCCATAACTACGAGCTGCGCTACTGGCTGGCCGCCGGCGGGCTGAAGCCGGGCTATTACAGCCCTGAGAACATCAGCGGTCAGATCGACGCTGACGTGTTCCTGTCGGTCACCCCGCCGCCGCAGATGCCGGCGACCCTCGAGGCCGGAACGATCTACGGCTACTGCGTGGGCGAGCCCTGGAACCAGCAGGCGGTGTTCAAGGGCATCGGCGTGCCGGTGATCACCGACTACCAGATCTGGAAGAACAACCCCGAGAAGGTCTTCGGCATCACCAAGGAATTCTCGGAGCAGTACCCCAACACGACGCTGGCGATCACCAAGGCGCTGATCCGCGCGGCCAAATGGCTGGACGAGAACGACAACGCCAACCGGCCCGAGGCGGTCGAGATCCTTAGCCGCTCAGAATACGTGGGCGCCGACTATGAGGTCATCGCCAACTCGATGACCGGCACCTTCGAGTTCGAGCGCGGCGACAAGCGCGAGATCCCGGACTTCAACGTCTTCTACCGCTACTACGCCACCTATCCCTTCTACTCCGACGCCATCTGGTACCTGACCCAGATGCGCCGCTGGGGCCAGATCGCCGAGACCAAGCCGGATAGCTGGTACGAGGAGGTCGCCGAGAAGGTGTACCGCCCGGACATCTACCTCGAGGCCGCCCGGATGCTGGTCGAGGAAGGCTATGTGGCCGAGGAAGACTTCCCCTGGGACACCGACGGCTACAAGGCGCCCACGGACGAGTTCATCGACAGCATCGCCTTCGATGGCCGCCAGCCCAACGCCTACATCGACAGCTTCCCGATCGGCCTCAAGAGCGGCCAGACCGTGAGCGGGAGCTCGGTGAACTAACCCATCCCTGACGACCCTTTCCCCACCGCCGCGGCGGTGGGGCCTTTTGCGCGGCCATCAGACCAAGACAGCGCCGCAGAACGGATAAGACAGGTCGAGAGGCAGAGATGACCGCAGTCAGCGATACAAACCTCGCCGCCGAGGAGGCCCGCGTCGCGCGCGAAGCCCGGCGCGCCAGGCTCTTCACCCGGATCAATAAGGCAGAAGGCTGGTTTCGGGTCCTCGGCCTCAGCTTCATGGCGCCGCTGTTGCGGGCGATCGCCGGCGACAACCCGCGGGCGCAGCTCACCGAAATCTGGCGCCTGCTCCTGGTGCCGCTGATCGCCATCGCGGCCTTCCTAGCGATCTGGGCGCAGACGGCGCCCATGGTGCAGACCTCGCTGGGCGCCATTCCCGGTCCCGCGCAGGTCTGGGAGCAGGTCGAGAACCTGCATGCCGACCATTTGCGGGTCCGCGAATCCGCCGCCGCCTTCTACGAGCGTCAGGAGGCGCGCAACGCGAAGCTGATCGAGCAGGGCCGCGAAGACCGCGTGAAGTGGCGCGACTACACCGGCAAGCCGACCTACTACGACCAGATCTGGACCTCGCTGAAGACCGTCTTCTTCGGCTTCCTGCTGGCCACGGTGATCGCGGTGCCCATCGGCATTCTCTGCGGCCTGTCGGCCACGGCCAATGCCGCCTTCAACCCGCTGATCCAGGTCTTCAAGCCGGTCTCGCCGCTCGCCTGGCTGCCGATCGTCACCATGGTGGTCTCGGCGCTCTACACCACGAACGACGGCATGTTCTCGAAGTCGTTTCTGAACTCGGCGATCACCGTCACGCTCTGCTCGCTCTGGCCGACGCTGATCAACACCTCGCTGGGCGTCAGCTCCATCGACAAGGACCTGGTGAACGTCAGCCGGGTGCTGAAGATGTCGACCTGGACCAAGATCACCAAGCTGGTCCTGCCCTCCGCCCTGCCGCTGATCTTCACCGGGCTTCGCCTGTCGCTCGGCGTGGGCTGGATGGTGCTGATCGCCGCCGAGATGCTCGCCCAGAACCCGGGCCTGGGGAAATTCGTCTGGGACGAGTTCCAGAACGGCTCCAGCCAGTCGCTCGCCAAGATCATGGTCGCGGTGATCACGATCGGCATCATCGGCTTCTTCCTCGACCGGCTGATGTACGCGATCCAGGCCGCCTTCACCCACTCGGACAAGCGGTGAGCGCCATGGCAATCCTTGAGCTTAAGAACGCCTGCAAGGGCTTCGGCGAAGGCACGGCGCATGAGGCGGTGCTGAAGGGCATCGACCTCCAGGTAAAGGAAGGCGAGTTCCTGGCCATCGTCGGCTTCTCCGGCACCGGCAAGACGACGCTGATCAACCTGCTCGCCGGGCTGGAGATGCCCACATCGGGGCAGGCGCTCTTCCGCGGTGCCCCCATCCAGGGCCCGGGGCCGGAGCGGGGCTTGGTGTTCCAGTCCTACTCGCTCATGCCCTGGCTCACGGTGAACGGGAACGTCGGCCTGGCGGTGGACAGCGTCCACGGGCGCCTGCCCAAGGCCGAGCGCACCGCCATCGTGGAGAAATTCGTCAAGATGGTCGGCCTTGGCCATGCCACCGACCGCCGCCCGGCGGAGCTGTCGGGCGGCATGCGCCAGCGCGTCGCCGTCGCCCGGGCGCTGGCGATGAACCCAGAGGTGCTGCTGCTCGACGAGCCGCTCTCGGCGCTCGATGCGCTGACGCGGGCCAACCTGCAGGACGAGATCGAGCGGATTTGGGAGGGCGACCGCAAGACCGTCGTCCTGATCACCAACGATGTGGACGAGGCGATCCTGCTGGCCGACCGGATCATCGCGCTGAACCCCGACGGCACCCTGTCGGAGGATTTCGAGGTGAACCTCGAGCGTCCGCGCGACCGCACGGCGATGAACCACAACCCCGCCTTCAAGCAGCTCCGCGCCAAGGTGACGGAGTATCTGATGGAGGTCGGCATCGCCGCGAAGGTGGAGGGCACGCGTACCCTGCCGGAGGTCACGCCGATCCATGGCACGCCCAAGGCCTATGCCGAGGCGGCCAAGGTCGAGACCTTTGACGAGGACCGCTACCTGCGCTTCTCCCAGCTCTCCAAGATCTACCCGACGCCCAAGGGTCCCCTCACGGTGGTCGAGGACTTCGATCTCACGCTCAAGAAGGGGGAGTTCATCTCGCTCATCGGCCACTCGGGCTGCGGCAAGTCTACGGTGCTGACCATGACCGCGGGGCTGAACGAGATCTCCAAGGGCGCCATCGTGCTGGACGGCAAGCACGTCACCGACGCCGACCCGGAGCGGGCGGTGGTCTTCCAGGCCCCCTCGCTGTTCCCCTGGCTCACGGCGCGGGAGAACTGCGCCATCGGGGCCGACCGGGTGTACCCCAAGGCCAGCCAGGCCGAGCGGCAGGACGTGGTCGAGTACTACCTGGAGCGGGTCGGTCTGGCCGATGCCATGGACCGCCAGGCGAGCGAGCTGTCGAACGGGATGAAACAGCGCGTCGGCATCGCCCGCGCCTTCGCCCTCAGCCCCAAGCTGCTGCTGCTCGATGAGCCCTTCGGCATGCTCGACAGCCTCACGCGGTGGGAGCTGCAGGAGGTGCTGATGGAGGTGTGGTCGCGCACCAAGGTCACCGCCGTCTGCGTCACCCACGATGTGGACGAGGCAATCCTGCTGGCCGACCGCGTGGTCATGATGACCAACGGCCCGCGCGCGCGCATCGGCAAGATCATGGACGTGTCGCTGCCGCGCCCGCGCAGCCGCCGCGCCCTGCTGGAGCACCCCGACTACTACGGCTACCGCGAAGAGCTGCTCGCGTTCCTCGAGGAATACGAGCACGGCGCCCACAAGAAGGCCGCCTGAGCGCGGGACGGAGACTGAGATGACCCTGACCGACCCCCAAATCGACGCGCTCGAGCGGTCCTTTCGCCAGATCGTGCCGATCTCAAAACTGGCCGCGGAGCTGTTCTGCGCCCGCTTCTTCGCCAGTGACCCACAGGAGCCCATGGCGGGCGACGATGTGCTGAAGCACCGCGAGGCGATGTTCGAGATGCTCGCGGGCATGGTGGACGACCTGCGCGACCCTGAGGCGCTGAGCCGCCGCATCCGCGACCTTGCGGGGCGCAGCGTCGTCTTCGGCGTGACGCCCGCGCATTACGCCGCCGCCGAGGATGCTCTGTTGTGGACGCTGGCGCAGGCCCTCGGAGATGCCTTCACGCCCGAGGTGCAGGAGGCCTGGACCGCCTTCTACGCGCAGGCGAGCGAGGAGATGGTCGTCTCCGCCTATCAGCGCGCCGGCAGCGACCTGGCGGCGGAGTAAGGCGATGACCCAGGAAAAGCTCATCGTCATCGGGGCCGGCATGGCCTCCGGCCGGATGCTGGAGCATCTGTTCGAGGCGGACCCAGGCCGTTACGCGGTCACGCTCTTCGGGGCGGAGCCGCGGGGCAACTACAACCGCATCATGCTCTCGCCGGTGCTGTCGGGGGAGAAGACGTTCGAGGAGATCGTCACCCACGACGCCGACTGGTACGCCGGGTACGGTGTTGAGTGCCGGTTCGGAGAGGCGGTGACCGGCATCGACCGGGCGCGCAAGGTGGTGACCACCGCCACGGGCGAGACCGCCTATGACCGGCTGGTGATCGCAACCGGGTCCAGCCCCTTCATCATCCCGGTGCCGGGCAAGGATCTGCCGGGCGTCGTCACCTACCGCGACCTGGACGACACCAACGCGATGATCGACGCGGCCGCCAAGCCCGGCGCCAAGGCCGTGGTGATCGGCGGCGGGCTCTTGGGGCTGGAGGCTGCGGCGGGGCTGCGCCTGCGCGGCATGGAGGTGACCGTCCTGCACCTGATGCCCTACCTCATGGAGCGTCAGCTCGACCCTGCGGCGGGCTATCTGCTGCAGAAGGAGCTGGAGAGCCGCGGGATCCGCATCCATTGCCGCGCCAATACCCATGAGATCGTGGGTGAGGATCGCGTCGAGGCCGTGCGCCTGGACGACGGCACGGTCTACGAGGCGGATCTGGTCTGCATGGCCGTCGGCATCCGCCCGGCGACCGCGCTGGCCAAGGAGGCGGGGCTGGCCTGTGGCCGCGGCTTGCACGTCGACGATCAGATGATCACCTCGGACGAGGCGGTGCTGGCGGTCGGCGAATGCGTCGAGCACCGCGGCGCCTGCTATGGGCTCGTCGCGCCGCTCTACGACATGGCCAAGGTCGCGGCGGCGACGCTGGCGGGGGCCGAGGCCGCCTATGAGGGTTCGGTCACCTCGACCAAGCTCAAGGTCACCGGGGTCGACCTCTTCTCCGCCGGCGACTTCGCCGAGGGCGAGGACAGCGAGGAGATCGTGTTCCGCGACCCCGCCCGCGGCGTCTACAAGCGCCTGGTCATCCGCGACAATCGGATCATCGGCGTTGTGATGTACGGCGACACCGCCGACGGCACCTGGTTCTTCGGCCTGCTAAAGGACGAGACCGACATCTCGGAGATGCGCGAGACGCTCATCTTCGGCCCCACGGTTGCTGGAGGGGCCCCGCTGGACCCTATGGCGGCCGTTGCAGCCTTGCCGGATGAGGCGGAGATCTGCGGCTGCAACGGCGTCTCGAAGGGTCAGATCACGGCCGCCATCGCCGGCGGCGCCACCACGCTGGACGCGGTGAGGGCGGGCACCAAGGCCTCCTCCTCCTGCGGGACCTGCACGGGGCTGGTGGAACAGCTCATGGCCGTGACGCTTGGCGACGGCTTCGAGTTGCCGACCGCCAAGCCCATGTGCGGCTGCACGGATCTCACGCACGAAGACGTCCGCCGGCTGATCAAATCGCGGGAGCTGAAGTCGATGCCCGCGGTCTGGCAGGAGTTGGGGTGGAAGACCTCCTGCGGCTGCCACGTCTGCCGTCCGGCGCTCAACTACTACCTGCTCGCCGACTGGCCGCTGGAGTATCGCGACGACCCGCAGAGCCGCTTCGTGAATGAGCGCAATCACGCCAACATCCAGAAGGACGGCACCTTCAGCGTGGTCCCCCGCATGTGGGGCGGCATCACCAACGCCGCCGAACTGCGCGCCATCGCCGATGCGGCTGACAAGTACGACGTGCCGACGGTCAAGGTGACCGGCGGCCAGCGCATCGACCTGCTCGGCGTCAAGAAGGAAGACCTTCCAGGCATCTGGGCCGATCTGGGTCAGGCCGGCCTCGTCTCGGGCCATGCCTATGCCAAGGGTCTGCGGACCGTGAAGACCTGCGTCGGCACCGATCACTGTCGCTTCGGCACGCAGGACTCAACGGCGCTGGGGATCGCGATCGAAAAGCGGATGTGGGGCTCCTGGACGCCGCACAAGGTCAAGATGGCGGTCTCCGGCTGCCCGCGGAACTGCGCCGAGGCGACCTGCAAGGACGTGGGCGTCATCTGCGTGGATAGCGGCTTCGAGATCGGGGTCGCTGGTGCGGCCGGCATGGACGTGAAGGAGGTGGAGCGGCTCGCGAAATGCGAGACGCCGGAGGAGGCGATCGAGCTCATCGTCGCCTTCGTCCAGCTCTACCGCGAGCACGCCAAGTATCTCGACCGTCCCTACAAGTGGGTCGCCAAGGTCGGCCTCGACTGGGTGCAGGATCGGGTCGTGCACGACCTGGAGGAGCGCAAGGCCCTGGTCGCGCGCTTCGATCTCTCGCAGCAGGTCTTCCAGAAGGACCCCTGGGCCGAGCGGGCCAACGACACGGTCGAGCGGGCCTGGAAGCCGCTCGCGGATCTGACGCTGGAGGCTGCGGAATGAGCTGGATCGATGTCGGCGCGCTCGAGGATATCCCCGTCCGCGGCGCCCGCGTGGTGCGCACCCGCATGGGCTGCGTGGCGCTGTTCCGCACCGGCGAGGACGAGGTCTTCGCCATCGACGACCGCTGCCCGCACAAGGGCGGGCCCCTGTCGGAGGGGATCGTCCATGGCCGCGCGGTGACCTGCCCGCTCCACAACTGGGTGATCTCGCTGGAGACCGGCCTTGCCCAGGGCGCGGACGAGGGCGCCGTTGCCACCTTCGGCGCCAAGGTCGACCAGGGGCGCGTGCTGCTCGACCCCGCCCGCCTCGACGCCCGCCCCATCGCCGACCCGGTCGCCGCGGAATGACCGAGGCCGCGTCCACCCCTCCGGCCGAAGACGACGTCACGGGCGGCGGTGTCCGCACGGCGTGCCCCTATTGCGGGGTCGGTTGCGGCGTCATCGCGACGCCGGACGGGCAGGGCGGGGCGGCCATCGCAGGCGATCCCGACCACCCGGCCAACTTCGGCAGGCTCTGCTCCAAGGGCTCTGCCCTTGGCGAGACGGTCGGGCTTGAAGGGCGGCTACTCACCCCCATGGTCGGCGGGCTGGAGGCATCCTGGGACGAGGCGACGACCCTGGTCGCTCGGCGCTTTCGCGAGGCGATCGAGGAGCACGGACCGGACAGCGTGGCCTTCTACGTCTCGGGCCAACTGCTGACCGAGGACTATTACGTCGCCAACAAGCTGATGAAGGGGTTCATCGGCTCCGCCAACATCGACACGAACTCGCGGCTCTGCATGGCGTCGTCGGTGGCGGGGCACAAGCGGGCCTTTGGCGCCGACACCGTGCCGGGCACCTATGAGGACCTGGAGGAGGCGGACCTGGTGGTCCTGGTCGGCTCCAACCTCGCCTGGTGCCACCCGGTGCTGTTCCAGCGCATCGCCGCCGCCAAGGCCGCGCGGCCGGGGATGCGGGTCGTCAACATCGATCCGCGGCGCACGGCGACCTCTGGCCTTGCGGATCTCTCCCTCTCTCTCGCCCCCGGCAGCGACGTGGCCCTGTTCAACGCGCTCCTGTCGCGGATCGTCGAGGAGGGGGCGGTGGACGACGCCTACGTGCGCCAGCACGTCGCCGGCTTCGCCGAGGCCGTGGCGCGCGCCCAGGCCGTCAGCCCGGCCGAGGTCGCGGCGGTCACCGGCCTCCGCGAGGCGGAGATCGAGGCCTTCACCCGCCTCTGGATCGGCAGCGAGCGTGTGGTCACCGTCTACAGCCAGGGGGTCAACCAATCCTCCGCCGGGACGGACAAGGTCAACGCGATCATCAACTGCCACCTGGCGACGGGCCGGATCGGGCGGCCGGGCATGGGGCCCTTCAGCGTCACCGGCCAACCCAACGCCATGGGCGGCCGGGAGGTCGGCGGCCTCGCCACCATGCTGGCCGCGCATCTGGACGTCACCGAACCCGCGCATCGCGACGCCTTGCAGGATTTCTGGCAGGCCCCCGCGATGCCGACCGCACCGGGGCTGAAGGCGGTGGATCTGTTCCGCGCCTGTGCCGATGGGCGGATCAAGGCGCTGTGGATCATGTCCACCAACCCCGCCGTCAGCCTGCCCCAGGCCGACGATGTCGCGGCGGCGATCCGCGCCTGCCCCTTCGTCGTCGTCTCCGACATCCTGGCGGATACCGACACCACGCGGCTGGCCGACGTGTTGCTGCCCGCGACCGCCTGGGGCGAGAAGTCCGGCACCGTCACCAACTCCGAGCGGCGGATCAGCCGCCAGCGGGCCTTTCTGCCGGCACCGGGCAAGGCGCGGCCCGACTGGCGTATCGTCGCCGATGTGGGCGCCGCCATGGGCTGGCCCGAGGCCTTTGCCTGGGCGGACGAGGCCTCGGTCTTCCGCGAGCATGCGGCGCTGTCCGAGGTGGCCGGTGATCTGGGCCTCGACTTCGACATCGCCGCCCTCGCCGAGATCGACACGGCCGACTACGACGCTCTTGCGCCCGTGCAATGGCCCGTGCCGCGCGACAAGGCCGCCGGCGGACGGTTCTTTGCCGAGGGCGGGTTCTTCACCCCGGATCGCCGCGGGCGGATGATCCCGGTGGCCTATCGCGCGCCGGCGGTGCCGCTCAGCCAAGACTATCCGCTGCGCCTCAACACGGGCCGGGTGCGCGATCATTGGCACACCATGACGCGCACGGCCCGGTCGTCGCGGCTGAGCGCGCATATGGCCGAGCCCTATGCCGAGGTGCATCCGGACGATGCCGCGGTGGCCGGGATCGACGCGGCCTCGCTGATCCGCCTGGACAGCCCCTACGGCACTGTCGTCCTGCGCGCCCTGGTGACCGACCGGACCCCCCAGGGCAGCGTCTTCGTGCCCATGCATTGGACGGCGCTGTTCGCCGCGCGCGGGCGGGTCGACAGCGTGGTGGGCGCGGTGGTCGATCCGATCTCAGGCCAGCCGGAGAGCAAGGCCCAGCCGGTGCGGATCGAGCCCTTCGCCGCCGCCTGGCACGGGTTCGCCCTCACGCGCCATGAGGTGACGCCCAAGGCCGACTACTGGGCGCGCGCCAAGACCGAGGGCGGGTGGCGCCATGAACTCGCCGGCACCCGCTGCCCCGAGGATTGGGTCGAGGAGACGCGGGCGATGCTCGGCGTCTCGCAGCGGGCGGGCGTCGTGAGCGTCATCGATCCGGCCCTCGGCAACGTGCGCCTGGGCTTTGCGATCGACGGCGCGGTGGAGGCGGTGCTCTTCGCCTCGCCCGGCCCCGTCGCGGTGGCGCGGACCCATGCCGCCGCGGCCTTTGCCGAGGGCGAGGAACTCGGGCGCCTGCTGATCGGCCGGCCGAGCGCCGCGCTGCCGGACCCCGGCGCCACCGTCTGCAGCTGTTTCGCCGTCGGCGCCAATACCATCGCCCGGGTGGCGGCGGCGGAAGGCCTCAATGATGTCGAGGCCGTCGGGCGGGCCCTGTCGGCGGGCACCAACTGCGGCTCCTGCCGGCCGGAGATCCAGGGCATTCTGGAGGGGCTGCGCCCCGTTCAACTGGACGGGATGGCGGCGGAATGAGCATCAGCGCCTATGTCCGCGCCATGGGTCGCGGCCCGGGCCGCGCGCGCTCGCTGGAGCGGGCGGAGGCGGCCGATGCCATGCGCCAGATCCTGGACGGCACCGCCGATCCCCATGCCGTGGGCGCGCTCTTTATGCTGATGCGCTATCGCGGCGAAAGTGCCGAAGAGATTGCGGGTTTCGTGGAGGCGATGCGCGCGCGGCTCCAACCCTGGCAGGAGATCGGGGTGGCGCTGGACTGGCCAAGCTACGCCGCCGGGCGCAGCCGCGGGCTGCCCTGGTTCCTGCTGTCGGCGCGGGTCGTGGCCGCGGCCGGCGTGCCGGTGCTGCTGCACGGCTGGAACGGGGAGGGGCAGGGCATCGCCTGCGTGCGCAGCGCCCTCGCCGATGCCGGGATCCGCGTGGCGGAGACACCGGCGGCGGCGCGGCGCCTGCTCGCCCATGAGGGCATCGCCTATGCCCCGCTCGAGGCGTTGGATGGACGGCTGATCGAACTCTTGCGGCTGCGCGAGGTGCTGGGCCTGCGCTCGCCGGTCAACTCCTGCTTGCGCGGGCTCAACCCAGCGGGTGCCCGGGCTGCGGTGCAGGGGGTGTTTCACCCGACCTTCCGCGCCTTGCAGCGCGATGCGGCGGCGCTCCTCGGACAGCCGGATCTGGCGGTGATCAAAGGCGGTGGCGGAGAGTTCGAGCGCCACCCCGGCAAGCGCATCTCGGTCTTTGGCCTGCGTGGTGGCACGCCGGTCGAGGCGGAGGCGCCGGCACGGCTTGGGCTAACCGCGCGCCTGGCGGAGATCACGGCGGAAGGGGCGGATCTCGCCTCGGTTCTCGCCGGCGGTGTCGTCGATCCCGACGTCGAAGAGATCATCATCGGCACGGCCGGCCTGGCTCTGCGGACCGCGGGCGTGGCCGCCGACCTCGATGCGGCGGAGGTGCTGGCTGCGATGATCTGGGCCGAGCTTCGCGGCAAGGGTGGTGGCGCAGGCCAGGCCCGTCGCGTCGCGTAACGCCCGCCACCTCGCCGAGCGGCAGCACGGCAGATCGACGTCCAACTGACCCGACCCCTGTAGGTTGTCCAAACGGGCCTGTGCCGTTGTGGGAAAGTGCCCGGCTGCCCGCTATGGAGGCTGCCCAAAAACCGTGCAGTACGCGCCGAATTGGACTTGTCGAACGCTGTGGCTTGGACTGGTCGGCCCTTGAGGGCCCTGCCAAACCAGGGCCTTGGGCGCATTTGATCGGCTGATAGGTAAAGAAAGTCTTGAAAAGCGGCAGGGTGCCGTTGAGGCTGAAAACCATCGGGGCGCCACGAAATGCGCCGACAAACAAAACAACCGTCGGTGGCGCCTCCGGCTCGCGACGGGACTGCACACAGTCAGGGAGACTATCACATGCTCAAACGCAACCTCGCCATCGCCGTCAGCGTCGCCGCCCTCTCGGGCCCGGCCATGGCGGCGGATGTCGTGATCGGGGTCCCGAACTGGGCGTCGGTCAACGCGACGGCCCATGTCCTGAAGGTCACCATCGAGGACAACCTCGGCCTTGAGGTCGAGCTGCAGAACGGCACCAACCCGATCGTCTTCGAGGCGATGGACAAGGGGGCGATGCACGTCCACCCTGAGGTCTGGATGCCGAACCAGCAGAACCTCCACGACACCTACGTCAAGGACAAGGGTACCGTGGTGATGAACACCAACCCGGTGCAGGCCGAACAGGGCATGTGCGTGCCCACGGCCATCGCGGAGGAGTTCGGCGTCACCTCGATCGACGATCTGACCGATCCCGAGAAGATGAAGATCTTCGACAGCGACGGTAACGGCACGCCGGAGGTCTGGATCGGTGCGCCCGGCTGGGCCTCGACCGTGGTCGAGAAGATCCGCGCCAAGTCCTATGGCTACGATCAGACCATGGAGCTGACCGAGTTCGACGAGACGCTGGCCTATGCCAACCTCGCGAATGCCATCAAGGCGGGCGAGCCCTGGCTCGGCTTCTGCTACAGCCCCCACTACATCTTCGTCATGCACGATCTGACCGTGCTCGAGGAGCCGGCGCACGACCCGGCGACCTGGAACATCGTGCAGCCGACGGACGATGCGAACTGGCTGGAGAAGTCCTCCGCCTCGACCGCCTGGAACGGTGCGACGCTGCACCTGCACTATTCCAAGGCCATCGAGGAGGCGCATCCGGAAGTCGCGGCGCTGTTCCGCAACTACCAGATGCCGGCCGAAGCACTGAGCGCCATGGGTAAGGCCCTGGCCGTCGACAACGTGGATCCGGAGGCCTTCGCTAGGGCCTGGGTGGCCGAAAACGAGGACCTGGTCCTCGGCTGGCTGACCGAGTAACCGACCACCGACCCGCCGCGCACCCCAGCCCGGCGGGTCTTCTCTTTCCGACCTGGAAAGGACGCGACCGGAGGGTCCGATGAGCGAAGCCGTCGTCAAGCTTGAACACGTCTGGAAGGTCTTCGGCGAGCGCGCCGACGAGGCGCTGCAGGCCGTCCGCAGCGAGGGGCTGACAAAGCCACAGGTCCTGGAGCGCTTCGGCTGCGTCGTCGGCGTGCAGGATGCGAGCTTCACGGTCGCCCGCGGAGAGATCTTCTGCATCATGGGCCTGTCCGGATCGGGCAAGTCGACCCTGGTGCGCCACGTGAACCGTCTGATCGAACCTACTGCAGGGACGATCGAAATCATGGGCGAGGACGTCTCTGCCATGTCCGCCAAGGCGCTGCGCGCCGTGCGGGCCACGCGCATCGGCATGGTGTTCCAGCACATGGCGCTGATGCCTCACCGCTCGGTGCGGGAGAATGTCGGCTATCCGCTGGAAATCCGCGGCGTGCCGAAGTCCAAGCGCTGGGCGATCTCGGACCACACGCTGAGCCTGGTGGACCTCAAGGGCTACGAGGACCGGCTCCCGCGGGAGCTGTCGGGCGGGATGCAGCAGCGCGTCGGCATCGCCCGCGCGCTGGCGTCGGACCCCGAGATCCTGCTGATGGACGAGCCGTTCTCGGCGCTCGATCCGCTGATCCGCCTGCAGCTTCAGGATCAGTTCTCCGCCCTGGTGGCGGAGCTCGGTAAGACCACGCTCTTCATCACCCACGACCTGGACGAGGCGATCCGCATCGGTCACCGCATCGCGATCATGAAGGACGGCGTGATCGTCCAGATCGGCACCGCCGAGGAGATCGTGACCGAGCCCGCCGACGACTACGTGCGCGAGTTCGTGCAGGGCATCTCGAAGCTGAAGCTGGTGAAGGCCCATTCGATCATGGCGCCCATCGACCAGTGGCGGGCCGAGAACCCGGCCATGGGCAACGGGGCGCTCGATACCGCGCCGCGCGCGTCGGAGGACAGCGACCTCGACTACCTCATCGACCTTTCCGCTGATAGTGACGTGCCGGTTGTCATCACCGAGGGGGGCGCCGACGTCGGCGTCGTCACCAAGCGCCGCCTGCTGCGCGGCATCCAGGGAGGCAAAGAATGAGCGCCGCCGCCGCGAAGGACGCCACCGCCGAGGACGGCCCGGGCCCGTCGGTCATCGCCGCCTCCGATATCGAAGTCGATCGCGAAGCGCTCGACGCCTCTATCAGGGAGTTCGCCGGCGAGAACGGCGACTACTACGTCGATAAGTTCCACCGGATCTTCGAGAAGACCTCGCCGCTGCCGAACACCTTCAACCAGGCCGCAGCGCTGGCGGGGCCGGCCTGGGCCGCGACCCGCGGTGTCTGGGCGATGTTCTGGGCCTTCCTGATCCTGGAGATCATCGCCTGGGTGCAGATCGGCCGTGGCCTCTGGGGCAACCCGGGTGCGGAGTTCAGCGATCGTGCGGAGACACAGCTCGGCCGCGCGCAGGAGTTTCTGGACCGCGCCGCCGCCGCGCGCGAGGCCGGGGAGGATCCGAGCCGCTTCGAGACGCTGGCCGGTAACCTGACCCGGGCCGCGGAGAACTCTCAAGCCCAGGCCACCGCGCTGGGCGCCGAGGCGACGACGATCCTGCTCACCGGTCTGGGGCTGCTCATCCTGTTCAAGCTGACGCAGGGTCTTTGGGCGAATGCGGCCTATGAGAAGCAGTATTCGCGCTGGCGGATCGATGCGAGCTCGGTCCCCTCGGGCTTTGAGAAGCGGCGGATGTGGATCGGCCTGGCGCTGATCGGCGCGATTGCCCCGCTTACGATCTACAAGTTCACCGTCGCCTCGCCCATCGAAGCGCTCAATGCGTTTCCGGAGGCAGCGCTGTCCGGGCTGTTCCTGGCGACCGAGGGAGAGACGCTCTATTCGGTCTTCGCGGGTTGGCTGGAGGCGCGCATCGATGCTGCGGCCATCGCCGGGGCCGGGGCCTTCGACAGCATCACGACGGCGGTCCGCTCGGTCCTCGATGCGCTGACGCTGGCGCTCAACGGCACGCCCTGGCCCGTGGTCATGACCGTAATCTGCGTCGTTGCCTTTCGCTCGGCCGGACCGCGGGTCGCGATCTTCACCGCCGCCGCACTCGCCTATATCGCCTTCCTCGGCTACTGGGAAATCGCGATGGAGACGGTGGCGCTGGTCGGCGCTGCGGTGCTGATCTGTATCGTCATCGGCATCCCGCTGGGGATCTGGTTCGGCAAGTCGCGCAGGGCCTATAACTTCGCCGAGCCGGTGCTCGACCTGATGCAGACCCTGCCGGCCTTCGTCTATCTGATCCCGATCATCGCCTTCTTCGGCACCGGTAACCCGCCGGGGATTCTGGCCACGATCATCTTCGGCATGCCGCCGGTGATCCGCCTCACGGCGCTGGGGATGCGCGGGGTGCCCGACAGCATCAAGGAAGCGGCGGAGGCCTTCGGGGCGTCGAAACGCCAGATCCTCAAGGATGTGGAGATCCCACTCGCGCTGCCCTCGATCATGGCCGGGGTGAACCAGACGATCCTGATGTGTCTGTCGATGGTGGTGATCATCTCGCTGATCGGCGGCGGCGGGCTTGGCAAGGAGATCCTGGAGGCTCTGCAATACGCCGCCAAGGGGCCGGGCCTGCTGGGCGGCTTCGCGATCCTCTTCGTCGCCATGGTCATGGACCGGATCGTCCAAGGGGCGTTCCGCCGCGCCGACCAGAAATGAGCACGCGCGATGGCGGGCGGCTGACGCTGCGCGCCATCGAGGTCTTCGTGGCCGTCGTCGAGGAAGGCTCGCTCGCCAGTGCCGCCCAGCGGCTGGGGGCGAGCCCATCTTCGGTCTTTCAGCAACTCACCAACCTCGAGACGGCGCTTGGTGCGCGGCTGATCGACCGCGCCGCCCGGCCCTTCGCGCTGACGCCTGCAGGGGCGGTGTTCCTGAAGCGCGCCCTCACGATCCTGGACGAAGCCACGGGTGCGATGAGCGAATTGGCGGAGATGGCGCTCGCCAGCCTGCCGCGCCTGCGCCTGGCCATCGTCGAGGACTTTGATGCCGATGTGACCCCGGGCCTGGTGGCGGGGCTGTCGCATGCCATGCCGGACTGCGCGATCAGCGTGCAGTCCGGGCCGTCGCACCAGAACCTTGCGGCGCTGGAGACCCGGGCCGTCGACATGGTCGTGGTGGCGGAGGGGGAGGCGGCACTGCCCGACTGGATCGAGGCGCATCCGATCCTGCGCGAACCCTATGTCCTGGTGACGGCGCGGGGGCTGGCGGCGGGCGATGATCCGCTGGCGGCGCTGGGGACGGCACCCTTGGTGCGTTATGCGCCCAGCCTGATGATGGGTCAGCAGATCGACGCGCATCTGCAGCGCCTCCGCCTATCGCCCGCCCGGGCCTTCGCCTTTGACAGCAATCACGCGGTGCTAGCGACGGTAGCGGCGGTGCAGGGCTGGGCGATCGCGACGCCCCTGGGGTTCCTCAGTGCACCGCGCCTGCACGATGGGTTGGACCTGCACCCCCTCCCGTTCGCGGCCTTCGGGCGCTCCCTCTCGCTGTTCGCGCGCAAGGGCGTCATGGGCGCGCTGCCAGGGCAGGTGGCGGCCCGGCTGCGCGAGGAGATCGCCCGGCGCGTCCTCCCCGCCGCGGCGGCCGCGGCACCCTGGCTAGCGGGCGAGGTGCGGATCGAGGGCGAGGTCCCGGGCGTCACGCCCCTGGCGTCGGCCCGCCCCGGGCCCTGACCCGGTCCGCCATCAGCGCGATCATCTCGAACATCACGACCGAGGCGCTGAGCGCCGTGATCCGGTTCGGACTATCCTTGGTGGGCATCATGCAGACGACATCGCCCCCGACGATGTCGAGCCCGCGGAGCGCGCCGAGCAGGCGGATGGCCTCGTCCACGCGAAAACCCTCCTCCCCCGGCTCCAGGTTGGACACGCCCGGCGCGACGCTGGGGTCCAGACAGTCGAGATCGAAGGTGACATAGACCGGCCTGTCGCCGATGCGGGCGCGGATCTCCTCGACCGCCGCTGCGGCGCCCATGGCGCGATACTCCGCCATGGTGATCAGGCGATAACCGTAGCTGCGGGAGGGTTCGAGCCAGTCGAGCGTCCGGGGGTTGCCGCGGATGCCGATCTGCACGCTGGCCTGCGGGTCGACATGACCCTGATCGACGAGATAGGCGCCCCAATGCGCGGCCGATTTCCGCGCGCCCAGGAAATGGTCGAGCCCGGTGTAGACATCCGTATGGGCGTCGAGGTGCAGGAGCGCGACCGGCTCTCCGTCCGACAGCCGCCCCCCGCCGAGGGCCTGGAGCACGCCGCCCGTGATCGAGTGATCGCCCCCGATGGAGACGGGCCGCGCGCCGGCAGCGTCGATCTGGCGAAAATGCTGGGTGATCCGCTCGATGCAGCGTTCGTTGTCGTTGGCCTCGGGCAGGGGGACGTCGCCGATATCCCGCACCCGCGCCACCGACCAGGGGTCCAGCTCCATCCCCAGATGCACCCGGCGCTGGACGGCGGAGACGTCGCGCACCGCCCGCGGGCCGAGGTGCTGATCACGCTCGGTTGTGCCGTTGCCGGTGGAATGGGGAATGCCCACCAGGGCGATGTCGGCATTCGCCGGATCGGCATCGTGCTCACAGGCGAAGAGCGTCGGCACCCCCCACCAATAGAGACCGCGCAGCATCATCGCGTCGTCGGGGGTCAGGGTCATGGCAGGGCTCCGTCGCTAGGGCAGGGCGGGCAGCCTAGCGCGGATCGCATTGTCGGTCGCGCCGTCGAGGTAGGCGGGGCGATGATCCGCCAGGATCTGCTTTGCCCGGGCGCGGGCGCGGCCCCAGGCATCCGGCGCGCCCTTCTCGGCCCAAAGGCTGGGCGCATCGCGGTCGGCCAGCGCGGGCCACAGCCAGTCCCGCTCCATCGCGGCCATGGTATGGGCATGGCCCAGGAAATGCCCCTCGCCCAGCACCGCATCGCGGATGGCCTCCAGGCCGATGCGCTCCTCGTCGACCTCGATGCCCCTGACGGCGCGCTGGACCATGCCGAGCATCTCGTCATCCAGCACGAAGGCCTCGAAACTCGCGCCCAGGAGCGAGGCCATCATCCCCGCACTCTCATAGACCATGTTGGCGCCGGCCAGGCCGCAGGCGAGCGCTGTAATCGCCTTTTCGGTGCCCATCTGCGCGTCCACCGCCTTGGCGTCCGCCATCGAGCAGGCAACGCCGGAGGGCAGGCCCAGCCAATTCGCCAACTGGGCCGCGGCGGCGTTCATGATGGCGCTCTCCCCGCCACCCCCGGCAAAGGCGCCGGTGCGCAGGTCGATGACCAGCGGCCAGTTGGAGAAGATCACCGGGTGGCCGGGCCCGAAGGCATGGACCAGCATAAGCCCCGCCAAGGTCTCGGCCAGCGATTGGGTGAGAAAGCCCGCGGGGGTCGCCGGGGCCGTGGCGCCGGACTGGGCGGCGATGATGCAGTTGATCGGCACCCCGCGGCGCACGCAGGCCTGGGTGACCTCCACCGCGTCCTCTCCGTAGCGCAGCGGCGAGACGACGGGCGAGATATGCGCCTTGCAGAAGGGCCTTGCGCGAAACCGCCCCTCGCCGCCCAGTGCCAGGTCGAACATGTCGACGATGGGGTCCACATGGGCCGCCAGGGTGAAGGCCGTGCCGACCGGCTTGGTCGTGTTCAGCACCAGCGCATAGGCCGTGTGGATGTCGAGGGCGAAGCTGTCCTCCACGTCCGTTGCAATGCAGCAGCGGGTGAACCAGCTGATGTTGGTGAGCGCATCCGCCAGCCGCGTGAAATCATGCAGATCCGCGAGGGTGGAGGGGCGGTAGAGCCCGGTCTCCATGTCCAGCGTCTGCACCGCGGCGCCGCCGGTACCGAAATGGACGCGCTCGCCCCCGATCTCGAAGTCATGGGCCGGGTCGCGGCCGTGGTAGATGAAGCGGGAGGGGGAGGCCGCGATCACCTCCTCCACCATGGCCCGCGGGAAGCTGAGGCGGCCGAGGGCATTGACCTCGGCCCCCTGGGCGGTCGCGGCCTCGACCAGCGCGGGGGGTGCGCGCCCCATCCCGAGGTCGGCCAGCAGCGTGAGGGCTGCGTCGTAAATCGCCTCGATCCCCGCCTGGTCGAGCGGGCGATAGGCACCGCCCTGTTGCCCCGGGGGCGCGGGGTTGATCGCCATGCCAGGATCGCGGCGCAGGGTCTGACGCGCCGCCCGGCCGCCGCCGCGACGCGAACGCTTGCGATCCTCCATGGCCTGTCCTGTCCCGGGCATGGGGCGCAGTCTCCCAGGCTGGGGGCGGCGCCGCAATCGCACTGCGCTGCGTTCCGGATTTCCGAAGGCGCCCTGCGGTTTTTCGCAGAAGCCCCGCTGTCGGATTGACCCTGCGATGGGCGCCGGCTCCGATACCGCCCAGCAGCGGTCGGCGAGCACGAAGGAGAGCGTCATGAGAAGCCATGCCCGGGCGGTTGTCATCGGCGGCGGCATCGGCGGCTGTTCCGCGCTCTATCATCTGACCCAGGAGGGGTGGAGCGATGTGGTCCTTCTGGAACGGGACGAGCTGACCTCGGGCACGACCTGGCACTCCGCCGCGCAGGTGACGAACTTCGGCGCGATCCAGGTGATGGTCGGCCTCAAGACCCATTCGATCAGCCTCTACAAGGAGCTGGCGGACGACCCGGACTATCCCATCAACTACCACCATGCCGACGGCGGGCTGCGCCTGGCGACCGAGGACTGGCACCTGGAGGGCTATCGCCACTTCCAGAGCCTGGCCAAGGGCATGGGGGTCGAGTTCGAGCTGATCGATGCGGCAGAGGCCGGGCGGCGCCATCCGCTGATCGCGACCGAGGGCCTCAAGGGCGCGCTTTGGGACCCGCTGGACGGCGACATCGACCCCGCGCAGCTCTGCCAGGCGCTCGCGCGACGTGCGCGGCGGGCGGGGGCGGAGGTGCATCGGCATACGCCCGTCACGGCTCTCAGCCAGCGCCCGGGCGGGGAGTGGGTCGTCACCACCCCCAAGGGCGAAATCATCGCCGAGCACATCGTCAACGCCGGCGGTTACCGCTGCAACGAGATCGGCGCGATGATGGGCGTCGAACTCCCCGTCGCCTCGATGGAGCATCAGTATTTCCTGACCGAGCCCATCGCGGGGATCGCCGAGGCGGGGCATCGCATGCCGCTGATCCGCTGCCCCCAGGCGGACTTCTATGCGCGCCAGGAGAAGCAGGGCCTGCTGGTCGGCTTTTACGAACAGGACTGCCGGACCTGGGGGCTCGACGGGATCGATCCCGGCTTCACCAATGCGCTCTGTCCCGACGACCCCGACCGGGTGCTGCCCGTGCTGGAGGGCGCGATCGAGCGTCTGCCGGCGCTGGCGGAGACCGGGATCCATACGATCATCAACGGGCCCATCACCTATACCCCCGATGGCGTGCCGCTGGTGGGGCGCATCCCGGGGCGGCGCAACGCCTGGTGCATCACCGGCCTGCGCGCGGGCCTGGGCGAGGGGGGCGGCCATGGCTGGCTGCTGGCCCAGACCATGGTCCACGGTGAGGCAGAGTACGACACCTGGGCGCTCGACCCCCGCCGCTTCGGTGCCTATGCGGGCGAGGAATACACCGCGCTGAAGGCGATCGAGGACTATCAGAACGAGTTCCGCTTTCACCGCCCGCATGAGCATCGCCCGGCCGCCCGCGATGCCCGCACGACGCCGATCACGCCCCATTTGCGCGCCGCGGGCGCCGATTTCGCGCCGGTCAACGGCTGGGAACGCGCCGCCTATTACCGCCTTGAGCCGGGCTTCGCCGACACACCGGGTTTCGGCTGGACGGCGGCGGAGCGCGCGGTGGCGGCCGAGGTCGCGGCGGTCCAGCACGGCGTCGGCGTGATGGAGGTCTCCGGCTTTACCCGGATCGCGGTGGAGGGACGCGGGGCGCACGACTGGCTCGATAGTCTGATCGCCGGGCGGATGCCACGGCGCGAGGGGCGCGTGGCGCTGGCCTATACCCTCACCGACCGGGGCAACGTGTTGTCGGAGGCCACGATCGCCTGGCTCGGGCCTGACCGTTTCTGGTGGGGCTCGGCCGCGGCGGCGGAGCATCACGACCACGACTGGCTGACAGCGCATCTGCCCGCCGACGGCTCGGTGCGCCTGACACCGCTGACCGAGACCTACACCTGCCTGGTCGTCGCCGGCCCGCGGGCGGAGGCGCTGCTTGGCGCCGCCGCCCCGCGCACGGACTGGCGGGTCGAGGCTTTTCCCTGGCTCTCGGCGCGCCTGGTGCATCTGGGCCCGATCGCCTGCACCGCGATGGCGGTCAGCTACTCCGGCGAGCGGGCATGGGAGCTGCACGTGCCCCTGACGCAGGCGGAGGCGCTCTACACGCTCCTCACCCACCATGGCGCGCCGCTTGGGTTGCGGCCCTTCGGCCTGCGTGCCGCCGAGGCGATGCGGATCGAGAAGGGCTATCGCCACTGGAAGGCCGATCTAATCGACGAATGCGATCCCTTCGAGAGCGGGTTGGAGCGGTTCGTGCGCCTCGACAAAGGGCCCTTCCCGGGCCGGGACGCGCTGGTGGCCAAGCAGAACCAGGCGCCCCGCCGGCGCTTCGTCAGCCTTCGCCTGGACAGCGAGCGGGCGCCGGCGCATCCGGGCGACAGCATCATCGTGGGCGACGCGGTGATCGGCACCGTCACCTCCGCCGCCTGGGGGCACCGGATGGGCGAGAACCTGGCGATGGGCTTCCTGGACCCCGCCCATGCGGCGGAAGGCACAGGCGTCGACGTTCTCGTCCTCGGCGAGCGCTTGCCCGGCGAGGTCGTGAGCCCCTGCCGCTACGACCCCGAGAACCACCGCGTCCGGACCTCCGGCTAGGGCGACGCGGCGTCCAACGGTGGTATCTGCCGCGCCGGCGAAGTCGGCGGCGCGGACGCCAAGTCTGTTTGCAACCTAGGGTTTTGTCGCGCCGACAGGATGGCAGCCTGCTGATCTAGGAGAGTACCCCATTCGACTAATCAGATGCCCAAATTGAGAAAAACTCCCGTCTCGCCCCCCGCTTTCTCATGCGAATTTGTCCCGCGACGGCGGGCGCCCTGCACGTTTGAACAGTCGGTGCCACTGCCCGCTATGCTACGCTGCAACACGCTGAGTGCATGGCATGGTCGGTGAGCGTTGGGTGTGGCGATGGTCGATGTTGGTGTAAAGCCGCCGCAGAGTGTTGAGCGTAGGGTCCCTGGTACCGCCGCCGCCCGGGTCGTCGGCGGTGCTCCCTCATCGGATCTGGCGCAGGCCTCGGTCCAGGCTCGGCACTACTTGCCCGGCGGGCGCGAACGCGGCGGCGGTATCGGTCGGCTGGTCGGCTATGTCGTCGATGAGCTGGGCGACCGGAACATCCGCCACGAGATCAGCGATACCCGTGGTCCGACGCTGACGGTCCTGGGATCGCCCTTCCGGCTTTTCCTGGCGGGGGTGACGCTGATCCGCGATCGGCTGTTCGCGCCGCGGTGTATCCAGCACATCCACATCGCCGGTCGCGGCAGCACGGTGCGAAAGCTGATGCTGACCGGCGTCGCGCGGCTGATCGGCAGCACGCATGTTTTGCACCTGCACGATCCGGAGTACGCGGACGATATCGCCCGGCGCCCGGCGCCAATCAGATTTGCCATCAAGCGGATGTTCCAGGGCGCCGACAGGGTTGTCGTGCTCGGCCATCGGGATCGTCGGTTGATGGAGGAGAAACTCGATATCGCGCCGCATCGGGTCGCCGTTCTGCACAATGCCGTCCCGGACCCCAAGCCGACCATGACCTACGCCCGGTCGCCCTCCTCGCCGTTCAACATTCTGTTTCTCGGGCGCCTGAGCGAGCGCAAGGGCGTGCCGGAGTTGCTAGAGGCCTTGGCGCACCCTCAGATGCAGGGTGTGGACTGGCGGGCGACGCTGGCCGGTGATGGGCCTATCGATGACTACCGTGAGCAGGCGAGCGCTTTGGGTGTGGTGGACCGCATCGATTTCCCGGGTTGGGTGGATGAACCCGCGGTGCGCGCGCTCTGTGCCCGCGCGGATGTGCTGGTTTTGCCCTCCCACGCCGAAGGCATGGCCATGTCGGTGCTCGAGGGGATGGCGAATGCGCTTACCGTGGTCACCACACGGGTGGGTGCGCACGAGGAAGTGCTCACCGAAGACGTGAACGGCCGGTTCGTCACGCCGGGAGATCCCGAAGGTTTGGCCGAGGCGCTCGCGGTGCTGTCGCGCGATCCGGCCGGTTGTGAGCGGCTTGCCCGTGCGGCGCGCGTCTACTTCCTCGATAACCTGAGCATCGCCGCTTATGCTGACAGGCTGCAGCGCGTGTACGCGTCGATGGAGGGCGAGCGGCGCGGATCGGCGCGCGACGCAGCACCGCTCGCGGTCGATACATCCGATGGGCGGCCGTCATGATGGTGGGGGTCGCGGGCGCGCACGGGAGGATCATGCTTGGCTTGGGCATGGCCTTAAGTGATGGCGGCGTTGCTCACTACCTTCAGCGTTCCGCGTCGTTGGGCGCGAACAGGCGCTGAAATCTATTCTTGAAGCGAGACAAGTCCGAGTGGGTGAGTTGAAGTCAAAATGGGGATGGCTGTGCGTAAAGCATTGATCACGGGTGTGACGGGTCAGGATGGCGCCTATCTTGCCGAACTGCTGATCGAAAAAGGTTACATGGTTCACGGTGTGAAGCGGCGTTCGTCGTCTCTGAACACGAGCCGCGTCGACCATCTCTACCAGGACCCGCACGAGGATGATCTGCGGTTCCTCATGCATTACGGCGACCTGACCGACTCGACGAACCTGATCCGGATCGTCCAGGAGGTGCAGCCCGACGAGATCTACAACCTCGCCGCACAGTCGCATGTGCAGGTCAGCTTCGAGACGCCGGAATACACGGCAAACGCAGACGCCATTGGTACGCTGCGGCTGCTGGAAGCGATCAGGATCCTGGGCTTGGAGAGGAAGACGCGCTTCTATCAGGCGTCTACGTCGGAGCTTTATGGTCTGGTGCAGGAGACGCCGCAGCGAGAGACGACGCCGTTCTATCCGCGCAGCCCCTATGCCGCGGCGAAGCTCTATGCCTATTGGATCACGGTGAACTACCGCGAGGCCTATGGCATGCATGCCTCGAACGGGATCCTGTTCAACCACGAGAGCCCGCTGCGCGGCGAGACCTTCGTGACGCGCAAGATCACCCGCGCCGTTGCGGCCATCCACCATGGCCAGCAAGACTGCCTTTGGCTCGGCAATCTGAACGCCCGCCGCGACTGGGGCCATGCGCGCGACTACGTCGAGGGCATGTGGCGGATCATGCAGCAGGATCACAGCGATGATTATGTCCTGGCGACCGGAGAGACCTACTCGGTCAGGGCCTTTGTCGAGGCTGCCTTCCGCGTGGTCGGACGCCGGATCGAGTGGTCGGGCAGCGGTACGGATGAGATTGGTGTCTGCGCATCGAGCGGTGCCATTCTGGTGCGGATCGATCCTGCCTACTTCCGGCCGACGGAGGTGGATCTGCTGCTCGGCGACGCGACCAAGGCGCGCGAACAGCTTGGCTGGACGCCGAAGTGCAGCTTTGTTCAGCTCGTGCGGGAGATGGTCGAAGCCGATGTGGCAGAGTTGAGCGGCTCCGTCCCTCAGGCCTCGATCAAGGATCGTGTCGCCCATCAGATCGCCCAGTCCGGATAGGGTCGTGGGCTGGGCTTTCAGTCCGCCGACGGCGTGTCCAACCGACCTGAGAATGAGCGAAGCATGATCTACGAACTGACTGGGAAACGGGTATGGGTTGCCGGCCACCGCGGGATGGTCGGCCAAGCGCTCGTCCGGCGGCTGGAGCGGGAGGATTGCGAAGTCCTGATCGCAGGCCGTCACGACGTCGACCTGCGCGACCCCGCGGCGACCCTGGCCTGGATGGAAGAGAAGCGTCCTCAGGCGGTCTTTTTGGCCGCTGCCAAGGTGGGTGGCATTCTGGCCAACGACACGCTGCCGGCGACCTTCCTGTATGACAACCTGATGATCGAGGCATCGGTCATCGACGCCGCCTATCGCTGCGGTGTCGAGAAGCTGCTGTTCCTCGGCTCCTCCTGCATCTATCCGAAGTTCGCAGAGCAGCCGATCCGGGAGGAGGCGCTGCTGACGGGCAGCCTGGAGCCCACGAACGAGTGGTATGCGGTGGCGAAGATCACCGGCATCAAGCTGGCGCAAGCCTATCGACGGGAGTATGGCTGCGACTTCATCTCGGCCATGCCCTGCAACCTCTACGGCCCGGGCGACACCTATGACGCCGTGAAATCGCACGTCATCCCGGCGCTGCTGCTCAAGGCTGACGCTGCGCGGCGTGCCGGCAAGCGGGACATCGAGATCTGGGGGACAGGAACGCCCCGCCGGGAGTTCCTGCATGTCGATGACTGTGCCGATGCCTTGGTGCACGTCATGCGGCACTGGTCCGAAGAGATGCACATCAACCTGGGCGCGGGGACGGATGTCACCATTCGCGACCTGGCGAAGCTCATCATGGGGGTCGTGGGGCTCGAGGGCACCGTGATCACCGATCCGAGCAAGCCGGATGGGACGCCGCGCAAACTGCTGGATTGCACGCGGCTGACTGAGCTTGGCTGGACGCCCAGCATCACGCTGGAAGAGGGTCTGCGGTCGGTCTACGCCGCGCCGCCCTTCGAGCCTGCTTGAGCCGCCGATGCGGCCTGACGGGCATCGGTCGATCGTAAGGCCCATCGCGGCGTCGGTCGCGACGAGAGTTTGTGTGAGGGAGCGATGATGGAAACGGCGACGCAGCAACAGACGATGGGCGGTATGCCGAAACCGGCGATGGCGCCCGAGCCCCGCTTGAACCTGCTCGGTGTCCGCGTGTCCGCCGTCAATCTGCAAAGCGCGGCGGATCGGATCCTGCGCGCCGTGGAGGGGCGCATGAAGGGCTACGTCTGCATCCGCGACGTACATGGGGTCGTGAAGTGCCAGCACGACGAGAAGCTTCGGCAGGCCCACCGCGAGGCCTTCCTCGTCACGCCGGACGGCATGCCCGTCGTCTGGTCGCTTCGCCTTGCCGGCCATGCGGACGTCAGCCGCGTCTACGGACCGGATCTCATGCTGGCGCTCTTTGATCAGGGACAGGCCAAGGGCGTGCGGCACTACCTCTACGGCTCGACGCCGGAGACGCTGTCGAAGCTTGAAGATCGCCTGGCAAAGCGTTTTCCCGAAGCGGAAATCGTCGGCAGCTACTCGCCGCCGTTCCGCGATTTGACCGAGGCGGAGAAGGGCGATGTTGCCCGGCAGATCGACGAGAGCGGTGCCGATATTGTCTGGGTTGGCCTCGGCACGCCGCGCCAGGAGCTCTGGATGGCCGAGATGCGCGACTTGATCGACGCGCCGATCTTCATCGGCGTCGGCGCCGCCTTCGACTTTCACGCCGGGGTCAAGGCGCAGGCGCCCAGGGTCATCCAGCGGAGCGGTTTCGAATGGCTGTTCCGCGTGGCCTGTGAACCGCGCAGGCTGCTCCCGCGGTATGCGGTGGCCGTGCCGACGTTCCTGTTTCTGGGCTTTGGCCAGCTGCTGGGTCGTCCGCAGCCGTCGATCGACCCCGCCGACGGTTAGGCATCGCCGAGCGCCTAGCGCTCAGTTCACCCACCAATCGACGCCGTCGCGCTTCGTCCTGCAGGGGCGAGGTGCGCGTTTGTCGTGCTTGGTGGCCGCGCGAAGCGACCGGCTCTCTGCTGGGTGGTGCATACGTCGTATGGCGCGGATCTCGACGCTGAACCGCTGATCATCGCTCTTGGGGCGCGGACAGGCG
This sequence comes from Pseudomonadota bacterium, assembly GCA_039822785.1. Lineage (GTDB taxonomy): Bacteria > Pseudomonadota > Alphaproteobacteria > Rhodobacterales > Rhodobacteraceae > Thermohalobaculum. The sequence continues at coordinate 105,192 of JBCBMO010000002.1, read as the reverse complement.
TGTTTGTCGCATCATACGAAAGAGGTGTGTTTTGGCAGCGCTTTCCGAATGGCCTTCCTCCTATTGCTGCGCCCCTTCGACCTTTGGGTCATGACGCATGGGTCCCGGACCTTGGGTGCCATTGGGCTTAACCCCCTGGGTGAAACGGACTGCCTCTTCACAACCAAGGGCTGACTTGATCGCAGCAAGGCTCGCGCTGACCCTGTGCGCGTTGGAAGGGGTTTTGGATCGAAACGGGTCGTCCGCTTGGAGAGGCGGTTTGGCGATCCGTTAGGCGTTTCCGGAACTAAGCCAACACAATGAAGAGCGTTCGTAAGGCGTCGGCATGCAATCGGTTGTTGGTAACGTTTACTGACGACGTAGTCGTAGCTTTACAGTGTAAGATGGATCGGACAAATGGCGTTCACTAACCCAAATATTAGCTTTGGTGTTGTTGGTTTGGAGTTGCCGCCCGACGCGGATATTCTCAACCCGACCGCTTTGGATTTTAGTCAATCCGGTGAAGCTGTCCTGTTCGTCACGCAGCAGAACGGCCTTATCTGGCGGCTCGAGATTTTGCGCAGCGCCGATGGCCCCGACGAGGACGCCGAGCCGGAGTTCACGGTCACGAATGCAATGAGCATCGACGCCGTTTCTGCCGGGATCAACAATTACAACGACGACGCGACGCTCTCGACTGAGCAGATCAGGCAAACGACCGGTCTGGTCACCTCGGTCGATAGCAACGGCAACGACGTCCTCTACGTGAACTCCTCCGATCCCCGGATCGCGGTTGGCAACGACGCGAACCTGGATACGAACTCCAGCCAAATCCATCGCCTGGTGCTCGACAAGGACACGGGCGCTGTCCTGTCCAACACCGCGATTGTGCGGGGCTTGCCGCGCTCCGAGGAAAACCACGCCATCAACGGCATGGAGCTGGCGATCGATCCGGTGACGGGTCACGAGGTGATGTATGTTGCCTTCGGCGGCAACACGAACAACGGCGCGCCGGGCAACAACTTCGCCGGCACCATCGACTTCCCCTATGCTGGCTCTGTCCTGAAGATCGATCTTACCGCGCTCGAGTCCTACGACACGCGCGTCGACGATTTCGGCGAGTCCTACATCCTGGACATGCCCACGCTCGACCATCCGGGCCGGGCGAATGTGGATCTCAGCACGCTGGGCATCGTCAATCTGGAGGACGCGCCCAACTTCACCATGGATGTGGTGACGACCAGCGACGGTAACGGCGGCACGCTGACGCTGCCGGAGTGGGCGGGCGGCGACAACGGTCTGAACGCGGCCAAGATCGTCGACAAGGTCCTGGTCAGCAACAACGGTCAGCTCGAGTTCGTCGACAACCCGATCCAGCTCCACTCCCCCGGCTACCGCAACCCCTACGACGTCTTGGTCACGCAGAACGGCGAGGTCTTTACCTGGGACAACGGGCCGAACACGGGCTGGGGCGGACAGCCGAAGCCCCTGGTCGACCAGACCCCCAACGACCCGGAATCGACGGTGAACTACGTCGAGGATTGGACCCAGGAGCTGGCGACCAACGAATTCAACGAGGTCGGCAGCGAGGGCTTCGGCGACCAGTTGCACCTGGTCAGTGCCCTCGATGATCCCTACGGCGTGTACGGCGGGTTCCCCGTCGCGCTGCGTGCCGCGGCGCAGGTTCTGTCAGAGGCCTATTCGGAGGACGGCACGTTCGTCGGCTCCTCCGTCTTCGCCACTGAGGCCGAGGCTGAGGAGTACCTGGCGAAGCTCTTCATCATCTACGAGGAGCAGGGTGACGGCGTCTGGGTTGATGTCACGTCTGAGACGGGCCTGCCGGCGGATCTTTTCGACATCGTCTCCGGCTACGACTGGGAGGCGCCCGGCAGCTCGCTCTCGGACCCGCTCAACCTTTTCAATGGGACGAGCATCACGGAGGGCACGGTCTATTCGCCGGAGAGCCAGCTGCTGCTGCCTGGGCAGGATGGCTCGCTGAAGACCAACGCGGCCTCTACCAACGGCTTGGCGGAGTACACAGCGTCCTTCTTCGGCAGCGCCCTGGACGGTGCGATCGTCGCGGCCTCCTTCGATGGTGCGCTCTACTTCGAGCTGCCGAAGGACACCAACGGCGACGGCAGGACCGACGCGATCGAGTCGCTCGGCACCATCAGCGGCTTCGGCTCGCAGCCGCTGGACGTGATCACGGTCGGCACCGATGGCCTGCCGGGCCCGATGATCGACAATGACGGCGACGGTCTGGACGATTTCGCGGGTCTGGTCGTCGCGGCCACCTACGGCGCCGACACGATCACCTTCTTCGTGCCGGGCGGCACCCCGCCGGACCCAGACACCGACCTGGACGTCGATGGTCTGACGAACATCCTCGATCCGCATGTCGGCGACCCGTTGAACGGCACCGGTGTCGTCGTGACGTCGGCTGAGACGCAGATCTGGCAGTTCGAGCTGAGCACGCCGACGACGCCCCCGGGCGCGATCCCCAACGGCAACAGCATCGCGGGCGACATCGGGATCAATACCGTCTGGCGCAACGACGTGGACCCGCAGGTCGCGGGGCCGGGCGAGCCGGCGCTTTTCGATCCAGGCAACTGGAACCTGGGCGGTGCGTCGACCTTCGTGAGTATCGACGAGGCGCCCGAGGGATCGGCGCTCAGCTATTCGAACACGCAACGCGACTCGGTGGGGATCGGGTTCGTGGCGACCACCCGCGAGCGGAACGTCACTGTCCTGACCGAGATGGTGAACGCCTTCAGCTATCAGCCGAACATCGATGCGGCCAAAACCTGGGATGGTGGCGAGAAGTTCGGCATCATGACCGGGCCCGGGAACCAGGCGAACTATGTCGAGGCGACGATCGCCGTCGACAACAGCACGGGCACCGTTCGCTACGGCATCCAGCTGGTCTCGGAAGAGAACGAGATCCCGCAGGTCAGCTTTGTCGAGATCCCCGGGATCGAGGCGCCTGCCGCCCCGCCGGGCTCCACGAGCGAGACGGTGGATTCGAACGTCCAGATCGCGCTCGACTTCGATTTCTCGAATGGGGTGGATACGGTCACGGCCCGTGCGCGGTACATCGACGGCGGTGTCTTCACGGACTGGGTGTCCACCGCCGCCCTGCCGGTGCCCCCCGACGTCGAAACCGCGCTCATCGGGCAATTCGATGCCGGCGGTACGCTCACCGGCAGCGTGGCGACCCTGGTCGCATCGGCGCCCACCAACGACGACAGCTTCGCGATGTCGTGGGACTACATCGAGGTGTCGACGGCCGCGACCGAGAGCGACTCCGTCTATCGCTGGAACGCGGGCAACTCGACCGTCGCTGCGATCGACGGCGGGCCGGACTGGGTGAGCGATCCCAGCGTGGTCGTCGCCGGTGAGCCCTTGGTCCACGGGACGAGCATCACGTCGCTTCACGCCTCGGTGCCGCCTTCGTCTGTGCCGCTTGGCATCTACGCCGAGGAGATCTTCGATCCCGGGGGCGGCGAGGAGTTGTCCCTGGAGCTGGGCACGGAACTTACGCCGGGCATCTATGCCGTGCGGCTCTACATGGGCAACGGCTATTTCGGCACGAACCAGCCCGGCCAACGCTTCTTCAACATCGCTATCGAGGAAGAGAGCTTCTTGACGAACGTCGATCTGGCCTCGTCTTTCGGGCCGGATGCCGGTGGCGTCTTCGAGTGGAGTGGCGCTGTGAAGGACGGCAGCGTCACCGTCGACTTCGGCCACGTGCTGGAGAACCCGCTGATCAATGCGGCTGAGGTCGTGCTGCTCGAGGAGCTGCCGAACACGCCCTTCGTGTCGGTCATCGCCCCGGCGGTCAACGAGGCGGACGGCAGCCTGGATCTGGTGTTCCAGTCGGACATCCTCGTGCCCGAGACCGGCCCCGTGACCATCGATTTCGAGGTCGTCGGGCTGACGGCCACCCCGGAGGTCGACTTCACCGCCCTAGGCCTGAGCTACAACAGCGGGACCGGGGTCTACACGGGCTCGGTGCAGATTGCCGCCGGCGCGACCCAGGCGGTCCAGTCGATCGAGATCGTGCCGGACTCCTTGGCGGAGGGCGATGAGACCATTCAGGTCAGCGTCACCGGTGTCTCGGGCGCCGATGCGGCCGTCGGGACGGGTACGACCGTCGTGACCATCAGCGACATCCTGGATGTGGTCCCGAACTCCACCGTGACCGAGATCTCGGATGATCGCCTCGCACCGACGCTTGCCGCGCTGTCGCTTGGCAACAACCAGATCGTCGCCTCTCAGCAGGGCGATACCGGACGGGATTATGACTACCTGACGCTCGAGGTGCCGGTCGGCCACGTCCTGACGTCTTTGAACCTCGTCTCGGTCGCGGACTACGACCCTACGTCGAATGGCGTTTTCCTGGGGATGCAGAACGGGACGACCTTTACGACCGATCCCGCCACAACGACCGGCGACGACCTCATGGGGGGCGTGGTCTACTTCGAAACCGACAGCGGCACCGATCTGCTGGCCGAGATGGCCGATGGCGCCATCGAGAACTTCGGCAATCTGCCGACACAGGGCTTCTCGACCCCGCTTGGTGCGGGCAGCTACACCCTGTGGTGGAGCCAGAACGGCTCGGTGACCACGACCACGCTGCAGGCGGTGGTCGAGATCGATCCCAACCTGGAGAACCTGCCGCCGGTGATCACGCCGGTTGCGGATCAAGTGGTCAACGAGACGGGTCAGGTGGCCCTGGCCATCAGCGCATCCGATACCGCGGATCTGGTGCCGGATACGGTCGCCCTGAGCCTCGCGCTCGTCGACTCCTTGGGCAATGCGGTCACGGATTTCAGCTTCACCGACAACGGCGACGGCACGGGCTCCTTCGTCTGGGATACGCCGAGTGTCGACGCCACCGAGGCTTACACCGCGACGATCTCTGCGTCGGATGGGGTGAACACGGCCGTCACCAGCACCTTCGAGATCACGGTCAACGACGTGAACACCGACGGGACCCCGATCTTCCGCTGGAACGCGGGTTCGTTCGACGTGGCCGCCATCGATGGCGGGCCGGACTGGGTGGCCGATCCCTCGGTCCTGACCGGCGGTCCGACGGTCGTCTCGGGCGCCAGCATCTCCTCGGTCGATCCCTCGGTGCCGACCGACACCACGCCGTTCTTCATCTTTAACCAGGAGCGTTGGGACCCGAGCGGCGGTGGCGAGATGGCGCTGTCCTTCGGCACTGAGCTAAGCTCGGGGCTCTATGCGGTCCGCCTGTTCATGGGCAACTCCTTCGTCGGCACCAGCGAGGAGGGAGAGCGTGTCTTCGACGTCTTCGTCGAGGGTGAGCAACTGCGCGACGATCTGGACCTGGTGGAGAGCTTCGGACACGAAGTCGGCGGCATGATCGAATGGGTCGGCGCGGTCGACGATGGCACGGTCAACATCGACTTTGCGCGGCTCGTCGAGAACCCGCTGATCAATGGCGTCGAGATCCTGGCGCTTGGCGGGTTGCCGACCTCGATCGCGCTCTCGGCGCCGGCTAGCGTGAACGAGACGGACGGGCAGGGCAGCTTCTCCCTCACCGTGTCGCCGAATGACGTGACGGAGGACGTGACGGCGCGGATCCAGATCCTGCCCGGCACCACCGATCCGGCCACCGTCGGTGCCGGCGGCGATGTCGCGCTGGATGCTCTGGGCGCGACCTTTGTCGATGTGGTGATCCCCGCGGGCACCACTGGGCCGGTCAGTGTCCCGTTCTCGATCTTCGACGACAGCGAGATGGAACCGACGGAGACCTTCGATCTGGTGATCGTCTCGGCGAACACGGGCACCACCATCGACGCCGGGGCGGATGCGGTCCTCATCACCGCCGGCGAGGCGACGGTGAGCATCCTCGATGACGACACGCCGCCCCTGCCGATGGTGACGCTGTCGGTGACGCCCGGCACGGCCTCCGAGGACGATGGGACGCAGGTCACCGTTGCGGTCACTGCCACGGCTGCGGTGAGCGGCGCGCAGAGCGTCGCGCTGTCCCTGGCGGGCACTGGTCTGACGCCGTCGGACTTTACAACGCCGCCGCCTGCGACCCTGACGATCCCGGACGGTGGCACCACAGCCTCCGTCGTGCTGACCGTGGCCGACGATGCGCTGGAGGAGGGGAGCGAGACCGCGACCTTCTCCATCGCGTCGCCGACGGCAGGGATCGAGCTTGGCGCCGTCACCTCCGACAGCGTCGTGATCACCGACAACGATGTCGTGGCGAACGGTGCCGCCACGCTGGAGGTGACGGTCTTCTCGGATCAGGTCCAGATCTCCAACTTCGGCGACAACTCGTTCGTCTTCACCAACACCGGTGACAAGACGATCGTGCAGCTCGAGATCGATGTGACCGAGGCGCTTTACCCCGACACCGTCTTCGACCCCTTCGGCCTGGCCGGGGATGATGCGGCGAAGGGGCTGACCATCGACACGGACGGCGGAACCGGCGTGGATGCGCCAAGCGCCGCGTCCTATGTCGGCGTCGGCGGTGCCTCGGGCTACGAGGGCCTGCGGCTTACCTTCGACGAGACCGTCAACGGCGGGTTCCAGGCCGGCGAAGCGGTGGGCTTCTCCGTCGACATGGACCCCAACTCGGTCGCCGGAACCACCAAGACGCCACTCGACAATGGCTCCGACCCCTTCTGGGACGTCGGCGGCGTGTCGGGCGCGGAGCTGATCGGCTCGTCCTTCACGGTGACCTTCAGCGACGGCACCACCGCGACGGGCCAGTTGATGGGTGCTGCCAACCAGGCGGGCTCCAAGGGTGTGGCGGACCAAAGCACGCCGAACAGCCAGGTCTCTGTGACCGCCAACGGCCTGTCGGCGGGCGAGGTTGGCACCTACGACAGCTCTGGCGTCTCGGTCATCGTCAACGGGCCCGTGGGCGAGACCGCGCGGGTGGTTCTGACCAAGGGCTTCATCCAACCCACCGTTCCCTACACCACGGAGCTTGAGGGGCAGCTTGCGCTGCTCGCGGCAAGCGACTTCCCGGCCAATAACGCCGTGGAGTTCCAGACGGTCGATGTGGTCCTCACCGGCGGCCCGCAGGACATCTCGAGCCTGTTCGATCTGAGCGGTGTCCCGATCTATGACTTCGCGGGAGAGGACGAACTGGCGCTTGGGATCATCGCAGCCGTCATCGACCCGGATGACAACGATCTGCCGCTGGGCGGGGTGACCGATCCGATCTACCTGACCTTCGGTTCGGGCACCGGGAACTCGGTACCTGTGATCGACGCCATTGATTTCATCACCGTCGATGAGACCGAGCAGGTGACGGCGCAGATCAACGCCACGGATGCCGATCCGGGCGACACGATATCGCTCTCGATGAGCGTGCTCGACAACACCACCGGTCTGCTCGTCGATAGCTTCGACTTCGTCGACAACGGCGACGGCACGGGCGATTTCACCTGGGATACGCCGGATGTGCCGCAGGATCGGACCTTCACCGCCACGGTGAACGCCTTCGACGGTACGAGCCTGGCCACGACAACCTTCGACATCACGGTCAACGACGACTCGCCGCCGGTGCTGTTCCGCTGGAACGCCGGCAGCTTCGACGTCGCGGCCATCGATGGCGGGCCGGATTGGACGGCGGACACCTCGGTGCTCACGGGTGGTCCCACGAACGTGGCCGGTGCCAGCATCGCCAGCACCGATGCCTCGGTGCCGACGGATACGACGCCGTTCCTCATCTTCTCCGAAGAGCGGTGGGACCCGAGCGGCGGTGGCGAGATGGCGCTGTCCTTTGGTAGCGACCTAGCGGTCGGCGACTATGCCGTGCGGCTGTTCCTGGGTAACTCCTACGTCGGGACCAGTCAGGAAGGTCAGCGCGTCTTCGACATCTCTGTCGAGGGCGAGCAGCTGGTCGATGACTTCGACCCAATAAGCGCCTTTGGCCACGAGGTTGGCGGCATGATCGAATGGTCAGGCCTGGTGGACGACGGGACCGTCGACATCGATTTCGACCGGGTCGTCGAGAACCCACTGATCAGCGCGGTGGAGGTCCTGTATCTCGCCTAAGGATGATTGGGTGCGCCTCTGCGGGCGATTGCGGCGGTCTTCGGGGTCCGTAGGCCGCCGCAAAGCGTGTCGAAGAGTCAGATTTGCTAACGGGATCGACGCGGTCATCGTGGAGCGCGCTTTGGAACGGACCTCGCCCGTATACGTTGGCGCTTTGGCAGGCGGTATTCGAGGGCGAGCTCAGTGCGTGCGCCAACAGAAGATCGGCATGGCCCCTAACTTATGAGTAAGATCCGATCTTCATTCGTTTTCTCGGCTATCGATCGCTATATCGCTCAGGTTCTCTTGATCGTCACGACCGCGATCATGTCGCGGATCCTGACGCCGGCGGAAGTCGGTCTGTTTCTCACCGCGCACGCCATTGTATTAGTGGCGGAGATCCTACGTGATCTTGGCATCAGTCATTACATTGTCCAAAAGGAGAATCTTGAGCGGCGAAATGTGCAATGTGCTTTCACGCTCTCCTTCTTGTTCTCCATTACGATGGGGATCTTAATCTTCGTCTTCAGTAACGAGATCGCTGTGTTTTTTGGCGATCCGGGGCTGGCCGATCTTCTAGAGATTGGTTGCTTGGGATTTGTCATTGTTCCCTTCGGCGGGCCGATCTTTGCACTGTTGCGCCGCGATCTGCGCTTCCAGGCCATGGCCGGCATCAACGTGACGCAATCGGTGACCAGCACCGTGCTCACCATCGGGCTCGGGCTTCTGGGGGTCGGGCCGGCGAGCTACATGTGGGCCTCGGTCATCGCCAACAGCCTTCAGGCCGCGATGGCCTTCATCATCCGGCCCGACACCTGGATCTATCGCCCGACTCTCAGCGGCGCGGGAGAGGTCGTGCGCTTCGGCTTTGTCGCGTCGATCGTCACCATCGCAACGCTCGCACAGGAACTCATGCCGCGCCTGATCCTCGGGCGGATGCTGAACCTCACGGCGGTCGGGATCTTCTCGCGCGCGCTGTCGATCTGCCAACTGCCGGAGCGTGGGATCGCCCAGGTGCTGACCCCGGTGGTTCTGCCGGCGCTCGCCGCGCATACCAGAGCCGGCGGCGAGTTGCGCGAGGCCTACCTCAAGGCGCTGTCCATGGTGACCGCCGTGCAGTGGCCCGCGTTGGCGATGCTTGCGATCCTGGCCGACCCCGCCGTTCAGGTGCTGCTGGGCGACCAGTGGGGCGAGGTCCCTCCGCTCGTCAGGATCGCCGCCATCGCGTCGATGGCCCTTGCGCCGAACTTCCTGACCTACCCGGTCCTGATCGCCGCGCAGCGGATCAACGACACGCTCACCGTGACCTGGCTGACGATCCCGATCTGCATCGCCGTCATGATCCTCGCCGCACCTTACGGGTTGACCGTCGTTGCCTTGAGCCTGCTCGTCACCTCGCCCTTCCAGATGGCGGTCGCTCTACACTTCCTTTGCAAGCGGCTGGGGATGACATGGAGGGAGGTGGGCAAGGCCTCCGTCGGCAGTCTCATCATCCTGCTGACAACAGCTGCCGCACCGCTGGCGTTCCTGCTCTACCTCGACACGGGTGGCGTGCTGAACTGGTGGCAGGTCATCGTGATCATCGGAATGGGTGGTGCCGGCTGGGGAGCGGGCCTTCTGCTCACCGATCATCCGCTGAAGGCGGAGCTGCAGATCGCGGCGGGTTGGGTCGCCCGAAAGCTCCGCCCCGATCAGGCCGCGGCCAAACCGACGGAGTAGGGGGGCCGATCAGCAGCGTCCATCCGCGAGCGCACGCTTCTTAGTACTGGCGTCGATCCAACCGCTGCACCGCAATGCGTGAAGTGCTAATGACGCCCGTCAGGAAAACGATGAAGAAGAAGTCATTCTGCGCGAAATACTTACTTTCTGCCAGGTTCAGCGCGATGAAGAACGTGAAGTAGGAGGCGAGCCAGAGCCACCCGTCGTCTGGATATTGGCAGTACAGGTTGCAGGCGCGCACCATCGATCGCGCGAGCAAGACGAAAAACAGACCACCACCGATCAGGCCGAAGCTGAGCAATACGTCTCTGATCCCATTATGGGCATGAGGCACGTCCCACTGCAGATCCGTCCAGATCACCCAAGCAGGTGTCGGCGCGGCACGCTCCCAGAACGCTTGGAAGCCATATCCCGTCAGCGGTTGTTGGGCGATGAAGTGGTCGACATGCGCCCACAAGGGGACTCGACCTGTCAGGGTGGCGTCTCGTCCGAAGTGTGCGAGGATCTCGGGAACAAAGACCTCCATCGAGAACATCAGCAAGACGCCAACCTGAATGCCGATGATCAGCAAAAGCAGCCTGCCTTGAGAGCGCTGTTTCCGAAAGATCGGCAAGAAAGCCAACATCCCGAACGAGCACATGATGGCGAAGAGCGCCGTGATCGAGCTTGCGAGGATCAGCGTGGCAAAGGACAGGCCCAAGGCCACGAAGCCGAGCCCCCTAAGGCGATAGGCGGGATCGAGGATCAAGAAGACTGCCGTCCCCATGGCGACGGCTGAGTACCAGCCGAGCACGTTCTTATGGGTGAAGACCCCTCGAAATGAGCCATCGATGCCGCTGAAGCTCATGCCGGATGCTGCGACGCTCGACACGAGGCTCAAGCATACCAACGTGAAAGTGACGGAGAAGAAGAGCATTATTTGCTCTCTGACGGTGAAGCGCATCGAGATAAAATAGGCCAGCAAGGCGCTCAGTAAGACAGCAATTGCCCGCCTGAAGCTGATCGCCGTGCTGATGGACCAGATGATCGATATGAAGGGTAGCAACAGAATTAAGAGCAGGAAGGAATTGTGCAGAAGATACTGAAAGAATGACTTTGAGAAGCGGGCGAGGAACACGAGCGAAATCAGGTAGGCTGGGACGGATACTACACGCAAAATAGACCGCTCAGATGAGTCGATGAGCTCGCCAGAGCTTAGAAAGAGCAGCGGAAAGATCGCGCCGGTGTGGAGGAAGAGAGCAAAGGCAGCGCCCGCCCACTCCAGCGTCCGCCACCTGATGCCACTGCTCGGCCTTAGCGCCAAAGATGTGCCCATCACGAGGTTCCAGCCCTTACCAAGCGTTCGCCGGCAACTCGCGCATCACGCGGTTGCCGCCTTGTAATAGTTCTGAGCGATGTGCCGCACGCGCGCCGGATAGGTGATCGCTTCTGCCTTCGTCAGGGCGCCGCGCCGTTTCTCGGCCAGCGCGTCTGGATCCTCGATGAGCGCCGCCACCGCTGTCGCCAGGTGCTGCTCCACAGCGTCCTGGTCGGTATTGAGCGCGTCGACGACGGCGCCGCAGGTCTCGTCGACGACGTTCGGCGGGCCGCCCAGGTTCAAGCAGACCACCGGCGTGCCCGCGACCAGAGCCTCTCCGATGACCATCCCGCCGGTCTCATGCAGGCTGGGGAAGAGAAAGAGATCGTGAGAGGCAAACTGCCCATGCATCCGGTCGTGGGGGACGAGGCCCGCGAAGGTGACGACAGCGTCCAGCCCCCGCGCGGTCACCCGCTCGCGCAGAAAGGCCTCATCGGGGCCGGCGCCGACGATCGTGAGCGTCACACCGGGGAACTTCTGCGTTAGTTTCGCGATGGCGCCGATGGCAAGATGCGGGCCCTTCCAGCATTCCAGGCGCCCGGCAAACAGGATGCGCTGCCCGGTCCGCGTCTGCTCGCCAGGTTCCGCCCGTGCGGCGAGCTCGGGTGCGTAGATGTCGGTGGAGATGAAGGCCTTGTGACGTAGCGCCGAGGGTACCTCGCGCTTCGTCGCCTCGTCGCTCGCCAAGATGACATCCGCACGCGCGAGGCAAGATCGGACGAAGGGATCGTAGCGCCCGATCATGTTGAGGACGTCGCGCATCGCCTCTCTCAGCCGTCCGCGCCGCGGAAAGCTGCTTCGCAGCGGCCGGGGCGTGACCGCGCCACCGCCCACCGGACCGAAGATGAATCGAGGGCCCAGTCCTCCCATAAAGGACGGCCAACGCAGGACCGCCCAGGAGACGTGGTGGATCACATCGAACGAATCACGCTCGAGAAGGCGCGCAACCGCCCGCCGGGCCGTTGCCTGCCACACCCAGTAGTGCTGCCTGATAAAGCGGGCATTCGCATAGCCAGGACCGTTCCATCCGGGAATATCATGCCACACGAACCGTAATGTTGGCGGCAGAGTGTTTTGCGCGGCGAATGTCTCGACCGCGGTCTTATGGTGCGAGCCGCATGACAGTACAGTGACGTCATGTCCCTGGCTGGCTAGTTCAACAGCGAAACGCCAGGTTCGTCCTGTCTCCGAGCCCGTCCCAGGCTCGCAAGCGTAAGCGGAAAGCAAAACGCGCATTATGATAACGCCCTTAACTTGGCGGATGCCCCAAAACTCCGCCTCAAGATAGCGAGAAAATCTACGCCCGGGAGCCGGGCAAAAAGGGGTATTCGAGGCACAACCACTGGTTGCATTGCCGGGACTGCGTTTCCTGTTTGTCTCGGGCCCGATGGCCTTCGGCGCCATGGGAGCGGGGTCCGACACCCTTCGATCTCTGCGGCATTCGTGCGCGTGGTCGAAGGGTAGCCGCATTTCTCGGCGGCTACTTCTTCTCGCAGGGATAGACGCGTCGCGCGCACGGTCGTTCTGACGCCAGTAAGGGCATCGCGGAACACGGTCGGCAGGATTCAGTCGAATTTGGTCATGTGGCGCGCATGTGGAGACGCCATTTCTGCGCCTCCGATTCGCCAATGCGTCCGCACTGAGCGCTTCGCACACGCGCCAATTGTGCGTCTCGGCGCGGGCACAGCCTAAGCGATACTGTGCTGGCATTATCCTACGTTACCCGCCATTTTCGTTATCACAGAGTGGAATGCGCCACCTCTTCGGGCGCTGAAATATACCGAAAACGGTTTCTTTCATAAGGTTGTGAGATCTTTTTTAACCTTACTGATCTAGCGTCAATATTTTGATGTTTACTATATAATATTTGTGATCTGCATGGGTTGCGAAGTATGAACGGTCCGTTAACCAAATATTTCTAGTTGAAGCGTAGCAGCTAGAAGTGGTACCCGCCCTTTGTCAGCGCGATCGAGTGCACGCGGGGAGGGGCCCGCCATCGGAGCGTGAGCGCGTGAGGTCGAACCACGGCATTTATCAGGTTCAGGCGGGTCGGTGGGGCTCCACCGAGACCAGCTAACCGAGTGCCGAGTTGCTTGCCCAAACTGTGAAGGCAGACGTCATCGAAGAGGGAACCTGATGACTATCTACTACGTGGCAACGAACGGCAGCAACGCGAACGACGGAAGCGCATCCGCGCCCTTCGAGACAATTCAGCATGCGGTCAACAGCGGACTTCAACCCGGCGATGAGATCGTTGTGCGGCCCGGCACCTACACCGAGCAGATCTGGATCACGGCGGATGGGGCGGAAGACGCCTACATCACCATTCGGTCCGAGGTGCCCGGTGCGGCGGAGATCCGGCCGCCCGACGGTGCTTACTCGACGGTCAACCTCCGGTCCAACTATGTCGTCGTCGAGGGCTTTGACATCGTTGGTGGCGGCGGTCACGGGATCGACGCCGAGAGCGTTCATCACACAAAGATCCTGAACAATGTCATCCACAATAGTGGTGGCTCAGGGATCCAGTACAACTACTCCGACTTTATCCATATCGAAGGCAATGTTACTCACAGTAACGCCTCCACGAACGGCTTCCATACGAGCGGCATCTCGCTCTACCAGAACCGGAACATCTCTGATGATGTCGAGGATGGTCAGTTCCGGAATGTCGTGAAGGACAACATCAGCTACAACAACATCGAAGGCCCGACGATCCTCACCGAGCATACCGACGGAAACGGCATCATCATCGATGATTTCCGGAATACGCAGGTTGCACCCGGTGGCGGTGATCTTCGGCAGGGGCCCGCGTTCGGAGAGTATGTGGGCGAGACGCTCGTCGAGGGCAATCTCGTCTACGAGAACGGCGGTAAAGGCATCCAGGTATATCTGAGTGACAACATCACCGTCCGCAACAACACAGCCTACAACAACAACCTCGACAACGTGAACCCCGGCACTTGGCGTGGGGAACTGTCGAACGCGCAGTCCAGCAATAACACCTGGGTCAACAACATCGCGGTCACTGACCCCGACGTGAACGTGCACAACAATGCGATCGCGGATACATCGCACAGCGGGTACGTCAACGAAAACATCGTGTGGGAGAACAATCTAACCTTCTCCGGCACGGAGGGTGAGCCGTCGATCAACTCCAACAACGGTCCGATCCTCTCCAGCGATGGGAACCTGATCGGCGTCGATCCGCGCTTCGTGGATCCGGAGAACGGCGACTTCAGGCTTCAGAGTGACTCGCCGGCGATCGATGCGGGCACCGGTGCCTTCGGCCTCTCGCCGACGGATCTGAACGGTGACGACCGGACGATCGGTCCGGTGGACCTGGGCGTCTACGAGTTTGAGGTGTCCGGGACGACCCCGCCGACGACGGTTGCCAATCGTGACCCGATCGCCCGCGACGACTACGGCTATGACGTTGAGGAGGGCGAGGCCCTTACGATCGCGGCGTCCAGCCTCATGGCGAACGATCGGGATCCCGACGGCGATGCCCTGACGATAGCCTCGGTGGGTGTCGCCGACGGTGGCGGCTCCGCCTCGCTGAATGCGGCGGGTGACGTGATCTTCCAGGCGGGCGACGGCGCGGGAACGACGCGTCTCACCTACACCCTCACGGATGACGAAGGTGCCACTGCGCAGGCCGACGTCTTTGTCTCGGTCGACGCGAAGCCCGTCGAACCGGCGGACCCGATCATCGTGGAGCCGCCCGTAGGCTCGCTCGACTTCACGCTGGAGATCATCGACCTCGCGACGCTGGACGTGTTGGCGACCCTCGAAGATGGGGATGTCCTTGCGCTTGAGGACTACAGCGGCCGCAAAGTGACGATGGTCGCCACGCCGATCGGCAGCAGCGTGGGAAGCGTGAGCTTCGCCTCGGATCAGTTCGGCAGCAGGATCGAGAACGTAAAGCCCTACGCTCTGTTCAGCGACTACAGGGGCGTCTTCTCCGAGGACGGGGCCGTTCTTACGGAAAAGTCGTATAGCCTTGATCTGACGGCGTTTTCCGGCCGCAAGGGGAAGGGCGACATCCTCGGCGCGCAGACCATCAACTTTAGCGTCGAAGCCGGTGATACGGCTGTGGATCCCGAGCCGGAGATCCCCAGCTCGGGCGACTTCGAGTTCGCCCTGGTGGATGTCGACACCGGCGAGGTCGTGACCTCCTTCGCCGACGGCGAGGTGATCGTCTCGGAGATGGTCGAGGGTCGAGAGCTCACGATCGTCGTCACCCCCGAAAGCGACGGCATCCAGAGCGTTGCCATCGATGCCGGGGACCTGGGCGAGCGCGTGGAGAGCGTGGTGCCCTACGCGCTGTTCGGCGACAACAAGAACGGCGATCTCCACGGCGGGATGACCCTCGGAAACGGTGAGTACACCGTCTCGGCCACCGGGTACTCGAAGAACGGCGCCCGCGGCGATGTGGTCAGTGCGGATGAAGTCACCTTCACCGTGGCCGACGTGGCGCCGCCGATGGTGACGCCCATTCCGGACGATGGTGGCTCAGGCAACAGTTCGCCTGATGGGACCAGCGTCGACTATGGGGTGCCGGGCACGGGAGACCCGATGTCGGCGAGCATCGGTTCCGACTTCGTCAAGTTTTTCCTGGCGGACAGCGACAGCGATGACACGCTCGCGCCGATCACCGAGCAGGGGCAGAGCTTTGACGTCGAGAGTGACGCGAAGACCCTGATCTATGCCGAAGCGCTCTCCGACTCCGGCGAAGTTGGCAGCCTGGCGTTCATCGTGGACGGCACCCGGCATGTAGAGAGCGTCGCGCCCTACTCGCTGTTCGGTGACGTGCGGGGTGATTTCTACGACGGTAAGGGGCTAGGGGAAGGCAGCCACCTTGTGACGGTCGAAGTCTACTCCGGCGCCGGGGCGAGCGGACAGCTCCTCGAGACGACCGAGTTGATCTTCGACCTCATCTGAGGCCTCAACCAAGTGTCGTCGCGGGAGCACCGCGGCGGCACGCTTCTCCTTCCTAGCCTGATCGCCCGATCTGACCTCAGCGACTGGTTGAACAGGGGGGCCTTGGCTACTGATCCCAGCCACTCATCCAAGCCGTCGCCGTCAAAGGCCGCTGGCGTGCGCGATCACGCAGATCTATCCTGCAGAAACCGAGAACTGAGGTTTCCGCCAGACCTCGATGGTTAGAAACGAGGCATTGGCCTCCGAGTGCCGCAAAAATACGCCTCTTGATCGCCCTTAGGTAGAGTGCCCTCCTTCGCTTGGCTACTTATGGGTCAATGGGATGACGCATCCGGTGGATAACGCCGGTATCAGCGCTCCTGTAATGGTCAAATTCCTTAATGAGACCTTGCCGTGAACGCCCTTACGCTCGCTGCAGTGAGTTTGTGGGGCGTCTGACGAGGTGCGTGGTGGCTGGAGCAGTTTTTACAGGCTGTGATCGCTTTGTGTTTGGAGAACGGCCTGAGCCACCCTTCGAGTCTCCGAAAACCCCCACTGTCACAACCTGGAAGCGGCGCCGCGCCGTTGCCCACCTGACGGTGCCCAAAACCTTGGTTGCGACTGCAGCAGCGATAGGCGCCTTGCGGCCCGCTCCGGCGTCGTGGGGTTCTGCCGCGTCGCGCATTCATTCCATCATAGCTCAGCGTTGAGGTTGCAATGACCGTAGATACGGATTTTGACGTCGACTACAGCGCGAAGACATCCCGCCCCGACAGATTGTTTGAGGATAGTCACGTGGCCGCCCGCGGTAAGGGCAATGCCGGATGGTCGTCCGTCGCCCGTTCGCTGCGGGCAAAGGTGCCGGCACTTTGTTTGTGCCTCGCCGATCTGGCTGGGTATACGGCCGCCGCGGCGCTCCTCTTCTCCCTCAGCGAGGCTGCGGGCCCCATGCTGCCCTTGCTTGGCATTATCGGCATCGCAGGCGCCGTGGCATGCGCCCAGCAGGGGCTCTACCCGGGCTACGGCCTTCATGAGCACGAGAAGCTGAGACGCCGCGTCGTTTCCGTCGGCTTCGTGACGGGCTTCGGCGCCTTGATCGCCGCCCTGGTGCTGGGGGCGGGATGGCTTTGGATCCTGACCTTTGCCGGACTGGCGATGGCGGTCCAGATGCTCCTCCGCCGGGCGATCACCAAGGTGCTCTGCACGACTGGCGTCTGGGGCGAGAATGCAGCGGTCCTGGGCACCCGTGAGAGCGTGAACGCAGTCCGCGACTTCTTTGGAAAGTATCGCGAATTCGGGATCAACGTCACGGGTGAGCAGTGTGGGCGGAACGAGCAAGCTGCGCGCGAGTACTTCCACGATCAGCCCGACATGCTCCTCATTGCGGCCGATCAGGTGCCGGATGCCCGGACGCTCGAGGGGTTGCGGCGGCGCTACGACCGCATCGTTCTGCTCGCCGATCTTCCGGTACCTTCGGTGAACGGCTTCCCGCCGTCTGCCTTGAAGGGGGAGATCGGCCTGCAGCTTGGTGCAGGCTCGACGGACAGCGCGCTGACGCGGCGGATGCTGGACCTGGCCATCGCGGTCCCTGCGTTCATCATCTCCCTGCCGGTTATCGTCCTGGCCGCGATCGCGATTTACATCG
The DNA here is from genome assembly GCA_039822785.1 of Pseudomonadota bacterium. Classification (GTDB taxonomy): domain Bacteria; phylum Pseudomonadota; class Alphaproteobacteria; order Rhodobacterales; family Rhodobacteraceae; genus Thermohalobaculum. Next base: position 87,544 of record JBCBMO010000002.1, on the reverse strand, counting down.
TCGATCCGGGCCCGGTCTTCTATCGCCAGTCGCGCGGCGGTTTCCGGGGGCGGCCATTCCAGGTGCTGAAGCTCCGGACGATGTATCAGGATGCGGAAGCGCGGCTTCAGACGCTGCTGGCGAGCGACCCGGCGATGCGTGCGGAGTGGGAGACTTTCCATAAGCTGCGTCGCGATCCCCGGATCTTGCCGCACGTCGGGACCTTCCTGCGCGCGAGCAGTCTGGATGAGCTGCCGCAGATCCTGAACATCATCAGGGGCGAGATGCGCGTCGTCGGGCCCCGTCCGTTCCCGGACTATCACCTGGACGCGATGTCGCCAGAAGGCCGGGTGAAGCGCGCCACGGTGGTGCCGGGCCTGACAGGCCTCTGGCAGATCTCGGAGCGCAGCGAGGCGGATCTGGTTCAGCAGCAGAGCCTCGACGAGTTCTACATCGAGAACAGCAATCTCTGGTTCGACATAGACATCGTGCAGAAGACCTTCTCTGCCGTAATACGTCGTAGTGGCGCGTAAACTTCAGCGTCAATCTTCAGTACACAGGAAAAGTAGGAGTGACTTATGCTTGATATGGGTCGGGTTTTGATCACTGGAGGGGCTGGATTTCTCGGCTCGTTCCTGTGCGAGAAGATGCTGGCTGAAGGATACGATGTCCTCTGCGTCGACAACTACTTCACTGGATCGCGGGAGAACGTACAGCATCTTCTGGATCACCCGCGATTTGAGCTGATGCGTCACGACGTGACGTTTCCGCTTTATGTCGAAGTCGACATGATCTTCAACCTGGCCTGCCCGGCGAGCCCGATCCACTATCAGTTCGATCCGGTGCAGACGGTCAAAACCAATGTGCACGGCGCCATCAACATGCTGGGCCTTGCAAAGCGGACGCGCGCGAAGATCTTCCAGGCCTCGACCTCGGAGGTCTACGGTGATCCGACGATCCACCCGCAGCCCGAGAGCTATCGTGGCAACGTGAACCCGATCGGTAGCCGTGCCTGCTACGACGAGGGCAAGCGCTGCGCCGAGACCCTCTTCATGGACTACCACAGGCAGTATGGCGTGGATGTGCGTGTCGGCCGGATCTTCAACACCTACGGTCCGCGCATGCACATGAACGACGGGCGCGTGGTCTCGAACTTCATCGTGCAGGCGCTGCGGGGCGAGGACGTCACGATCTACGGCGACGGCAGCCAGACGCGCTCGTTCTGCTTCGTCGATGATCTGATCGAGGCCTTCTACCGCATGATGACGCTGGCCACCGCGCCGATCGGCCCGATCAACATGGGCAATCCCGGCGAGTTCACGATCAAGCAGCTCGCCGAGTTGGTGCTCGAGAAGACCGGCTCGAGCTCGAAGCTGATCTTCAAGGACCTGCCGCAGGATGATCCGCTGCAGCGGAAGCCGGATATCACCCTGGCAAAGCGCCACCTGAAGTGGGAGCCAACGGTGCCTCTCAGCGATGGGTTGGACCGGACGATCGCCTACTTCGATGCGAAGCTGAGCGGGCGGCCCGTCCAGGAGGCGATCGAGGCGTCGCGCACGCTGCGTCAGGTCGAGCTGGCGACCTAATAGACGACACCCTCAACGAAGTAGGCGGCCGGCAACAAGCCGGCCGCCTATTTTCATTTGAACCTAACGTCAGCTGGCGAGTTCTGTGCAGTCGTCGCTGAACATGCTGCGCGTGAGATAGGCAACCTCGGTGCGGTTGCTAGCCTTTAGCTTACGCATGATGTTCCGCACGTGCACCTTCACGGTGCTCTCGCACATGTTGAGCTCGTAGGCGATTACCTTGTTCGCCTTGCCGAGGCGCATCGCTTTGATCACCGACATCTGGGTGTCAGTGAACTTCACGCCGATCTCACCGCTGCGATCGACTGGCTCTGCCCGGCCGTCATGCGCCGCCATCACCGTCGCAACCGGAAGGAAGGACCCGCCGGCCTGCACCAGGTTCAGGACTTCGACAGCCACGGTGAGGGGGGTAGAGCTCGGGATGTATCCACGTGCGCCCCGTCTGATGCTTCCAAGCACCTGGTCGACACTGTCGATCTCGCCGTTGATCAGGACTGCCTGTACGGCGTCGCTGTCTTTTATCCGGGCGAGGCCTTCGGATACGGCCGCCTCCGCTATTTTGGCGGCCCCGATGCAGAAGATGACGATGTAGCCATGGCCCTTTGGGTCACGGCCCTCATCCACATGCGCTTCGAATTCATCAATCGTGGATACCGCTACCACCTCTCTGCCACGGGCCTTCAAGGCCCAAGTCAGACAGTCCCGTAGGAGATCCGCTTCGCTGATGATCACCACATGGGTGCTTCGATCATCCACCACATGGATGATCTCAGCCGCTTGCACGCCCTTCTCATACATCACTCTCTCCACGCTAGAACACGTTGACGCGAGGATAGTAAGTTATTTTGCGCGTGCGAGATAGGCTGCACGCGCAAATTCCGTAGCTTTTTGGGACAAATTTGCTATTTTCTCGCCTAGATTGCCAAAGTTTAACCATCTTGTGACGTTTTACACCATTTTCTTCAAATTTGCGCAAAAGACTTAGCATCTTGGTATCGGCGGGTCTTGCTATGAGCGAGCTCTGCTCTTGGCTTGTCCGCATACGAGGTCATTCGCCGCCCCCAAAGGATTACGCGGGCCGTTCCGATTCTCTCCTCAGACCCGCTCGCAGCCAAGCCGTCGATCAGCAGGTGGGGCGACCACGCCCCAGGGCGTCTGCACGATGGCCAAGGGGCGAGCGCGCCCTCCCACCTTGGCGGTAGGCACTAAAACTCGTGGCTGTCCGTGAAATCGTACATCCGATGCCGGCGCATGTTCACGTCGGTGATGCAGACGTAGGGATCCTGAAGGCCATGGCGCTCGAAAAGGTTCTGGATCGCCTCGACAAGGCGCAGGCGCACCTTCCCCCAGTGCAATGTCAGCACGACGGCTTCGCTTTGCGACAAGAGGGACGGTGAGTTCGACGTCGACAGAACCGGGGGCGCCACGACGATCAAGGTCGCATCCAAAGAAGACGCAATCTTGTTGAGCTCTTCCGACAGGGAAGAACGATGCAGCGGATCCTCCCCCAGGGCCTTGCCGTACTCGATAATGTATAGCTGCGATTTCTCTTCAAAATGAACGACTTCGTCGCTTTGCTGCCGGCCGGAGAAGAAGTCGCTCAGGCCGGGGCGTTTCTTGCCATCGACGATACCGCCGCTGCCGGCGAAGGCCGGGTTGGCGACGACGAGCAGAACGTTCTTGCCCGCTTGGGCAAGGCATGTCCCCAAGGCCACGGCGAGGGTCGCGGAGGCGTTGTCCGACACCGCCGAGGTCACCGTGATCATCTTCGGCGGCGTGCCGTTCTCCTGCGATAGATCGGCCGCCATCCCGCGGACCCGCGAAACGAAGGGGTGGTTCCGAGAGCCCTTGATGGTTTCGATGATCCAGCGCCGGCGCCTTTGAGCGGCACGCGGGAGCAGGCCCAAAGGCTGCCATCCCGATGCCCAGCGCAACTGATCGAAGCTCCGGACGCGATCGTCGAGAAGCTCTCGCGCGGTCGCCAGGGTCAGGCCGAAGCATCCACCGACGATGATCGCGATGACCATATAGAGCGTTCGACTGCGCCCCGTCGGATCCAACGGGATCGTCGCCGGCGACAGCACCTCCGCCGTCGCGACGGGGATATCGCCGCGCGCGTCTAGGATGGACATCTGCGCCTCGAAGTCGGCGAGCTGCAGTTCCTTCTCCAAGAGCTGGGACTTCAGGGTCACGCGTCGGCTCTCCTCGACCCGCCGGTCGAGATCGGAGGCCAACCGACGCTCGATCGCGATCTCGAGTTCATCTGCCTCCTGCCCAAGGACAAGGACATTGCGCTCCAGCTCCGCGATGTAGCGCTGAACCTCCCTCTCGCGCAGAACACCCACTGCCTCGATCTTCCGCCGCTTCGCGACCACCTGCTCGTGATTGTCGCCAAGGGTTTGCAGCAGCACTTCCAGTTCGCGCTGTTCGGTCTGAAGGGCCCGGCGCAGTTCTTGAGCATGCGGCGTGTCGACCAAACCAGCGGTGTCGCCAAGGCCGCCGCCGTTGCGCAGATCCTCGATCGTCGCCTCGGTCTGCTTTCGCTCGTTGAGAACCTGCAGGCGTCTCGCGCTGATCGCATCCAGACTGCCAGGTTGAAGCGCGCTTCCCTCCTGCGGCGAGAGGATCGCGCTTTCAGCCACTTCGATGGATGCCTTGAGCTCGGCGATACGCAGCCGTTGGTCGGCGATCCTGTCGCTCAACCACGACTTCGCTTCGTCGACCTGCTCAGCGTAGGCGGCGGCTCTGCGCTCGAGATAGACCTGAAGAAGGGTATTGGGCACCTGCGCCGCAAGCTGCGGATCGAGTGACGTGAACCCGATGGAGACCGCTTCGGAATAGGGGTCGTGGGTAATCCTCAGCGCTTCGTAGTACTCCAACAGGACCTCGGACATGGGATCAGAGGACTGGTCCGACCCCTCCTCCTCGCCGAGCAGAATCTCCTTCAACAGCTCACGAAGGCCTGGCTCGTCGTCTTCCGGATCGGCCGCGAACTCGGGAAGTTCATCCAGCGACAAGCGTTCGATCAGCTCCAACGATACGGGGCGCGCCTGGAGCCGCTCGACCTCGACCGTCACGTTCAGCGGATCGCTCGCCGGCAGCCCGGGCAGCGACAGGTCGGCGGTGAGCGGTTGGCGGATCAGGAACTGCGTCTGACCGTAGTAGTATCGGGGCAGCGAAAGCACGAGCGGCAGCGCAAGCATCGTGAACAGGGTCGTGACCGCCGCAATCAGGAGAAACTGACGGCGGACAAGACGGAAAATCGCGAGGGGATCAAGTCGCTCATCGTCGGCACTCGGCCGCATGGGGCTGCTACCGGAGGAGAGCCGCACCCTGCGATCGACTTGGTCAGCGTCAAACTTCATCGGCCATCCCACAAAGCTACGAGCAAGCGATGCTCAGCGTTATCAAGTAAGCGGCCGCCGCGACCGCCGAGCAGGCGCCTCGCGATCTCAAGCCGTCGCGATGCCGAAGCACCGGCTTCAGTCTCGGTTGCCGCAATCAAACCAAAGATCATGCGGCCCGCTCGCGGTTCGCAAGCTGGCCGTAGAGTTCGCATGCTGTGGCGCCGACGGTCTCGGGCGCATTCGGGCCGTCCGCCCAAGCGCGCGCCGCGTCGCCGAGGCGATGCAGAAGCGCCCGATCGCGGGAGAGGCGAATCAGCCCCTCTGCAAACGCCTCCGGGTTGCCTGGCGGCACGACCAAACCAAGGTCGTTGCGCTCAACCGTGGTGCCCAACTCTCCGACATCGGTGGCCACCACCGGTTTGCCGAAGGCAGCCGCCAGGTTCAGAACACCGCTTTGCGACGCTTCGACATACGGCAGGGCCACGACGTCGCAATCGAGGAAGAGCTGCGCCACCTCCTCATCTTCGATGAAGCGATTTCGAACGTCGTAGCGCGCGGCGTCGCCCATCAGCTGCGAGAAGGACCACGGGTCGTCGCCGCGGCCCGCAATGGTGATCGACAGATTGGGGATCTGGTCGCCGATCGCGGTCTCGGCTCGAAGGAACTCCTGCAGACCTTTGTAGGCGAAGATGCGCCCGAACATGAGAACACGGAACGTCGAGTCGTCCGCGCGACGGCTCAACCCCTGAGATTGCGCCAGGCTGCAGTAGCGCTGGATGGAGGGGTGAGGCAGCACGTGCACAGTCTCCGGCTTACGCCGGTAATGCTGAACCGCCGCTTCCTTTAGGCCGTCACCATGCACGATCAGATGGTCGGACTGGCGGACCATCAGCGTGCTGGACCAGGTCGGGATCGTCTGCGTTTCCCGATCCCCGGGGTGGATCTGGACATCATGCACGGTCGTGATGACCGGGGCTGGCCAAAAGGGCACGGCAGCATTCAGCCACAGCACCGTGTGGCTCAGCAGGTGGATCACCGCTGGCCGTTCGCGGCGCACCAGCCGCGTCAGCTCCCAAAGAAACCGCGGGTTCGAGGGGCTGCGATGTCTCGGCCAGTCCAAGAGGCGCAGGTCGACGCTTGGATCGATCCACTCGGCGAGGTTCTCGTAGCGTCGCGATGGCACGCAGAGCACGACCGGCACATGACGCGACACGCCGTTCGCATAGGCGATCGTGTAGTCTTCAAGCTCCGCCACCATCATCAGGACTTTGCCCGAGGACCGCGGGGCCACCGATGCGCGACCGAGCGCCGTCATGCCTCCGACCGGGGTATGCGGCAGTGCCCCGCTGACATTCCGCTGATGGGTCATTGCGTGGCAGCCGCCACCAGCGAGACTTCCAGGATGTCCCCGGGCAGCACGGGCGTGTCCATGCGAGCCTGCAGCATCTGCTCGCCTTCGGACGACTGGCGAAAGATCTGGACGCGCGGCTCCTTCTCGACGACGCCTGCTGCTTGCGCAATCTCCACGCCGGCCGTGACCAGCGCGGCGGAGAGCGCATCGATCTCCGCGTCCAGTTGCACCAGTTGCAGGCTTGCCGTGCGAAGCTCGCGCTGCGTCTCGATCCTGCGGTTGACCGCGGCAACGCGCTTCTGATGTTCGGCATCCGCGCGATTCTGACGGGCCCGCGCTGAGAACGCTTGATTGTCCAAGAAGCTGATCGACAGGCTGGAGCGCTCACGGACCAGGCCCTGCAGGCGCGGCAGGGGGATGATGCCGCGCTCGACCAGGTTGGTTGCCGTGGCGACCTGCTCGTCCTGGCGATCCAACTGCTCCTGCTGCAGGACCGCCTGCTTCTCCAGCACCTCGATTTCCTCTTCGAGCAGCTTGATCACGCTCTCACGATGCACGTCCTCGGACGCCTGGTTGGTGCGGATGTTGGCGCGTATGGCACCGTCCAGGGCCGCGATCTCCTTGGCGAACGCTTGCGATGCCGGCGCCTGGGCATCCGGGGCAGGGGTGTTGGCCAAGTCTGCCTTCAACTGGTCGATCAGGCTTTGCAGGGCAAACCGCTCAGACTGCAGGCCCCGAAGACGTGCCGCCATCTGAAGGGGGTCCGCGCCGCCTGCGGCAGCTTTTTCCGTGATCTCCAGTCCGCCTGCGAGGATTAGCGCATGGCGGACGGTCAGGCCGGGCTCATAGGTGATGGCGCCGGGGGTCGTCACGCTGCCGCCCACGTAGAAAGGCCGATACTGCGCGATCTCAACAAGCACATTGGGCTCGCGCACGATTTGCCGCTCGCGCAGAAGGATTTCGATGCGTTCGCGCACCTGATCGACGGTCATCCCCGTGACCTCAACCGACCCAAGGCGTGGCAGCGCAACGGTCCCCGCGTTGCTGACCTTCGCCTCGCGGTCGATCGCGGGGTCTTCCAGCACGCTCACGGAAATGACGTCGCCGCGGGAGACCGGCAGGTCATTCGCCCAGGCGCCGGGGGCGACCAGGACCAGACAGAAGAGCGCGAGGGCGCCTAGCTGCCGGCTGAACGGCAAACCACCACGCTCACGAGCATGCAGGCCAGACTGCAACGACCACATCATCCCACACACAACCAGCAACTCCCACGCACTGCGACACAGCCCCTCGTCACCCGGCGAGGGTATCACTCAAGCTTCGCATCCGCAGCGCGCATCAGTCGGATAGCCAGGAGGATTCCTACGCCTTTTTCGACCAAAGCCGCGTGACAGGGCAGATCGTACTCCGTCCGGCCACAACGTCAGGTTGAGTGTAATGGTTCGGCCAAGCGCTCCAGCCGCTCGGCTCTCGCGATGGTCACATGGGCAGGCGACGCACCAACCCTTGCCAGAACTGATGCAGGCTCGAGGAGAGGTTGTCGTGTTTGAGCGGGGTGATGAGCGCCTCGCGCATCCCGCGAAGTGTCCAGAGCGGTGCTCGGCCCACCGCTAGTCGGTTGAGGCAGGCATTCGCAAGTAAGATCGCGACATAGTCCTTGTCCCAATGCTCCTTGGTAGCGGGGAGTTGCGGCAGCAAGCCCAATTCATGCGCGACAATCACACTAATCCTGAGGATCCGAAGCCCGCCGGCCGACTTTGCCGCCCGTACAGCGTCTTCCAGGTCTTCGTCCTCAGCGCGTTCGATCGCTGTCGCAAAATCCACCAGCTTCTTGAGCGAATCCCAAGAGTCCTTCCCAAGTTCGACGGCGCAAAAATTGATTACCTGACTTGGGTTGAGCGAGGCGATACTGCCACGGGGCGTCTCGATCTCGACGATATTAGAGAATGCGATGTCCAAGTCGAAGTTTTCGCTCTGAGTGCGAGATACTAAAGACCAATGGACCTCTACTTTCACGTCGAAGTCCGAGATCCAGACGCTGGCAGCGTTGTTCTCCTTAAATGCTCTCTCAATACTCTCAAATTTGACGCAATCAAAAGCATCTTCAATTGCCTGCACCGCGCTAGAGAGATCGTCTTTTCGAACATAAAAGTCTATGTCCTTTATAGATCGGGTACCGCGTTCATCCCTTAGAATAATATCCCAGACTGCTCCTTTCGCACAGAAGAAGGAGTGATTTCTTCGCTTGAGAACATCGGACACAGAAATCGTTGCGTCGAGGATCTCATCGCAGCGCGCCGCGACGCGATCTTGCCGTTCGGAGAGAGCTACTGACAGTTCCTCGGGCAGGTGCAGATCATGAGACTTGGCGAAGGCTGATATCTCGCCTGACACCTCATGCATGAGCATGAAGGTTGCCATAGCTTCATAATCGAACTGATGAGTGAGGAGCTCTTGGGCCGCTGCTCTATCATTCGCTAAGCATAGTATCACACAGTACTGCTCGGCGGAAAATCTAGAGAGTTGAGAGTTTGTATCAAGCATTAAAGGACACTATACGATAGACTGACAGCATCGCGCAATCAAATTGTGGTCTGCTCGTTTTTGGTGACGATCCGGCGCTGATCAATCAACTTCTTCACCATGGCGACAGGATCGTCATCAGGTCCATAGCTAATTCTGAAGGCATCGGCTCGTTTGATCCATACGATTAGGTGATCCAGAACCGCAGGTGTCAATTCTGACCTCAAGGCAATGCAGTTCTTCAGGGTGAGTTCAAGTGCTTCCGTCCGATGCATTTGGCGAATGCCGACATCGCCGGCGTGGTTGAAGTTCGGAAAGACAATCAACTCCGTCCCCCAGCCACGCGAGGCCGCATCCTGATCGGCAATGGCAATGTAACGAACGTCCTTGCCATCGACGCGCTTGTAAGTCGTCGCGGTTGCGATCTCCGGGAAGCGACGTTCCGTATAGTCCCAGCCGCTCTTCTTCACGCAGCAAGGTAGGGGAACGCCCCAAATTTCAAGATTACGAAAGTTCAGGATCGCCGTCTCGTCAGTAATACACTTGAAGCCCGCATGCGTAAGGGCAACCGTCAAGCAGCTTTTTCCCGCCCCGCTCTGGCCGGGAAGCAGAATTGCCGCTGTTCCCGTTGCGACAACAGCGGCATGGAAGCACGCGTCGAAGTCATAGCGATTAATAGCTGTCGTGCTCAGGGTGCTCTTGATGAAGGGGATGGCTTCATCGATGTCTTCGAAGCGCTCACTCTCAACACCGTTAACTGACAGCACCAACGCATCTTCTAGTTGCGAAACTGTAATCTGAACGTCGGCAGAAGCTGCCTCGGCGCGGCGGCTCTCTAAGAGCTCTTCAAGTTGGCGGCGAACGTCATTTCTGGGTATCTCTATTCTGAAGAGGGTATCCAGAACTCTTGCGAAGATAGGATCGCTTAACGCTTCGTAACCTGGGTTGTGACCCAAGTTGATGCTATCAACTGACGGCCGGCTAGGTCGAGGTGGCGCCGCTTCATCATCATCGAACAGATAATGCTCGTGACAAACGTTCAGGAAACCCTCTGCTCTTAGAACAGCCTCATTGTGATCAAAGGAGAGGTCTGTCTTTAGTGAATCAATAATCTCCGAGAAGAGCATTCGTTCTTCGAGACAGCAGAAAATATAGGCGGAGACTGGATCGACGGATATGATCTTCTGGGTATCTTCGTTGAGAATAAGCCCGTAGGAATCCAACTCACGGATACACAGGCGGTCCCTTAGGGAAAAATGACGTTCTTGCCGCGGCAATGCCGCTCTCCCTATGGTTGACCGACCGACGTTACGTTGATATCGAGTTACAAGGTCATATTGGAGTGGTGTGATGAGCGAAAGTGGTGGTGAAGGCAAGGTTTCGCGGCGGGAATTTTTCAAGGTGTCGGCTCGACGTGCCGGTCCCCCTGCCGCTGCGGTGCTGCTGAGCGGGAGCTTGATCCCGACTGAGGCCGCGGCGCATTACGGTCGCCCGGGTGGCGGCAAGAAGCGTCGGAAGAAGGGCGGCAAGATCTTTGTCGTGATCCGGCGGGCTGTGAAACGGTTCCTGCAACGGACCTGACGTAGGGCGCCCAGTGCGGCGCCTACTGTCATGCATAAGAAACTTGGTGCAGCGTCGTGTAGCGTCGCTGCCCTTTGTGGTTTCCGGTCTCACCTAGAACCTGCGACATGGCCCACCGGCGCGGCTTAGCGCTGCGTGAGATCAGTACCGGGTTAGTGCCGCATTGAGCGACGTCTGGCGGCGAGAGGGCGCGATGCGCAATGGCGGTGCTGGCAGACCAGCGCGAACCAGTCTCAGTTTGCCGGGGCAGGAGGTTCAGGTGGGGCCTCGCTGTTGCGGCCGAGACAGAAGGGCGGGCCGCCGGCCAGAAAGTAGTGGTTCGAAACTCACTGGGTCTCGGCGTTGACGAAATCAACTGCTCGCACCCAGCTCGCCGTAAAGGCCGCCGCCTGGTTCTCCGCCTCATAGTGAACAGGGGCCTGCGCATGGCGAGCATCGAGCATGCCCCTTCCTCTCCCGACCATCCCACGGGCGACATGGTCGCCGATCACCCCTTCGACATGCGCGAGCGGGTGATCCTGGACATCGTCCGGCGCTTCTTCGCCACCTTTGCGCGCCCTGAAGGGTAGAGCTGGCTTGGCGCCTTCGCGGTCGCGCAGCAGGCCTTCGGCCGCCGCGGCGTCGGCATCGCCTGTGCGCTTGCTGCAGCCATTCAGACCCTGCGGTCGAGCCGAAGCGCCGATCTCGGCTTCATAAATCCCGACTGTCCCTGCTGTCGTCACCGGATCACGCCCGAAGAGCGCTACTTTCGCAGCATCCTCCACGCAGTCCGCCGCGACCGCCACTCCGACGCCGTGCTGAATGCGATGTTCGTCTGCGGCGGTCAGGACCATGAGGCGCTGGTCGGCGTCGTCCTCGTCGTCGCAGACGTCCTGCGGGGCGTTGAGCGAGAGACGCGGTCTTGGCGTGAGCGGGTGTGTTTCCCCTACAGTAGGGTCCCGCCTCGAGCTGTCCTGTTGCGGTGCAGAAAGGGAACAGCGCGGTACCCTGACGTCCCGTCGTGGCGGTCATGCTGTTGCAACACAACGTAAAACCCGCAGTCTTGGTAGGCAACGCCAAGCAAACTCGGTCGCCAGGCGCTCAGCTTCAGGACCGGGGTCTTATGCATGGCGTATCACACTGCCGACCGTATCGAGACGGCATTCTTCCAAGGCATGGGACAGCCGATTCAGCTGCTGCGGGAAGCCGCATAGATGCCTGATGTCATTGAGCTCTATCGCCATCATCGCGGGTGGCTGATCGCCTGGCTGCGCCAGCGCGTGGACTGTCCGGAGGGCGCGGCCGATCTGGCGCAGGACACCTTCCTGCGTCTGCTGCGCAGGGTGGACCCGGTCTCCGTGCGCCAGCCGCGGGCTTACTTGCGCCGGGTCGCCCATGGCCTCGCCGTCGATTTCATCCGCCACCGCGATGTCGAGCGCGCCTATCTTGAGGTCTTGGCATCGTTCGATGCCGGGGTCATGCCGTCCGAGGAGGAGCGCGCACTCACCATCGAGACGCTCGTCAGGATCGAGGCGATGCTCGATGGCTTGCCCGCCCGCGCCCGCGCCGCCTTCCTGATGTCTCGCCTGGAAGGCCTTGGCTATCGCGAGATTGCCGAGCGTCTCGGCGTCTCGCTGAGCACGGTGGAGAAGGACATGGGCGGTGCGATCCGCCACTGCTACAGCATCCGCTATGGGCAGTGACGCCGTGCTGACGGCGCCCTGAACGCCCGCCGGATCTGCGCCAGGAGCAGCCATGACCGACGGCACCCACGACACCCCCGCAGCGAATGACGCCATCATCGATGAGGCGACAGGCTGGCTGGTCCGGCTGCGCTCGGGATCGGTCAAGGGGTCGGACCTCGAGGCTCTGGCGCGCTGGCGAACCTCGGATCCCGCGCGTGAGGCCGTCTGGCAGCGCCTGATGGCGATCGAAGGGGATTTCGAAGGCCTCGCCCCGGGCGACCGGGCGATTGCCACCGCGACGCTCGATCGCGCGCATCAGCGGCTGGGGCGGCGGCGCGCGTTGAAGACCCTGGGCTGGGCCGCCATCGGCGGCGGTTTGGCATGGGGCGGCGCGCATACACACATGGCACGTCGGCTCTGGGCGGATCACTCAACCGCTGTGGGTGAGAAAGCGCGCATCGATCTGCCGGATGGCGCGCAGATCCGGCTCAACACCGACACGATCCTCGATGTCAATCGCAGCGTCGTGCATCTGCGCCGGGGCGAGATCCATGTGACCACGGCATCGGGTGCGGCGCCCCAGCCGGTCACGGTCGAGACGGCCCATGGCGCCTTCGCGCCCGCGCGCGCGCGGTTTCTGTTGCGCGACCTAGGGACAGCGACGCGTCTGTCTGTCCTCGACGGATCGGTCGTGATGCGGCCTACAGGCAGTGCCACGCGCACCGCGCATACCAGCCAGTCGTGGCTTGTCTCAGAGCGACGCCTCACGCTCGATCCCCTGTTCGATCGTCTTGACCCGGGCGCATGGCTGGAGGGGCTGCTGGTGGTCAAGCGCATGCGCCTCGGCGACGTGGTGGCCGAGCTTGCCCGCTATCGGGTCGGCCTCATCCATGTCACGGACGATGCCGCGGGCCTTGCGGTCTCCGGCGTCTATCGCCTCGATTCCATCGACGATGCGCTCAGCGCCCTGGAGGCGAGCCTGCCCGTGAGCGTCACGGCGATCACCCCGTATCTGACGATCATTCGCGCGGCCTGAGCGCGCGCCACCGCGAAAAAGTCTTACGGGTTTCTCCGTCTCGCCCGGCCCTGTCTTGGGACAGGATCAGGAGAAGCTCTAATGGGCCGTTCACATACCGCTGACGCGCTGCGCCACCTCGGCCGCCACGCCGCCATCGCCTTGGTTGCCGGCGCCCTTCCTTTTGCCGTCACCGCGATGGACCCGCCGCGGGCGGCGGCGCAAGCGCTCGGCGAACGCGTCTACACGATCCCTGCCGGGCCGCTGGAGGATCGCCTGAACCGCTTTGCGCGCGAGGCCGGGATCACCCTGTCCTACGACCCGGCCTTGGCAGAGGGGAGAACCGCCCAGGCGCTCGACGGGGCCTTCACGACGGAAGACGCCCTCGCGCAGCTCCTGGCCGGTACGGGTCTGCGGCACAGCTTCGCCGGCACCAACGCGGTGACGATCCAGCAGGCTCAGGCAGACAGTGGGTCGGACGCCGGGGGCGCGATCCGCATGAACGAGATAACCGTCACGGCGCGGCGCTTCGAGGAGGCGCTACAGAACGTGCCCGGCTCGGTCTTCGTGCTGCCGGGCGAGGAGCTCGAACGCTCCAACATCAGGGACCTGAACAGCCTCATCCTTCGGACACCGAACGTGAACACGGTCGAGGGCGGCACACCCACGGATGCGCAGCTGTCGATCCGCGGTCTCTCGAACCTCATCGGCGCGAGCAGCACCGGGCCCACGAACGGCGTCTACATCGATGAGGTGATCATCAATCCGACCGGGCGCTCCACCGGCCTCGATCCGAGCCTCTTCGACCTGGAGCGTGTCGAGGTACTCTACGGGCCGCAGGGCACCACTTTCGGGCGCGGCGCGATCGGGGGGGCCATCAACTACGTCACCCGCAAGCCGACTGCCGACTTCGAAGCCAGCCTGGAGGCGGAGGTGGGCAGTTTCCCCGACGGGCGCGTGCGCGGGGTCGTGAACGGTGCGCTGCTCGACGACGACCTGTTGAACGGACGGCTCTCCTTCTTCGCCCAGGCCGCCAACGGCTTCATCGATACGCCCAACCTGAGCGAGGATCAGGGCCTCGATACCAGCGATTTCGGCGTGCGCCTCGCGCTGCGCTCGCAGCCGACCGATCGCCTGACGCTCGATTGGAGCGGCGCCTATGAGCGCAACAATTTCGTGGATTCCAACGTCGCGGTCGAAGAGGGGATCTCCCGCGGCGACCTCATCTATCTGCCCAACGAGGAAGGCGACAGCACCGTCAACCGTGTCCTCACCTCGCTGCGCGCCGACTATGATCTGAGCGTGGGGACGGTGACCTCGCTGACCTCGTTGTTCTATATCGATGATAGCGGGTTTGGCGATACCGACGTCTCCCGCTTCGACGCCTTGACTGCCGACGCCGACGCCGAGACCCGATCGATCGCGCAGGAGTTCCGCTTCGCCTCGGATGACTTCACGTTGCCCGTGCTCGGCACCACCAGTTTCATCGTCGGCACGAATTTCAGCTTCAATCGCGACGAGACGTCGGCGACCACGATCACGGGCGAGGACTTCAGCCCACCCACCGTGCCCATCCTGCCCTTTCCCATCGTCGGCACCAGCACCAGCAGCAGCGACAGCAGCGTCACCAACTTCGCCGTCTTTGGCGACGTGATCTTCGAGCCGATCAAGCGCCTTGAACTCGGCGCCGGCGCACGCTTCAACTTCGATCGGGTGACGCTCGACAGCCCGGCAGACGTCACGACCGGCAATGTCGGCCTCGTCTTCCCGCCAAGCTTCGCCTTCTCGGGAGAGGAGACCTTCACGGGGATCTCGCCAAAGGGCAGCGTGACCTACGGCTGGACCGAGGACTTCAGCACCTATGTCTCAATCTCCACCGGCTACCGCTCGGGCGGTTTCAATGCCAATGCCACGCCGGAGCTGACGACCTTCGACGAGGAGCGGGCGATCAACTACGAGGGCGGCTTTCGCTCCACCTGGCTCGACGGGCGGCTGAGCGTGAACGGCAGCGGCTTTGCCACCTTCTACGACGACCTTCAAGTCTTCGCGAATGTCCCGACTGTGGGCCTGCTCATCTCGGTGATCGAGAACGCGGCCAAGGCCCGCAGCATCGGCGCCGAAATCTCGCTACAGGCCAATCCGATCGATGGGCTTGTCCTCGCCGTCGACTACGGCCTGGCAAAGACGAAGTTCGTCGAGTTCGAGGACTCTCTGGTGGGGGACATCACGGGCGAACGGCTGCCGAATGCGCCGGTGCACACGCTTGGTGTGACCGCCGACTATGCCTTTCCCGTCCTCAAGGACACCGCCGATCTCTTCATCCGCGGCGAGTACAGCTACACGAGCGATTTCTTTAACGGGATCGGCGACAGCATCGTGGCGGGCGAGAGCTTCGGCGAGCGCAACATTGTCAATCTCAGAACCGGTCTGCGCGCAGAGCGCTACGAAGTCGAGCTCTTCGCCGAGAACCTGTTCGACGAGACCTATCAGACCGGCGAGACCTCCGCTGTCTCCGCCAGCCTGTTCGGCGAACCGCGCCACGGCGAAACCGGCCCCCCGCGCCGCTTTGGCATCCGCGGTCGCCTGTTGTTCTGAGCGGAAGAGCGGGGGCGAGCATGATGGTGGCAGAGGCGCTCACGGCACGCCATGGCCGGCCCCTGAACACGGATTCATGGTGGAAAGATCGCATTCAGATCGGATCCGTTCCTAGCGTCAGGACCTGGACCCGTAGATGAGCAAGCGACACAAGCCGGACGAGATCGTGACCAAGCTGCGCCAGTTGAGGTGCAGCATGGGCAGGGCATGAGCAGGTCGGAGGCGATCCGGCAGATCGGCGTCTCTGAACTGACCTTCTGTCGGTGGCGCAAGAAGTACGGGGGCATGCGCACCGAGCAGCTCCGCGAGCTCAAGCAGCTCCAGAAGGGCGAGCCATTGAAGGCGCCATTGGTTCAAGCCCGATGGCGAGCGAGCGGCTGCGCAAAGCCGTCGCAGATCTCACGCTGGACAAGCTGATCCTGGCGGAGGCCGCCAAGGGAAACCTCTGAGCCCCGCGTGCCGCCGTAGGTGCATTGAGAGCGTGCGGAAACCGCTTGGCGTGAGCGAGCGCCGCGCCTGCCGTACGCTCCGACAGAACAAATCGACGCAACGCCATGGGCCTAGAGGCCGGGAAGACGAAGGGCGCCTGGTCGAGGACATGATCGAACTGGCGAAGCGGTACGGTCGCTATGGCTATCGCCGGATCGCCGCACTCCTGCGCGAGACGGGCTGGGCAGTCAGCGACCGCCGGATCGAGAGGCTCTGGCGGCGTGCGGGGCTGAAAGTGCCGATGAAACAGCCAAGAAGGGGCCGGCTCTGGCTCAATGACGGATCCTGCTTCCGCCTGCGACCGGAACGGCGCAACCACGTCTGGTCGTATGACTTGGGTCCTGACCCTCGGAACTGATCCGATCTGAATGCGAGTTTTCGGGCATGATCCTGAGAAAGAGGAGTGCCCAGGATGCCGAAGAAACGGTTCACCGACGAGCAGATTGCCTTTGCCCTGAGGCAGGCGGAGGGTGGAACGCCGGTAGGCGAGATCTGCCGCAAGACGGGCGTGTCGGACGCCACTTTCTATCGCTGGAAGAAGGTCTACGCCGGGATGGGCGTGGCCGAGATCCGGCGGCTCAAGCTGCTCGAGGATGAGAACAGCGAGCTCAAGCGCCTCGTGGCGGATCTGAGCCTGGATAAGGAAATGCTGTAGGACGCCCTGCGAAAGTGAGCCAAGGGAACGCCAATGGTCCGAGAGACATTGGCGAACGGTGAGGCCCTCTGCGCGCCGTGCCGTAGCGAGCTGGTTTCAGGCTGCTTTCGGTGTAAGCGAACGGAGGGCCGTCGAGGCGGGGGGCTTCAACCGATCGTCACACCGCTACCAGTCTCGGCGCGTGCCCCAAACGCCACTTCGAGAGCGATTGAAGCAGTTGGCGGGAGCGCGGGTGCGCTATGGCTACCGGCGTCTGCATGTGCTGCTGCGCCGCGTATGCCTTCGTGCACCACCGCACCGAAGATGGCCGTGCCTATCGGACGCTGAACATCCTCGACGAGTTCACCCGCGAGTGCCTCGCGCTCCGCAGCCGTCCATGGCCTCCTCAACCGACCGCTTCCAAATGTGCTACGGGCCCGAGTTCGCGGGCCGTCTGCTCGACTAGTGGGCATATCTCAACAAGGTTGAGCTGGACTTCTCACGGCCGGGAAAGCCGAGCGACAACGCGTACATCGAAGCCTTCAACAGCCGGCTCCGCCAGGAGTGCCTGAACGCGTCCTGGTTCCTTTCCATGGGTGACGCCCGCGTCCGCATCGAAGCATGGAGGATCGACTACAACCGAAACCGACCCCACTCGGCCCTCGGCGGCTTGACCCCGTCCGAGTTCGTCGACAGCGCAGAAGCTCGGAGATTCCGGCGTCGGGTGGTCCCAGGTTCGGGGACAGCGCACCGCCGAGTATGTCAAACGCGTTGGTGGTGTGACGGTGGTCACCCTGAAAAGACCGTGTAATGGCTATTGAAATAGCTATTGTAGTGTAGACGGGGCATCTGGGGATTGGCATGACGGTCGACGCTTATCTTATCGAGATGGGTAGAACACTCGGCTTGGCGCTGAAACTGGATGACGGAGGGCGCTGCACACTGACGTGCGATGGTGGCTTTAGCGTCGAGATCGCCTGGCTTGCGCGGGCCGATGCCGTCCTTCTAACCGCGCCGCTTCTCGATTCACCGGTCGAGAACGCGTCCGCCCTGCATCGCTTCGCGCTGCTGTACGCCCATGACTTGGATCGCACAAGGGGGGCGGCGGTCTCGATCGATCCGAGCGCGAATGATCGTCCAGAACTACAGCTCATGCGCCGGCTCGACGAGTTGGACGCGAGATCCTTCAGGACGATGGTTGGCGGCTTCATCCTGGTCGTCCAGGAAGCGCGCGCCGCCTTTGACGAGCATATCGCCATGGCGTCCGACACGACGGCGGACAGCGAACCCGCCTTTGCGGAAGAACCACCGCATGATGCTGCGTTCATCCGCGTCTAGCACCTGGAGGGTGAGACGATGACCGACACTACGATCCGCACTGGCGTCATCGGCCCGACAACCCTGCCTAACGAGCCTTCGCCGGCGGACAACGCGCCCGGCACCGGCCTGATCAATGGGCAGGCGCAGACCAACCTATCGGGTAACCTAGCGGCAACCGGTCAGGTCATTGGGAACCAGCAGGACCTCGTTGGGCTAAATTCAGTTCAGGGCACTGCCGCCCAGCCCGCTGGTGATGCGGAGGACACGGCGAGCCCTTTTAGCAACAACAAAGCGGCGGTCGATGAGAATGCGGCCAAGCCGATGGCCGGTAAGAGACTGCCAAAGGAATGGACCAGTCAGATCGACGGCTACGCTGCCAAGGACTCGAAGTCCTGGAACGCCGGGCGACAGCAACGCCGCGTGATCAGCCTGCGCGACAGCTTCGATAAGGTTGCTGAGAAGAACCCGACCCAAGCCGACGTGCGGAGCGTGAAGCTTGCCGAGGCCCTGCATACAGCGATCACCAAGGACTATACCGGTGGCGGCAACTTTAGTGCGGGCGGCAAGGGCATGCGCGAGTCTTACATGACGCTCGCCGCGCTGGTCAGCCATGCACGCAACGACAATACGGCGACGACGAAGTTAGACGTGCTGTGTGCAGTGATGTTCCTGAAGCCGGAAGACCGCCGCGCGCTGATCGAGGCCGATCTCGCGGGCTCTCGGGAGCTAACCGGGCTCATGCATGAGGCAATGACCGAGGCTACCGGAAACGACCAGCAGTTCGCCACGGCGCTCTTCAAGGAGTACAAGGCCGAGCTCAACTATGCCTTCGTCACACTCACGCTCGATTGGCGGGACCCAACCGGCACGGCGTCGGCGCTCTTCAACGACGTGGTTGCCTACCTCCAGGAACAGGGTGTCAGCGGAGAGACCTGCGACGCCTTCGCGGCACATGTCGCCTTCCAGATGACGATCCACGACTTCCCCAAAGACCTGCCGACGGCCAAGAAAGGCTGGCAGCAGACCTTCACCGCCGACATGATCAGCCGCTTTGCCGCGATCCCCGAGCGCAGCGATGCGGAGCTGAAGTCCGTCCTCGACAGCCTGCCCAAGCACGACCTGCTGCGGGTGATCGGTCATGCCGCGGGCGAGAAACGGGAAGGTGACGTCCACATCCTGAGGTGCATTCGGGACAACTACACTGAGTTCCGCGACAAGATGGGAGGCGATGCAGACAAGGAAGCCTTCGACAGTATCGTGAAAGGCCTGAACACCCACGCCTACGATGCAAAGGTCTTCATCACAGAGCTGGAGAGCGGCTCTACTCTCAGCGAGATCAAGACGAAGCTAGAGGACACGCTCAACGAAAGCCTGCCGGATCTCACCAACTTCTTGAACACCAGGATCGAGAAGAACGTCGACGCAGCTATCGAGCGGCTCAAGCACCTGTCGAAGCAACCGGACTCACCGGGGGTGCAGGCCGAGCGTCAGAAAGCCGTCGACTTCCTGCGGGAGTTCGATGCCGCCGCGATCCCGACGCGTATCGACAAGCTGACGGCAGAGCGGAACGGCCCCCCGCCACCGCTCATGTCCCGCGTGCCGATAATTGAAGCAGAGCTCGCCCTCCTCACGCCGCTGCGCGGTACGATGGACGGGGCAGATGGCAAGTTCGTGATGGACGACACCAAGACGAAGGCGCTGATCGAGCGGTTCGGGCTTGAGGGCGTTCAGCGGCTCCAAAGCTCAACGGCGGCGGCCGATCATCAGAGCTTCCCGCGCATTTTCCGCGACGCTACCGACGCGTTGCGGCAGATGAAGTTCCAGGTCGAGGCACAGGACGATCCCGCCAAGTACAAGCCCGGTCTTGAGAACTTCTCTCCGATCATGCCGACCTACGGGAAGGACCTGGAGCAGTTCCACCATATCGACTCGATGGTGCAGGACATGGTCGCGCTCACTGACGCGATCCGGACGAAGGACGCCGACTTCTCGCTGGCCAATAACCCAATCATCATCATCGATCAGACCGATGGTGACGGCGGGAACGACGCTAGGGTCGCGAAGTGGAACAAGAACGACGCCTATCTGAATGGCCTCAACACCAAGTACGGCGAGAGCCACGGGCTGAACATCGTGCATGTTTCGATGCAGGACGTGCACCGGATCATTGCGGGCAGTCCAATCGAGAAGATGTTCGACACCACAGGCCAGAACAACGCGGGCTATGGCGGCGCGAGGAACATGGCGTTCCTCCTCGGTCCGGTCATCCGTGATGCCATTATGAACCGCGCAGACGGACAGACCGTCGAAGACGCGCTCGCGACCATCACGCCCCAGAACGTCGTGCAGAAGATCAAGGACACGGCGATGGGTCAGAATGCGCCGAAGATCTTCATGGGCGATGACACGGATTACCTCGGTCCCGGCGCGATGTTTGCTAAAGCGGGCCTCAACGCTCTGCACAAGGACGAGTACTACACAGCGGTCAGCCGCCGCGACGGGCGCGACACGACTGGTGTTTCGAGTGGTCTGTCTCAGAGCGTCATGAAGGGGATCGAGGAGGCGGGCATTCTCGGCCTCTCTCACGTCTTTGGCAACGGTAGGTGGAACAGTAAGCTGGTGCGCCCCGGCATGGGGAGCGTACTCGGTTCCCCGAAGTTCTGCTTCGACATTCCTACCGGATCGGAGGAGAAGCACCATACCGGCATGAACGCCTACATCGATCAGTATGGGACGGTGCGCCACCTGTCCGGGGACCGCATGCAGGCCAAGATGTCCAACCAGATGAACGGCTATACCAACTACGCGGTCTCGACCGAGACCTTCCAGCAGTTCGGGCAGCCGGAAGACATGACCTGGAACACCGGGCACCTAGCGCAGCAGGCCGCAGGTCAACCGGGTTTTCAATCGCTGGGTGACGTCTTCAACAACGCCGTCGATCCGCAGAATGCCAGGGCTAACCAGAAGACGATGTTGGGCAACGTGGCGGCCTGGATGTGCGGTGCCAAAAAGGATGAGGGTGTCGGCCTGTTCCAGAAATCCTATGTGGACCGGGCCGAAAAGTACCTCGCTGACAACCCTAAGCTCGACGCTGAAACCAAGGCAGAGGTCGAGGCTGTGCGCGACGTCTACCGAAACGGCATGCAGCAAGCGGAACATGTCACGGCGCTCGTGACGGAGTTCCTGAAGGAAATCGTGCCGGATCAGTTCGACGCCGATAGCAAGCTCAAGACCACTGACGCCGAGGTGCTAAGTGATGCCATCAATCAGGCCATCGACGGCGGTGCGGATGTCGAGCAGGCGCTGAACAATGCGAAGGCCAAGGTGCTCGACGGTCCCGATCCGAACAACCCGATCGTCGATTTGACGCAAGGCCAGAACCAGATCACACGCAACGCTTTCCTCGTCCTCCAGTCGACAGCGGCGGGCGGCTTCGTCAACCTCGCGCAGGAGCTGACCTAATCCGATTGGCGTGGGCGACTTTGCGCATGATCCTGAAAGGGAGGCATGCCCAGGATGCGGTCGAGACAGTTAAACGACGAGCAGAGAGCCTTGGCGCTGCCGCTGTTGAGGCGTCAAACCACCGATCCAGCGGATCGATCGTTGCCGAGACGGAGATTTAGGACGCCAGGTTCCATCGCGGGAAGACGTCGACGCCGGGATGAGCATGGCAAAGGTCCGGCGGTGGAAGTGGCGCGAGGATGAAGCGCAAGCAGCCCGTGTGCCAGGGACAGTCCTCACCCAACCGCAAAGACTGTCCTTCGATCGGTCGAGATCCATCATCACCGACAGGACGCATGCACGGTAAGGGCACGCAGACAGCTTTGTCCCCTCTTGGCGATGCCAAGCAGCATCCGCACCCAGGGCGAGGCGAACGTCGATCTAGAAGACGCCGACACCGACGCGCAGCCACCGAAGGTGTTCCGCCGCTTCCAGACGTCCAGCACGGGTGCTGATCTCGCCGTCGCCGCCCAGTCTGGCTGCCAGTCGCGCAAAGCGCAGCGTCGCAACACAGAGCATGGAAGCTCTGCGGACGAAGCCGCCCTATGCTGATGCGGCGAAATTTGAACCCGCGCGTGGGCAAAGTCGAAGAGCCAGACGCGGCAGTGCAGCGCGGTTTTCCAGAAGCGGTCATTCAGAGCCGTGAAATCGGCCGCGATCCAAACCGGGCGTTCGCTGCGCCAACGTTAGGTGAGAGAGTCTGCGGTCGCGATGCCGCAGCTTACTCCAAATCCTCCGCGCCGGCGACGACGCCGCCGATCAGGTTGAAAGACAACAGATCAGGCATCGTGCGCGGGTCGCGCACGAGAGATGACAGGCTTTGCCCAAGGGTCTGATTTCGTTGGCTCGCGTCACGTTCAATGGCCACGGCTTCTTCGAGCGAAACGTATTGAAACTGAAAGGCGGTGCCCGGCGGTGCTTGCGCGACGATTGGCAGGTCGACCGGCAGGACCGAGCCAATGCGGGGATACCCTCCGGTGGTCCGGCATTCTGCGAGCAGGACGAAGGGCGTGCCATCTCCGGTGATCTGGATGTCGCCGGGCACGATGACCTCGGACAGAACGCTCAATCTCGCGGCGCTTTGAAAGCCCGGGCCGTCCGACAAGAGCTTCACGCCCATCCGATTGCCGCGCGAGTCTCGTCGGAACGTGCTTGCTTCGAACCGGCCGATCTCGGCCGGGGCGAAAAACGATGTTTGAAAGCTGGGCAAGATGCGGACTGGTCCGCCATCAAAGCGCGGCATTGCGTCGACTTTGACCCCAGTCGATGTGCCGGGGTCGACGCCCACAGCCAGCCGGTCCCCTCTTGAAAGGCGCGCTCCGATAACCGCTGCAAGGTGCGCCCCGCGCGCACCCAGCAGAAGCGGTGCCTCAATACCACCGCCAACATGCAGGTAGCCATAGGTCCCGCTGGTTGCCGCGCCGATTGACAGGCGTGCGCCTTTTGGAAGGGCATGGCTCGCATTCCACGCGATATTGGTCCCGTCGATCTGCGCAAGCATCGGCGCCCCAGTCAGCGCGACGCGGATATCCTCCGTGGCTTCAAAGGTGCCGCCCGTTCCCGCCATTTCCACCGCAGCCGCCATGTCCGGTTGACCCAGAAGCGCGGCGCCCTCCGCGATGGCAAGGCGATCTGCTGCGCCTCCGCGCGACAGTCCGTATGCGAGGTATCCCGGACGGCCGAGGTCCTGGATCGTCATCCCCGGCGGACAGTCGTGGATCAGCAAGGCGCGGCTCACGACAGGGGCTCGCTTGTTGCGCCGCCATTGGGGACGTCACGCAACACAGCCAAGATGTCGGCTGAAACGGCATCAAAGCGCACCTCGTCCCCGGGCCGCAAAAGACAGGGCGTGCTCTGTTCCGGTTGGAAAAGCCGAAGGGCGGTCTGGCCGATCTGGCGCCATCCGGTCGGGGTCGCGACGGGAAAAAGCACCAGTTGCCGGATCGCCACGCAGAGGCCGCCCGGGGCAAATCCGATGGTCTGGACGCGGACCTGCTGTCCGCAGATGGACTGAATGGCCTCTGCTTCGCTCAGGCGTGCCGCGGCGGCCATCTCTGCCAGTTGCGGGGCGGCATCGCCCCCAAAGGCCGTCGGCACGCGCCAGAGCCTCCGCCCGTCTGGTAGGGCGGCACTGTACCAGTCGCGCTCCTTGAGCAAGGCGTCCAGCGCGCTTCTGATCTCGGCGTGGTCTATCCCGAGCGGATCGACGCGAACATAGGCAGAAACAAGCGATGTCGAGGTTTCTTCGACACCCATCAGATCAGCCATGTCGACTGCACTCCGAAAGGCCAGAGCAGCTCGGTTGGCGGACTCGGTCAGGCGATCGCCGAAGCTTATCACGAACCCGTCGACCACCGCCGTGCGGACCCGGGGCCAATAGGTGTCTTGTACGGCTGCCTCGTCCAATAGAACGACCGTCAACTTACCACGGGAAGGGTCGCGACTGCGTACTCCAGCGCGATCGTCCGGCCCAGCACAGGATCGGTCAATGCCATACGATAGGCATCCGCCGGACGGACCCCGTCATTTGCGGGCAGGGTGCCGCAGAGCATGGCTGCCGAAGCGGTCAGCGCTGCGCCGGAAATCAGATCCGGTAGGGGGCGGATCGCGGCAAGTGACCCTGCTTGGTAGGGCACCCAAGCGCCCGCTTCCTTGATCTCGGTCGTCAGCTCGAGTGTATCGAGGTGACCTTCGACCTCTTCCCAAGGCCAGATCGCTCGGGCCACCGGCTTGGCGCAAATCTGTTTCGAGGCCGCGACGGAGGAGACCTCAATCGCACGGTCGGTGTGATCGGACGCGAGCCCGAGATAGAGCCGTCCACCGGTCCGGATCACCAAGGGCTCGACTTCACCGGAGGTCTCGTGGCCCATCACCTGAATGGTCGTGGCCTGCGTGAGCAGGCTGTCCGACACGCGGTAGTAGAGCGGAACCTCCGAGGGGGCTGCGACGCCGATGGCTGCAAGCTCTGCAATGTGATGGTCCACTGCCGCACGGTCCCGCCCTGTCCAGCCCGCGATCGTGACATGGGAGATGGCGGCCTCGAGCGCACCGTCTGGAGTGGCAAAGCGCATTGTCTAGCTCCCCGACAGAACCGACGGCAGGTAGAGCGCAATCGATGGGAAGGCGATCAGGAGCGCGACCATGATCAGCATCGCGATCACATACGGAATGGCACCGACCATCACCTCGCCCATGTTTCCGGACTTGCGCGCGCCCTGTACCACATAGAGGTTCAGCCCCACCGGCGGCGTGATCAGGGCCATCTCGATCAGCACGATCATCAGAATCCCGAACCAGATCGGGTCAAAGCCCTGCGCGACCACAAGCGGAACAATTATCGGGATCGTGACAACCATCAGCGACAGCGTCTCGATAAAGAAACCGAGAACGATATAGATCAGCACAACCACGAAGATCAGGCCCATGGGCGAAAGCCCCATGCCGTCGAGAAGGGCCTGCAATTCACTCCCGAGCCCGGCAGAGGCGAGAGTGAAGTTGAGGAAGGATGCGCCGATCACGACCAGCATGATCATAGAGGTGATCTTGACCGTGCCAAGGATGCTTTCGGCGAACATTCCGACGCTGACCCCTCCGAAGAGAGCCGCGATCAGGATGGCGCCCGCGACGCCCACGGCGGCGGCTTCGGTGGGTGTGGCCCAGCCTTGGTAAATTGTCCCGATAATGATTGTGAACAGAAGCATAATCGGGACAAGTTGTAACAGCGCGCGGAGCATTTCCGGCAAGGGGAAGCTGCGGCGGTTCCCGCCAAGCGACGGCCGAAAAATGCAGATCATCGCCGTGATCGCCATAAAGCCCAGGGCCAGTGCGATGCCCGGAACAAGACCCGCGAGAAAGAGCTGCGGGATCGAGGTCTGGGTCAGGAAGCCATAAACGATCAGGTTGATTGACGGTGGGATCATAATGCCCAACGTCCCGCCTGCGGCGATGGCGCCGGAGAAGAGCCTCGGGTCATAGCCGAGCTTTTCGGCTTGCGGCATGGCCACCGTGGCGACGGTTGCGGCTGTCGCGACCGATGATCCGGACGTGGCCGAGAACATTGTCGCCGTGGCGACATTGGCATGAACCAGCCCGCCGGGCAGCCAGCTGACCCAGCGGTCGAGCGCGGCATAAGTCCGGGTCGCTACGCCCGAGCGAACGAGGACTTCGCCTACGAGAACGAAGAACGGGATCGCAATCAGGGTCGCGTTGTTTGATGTCGACCAGACAAGGTTTCCAAGACCGCGGATGAGCGGGAAGAAGCTAAAGAACTGATCAACGCCGAAAGCGAGAAGGAAAAGCACGATCCCCACCGGGATGGACAGCGCCAAAAGACCTAGAAGTCCGACCGCAATCGCAAGGATCATGAGCTTGCCCCCTGATCCTCACCAAAGCAGCCTATGGCAGCCTCGGCGTCCTCAAACCGGCCCTTGAAAACCAGCAGGGCCGCCGCGATGAATGTCAGCCAAGCGATCAGCGCGAACCAGATCCAACCAGCGAACCAGGGGATCTGTACCAGCGCCAGTGGGGTCTCCAGGGGCGTGTTGGCGCGTGAGCTGTTGGCCAGCGACCGCTCGACCACCGGCCAGCATTTGTAGGCGATCAGCGTTACCGTTCCGGTGAGCGCCAGCATCGCGAAAAGGTCAAAAAGGGCGCGCCCAAGATTTCCTGCGCGCCCCCTCAGAAGATCGATCCGAACATGACCGAGCTCCAGCAAGGTGAACGCCATCCCCCAGGAGGTCGCGATCGCCATGACATAGCCGGAAATCTCGTCTGTGCCCCCAAAGGAAGAGCCCATCTGCCGAAGCACGATGTCCGCCAGAACGAACAGGGCGCAGGCCATCAGCACGACCCCGGTCAGGAGGGCGACGCCGCGGTTCAGGCGGCGGAGCGTGCCGAGCAGACGGTCTTCCATCGGAGCAGCCTCGGATCTTTCGCTTAGCCGTCGATACTCACGCCGACCACGGTGCCAACGCTTTCGTTCCAGCGTTCACCCCAGTCGCCGCCGGCGCGTTCGGCCCAGTCGGGCAGGACTTCGTTGACGAGCACACCGCGTGCCTTGTCGAAATCTGCGTCGGAGACTTCGACCAGCGTCATGCCGCGGGTTTCGCCCGCCGGGCAGTCGCCATTGCCGGTCAGGCAGGCAATGTCGTTGACGAGCGCATCCTGAGCGCTGGCCCAGGCCGGCCCCTCGAATTCAGCGGCGATCTGGGTGGTGATCAGTTCTTGATGCTCTGCGCTCAGGCTGTTCCAGCGGTCCATGTTCATGGCGGTCACGACGCTGTCCCAGCCGCCGAGCGGGATGGCCATCAGATGAGTCGAGACCTCCCACCAGCCGGCGGAGTAGCCCGACCCGGCGCCGGTCACGGCACAATCGACCACGCCTTTCTGAAGCGCACCCGGCACTTCGGAGAAGCTGACATTCACGCCTTCGGCGCCAAGCGCTTCGAGGAATTTCGCGGTCATGCGGCCCGAGGCACGGACCTTGAGGCCTTCGAGGTCTGCGAGCTCGCTGACTTCGGCGTTACAGAAGACGACCTGCGGCGGGTAGGGCGCGATCGCGAGCACCTTCGCGTTGAAGCGGTTGGCATAGATCTCGTCCACCATCGGACGGGCCGCATCGACCATGGCGCGCGCGTCATCGGCGGTCAGTGCAACAAGTGGTACGTCGAGCCCTTCGAGCTCGGGTGCGTCAGCCACGGCATAGTCGGCGACGGTCATCGCCACGTCATAGACGCCGTCGCCCAGAAGCCGGAACACGTCGCCTACGCCGAGATTCATCTGATTGTGCGTCGTCAGTTGCACGTTGATGTCGCCCCCGGAAGCTGAGGGAAGCGTTTCGCTCCAGAACGGCGCTTCGTACTGCTTGTGGAGCGGCAAGCCAGACCAGCTGCCAACCACGGAGAGTTCTTCGGCCATGGCGGGTGCGGCCATCGCCGTCGTGGCGGCCAAAAGTGCAAGAGTGCGTTTCATGTGATGTCTCCTTGTCGGGGTATCAGTGGTTGGGTTGCATTGTCTGGTGGAGCACAGGAATTTCGGCGTCTTCGGGGATATCGCTTATCAACATGTGACCTGGACGGTGTGTGATGCAGAGCGGCAGCGCGGCGGCCTCGATGGCGACTTGAGGGGTTACGCCACACGCCCAGAAAACCGGAACCTGGCCTGCGCTCACCGGCGCCGCGTCGCCCCAGTCGGGAACCGAAACATCGTCAATGCCGATCTCCGCCGGATCGCCCCAATGCACTGGCGTCCCATGCGCCAAGGGAAACCGGCGCGAGATCTCGGAAGCTTCGGAAACGCGATCCTCGGGGATCGCCCGCATCGACACCACCATCTTGCCGAAGAATGGCCCCGCGGGAACGGTGTCAATGTTCGAACGGAACATCGGGACAGTGGTATTGCGGTCGATATGCCAAATCGGAATGCCGGCGCGGATCAGAGCGTGTTCGAAGGTGAACGAACACCCAAGCGCGAAAACGACCAGATCATCCGTCCAGATATCGCTGATGTCTTGTAGTGTCTCGGTCAGGCATCCGTCGCGGTAGATGTTGTAGGCCGGCACGTCGCTTCGGATGTCGATGTCGCGCCCCATTGTCTTCATCATCGGGTCGCCGGTATCCGAAACACCTGTCAATGGGCAGGGCTTTGGGTTGCGCTGACAATACCGCATGAAATCGAGCGCGAAACGTTCCGGCATAATCGCGAGATTGGCCTGCAGATACCCTTGGCCAAGGCCGGCTGTATGCGAAGAATAGTGCCCCGCGCGGATGGCGTTGCGCACCGCTTTTAAAGAGCTCTGTTTCAGGTTTTCGTAGGTTTCTGTCACGCTGCCACCCAAGATCCAGGCCAACGTGTCAGGTACATGATATCAAATCAAATTCAAAAAATCGTTCAATTGCGATCAGTTTTTTTTATTTAGTTTGATGCGCCTGTGCGATCTTGAGCGCCGTTTCAGCCGCGATTTCAACAATATGGCTTTTCGGCACGCCAAGATAGGACGCGGTAAAGTTGAGGGGCGACGGGACCCATCCCGGACTGAACTCACGAATCTGTCCGGCCTCGACATGTTCCTGACCAAGGGCGCGCGGCAGCGCCGCAACGCCGAGGTCCGCGGCCACGAGCCTGAAACAGGCCGAAAGTGACGTTGAAGGAAAAAGCGAGACATCTGGCCCGACCCTCTCGAACAAAAGCTCCTTCAGCTCGCGGTACGGTCGGGTGTTCCGAGCGTAGGTCAGGACCGGACGGGAAAGATAGTCGGCCTCGTTGGCCCGTGGCTCTCTCGACGCGGATGTGTACCAGGCAAGTTCAAATCCCGGGAGGGCAACATTGTTAACGGTCTGCTCCGAGATTGGACCGAGGAGGATGGCCAGATCGATTTCTCGATTCACCAGACCGGTGCGCAGGTTCGGGGAAATATCGACATCGATCTCGATCTCAAGTCGTCTATGGTTTTCGTGCAGACTAGAGACAAGCTCAGGCAGCCAGCATTGGGCAATCGTCTCGGAAACGCCGAGCCTCAACCGCCCTTCTACGCCTGCCGGGTCGACCACGTCGCGTTCGACCATTTCGACAAGGTGCTCGAATTTTTCCGCATGGACCAGAAGCAACTCGCCACGTTTCGTCAGGCGAATGCCGCGGGACGTACGCTCGTAAAGGGTGCAGCCGAGCGTATCTTCCAGATTCTTGATCCGCGCCGTCACTGCTGGTTGCGTCAGGCTGAGCGCCCCTGCGGCTTTCCGGACGCCTCCTGACCTGATGACGGCAAGGAAAGTCTTCAATTGTTCAATGGTGACACGCGTCATGGCACTTGATGCCATGCTTGGCCGCGATTGCATAGCTGGATGGCACTGCCCAACCTGCGCTAGATCCTCGCAAAAGCAGTGTCCACTTCGTCTGCAGAACAGAGTTTAGTTGGGCTGCCAGGTGCTGCCGTGCAACTAGTGGCAGCATTGTCCACTCCCCGGTCATAGCCACTGAGTTTTTCGCTGAGCCTTGTCTGAACGACCGCTTGTCTCGCCGCGCTGTAGCAATGGTTTTTGCGGTGACGCAGCGATAATACCTCTGCGAGCTAGCGCAGCGAGAAAAACCTACGTCTCCTGTGGGCTCTATCCGGTCATGCGGCAGCGCAGCAGATCAACTCGCCGAGCTCCGTCACGACCGGCGGTCTCGGCCCAGAGCTGCCGTTGGCGCTCGAAGCCGCCTGAGCAGATGCAGTGCGACGAAGCTGCCATCCGTGTTGTGCGCAGCATTGGGGAGCTCGATGGTGTAGTGATGCGGACAAAGCTGCTAAGTGGCTTGATACTGCTATGATAATTATACTATAGAAACTGACGATGTTTCCTAGACAGGTTGAGGACAATTTATGTCAAAAAGCACCACCGAGATCGGCAAAGAACTATCGGAAACCCTCAATCCAGGGATGGAGGACGCGCTAAATGCTCGGTATGGTCACCTTTTACCTGGAATGGCAGAGGGCGTTGTCGATTTTGCCTACGGCAGACAATATGCACGCCCAGAGCTTCCTTTGCGCGATAGATATTTAGCTACGATTGCCGCATTGACTGCTCTTGGTGGTCAAACCAAACCTCAACTCAAGGTGAATATCGCGGGGGGGCGCAAAGTCGGTTTGTCCCAAAAGGAAATCGCTGAAGTCATCTGGCAGATGGCGTTATATGGCGGGTTCCCTTCTGCCATCAACGGACTCAACACCGCCCTTGAAGTGTTCGAGGACGAAGATAACACCGGTAACGCGGGTCAGTAAGGGCTCGAGTCAGACCTTCGACTCTTCTTGAGGCGATGTTCAAAGGTGCTGAGCGAGAACTTGCAGGCGCCTGCTGGCGAGGATGTATCTGAGCCCCGCCTCGTGTCTTGGACCGGATCGGAACAACGATGGCTAGCGCCGCCGTGAGGTTCAGAGCGATTGAACGTGCATACACTGAAGCGTGAGAGCGATCGCGTGTTGAGGCGCGTGTCGATCACCTTCGCCGCGCCTGGATCGCGCATGGGCTCGCGCTCGACAGCTGACAGGCTAGGCTCGCCAGCGCGGATTTTTGATGCCTCGCCTTTCCAATCAGCGCGTGATTTCGTATGTCGTCATTCCAAATGCGGGAAAGAGGGTTTGGGAATGGCAAAGATCAATCTGGAGAAGCTGTCTCTGGAAGAGCTGAGACAGCTTGAGAAGGACGTGCTGTCCGCGATTGCAAGCTTTGAAAAGCGTAAGCGGAATGAAGCCTTGGCTGCAGTGGCGGCGGCGGCGAAGGAACACGGCTTCGATCTCGCTGACCTACTGGGCGATGAGAAAACGTCGAAGGGCCGGAAGCAGCCTCTTCCACCGAAGTACCAGCACCCCGAGGACCCGTCAAAGACCTGGAGTGGTCGCGGGCGCCAGCCGGAGTGGGTGAAAGAGAGCCTTGCCGGTGGAAAACCGTTGGCCGATCTATTGATCGCTTAGCGTCACGCTGCCCTCACCCGGGCATTGCAGCGGGACGGCGCTCCCCAAAGGAACTCCAGCGATTTTGTATCGATGTCGTCGCGGAGTTTGAAACAAGGCGTAACCTGTTGTCCCTGGAGCCCGCGGTCCAGGCGCGTCTAGCTTGACGGGCCGGCCCTATCTTGTTTCGGGCGGCCCATTCCGGGCTTTCGCTGCTCGGCGCACGAAGGTCCGTTCTCTTCAAGCATACTCGGAGGACTATCAGCGCACTTCGACGACGACTTTCGTGCCCATGCAGATCAAGATTGTCCCGCCGATCCTACGACCGAGCAGCGTGATGCGTTCAGATGCCTTGGCGTGCACGGCCACCGCCCGGGCGAACAGGATGCACGGCACGTCAGCGAGGCTGAAGGCGATGTTGGCGATCACGCCGAGCACGACAATCTGAGCGTAGATCGGAAGCGCCGCATCGACGACCGTGAACTGCGGAAGAAAGGCGAAGTAGAACAGAGCAGACTTCGGATTCAGGACCTCGACTAGGAAGCTGTCGCGGAACGCACAGTCCGCCGGACGATCCCTGCCCTGCTCCGGCTCGAACGAGGACGGTGTGCTCGGTCGTCTCCAGAGGCGCAATCCCATCCAAACGAGGTAGGCTCCCCCCATGATCTTCAGCACTACGAGCAGCACGGGGGCTGCAGCGAGCAGAACCGTCACGCCGAACGCTGCCGCTGCGATGTGGAGGTAGGACGCGAGGTGAAAAGCGAGCGAGCTCAGCCATCCAGCTCGTACGCCATGAGCCATGGTTTGAACCGCCATGTAGAGCATGCCGGGACCGGGGGTGAACGCGAAGACCGCGGTGGCGATGAGGAAAGGCAGAAGCAACTCAAGGGGTAGCATAGGTATTCCCAGATCACCGATTACCCGCCACCAGTAATGGCGCATGCCGGAATCCCGAGGGCGTCACCTCGTCACCCCGCGAAAACACTCTCTCGTCCTGGTGCGCTCTATCGAGACGGCCCGACGAAACGCTTCGGGAGTTGCAATGGCGTCCCTGTCGACGAGCGAAACGCCTCGGAGCCGACCTACTCTGCGGCGCGAGAGATGTCTGGAGCCGGGCGGTATCGGGCGGCGGTCGGCCCAGAGCTGCCGTTGGTGGGACGCGCCAATCTCGCGATCGCGCGCTCGAGAGCTGCCGTTCGTGCCGAGCGCAGCATCGTGCCGCTTGATGGTGTAGCGATGCGCCCCGCCCTTCATGGCAGCTAGCGGTCGATCTTGAAGATTGCCCAATTGGCGGGATGGTCCGATAGGATAACAGGACTGGGCCGTCGAGATCGCGCGCCGATGCGGTTGCGCCAAGAAGCTGAAGGTTTCCTCCCATGGACTACGCAGGCGACAAGGCACCGTCCGACCCCCTGGAACGTTCGGACCATGACGGCGTCACCGTTCTCACGCTGAACGCCCCGAGATCCATCAACGCGCTGTCGGAGGAGATGCTGGCAGCACTTTCCGCCGCGCTCGATCAGATCGCGTTGGACCGGACCGTGAAGGCCGTGATCCTGCGCAGCGCCGGAGAGCATTTCTGCGCCGGTCACAACCTGAAGGAAATGACCGCACGGCGCGCCGATCCGGACGGCGGCTTTCAGTACTTCCAGGATCTCTTCGCCACCTGCTCAGCGATGATGCTGCGCATCGTGCGTCTGCCCCAGCCGGTGATCGCGGAGGTCAAGGGCATCGCCACCGCCGCCGGGTGCCAGCTGGTCGCGACCTGCGATCTCGCCCTTGCGGCCGAGGATGCGCGCTTCGCCACCTCAGGCGTGAATATCGGGCTCTTCTGCTCGACACCCATGGTCGCGCTCAGCCGCAACGTGCCGCGCAAGATGGCGATGGAGATGCTATTGCTGGGCGAATTCCTGCCTGCCGCCCGCGTCGCGGAATGGGGCCTGGTGAACCGCGTCGTCCCACGCGAGGCGCTCGAGGCCACCACGATGGAGTTGGCCCGGATCATCGCCGACAAATCGCCAGCCGCGGTCAAGATCGGCAAGCGCGCCTTCTACGACCAGGCGGAGATGTCGCTCGAGGACGCCTATGCCCATGCCGGGCGCGTGATGGCGGAGAATATGATGGCCCGTGACGCCGAAGCCGGGATCGGCGCTTTCACCCGCAAGGCCCCGATGCCCGACTGGACTGGCGAATGATCTACGACGGCCCGGAACTTTCGCGCTGCGCTGCCAATCACGCCGCCCTGTCGCCGGTTTCGATCCTGAAGCGCGTCGAGCGTGTGCATCCGGAACTGCCGGCGCAGATCCACGGGTCCATCCGGCGAAACTGGGGGGAGGTGGCCGTGCGCTGCAAGCGTCTCGCCTCGGCGCTCTCCCGGCGGGGGATCGGCAAGGGCGACACGGTGGCGCTCCTCGCGCCCAATATCCCCGAGGCGCTGGAATGCGCGCTCGCAGTCCCGATGCTTGGCGCAGTGCTGAACGCAAACAACACGCGCCTCGACGCCCGCACGATCGCCTACATCCTCGAGCACGGCGAGGCGAAGGTCCTGCTTGCGGATACCGAGTTCTCGGCGCTGGCAGCGGAGGCGGTGCGCCAGTCCGGGCGGGACCTGCTGATCGTGGATATCGAGGACAGCCAGGGTCCCGGCGGTGAGCGGATCGGCACCCTCGACTACGAGGCGTTGCTGGCGGAGGGCGATCCCGACTTTGCCTATGTTCTGCCGGAGGACGAGTGGAACGCGCTGTCGCTCAACTATACCTCAGGCACGACCGGACGGCCCAAGGGTGTGGTCTACTCCCATCGCGGCGCCTGGACGAACGCGGTCAACAACGTCGTTACCTGGGAGATGCCGCACCATCCGGTCTACCTCTGGACCCTGCCGCTCTTCCACTGCAACGGCTGGTGTTTTCCCTGGACGATCACGCTCCTGGCGGGGACCCATGTCTTCCTGCGCGCGCCGCGGGCCGATGCGATCTATGACGCCTTCGCCGATCATCGCGTCACGCATCTCTGCGGCGCCCCGATCATCATGTCCCTGATCGCCAACGCAGCGCCCGAGGAGCGCCGGGACTTCCCGCAAGCGATCCGGATGATGACCGCCGCCGCGCCGCCACCCGCCGGTGTGATCGCGGCGATGGAGGGGATGGGCATCTCCATCACCCATGTCTACGGCCTGACCGAGGTCTATGGCCCCGCCGTGGTCAGCGCAGAGAAGCCGGGATGGAATGACATGCCGCTCGAGGAACGCGCCCGGCTGAAGGCCCGACAGGGCGTTGCCTACGAGTTCGAGGAAGACGTGCTCGTCCTCGACCCCGACACCGCCCAACCGGTGCCCTGGGACGGCGAGACGCTCGGCGAGATCGCGTTTCGCGGCAACATCGTCATGAAGGGCTATCTCAAACAGCCCGCCGAGACTGCCCGTTCCTTCAGGCAAGGCTGGTTCTGGTCCGGCGACATCGGCGTGCAGCATGCGGATGGCTATGTCGAGATCCGCGATCGCGCCAAGGACGTCATCATCTCAGGCGGCGAGAATATCTCCTCCATCGAGGTCGAGAAGGCGCTCCACTCGCACCCCGCGGTCGGCCTGGTCGCCGTCGTCGCCATGCCGGACGAGAAATGGGGCGAGGTCCCCTGCGCCTTCGTCGAGCTGGCGAGCGGCATGATGGCCACCGAAGACGAGTTGCTGGCACACGCCCGCGCCGGTCTGGCCGGGTTCCAGCGCCCCAAGCGGATCATCTTTTGCGAGCTACCGAAGACGACCACCGGGAAGATCATGAAGTACGAATTGCGACACCAACTGAGATCATTGACCAAGGATGGCTGACCTAGCGATCACCCGAACCGATGATGCGGTTCCATCGCTGTCAGGGTCCGTCGTTGCCGCTTCAGTCTCGCATCCAAGGCAGCGGTCCAGATGCTGTCGACAGAATGCTGCCCGGTGCCGCTACGGCGGGACCGGAGTCGCTCAGATCGCACCCAACCGGCGCTTATCGGCGAGTGCGGCGGTGCCCGCCCAGTAAAATGAGCCCCCGGCTGGCGAGGCAGCCCTCTTTCAGGTGATTGAAGAGGGATAGGTGAAGCGCGGAGCAAAGGTCGCCTAGCACCGCATTACAGAACGACACCCGATCGGTGACGATCTTGGAGCGCCGCCACTGATGGCTGCAGGTCTTGGTTTCGACACCGGAGTTCATGAAACCTCGAACCCCTAGATGACCTGACTTGGTCGCTTCGGACGAGCGAGCCGACCTCCTTCACACTCCGTCTTACGCCATCGATCATGGCGGTCCCACGTAAGTACGCGATCTCGTCGAGAAAATCCGCAGGGTCAAGGAGTACGCGATTTTTGCTACCCCATGTGCGGAACCAGCCGTCTCAATATCATTATGTGGTGGGCCATACTGAGCTCGTTGGACTCTTTCAAAACAATCGGCTGGTTGCGTCGGGCGTCACGCGGCCCAATAGTGGATCTTTGCGGAGATAGGGCTATTCATATGCGCCATGCCCCGGAGCTCCCGTTCGATGAGGCTTCAGTGAACCTCAATCGAGAATGGCAACTGTGATCTGTCAGGCGGTCTCGGCGCTGCTCTTCTCGTACGCGGCAAACGCCTCGGCGTAGTCCGGGTGCCAGCGCGACAAGGCTGGGCGGTTCTCGATGATGTCCTCCGCGGCCCAGGCGATGCGGCGGCTGTCCCGCTCGGGCGTCACCTCGTTGTCGGGGCAGAGAATGTAGAAATCGCCCCCTGACATCCGGTCGAGCAGATGCGCGACGGCCTGCTCGGGCGTCCAGGCCGCGGGCGGTTTCTCGGGCATGAAGGCGGCGATCATGCCGGTGTAGGTGAAGCCCGGCACGAAGAGATGCGCCGTGATCGGGGCCCCGGCCGTGCGCAGGTCATGTGCCAGCATCTCGGTCAGCACCTTCACGCCCGCCTTGGACACGTTATAGCCGGGGTTGCCGGGTGGTGTCGTGATGCCCTGTTTCGACCCGGTATTGATCACGACGGCCGGCCGATCCGCCTCTATCATGCGCGGCACGAAGGCTTGCACCCCATGGAGCACCCCGAAGAGGTTCACCTCGATCAGCCGGCGCCAGTTGTCGGGCTCGGACCATGACGTCGTCCGCGCGGCGATCCCGGCATTGTTCATCAGCACCGCGACCGGGCCCAGCGCGAAGGTCTCCGCCGCGAGTGACACCAACGCATCGGCGTCGCTGACATCCGTCGGAACGGGTTTGACCGTCCGACCCGGAGCCGCAAGGCCTTTGAGCGTCTCGGCCGCACGGTCCAAGGCCTCGCCGGAGAGGTCGGCGATGACGACATCGAGCCCCCGTTCGGCAAAGGCCATCGCGGCCGCGAGGCCGACACCGCTTGCCCCACCGGTGACGACCGCGACGCCGCCCTGTTTGATCGCTTCTTCGAACATCGAGTGTGCCTCCGCTGTTGCTGCTCTTCGCGCATTGCCCATGGCCCTGGCGACGCCTCATCCGCTTCGCCAGGGTCTGCGCCCCACACTGCCGCCGCGGTGCGGGCCGCGGCGGCAGGCGCTACCCCATCGGCGGCTCAGCCCATGTTACGGGCGCTCGAGCCGTAGCTGACGTCCAGGACTTCGGCGGTCATCCGCGCCGTCGCATCGCCCGCGAAGAACAACACGGCTTTCGCGACATCCTCGACCTCGTGATGGCCGACAGCGATCGGATTGCCCGGCTCCAGCAGGGCTGAGACCGCATCGAAGGTCGGGTTCGGGTCGTTCGGCAGCATCTTGCCAAGGATCACAGGATTGTCCGCCAGTGGCGTGCGCACGAGCCCCGGCGCCACCACGTTGCACATGATGTTGTCACGGCCAAAGGACAGCGCCGCACTCTTGGCGAAGCCGATGACCGCCCATTTCGTCGGCGTATAGACGGGGAACAGGGCATTGCCGACCCGGCCGAGGCCCGACGAGATGTAGATGATCCGGCCACCGCCCTGGGCGCGCATATGCGGCACCGCGGCCTGGGTGGTCTTCACGACACCGGCGACGTTGATCTCGAAGACGGTCGAGATGTCATCGGCCGAGAATTCCTCGATCTGGCCGGCCTGGCTGACGCCGGCATTGGCCACGACGATGTCGAGGCTGCCGAGCGTCGCGACGGTCTCGGCCACGGCCCGTTCCTGTGCTGCGCCGTCGCGGACGTCGCCCTTGAAGGTCACGCAGCGCACGCCGAGCGCCTCGATCCGCGCCTTTGCGCGGGCGAGGTCGTCCTCGGTGGCCAGCGGATACTGAACATGCGCGACACGCGGTGTGGCGATGTCGAAGAGGGCAATATCGGCACCGGCGCGGGCAAGTTCCTCGGCCGAGGCGAGCCCGATACCCCGCGCGCCCCCGGTGATGAAGGCGGTCTGGCCGGCCAGCGGGCCTCGCGGTGCGTCTGCACCGTCGGTCGCGGCCGCGGCCGGGGTCACGGCGGCGGCTGCGGCGCCGAGAGCGCCGAGGCGCATGGCCTGGCGGCGGCCGATGCGGCGGGCGGGCGTCGGGATCTGGGTGATGTCGTGCGTCATGTCCTTGCCTCCAGCGTGGCGGTTCCGGCCCTGCGGGCCCGGGCTGTCCGTTGATGGCGGGAAGATGGACGGTGCGCTTGTTTTAGGATATTCGTCGAATGAACCACTCAGAAATGCGCGAGGCGCATCAATGGATGACGACGCCCTGTTCCTGGCCGTCATCGACGGCGGCAGCTTTCGCAGCGCCGCCGTGGCGGCGGGCCTTGACCCGAGCCGCGTCAGTCGGCGGATCGCCGGACTCGAGGCACAGCTTGGCGTCAAGCTCTTGAACCGCACGACGCGCGCCTCCTCGCCGACGGAGGCTGGAGCCCGCTATGCCGATGGGATCCGGCGGCTGGCGGCGGCCCGCGCCGCGCTACTGGCCGACGTCATTGAAGGCCAGGACTTGCCGCGCGGACGGTTGCGCGTCGCGGCGCCAACGGATTTCGGTGCCCGCTTCGTCGCGCCAGTCCTCGCCGAGATGTCGGCGGCACATCCTGATCTCTCCGTGGAACTGCGCCTAGGATCCCAGTTTGCCGATCTTTTGGCAGAAGGGATCGATGTCGCCATTCGTATCGGGCGCCTGACCGACAGTGGTCTGACGGCCAGGAGGATCGGCGCCTCGCACCGCGTCCTCGTTGGCGTGCCCGCCCTCGCGGCCAGGATTTCGACGCCCACGGACCTCGAGCAGATCGATGTCGTCTCCTACCGCCCGGGCCGCGCCGAAACGGTCGTCGATCTCGAGCTGGACGGCACGCGGCACGAAATCCGCATGCCAAGCCGCTTCGGCGTCAATTCCATGAGCGCGGTGCGGGCGATGGTGCTGGACGGTCACGGGGCCCATTTCGGCCCCGCCTGGGCCTATGCCGACGACCTGCGGAAAGGGCGCCTCGTTCCCCTGTTGCCAGGTGCATCGCACGCCGCGTTCCCGATCCACGCCATCTGGTCACCGACCCCGTTCCAGCCCGCGGCACCCCGCGCCTTCGTAAACGCCATGGTCCCGGCGCTACGACACGCTGGCCTGTCGTAAGAAGCGCAGGCGGCCCAGAGCTGCCGTTCATCACTGGTGCAGGTTTCGCTGTCGCAGCCATGCGTAGCTGCCGTTCGTGTAAGGCGCAGCATCGCGGAACTGCTATGCGGACTCTCCGGGTATTTGGCCAACGGCACGTTACAACAAACGACCTCGGCTGGACCGGGACACCTATGACGTTTGCGCGCCTACCCGATTGGCAAGGACGGAGGTCGAAGCGCGCAGCTCGTCGGTCCAAAGCATCGCAGTACTTCCACATCCAACTAGGTGTTCGGCGACGTCGGGTGGAGCTAGCTTCGATTTACTCCACCCATCAAACGCACACACTGGGCTGACCTGTAAGTCGAAAAAGGATATCGATGCTGGTAGGCAGTGCATGACCTTCTATGTCGGACGATGCGCAAAGCAGGTTGGCGCGTGACGTTGGAGAAGACCGTGTGACGAGCCAGTTAGAGAGACCTAACCTTGCGGCATATCCGGTTGATCCCAAATGCCCAAATGTAGTGCGGAGCGAGCCCGCCGAAGATCTGGGCGACGGCCGAAATGTCGTTGTCGCTACCGAAACAGACAACTGCGCCGGATTGGCCAGGTCGTGCCGTTGCAGGTGCCACCACCTTGAACTGGATGAAACTCCTGTAGTCCAGCAGCCTGCCATCGACCCGAAGTGTCGTGCGTCGCAAGACGGGCTCGGGATCGATGCATTTGTAGAACTGACCATTGTAGTTGAACCAGAAGACTTCGTTGCGATAGTCGAGCGCATCGCGGAAATGCCGGATCTTATAGTCGTAGCCGGCGATCGCGTAGGGCTCTGCCGAGATGCCGGGCGCGACGCTGTAGACGGCCAAGTCTTCCTCGGTCACGCGCTTGCGCTTGAGGTCGGTGACATAGGAGAGATCGCCGGCTTCGTACCAGTCCTGTGCCGGGAGATCCCAGTAGCGGATGCCCTCGGAGCGGTAGCCGGTCTTGGCGCTCATCGCGACATGGGCGTTCGTGATGAAGAATCTCGTGCCGTCGCGCTCGAGGCAGAAGCCGTTGACGCCCGTGTTGTGATCGCGCGATCGCAGCACCGAGCCCGAGCGCAGGGCGAAGCTCTGCGGCAGGCCGCCGATCTCCACGATGTCCGTCTTCAGCGTGCCGATCCTCCGGTTCTTGCTGTTGACGATGTCGAAGTCCGGCGGGACGCGGACCTCGTTGGGTAGGTCCGCAAGCTTCTTCTGCACGTAGACCTTCAGGCAGGTCTCCGGGGTCGGGAAGCCTGCGCGTTCGCGCAGGCCGAGAGTGACGTGGCAGACATTCGGCCGCTGGAGCGCCGCCCCCCGGGCGCCCCCGACCGACCGGCGAATGGCGCCGAGGGAAAGCGGGTATGCCATGGCGCACCACCGCTCACTGCGTTGGCGGGGTGGATGTGCCGCCGGGAGGGCCGGATGGCGCGCCACCACCACTCGCCGTCCCGCTCGATACCGACATGAGCCTGTCGGCGTCCAGCAGAGGCACCAGTTTCTCGATATTGCCCTCACCATCGAAGACGATATCGAAGACACCGAAATCGACGCCCTGTCCTTGCGGTGCTACGCTGCCTGAGAAGACATCGCCAAGCGGGTTTCCACTCTTCACAGCTTCAGTCACGAGGTTGACGAGGGCGATGGGGAGAGCTGTACTGTCCTGGTTTGATGTAAGCTGCGCGAGCGCACCTTTTTCTATGTCCAGTATAAGGTCGTGTTTTGCAAGGAAGGTGCCGAAACGGACGGCGTAAGCTTTGTCCAGATTAGGAACCGTCTCCACCGTTACGTTTGCCCCTGCGACAATTAAAATTGGCTTCTGATCGTAGATTCGCACGCCATTTACTCTGCTATTACTATCTATTGGCTCTACTTTTACCCAAGAACAAGCAGTGCAGAGGAGGATTGTAGAAAACGTTAGGAAGGTCTTGAGATGCATTGATGCCTCCATGATTAAAATTTTGATTGAAGTCTGTGTCCGGTCCAGTGGACCGAACACGGTTCCTCTAACTGCGACTTTCGGCGGCTGGTATGACTGTCGCGGTGGGACAGCCCGGCGTCGTCGCGCGGTCGAGCTCCCGTGATCTCGCTAAGCGAGGAGCCGGATCACGCGATCTCCACGGGCTTCAAGGTTCCCGCGTTGACGTCGACGACCTGGTCAGCTCGTCTCGGCGGCCACAGGTAGCTGAGGAGCGCAACCAGCAGGCCGGTCAGAATGGCGACTTGTTCCGTCGTCAGATCGGGCTCCAGCCTTGCATTGATTGCGGCAACGACGTAAGGCGCAATCAAGGCGGCGACTGATGCTGCGATACTTTTGTTTGTTGGAAGATTTGTCATTGAACGGATGGTCATTTTGTTCTCCTTTTCGAAGTTCTAGTCGGTATCTTTTTGTGGTGAAATCGTCAGTACAGTTGTCGTGGAGCGCCTGCTGTCTGCGCCGCCCGGTGGTCCCAGCGGCACTAGTCAGCGTCGGGTTTCGGGGGCGAGAGGGTGAACGAGCCCTCCTCTCGCACGGTTTGAACGCCGGGCAGCCGCAGCAGCGTATCGGGGTCGCCGTCGAAGCGTCCGATCGCAATCCCGAAGGACTCGAAGACGTCGACCGTGACGAACCCCGCCTCCGACAGGCGGGCCAGGACCGCGCCTGGCCCGCCCTTGGTGTCGAGGTCGATCAGCACCATCAGGGTGGGGGTTGGGTCCTGCGCCATGGTGGATCTCCTTCTCTTGCTTTAGGGCGGCTGCCCGGCGGGGCGTCAGGCCATGTGGCGGCTGCTGCCGAAGGACACCGGCGCCTGGACGAGGCCAGCCCCGCCCGCACGGATCGGCACTCCGATATCGGCGGCGCGCCGGCGCATGATCTCCCAGAGCCGCTTGCCACGCAGGCTGGGATCGGCCTCGGCATAGAGTGCCGCTACACCGGCAACATGGGGCGTGGCCATGCTGGTCCCGTTCAGGTTCTCGTAGCGCCGCGGCATGGGATAGGCGCTCGCGATATCGACCCCGGGCGCACAGAAATTGACCTCGCCCCCGTCGTCGTTCAGCCCGCCATTGGAGAAGTTCGCGATGCGCCCGCGGTCGTCGATGGCGCCCACCGCGATGATCGAGGGCGCGTTCGCCGGTGCATTGACCGGTGCCACGATGCCGCGATGGCGACGGCTGTCATTGCCGGCGGCGGCCACGATCAGCGAGCCGGAGGCGAGGGCGATCTGACCGATCCGCTCATAGACCGGGTCGGGGTCCTCGCCGAGGCCAACGCGGCGCCCGAGCGACATCGACAGCACCTCGCAGTTGAGTGCGATCGCCCGCTGCATCCCGGCGATGATCCAGCTCTCACGGCCGCTGCCCGCGTTGCTCAGGACCTTCAAAATGACGAGATCGGCTTCGGGAGCCACGCCGTAGCGTGGCGTCTGATCATGGGCGAGCGGTCCGGCCGCGGTGCCGGCACAATGGGTGCCGTGGCCACTGCCGTCCTGCGCGGTCTCGCCCGGGACGAAGCTCTCTCCATAGACATTACGGCCCGCGAAATCGGAGTGCTGGAAGTCGAAACCGGTGTCCAGGACGGCGATCTTGACGCTGCGGCCGCTGTAGGGCGAGAGGTCGGCCCGCACCGCGCGGACACCCCAGGTGGTCGCGACGTTGTCGGTGCTGAAGTCGATCTCGGGTTCGGGCATGCGGTCGGCGCGCAGGGCGTTGCCGGCCCCGTCGGCGAGTAGGCGCAGTCCATCGCGCACCCAGCTCTCGTAGCGCTCACGCACCGTGTCGGTGGCATGCATGTAGTATTCGGGTCGCACATGCTGCACGGCCGAGGCGCGGCGCAGGACGCCCGGCAACTCGGCCCGGGCATCGGCCGAGCGGCCACGGATCATGGCGAGGCCGAAGCGCTCGACGAACACGCCGTCGGCGTCGTCGACGCCCTGCGCGGCAGTGGCGCCTTGGCCTGAGAAGTCGGTCGCGGCGGCGATCTTCATGCCCGAGGCGCTCTCCAGCGCCTTGATCGAAGCGGTCGCCTTGGCCTCGGGATCCACAAGGACCAGCAGATCGCCGGTCTCGCTCGGGCCGGACATGTCGGGGAAGCTCTTGTCGGTCATGCTGAGGGCCTTTCCTGTCTGAGCGACGCCTGGCTTCGGCGCCGGTTTGGTAGCGGGTTGGCCCATGGAAGGTCGGCGATGGCCGTCAGCCGAGCGCCAAAGACGGGGCGTTGGATCGTCAACGCACCGTCAAATCCTGCGGTTAACGGTGCGTTGAAACGAAAAACGCCTCCGGTGCTGTGTAGCACCGGAGGCGCCAGATCCTTCCGTCGTTCAGCGGCTGCCTGCCCAGGCTCATCCCTCCGGTGTCAGGCGCGTGATCCTGGGACGCTCGACCGACGGCAGGCGTCCCTTGCCGACCTTCGCCGGCGCGGCCTTGCTGTCCGGCCAGGCACCCAGCTCATGCCCGATGGCCAGGGTCTCCAAATAGGCATTGGGGTCGAACAAGCGGCTGGCCCCCTCGCGCAGGTAGTGTTCGGCCAGAAGGCGGGTTGCCGCCGCGGTTGCGAAGCTCGTGCCCTGCAAGGCCACGACCGACCCGCTTGCCGCCCCGGAGGCGTGGCGGCCGAGATGCGCTGGCGCATCGTCCGTCGGCAAGGCCACGGTCGGCTCGCGCCGCCCGGAGGCCGGCGTCTCCTCCTCCACGCGCCCTGCGGCGGAGTAGACGGCCGGACGACCATCGCTGGAGCGGTAGCCGGCGATCGCGACCATGCCGCCTTTCGCGCTCGCCGTGTCGTTCAGGGTTCCGCGCCGGCGCGTGAAACCCGAGCAGTCATGGTCGTCGTCCCCGATCTGGTAGGGGTACCGAAAGCTGTCGCGAAGCCGCCCGTGTTCGGAATAGCGGACATAGTCGGGGTCATCGAAGATCGGCCTGAGCCCAGTTGCCGCGTAGGGCAGCGTGGATTGGTCGGTTTGGACATTCAGCCTGATCTTCAGCGGCTCACTACGCTGGTTCTCCAGGACGATGGTCCAATTGCCGGACCGTGCCATGGTGATCGGCGGCTCGTGGCGCAGCGTTGCGGCACTGCAAAGAACATAGCACTGGCGAAACTTCGTCGGCTCGCCCGGCCCGGCCTCCTCGACAACGACGAGGGGGTAGAGCCGGGCATAGGGCTTGTCGAATGCATCGTCCTCGAATGTCACGGGATCTCCGTGTTCGAGGACCTCAGGCTCCCCCGGTTCCTCGCCCGGGGGTGCTACCGCGATGGCCAGGGGGGCAGGTGCTTCGTCTGGCGTGCACTCGGCTTCGCAGGGCAGCGAAGTCGTCCAGATCTCTAGGAAGTTGGCGGACTGATCCTCAGGCAGGGTCCGCCACGGCAAGGCGCAACGATGCCCTGGCGGCAGTTCCAAGACCGCCGTGCCACGTTCGAGATTGTCGTTGCCGACCGGGACCGACAGGACGACGGGGGCCCATCCCGTCCGGATGCGGTTACGGTTCATCTCGCGGAAGGCCCGGTTGAAGAACGCGTTCCCGTCCTTCGGCCCGCCGTTCTTGCCGAAGGACATGTTGATCACGATGGGAAAGCCCAGCACCGGGAACGGCCCTCTCTCTTCGTCCGGGAGGCTCTTCAGCCAGATCTTGTCCGAGAGCTGCGCGATGCGCTTGATCGCGAGCAGTGCGAAGAAGTCGAGGAAGGCGCCGGACAGGCCATAGGTGTCCCGGTGAGGCAGGTTGACCGCGATGAGTGCCGTGCGCTCCCGCTGATCTGCGGCCGTGGCATCGGTATCCGCGGGGTCGAAGCCCGCGGCGAGGTCGAGCACGTGGGTCCCGTGGGCGGTCCGGCCGCCCAGCTCGCGGTGGCCATAGCGGTGCAGGAAGTCAACCAGCTTGGCATCTTCATTGAAGGAGGTCTCGTCCAGCGGCCCGTGGAGCCCCTGAGGGCTGTGCTCCGCCAACAGTGCGTCGATATCGTCGCGGTAGAGTTCGGTGCCGAAGGGGAGATAGGCCTGCTCCGTCCCATCCTTCGGGCGCACGCCGGACTGCTGCCACGCCGCCAGGAAGCGGGTCTTCCGCTCGGCGTTGCGGAAACGGCTGTTGCCGAGGCCGATGCCCGTGTCGATGACGCCGACGATGACCGTGTCGCGCGGCACCGTCGGAAGCGGTGCCTCGGGCACCCAGTCGTCCCCGTACTCGAAGCCACAGTTCACAGCGAAGGCGGGAACGGGGAGGAACAGCGGCGGAAACTCCGCGGTCATGTCCGGCGGCAGCGCTCGATAATCGCCGGGAACCTCGTATTCGTCGGTCGGGAGTATGGCCGAGGCCTCCACCCCCTTCGTTTGATCCAGTGGCGCAGTCAGCCACTCGATAATCGTATCGCCCGTTCGCGCCTTGTCGTCGTAGGT
Source organism: Pseudomonadota bacterium (assembly GCA_039822785.1). GTDB lineage: Bacteria > Pseudomonadota > Alphaproteobacteria > Rhodobacterales > Rhodobacteraceae > Thermohalobaculum. Next base: position 42,623 of record JBCBMO010000002.1, on the reverse strand, counting down.
GCTGAGGTCGAACGTTGGCAGAAAGACGAGGCCGCTAGGCGACGTGGGTTTCTGGTCGCAGGATCCGTCGTCTACCTCACCATCGCGCGAAATGAACCACCAATGCGCGTAGATCGACTGCCTCGGCTCCCAGTCAGCCAAGAGTTGAAGAAATCCTTTCAGGTCGAGAGCCATCTCTTCAGCCCCCTGCTCTCGGCCACTCGTCCTTGGCCGCGTCGTAGCAGATCTCCACAAACTTGTTGCCCGGGGCGGAGCGCCCCGTGCCAGTGCCCAGAATCTCCTTCAGCCAGCCGCGCGTGAAATCGGCACTTCCGGCGAAGCTGTCGTCTTCGAAATCGGTTGCCTTGAACGTGCCGCCGCCCTCGCCCATCGCGATCACGGCCTCGCCCAGGGCGCAGCCCAGGACGGCGCCGGCCGCCGTGTCGATGGGGTAGTGGACGCCCGCGACAGTGCGGTTGACCGCGATACGCTGGGCGAGACGGAAGGGCATCCGGTTTTCCGTCACGCCTTCGTACGCCCGCTCACCGCCCTGCATCAGGGCGTTCATGACGGTTGCGACCGCGAAGGCCTCGGTGGCATGGCCGGAAGGGAAGCTCGAATGATCCGGCGTCTGGATCACCGGCTGGACATGCGGCAGGAGTTCGATCGGCCGGGGCACCCAGCACAGGTGCTTCATCTGCATCTCGATCAGAATCGCCAGCGACTGCACGGCCGACAGAAGCTTGAGCGTTGATTCGTTGCGGCGTGAATTCATCAGGCCGATCGCACCGAAGAAGGACAGGATGTCGCCGATTTGGACGAGGATCTCGGCATTCCTGTCGACGCGCAGGTCCGCATAGTTGCGCAGGTAGATAAGCTGGGCTTCGAAGACGTCACGGCCCGGCCGATGCAGGCTCAGCGCCTCGTGGCCGCCAACCTCCAGTGTGGCTTTTCCCGCGTTGGCGTCGCCGGAGGTCGGGTCGACGTGAAAATGCCCGGCCATCGCGCCGGTCAGCAACTGTGTGCGCCGGGTGGCCGTCAGATAGCCCAGATCATCGGGCGGGCTTGGGAAGCGCGGGGTCTCTCCGCCAAGGTCCCAGTAGCCCGCGATCGCGTCATGGATAACCGTAAGCGCCTGAGTCAGAAGGGGAGAAGGGCCGCTGCCCGCATGTGCCGTCGCTTCGCCCAAGCGTCCGGCACCGCCGCCCGCGCCACCACCGGCGCCGCCCCCCGCACCGCCGCCCGCACCGCCACCGGCGCCGCCGCCTGCACCACCACCTGCACCGCCACCGATCTCAATCATGCGACCTCTCCGAAAGGGTTAACCATTACCTTGCACTCAGGATGTCTTCATGAGGGGGGACACAGTCAACGCGGGGGCAGACGCTTTTGACGCTGCTCTGACGACACAAACCCATCTAGAGACCGCGCAGCGTCGTTGCTTGCGGAGTTCAAGATGCGTTAACGTCAAGCATCATTTGAGGTTGCTCCAGGTGCGGAGTCCGATTGTGTCGAGCCGTCAATCGCATGATGAAACGGTGAAGCGCATCACGCTGTCTCTCTTTGGACCGTTCTCAGTTGTAAGTGACAACGGGCAAGACCTGACACCCTCCAGCACGAAGGCTTGCGGTCTATTGGCGTTGCTCGCCACGGGCCGGGCGCACCGGCGCAGCCGCGCTTGGTTGCAGGACAAGCTCTGGAGCGACCGCGCCCCCCGCCAAGCCGCCGGCAGTCTTCGCCAGGCGCTTGTTGAGGCGCGGCGAGCCCTGGGCATACATGCCCAGGCGCTCGTTGCCGATCGCAGCATGATCGCGCTCGACCACGAGCGGATCCGGATCGCCTTCGACCGGACCTGCCCCTCGAGTGAGGCGGAGTTCCTGCAGGGAATCGACCTCCGGGATCCGGAGTTCGAGACCTGGCTGCGCGACATGCGCGCCCACTACGCGCAAGCGACCGCCGCTGCCGCGCAACCGACCGCGCCTCTGCCGAATTCAAGTTCGGACGCACCCCAGCCTGGCTTTCACGGCCCCGCGATTGCCCTCATTGCGGCGGGCGATGGTGGAGCGGATGCGCGACTGCTGGAAACGTTGTTCATCGACGCAGCCGCGCACTCGATGCGCGAGGTGCTGGAAATTCACGTCTACACCATCCTGACCACTGCGACGCCACGGACCATCCCGAGCCCCGGCTCGCTGATCGTGACTGTGAAGGCCTTCGTCTGCGGCGTAGACCAACTTGGCCTGCGGGTGACGTTGGAGGAGGCGGGTACGTTGCGGTCCTTCTGGGCCGAGCACGCCATGGTGGCCCTGCCTCTCTCGTTGATGAGCGAGAACGTGGCGTGTCTGGCACTTGTCCACCGTCTGCTTCAGGCGCTGACCCGCAACCTTGCGCCAGCTGTCTCCGGCGGCGGTCCGACCGGGCGCGAGGCGGCGGCACAAGTGACGGCGATCGCGGGCTTGCGGAAGATGTTCTCGATGCGCCACAGCGAGCTTCTGGAGGCGGAGCACATGTTCGCCGCGGCCATCGAGCGCGAACCGCGGGGCCTCTACTATGCGTGGCGGGCACAGCTTGCCGTCATTCGCTTCGTCGAGTTGGCGGCCGACGATGTCCTGGTGCTGAAGGCTGAGTGTGCCGAGCATTGCGCCCGCGCGATGGAGCTTGAGCCCCTGAACTCCCACGTCCTGGCCGCGGTGGCGAATGCCAAGATGCTCCTGGAGCGGGATCTAGAGGCCAGTACCCTGCTCTCGCAGCAGGCGGTGTCAGCCAATCGCGCCAACCCGCTGGCTTGGTGGTCCTGGGCGAATGTCACGCTCTATCGCGGTGAACTGGAGATGGCACATGCGGCGGCGGTGATAGCGCAGAGTCTTACGGAGCGCTCGTCGCTAAAGTTCTGGGCCGATTTCCAACGCTCGCTGACCGCGGCCCTCACCGGGCGTCGCGAGGAGGCAATCCGCTTCGGCACGTCGGCCAGTGCGCTGGCGCCAAGTTTCCGACCGCCGCTACGCTATCTGGTTGCGTTGCACGCGGCGCGGGGTGATCGGGACGCAACGCTCGACGCTGCCGAACAGTTGCGTCGGATCGAGGACAGCTTCTCGATCGACAAGCTGCTGTTCGACCCGGAATACCCCGTGTCGCTGATGCGTAAGACTAGCCTACTTACCGCCGAGACGGTGTCCCGCCTGGATATCATATAAGCCTACCGTGCGTCTTCTGTCTCCCGCACCAACAGTAGGAGGCCACTACTCGCAGCAACTCGGCAACCTTGGAGAAAGGCGCCGAACGGTCATGTTGTGCTTCGCCGCGAAAGGTCGTGAGCGGCAAGTGCCGACTATCAGTGTCGGCCCAAAGCCGCCATTGAGCGCGGTTTACCTTCGCTGCCGTGCGGCTCACCAAACCCGACCTTCGCCAGAACCACATGATCTTCGCCAATGTCAAATCAATCACCACTAGGAAGCACCGAAAGACCAAGTTGCTTCAGGAATTCGTTGTGCCGCGATGTTGCCTCGCGCACCTGCTTCTGAATATCGACAATTTGCGCTTGGGTATCCCTCAGGGAGATCTCTTCTTCCTCGACGGCGGTACTGATATATCGAGAGATATTGAGATTGTAATTCTCCTCAGCGATGCGCTCCATGCTCACACGCTTCGAGTAGCGGTCCTCTTCCTTGCGGAACTGATACGTTTCAATGATCTTTCCAATGTGCTCGTCCGTAAGATGATTCTGACGCTTGCCCTTAGCAAAGTGCTCCGCTGCGTTAATGAAGAGAACGTCGTCCGGCTTCTTGCACTTCTTCAGGACGATGATGCAGACCGGAATGCCTGTGGAATAGAAAAGGTTCGCCGGCAAGCCGATGACCGTGTCGATGTGACCATCCTCCAGCAACTTTGTCCGGATGCGCTCCTCTGCCCCCCTCCGGAAGAGCACGCCGTGAGGGAGGATGATGGACATGACGCCGTCATCCTTCAGAAAGTGAAATCCGTGCAGGAGGAAGGCGAAGTCGGCGGCAGACTTCGGCGCTAGGCCGTAGTTCTTAAACCGCACATCGTCGCCCATCGCCTCTGTCGGCTCCCAACGAAGACTGAATGGAGGGTTTGCCACCACGGCATCGAAAGAGGGCTTCTTGGCAGGGTTCAGCTCACGCAGGATGTCCCAGTCATTGGTCAAGGTATCGCCGTGGAAGATCTCGAACTCGGTGTCCTTCACCCCGTGTAGCAGCATGTTCATGCGGGCGAGGTTGTAGGTCGTGATATTGCTTTCCTGACCGAAGATCTTGCCAATGCCATGCGCGCCCATGCGCTTTCGCACATTCAGCAACAACGAGCCCGAACCGCAGGCAAAGTCCAGGACGCTAGCCAAACGATCTTTCTGGCCTGTCGCGGGGTCCTGACTGTCTAGGGTCACGATCGCCGAAAGAATGTCGGAAATCTGCTGCGGTGTGTAGAACTCACCAGCTTTCTTGCCCGAACCGGCAGCAAACTGACCGATGAGGTATTCATATGCATCGCCCAGATGATCCACTTCGTCAGAGAATTCGGCCAGACCCCGGGCGATCTCAGCAATGATCGAACACAGCTTCTTGTTCTTGTCCGCTTGCGTCTTCCCCAGCTTTTCCGAGTAGAGGTTGATCTCGGAGAACAGGCCGCCGAATGTGCTCTGGAAGGACTCGTTCTCGATGTACTTGAAGCCTTCATAGAGCGTTAGAAGCAGATCATCGCTCTGCCTGCGTGCCAGATCGGCAATGTTGTTCCATAGATAAGGCGGCTGAATCACATAATGCACCTTGCGGCGCATTTGTTTTTCGAATTCGGCGACGTCGTCGGGGTTATCCTCGTACCAAGCCTGCAGCGGCGTACTGGCCCCAGTCCGCTCGAGAACGTCCGGAAGGTCGGGGTAATCCGATCCGAGTTCCCGCTTCGCCGCCGCCTCGTAGTTGTCTGAGAGGTAGCGCAGGAACAGGAAGGACAGCATGTAATCGCGGAAGTCGTCCGCATTCATCGCCCCGCGCAACGTGTCGGCGATGTTCCAAAGCGTCTTGCCCAGTTTTTTTTGGATTTGGTCATTCATTGTGCGGGTGCTTCCTGGGGGAAGGGCGCAGGCGCCGGTGCTGGTGCTTGTGGCCGGGCCGGGACGGCGCCCGGCAGGGCGAACTCGAACCTAGCGATGAATTCTCGAAGGATGCGGCGGAAGAGTTCCTTGTTGTCCTCGCCCATCTCGGTTGGTTCATGGATTGCATAGGCACCGTGGCTCAGCAGGTTCAGGGCCCGGTTGAACAGCGCCCTGTCTTCCTCGTTGTCCAGCGCCTTCAGGCAAAAGGCGATGGTCGGGTGGCCAAAGAATGAAGCTGTTTTCTCCATGACACTGCGCAGGGCGTTGAAGTGGTAGGTGTAGAGCTTGCCTTTCCTCGGATCAGCCGCCCGCTGCAATTCGGCGAGTGTCGCCACGTGGTGAAAGAAGGGCGTGTCTGCCGTCGCTTGAAGCAGGTAGGTGTCGTCACCGTTTGGCCGGTGCAGGAAATAGCGCCGGTGAGCAACCGAAGGCACATCATCAATCTTCCGGCCGAGCTCGTTGCACATCACGTTGAAGAACAGCGCGTGGTGGGACGAGAAGATCACCTTTATCGGCGCAGGATTCCCGTCTGCATCCTTTCGCGTGGTCGCCCGCCGGAGGAGCTTGGCCAAGTCACAGGCGACGGAAATCGCGTTGTTGTCGTCCAGCGACGAGATCGGGTCATCGATGTAAAGGTATTTCTTCCCCTGATAGGATTCATGCCCATCCAGCATCCGCTCGCAGATGGCCATGAAGACGCACCAGATGAAGATGTTCTGTTCGCCGCGCGATACCTTGATGTTGGTCTCGCTGCCTTTGCTGAAGCTCACATAGTCCGGTTTGAACAGCTTCTCGTCACCCTGCTCAACCTCCTTGTAGGTGAAGTCGAAATCGAAGTCGGCATAACGGGATAGGTAGCGGGCGATGGTCTCGTCCAGCGCAAGCTCCGTCATTCCGTTGAAGAATGACGACTGCTCGTTCAGTTGCAGGCGGCGCAGGCTGTCGCCGTCCAGGTCGTTTTCCCAGACGAACAGATCCTCGGTGAAGGCGTTGAAATAGAGCGTGTCGGGGGTTCCGGTCGGGTTCTTCGTCTTATGCTTGCGCTTGCCAGCGTCCTTGAACTCCATCGACAGGCGTGTTTTGCCAGTCCGGTTGTAGGCGTAAATCAGAACGAGCGCAGTCGGCTTTGTGGGGTTGTTCAAATCGTCGCGCAGCCGGGCCACCAGCGCTCTCAGGCTTTTGTAGGTGCTCATGCGTTAAGCTCCCTGACCCTGGGGAAGAGCTGCTGCATCAGCCCTTTCTTGTGGGTCTTGAGCGTGTCGAGCTTTTGAACCTCGGCGGAGATGAGTTCGTCGAGGGAGGCGAGGCACTCAGCGATGCGCTGTTGTTCGCGGGGCGATGGAAGTAGCATCTCAATTTTAACAAGATCAGACTTCTTTACATGGACGAACGAAGCTTTGAACCCATGCGTCCTTCTTGCAATTTCTTCTTCAACTCTCGCAAGAACCAGCAATGCGAACTGTAATGTTACCTTCTTCTCATCCATCATCACCTTGAAGATATGCTGATTTAAGACGCCCGACGGGCCATTCCAAATACGAGCACCAAAAGACGAGCCCAGCGTTCCAGACCAAGCAAATAGTAAATCGCCTGTTTCGACGCGGTTTCGTTCTGGCACTGGCTTTTGGGTGTAATTAAACTTTGCGGATGGGTCATTCAGATTCTGGATGCGGATGATCGGAGTCCCGCTCGGTTGCCAATCCTCAGGCTTGAAGGCGCATCCATTTATGAGGCTAAACATCTCTCCAATCGTCCGAACCTCCCATTCACCCGCTCCTTCGAACTCGGGGAAGCGGAGTCGGGGTTGGGTTTCGCCTTCCTGGGGGAAAAGCTGCTGCATCAGGCCATTCTTGTGGGCCTTCAGCGCCTCCACCTTCCGCGCCTGCGCGGCAATAAGCGCGTCCACCGAGTCCAGACAGTCGGCAATCTTATGTTGTTCCCTGAGAGAATTTGGACCGGCTGGGATCGGTACGGGCAAAGCCAACAGATCACTGTTGCTGATGCTGAGAGACCCATGGGCTCGGGCACCAACTTCAATGAACTTTCGCAACCACCGCCCGTGCAGATTGACCAGAAATAGGTAGTTCAAATATTTCGGGGATGCCGCCTTGCCCTTGATGCGGAAGCAGGTGAATATGCTGTTGGGGACGGCAGCAAGTTCTTCATCTGTGTAAAGCGCAATAAACCCTTCTGGGTATTCTTTTGTCGCGCTCTTGTTGTAGGCGAAGTCATTCTTCTGAAGCTGCAAATAATTCTTGTACGAATCTCCAGCGATGATCCGCCCAAATTTTTCCATTTGGGTGACAAGACCAACGCCAGAAGTGATGCTCATCGGAACACATGTCTTGTCCCCAACCTTTTGGGTGCTTATCGACACCAAGGAGCCAAGGGAAACATTCTCCCAACCCCCAGCACCCCTGAACTCGGGAAAACGCCGTTCAGGCACTAACGCCGCCCCGCCGCTCGCCACGGCAGATGATTTCCCCTTACTGCTCATAAGCGCTCAGCCCCGAAATCTCGCGCCCACCGGCCCGCTTGAGCAGCAGCGGCATAAGGTCGGCCATGAGGTCCAGTTCCTTCACCCGCCGCGCCTTCCAGTTCAGGCCAAGGGGCTCCATCAGGTCGGTGAGCCGCTCGCCGTCAAAGATCATGCGTTGCAGGATGGTGTCGACAAAGCCCTGAAGCGCCTCGGTGGTCAGCCCGTGCTTGCCCGCGATGTCCGCCAGTTCCGCCGCGTTCTTCTCCGCCTTGAAGCGGCTGTAACCGTCGCGGATGGCCTTTTCGCTAAGCCCTTCGCCCGCCTTGAGCGTGTTGATATAGGCGGCGATATCCTCGCGCTCGTCGATGAACTTGGCGTCGGACTGGATCAGGCCGATCAGCTCCTCGCGGCTCATCTTCTGCTTGCCGGGCGTCGCCTCGGAATAGCGGGCGATCAGTCCCATGATGTAGTCATAATCGATCACGGCCGAGGCGAAGAGGACGAACTCGAAGTCCAGTTGGTCGGCGTCCTGGCTCGGCGTGCCATCGTCCTGATCGATGCCCTTGCCCTGCTGGGCTCGCAGGCGTTGGGCCGTTTCCAAGTAGGCACCCCGGAAGCCAAGCAGGTTGTCGCGCGGCAGGACCTGTTCAACGTCACCGCGGTTTTCGTCGGTCAGATCGGTGTACTGATCAAGCTGGGTTTTGAGCCGCTGGACCTCTTTAAAATGCTCGATAAACGCCGCACGCGCCGCGTCGCCCTTGAGGTTGGGCACGGCTTCCGGGGCGCAATCGAGGCCCTGGGATTTCATGAAGGCGTCGAGCTTCTGAACTGCCGTTTCCAGTTTCTGGATGACCACGGGAGCCTTGTCGACCAGCCAGATTTCGCGGGCCTTTTCGGCTGCGGCTTCGCCAGAGAACAGCGCGATGGCAGCATCGACCGCGGCCTGTTGTTGGCGGAAATCTAGGATGTTGCCATAGGGCTTGGTCGCGTTCAGCACGCGGTTGGTGCGCGAGAAGGCTTGGATCAGGCCGTGATGCTTCAGGTTCTTGTCGACGTAAAGGGTGTTCAGGAACTTTGAGTCGAAGCCGGTCAGCAGCATGTCGACGACAATCGTTATGTCGATCTTGTGGTGTGGCTGATTGGGGTAAGCCTTCTTCAGGTCGGCATCGGGCCATTGTTGGTCTTTGATGCGCTTCTGCACATCCTGATAGTACAGGTCGAATTCGCCAATCTTGTGGTTGGTACCGTAGCGGGCGTTGTAGTCGGCAAGGATGGCCTTCAGCGCCTTCTTCTTCTTCTCCGGCTCGACGGCGTTGTCTTCCTTTTCCTGCGGAAGGTCTTCCTGGATCTGCTTGACGTCGGCATTGCCTTCGGCAGGCGGGGAGAAGACGCAGGCGATGTTTAATGGTCGGAAGCTGGGGTCGTCCGCCAACTTATCGGCCTGCATGGTTTTGAAGAGTGCGTGGTATTCGATCGCGTCGTTGATCGACGATGTGGCAAGCAGGGCGTTGAACCGGCGTTGACCAGTGGCTTGGTCATGCTTGGCGAAGATCGCCTCGATCACCGCTCGCTTTGCCAGAGGTTCGCCCGGCTTGGGCAGGGATTTGCCTTGCGGTTTGAAATAGTCGACATGGAACCGAAGGACGTTGCCGTCTTCAATGGCGTGAGTGATCGTGTAGGTGTGAAGGCGCTGCTGGAAGAGATCTTCCGTCGTCTTCATGCTGGCTTGAGTGCCTTCGATCTTTTGCTGTGCGGCGTTCTGATCGAAGATGGGTGTTCCCGTGAACCCGAAGAGCTGGGCGCGCGGGAAGAACTCCCTGATTGCCTTGTGGTTTTCTCCAAACTGGGACCGATGGCATTCGTCAAAGATGAAGGCGATGCGCTTGTCGCGCAGGGACTCCAGCTGTTCCTTGAAGCTCTTTTTGCCGCCCTTTTTCTGTTGCTTGTTGCGCTTGCTGTTCTCGTCTAACGCAAGTCCCAACTTCTGAATCGTGCAGACGATGACCTTGTCGCTGTAATCGTCCGAAAGGAGGCGACGCACAAGGGAGGCAGTGTTCGTGTTTTCTTCGACGCAGCCTTCCTGGAACTTGTTGAACTCGTCGCGTGTCTGCCGGTCGAGATCCTTACGATCAACGACGAAAAGGCATTTCTCGATGTCAGGGTTGTCTTTCAAGAGCGTTGACGCTTTGAAGGACGTAAGCGTCTTGCCGCTGCCCGTCGTGTGCCAGATGTAGCCATTGCCGCAGTCCTGGGCGATAGAGTCGACAATCGCCTTCACTGCGTAGACCTGATAGGGCCGCATCATCAGGAGCTTTTGCTCGCTTGCGACCAGAACCATATAGCGGCTGATCGTCTGGCTGAGGCTGCACTTCGCAAGAAACGTTTCGGCGAAGCTGTCGAGATGTACAATCTTCTTGTTTTCGACATCCGCGAACTCATAGACCGGCAGAAAGCGCTCGTCGGCATTGAAGGCAAAATGCCGCGTATTGTTATTCGCGAAATAGAACGTCCGATCGCGATTACTCACGATGAAGAGCTGCAAAAAGCATAGAATGGTTCTAGTGTAGCCGTTGCCAGGGTCGTTCTTGTAATCGACGATCTGCTCCATAGCACGACGCGGGCTTATGCCGAGAGTCTTCAGTTCGATCTGAACGACCGGCACGCCATTGATCAGGAGAATGACGTCATAGCGATGGTGGCTGTTGTCCGTATTGATGCGGAGCTGGTTGACGACTTCAAAGGAATTCTTGCACCAGTCCCTAATGTTGACGAGCGTGTAGTTCAGTGGCGTGCCGTCATCGCGCGTGAAGTTGTTCCGCTCGCGCAGGATTCGAGCCGCTGTGAAAACGTCTGCGGTAACGATTTCATCGAGCAATCGCTGGAATTCGCCATCGGTGAGCGTGACACGATTGAGTTGTTCAAACTTCTGCCGGAAGTTCTCTTCCAGCGTTGCTCGATCTCGGATATCGAGGCGATGCTCATACTTAAGATCACGCAGCCTAGCGACTAGACCCTCTTCAAGATCGCGTTCTGCTTTGCCTGCTACTGTAATGGCACTCATTGGATCTGTACGTTTCTAGAACTGGATGAGCATTGCGCATGCGATTCCAGCTCTGCGACCGCTTCATACTCGAACCTGCTCGAAGCATTGTTCTCATTATTGCAAATCGCGATTTCCAACACAGCTGCGCCCCATCAAAACTAGGCATTGGAAATGCACTCAGGCAAGCTCATTCCCGCTCAGCGGTGTGTACTGTCATCCCGTCACCGCGGCAACGACAAGCAGGTGAGGCCCTTCAGACGACAAGAAGGCGAACTCTTCAGAATCGCCGCGCGCCCGCTTCTTGGTCTAGCAGAGCCGCACGTTCGCGGGCACAGCGAAGGTCAGCTTTCCGCCCCGATCGTCGAATGATGCGTTCCAAATCGATGCCTACTCCGGGGGTCTGAAGGGCCGCTCACTGCGGTTTGCTTTGAGGCCTGCCATTGGCTGTCCAGGAGCCGTCCGGCAGGTGCGACCGACGGCGCGGCGGTGGCCTCACTCTCCGAGCGCCTGTTTGATGAGGTCGACGATTCGGCGTGCGTGTGCGATCTGATTATCGAGCAAGGCGATTTCTTCTGGATTGTCGCTGGCGGCGCGCTCGTCGGTCAGGAAGCCGAGTTCTTCCTCCCACTCGGCCTTTCGTTCGTGGATCCAGTCGAACTAGGGTCTGTCTTCTTCGCACATCGGGCCGGCGACGCGCGCCGTGCCTGTCTGGAGGTCGATGCGTACCTGGTCGGGATGGGGCAGGGGGTCGGGCAGATGGGTGATACCCAGCTGCTCGCGCCGCCAGAGCTCCCTCTCCCACTGGACCTTGTACTCGATCGCCGTCTCCAGCCACTCAACGTTCAGCAGCTTATTCGCGCTTTCGGTTGAGGCGAGAAGCTCTGAGAAGAGGCGCTGTGCGCGGTGCTGTCCCTTCGCGGCATAGACCGCAAGCGAGCGCATGACCGCCTGCGCGATGGGGATCGTTACGCTGTGCTCGTCCTCGCGCACGGTGATCCTGCGATAGGCTTCGTCGAGGATGATCGCCTTCAGCCGCTCTTCATGCAGCGCAGGCCGCTTGTTCTTCGTGCCCTTGGGCCGTCCTTTGGGGTTGCCGGATTGGCCCGGCTTGAAACGGCTGCGCTTCGGAGGCCTAGCATAGCCGCCCTCGTATCCAGGGCGGGGCGTGAGCGCACGCCTCTCTCTGCGCTTATCCTCGCTCATTCGGCCGCCACTACGTTGGCCGCACCAGGCGGGGTCCATCCGCAGAGGCGTTGCGAAGCGGCTTCCCTGGCCATGGTGTGCCAGCGCGCGAGGATGCGATCGCAATAGCCCGGGTCGTATTCGACGAGGTCGCCGCAGCGGCCGGTGTTCTCTGCGGCGATGAGCGTCGAGCCCGAGCCGCCAAAGAGAGCGAACACGATCTCGCCGCCCCCGGAGACGTCGCGGATCGCATCGGCGATCATCTCGACGGGCTTCGCGGTGGAGTGGAGCGAGAGCTCCTCCATGCGGCGCGCCCGCAGGGTGTTGACGCCCTTGTACTGCCGGACATTGGTGCGGTCGCGGCCGTGCTGGCCGAGTTCGAAGTTGTTGATATGCGGCGCGGTGCCCTTCTTGAAGGCGAAGACCAGTTCATGGCGGGAGCGATAGAAGCTGCCCATGCCGCCGTTGTCCTTCACCCAGACGATGAGGTTCTTGAGCTCGTCGGAGACGGCCTGGCCGGCAGCGAGCATCTCGGCCATGTGGCGCCAGTCCATACAGAGGAAGTGGATCGAGCCGTCGAGACTGGCATCTGCCATGTTGCGCAACGAGGCATCGAGGAAGGCGATGAACTCCGGCGTCGTGATCTCGCCGGAGGCCATGGCGAACTCGCGGTGTTGCACCCGGCCGGAGTTCCCGACATGCCCGTCGATCGCGACGTTGTAGGGCGGGTCGGAGAAGACCATTCGGGCGCGCGCACCATCCATGAGGAGCGCGACCACGTCCGGGTCCCGGGCATCGCCGCACATCAGCCGATGGCGTCCGAGCGCCCAGACATCGCCGGCGCGCACACGGCGTGGAGCGTCAATGGGCACTATGTCATCCGCCGGATCGCCTGGCTCCTTTGGCACGGGCGCTCCCAGCGCGGCGTCGATCTCAGCCACCGAAAAGCCGGTGATACCGATGTCGAAGGACAGATCCTCGATCTCCAGGATGGCGCCGAGCTCCTTGGCGAGGAGGTCCTCGTCCCAACCGGCGTTCAGCGCGAGCTTGTTGTCGGCGAGGACGTAGGCCCCTTCTCGGCGGCACTGAGATGCTTGATCCGCCGGCAGGGGACTCTTTGAAGCCCCAGCAGCTTTGCCGCTTCCACGCGACCGTGACCGGCGAGGACCGGGCCGATGCTGTCGATGAGCACCGGATTGGTGAAGCCGAAGGTCTCGATACTGTCTGCGATCTGTCGGATCTGCTGCCGGGAATGGGTCCGGGCGTTCCGCGCCCAGGGATTGAGAACGCCCGGGGCGATCTGCTCGATCTTGTCAATCGTCATGCCCTCGCTGTTCCCCTCCGGTGGGCGCCCCGCGCCCCTGACTTGCACAAATGCCTCCCAAGGGGAGACTCACTCGCTATCGAACACAAAGCGAACAAAAAACCATATCAAGAGTTCGATAGAGAGTGTACTATGATAGGTTGATGCTGAACTTCCCTGTTGATCGGAGCGTCAGTGTCGGCAAGCCCGGTGCCCCCGGGGCTCGCCTCCGTGCAGGTGGCGGCAGTCCGCCGTCCCGGTTCCAGCGCGGAGACACATCATGAAGACACCGAGGAAGACGACGAAGTCGGCGGCGCTGAAGAGGTTCCTTCAGGCCGAAGAAGGCGCCACGATGGCGCATCTTTGCGCTGAGCTGGGATGGCAGCGCCACTCCGTACAGGCGCGATCAGCGGGCTGAGCCGGCACGGCCTGGCCATCGAGCGGACCGGATCGGGCTCGACGGCGGGCGCCAGCGTCTACCGGCTCGTCGAAAGCGCGGGGGCGGAGTGATGTCGGTCACAGTCAGTACCATCGAGACAATGGACCGCGCCGGGCTCCTCTGTCTCTGGGCCGAGGAGTTCGGCGGCGTGGCGCCGAAGCATCAGAGCATCCCCTTGCTGCGGCGTATCCTTGCCTTCGAGATCCAGGCCCGGCGCCACGGCGGGATCGGTGCGCAACTCCGCAAGCGGCTGGCACGTGCCGACCATGAGAAAGCGCGCCGATCGGCGCCGAAGCTCAGGCCCGGCGCCCGGCTGATCCGGGAATGGAATGGCGTGAGCCACGTCGTCGACGTGCTCGAAGACGGCTATCGCTGGAGGGGAGAGCGCTACCGCTCTCTCAGTGCCATCGCCCGCGCGATCACGGGCGCGCATTGGTCAGGGTCGCGCTTCTTCGGGCTCCGCGAGGGCGCCAAGCGATGAGCGCTCGGCGAATGGTCCGGGCCGCAATCTACACCCGCAAGTCGACGGAGGAGGGCCTCGATCAGGACTTCAACTCGCTCGATGCCCAGTGCGAGGCCCGCGCCGCCTTTATCGCGAGCCAGCGTGGGCAAGGCTGGCGGGCGGTGGTGCAGCGCTACGACGATGGCGGCGTCTCGGGCGGGACCATGGAGCGGCCGGCCCTGAAGCGGCTGCTCGCCGACATCGACGGTGGGCGGATCGAGATGGTCGTGGTCTACAAGATCGACCGTCTGACCCGTTCGCTGGCCGACTTCGCGAGGCTCGTCGATCGCTTCGATGCCTCCGGCTGCTCCTTCGTATCCGTGACCCAGGCGTTCAACACTGCAACCTCCACGGGCAGGCTGACGCTAAACGTCCTCCTCTTCTTCGCCCAGTTGGAGCGCGAGGTCACAGCTCAGCACATCCGCGACAAGATCGCGGCCTGCAAGAAGAAGGGGCTCTGGATGGGCGGGCTCGCGCCGCTCGGCTATGACCGTCATCCCGATCCCAGGATGCGCGAACTGGTCGTCAACGAGACCGAGGCCGCAACGGTTCGGACGCTGTTCCGTCTCTACGAGCAGGAGGGGTGCCTGAGGCGCGTCGCCGAAGAGGTCGCGCGCCAGGGCATCCAGTGGAAGTGCCGGGTCTTCGCCAAGGGCGAGACCCGCGGTGGGCATCCCCTCACGCGCGGGCAGATCCACTACCTGCTCACCAACCCCGTCTATCGCCGCAAAATCCGGCACAAATCTGCGATCCATGACGGGCAGCATGCGGCGATCATCGAGGACAGCCTATGGGAACGCGTAGAGCACAGGCTGCAGGCTGCAAGCGCCCGACGCCGTGGAACAGTCAGTGAAGGGGCTGAAGCGCGAGTTGACGGCTGCATGACGTCGCCCCTGACGGGCAAGCTCGTCGACGAGACCGGCGATCGCCTGACCCCATCGCATACCGGGCGGCGGGGCAAGCGCCTGCGTTACTACGTGTCAGCGCGGCTGTTGAGCGGGGGCGCTGCGCAGGATCCGGGTGGATGGCGCCTTCCGGCGCCTGCACTCGAGCGGGCGGTCGCCGGGGAGATCTCGGGGCATCTCGAGAAGCTTGCAGCGCGACAGGCGATCCTCGCTGTCCCGGATGCTGTCCGGGCCGATCGGATCGCCGGGCGAACGGCGGAGCTGGCTCAGTCCCTGCGGGTCGATCCAGCCTCGGCGCGACCTATCCTCGCCGCGGCGCGTATTGCAGCCGGCGCTCTCTCTCTCGACCTCGACGCCAGCGCCGTTGCCCACCGCCTCGGCCTCGGCATCGACGAGATCGCCCCGGTCGCCCTGTCGATCGCGGCGTCGTTCCAGCTGCGCCGTCGTGGTGTCGAGACCCGCATCATCGCGGGGGAACGGGAGCCGAGACCTGATCCGACGCTTGTTCGACAGCTGGCGGAGGCACATCGCTGGGTGGACGAGATGAAGGCCGGCAGGAAGCTGACCGAGGTTGCCCGAGCCTGGGGCCACTCACCGTCCTATCTCCGGACCCGGGCACCGCTCGCTTTCCTCTCTCCACGGATCCAGCAGGCGATCCTCGACGGCAGCCAACCCGAGACCCTGACCCTCGCGGTGATCCTGCGCGCCGGCGTGCCACTCGATTGGCAGGCCCAGGAGCACCGCTTCGGCTTCGCTCAAGCAGGCCCGCTTCCCTGATGTCCCGGTTGCCTTCCCTGTTCGACGAGATTTGTTCCCTGTTCGCGTTGACCGGCTTCCCTGTTCCGTGCGAGCAGGGAATCTATCCCTAGTGCATTGAAAAGACATAGATAATCGGCGCATGAAGCACCGCATGAGCCCAGGGGATCGCAACTACCCTGAAAATTCTCTGTTCTTGGTCGCAGGACCAAAAGCGCACCGCGTCTCGCAGGCTAGTGAGACAGGTGCCGGTAATCCGGCGATCGGGCATGAACGGTGGCGTCTCTCTCCCCCTGGCCAGGTTCCAAGCGCCTGAAAAACCGAAGGGTTTCCTTGAAGAAGGACCACCTCGATCAGAGACTGAGGTGCGTGGCGGGCGGGATGGGATTCGAACCCACGAGACCCTTTTGGGGCCTACTCCCTTAGCAGGGGAGCGCCTTCGACCACTCGGCCACCCGCCCGCGACGGGCCTAGCGGGATCGGTCGGGCCTTGTCAACGCACCGGGCCAGGGGGTGGATCGAATTCGCGCTGCTGCCGCCTGAGCGGCAGACCGCGACCGTGTCGAGCTTGAGCAAGCCGGTGTAGACCGCGTCTGGCGGAGACGGTCGCATGGGCGCCTGCGGCGGCGATTGCAGTCCAGATCCACGGCGCTGAAGCATGCCGGCGTTGAAAGCGCCAAGCACCGTGACGCTTGCGTCCGCTCAGCCTCCGCTCGCGGCCGTCGGTGCAACCCTATGCGATAAGGGCGAAGGACTGGTCGCGGGGCGAGAGAACCGCCGGGCGCGCTGGCCAATCGATCGCAAGGCGCGGGTCGTCCCATCGCAGACCGCCTTCGGCGCTGGGCGTGTAAGGGGCGTCGGTCATGTAGAGAAGCGAGGTGTCCGCCTCCAGCGTGATAAAGCCATGCGCGAAGCCGCGGGGGATCAGGAGCGCCTGGCCGTTCGACGACGAGAGTGTGGCCCCCGTCCAGGCGTATCGGGTGGGGCTGTCCGGGCGGATGTCGACGGCGACGTCGAAGACCGTGCCGGACAGGCAGCGGACCAGCTTCGCCTCGGCCGCCTCACCGCGCTGAAAGTGCAGGCCGCGAAGGGTATGGGTCGCCGCGTTGAAGGACTGGGAGATCTGGTACGGGGTGAAGCCGAGCCCGGCCGCCGTGAACTCCTCGGGGCAGAAGTGCCGCGCAAACCACCCCCGCGCATCGCCCGCGGGCTCAGCTTCCACGATCACGACGCCGGGCAGGGCGGTCGGCAGGAACTTCACAGGGTGCCCTCCGAGAAGCGATTGAGCTGATCGCGGCTGACCGCCGCCATATCGGCACCGTCGAGCCAGGCGCGATACCATTGACCCGTCCAGGCCAGGGCGCGCGCCGTATCCAGCCGCTCCGACCAGCCCAACAGCCGGTGTGCCGCCTCGGGGTTCAGCGACAGCATGCGGGCCTCGACGCTGGGCTCTGCGCCGGCGGGCTGCCACGGCGCCGTCCCCAGCGTCGCTTGGAGGGCCTCCACCACCGCCGCAACGGTCGCAGGCTCGCCGGGCCGGGGACCGATGTTGAGGGCAGGTGCGCTGAGGGCGGTCTCGAAGGCCTCCATCCGCAGGAGATAGCCGTTCAGGCAATCGAGGACATGCTGCCAGGGACGGGTGGCGCCAGGGTGCCTCAGACGGACGGGCAGGCCATCCTTGGCCGCGCGGACCGTGTCGGGGATGACGCGATCCTCGGCGAAGTCACCGCCGCCGATCACATTGCCCCCGCGCACCGTCGCCACCGGCGCGCCGTAGCTTTGTCGCCAGGCGCCAACCAGGAGCTCGCAGGCGGCCTTGGAGGCGGAGTACGGATCCTTGCCGCCCAGGGGGTCGTCCTCGGTGAAGGCGCGCCCGCTGTCGTCGTTGCGGTAGACCTTGTCCGAGGTGACCACCAGGACCGGGCTCTCCGGCGCATGTGTCCGCAGCGCCGTCAGCAGGTTGAGGGTGCCCTGCACATTGGTCGCGAAGGTGCCCGCCGGGTCGGCAAGCCCCCGCCGCACAAGCGCCTGTGCGCCCAAGTGCAAGACGGCCTGAGGCCGGCAGGCGGCGACACAGGCCGCAAGCGCCTCGGGGTCGCGCAGATCCCCCTCGACATGCTGCAGCAGGGCATCGACGCCCGCGAGGCCGAAGTGGTGATCCGTCCCCTCCGGTGGCAGGGCGAACCCGGTGACCTCCGCCCCCAGCGCATGCAGCCAGAGCGCGGCCCAGGAGCCCTTGAACCCCGTATGGCCGGTCAACAGGACCCGGCGGCCAGCCCAGAAGCCGGGTGTGGGCAGCTTGCTCATCGGCCCGCCCGAAAGGCGCCGCCGCAGCGCCGCGGTGTCCGGATCATGCCCAGGTCTTCCACGGGGCGCCCTGGCGCCACAGCGCCTCCAACTCGCGCTTGTCGCGCAGCGTGTCCATGGGGCGCCAGAAGCCCGTGTGCTTGAAGGCGTGCAACTCCCCATCGCGCGCCAGCGAGACCAGCGGCTCCGCCTCCCAGGGCGTCTCGTCGGCCTCGATGCGGTCGATGACCGAGGGCTCCAGCACGAAGAAGCCCCCGCTGATCAGCGCGTTGTCGCCCGGGGGCTTCTCCACGAACTCCTCGATCCGCGTGCCGGAGAGCTTGACGGCGCCATAGCGGCCGGGCGGCACCACCGCCGTCAGCGTCGCCGCGCCACCATGGGATTTGTGAAACGCGATGAGCGCGCTGATATCGACGTCGGAGACGCCGTCGCCATAGGTCATGCAGAAGGTCTCATCGCCGATGATGTCCCGCACCCGTTTCAGCCGGCCGCCGGTCATCGTCTCCATGCCCGTATCCACCAGGGTGACGCGCCAGTTCTCCGCCGGCAGCGAGGCATAGGTCGTCTGTCCCGTGGCAAGATCGATCGTCAGGTCGACGTTCTGGCTTCGGTAGTTGGAGAAGTACTCCTTGATCATCGAGCCCTTGTAGCCGCAGCAGACGATGAAATCCTCGACGCCGTGCTGGGCGTAGATCTTCATGATGTGCCACAGGATCGGTCGCCCGCCGATCTCGATCATCGGCTTAGGCCGGTAGTCGCTCTCCTCGGCGATCCGGGTGCCCATTCCTCCCGCAAGGAGAACGCATTTCATGGCTCACCCCATCTGGTCCTGCCGTCGCGTCTAGATACAGAATGGGGTCCCTGAAGCAACCCGCGCCCAGGCGCCGGGAGACGACGATGCCGCCAAATCCGATCATCCTCTGGGGCGCCGCCGGCCATGCGCGCGTGCTGCGCGACATCCTCGGCGCCGGGCGCATCGTGGCCGTCTTCGACCGCCACAGCCTGGCACCGCCCTGGGACGTCCCCCTGCATGTCGGCATCGAGGGTTTCGAGGCCTGGCGCAGCGACAACCCGGGTCAGCACAGCTTTGCCGTGGCCATCGGTGGCGCACGGGGGGCGGACAGACTGGAGATCGCTGAGCGCCTGTCGGCACAGGGCTTTGAGGCACTGACAGTCGTTCATGGCAGCGCGGTCGTCGAGCCGAGCGCGGTGATCGAGCCTGGCGCGCAGGTGCTCGCGCAGGCCTTCGTGGGCGCCGAGGCCCGGATCGGCTCGCAGAGCATCCTCAACTCCGGCGCCAGCGTCGATCACGACAGCGCGGTGGGGCCCGGCTGCCATCTCGCCCCTGGCGTGACGGTCTGCGGCGAGGTGAGCATCGGTGCGCGCGTCCTCATCGGCGCCGGGGCAACGATCGGACCGCGCGTGCGGATCGGCGAGGACGCGGTGATCGGCGCGGGATCGGTCGTGCTGCAGGACATCGCCCAGGGCGCCCGCATGGCCGGCGTGCCCGCGCGCCCGCTCAGCCCAGCCCGACGCGGCGCTTGAGGATCCGCAGGCGCGAATGGCAGCGTTGAGAGACATAGCGCGGCACCATGAGCGACAGGGCCACCCGCTCGGGCAGGGACCATTGGCGCTCGGCGATGCGGGCCCGGACCTCCTGCTCGAAGGCCGCGCGGACCGTCGCCATCATGGCAGCGTCGGGCCGAGCCAAAGCCACCCGCGGCCGGTCGTCCACGAGACGCTGCACAAAGGTGGTCTCGGGCACCATAGCCACCGCGTCGTCGAGGAGATGGGGCAGCAGGATCAGGTGATCCTGTCCCCAGGCATGCTGATACGCCGCCATGACGCGCGCGAAGGTCTGACGCACCGCCTCGGTCCGCCAAACGCCGTAGATCCAGGCGGCGTGCGCGCCGAAGAGCCGTGCCGAGAGCCCCCTGACACCCGTCCTGTGCTGCGCCAGCACCGGGCGGATCTGGTCCTTGCGTCCGGACATCCGCAGCGCGCGGATCTGGGGCGCGGCCAGCACCGCCTGGGGCGCGGCATCGAGCGCTGCCACCGACTTTGACAGGAAGTCCGGCGCCGACAGGTCGTCATAGGCCCGCCAGGCGAAGAACTCGGTCTCGGCCGCGTCGCAGAGCTCCTGGAAGTTCTGCACCGCCGGCACGGTCTCGGCGCGGCGGGTGTGCACAAAGCGCGGGTCACGGGCGGCGAACTCGGCCGCGATCTCGGACGTGCCGTCGGTCGAGCCATTGTCGGCGATCTTCACGACGAAGCCGTCATAGTCCTGGGCGGCCAGGCTCTCCAGGCATTCGCGCAGCAGCGACGCGCCGTTGAAGACGGGCAGACCGACCGTCACCCGCGGCGCCGCTGTGCCCAAAGCGATCATCGGCGCAGCAGATATCCGCCCGGCGAGGAGGCCATGATCAGCTTGCCATTGAGCGTGGCATCCACCTCGAAGGCATCGGTCTCCGCCAGATAGGCATCGCGGGCGGCCAGCGGCTCGTCGCCCCGGTACAGCACCTGGGAGCGCTGCTTCGGCGTCTCCGCTTCGTCGAAATGGCCAAGCACTGTGTCCGCGATGACCAGGAAGGAGCCAGGGGTGACCATCGGGCCATAGGCGCGGCACTCCGCCAACACGTGGTCGCGCGCGTGGTTGCTGTCGAGGATCACCATCACGCGCGCGCCCTCGGGGATCATCGCGCGCACCGTCTCCACCGTCGCAGGCTCGATCGAGGAGCCCTCGACCAGCCGGATGCGCGAGGTCATTGGATGGCTCTCGATGGTCTCGCGGTTATGGGCGCGGATGTCGACGTCGACGCCGACGACGAAGCCGTCCTGGCCCAGGAGCGCGAGCATCGAGGCCATGAAGATGACCGAGCCCCCGCGCGCCACGCCGCATTCGATGATCACGTCCGGGCGCGCGCGCCAGATGGCTTCCTGCGTCGCCACGATGTCGGCGGGCATCTGGATGATCGGCACGCCCATCCAGGTCCAGAGATAGCTGTAGCGGTATCTGTCTGCCGCCAGCAGCGTCTCCACGCCCTGGCGCATCAGCGCCTCATCGCCGCCCATCTCGCGCGCCTGCGCCTCGGTCTCGGCTGCAAACTCCGCTCGATCGTCTTTTGCCATGGCGCGGCCCACTCGCTGTCTCTCGCGGCACGGTGTTTGCGCTGTGGGCGGGGTGAAAGCAAGCGATGCAGGGTCCGAGCGCCAGGGGTTCAACGCCGCACGGGGCCGGGTAGCGTTTGCGCTCACCCGGCACTGGTGGCAGAAGCCGGCGACAGACGAACCAGGCTCGATTGGCATGACCTTGCAAAGCTCCCGGATCCCCATCGCCGGCCCCTGGATCACCGAGCGTGAGGGCGAACTCGCCAGGGAGGCGGCGCTCCACGCCTGGGGTGCCGACCACTACCGCTTCAACCGCCGGTTCGAGACGATGTTCGCCGAGTATCTGGGCGTCGCCCATGCGATCTCGCTGCCGAGTGCCACGGCCGGCCTGCACCTCGCGCTTGCCGCTCAGGGCGTGGGGCCGGGCGATGAGGTGATCGTGCCGGCGGTCACCTGGATCGCCTCGGTGGCGCCGGTGATCTATGTGGGCGCCGATCCGGTCTTTGTGGACATCGACCCCGCGACCTGGTGCCTGGACCCTGCGGCGGTCGAGGGGGCGATCACGCCCAAGACCCGTGCGGTGATCGGCGTCGATCTCTACGGCTCGGTCTGTGACTGGCCGGCGCTGCACCGCCTGGCGGAGGATCACGGCATCGCACTGATCGAGGACGCGGCCGAGGCGCTCGGCTCTGCGCTTGATGGGCGGATGGCGGGGGCCTGGGGGCAGGTGGCCGCCTTCTCCTTCCACGGCTCCAAGACGCTGGCCACCGGCGAGGGCGGCATGATCGTGACCGACGATCAGCGCCTGGCCGAGCGCATCATGGTCCTTCGCGACCACGGCCGGCCGCCGGGCGACCGCTTCTTTCAGAACACCGAGGTGGCGTTCAAATACAAAATGAGCGCCGTTCAAGCAGCCCTCGGCATCGCCCAGATGGAGCGCATCGAGGAGCTTGTCGCGCAGAAGCGCCGCATCTTCGGCTGGTACCGCGACCGGCTGGGCGGCGAGCAACGGCTCAGCCTGAACGCCGAGCCGGCGGGGATGCGCAATTCCTACTGGATGACAACCATCGTGACCGACCCCGCGCTCGGGATCGACAAATTCGCCATGATGGAACAGCTCGCGGCGCGCGGGATCGACAGCCGGCCCTTCTTCTCGTCGCTCGACCAGATCCCCGCCTTCGCCGACCGGCCTGAGGCCGCGCGCTTCCTGCCGCCGGACCCGGCCGGGGCGGTCCCGGCGCGCTACGGCGTCAACCTGCCTTCCGGGCATGCCCTCAGCGAAGCCGATGTCGACCGCGTCTGCCGGGCCGTGCGCGAGATCCTGGAGGGTGTGGCGTGAGGGGGCTGTCCTGTCGCTCCTGCGGTGCGCCGCTGACGCGCAAGCTGCTCGATCTGGGATCGACGCCGCTGGCCAACGCCTTTCTGCCCAACGACCCTGCGGCGATTGCGGCTGAGCGCCGATTTCCCCTGTGTGCCTATGTCTGCGAGCAATGCTGGCTGGTGCAGCTCGGCCACGACGCGCCCGCGGATGCGATCTTCAACGACGAGTATGCCTATCTCTCCAGCTTCTCCGAGAGCTGGGTCGCCCATGCCCGGCGCTATGCCGAGACCATGACCGCCCGCCTCGACCTGGGCCCGCAGAGCCTGGTCGTCGAGATCGCCTCGAACGACGGCTACCTCCTCCAGCATTTCGTCGCGGCCGGGATCCCGGTGCTGGGCGTGGAGCCCGCAGGCAACGCCGCCGCGCTGGCGGAGGCGAAGGGCGTGCCGAGCCGCGTGATGTTCTTCGATGCCGACAGTGCCGCCGGCCTGGCGGCACAGGGCTTCGCGGCCGATCTTATCGCTGCCAACAACGTGCTGGCGCATGTCCCGGATATCCGGGGCTTTGTGCGCGGCTTTCCCCGGATCCTGAAGCCCGAGGGCGTCGTCACCTTCGAGTTTCCGCATCTCTTGCAGATGCTCACGAAGCTGCAGTTCGACACGATTTATCACGAGCACTACTCGTACCTGTCGCTGCTCTCGGTCGAGACGGTCCTGCGCGATGCGGGCCTCCGACCCTTCGACGTGGAGCACCTACCGACCCATGGCGGCTCGCTGCGGCTCTTTGCTTGCCACCAGGGTGCGCCGATGGCGGAGACCGCGGCGCTGGAGGCGCTGCGTGTTGCCGAGAAGGACCTTGCCACCCTCGACGCCTATGCCCCCTTCGCCGCCGAGGTGGCAGCCTTCGCCGAGGGCTTCCGGCGCTTCGTCGCCGATGCCCGATCCCAGGGGCTGCGGATCGCCGGCTACGGCGCGGCGGCCAAGGGCAACACGATGCTGAACTACTGCGCCCTCGGCCGTGACGAGATCATCGCCGTCGCCGACCGCAACCCGCAGAAACAGGGGCGCCTGCTGCCGGGCAGCCACATCCCCTGCGTCTCGCCCGAGGCATTGCTCGACATGCGCCCGGACATCGTGGTGATCCTGCCGTGGAACCTGCGCGACGAGATCATGGGGCAGATGGCGGCAATCAGGGCGTACGGCGGTCGCTTCGCCGTCGTCGAACCAGGCGCCGCGGGCGGCGTCGCAATCGTCTGAGGTTCCGAGAGGCCGATGACTAGGAGGACCGCACCGTGAGCCTGTTCGGATGGCACCTCAAGCAGAGACCGCAGGGGGCGGAGTAGCGGGGACAAGCGTCTACGGACCGCGGTGGCCGGAAACTCCCTGTGTTCTCAGGGGGTTCCAGGGTCGGTCCTGGAATTGCTTGCCAGCGCTGATCTGAGAAAGGATACTGTCGCAAAACGGGCGCCGCCGCAGCAAAGTTGCGATGACGAGAATGCGCCTGTCCGGGGAGGAAGCGCCATGTATCAGAACTTCGCCGCGCAGGCGCCGGAGGACTATGCGTTCGAGACCCGTTCCATGCGTCTAAACGGCCATTGCACCTCCGTCAGGCTGGAGGCTGCCTTTTGGCGGGTCATCGCGGATATCGCTGACAGAGACGGGTTGAGCGTCGCTCAGTTCGTCTCACAGCTGCACGCGGAGGTCATGGCGGCGCATGGCGAAGCGCGCAACTTCACCTCGCTCCTGCGCTGTGCTTGCCTTACGCACCTGCAGCGCTCTCAGCCGGCCATGGTGGCGGCAGAGTAGCGGCGGCTCACTTGCGGTTGAGATAGGCCTCAAGGCGCACGACCGAGGGGATGATCAGACTGCGGCGCTGGCGTTCCACCAGCCCGCGGCGCTGTAGCTGCGACATCTCCCGCCCCACGGTCTCGCGCTGAGAGAAGATCATCGAGGCCAGTTCCTGCTGGGTCGGCAGCGGCTGCACGATCGCGCTGTCGCTGGGCGCGCCCGGCTTGTCGAGCGTGATGGGACGGGACTGCGACAAGAGCTTGCGCACCAGCCGTTTCTCCGCGCTCTGCGTCGTCACCTCGGTCATGCGTTCGGAGAGTTCCCGGATCAGCTCGACGAAATACAGCATGAAGGCGCGCGAGACCGCGGGGCTGCCGTTGATCACCGCGTTGAAGCTCTGCGCCGAGATCCGCGCAAAACGGCTGCGCTCCACGGCGATCACATTGGTCGACCGCGTCCCCCCGTCGATGGCGGCGAGAAACCCAAAGCCTTCGCCGGGCTCCAGATCGCTGAGACGCACCTCACGCCCGGTGTCGGTGTAGGTCGCAGCGCGGGCGCGCCCTTCGAGCACGAAGTAGACGTCGTCGTCCGGCTCCTCGGCGCTGACGACTTGGCTGTTGGGCGGATAGACGGCCTCGTTCCAATGCGCGCTCAGCGCCGCGATACCCTCAGGGCCGCATCTGCCGAGCGTTGAGGAGGGGGCGAAGTCGGTCATAGACGGTGTCTCCTGCCGCCGCATGACCTAGGGCGGATCACCATTTCTTGATATTAACAAGGCATAAGTATCAAGGTGCAACCTTTTGCGCGTGCAGTCAAACATCGAACCAGCCGGCCTCAGGGTCGGCGCCTGCCTCCAGCCATCGCTTGCCTTGCATATAAGCCCGGGGGTCGTTCATTGCGTCCACCGCGACCAACCGCCCCGCAAAAAAGTACCATACGGACTGGCCTCCCGGCCGCGTGCCCGGGCGCAGGCGGACGCTGTCGTAGCCGCGATTAAGGCCCGCGATCTGCAGTTTCACGTCGTATTGGTCCGACCAGAACCAGGGCAGGGGGGCATAGGGGGTGATCTCGCCCATGACGCCTGCGGCAACATGCTCGGCCTGTTCGATGGCGTTCTGCACGCTCTCGAGCCGAATGCGGACCTTGGCGCCGTCGTGGGCGCGCCAGGGGAACGAGGCGCAGTCGCCGGCAGCCCAGATCGCGGGGTCCGAGGTGCGTCCCATCGCATCCACCGCGATGCCGTTGTCGATGGTCAGGCCAGCGGCTGTGGCAAGCGTCGCCTCCGGCTCGATGCCGATGCCGACGATCACCGCATCGACCGAGAGGGTCGTGCCGTCCGACAGGACCGCGTCGAGGGGCGCGCCCGCTTCGAGGCGCGTGAGCCCCACGCCCTCGCGCAGGTCGACGCCCTCTGCCCGGTGGCGGTCGCGGAAGAAATCGGCGGTCTCGGGCGCTGCGACGCGGTTGAGGATGCGGGGGGCCATCTCGATCAGCGTGACGGCGACCCCGCGCTTTCGCGCGACCGCTGCGGCTTCCAGCCCGATGTAGCCGCCGCCGACCACCAGGGCCCGGGCGCCCGCCACCAGCAGCGGTGCCATGGCGTCAATGTCGGCGAGATCCCGGACGGTCAGCACGCCGGGCAGATCGCCGCCCATGGCCGCCGGCAGCCGGCGCGGGCGCGACCCGGTGGCCAGGATCAGCGCGTCATAGGGCAGGCTGCGCTGCGCCGTCTCCACCCGTTGCGCCTGCCGGTCGATGGAGAGGACCGGCTCGTTGAGGTGTAGGCCGATCCCCGCCTCCTCGTAGAAGGACGGCGGTTTGAGGAGGAGACGCTCCAAGGTCATCTCGCCGAGCAGGTATTTCTTCGACAGCGGCGGGCGTTGATAGGGCGCGACCGGCTCGGCGGAGAGGATGTCGAGCGAGCCGCTGTGCCCGAGCGCCCGCAGCTTGGTCGCTGCGCTGAGGGCTGCTTGTCCGCCCCCTACGATCACGACCGCCTGTTCCTTCATCGCCGCCCCCCGATGGTTTGCCTGGGCGGACCATGAAACGCGGCGCGCAGAACTGGCAAGGTGCGAAAGGACGAAACGAGAAGCGCCGCACCCGGCTGGGGTGCGGCGCCTGATCCGGTCGCTGGTGGCGCGCTTACTCGGCGGTCAGCAGCGGGGTCTTCTTGCCGCCGGTGATCTGGGGCGGCAGGCAGGTGAGGTCGAGCTTGCCGTCCTTCACGCCCACGCGCACGAGCCCGCCCTTGGAGAGCTTGCCGAACAGGAGTTCCTCGGCCAGCGGCTTCTTGATGCTGTCCTGGATCACGCGGCCGAGGGGGCGGGCCCCCATCGCCTCGTCGTAGCCCTTGTCGGCCAGCCATTCCGCCGCCGGGCGCGTTAGTTCGATGGACACGCTGCGCTCCATCAGCTGCACCTCGAGCTGCAGGACGAACTTCTCGACGACCTGCAGGATCACCTCGCGCGGCAGGGCGCCGAAGGAGATGACCGAGTCGAGGCGGTTGCGGAACTCCGGGCTGAAGGTCCGCTCGATCGCGGCGGTATCCTCGCCCTCCCGCTTCTCCCGGCCAAAGCCGATGGCCGGTTTCGCCATGTCAGACGCGCCTGCGTTCGAGGTCATGATGATGATCACGTTGCGGAAGTTCACCGCCTTGCCGTTGTGGTCGGTCAGTTTCCCGTGGTCCATGACCTGGAGCAGGATGTTGAAGACATCCGGGTGCGCCTTCTCGATCTCGTCGAGCAGCAGGACACAGTGGGGATGCTGGTCCACCCCGTCGGTCAGCAGGCCGCCCTGGTCGAAGCCCACATAGCCCGGAGGCGCGCCGATCAGGCGGCTGACCGAGTGCTTCTCCATGTACTCGGACATGTCGAAGCGCAGCATCTCGACGCCCAGGATATCGGCGAGCTGTTTGGCGACCTCGGTCTTGCCGACACCGGTGGGCCCCGCGAACAGGTAGCTGCCGATCGGCTTTTCGGGCTCACGCAGACCAGCGCGGCTCAGCTTGATGGCCGCCGCAAGCGCCTCGATCGCCTTGTCCTGGCCGAAGACGACGCGTTTCAGGTTCGTCTCAAGATCGCGCAGCGTCTCCGCGTCGGTCTTGGAGACGGTCTTCGGCGGAATGCGCGCGATCTTCGAGACGACTGCCTCGATCTCCTTGGCGGAGATCGTCTTGCGCCGCTTCGATTCGGGCACCAGGTGCTGCGCCGCGCCGGCCTCATCGATCACGTCGATGGCCTTGTCGGGCAGCTTGCGGTCGTTGATGTAGCGCGCCGACAGATCCACCGCCGATTTGATCGCCTCCGACGTGTACTTCACGTCGTGGTGCTCCTCGAAGAAGGGCTTCAGCCCCTTGAGGATCTTGATGCTGTCGTCGACCGTGGGCTCGTTCACGTCGATCTTCTGGAACCGCCGGCTCAGCGCGCGATCCTTCTCGAAGTGCTGGCGGAACTCGTTGTAGGTGGTCGAGCCCATGCAGCGCAGGTGGCCCGACTGAAGTGCTGGCTTCAGCAGGTTGGAGGCATCCATCGCGCCGCCCGTGGTGGCGCCGGCGCCGATCACAGTGTGGATCTCGTCGATGAAGAGCACCGCGTCCGGATGCTCCTCAAGCTCCTTCACGACGCCCTTCAGCCGCTCCTCGAAATCGCCGCGATAGCGGGTCCCGGCAAGGAGCGCGCCCATGTCGAGCGAGAAGATCGTGGCGCCGCCCAGAACCTCCGGTACGTCGCGCTCGACGATCTTCTTGGCGAGCCCCTCCGCGATGGCGGTCTTGCCAACGCCGGGGTCGCCGACCAGCAGCGGGTTGTTCTTGCGCCGCCGGCACAGCACCTGGATGCAGCGCTCGACCTCCGACTCGCGCCCGATCAGCGGATCGACGCCGCCGCGCGCGGCCTTGGCGTTCAGATCCACGCAGAACTTCCCGAGCGCGGTGTCGTCCGATTTCTCTTCCTTGGCGCGGCCGCTGGATGGCGGTTGCTCCTCCTCCGCTTCCTCCGCGCCGCGCACGGGGCGCTGCTCGCCGAAGGCAGGATCCTTGGCGACGCCGTGGGAGAGGTAGTTGACCGCGTCGTAGCGGGTCATGTCCTGCTCTTGCAGGAAGAAGGCGGCGTGGCTTTCGCGCTCATTGAAGATCGCGACCAGCACATTGGCGCCCGTCACCTCCGAGCGGCCGGAGGACTGCACGTGGATCGCCGCGCGCTGGATCACCCGCTGAAAGCCCGTGGACGGCGCGGCTTCGGTGCCCTCGCCCTCGAACACCAGGGTCTCTAGGTCATTGTCGACAAAGCGTGTCAGCGTCGAGCGCAGTTCATTGAGATCGACCGAGCAGGCGCGCATGACGCGCGCTGCATCCGGCTCGTCCACCAGGGCGAGCAGCAGATGCTCGAGTGTCGCCAGCTCGTGCCGACGGGCATTCGCCAGGCCAATGGCCCGGTGGATCGCCTCCTCGAGCGTCTGGGTCAGTGAGGGCATGCCCGTCTCCTTCGCAAGCCGCGTCTGCGGTTAGGGGCGCAGTATTGCAGCCCAACTCCTAAAACGATGTTGGCGTGGCCGGCGAAGGGATCAAGCGCAATGATGCCCAGCGGTGGCAAACGCCGCCTATTCCTTCTCCATCGTGCACTGCAGCGGGTGCTGGTTCGAGCGCGCACAATCCATCACTTGGGTAACCTTGGTCTCGGCCACCTCGAAGGGGTAGACGCCGACGACGGCAACGCCCTTGTTATGCACGGTGAGCATGATCTCGACCGACCGGGCGTGGTCCATGTTGAAAAATCGCTGCAGGACATACACGACGAACTCCATCGGCGTGTAATCGTCGTTCAGCATCAAAACCTTGTAGAGAGAGGGTTTTTTCGTCTTCGTCCGGGTCTTGGTCGCAACGCTGGTATCGCCGTCGCGCCCGTCGTCACCCTCGCCGGAGGCGTGCACCGGCCCGTCGGCCATGCCGAGACATCGGCGTTCCTGCTGCTCGGCGTCCATCCGCCCCGATCCCCTGCTTCGCGGTCTCATCTGAACGATATATTCAGCAGAGTGGTTAGGGAAAGGGAACCGTAGGACCGTTCCAGCAACGCAACGGTCCGCGCGCTGGGCAGCGCGCGGACCGTCACAGTCTCTGTTCATGTCCGCCTGATCCCGATGGATCCCGGCGGCGTGATCACGCCGTGATCGACTTGGCGTAGTCGACCGAGGCGGTCATGCGCGCGGTCAGGGGCGCGGTCGCGTCCTTCATGGCCTCGCTCATCATCTCGCCGACCTTGGCGAGCTCGCCCATCATGCTCTCGACGCTGGCCTGGCCGAAGGCGGTCTGCTTCTCGACCAACTCGGGCAGCGACTTCACCTGGGCGAAGTCCTTCGCGGCCGCGACGGTCTCTTCGTAGCTCTTCTTGGAGAAGGCCATCATCTCGGCGCTCAGGCCTTCCATCGCCTTGGTGGCGATCCGGGAGGCCTCGACCATGGCGTCCATGTTCTGCTGACCGAAGGAGGCGGCGCCCTCCATGCTCTTGGTCATCTTCTCGACGGTCTTCTGGGCCTCGGCGGCCAGCTGTTCGGGGTCGATCATCGATGTGTCAGCCATGGGGTCCTCCGCTGATTGAATTCCAAAGGGCGCAGTGCGCTCTGTTGACTATGAGAAAAATGCTGCACTGCGTCAATTCCCTTGTGCGGCGCACAATCGTAGTGATGCGAGACTGTACCGTGCCGCAGCGTTAGCTGTGATCTAGTGCGTTGAGAAAAGGATTTTTTTCCTGTTAACCGCGTGTTACGGTCTTTTTCAAATGTTAGAGCGGCCGAAGGTCGCCGTCGGGCAGTCAAAGATGGGGGACAGGCATGGTGGTTGCCTGCCAGCGGGGGTGGTTCCGCTTTCTAGCCGCGTGCGCGGTGCTTTTGCTGGTGTCTGCGGCCTTCGAGAGGCCGGCCGCCGCGGCGCAATACGCCGGCATCGTGATGGATATGCGCTCGGGCGCTGTCTACTACACGCACGACGCGGATCGGCGGCAGCATCCTGCTTCGCTGACAAAGATGATGACGCTGTATCTGACGTTCGAGGCGATCCAGCGGGGTCAGATCAAGCTCGACCAGCGCGTGCGCGTCTCGCGCCATGCCGCACGGCAGCCCGCGTCCAAGCTCTACCTCAAGGCAGGCCAGCGCGTCTCGATCCGCCATCTGATCCGGGCGACGGCGATCAAATCGGCCAATGACGCCGCCATGGTGCTGGCGGAGGCGATAGGCGGCAGCCAGAAGAAGTTCGGGCAGATGATGACGGCCAGGGCCCGGTCGCTGGGGATGAGGAGTTCGACCTTCAAGAACCCCCACGGGCTGACCCAGCGCGGGCATCTGTCGACGGCGCGCGACATGGCGCTGCTGGCGCGGCACCTCTATTTCGATTTCCCGCAGTACTACAACGTCTTCGGCAAGCGCTCGGACATCGCGGCGGGCAAGCGCATCTATACGACGAACCGTCTGCTGGCGACCTATCGCGGGGCGGAGGGGATGAAGACCGGCTACACGCGCGCCGCCGGCTACAATCTGGTGTCGATCGCCAACCGGGGGCAGGAGCGGGTGATCGCGGTCGTCATGGGCGGCAAGAGCACGCGCAGCCGCAACGCTCAGTCGCGCAAACTGCTCGACCTGGGCTTCCGCAAGGCGCCCACCCGGGTCGCGACGGTCCGCCCGCAGAAAGCACGGCAGAACACCCTCGTGGCGCGGGCGCCGCTGCCGCCGGTGAAGCCTGGCATGCGTGCCACGGGGCTCGCTGCGATCGCGGAGGCGCTTTCGGCGCGCACGGC
Organism: Pseudomonadota bacterium; assembly: GCA_039822785.1. GTDB lineage: Bacteria > Pseudomonadota > Alphaproteobacteria > Rhodobacterales > Rhodobacteraceae > Thermohalobaculum. The sequence goes on along the minus strand of JBCBMO010000002.1, from coordinate 11,623 downwards.
CGTCGCGGCGATCGATACGAACCGCTCGCGCAATGCGCCGCTCTATGCCGAATTGCCGCCGGTGCGTCCCGGCACCGCCTGGCAGATCGCCCTCGGTGGGTTCCCGCGCGAGAGCGGGGCGATTGCCCTGGTGGCCTCGCTGGCCCTGGCGGAGCCGAAGGCGCTGAGCGGGGCCAAGGTCAGCATCGAGCGGGATGGTGGCGACGGCGGTGCCTTCCGCGTCCGCGTCGACGGTCAAAGGCCGATGTCACCGGCAGACGCCTGCGCCGCGCTCTCGCGGATCGAGAGTGAGTGTAAGCCCCTGCAGAGCGACCGCTGAGCAGGCTCCGTCGACAGAGCCTTTGGGCCGGGAGCCTTAGAACTCCCGGCTGACCGCCAGTTCCCGCAGGCGGTCCGGGTGCTGCAGCACCAGCCGGCCGTCGGCCTTGCCGATCAGCCCCTCCTTCGACCAGGCGCGCATCCGGCGGTTCACGTTCTCGCGCGACAGGCCGGCGAGTTCCCCGATGTCGGACTGGGAGAATTGCTCGCGCAGGGTGATCGGCCCGGTCTCGGCGCCCTCGCCCCACCGCTCCGCCAGGCGCAGCAAGCACCGCGCCAGACGCGCCGAGCCATCGCCCATCGCCCGCGTCTCCGCTAGGATGTTCGCATCGCGCAGCTTGCCGGCCAGATGCACGAGGACGGCGAACATCACCTGCGGATGCTCGACCAGAAATCCCTTCACGTCGGAGAAGCTCAACAGTACTCCCGTGACCGGTGTCGAGGCGATCACATCGGCACTTCGGGGTGCTCGATCGAACAAGGCAAATTCACCGGCCAAATCGCCCGGGCCGAGCTGGCCTAAAACGATCCGCTGTCCATCGTCCGAGGTCATGGCAACTTGGGCGCGGCCGGTCTCGATCACCAACATGGTGTCGCCTGGCAGGCCCTGTTCGCAGATCGCGCCGTTCTTCTGATAGACGGTGCGGCGCCCGCGTGCGATCAGCGCTTCGCGTTCAGCGCGCTCCATTGCCGCCATAAAGCCCGTCTTCGCCAAGGGCGTCTGTCCTCTTATTCTTATGTTCCCTTACGGTACTAAGCTTTAGGTCACGTTGTCGATCCCTGGTAACGACAACGCCTTAACGAGATCACGCACTTCTTGACGAGCGGAGACATGGCTCATGGTCATCGTCACCCCGCCACCGCGCTTAATGTCGAGCAGCGTCAACCCGTTCAGGAAGAGTTCGCGGAAGATCACCCGTTCCGAAAACCCCGGGGCGATCCGAAAGCCGATGCGGCGCGACAACTCCTCCATCACCGTGCCCACCGCCCGCTTGTTGCGGCTCTCGAGCATCGAGATTCGGTTGCGCAGCACGACCCAGTCCATGGGCTCCTTGCCGGCGACGGCGCGCTTCTGCCGGGCCTTCCACACCATCTCGGAGTAGATCGAGGGTCCCTTGACCTTGCCCGATCCTGGGTCGACGCGGCCCAGCACGTCGAAATCGACCAGGCTGTCGTTGATCGGCGTGATCAGCGTGTCGGCGTTGATATGCGCCTCCTCCGACAGGGTCGTCACCGCGCCGGGGGTGTCGATCAGCACGAAATCGCAAGTCGCCGACAACTCGGCGATGGTGTCGCGCAGGGCTTGGCGCTCCTCCTCGGCTGCCTCCGCGACGAGGGCCGCCTTCGAGTTCTTGAGTCGCCGCCGCTCGGGCAGGATGAGCTTTGCGCCGTGGCGTGTGCCATAAGCTTCGCGGTTCTCAAGGTAGCGAAACAGCGACTGTTGGCGCATGTCGAGGTCGATGGCACCGACCCGCTTGCCCGTGCGGGCCAGCGCCACGAAGAGATGCATCGCCGTGGTCGACTTGCCCGATCCGCCCTTTTCGTTGCCCAGCACGATCACATGGGTCGTCGTGCTCTCTGCCGAGGTGGCGGTCTCGGGACGGGCGATGTCCTCGGGGGTGAGGTCGATCATGGGCGGCCGCTTCGCAGGGGTAAGCTTAAACGAAGAAGGGCGCCACCGATCGGGGCGCCCCAGCATCCTCTAGCCCCGCGCCGCGGCGGGCAAGTCCGATCAGAAGCCGAAGCCCTCGAACTTTTTCTTGAACTTCGAGACGCGCCCGCCGGTGTCCATCAGCTTCTGCGAGCCGCCGGTCCAGGCCGGGTGGCCGCTGGGGTCGATGTCCAGGTTGAGCTGGTCACCCTCCGCCCCATAGGTCGAGCGCATCTGCACCATAGTGCCGTCGGTCATCTTTACGTTGATGACGTGGTAGTCGGGATGAATATCCGCCTTCATCGTCGTTCTCCGAGCCATTCCAAGGGGCGCGCGCGGTCGCCGCAGCCCCCTTTGTCGCCATCGATATCCGGTGCTGGACCCAGCCAGCATGAGCCGCGTGCGTTACGCCAAAAGATCCGGCAGGGCAAGCCTCAGAAGAAGGCCTCGTAGATCGGTGCCAGCGTGTCCTCCTTGAAGAGCGAGGACACCGAGGTGCCGTTCGAGACGTTCAACACCGCCTGCGCCAGGAGCGGTGCGATCGGCAGCACCCTGATCCGCGCGCAGTCCTTCACGTCGGGGCGCGGCTGGATGGTGTCGGTCACCACCAATTCCTCCAGCGCCGAGGTGCCCAGACGATCGACCGCCGGGTCCGACAGCACACCGTGGGAGATATAGGCGTTCACCTCCTTGGCGCCCTCCTCCTTCAGCTTCTCCGCCGCTTTGCACAGGGTGCCGGCGGTGTCGCAGATATCGTCGATGATCAGGCAGCACTTGCCGTCCACATCGCCGATCACCGTCATGCTCTCGATCTCGCCGGGCTGGCCGCGGCGCTTGTCGACGATGGCGAGGGAGGCGTTGATCCGCCGGGCAAGATCGCGCGCCCGCACCACCCCGCCGACATCGGGCGAGACCACCGCCAAGTCGTCGCGGCCGTTGAAGCGCGACTTCACGTCGAGCGCGAAGACCGGGGCGGCATAGAGGTTGTCGGTGGGGATGTCGAAGAACCCCTGGATCTGGCCTGCGTGCAGATCCATCGTCAGCACCCGGTCGACGCCGGCGCCGGTCATCAGGTTGGCCACCAGCTTGGCTGTGATCGGCGTGCGCGCGGCGGTCTTTCGGTCCTGCCGCGCATAGCCGAAGTAGGGCACGACCGCCGTGATCCGCCGGGCCGAGGCGCGGCGCAGGGCATCGGTGATGACCAGGAGCTCCATCAGGTTGTCGTTGGCGGGCGAGGAAGTGGGCTGGATGATGAAGACATCCTCGCCACGCACATTCTCGTAGATCTCGACGAAGATCTCGCCGTCCTTGAAGCGCTCCACCCGGGTGTCCGCGACCCCCACCGGCGCGCCGCGATAGACCGAGATCCGCCGTGCGATCGCCTCGGCCAGGGGCCGGTTCGCATTGCCTGAGATGAGCTTCATGCCGCCGATCCTCGCCGCTCGACCGCCCGCCGCCGCGCCGGGCCTTTGTCGCAGGCGCGTCATACGCAGGCGGACATGATCTTGCCAAGCCGTGTCGGGGCCGATGCCGGCGAGGGTGCTGCTTTGCGGCGGTTTCACCGCATGGCGTTGACAGCGTGCCCGGGCGGGTGAAGGCTCGCGCGCGATCCATCCAAGACGCCGCGCCGATGCAGCCCGGCCCTTTCCCGAGGAGACCCCCATGACGTTCCGCGCGCTCATCGTCGACAAGGCCGAGGACGGCACCATCAGCCAGGCTGTTCAGGAGATCGGGGAGGATCGACTGCCCTCGCCCAAGGATGGCGCCGATGTGACTGTGGCGGTGCAGCACTCGACGCTGAACTACAAGGACGGGCTCTGCATCACCGGGCAGGGTGGGCTGGTGCGCAAGTTCCCGCATGTGCCGGGTATCGATTTCGCGGGAGAGGTCGAGGCCTCGGACCATGCCGGGTTCAAGCCCGGCGACAAGGTGGTGCTGACCGGCTGGCGCGTGGGTGAGGTCTGGTGGGGCGGCTATGCCGAGAAGGCCCGCGTCAAGGGCGACTGGCTGGTGCCGCTGCCGGAGGGGTTCGACAGCCGCCTTGCCATGGCCGTCGGTACCGCGGGCTTCACCGCCATGCTGGCGATCATCGCGCTGGAGGAGCACGGCCTGAAGCCTGGGCAGGGCCCGGTGCTGGTGACCGGCGCTGCCGGTGGCGTGGGTTCGGTCGCCACGGCGATCCTCGCCAAGCTCGGCTATGAGGTCGCGGCGGTGACCGGCCGGCCAGAGACAGGCGACTACCTCAAGAGCCTCGGCGCGACGCAGATTGTGCCGCGTGAGGAGCTGGCCGAGCCGTCGGGCAAGCCGTTAGAGAAAGAGCTCTGGTCGGGCTGTGTCGATGCGGTCGGCGGCCCGATGCTGGCCAAGGTGCTGACCCAGATGCAATACGGCGCCTCGGTCTCCGCTGTCGGTCTTGCCGGGGGGGCGAAGCTGCCGGCGACGGTCATCCCCTTCCTGCTGCGCGGGGTGAACCTGCTTGGCATCGACTCGGTGATGAAGCCGATGCCCGCGCGGCTCGTGGCCTGGCAGCGGCTGTCGACCGACCTGCCGCGGGATCTGCTGGAGAGCATGATCCAGCCCGCAACCCTGGGCGATCTGCCGGACCTGGGCCCGAAGATCCTGAAGGGCGGGGTCAAGGGCCGCGTCGTCGTGGACGTCACCGCATGAGTGCGGATGGGGCGGGCGCCCTGCCGGCGCTCGACATCGATTGGGTGCGCGCGCAGTTCCCGGCCTTCAGCGATCCGGACGGGGCGGAGACGGTGTTCATGGAGAACGCCGGCGGCTCCTACGCCGCACGGCACACCATCGAGCGGCTGACCGATTTCTACACCCGCTCCAAGGTCCAGCCCTACAGCGCCTTCCCGGCCTCCGCGCGGGCGGGGCGGCTGATGGACGAGGGGCGCGGGCGGCTGGCGGAGATGCTGGGTGTGGGCGAGGACGAGTTGATCGTCGGCCCCTCCACCACGCAGAACGCCTATGTCCTGGCCGAGGCCTTTGGCGAGATGCTGGAGCAGGGCGACGAGATCGTCGTCACCAACCAGGACCACGAGGCCAACACGGGCGCCTGGCGCAGGCTCGCGGATCGCGGGATCGTGGTGAAGGAGTGGGAGGTGGACGTGACGGGGCGTCTGGACCCCGATCGCCTGCGGGCGGTCATGAGCCCGCGCACCAAGCTGGTCACCTTTCCCCATGCCTCGAACATCGTCGCCGAGATCAATCCGGTGGCCGAGATCGCGGCCATCGCCCATGCGGGCGGCGCCGTGGTCTGCGTCGATGGGGTCTCTGCCGCGCCGCACGGCCTGCCGCATGTGCCCTCGCTCGGCGCGGACATCTATCTGTTCTCGACTTACAAGACCTATGGGCCGCATCAGGGGGTGATGGCGATCCGGCGCGGGCTGAACCGGCGCCTGCCGAACCAGGGGCACGGGTTCAACGACGCGTACCTGACCAAGCGGCTGTGCCCCGCGGGGCCGGACCATGCGCAGATCGCGGCGCTGGCGGGCATCGCAGACTATGTCGACGCGGTCTATGCCCACCACATCCGCGGCAACGAAGGCCCGGCGGAACGCTCGGCGGCGGTTGCGCGCATGATGCGGGCGCGGGAGGCCGCGCTGACGGAGCGGCTGATGGCCTTCCTCGACACCCGCGCCGACCTCACGATGCTGGGGCCGCGAGACGCCGAGCGCCGCGAGCCGACGGTGGCGCTGGTGCACGCGCGTCCCGCCGGCGACCTGGCCGATGCGCTGGCCGAGCACGGCGTCGGCGCGGGCGGCTCGAGCTTCTACAGCCCGCGGGTGATCCGCGCGATGGGTCACGATCCCGAGCATGGCGTTCTGCGCCTTTCCTTCCTGCACTACAATACGGACGAAGAGATCGACCGCACCTGTCGTGCGCTGGAGGCGGTGCTGTGAGGGTCACGGGGTTGCCCGGCACGGCCGGCCCGCTGGCGCGGGCCACCCGAGGCCGCGCGGTGGCCCCACCCCCGCCCCCGATCGCCGCCAGCGCGCGCTGCGCGCGGCGCTGACGGCCGAGGCGCCGCGCGATGCGGTCGGGCTGATGAGGATCGTTGGCGGCAGGTTCAAGGGGCATGGCCTCGCGGCGCCGGGCGCTGCTGGCGGCGGGGCGGCGCATCTGCGCCCCACCGCGGACCGGGTGCGCGAGGCGCTGTTCAATCTGCTGGCCCATGGGCCCTATGGCGGCGCGCCGGAGGGGTGTCGGGTGCTCGATCTCTTCGCGGGCTCCGGCGCGCTGGGGCTGGAGGCATTGTCGCGCGGCGCGGTCTATGCCGTCTTCGTCGACGACCACGGACCCTCGCGTGCCCTGATCCGCCGCTCGGTCGACGCGCTGGGCCTGGCGGGGGAGACCAAGATCTGGCGGCGTGACGCCACGCGGCTGGGGCCGTGCCGGGGGGCGCCCTATGACCTGGTCTTCGCCGATCCGCCCTATGACCGGCCCCGGATGGCGGGCGAGGCCCTGATCGCGGCGCGCGATGGTGGCTGGCTGGCGCCCGGCGCCCTGGCGGTGGTCGAGAGTGCCGCGGCCACCCCGGCCGCGCTGCCGGCCTGGCTCGACCGGCTCGATACCCGGCGCTATGGCGAGACCGAGATCGCGATCCTGCGGTTGAGCGACGAGGGAGAGGCACCATGATGATCGGGGCAGAGACCCCCGCGCTGGTGAGCGGCGGGGCCAGCGGTCTGGGCGAAGCCTGTGCCCGGGCGCTGCGGGCGGCGGGTGCGCCGGTGGCCATCCTGGACCGCGACGCCGATCGGGGCAGGGCGGTGGCAGCCGAGATCGGCGCGACCTTTGCCGAGACTGACGTGACCGACGAAGCGAGTGTCGTCGTCGCCCTGGCCTCCGCCGCCGGCGCTCAAGGCCCGGCGCGGATCGTCGTCAACTGCGCCGGGATCGCGCCCGCGATGAAGGTCGCGGGCTCCAAGGGCGCGCATGACATGGCGGTCTTCGAGACGGTGATCGCGGTCAATCTGGTGGGCAGCATGCGGGTCATGGCCCATGCCGCGCAGGCCATGCGGGACCTGCCGGCGGCCGACGAGGACGGCTGCCGCGGGGTGGTGGTCAACACGGCCTCGGTCGCGGCCTTCGAGGGGCAGATGGGCCAGGCGGCCTATGCGGCCTCCAAGGGCGGCGTGGCGGCACTGACGCTGCCGGCGGCGCGGGATCTGGCGCGTGACGGGATCCGGGTGGCGGCCATCGCGCCGGGGATCTTCGGCACGCCCATGCTGGCGGGGTTGCCAGCCGAGGTGCAGGACAGCCTGGCAGCCCAGGTGCCTTTTCCCCAGCGCCTCGGCGATCCGGCGGAGTTCGCGCGGCTCGCCATGACGATCGTCGAGACCGGCTATATGAACGGCACGGTCTACCGGCTGGACGGCGCGATCCGCATGGGCGCGCGCTGAGGCCTCAGCGCAGCGGGATATCCGCGGTGGCCGCGCCCGCCAGGCGTTCGTCGAGCAGGGCCCGGCGGCCCGTGGGATCCTCCGGCAGCACCAGCGCCCGCGTGGCGGTGAACAGCCCGTCGTAGGGCCCCTCGATCAGGGCGCGCTGTCCTGCCAGCGGGGCGACCTGTGCCGCGCCGTCCAGGCTGTGCCCGAGGCCGGAGATCGCAAAGCCTGGCGCGGCGCGCTGGGGCTCCAGATACCCCTCCACCGAGAGCGCCACGAGATCGTCGAAGCCCGGGGAGAAACGGCCCTGCGCCAGCGCGCTGGCCAGGAACAAACTCCCCGTGTCGGCGCCCCGCACGGTCACATAGGTGCCCGCGATCGGCAGGGGGCGAGAGGGGTCGAGCAGGCCGATCTCGCGCCCGCCAACGGTGAGCCGACCGCCCGTTGTCCGCCCAGCGGTGCCCGCGATCAGCGCGGCCCCCGCCGGTGCCGGGTCGAGCCGGCTCGCCACGACCCGCGTGCCGTCCCAGAGGCCCGAGACCATGACATGGCCGCCATTGGCAGACTGACCGCCTACGCCCGCCGGCAGCACGACCGGCACGCCGTTGACCGACAGTCCCCCGGCACCGGCAGTGAGGGGGCCCATGAGCGGCGGTGTCAGCAGCACGCGCCGAGCGCTGAGGTCCCCCGCCGGGCCGCCGGCCTCGACCGTCAGACTGTGCCCCGGCGCGATGGCCGAGAGGGGCAGCGCCCCATCTGGCCCCTCGACGACCACGCCCGCGGCCGTCTCGACGCGCAGGCCGTTGATCAGCAGGCTGCCAAGACCCGTGAGCACGCCCACGATCCCGGTGCCGCCGATCCCCCCCTCGGAGGGGCGGCGATCCGCAGGGCGCGGGGTGGGCACGGCCTCCGGCGCGCCGGCGACCTGCGGCGCCTCGCGCGTACAGGCCACCAGCGCCGCCATGGCGCCTGTCGCCATGAGCCGGCCAAGCAGCTGGCGTCGCGTCATTGGGGATCCCCTTCGGTCGTCACGTCTGCCGATTTGGGGTGCTCGTCCTCGTCGAAGAAGTAAAGACCGAAGCGGAAGCGCTGCGTCGCCTCCGGCGCGCCCTCGGACACCGTCTGGCGTTCCCGCGCAGCCCGGTTGAGGCGCACCAGCAGCGCCTGACCCTCGGCCCGCGCCTCCGCCTCCAGCGCCGCGACATCCTCGGCGGAGAGGTTGTTGTAGAAAACTGCCCGCTCCAGCCGCTCCGCCCCGTCGCCGAAGAGATTTCCGGCCGCCGCCGCGATATGGTCGCCGACGTTGGCCGCGAAAAAGAGGATCTTCTGGTCCGGATCGCCAGGGCCCGCGAAGGCCTCCGTCGAGAGCGCGATCAGGCCGTCCGCCGTCTCCGCCACGATGCCCTGGCGCATCAGCTCATCGAGCACGGTGCGCGGGCGGATGTCGCTGGAGACCGACTGGGCCAGCGCCTCGAAGCTGGGGGCAGGGCCCGTGCGGGCCAGCGGCCGGGGCGCGCCCTCGGGGTCGAGGTAATCGGGGCTCGCCAGCCAGCGGCCGATCACGGTCGCGATCATGGTGGTTGCCCGGGCCGGGCGCGGCGCGGCCTCCCCCTCGCCCGATCGGATGGTGCGCACATCGCGCCGATGCACACCCGTCAGCACCGAGACCCGGCTGTCGGTCACCGCCTTTTCGCCGAGGCGGAAATCCTCCTCCGCCACCTTCACGTAGACGGTCTTCAGCAGGCGCACGAGGGCGGGCAGGGTGATGCCCCGGGCGATGAGAATGCGCACCAGCGGGCGCAGCATGCCTGAGAGCACGCGCTCCATCGCGCTGCCCGCCGCGGTCGCCCCGCCCTCGGTCGTCTCGTTCTCCGCCGCCATACCGCCCCGGCTGCTGGTTGGAAGTGGCGCTCTGCCACCGATGCTTCTGCCATGATATGTGGGCAAACGTCACACGATTTTCACGGGTGAAGCGTCTTTCTCTTTTTTGTGGAAAAAATTCACACGAATCTTTGTCGTAGGGGCAACAGGCGAGTACACCTATGCGTGTGCAAAATGCACACACTCGCGCAACCCTAACCCCTGGAGTATTCCCATGCTCTTGAGACGCGCCTTCTTCGCCTTTGCCCTCCTGCTGTGGCCCTTGCAGGTGGCCAATCCAGCGGGGGCAGCGACGCTTCCCCCACCGCTCGACCCCGCGCTGTCCACCGCAATCGACGGGGGGATCACCGAGGTGGAGGTCACCATCGACCTCGGCAGTGTCGGCCTCAGCGCCATCCCCTTCCTGGGCGCCACGCTCGATACGACGGGCGAGAACCCGGTGTTTGCCTTCCCCATCACCGGCGGTGCGGTGCTGGACAGCGATCCTGCGGTCGCGCTGATCGAACATGAGGGCAGCGGCCTCAGCCTGTTCGACGGCGCGCAGAGTGTGACCGTCGGCAACTTCCTGATCGACACCGCCGGCGCTTCGGTCTTCGCCGACGTGATCGGGACCGAGGACACGCTCAAGCTGTTCGAGTTCGGCGGGCTCACGGATCTGGGGATCGAGCTTCTGATCGCGGAGGATCTGGCCGGGGCGCTCACCGGTATCTTCGGTGCGCCCGATCTTGAGGGCGGGCTGTTCGGTCTGGCCCGCACCGATCCGCAGCTTGCCGCTCCTGGGGTGATTCCGCTGCCCGCGGCGGGATGGATGTTGCTGGGCGCGCTCGGCGGTCTTGTCGCCCTCAAGCGGCGTAAGGCTGCCTGAGGCCAAGCGCCGAGGCAGTCGACGTGATGTCTCCGCCCCTTGCCCATCCGGCGGAGGCTGTGGCCGGCCTCTCCCTCTTTCCGGCCGGCCATGCCGGGGCGCGCTACCCACGCGCCCCGGCACTCAGTTGCTCAAGCGCCCCTCAAAGCGCCTCGAGCATCTTCTCGGCGGAGGTGGCCTCCATCTGCGGCGGGGCGTCCTCGGTGGCGACGAAGGCGACCTTGCCGTCCTTCACGACCATCGAGAACCGCATCGCCCGGGTGCCGAGGCCTACGACCGAGCCGTCGAAGGTGATGCCGAGCGCGCTGACGAAGGCCGCGTCGGGGTCGCCCAGGACCCGGATGCCCGCTTGGTCCGCGCCGGTAGCGCCCGCCCAGGCCTGAGCCACGAAAGGGTCGTTCACGGTGACGCAGACGATGCTGTCGACGCCCTTTTCCCTCAGCGCTGCCGCATTGGCGATGTAGCTCGGCATGTGCTTCTGGTGGCAGGTGGGCGTGAAGGCGCCAGGCACGCCGAACAGGGCGACGGTGCCGCTGCCCAGCGCCTCGGCGCTCGGCACGCCCTTGGGCCCTTCGTCGGTCATCTCGAATAGCGTGGCCTCGGGCAGCGCGTCTCCGACGGCGATGGTCATCTCTCTTCCTCCGCTGTGTCAGGCTTGGTCGAGCCGCGATCCGCGGCTGGCGCCACCCATGGCGCGCGCGGACGGGACTGTCCATCGTGGATCGGGGCTTTCCGCCCCGTGGACGAAGGCCTCAGTCGCCCTTGCGGAATGGGGTCATCTCGGCGAGGGCCGCGTTCTCCCGCGTCACCGCCGCGCGTTCCTGCTCCAGGTACCGCGCCACAGCATCGCGAAACCCGCGCTCGGGCAAGAAATGCAGCGACCGGGTCGTCACGGGCTCATAGCCGCGGGCGAGCTTATGGCCGCCCTGGGCACCCGCCTCCACGCGCTTCAGGCCATGGGCGATGGCGAAGTCGATGGCCTGGTAGTAGCAGATCTCGAAGTGCAGGAAGGGGTGATCCTCCCGGCAGCCCCAGTAGCGGCCAAAGAGCGTCTCACGCCCGATGACGTTGAGTGCACCCGCGATCCATCGCCCGCCGCGCTCAGCCATGACCAGCAGGATCCGGTCGCCCATGACCTCGCCCAGCATATCGAAGGCGCGCCGGGTCAGATACGGCCGGCCCCATTTGCGGCTGCCCGTGTCCTGGTAGAACCGCCAGAAGGCATCCCAATGCTCGGCCTTCAGCGCATCGCCGGTCAGCCAGTGCACGGTGATCCCGGCCTCCAGCGCCCTTTCGCGCTCCTTGCGCAGGTTCTTTCGCTTGCGGCTCGCCAGCGCCGCCAGAAAGGCGTCGAAGCTGTCGTAGCCGTGGTTCTCCCAGTGGAACTGCTGGTCGGTGCGCTGCAGGAAGCCGACCTCAGGGCCCAGATCCCACTCGGCCTCGCTGCAGCGGGCGCTGCTGACGGCGGCAGGGCAGATCACCGCCTCCAACGGGATCTCCTCGCTGCACGTC
>JBCBMO010000001.1:0-699533 GCA_039822785.1 Pseudomonadota bacterium | reverse complement strand
GCGGGGGCTTTAGGTGAATTCGAAGTCGTAGGTGAAGGTTTCGACTGTCGTGCCGCGGGCGTCGCGGTCTGAGTAGAGCGTCACGTCGACGGTGTAGGCGCCCTCCTCGAAGCCCGCATCGCCGAAGAAGTTGCCGCGGGCGTTGTCGCTGAAGAGCGCATAGGGCGAGACGTTCTCGACCTGGGTCTGGCCGTTGTAGCTGAGGGCGACGGAGGCGAAGTCGGGGGCGTCCTCGGTCGCGGTGAAGGCCAAGGTGATGGGCCCCGCGTCCTCCAGGAGGTCGGCGTCCAGCACCGCGCCGTGCTCGACTTCCGCGATCATGCGGTCCTGCCGCGCGTCGGTGGTCCAGAGGGCGGCCTCGAAGTAGGTCGTCGGCTCGGGGTCTGTGACGGTGAAGGTCATGCTCTCGCGGCCGAGGCTCTCGCCGCTGCCGCCCCGCCCGCTGAAGGCCTCATAGGTGAAGGTGTACTCGCCGGGGCTGAGCTGCGCGCCGCCGAAGAGATCGCCCCGGCCGTTGTCGCTGAAGAGCGCGTAAGGGGCGAGGTTCTCGATGCGCCCGCCGAGCCCCTCGACCGCGACGTAGAGGCTGCCGTCGAAGGGCTCCTCGGTCGTGGCGACGATGGTGATGGGCTGGTTGCCCAGCATCTCTGCGGTCAGGACCGTGCCGTCCTCCAGCACCGCGAGCTGGGCCTGGTCGCCCTCGGTCGCATGCAGCGCCACGTCGAAGGCCGGCATGGTCTCGGAGGGATCGGGCGCTTCCTCGGCGACGGTGAAGCTCACGGTCTCGGTCGCGAGCACCGTGCCCGTGGCGCCATTGCCGCTGTGGGCGGTGACGGTCAGGGTGTGCTGGCCCGGGGCGAGGGGGCCGCCCGCGAAGTCCTGGCCGCTATTGCCGAACAGGGCATAGGGCACGCTGTTCTCGACCTGCCGGTGGCCGCTGTCGAGGGTGAAGGCGATGCTCTCGACCCCGTTGCCGGGCGCGGTGAGCGCCTCCACCGTCAGGTTGCCGAGCATCTCCGGGCTGAGCGTGATCTCGGCGCCGTCCTCGATCGCCTCCAGCGCCTGATCGTTGAGGGCGTCGAAGAACACCAGGTCGAGGCTGACCTCGACCGGCGGCGGCGGCGGGGCCGTGACGGTGAACTCGACGGCCGGCGCCTGGACCTGCTCGGTGCCGTCGCTCAGCGTATAGCTGAAGCTGACCGTGCCGGCGGTCGCCGTGTCGAGCACCACGTCGCCCCCGTCGATCACGCCTCCCTGCACCGCGGTGATGCTGAGCGTATCGCCGTCGTCATCGCGGTCGTTCGCCAGGAGGGTCGAGATCGCGATCCGAACCTCGGCGCCCTGCTCGACTTCGGCCGGCAGGGCGTCGGCCAGGGCCACCGGCGCGTCGTTCACGGCGCCAACCGCGATCTCGAGCGTGGCAGTGTCGCGCCCGCCCTTGCCGTCGGCGATGGCGTAGCCGACCGTGGCCGTGCCGGTGAAATTGGCCGTCGGCGTGAAGACGATCTTGTTCTGGCCGTTGACGAAGGCCGTGCCGCCGGTCGGCGCGCCGTCGATCGAGACGGTCAGGGTGTCGCCATCGCCATCGCGGTCGTTGGCGAGAACGTCGACGGTGACGCGGGTGTCCTCCTCGGTGCTCGCGCGGTCGTCGAGGGCGACGGGCGCGGTGTTGGCGGGCTCGAGGACCGCGTCGATCCCGCTGACGGTCTGGTCGGCGGCGACCGAGAAGGTGCGCGAGTTCAGGTTGCCGCCGCCGCCCACGAAGGCGTTGTCGGTGAAGCTGCCCTTGCCTTCGTCGAAATCGGTCGTGGCGTCGTTGTGGTAGAACCGCACGAAGTAACCGGCGCCGGGGTCCACGTCGGAGAAGCTGTAGAAGCCGTTGGCGTTCGTCGTGGTGAAGGTGACCAGCGCGTCGCCCTGGCGCAGTTCGACCCGATGCCCGGCGGCGGGCGGGTCCTGATCCCCCCCATCCCGCACCCCATCATCATCCTGATCCGTATAAAAATAACCCCGAACAACGCCGGGCTCGACAGGCGCCTCGAGAAGGGCGTTTTGGCGGACCGTTTGGTCGGCATCGACGGTGAAGGGCGTGGTGTTGAAGTTCCCCTCGGGCCCGATGTTGCCCCCAGCGGTCACAAAATCGGTCGCCGCGTCTTCGTGGTGGAACCGGAGGCTGTATCCGTCTCCCGGGGCCACGTCCTGGAAGCTGTAGAAGCCGTTTGCGTTGGTGCTCGTGCTGACGAGGACGACCCCGTTCTGGAGCAGATCGACACGGTGATCGGCAGCGCCGACATCCTCTCCGTCATCGAACGCGCGGTCGCCGTCCATGTCGGTGTAGAACCGCCCCTGAACGATGCCGGGCTCTTCCGCATCGTCGGCGCCCGCGAAAACGAAGTTCGATGCCTGCAGCGTGTGCCGGCCTTGGATCAGCACTTCAAAACCCGAGCCATCATGCCTCACGATGGTCTGATTGCTCGAGAGCGTGATGGTCAGTTCATCGATACTCGTGATCTCTAGGGCAGAGACATCAAGCTTATCTTCTGCCGCCGAGAACTGTTGTATCGTGTCACGGCGATTCGCGGTTGAATCCTGCGCCGTTTCGAAGACGTAGATATCGTTACCGGCGCCACCGTTCAGAGTGTCGGCGCCTGCGCCGCCTACAAGGATATCGTTGCCGCTGTGTTCGCCGAGACCGCCAATCAGGCTGTCATCACCATCACCGCCGTAGAGGATATCATCGTCATCGCCACCGCCGACTTTGTCCTCTCCAGCATCTCCGTACAGGACATCCTTGCCATAGTCTCCGTAGACTTCGTCATCGCCAGAGCCTCCGCTGACAATGTCATCATCGTAACTTCCTGCTAGGTAGTCATTACCTTGACCCCCATTGAGGGTGTCGTTGCCGTTCCCTCCTTGAAGGTTGTCCTCTCCTTCGCCGCCGAAGGCTGTATCATCGCCATTACCGCCACGAAGAAGGTCATTCCCACCGTAGCCGTACAACACATCGTTGCCGTTAGTACCCGATAGGGTCTCATCGTCAGGCGTGCCGTGGATGACGTTTTCCGGCACCTCTGGATCGGGGGGCAGGTACACATGATCGACCGCATTCGCGAAGATCGTATTCTCAACGAGACCATTCAGGATGTTGGTCACATAGAGATCGAACTCAGGATCATCACCGGTAAGCTCGAGGATGAAGTCACGATCCAAAGGATCTGTTTCTGTCCCTGCCTGGAATAGACCACCGTTCGTAACGAGCACATAATCGGAGACGAGCTTTATTGCGTTTTCTTCACCGCCTGGCGCGTCCTCTACGATCAGATTACCGCCGTCGACGATGATGCCTTTGACGGTCGCGCTTTGGTCGATGACAATCGTCTGACCCGGGCCAACAACAACAATGTCTTCGGCACCTGGCTCGGCGCCGCCCCATGCCTCCACGTCCGACCAACGCGCCATCTCATCTGTCACGACGACCGTATTCGAGGTGGACTCATGAATCTCGTGGGAAACAGGTGCCTCGGGGAGAATGAGGTCGGTGTTTGCAGCTTTGGTCGACACATAGCCATCAGTGTCACCCAGTGCGTCTAGCAGGTCCGTATCGAACGTTGCTTCGCCGTACTCCTGAAAGTCGTTACTGTTTGAATTCAGGGGCGTGACGTTGAACGAGATCGCGTATCCACCGGGGCTTTCCGTCCCCATGAACTCGCCAAAGATTTGATCGTCTGGGCTTGTGCCAAGGTAAGTCTCATTGGTGGCGCGCACACCGACAACGCGGATGAACAGACTTCCATCCTTGACTAAGGCCGACGTGCCGTCTGCGGCGAACAGGTCGTCCATCGACTCCACTCGACCGACACTAAAGCTCGCTGAGTAACTCGCGACATTGGGGATCTCATAGACAACCGCCTCACCCACGCGAATGCCATCGAGTGACAGATCGAAAGAACGGGGGAAAACGTTATCCGGTCCCCCCAGTTCCACCAGGAAGGCCGCTTCCTGATCATCCGATGTGGGCGTGATGAACTGATAGAGATCCTGTCCTCCAGCAGTTGCACGTGACATCCAGAGGTCTTGCTCAAATTTCAGATTGTCGACTGAGCGAGTAACCGTCATGGCTTTGTGCTGATCGGCACGCGTACCAAGCAGATAAAACTCAGTAACGCCCATCGCACCTTCGGTCGTAATCCAGGCGTTATCTAAGTTGGGATCCTCGTAGGAGTTGTAACCCGCGCGTTGGGGCTCTCCGGGCAGATTGCGCGTTATCCAAGCCCCGCCTTGAACGCCCGTCAAACTGCCATCGTCGCGGGCGACCGTGTTAAACGCATCATCTGGGCGCAGGAGTGCGGTCGTATCTCGGAAGACCAGCTCGTTGTCGACACTTTCGAAGGTGATGTCCTGGAAGTTATCACCATATGTCTTTAGCTCACCTTCCTGAAGGCTAATCGCGATATCGTCAGGATCATTGTCAAAATTCACAAAGTAAACATCAATCATCGCGGCATCGCTGTTGCGATATGTCTTCACGCCGATATTAGCCGTGTTCTTCTCGGCCGCTATATTATCAGTTTCTCCAATCGACACAGAGTCGATGAATAGGAAGTCGTCTCCGCGCACCTCAAGGTTGGAGGCGTTATCGGCGAGTTTCGCATCGGTAACAACAACATAGTTATCAGATGCATTTCCTTTAAATGACCATAGGCCAACGTCTCTATTGGCATAGGCGGTGGTATCTACAAACCAGAGGCTGCCATCCAATGAAAAGTTCTGGCCATCCAAATGCTCCAAAGTCTGGTCATCGATATGTCCGTCGAGGAAAACACCAAACTCGCTTGAGCTTGCTGTGTTGCCGACAAAGTAGAAATCGTCGGCGTCGTTGGGAACATCCATGCCCTCCGACAGGCCATGCGGACCGGTTTCAGTGGCAGGCGCGATAAAGAAGCCAACGTTCTCCGACCCGGCGGCATGGTTGCCAATAAAGGTATTGGAGACGTTTTCGATCCAATAACTGGAAACATCCGTTCGATCAGTCGGAATAGGTTCGCCCGTTTTCGATGCATGTGTCCCGAAAACAAGATTACCCTTTATGACATTGCCAGTTTCAGAGCCATCCTCCATAAAAACGCCATGTCCAATGTGATCGTAGATCACATTATCGTCGAATAGAACATTCGACGTGCCGTGGATAGTGGCGCCTTTTTGGTAGCTTTCATGCACTGAAACGTTCGTAACATACTGACCAGAGGCGTCGCCGGACATATGCCAATGGATCGGGTATTTCCCCAGAATACCCTCTTGGCCGACTCGGTAGAATTCAGCACCGGAGATATGCTGCTCGGCGCCATGCATCACCATGGTATGAGCGCCATAGCCATCGTCGACGCTATCAGCATCACCTTGAATGGTAACGTTCCGGCTGAGGAGCGCAACCTCAGCGCGCATATCGACTTGCCAGCTATTGTTACCGTCGGTGTAGGTCTCGACTTTACCGTAATGGTCGAATTCGAGTGGCTTATCCAGCGTTACTGTTTTTCCGTCATCGGAAATACGAAGGATTTCTCTCTCTTCATCCTCGGTATAGTCTTGCCCAGATGGGGCGATGGCAATTTTGTCACCAATTTCCCAGCCGGTATCTTCAGTAAAGTGAAGAACTGAATCGCCTGCGAAGGCACTTTGAGAGAGTTGCGTCCAGGATTCCTTCGAAGCATCGGCCGCGTGGATTTCGATCCGGCTGCCTTCGCCCATAGCCATCAAGAACGCGTTATCGTCCTCAATAACATCGGGCATCATCTCGTCATGGCCGTCGTGATCGGCCATCGCGGCCATGTCCGTCGCGGCGACGGGCCCATCGCTGTGATCATGCTCTGATGTTTCGGCGTCATGGGGCTCGACGATCGCGCCGGCAGCTTCGAGCGCCTCAATACCAATCTCGCTAGCGAGGCCAATCAGTTTGACTGAGTGTTCCGCCTGTCCCTCAGCACTGCGCACCACGAGGACGAGATCCGCGGCATCCTCTGGATGCTCACAAACATAGGCCTCCAACGTCGAGCCGGCCGCCTGACCGTTTGCCTCGACCAGCGTAGCAGCCTCGATCATCGCAACGAAATCGGCGTTGGTGGAGACATCGTCTACGGCGAGTTGCAGGCCAGGGAGATCGATCGTCAGCGCATCTTCGCCAATCGTGAAGTCCTTGATGACGTCGTCACCGCCAACAAAATGCACCTTGTCGGTATTGCCATCGCTCAGCAGAAATCCGTCATTCTCGGCGGTGCTGGTGAGGCCTTCGACTGAGTATTCGAAGGTCCGGCCCTGAAGGACGCCTTCCTGATCGTCGGCCTCGAAGATCGTCGTCACCGGCTGGCGCGCTGGATCGTCTTCGTCCAAGCCGCAAAAGCAGACTGCCTCGCCCGTGACCGGGCATCTTGCTGAGGTCAACGCCATCTTCCGGTCTCCGCGATCTCGAGGATTAAGGCCGATACGCGGTCTCACTCGGGCGAAAGCTTGCTTGGTAACGCTAATGTGAGACCGCTCGCGGGAAAACCAATCAGTTTGGCTTTTCAACCATAAGTAGAGATTCTGCTTCTTTTTTTCGGGAAAGCAGAGGCGGTCTGCAGAGGGCAAGTTCGAAACGGGGCAGGGTGCCGCTGGGTTAAGGCGCACAACCCGCTACCTGCCTCCGCGTAAGGCGAACGAAGCTGCCCAATGCGGAAAGTGCGGTGATTCTGGGCGGAAACCGGGCGCGGAGCGTCACCGCTAGGCAGATAACCTCGGGCTGGTGTCGAAGCGGCAGGGGATCGCTCGGGCAGGGCAGGTGGGAACCCTCGCTAGCGCAATCCGGGTTTCTTTGACGCCGGCCAAATGAGCGCTGAAGGGGAATGTCGCTGCCCCATGAGAAGGCAACGACTGTTTTCATGCTCCCCAGGTCGCGAGAGAGCGGGCAAATCCCACGCTTCATAGCACCGAGAAGTTAGGAACCCGCCAGGTCTTCCCCTTGCCAACAGTGGTTTTGATGGCCTTCATCTGCGAGGCAGCCTCTCCACCCCAACCACCGACTTTCGCCTCCAGGTCATTAAAGTCAGACATTGACATTGTGCCATACAGCGAATGCACGGTCGCCCCGGCACCGGAGACCAGCTTTGCTTCCTGGTCAGTGAGCGCTGCCATCGCCCCGCTCTCAACGCTGGCACCAGTGCCGATTGCGTCCGAGCTTTCGCCGTCGACGCTGGCAGCGCCACGCACGTTGCCCGCGGACGTGTTCGTCTTCTTGGTCAGGTTAGTCATTGCAAGTTCTCCTCATGTTGATGTCAGCCATTTCTTGACTGCACCGACAACATGCGACCTACCACCCTGTGGGAGTGGTGATTTATTTTGTAAAGCTTCCCAAAACTTGGGAGGCCTCGGAGAACGAAATGTAGTTTTAAATACTATTACTTTACCCTACGGAAGTGAGAGTGCTGCGATGCCTCAGGGGCTGTCGTGGCGCCGGATCCGCAGACCACGGCCCATGGCCCGTCACGACGGCAGGTCGGCGCAACCATTCTTACGCTCGGCGATGGGGCGCCCGTGTCGTGCCCATGTTCCGCGCGCCCGTCCCAAGCGGCGTCGAGCCCAGACAACCCTGGGTGGTCCTGGGCGGAGAGCGTTTCCCGCATCTGGCAACCATGCTAGGCTTACGTACTTTGAGGCAGCCATTGGACCGGATCAGCGATGAACCAGATCAGTCCAGAGTTGGCGTGCCTCTCCGCCATGCGGACCGCGCGCCGGCAGTTCTTTGAGCGGGTCGTAGATCGCGCACACACGCACGCCCCGGACAGTCGACGGGATGGGGACGATCTCGCCCGTGACTACGTCGCCCTGCTGCGTAACGACGGCACGGCACAGATCGCCGAATTCTACTTTGCGATCCGCGAGGTCGGTCTGAACAACGGCGAACGCTTCGTCGAGTATGTGAAAAACCACAATCGCTCGATCGCCGAATACGAGGCCGATCCCGCCAAGCGTGCCCCTCTAGGACTTTCACCGCAGCGGCTGGAATCGGCGAAGTTCAACGAACAGCAGATCAATTTCATCCGCGAGATGTCGCCACCGGGACGGTTGTTGCTCGATCAATCCGCCCTCGGGCGGCTGCTGGTGGAGACGATGGCGCCCGAGACGTGCCGCAAGCTCGTGGTCGCCCTCGCCGACGCCGGCCTGCTCCACCGCTCGAAAGTGGGGGCGATCGTCGTCTGGTCGGACGGCACGCTGGAAGGGCTTTATCGCGAACACATGTCCCAAATCGTCGCTGTGCTGAGAGAGACCGGTCCATGTCCCGCCTGAACGCGCGTGTTGCGCGGGCCATGGCACGCATCGCTGTCGCCTGCGCCTTAATCGCCCTGACCCCGACCCTTGCCGCCGCCCAATCCTCCGCCGCAGGGCTGACGGCGGAGGCACGTGCGATCCTCCAGGAGGGTGACGCGCTGGCGGCCGAGGCGCGTAGCCTGGACGCCATGATCGCGGAGCTGCAGGCCGAGCAGGACCGGCTGTTCGCCGAAGCCGAGGAACGGCGCGGTGAGGGCAGCGGCGGCGGCGACGGCGGCACCCGCGGCGACGGCTCACAGGCGACGGAACCGGTGGTGATCGGCGAGTTGGATCAGGCCGATCTCAGCCGCATCGCCGCGCTGCAGGATCAGATCGACGCCATGACCGTCCAGCAGATCGGCCTGCGCCAGCGGGCCGTCGCGACCTGGGAGCGAGCGGCGGCGATCGATGCCGGGGCGGCCGACGCGGTACTGCGGCGCATCATCGAGACCAGCAACTGATGGGCCGGCCCGCCGGCGAGGCACTACTGCCGAACGACGGCACGGCGCTACGGCCTAATGGCGGCACGGCACTGCTGCGCAACGGCGGCACAGCGCTGCCGCGGCGCGGTGTCATGGCAATGCTCGCCGGTGCGATCGTCTGCGGTGCGCCCGTGGAGGCGGCGACCGGCGGTGCCGATCCGCGCGCAGAGGCCATAGCCCTTCTGCGCCGCGCCGAGGCCTTGGCGGGGGCAGGGGCCTGGGCGCCGGCGTTCGAGAACTATGACGCGGCCTTGGCAGCGGCACCCGATCCTGCGCTTCGGCGCTACGTGCTGGCAGCGCTCGGCTCGGCCGAGGCCGCAGCCGGTGCCGCCGGGGCCGAGGAAACGCTGGCCGCCGCCCGGCCGGCAAGCGGCGCTCTCAACGAGCCCGCGGCCATCGTCGCGTCGGCGCAGCTTTCGCGGCTGCTGGGCACGCGCGGTGCCCTTACCGCTGCCGTGGCCGAGCTCACTAGGGCGCAGGCGGGTCTGAGGGACATGGCTCAAGGGCTCGATGCAGAGCCCGCGGCCGTGCTGACGCTGGCGGTGGAGACGGCTGAGGTGGCGCGCGCGGTCGCGGCGGGCGACCTGGCCACGGCCGGCACTCGGCTGGATCGGGCGGCGCGGGCGCTGGACGCGCTGCCACCAAGCCCGGTGCGCGACGGGCTTTCGCTGGATCTTGCGGCTGCAGCCTTGGGCGATGGGGTGGCCGGGCCGCTCTGTCCGCCAAGGCCCTATGACGATGGCTACGCCGGGGGGATCGAAGCCCTGCTGGCCCCGTTGCTGGCGCAGCGGGACGCGAGGCTGCTGGCGCGGGCCGAGCATGCCGCGGCTCTCCTCGCGGCGCGGCGCTGCGATCTGGCGGCGGCGCAGGCGGCCAGTGCCCGGGCGTTGCGTGCGGCCCAGGCCGTCGGCCGACCCGACCTGCTGTTTGCGGTGAACCGCAGGCGCGCGGAGATCGCGCTTGCCAGGCTCGATACGCAGACGGCCCTCGGCGCGTACCGCGCGGCGTTTGAGATGCTGGCGGGCCTGCGCGACGACTTGGCGGGGCAAGTGGGTATCGGCGGTCGCCCGCTCTATCGCGCGCGGCTGGAGCCGTTTCACCGCGCCTACATCGAGGTGCTGCTGCTGCAAGCGCGGCTGGGGAACGACCAGGTCCTGCTGGCCGAGGCAAGGGCGGTGATCGAGGATCTCAAGGTCGTCGAGGTCGAGGATTACTTCCGCGAGCGCTGTGTCCGGGTCGCCGACGCCGCCCTGCCGGTGCTGCCCGACGAAACCGTCGTGCTCTACCCGGTGATCCTGGAGAACCGTCTCGAACTGCTGGTGGCGCGCGGGCAGCGGTTGACGCGCTACGCGAGCCCGGTGGGTGAGGCGGCGCTGAACCGGCTGGTCGCAGCGGCGGTGCCGGCGCTGCGCGATCCCGGCGTGCCGTGGGAGCTGGCCGCGCTCCGCCTCTACCGCGCGCTAGTGCAGCCTGTCAGCGCGGAGCTGTTCGCGCCGGGGGTCGAGACGGTGATGTTCGTGCCCGATGGCGCACTGCGCCAGGTGCCGTTCGCTACCGCCTATGACGGCCGGCGGTTTCTGGTGGAGCGGCTGAACGTCGGCACGCTGCTCGGCCTCACTCTGCAGGGCGGCGCCGAGATCGAGCGTCAGCGGATCGACGCGCTCGTCGGCGGGGCGCCCGAGACGGCGGTGCCCGATTTCGCGCCGCTGACCGAGGTCGCGGGCGAGACCGAGGCGGTGGCCGGGCTGCTCGGCACCGAGCCGCGGCTCGGCGACAGCCTGACGGCCGGCCAGTTTCGGGCTCTCCTGCGCGGCGGGCGCTTCAACATGGTGCATGTCGCCGCCCATGCGCGGTTCGGCGAGACGCCGGAGGAGAACCTGATCGCGCTCAGCGACGGTGCGGTGACGGTCGATGCGCTGGTGCAGGCGCTGCGCGCGCGGGCGATCGAGACCGACCGGCGGCTCGACCTGCTGACCCTCAGCGCCTGCGAGACGGCGGTGGGATCGGATGCGGCGCCGCTTGGCCTGGCCGGGGCGGCGTTCCGGGCCGATGTGAGCAGCGTGCTCGCGTCGCTCTGGCAGGTGCCCGACGCGCCGACGGCCAGGCTGATGGAGGGGTTCTATGCCAACCTCGTCGTCGGCGGGCTGGGGCGTGCGGCGGCGCTGGCCAAGGCACAGCGCGACTTCCTCGATGCGCCGGGGGCGCTGCGCCATCCCGCGCGCTGGGGCGCGTTCATCATGCTGGGGGAGTGGCGATGACCGTGTGGGCGCGCAATCCTGTCCTCGCACTGGCGATCCTGGCGGCCTGGGCTGGCCTAGCACCGGGGCAAGTTGTCACCGACGGTACGCTGGGTCCCGCGGCGACGCTGTCGCCCGTCGGTATCAACGTCGCCATCCCACAGACGCTGGGTCAGCAGCGGGGCGCCAACCTGTTCCACAGCTTCGAGACGTTCTCGGTGGGGTCGGGCCTGATTGCGGGCTTCGAGGCAGATCCCACCGTGGGGCGCGTCATCTCCCGCGTGACGGGCGGCGCGGTCAGCCAAATCGACGGCGCCGTCGCCGTCTTCTCGCCGAGCGCGGATCTCGTGTTCATCAATCCAGCCGGCATCACGCTTGGGCCGGGCGGCCAGTTCTTCAGCTTCGGCGGGGCGGTGCACCTCTCGGCGGCGGATAGGGTCACTTTCGCCGACGGCGCGGTGTTCTCGGCCGGCGATCCTGCGGGCAGCACGCTGACCATCGCGCCGCCGTCAGCCTTCGGCTTTCTGCCAAGCGACGCAGGCGCGATCCGCGTTGCCGGTGCCTCGGCAATCGGTGGCACGCCCTCGGCCGTCACCCTGGCGGGCCCGGCGGTCGAGGTGGCGGGGACATCGCCGTTCAGCGGTCTCGGCAGCGCGATCCTGGTCGAGAACCTGGACGGGCGGATCGTGCTCTCGGGCGGCGGCCCGGGCAGCCCGGTGCCGCTGGATGGCTCGGCCGGCGGGCCGCCCGCCGGCGCAGTGCGGATCGGCGACGCGGCCCAGATCAGCGTCAACGGCTTCGGCCCCGGCCTTGCCGGCAGCATCGTCATCCGTGGCGCAGACATCGGCATCGATGGCGGCAGCATCGTCTCGGCGAACAGCTTCGGTGGCGGCGACCGCGGGCAGATCACGGTCGAGGGCGGCGTGATCGACATCGCTGGGGGCGCTGGGCTCACCACGCTCGCGCTTGAGGCGCCGTCGGACGCGCCGGACATCACACTCTCGGGCGAACGGGTCCGCGTCGCCGAAAGCGCGACGGTCGACGCCAGCGGGCTGCCCTTCTTCCCCTTCCCATTTGAACCCTTCGGCGCCGGGATCATCGCGGTCGATGCCGGCGAATTGGTGCTCGAGAGCGGCGGCCAGTTGATCTCGGTCGACGCGACCGGCCCCGGCGGGCGTGGAGGCGAGGTGCAGATCGACGCCACCAGCGTCATGATCGACGGTTTCGGGATCAACCCCAGCGGTGTCCAGGTCTTCGGCGCCGATCTCCTGGGCCTTGGCGCCGGCACGGGCGGTACGGTGCGGATCGTGGCGGATACGCTGGCCGTGTCCGACGGCGCCGAGCTGTCGGTCAACTCGGGGGCGGGCGGTGTCGCAGGGAGCGTCGTGATCGACGCTGACGCCGCATCGTTCACCGGCACGCCGTTCCTGCAGCCGCAGATCAACCTGCAGGGGTTCTTCGGCGGCACGGCCGGCCGCTTCGAACTGACGGCGGAAACGGTGCGCTTCGACAACGCCGACGTGAACGCCGATTTCGTCGGGGGGTTCACCGACGAGGCAGGATCGGCGGGCCTAATCCGTATCGACGCCACGACGATCGAGCTTGCCGGGGACACCGATCTGGCGGTCGCCGTGCTCGGCAACGGTGCGCCGGGCGAGATCGCGTTGACCGGAAGCGAGACGCTGACCATCGGCGACGACGCGGCGGTGTTCTCCTCGGCCTTCGGCGGTGCGGTGGGCGGCGATATCGCGCTGACGGCCGGCCAGGGCATCACGCTGGATGGCAACGCCGGCGTGGCGTCCTTCGGTGATCTCGGCGGCCAGGGCGGCAGCATCGTGCTCACGGCACCGAACGTGTGGCTGTCCGACAACGCCCTGGTCGGCACCACGACGTTCGATACCGGTCAGGGCGGCGATGTGGGGGTGTTCGCCTTCGACGTGACCCTCGAGGACCGCGCCTCGATCAATACGGCGACGCTTGGCGCGGGCGATGCCGGATCGGTGTTGGTCATGGCCGAGGGCACGCTCGGCCTAAGTGGCAGCGCCAGCATCTTCGCCAGCGCCGACGAGAACCCCGACACGGGCCCGCCGCCCGGCGGCAGCATCGGCGCGGGCGGCGACGTGGAGATTGTGGCGGGCCAGCTCAGCCTTGCCGGCGATGCGGGCGGGGCGCCGCAGATCCGCGTCTCGGCCACTAGCCCCGTGGCGGGTGACGCCGGCGAGCTGACCGTCGACGCGGGTGGCATCGACCTGTCGGGCGGGGCGCAGATCCGCGCCGATGCGGCGGCGAGCGGCGGCGGCCGGCTGATCCTGACGGCGGACGGGCTCACCCGGCTGCAGGGCTCGAGCCTGGAGACCAACGTGGCAACGGGCGAGGGCACGGGCGGCGACATCAGCGTCACTTCCGCCTTCATCGTCGGCGATGGCGACAGCGCCTTTATCGCGACCGCGCTGGACGGGGACGGCGGGAACATCTTCCTCTCCGCCGGCGGCGTGTTCCTTGAGCCCGGTGCCGTCATCGATGCCTCGTCCCTGGGCGGCGGGATCGACGGCACAGTCACGATCGACGGCGCTCAGGAGAACCCGACGGATCTGGCCGGGATCGATGCGGGCTTTCTCGATCCGCGCCAGCTGCTGCGTGATCCCTGCCTGTCGGCCGCCAGCGGGCGCAGCAGCCTGACGGTGGTTGCGGGACAGGGCGGCGGGATCGACGGCCAGGGCGTGCCGGGCCTGTTCGGCGCCTTCGTGCCGCTGCCCGATGCGGACGAGAGCGGCGACGAGGATCTGGTGGCGCTGCGTCGGCCGGCTGAGACGGGCTGCGCCGCGGCCTCGCGCAGGTTTATCGGCGAGCCGCTGCCTTGATGCGGGCGGCACTGCGCCCGATGGGCCTGCGCGCAGGGCTGGCGCTGGCGGCGGTCATCGTGTTGGGCGCCGCACCGAGTGTTTGGGCTCAGGTGCTGCCACGGGCATCGCAGCCGACGCGCCCGCTCTCCCCGCCGACGGTGCCTGAGCAGGACGAGCCGGCGCCCGACGGTCTGGTGCCGGCGCCCGGCCCGGAGGTCCCGGATCTCCGAGCCCCGGGATCGGCCGGACCGGACAGCTTCGTGCTCCGCGATGTAACCTTCGAGGGTAATACCGTTTTTGACGCCGCCACGCTGCGCGAGGTGGTGGCGCCGCTCATCGGCCAGGCGATCACCATCGACGATCTCGAGGCCGCGCGCATCGCGCTCACGCGCTACTACACCGACCGCGGCTACGTCTCCTCTGGCGTCATCATTCCGCTGCCCCAGGACGTGACCGAGGGGAGCGTGAGGTTCCAGGTGGTCGAGGGCCGCCTGACCGACATCGTCGTCAGCGGCGAGGGGGTCGCCGACGAGGGCCGCCGCCCGGGCCAGCTGAGCGCTGCCTTCGTCCGCCGCCGACTGATGCTGGATCGCGATGAGCCGCTCAGGCTCGATCTCGTGCAGGAGCGCTTCGGCCTGCTGCTGCAGGATCCCGCCGTGCGCCGGCTGGAGGGGCGCCTGCTGCCCGGCATCGGCCCCGGCGAGACCCGTCTCGAGGTCGCGGTCGAAGCGGCCCCGCCGGTCGAACTGACCTTCGGCTTCGACAATTTCGACCCGCCGTCGACCGGGGTTCATCGCGGGCTTTTCGATATCAGCCTCAATAACATCGCCGGTGTCGGCGACGTGGTCCAGCTCGGCGGGGAGGTGTCGCGCGGGCGCCAGTCGGGCGATCTGCAGGTGGTTGCGCCCCTGCATCCCGCGGGCCTGCGCGCCTTTGCCGGCGCCACGGTCACCCGGACCCGCGTGATCGAGGAGCCCTTCGATGCGCTGGATATCGAGAGCGACTTCACCGAGGGCCGGGCCGGGCTGGCCTTCGATGCGCTGCGCACGGCCTCGACTACCTTTACGCTGGACGCTGGCGTTTTCTTCGCGCGGAGCGAGACGCGGCTGCTCGGCACCCGGTTCTCGTTCTCGCCGGGGGTCGAGGACGGGGTTGCACGCGGCACGGTACTCCGCCTCGGCCAATCGGTGCTGCATCGGCGCGATCGGATCGCGCTGTCGCTGCGATCGACGGTCAGCGTCGGTCTCGGCCTCGCCGGCGCGACGGAGAACGGCGGCGACGTGCCGGATTCGCAATTCGTCAGCTGGCTCGGCCAGGCCTTCGTCGTGGGGCGGGTGCACGAGCGGGCGACGCTATCGCTCTCGGCCTCGGCGCAACTGGCGAACGATGCGCTGCTACCGTTCGAGGAGGTCGCCCTCGGCGGCGCCGACACCGTTCGCGGGTTCCGCGAGACGGCGGTGGCCGAGCCCAACGTGGCCTTTGCCCGCCTCGGCAGCGAGATCGAGATGTTCGATCTGGCGCTGCCCGGGCGTTTCGTGCTGGGCGAGGCACCGCTGTCCCGGCCCGTGAGCTTCGAGCCGTTCGTCGCCGCCGGCATCGCCTGGCCCGACGATGGGTTCGAGGACCGCACGCTGTTGGTTGGCGCCGGTGCCGATTTTCGCTGGTCGCCGACCGAGGCGAGCGAAATCACCCTCGGCGTCGGTGTGCCCGTGCTCAGTGACGGCCCGCTAGACGATGACGACCTACGCGATCTGCGTGGCTACGTCAGCCTTTCGCTGTCGTTTTGACGCCGTAGGCGGGCAGGGCAGGAAAGTCCTCGCTGCGCGGAAGCCCGCTTCTCTGACACCGCCGCTGCCAGCGATCCCCAGATGACCGATCCAACGCCTCGCCCCCGTCCCAATCCTTGGGACGGCGCCCAAACCCTTGCGCTGGTCCCCCGGTTTGGGTCGGCGCAGATGGGGTCACGGCCCGATCGGCGGCCGCATTCAAAGTGGAGATGAAAGCGATGAACTTCAACGAACAGAACGAACTGGAAGTGTACCCGGGCGTCCGGCTGCTCAGCGAGACGGAACTGGGCGCTGTCGGCGGCGCTGGTTTCGGCAACTGGCTCAAGAACCGGGCGCGTGACATCGGGCGCCAGACGAAGCGCTTCAGCACCTGGGTGAAGGACGTCGCGGCGGGCCCGCTGGCCGTCGCCGCCCTGATCGTCGCCTTCGGCACCGGCGGCGGCGGGGCCAGCGATGGGGACAGGCCGAACACCATCCTGGTCTGATTGGGGCTTGGGGCTCCGATGGCGGGGCCTTCCAGCGCCGCTCGCTCTGGAAGGTCCTCCGGCCATTCCCTCCCTTCGCTTGGCGGGCCGCCGAAACCCTCGACGGCCCGCTTCCAACAAGATGGATCGACACCATGAGACTCTTCCGCGATCAGGCGCTCGAGGCCCATCGGGCGCGGCTGCAAGGCGAGGTGGTGCTGGCGCCGCCGCCCGTGGGCCAGATCCTCACCGCCGGCCTCGTCGTGACGGCGTTGCTGGCCGGTGCGGCGCTTCTCAATGTTGATTACGCGCGCAAGGAGACCGCGCCCGGCTTCGTCGCCCCTTCCTCGGGCATGGCGCGCGTGGTCGCGCCGGGGGCGGGTGTGGTGGCTGAGGTGCTCATCGCCGAAGGCGAAACGGTGCGCCGGGGCGCGCCGCTCGTGCGGTTGCGCCATCAGCACCGCGACGGCAGTGGAACCGACCCCGGCGCGGCCGCCGACGAGGCGCTCGCCAGACGGATCGACAACGTCCGCGCGCGGATCGCCGTCGCCAATCGCGCCCATGCCGCCGACACCGAGCGCGCCGCGATCGAGCGCACCGCGATGCTGGCCGAACGCGCCGCTCTTTCCGCCCGCGCCGACGAACAGGAGGCGCTGAGGGCGCTCGCCGCCGTCACGCTGGCACGCCGCACGGCGCTTGCCGAGCGCGGTGTCGCTTCGGACGCCGCGCGGCGCGAGGCGGAGACGGCGCTGACCGCGGTGCGCGCCGCCGCGGCGGAGATCGCGCAGGAGGCCGCGGTGCTGGAGGGGCGGCTCGCCGCCCTCGACGGCGTCGCCGCCGTTGCCGCGCTGACGCGTGATCGCACCGTCGCGGAACTGGAGGCCGAGTGGCTGGCCTTGACCCAGGAACGCGCCGAGATCGCCGCGCGGCGCGAGACGCTCCTGATGGCGCCGATTGACGGCGTGGTCGCGGCGCTCACCGCAGCGCCGGGGCAGGATGTGGCCCCCGGGCGGGCCCTGGTGCAGATCCTCCCCGAGGGCGCCGTGTTCGAGGCGACGCTCTTCGTGCCCTCCCGCGCCATCGGCTTCGTTGTGCCCGGCCAAGACGTCGGCATCCGCTACGACGCTTTCCCGCATGAGCGCTTCGGCGTGTTTCGCGGCCGCGTCGCAGCGGTGACGCGCACCGTCATCGCGCCCGATGACGCGCCGCCGCAACTGCCGCTCAACGTTCCTGCCTATCGCGTAACGGTCGCGCTCGAAGACCAGTCCGTGTCGACGGACGACCTCGCGGCACCGCTGCAGGCCGGCATGCGTCTGCAGGCCAGCATCGCCCTCGAACGCCGCTCGCTTCTCGATTGGCTGCTCGCACCCCTCATGAAATCGACAGGGAGTCTCAAATGATCTTCGGAGCTTCAGGCCGCGTACGGCTGGTGCGGCAGGCGGAGGCGGCGGAATGCGGCCTGGCCTGCGTGGTGATGATCGCTGGCGCCTACGGCCGACACGTCGATTTGTGCCGCGCGCGTCATGCTGCGGGCGTTTCCCTCCGCGGTGCGACGGCGGCGGATGTGATGGAGATCGCCGCAAGCCACGGTCTCGCCTCCCGCGCCCTACGGCTGGAACCGGAGGCGATGCACCACCTGCGCCTGCCCGCCGTGTTGCACATGGACATGAGCCATTTCGTGGTGCTGGAGCGTGTCGGCCGGCGCAGCGTCACCCTTTGCGACCCCGCCCGCGGCCGGGTGCGCGTCTCTCGCACAGAGCTTGCCCGCCGCTTCTCCGGCGTCGCCATGGAGTTCGCGCCGACCGATGGTTTCGAAGCCGTGCGCGACACGTCGCGGCTTCGGCTGACGGACCTTTGGAGCAGTCTGCGCGGCGCGTGGCGGGCGGGCGCCCAGATCCTCGCGCTGACGCTGCTGCTCCAGGTCACAGGGCTCGTCGCGCCGCTCTATCTGCAGATCGTAGTCGACGAGGTGCTGGTGAAGGGTGACATCGACCTTGCCGCCATCCTCGCCCTCGGCTTTGGGGCGACGGTCGTGTTCGCGGCCTTCTCGAAGTGGTTGCATGGCACGGCGCTGCTCGGGGCCGGAGCGGCCGTCGAGGCGCAGACCACGATTAACGTGTTCAGCCACCTGCTGCGGCTGCCAACGGATTGGTTCGAGCGGCGCAACGTCGGCGACGTGCTCTCCCGCTTGGATTCGCTGAACGAGGTCTCGCAGTTCCTGAGCGAGCGGCTGATTAGCGCGATGGTCGATCTCGCCTTCGCGCTCGCTCTGATCGCCATCCTGTGGCTCTACGAGCCGCGCTTGGCGGCGATCACCCTTGGCGCGCTGGCGCTGACGTTTCTGATCCGTCTCGTGCTGCACACGCCGCTCAAGCGGCGGGGCGAGCAAGCGCTGATCGCGGCCGCCACGAAGGAGACCCACACGATCGAGACACTGCGCGGCGTGGCCTCGATCCGCATGGCGGCGGGTGAGGAGCGACGGCGCCAGTCCTGGCTCAACCTGCACGCGGCCGATGTGGACGCGGGCCTGCGCCTTGGGCGACTGGAGCTGTCCGCGAAGACGGTCAACGAGTTGATCCTTGGGCTCGAGATGGTGCTCGTGGTCTATGTGGCCGCCCGTCTCAGCCTCTCCGGCGAGTTCACGGTGGGAATGCTGCTCGCGTTCATGGCCTACCGCGACCAAACCACCCGCCGGGTCGCCTCCGTGATTGACCACATCATGACCTTCCTGATGCTCCGTCTGCATCTCGACCGCCTCGCCGATGTGGTGACGGCCGAGCCCGACCGCGCTCCACCCGCGGCGCCGGCGGCGGTCGTGGCCGGCGGTCGTCCGCTGCCCCTAAGCTTGCGCGGCGCCGGCCTGCGCTACGGCCCGCGCATGCCCTGGGTCTTCGAGGGGCTGGATTTCACCCTCAAGCCGGGCGCCCGGGTCGCGATCAACGGCCCGTCGGGATGCGGCAAGAGCAGCTTATTGCGCGTTTTGCTCGGCATGACCCCGCCCTCGGCGGGCGAGGCACGCTGGGGCGGACGGCTGCTCGAAGGTCCCACGCTGGCGCAATACCGCTGCGCGATCGGCGCCGTCCTGCAGGAAGATGCGCTGTTTTCGGGAACACTAGCGGAGAACATCACCTTCTTCGATCCCAGCCCCGATCTCGACCGTGTCAGTGAGTGTGCGCGGATCGCAGAGATCGATGCCGACATCGAGGCGATGCCGATGCGCTACGACAGCCTGGTCGGCGACATGGGCGCCGCGCTCTCCGGCGGCCAGAAGCAGCGCGTGCTGATCGCGCGGGCGCTCTATCGCCGTCCCTCGATCCTCGTCCTGGACGAAGGCACGGCGCATCTCGACCCCGAGCGCGAGGACCGGATCTTCGCGACCCTCCGGCGGCTCGAGGTATCCCTCCTGTTCGTCGCGCATCGGGAGACGACGCTGCACGCGGCCGACGAGGTCTATTCGATGACGCCGGGCGGGTTGGTGGTGTCAACCAACGCAACGCGAACCGCCGCGTGAGCGGCCTCTCGCGTTCGCTCGGCCGGACACGGGTGGTGCCACGCAGAACGCGACCCGTGTCCCAGGCCCAAGTGAGCGCAGCGCCGGAAACCAGGGCAGATCAGGGGATCGCTCGCGTGTCCGCCCGGTGCTGGCAGACAAACGCTAACCTGTCTCTGTTTCCGGGTAGTCCATCGTAGGCGAGAGGCATGGTTGACGGGATTTCGTTCAAGCGTCACCGGTTCCCGCCGGATGTGATCCGCTATGCTATCTGGCTCTATCTGCGCTTCACGCTGAGCCTGCGCGATGTCGAGGAGATGCTCGCCGAGCGCGGGATCGAGGTCAGCCGCGAGACTGTCCGCTACTGGGTCATCAAGTTCGGCCCGCGGATCGCGGCCAACCTCAGGCGTCGCCGTTGGCCGCCGACGGGCCGCTGGCATCTCGACGAGATGGTCGTGAAGATCGGCGGCCGGCGGATGTGGCTCTGGCGGGCGGTGGATTATGAGGGCGAGGTCCTCGACATGCTCGTGCAAACGCGCCGCAACGCGAAGGCCGCGCGTAAGCTGCTGCGCCGGCTCATGAAGAACACCGGCGTCCGCCCGGAGAAGGTGACGACCGACGGCCTCGCCTCCTATCGCAAAGCGATGTGGCATGAGGGGCTCTCGGTGCGTCATCGTCCCGGCCGGCTCCAGGCCAACAATCGCGCCGAGAATTCGCATCTGCCGATCCGACGACGTGAGCGCAAGCAGCAGCGGTTCAAGTCGCAGGGCTCCGCCCAACGCTTCCTCGCCTCTCACGCCGCCGTCTACAACTGCTTCACCATCGGTGCCCATCTCGTCAGCCGCCCGACCCTGCGCCACTTCAGAGCGCAGGCTTTCCAAGTCTGGGCGGAGGCGACCACGGCAGCCTGAAATCCAGAGGTAACTGGGCATCGTTGCGCGGGAGCTCGGTTAACTTGCCAACGCCCTCCTCGCGGTAGAGGCACCTCAGCTTCTTGTGGTTCATGGTGATCCCTTCCCGCTCGAGCATCAGGCCGATCCGCCGATAGCCAAAGCGACGTCGCTCGGCTGCGATGTCGCGCATGAGCGCCCGGATCTCCGGATGATCGACGACCGGCATGCGCCGCACGGTCTTCGCATCGACGCGCAGCAGGTGGCAGGCGCGGCGTTGCGAGAGGTCGAACTTCGACATCGCCTCAAGCGCCGCCTCCCGCTTCTGCGCTCGCCATCGGGCTGGAACCGATGGCGCCTCGATGGCTCGCCGTCGTCAGCCGTTTCCCAGGAGGTCCTTTAGGATAGCTTTGTCGAGTTTGGCCTCGGCCAGCAGATGCTTCAGCCGAGCGCTCGTCATCGGGCTGGAACCGATGGCGCCTCCGATGGCTCGCCCTGCTCGAGCGTCTTCAGCCGCCGGGCGTCGGAAACGTCCAGGCCGCCGAACTTGGCCTTCCATTTGTAGAACGTCGCCGAACTCAACCCATGACGGCGGCAAACCTCGGCCGTTGCCATGCCACGCTCCTGCTCGGCCAGGATCGCGATGATCTGTTCCTCGGTAAACCTGCTCTTGCGCACCGTCCGTCTCCTCGTTGACGGCTTCTCTTATCAGATGTGGGACTCGAGGGGCTGGGTCAGTCAGCAAAGCTGTCTTTTCTACCGTATAGAAATGCGAATCCCCGCGCCGTTGGGCACCCCATATCATAGGATTTTGATACCACCCCCGGGTGTGCGCCGGATCGCCGAAGATCGCGCGACGACGATGCGCAAGCGGGCAAGGCAGGGCATGGGGCGGGGTCATGACTTCGGAGACCTCCGAGCAAACCCCTGATCGCGTGCCGTCCGACTGCTGTGGCAGGAGTCGCACAGGGTGCGAAGGTTGGCCGGGTCGAGGCGCCGATGTGGAGCTCTGGCAACGCTTTCGATGTGGTCGACGTTCAGCCGATCGGTGGAGCCGCACTCAACGCATGCGGGGTGGGCGCTCAAGTGCTCAGCGCGCACGCGACGCCAATCCTCATCATATCCACGCTCGGTGGAGTTCGGCCGACGACGGTCGAACGCGGCCTTCCGCTGCTTTTCAGAGGCAGCGTCACGGCGCGGCGCATGGCGCGGTCGAAAGGATGGCGGTCGCTTGGGCACGTCGTGCGGTCTCCTCTACTGCACCGGCACAACGTGGCACGGTCCAGCGCATGACGAGAACTCGTGCGACACTGTTCAGCGCGCAAAGAAAGGGGCCACCCGAAGGCAGCCCCCTAGTTGAGCAGCGAGGAGAGAACCCGGCGAACCGGATAGCCATGACGCTATGGCCATGGCCAAGGGTCAGGCAACCGGCTCTCGGCTGTTCACGCTAGAACGGGATCTGATCCTCGAAAGGACGGTCGGCAGCGTGCTCGAAGAGAGCGCCATCGCCGCGATCAACGCCAGGCTTCGTGATGCCTGCGTTGGCCAGCGTGGATCCGGGATTGATCGGGCGCACATCCTCGACTGTCGCGCCCGGGAACAGTGCCTTGATCTCGCGCAGAGAACGAAGCCCCTCGGCCTCGTAGAGGCGCAACAACTCCTCGACAGAGACGTGGCGCACGCACTCACTGCCATGTTCGGCCGCCGCATCAAGAGCCGCCTTGTCGAGGTCGGTTGGCACCACCTTGTAGGCGCCGTCAGCACCGACCACGGTCCAAACGCTTGCCGGCGGCCCACCCGCCCCCAGCTGCTCGGCCTCCGCGTCGAGGGCGTGCCAGGCGCGAAACATGATCGCCGCCTCCTGCGCCGCCAACTCGAGGTTGTCGGCCGTGATGGCGTCGTCGAGGCGCCCGCGCACACGCTCAAACTTCGCCCGCGTCTCCGCGGATACGATCTCCGGGAGGCGGCCGAACCCCCACTTGTTTTCCATCTGCGAGGCGATGCGATCGACGGGCAATAGGGTGTCGAACATCGCCTTCGCGCGCTCGGTCGTCGGCTGGCTCGGGTAGAGCCGCCGATAGTAGAACCCCTCCGGCTTCTTCGGACGCCGCGCCATCAGACGACCCCCTGAAGCTCGGTGATCAGCGACGCTGGCCAGTACGTGCGCGCATCACCGTGGTCTGTGTGGTAGTGCTCGCCGTCCTCCCTGATGGGGTATAGCAGCACCATGAGGCCGCGGCCTGGCCAAAGCTCGTAGATCGCGCACTCGATGGAGGCGGGGCGCCCGGCATACTTGCCGCCGGGCATCGTCACCACCTCGCCGCGGCGCTCGGCGAGGAATGCATCGACATGGGCTCGGATCGCGGATGCGTGTTCTTCGACCGTCATCATGCCGACACCTGCGCCGCGAACCCGCGGATCGTTTCGGCCGCCTCGAAGAGCGCCTCAGCTTCGTCGCCGAGGCCGTCGATCTTGTGCTCGGCCGCCTTGGCGGTGAGCCACGCCGCCGCGTCGAGGTAGGCGGCAGCCGGCGAGGCGGGGAACCCCGGCCGCCCGCGCATCTGATTGACGCGGACCAGCGCGGCCAGGGCTAGGAACGCGAGCGCCTCGGTCGGATCCTTGCCGCGGAAGCGGGCCGCCGTGTCGACGCCGGCGATGACGACCGCCGCCATGTCTTCGTTCTCCGGGATCGCGACGCACTCCGCGGCAACCAGTCCGCTCGCTATGCCGAGGCTATGACGCCTCCGCTCCTCTCGAGCCAAATCGCCAGCCCGCCTCGTTGCCTTCGTGCTCTCCGCCATCTCCGCCATTCTCGTTCTCCTCGTGGCTTTCGACATGCTCTCCCGGGCGTTGGTTCCCCGGGAGCGTGGGAACCCCCCGCCCCTAAAGGGGCGGAGGGGTCGTTCCCGCTTGTTTCCGGGAACCTTGGGAACCTGCGGGAACCACGTGGTTCCCGGGTTCCCGCATGGGTGCGAAAGGGGTCGGATCGGGCATCAGAATTCGCCCCTCACCTCGCCCACGCCGGCGCCCCGACGGACCACCGATTGCATCGCACCGCCGCGTCGGTTGGGGTGCTTTCGCTCGCCGACGAGGAGCACGCCTTCCTTGATCCACTTCTGAATGATCACGTCGACGCGCGCCGCGTTGGCCGCGATCTCCTCGGTTCGACCTTTGCCTACGCGGTCGGCTCGGTACCC
Source organism: Pseudomonadota bacterium (assembly GCA_039822785.1). Classification (GTDB taxonomy): domain Bacteria; phylum Pseudomonadota; class Alphaproteobacteria; order Rhodobacterales; family Rhodobacteraceae; genus Thermohalobaculum. The sequence goes on along the minus strand of JBCBMO010000001.1, from coordinate 675,806 downwards.
GACCGGGGCGCCGATCACCTCACCGATCAACTCACCGACCCACCCCTCTGACTGGCGGTCGACCGGGTGCCCGTCCGGGTCCATGGCCGCGTGCACAGAGGCCACGTGCGCCGCCGTGACGCCGTCGAACGCGTCGGGCGGCTGCCACGCGGTGGCCACGCCCACGAGGTCCGACGGCCGGTCGTCGGTGCCGTTGCCGAGGTCGGGCTCTCCATCCGGCGCCAGACAGCGCGCTCGCCGGGCGGGGCGAGGTTGGCCTTGCCGTTGTCGACGCGGAAGAACGACCACCGCTCTTTCTCGGCGACGCGTAGCTTCGAGGCCTCTTCCCGCGTCATGCGGTTGAGCGCCCGGGCGCTGCGCACGGCCGCGAGCAGGGCGCCGGCGCCGCGGCTGTCTTCGATCTCCCCGGGCGGCGTCGGAAAGTGGTCCCTGACCCTAGTCGAAGGCCTTGCCATGGCCAGCGGCCGGCCCCTCCTCGGCGTGCGCGCGCGAGCCCATGACCGTGTGGAACTGGAACGGCGAAGATCCGATCGACGAGGCGTAGCGACGGCTAGAGGCCGCGGCCCTGCACTACAACATCACCGGCGACTTCATCGAAGATCGCTTCCACCTCGACAGTGGTCGTGACGACGAGATCAAGGCGGCCGTCGACACGCGCGAGGGCGTTCGCATCCTAGACCCGGTCATCGACGCGGTCATCGAGTACGCTCGCACGCACAGGGTCGACGTGATCCAAGTCGATCCGTTCGTGTCGAGCCACGCGGTCAACGAGAACGGCAACAACGCCATCGACGCGGTCGTGAAGACGTGGGCGAGGATCGCGAAGGAATGCAACTGCGCCGTCGACCTCGTGCACCACAGCCGCAAAGCCGCAGCCGGGCAAAGCGAGACCACCGTCGTCGCCGAGACGAAGCTGCGGATCAGGTGGCGGCCATAGAGCCACTCGCGGGGCGGGATGCCGCTACCGCCGGTGAGCCGATAGGCGCCGCCCCAGACCTTCGGCACCACCACGCCGGGAGGCAGTGGGCTGACCAGGCCAGGCGAGGCGAGCGGCCCCGGCGCCGGTGTGATACTCTGCGGGGCCTGCGGGGCTTGTCTTTCCGTCGCCAGCTGCGACGCCTGCGCCACAGTCGCCATGCCCGGGATCGAGCCGGAGGCGGTCTTCTTCTTGTTGTTTCGAGGTCGGCGCGGTGGTTTGTGCTGTCCGATCTCACGACGCGCGTGGGCTTCTGGCGAGCCCTGGTGCGTCTCTCGTTGAGGCTACGCGGCTCCTTTGCGGCTACGGCTGAATGCCTTAGATTCGGAAGGCTAGAAGTCGAGGCGGTTCCTGATCCGTCGCGGGGTTGGGAAGCCGGGATCGCGCACCCACCGCCAAAGGGTGACCGCGCTGGTCCCGCCGAGGAACTCGCGCGCCTCGGCGGCCGGGACGATCTCCTCTGGCATATCGCACTCCTTCCTTTTCGTACCCTTTCGGGCGCTTTCATCTTCGGAAGGCTGATCGTCGCTCTCTAGCGAGTCTCGATTGTTGTATCGGCGGCCAAGAGGAAGCCCGCCCAGTCCCTCATCATCTCGCGTCGCGCGTCGATCAGTGTTGTACGTCGGTAGGCACCCTCGACGCCGCGGACCGTGTGAGCGAGTGCAGCCTCTTTGGCCGCGTGCGGGTAGCTCGTCCGCTCCTCCGCCCAATCGCGGAAGGTTGAACGCCACCCATGGGGCACCGCGGCAAGCTTGAGTCGGCGCATGACCGCGATCATCGTCATGTCTGAGAGCGGGGTACCCCACCGGGCACCGTTGAACACGAGGTCATCGTCGCGCCCGTGAGGTACGAGATCCAGGATCCCCATGGCGGCATCGGAGAGCGGCACCACGTGCTCGCGTCCGGCCTTCATGCGCCCCGCGGGAACCCGCCACTCGGCCGCTTCGGTGTCTATCTCGGCCCATCTGGCGCCCCGCACTTCGCCAGATCGCGCGGCGGTGAGGATCGCGAAGCGCAGGGCGAGGGCGCCGACGCCCGCGGCCGCAGCGACCCGCGCGTAGGCGGCAGGCGCCGCGTCGACGGGTATGGCTGCATGGTGCTCGACGCGGTCGCGCTGGCGCGCTAGCGCGCGCTCGACGCCCTCGACAGGGTTGAGGCCTTCGTACCAGCCCTCGACCCGAGCAGCCTCGAAGACGGCTGACAGGCGCTGCTTCACACGCCGCGCCGTCTCGGCCTTGTCGACCCAGATCGGCCGAAGGATCGCGACGACGTCGGCACGGGTCACGTGGCCGAGAGGCTTCTTCCCGATCACGGGGTTCGCGTAGGTGCGGAGGGTCGTGATCCACTGAGCGACGTGCTTGCCGTTCGATGCGCTTGGCACGGTGGTGTCGTGCCAGACGCGCTCGGCGGCCTCTTCGAAGAGCAGGGTGAGCCCGCGGCGCCGCGCGTCCTCTTCGGTTGGACAGAGGCCGGTGCGGGCGAGCGCGTGGTACTCGGCCGCCTTTTTTCGGGCCTCTCCGAGCGAGAGCACGCTCGCCGATCCGAGGCCGTATTCGCGACGTGTGTCGCCGCGTCCCGAGATGGTTCCGCGCCAAACCCATCGGCGTGAGGTTCCACCCGGTGCAACGACGAGCATCAAACCGCCACCGTCGATGTGTTTGCCTGGTGGAAGCTTCGTGAGCTTTGCGGCGGTAAGTTGGTTCTTCACGATCTTTGGCATGATCCCCCTCGTGCAGCCCCGGTGGTTTGGCCACCGCAAACATCCACCGAAAATCATGCTACATGCCCGCACACGGTGCAACGCCGCATCACTCCAAGCAACACGGAAAGTGATTTTTCGTGAGATGTATCATTGTCTTAGTGTGGCTAGATGTGACTTGGTGTGAGGGGCTGCTGGCGGAGGGAGCGGGATTCGAACCCGCGATAGAGTTGCCCCTATACACGCTTTCCAGGCGTGCGCCTTCGACCACTCGGCCACCCCTCCAGCGCGCCGGACGCTAGCCTTTGGGCGCAGGCGTGACAAGGCTGCAGCCGCCTGAACCCGGCGCCGGGAAGGCGCTTTCTGTCCCGCACTGGGACAGCCCCGGGGCCGGCGCTGGGGCGGGGGCGGCGTGCCGGCGGGGCAGGGGGACGCTTCGGCCTTTCCTCGCGCGCGGCGCTGACGTATGCGATCGCAAGACGCATCGGGGGAAGCCATGCTCCGCAAGATCGGCATCGTTTTCGGTCTCTTGGCGATCGTGCTGCTCGGGCACGACGTGCTGCGCTCCGTGCAGGCGGGCGCCTGGACGCCGTTCGCCTTTGGCGAGCTTTGGTACCGCGTGCATCCGGGCAGCCTGCAGCTGTTGCAGCCGGCGGTGGAGCGGCATCTGCACCCCGCCCTTTGGGATCCCTGGATCCAGGGGGTGCTGGTGGGGCCTGCCTTCGCGGTCCCGCTGGTGATCGCGCTCGTGCTGCTCATGCTCGCCCGGGCCTTCCGGCCGCGCCGGCGCCGCGGCCTCTTGGACTGATCAGGCCGCGCGCCGGCGTCGCGACCCGCCGCGCCCGGCCCGCTTGGTCGCCCGTTCGCGGCTGCGCGGATCGCTTTCGAAGAGCGCTGCCAACTGCTCGGTGATCGCACCGGCAAGCTGCTCGGCATCCGTGATGGTCACCGCGCGCGAGTAATAGCGCGTCACGTCGTGGCCGATGCCGATGGCCAGCAGCTCCACCGCACCGCGCCGCTCGATCATGGCGATCACATCGCGCAGGTGCCGCTCGAGATAGGTCGAGGGGTTCACCGAGAGGGTTGCATCATCAACCGGTGCGCCGTCGGAGATGACGACCAGGATGCGCCGCTGTTCCGGCCGGCCGGTGAGCCTGCGATAAGCCCATTCCAAGGCCTCGCCGTCGATGTTCTCCTTCAGCAGCCCCTCGCGCATCATCAGCCCCAGGTTCCGCCGGGCCCGGCGCCAGGGCGCATCGGCGCCCTTGTAGATGATATGGCGCAGGTCGTTCAGGCGGCCGGGCTGCGGCGGGCGTCCGGCGCCCAGCCATTTCTCCCGGCTCAAGCCGCCCTTCCAGGCGCGGGTGGTGAAGCCCAGGATCTCGACCTTGACCGAGCAGCGCTCCAGCGTGCGGGCCATGACATCCGCGGTGATCGCGGCGATGGAGATCGGGCGGCCCCGCATGCTGCCGGAGTTGTCGATCAGCAGCGTCACGACCGTGTCGCGGAAATCCGTGTCCTTCTCGACCTTAAAGCTGAGCGGGGTGGTGGGCTGGGCGACGACGCGGGCCAGGCGGCCGGCATCCAGGATCCCCTCCTCGCGGTCGAACTCCCAGGAGCGGTTCTGCTGCGCCTGAAGCCGACGCTGCAGGCGGTTGGCGAGGCGGGAGACGGCGCCCTTCAGCGGCTCGAGCTGTTTGTCGAGATAGCCGCGCAACCGGTCGAGCTCGCTGGTGTCGGCCAGTTCCTCCGCCGTCACGACCTCGTCGGCCGCGTCGCAGTAGATGCGGTAGGCCGGATCCGCGTCGGAGGGCGGACGGGGCTGGCGTTCCTCGGGCGGGGGCAGGCCATCCTCAGCCTCCAGATCCTCGTTCTCGTCCTGCTCGGCGTCGGCCGCATCGAGGTCGACCTCGACCTGTTGGGCCTGCTGTTCCTGCTCGCCCTCCTGCTCGTCCTGTTCGTCGTTGTCGTCGTCCTGGTTGTCGTCGCCGCCCTCGCCGGTCTCGTCCTGCTCGGGCTCCTGCTCCTCGCTCTCGTCTTCGTCTAGGGCATCGTCCGGGCTGTCGTCGTCCGGGTCGTCGCCGAGCTGGTCGCCATAGCCGAGGTCGTCGATGATCTGCCAGACCCGCTTGGCGAAGGCGCTCTGATCCTCGAGGTTGTCGCCCATGTCCGCCAGACCCTCGGCGCCCAGGTGCTGGTCGAAGAAATCGCGCCACAGGTCGAGGACGTTGTCGCAGCCCTTGGCGGGTTCGCGACCGGTCAGCGCCTCGCGCAGCAGGAACCCGGCCGCCTCCGCCATGGGGGCCTGTTCGGGGGTGCGCATGGCGCCGTACCCGCGATGCTCGGCCTCATGGGCCAGGCGGGCATCCAGGTTGTCCGCGACGCCGGGCATGGCGCGGGCGCCGATGGCCTCGCAGCGCGCGGTCTCCAGCACGTCGTAGATCGCGCGGGCCATCTCGCCCTTGGGCGCATAGCGCACATGGGTGTCGGGGGAGTGGAAGCGCTCGCGCAGCGCCATGGCATCGGCGGTGCCGCGCGCGAGCATGACCTCGCGCCGCGTCATCCGGCGCGAGACCTGGGGCAGGCGCATGCCCGAGCCCGTGCGCCCCGGCGGATCGGCGGAATAGGTGATGTCGAGGTCGGCCTCGGCCGAGAGCGCCCGCGTCGCCTCTGCCAGCGCCTTCTTGAACGGCTCCGCCGGATTGTCGGTCTTCTTCATCGTGCGTTCCTTGCGACCAGCCGTCCCAGGCCGGTCAGGGTATAGCCGAACATGCGCAGGCGGCGCTCCGTGGCGCGCACCTCGCGGCGGTCGGAGCGTTTGGTGAGCGCGCCGAGGGCTGCGATCAGCACCAAGAGCGCGACCGCGGTGCCCGCCAGCAGGTTGGCGACCGTCATCGGGATGCCGACGGTGAAGAACACCAGCTTGAGCATCACCAGCACGCCGATGGCCGTCAGGATGAAATAGGGGTCGACCCGCATCCAAACCCGGCGCATCCGCGCGCGCAGCAGCGCAAAGGCGATCCACCGCGCCCTGAGTGGCACCCGCCAGTCCAGCAGCCAGAGGGGCAGGCGCGTCCCGCTCATCCGACGCGCTGCTCGTCGGCGAGGCGTCCGACCTCGGCGTCCGGGACATCATGGCGTCGCTCGGCGATCCACCAGGTGTTGCCGGCCGCGTCCCAGACCGCGGCGGTGCGGTCGCCGTAGAACTGATCCGATGGCTCCATCATGACCTTGCCGCCAGCGCCCACCGCGCGGGCGAAGGTGGCGTCGCAGTCATCGACATAGACGTGGAGCATGGCGTTGAGGCGCATCTGCCCGTCCTTCGGTGCGGCCAACAGAACCGTGCTGTCACCCAGGGATAACACGGCATGCACCAACCGGCCCGTGGGGGCACGGATCGGCCCCCGGATAATCGCTGCGTCGAAGGTCAACTCTGCGAAGGTAATCACCTCGTCGGCCTCCGGCGCGGCGAGGTAGGTGCTGACGGTGTTATAGCCCTGCGGCGCCGTCACGCTCCCCTCACCCCAGGCTGACGGAGGCGGCGCTTTCCGGCAGCTCCTTGCCGAAGCACTTTTGATAGATCTCCGCCACCAGTTGACGCTCGAGCTCGTCGCATTTGTTCAGGAACGTCAGCCGGAAGGCGAAGCCCACGTCGCCGAAGATCTCGGCGTTCTGGGCCCAGGCGATGACCGTGCGGGGCGACATGACCGTCGACAGATCGCCGTTCATGAAGGCCTGGCGCGTCAGATCCGCCACGGTCACCATGCGCGCGATCGTCCGATCCTCGTCATCCTGATAGGCGGGGCACTTCGCCAGCACGATCCGCACCTCGTCGTCGTGCGGCAGGTAGTTGAGCGTGGTGACGATCGACCAGCGGTCCATCTGGCCTTGGTTGATCTGCTGGGTGCCGTGGTACAGGCCCGTCGTATCGCCAAGGCCGACCGTGTTGGCGGTGGCGAACAGGCGGAACGACGGGTGCGGGTGGATCACCTCGTTCTGGTCGAGGAGCGTGAGCTTGCCGTCCACCTCCAGCACCCGCTGGATCACGAACATCACATCCGGCCGGCCCGCGTCGTATTCGTCGAAGACGATCGCCGTCGGAGTGCGCAGCGCCCAGGGCAGGATCCCCTCCTGGAACTCGGTCACCTGAACGCCGTCGCGCAGCTTGATCGCGTCCTTGCCGATCAGGTCGATACGCGAGATGTGGCTGTCCAGGTTCACGCGCACGCAGGGCCAGTTCAGCCGGGCGGCGACCTGCTCGATATGGGTCGATTTGCCCGTGCCGTGGTAGCCCTGGATCATCACGCGGCGGTTGAAGGCGAAGCCCGCCAGGATCGCCAGCGTCGTGTCATGGTCGAAGCGATAGCTCGGGTCGGCAATCGGCACGCGGTCCGTAGGCTCCGCAAAGCCCTTGACGCTCATGTCGCTGTCGATGCCGAAGACATCGCGCACGGACACGTCCATCGTCGGGATGTCGGCCGGGCCCATCTTGCCGCCGTCTGCCATGGCGTTCTCCTGCTCGTCGTATCGTCGTGAGCATAGGCTTGGCCGCGCCGAGAGCAAGAGAGCGCAAGGGGTGCCGATGCACATCGGCGATTGGCACGCCTTAGGCTTAGGGGCGGCGCAGGCGGATAGGGCCCCGGGCTGCCGCCGGATCGACCGGCGATCCGCCCTGGGTCACGACCAGGTGCCCTGCGGCCGCCAGCCTCGCCGCGGCCTCTCTCACCTCCGCCATTCGGTTGCGCCAGCCGGTCGGATCGAGCCTGCGCGCGGCTTCGGAGGGGCAGATGCTGGCCTCGGGCTGGCGTTCGGCAAGCAGCGAGAGGATCGCCGCCGCGGCCGGCTCGTCAGTCACGGAAGTTGCGGCTCTTCTTCACGACCTTCCAGGCCTTGAGCACCCGGTCCAGACGCTGCGGCTCGGGGTTCTGGCCGCCGTTCATGTCCGGGTGGAGCAGTTTGACCAGGTCGGTGTAGCGCGCCTTGACCTCGGCGCGGCTCTCTTCGTCATGGGGCACCCCGAGGGTGTCCATGGCCGACTGCTCCTCACGCGTCAGCCGGCGGCGGGGGCGCGGGTCGTTCGAGGCGCGTCCGGGGTTCAGCGTCGCGTTCTCGCCCAGCACCTCATGCGGGTCGGAGAACCCCCAGCGCGCCCAGGCATCGCCGTCGGAATGGGGATTGTTCGTCACCCGCTGGGTGAAGGGGTTCTGCCCAAAGCGCCAGGTGGGCCGGTCCCAGACGCGGGCGGCATCCGCCGCGGCCTCCACCGTGTCCTGGTCGACGTTTTGGAAGTAGTCCCAGGCCTTGTTGTACTCGCGCACATGCTCAAGACAGAACCAGCGGTAGCTGGTGGTGTCGTCCGGGCTTTTGGGGGCGCGGTATTGCGCCGGTGCATCGCATCCCGGCCATTCACAGGTGCACTCCGCGGTCTCGACCTTGCCCGTCATCCCGCGCGCGCGGGCGCGCCGCCGCTTATCGGCGGTGACCGAGATGTCATAGTCGAACCACGGACGCTGTCCCAAAGCCGATCCATCCCCTTTCGTCGTCCCGACACGCTGCGTCGCGCGGCGCATCGCGGCGGGGGTCTCGCCCCGCCCCGGCAGCGATGATAGCCGTAAGGTCGGAAAGACCAACTCTTGACAGGAGCCTATCCATGTCTGCCGCCGCGCGAATGACCCAGACTCTGACCGAGGCCTTTAGCCCCGAGCACTTAGAAGTGCGTGACGACAGCGAACGCCACCGTGGCCATGGCGGCTGGCGCGAGGGTGGCGAGACGCACTTCCACCTGATCATGACCTCATCCGCCTTTGCGGGGCAGAACCGCGTAGCGCGCCAGCGCGCGGTGAACCGGGCGCTGCAGGCCGAGTTCGATGCGGGGCTGCACGCGCTGTCGATGGAACTAAAGGCCCCCGGCGAGTGACCGCGGGCGCCGCGGCCACCTAGCGATCGAGTCTGCGCAGCGCGTCGCGGATGTCGCCCAGGTCGCGGGTCTCCTCCGGCGGCTCAGCCGGTGGTGGCGCCGGTGGTTGTGCCGGGGGCGGCGCGGCGGTCTCCGCGGGCTCGGGCCGTGTCGGCATGGCGACGGCGGGATCCTCCGCGCCGCCGCGCGGCCGCGATCCGGTGTAGAGCCCGGTCGAGGGGCGCGGTCGCGACTGTGGGCGCGGCTGCGCAGGCGCAGGCGCGCCGCCCTGCGGCGGCGCATCCTGGGCCGGCGCAGGTACCGGGTCAGCCAGGGGCAAGGGCTCGTCGTCGATCCCGGGATAGCGGGGAAAGCCGTAATCCTCCGTCGCGGCGGGCGACGGGGTCGTGGGAAACGCGGGTTCCCGGCGCAGCACCGGCGCAGGCTCGGTCATGGCGCGAAAGGCGGGCTCCGCCGCCGGACGCGGCGCGGCGAACAGAGGCTGCTGCGCTTCGGTTGGCGCCGGGGCGTCCGTATAGGTCATCCGCCCCTCTGGTGCCGGCTGTTCCACCGGGCGGCGGAAGACGAGCACGGCCCTCGTCATCTCCTTGCTCCCGCCGAAGGTGCCCGCGCTCTCCAGCACCGGCAGGACCTCGGCGCGCTGGAATTCCCAGCCCTCGGCGGCCTGGGCGGCGAGCACCTCCTCCAGCGCGAGCGCCAGTCGGTCGGCGCCGGCCTTGACGCCGCGGCGCTTGATGCCGCGCTGCGGCGAGGCGATGACACGGTACTCATAGCGCATGGCAGCGCGCTCCTTTTCGCGTCCTACGAATGAACAGTCTGTAGCATAGAGCTACCAAAAAAGGCCAAATCCCGCTCTGCACTTAGTCCAGGCCGAGCTTGGCCTTCACGATCCCCTGCACGGCCTGAGGGTTCGCCTTGCCACCGGTGGCCTTCATCACCTGGCCCACGAACCAGCCGGCGAGGCTGGGCTTGCCCTTGGCCTGTTCGACCTTGTCGGGGTTGGCGGCGATGACCGCGTCGACGGCCGCCTCGATCGCGCCGGTGTCGGTGACCTGCTTCATCCCGCGCGCCGCGACGATCTGAGCCGGATCGCCCCCCTCGGTATAGACGATCTCAAACAGGTCCTTGGCGATCTTGCCGGAGATATCGCCCTTGGCGATGAGGTCGATGATCCCGCCAAGCTGGGCAGCGGTCACCGGGCTCTCGGCGATGCCATGCCCCTTCTTGTTGAGGCGGCCGAACAGCTCGTTGATCACCCAGTTCGCGGCCTGTTTGCCGTCGCGCCCCCGTGCCACCTCCTCGAAGAAGGCCGCGTTCGCCGCCTCGGCGATCAGCACGCCCGCATCGTATTCGGTCACGCCGTAGTCATTGACGAAGCGCGCTTTCTTGGCGTCGGGCAGCTCCGGCAGGGTCTCTGCGACCGCTGCGATCTCCTCCGCGGTCAGCTCCAGCGGCAGCAGGTCCGGGTCGGGGAAGTAGCGATAGTCATGCGCCTCCTCCTTGGAGCGCATCGACCGCGTCTCGCCCTTGGCCACGTCATAGAGCCGCGTCTCCTGGTCGATGGACCCGCCGTCCTCCAGGATATCGATCTGGCGGCGCGCCTCTTGGTCGATGGCCTGCATGATAAAGCGCATGGAGTTCATGTTCTTGATCTCGCAGCGCGTGCCGAGATGGGAGAAATCGCCCGTCTCGGCGAATTTCTCATAGTCACCCGGGCGGCAGACCGAAACGTTCACATCGGCGCGCAGGCTCCCCTCCTGCATGTTGCCGTCGCAGGTGCCGAGGTAGCGCATGATCTGGCGCAGCTTGCGGACGTATTCCGCCGCTTCTTCCGGCCCGCGGATGTCCGGGCGGGACACGATCTCCATCAGCGCGGTGCCGGTGCGGTTGAGGTCCACGAAGCTGAGCGTGGGGTCCATGTCGTGCACCGACTTGCCGGCGTCCTGTTCCAGGTGGATGCGCTCGATCCGCACTCGCCGGCCGATGCCGGGGGCGAGATCGACGATCACCTCCCCCTCGCCCACGATGGGGTGCTTGTACTGGCTGATCTGATAGCCCTGCGGCAGATCGGGATAGAAGTACTGCTTGCGGTCGAAGATCGAGCGGTGGTTGATCTCGGCCTTCAGCCCCAGGCCGGTGCGGATCGCCTGCTGGATGCAGAAAGCGTTGATCACCGGCAGCATGCCCGGCATGGCCGCGTCGACCAGGCTGACGTTGGTGTTGGGCGCCTTGCCGAATTCGGTGGAGGCGCCGGAGAAGAGCTTCGCCTCGGACTGGACCTGGGCGTGCACCTCCATGCCGATCACGACCTCCCAGTCGCCGGTCATGCCCTTGTAGCGCTTGGGCTCCGGCGCCTCGTAGGCCAGCGTCGCCGCCTGCTCCAGCGTATCGTGCATCGTTCTCTCCTGCCGCCTTCGCTCTCTCTAAGTCGGTCCGGGGACGCGGACAAGCAATGGCGCGCGGCCCTGACGATGCCGCGTCACGCAAACGTCATGGGAAAAAGCTGAACCCTTTCGCCGCCCGCCAGCACTCAGCGAGGTCGACGGGTCTCTCTCCCGCCGGCGCCTCCTTTTGTGGAAGAAAGGGACTTTTTATGACCACTCTCACCCGGGTCGCCCTGGCGGCTCTCACCCTGACCCTCGCAGCCCCCGTCGCCGCCGATGCCGCCTCCTTCGGCGTCAGCAACGGCCAGGGCCTGCAGACGATCGACTTCGACATCGGCAACGACACGTTCGAGGTCGATACGCAGAGCTTTGGCATCACCGGCCCGCTGGTTTTTGCCAACGACACCTTCGGCTGCGGCGGTTTCAACACCACCGGGGCGCTGGTCTGCGGGCTGGACGACACCTCGACGATCGACAGCAGCGTGAACATCGTGGTGATCCAGAACTTCGACAACAACCAGTTCGACCCCAACGAGACGGTGCCGACCTGGGATACCAGCTTCAACGCGGCGACGGCGGCGGATGCCATTGCGGCCAATACCGAGGGGGACCGCCCGGGGCTGTTTCTCTATTGGAACGAGGCGCGGGGCATCAATCGGCTCTTCTTCTCCGAGAACCTGGCCGATGAGGATGCGGCGATCCAGCCGCTCTATGCGCTGGCGTCGCGCGGGCTGGACAACGATGTGAACGGGGCGCTGCAGACCTGCCCGGGCCTGTCGATCTGCGGCGATGCGCTGGCGAACCTTGCCGATCTGGCCCTGTTCACCGAGGCGAACTTCGTCAACGGCACGCCCCAGGTGATCCCGGTGCCGGCGGCGCTGCCGATGCTGCTGGCCGCGGTCGGCGGTCTGGGCCTGTTGCGCCGCCGCCGCAAGGCCTGAGCCTCACGGCTTAGCTTTGGCCGGGCGCGCCGCGGTGCGGGCTCGGTCGCCGGCGGCCGAGGGCGCCCCGGCATCGGCCTTCCACGTGTCCCGGTGCAGCTTCCCACCGCCGGCCTCTTTCTTCCACAGCGTGACGCCCTTGCGAGTGCCGTTTCGCCGAGCGCACGGATCTCTCGGTGCATCCACCCTCTGCCGGGGCGGCCTGCGGGAGCGAGGGCCACTAAGCCGCCGTGTTGATCGGCTCGCTGGGCGGCTTCTTCTCGGCGCCGGACGGCGGTTCTGCGATGTCCTCCCGCGTAGGCATGGCAGAGGGACTTGCCGCCGACACCGGCATGATCGCGATGTCGGTGGGCAGGGCGCTGATGCGGCGCTGACGCTCCTGCATGTAGGCGATGTAGCGGGGCAGGATGTAGTCTAGGGCAATGTGGTCGAGCCGTCGCAGCACGGTGAGCACGCAGGCAGCACAGAGGATGATGGTGGAGGGGTAGAAGAAGGCGCGCGCGGCGCTCATCCGTTCCTGCGTAACAATGCCGAAAGGATCGATCAGCGCCTTCCAGATCACCGCCGCGGTGAAACCTACGATCAGCAGCATGAGCGGCAGGGTGACCGCCCGGAACAGACCGGCCACCACTAGCAGGCCCACCGTCAGTTCGAGCCACCCGAACACGAACTGCAGATCGATGTTGGAGAACAGGCCGAAGTAGTAGCGATCCGAGAGCTGGACGCCGAAGGCCGGGTTGCTTATCCGCGCTGCACCCCACCAGACGAGGAGCATACCAAGGCTGACCCGCAGCAGGCACAGGCTCGAGCGGCGAAACAGGCGCGTACGCCAGCGCGCGCCGGCCCGACGCCGGGCCCGTCGTTGCGCCATAGACAGTGTGTCTTGGTCGTCCATCGCATTCCCCTTTCGCGCGCCGAGAGGAGCATAGCCAGCAGGGCCTTAGCGCGCGGTTACGCCGTGGCATCGCAAGAAACGGGCTGCCCGCCGGCGGTCCTCTCCCTAGAAACGCGCTGGCGAGCGGAGGAGCATGCGATGCGAATGACGGCCGGGACCTGGGGGATGCTGCTGGCGCTGTCGGTGCTGTGGGGCGGATCGTTCTTCTTTGTGGAGATCATCGTCGCGGTGATCCCGCCCTTGATGCTGGTCTGGCTGCGCGTGGCGCTGGCGGCGGTGGCGCTGTTGCTGTTCCTCCGCCTGACCGGACGCAGCCTGCCCATGACCCGTGCTGCCTGGGTCGCCTTTCTGGGCATGGGGCTTCTCAACAACGTCGTGCCCTTCAGCCTGATCGCTTGGGGACAGACCGAGATCGCATCAGGCCTCGCCTCGATCATCAACGCCATGACCCCGGTCTCGGCCGTCGTGCTCGCGCATTTCCTGACGGCGGACGAGGCGCTGACACCCGGTCGGATCACCGGGGTTCTCATGGGTCTGGCGGGGGTCGTCGTGCTGATCGGGGTGGAGGCGTTGGAGGGTATCGGGGCCGCGGTCGTAGCACAGCTCGCAGTGCTGGCGGCCACGATTTCCTACGGTTTCGCCGGGATTTGGGGTCGGCGCTTCAAGCGTCTCGGGATCGAACCCACGGTAGCGGCGGCGGGGCAGGTCACGGGCTCGACGCTGCTCCTTGCGATCCCGGCCTTTGTCGTCGCACCGCCCTGGGCGCTGCCGATGCCCTCGCTGGCGGTCGTCTTCTCCATCCTCGGGCTTGCAGTGCTGTCGACGGCGCTCGCTTACGTGCTGTTCTTCCGGATCCTGGCGGCGGCGGGGGCGGGCAACGTGATGCTCGTGACGCTGTTGGTGCCGCCCTCGGCGATCCTGCTCGGCTGGGGCTTTCTGGGCGAGACGCTGGAGGCCCGGCAGATCGCGGGGATGGCGCTGATCGGTCTCGGCCTGCTGTGGCTGGACGGGCGCGCCATCGGCTGGCTCACGGCGCGCCGGCCGGGTTGAACCAAGCGGTGTCGCGGCGGGGCCGCGACGCTTTTTGCGCACCGTCACCGCGTCCCGCGGTGCCGGCGCCGTCGGCACCCGGCCTTGCAGCGTTATCGCCCAGGTGAGCGCCCAGGTTGCCGGCCAGATTACCGGCCAGCCCATCGTTGCAGCGCCGGCGCGGCGCGGCTATCGATCGGGTGGCCGCGCCACCGCCGCGATGGCCCCGTAGCTCAACTGGATAGAGCAGGCGACTTCTAATCGCCAGGTTGTGGGTTCGAGTCCTACCGGGGTCGCCAGCGCCGCGGCGGCGGTGCGGCGCTCAGCCCGTCAGGCCGTGTTGCCAGAAGTCGGCTTCCAGGCGGCAGGCGGTGTCGAACTGGCGGACCAGGTCGGGCCAGCGCGGGGCGGCCTGGGGGTCGGGGCCGATGGTACGGTCGGCCACATCACCGATCAGCGTCTCTACCGCCCGGCAAGCGCCCTGGTAGTCGTCGCCCGCGTAGACCCCGATCCACTCGGCGTAAGGGTGGTCGGCCGGGGGGCCATCGGTGGCGGTGGCGAGGCGCGGACCGATGTCGCCGTAGCCGAGCACGCAGGGCGCCAGGGCCACGAGCAGGTCCAAGAGGTCGCCGCGCAGACCCGCATCGGTGACATAGCGGGTGTAGGCGAGGCAGGCGGGAGCCTCGACCGTCGCCTCGAGGTCCTCGAGCGAGATCCCCTCCCGGGCGCAGGTCTGGATGTGAAGCTCGATCTCCTCCCCGATCAGGGCGTTCACCGTGGCCGCGCAGAGGCGCATCTCGGCGATCCGGTCGGTCTTGACCGCGGCGAGCGCCCAGGCGCGGCTGAAGTGGATGAGGAAGACGTAGTCCTGGCGCAGATACCGCAGGTATGCCTCCCGCGGGAGGGTGCCGTCCTGCATGCCACGCACGAAGGCGTGGTCGACATAGGCCTCCCAGGCGGGCCGGCAGGTCTCGCGCAGGGCGGGGAAAAGCGGGTTCGGCATCGGCGTCAACCTTGGGGGTAGAGGGCGTGGAAGTGGTGCACGGGGCCGTGGCCGCTGCCGACCGAAAGCGTGTCCGCGGCAGCGATGGCGCCCGCGATGAAGCGCTTGGCGGCGGCCGCGGCCTGGGGCAGGGCGAGGCCCAGCGCGAGGTGGGTCGCGAGCGCAGAGCCTAGGGAGCAGCCGGTGCCATGGGTGTTCTTGGTCGCGACCCGCGGCGCATCGAGCCAGGTCTCGCCTTGGGCCGTCAGCAACAGATCCGGGCTGTCGGCGCCGGTCATATGGCCGCCCTTGGCGAGCACCGCCGCAGCGCCGGCGTCGCGCAGGATCGTGGCTTGGGCGCGCATCGCCTCCCGATCCTCCGCGATGGGCTGGTCGGTGAGGGCGGCGAGCTCGCGCAGGTTGGGGGTGACGACCGCGGCGAGCGGCATGAGGCGCGAGACGATGGTCGCGACGGCCGCATCGTCGAGCAGCCGCGCACCGGTGGAGGCGACCATGACCGGGTCGAGGACCACGGGTGGCAGGCGCCCGGCGCCCCGCTGGCCCTCCAGCGCCTCGGCCACCGCGGCGGCGATCTCGGCGTTCGCAACCATCCCGATCTTCACCCCATGTACGGCCACATCCTCGAAGACCGTGTCGATCTGCTGGCGCACGAAACCGGGCGGCACGAGGTGAACGCCGGTGACGCCCAAGGTGTTCTGCGCTGTCAGTGCCGTCAGTGCCGCCATGGCAAAGCCGCCGTTGGCGCTGATCGCCTTGATGTCGGTCTGGATACCGGCGCCGCCGGAGGGGTCGGAGCCGGCGATGGACAGCACGTTGGGGATCATGGTCGGTCGTCGCGCCTTCGGTCAGAGGGGGGTGATGCGGGTGACATCATCAAGCTCGGCGGGGCTGAGCAAGGCCAGTCGGTCGAGATAGTGCATGGCGACGCTTCCGGGGCCTGCGCTGCGCCGCCCGGCCTCGAACCCCGCAGCGGCGTCGAGGGCGAGCGCGGCGGTCGCGGCCTCCATCGCGCCCTCACCGCTTGAGAGCCCGCTCGCCAGGAAGGCGGCGATCAGGGTCGGACGGGCCGCCGCGATGCCGGGCACACGGTCAGTGACCGGGTGGCCGCCGTGGATCAGCAGTGCTCGCGTGCCGTCGGTCAGCACAGGCTCGTCCGCGAGGACGGCGACCACGGCTTCGAAGCGGAGGGCGATGGCGCGGGCGGCCTTGAGCAGCGTGTCCTCTGCGCCCAACTCCCGCCCCAGGCCCGCGAGGGTCATGATATCGGCGGCAGGGCCGGCGATCACCGCCGGGCGGCGGCCGATGAGGGCGGCCATGGGCTGGCGGCGGAAGTTGGTGGCGCCTGCCTCCGCCACATCGAAGACCCATGGGTTGCCCTGGCCGCGGGCGGTCTCCACGGCCCAGAGCATGGTGTCGAGCAGCTCCGGGCGAAGCGCCCCGATGGAGAGCGACAGCGCCGCGGTGAGGGCCGTGACCTCGGTCACTTCTTCCCGCGTCAGGATCGTCATTGGCTTGCCGCCGGCGGCCGCCAGCGCATCGGTCTGAAAGGGCAGGGTGGCGGTGGGGGAGATCAGGTGCACCGCGGGGCCCGCCTCCCGCATCGCAGCCAGGCGGCTGCCGACGCTGCGCGGGATGTCCTTGGCGGGGCTTGCACGCCGAAGCGCTCCTGAGCGCCGCTGCTCCTGCTTGTCCATTAGAGCACGCTCTCCGCCGGTGCGACCCGGATCCGGTTCCGAGGGTGCCTGTCGGCCACCATGTGCGAAGGCACCCCCGTCTCAGGCCCCTGAAAACCAGAAACCGCGGGCGCTGTCACCCCTGACGCGCCCTGGGCTTATCTCACGTCGTCGTAGCGGGCCATGCGGCGCGGATCGGCCTCCGCCGCCTCCACCCAGCGGACGACGGAGGGGTGGCTCTGCAGCCGCGCGATGTATCCGGCCGAGCGGCCCGAGCCGAGCGCATAGCCCGTGAGGCGGAAGGCATAGGGCACGGCAAAGGCATCGGCGGCGCAGAAAGCGGCACCGCAGAGCCAGGGGCCACCGGCGGCGGCGAGGGCCCAGGCCCAAAGCTCCTCGAGCCGCTCGATCCCCTCCTGCATCTCGGCGGTGGGGCTCTGAAGGGGTTCGGCGTGGCGGTGCAGGTTCATGGGCGCGCCCGCGCGAAAGCCGCCGAAGCCTGCGTGCATCTGGGCGGCGAGCACCCGGGCGCCCGCGCGCAGGTCGGGGTCGGCGGGCCAGATCCCAGCCTCCGGATGCCGCTCCGCCAGGGTCTCGGCGATGGCGAGGGTGTCCCAGACGCGCCGCTCCCTCCCGCCCTCGGTCCAGGCGATCTGGGGCACGGAGCGCGCCGGTGCCCTGGTTGCGGCCATGGTGGTGAAGGCGTCGCTGTACATGGGCACCGCCTCCTCCCGGTAGGGCAGGCCGAAGGCGTCGAGCAAGAGCCAGCCGCGCATCGACCAGCTGGAATAGGCCTTGTCGCCCAGGGTGATGGTGTACATGCGCGCCTCCGTCCTCAAGCGGCGGGCAGGATGACCGATCCGCCCCGCGCGCCGCAATCTGACGGCTTATGACGAATTGTGCGTTACCCCATCACGAAGTTCGGCAACCACAACACGATGCCGGGAAAGGCGATCAGGACGGCGACCGTGGCCACGTCGGCGATGAAGAACGGTGAGGCGCCGCGGAACACGTCCTGCACGGTTATGCCGTGCCGCTCCCGCGCGACGCCGGCGACGACGTAGCAGTTCAGTCCTATGGGTGGCGTGATGAGACAGAGCTCCGCCATCTTGACCACGATGATGCCGAACCAGACGGCGACCTGATCTGCGGTCATGCCGAGGGCCGAGGCCTCCGCGGTCACATTCGGCCCGCCGTTGAGCGCGATCACCGCCGGGAAGGTGATGGGCAGGGTCAGGATCAGCATCCCGATCGCATCCATGAACATGCCCAGCACCACATAGGCGAGCAGGATGCACATCAGCGTCAGCATCGGCGGCTGTTCGAGCGAGGTGATCCAGTCGGAGAAGGCGCCCGGCAGGTCCGCGAAGCCCAGGTAGCGCACGTAGATCAGCACGCCCCAGATCATCGTCAGGATCATGGCCGACAGCTTGGCGCTTTCGACCAGGGCGTCGCGCAGGTTGGCCCAGGACATGCCGCGCGCCAGCGCCATCACCAGCACGACGAAGGCGCCGAGGGCCCCGGCCTCGGTCGGGGTGCCCCAACCGCCATAGATGCAGAAGATGATGATGAAGACGACGAAGAGGATCGGCAGCGCGCCGGGCAGGGCGGCCATGCGCTCCTTCAGCGTGAAGCCGCCGACGGGGGGCCCAAGGTCCGGGCGCGCCTTGGCCAACAGGATCACGAGCCCGCCGTAGATGAGCGCTGAGACAGCGCCCGGCAGGAAGCCCGCGAGCAGCAGTTGGCCGACCGAGCTTTCGGTGATGATGGCGTAGATCACCAGGATCGCCGAGGGCGGGATCAGCGAGGCGAGCGTGCCGCCCGCCGCCACGACACCCGCCGCGAAGCGCTTGTCATAGTTGAGCTTCAGCATCTCCGGGATCGCGATCCGCGCGAAGACGGCGGAGGTCGCGACGGAGGCGCCCGAGACCGCAGCGAAACCCGCCGTGGCAAAGACCGTCGACAGGCCGAGGCCGCCGGGCAGCCAGGCCACCCAGCGCTTCGCCGCCTCGAACAGTGCGCGCGTGAGGCCGGCGTAATAGGCGAGGAAGCCGATCAGGATGAAGGTCGGGATCAGGCCAAGCACATAGCTCGACATCTTGGAGTGCGGAATCTGCCCCGCGATCTGCAGCGCGATGCCGAGCGCGCCGCGCAGATCGCCGTTGGGGGCAAAGTCGATAAAGGGCTGGTTCCGCTCGAACATGAAGACGAGCACGATGCCGAGGAAACCGATGAACCCGGTGGCAAAGGCCACGCGCACGCCGATCATCACCAGGACGATCAGCACGCCCGCCAGCAGGATGGAGACGTCGATGGCGGTCATCGGGCCCCCTCCCGCGTATCGACGTCATGCAGCGTCTCGGCCTCGTGCTCGGCCTGTTCGGCCGCGCTCTCGATCCGCGGCACGGCGACCTGCACCGCGGGGTTGTCGCGCAGCGCGACCGAGAAGGCCCAGAGCTGGAGCGCGAGGCGCACCGCCAGGAAGCTCAGCATCACCGGCACAAGCAGTTTCACCGGCCAGATCGGCAGGCCGATGTCGATGGTGCTGTCGCGGCTGTAGAAGGGCGCGTTCCAATCGAAGGAGCGCTCGAAGTGCAGCCAGGAGCCGTAGATCAGCACCACGACCAGCACCAGGATGAAGAGCGTCGACAGCCATTCGAACAGATACAGCGCCCGGCCCCTGAGGGCGCCGACCAGCAGGTCCATGCGGATATGCCCGCCCTGGCGCTGGCAATAGGCGACGGCGAGAAAGGCGATCAGGGGCACCGCCTGCTCCATCCAGTCGACAAAGCCGGGGACGGGCAGATCGAAGAAGCGCCGGCCCAGGATGTTGGCGACCGAGACCATCATCACCACCAGGATGAAAACCCCGGCGCCGACCGCGAAGCCGTATTCGATCTTGAAGAGAAAGCGGTCCGCCCGCGACAGCAGGCTGTCGTCCTCGGGCACGCTGGCCGAGCTCATGGCGCCCTCACGCGTGTTGTCTTGAGGTGCCCGCCGCACGCGACGGTGCGACAGGCCTTAGAGAGGAGAGCGACCTCAGTTGGAGGCGCGGAAGTCCTCGAGCGTCTTCTGCGTCAGATCATAGAGCTCCTGACCCGGGATGCCCTGGCCCTCCATGTCCGCGATCCACTGCTCGCGTACCGGGTCGGCAGCCTTGGCCTTGAAGGCCGCGATCTGGTCGGCGGAGAATTCGACGCGCTCGACGCCCTTCTCCTCGACGATCGAGTCGAACTTGCCGAAGAGCGCGCCGTAGTTCTCGAGGTAGTAGGCGATCGACTCGTCCACGCTCTCGTCCAGTGCGGTGCGGAAGTTGTCCGGCAGCGCGGCATAGGCATCGGTGTTCACCACCACCGGGCAGTTCACCGTGCCGGGGTTTAGGTTGGTGGTCCAATAGTCCGCCAGATCGATGGTGCGGAAGGCCAGATGCGCGTGCTGCGCGAAGGCGACGGCGTCGACGACGCCCGACTCCATGGCGTTATAGGCCTCCGAGGAGGTGACCGAGGTCGGCACCGCACCGACGGTCTGGAAAGCCTTGCCAAGGCCGCCCGTGGCGCGGATGCGCATGTTGGCGAAATCCTCCAGCGTGCTCGGCGCCTCGCCCTTGCCGGCCACGTTGTACTGCGGCATCGGCGAGGTCATCAGCAGCTTGGCGTTCCAGCGGCCGAGGTCGGCGACGGTGGCCGGGTGCTCGAAGACCGCATGGGCCACGGCGACCTCTTCCTCCAGCGTCGCGACGCCCAGGAAGGGCAGCTCCAGCACGGTGATCGTGGGGTTCTTGTCCGGGTGGTAGCCCGCGCAGAACTGCGCCATCTCGATCGCGCCAAAGGAGATGTTGTCCAGGTTCTCGCGGTTGTTCGACAGCCCGCCGTAGCTGATGTTGAAGGTGAACTCACCGTTGGTCTTCGCCTCGACCAGCTCGGCGAGCTTGTGCACATGCTCGGTGAAGGCTCGGCGCTTACCCCAGAGGCTGACGTTCCACTGGGTCGCCAGCGCCTCGGATGCGCCGAAGAGCGTGAGGGTAGCGGCGAGGATCGCGATCTTGCTGGTGCCGGTCATCATGTGACGGTCTCTCCCTGAAGTGTTGACGTGTTCTTTGAGGGCCGCGGCGCCCCGCCGCAGCCGTTATGACGGCACCCTAACAGCGCCGGCGCGCAAATCTAGCCGGATCGGGCCTGGCGGTGCCGTGGGGCGAAAACCCCTCCCGCGGTGTCCCTCTGCGGGTCAGACCACGCGGTTGGGCGGCTCCTCGCCGCCGAAGAACGCCTGGAGGTTCTTGAGAACGGTGAAGCCCATCGCCTCCCGCGTCTCGATCGTGGCCGAGCCGAGGTGCGGCAGCAGGCAGACGTTCGGCATGGTGGTCAGCGCTTGGGTGATCGTGGGCTCGCGCTCGAAGACGTCGAGGCCGGCGCCGCCCAGGTGGCCCGAGGCCAGGCTGTCCACCAGCGCCGCCTCGTCGATCACGTCGCCGCGGGCGGAGTTCACGATGATCGCGCCCTTCTTCATCGCGGCGAAGCGAGTGGCGTTCATCAGGTGCAGGTTGTCGCCGCCGCCGGGGCAGTGGAGTGAGACCATGTCCGAGGCCGCGAGCACCTCCTCGACCGTCGCCAACTGCTCGGCGGGCACGCCCGCGTCGGGCACGGGGAAGGCGTCGAAGAAGACGATCTTCATGTCGAGCGCATGGTAGCAGCGCTTGGCCATGGCCTTGCCGATGCGGCCCATGCCGATGATGCCCAGCGTCTTGCCCTGGGGGCTCACGCCCATCAGCTGGGTCGGGCGCCAGCCGGTCCAGTCGCCCGCGCGCAGCATCGCCTCGCCCTCGAAGGTTCGGCGGCAAACGTTGAGGAGTAGGGTGAGCGCGATGTCCGCGGTCGCATCGGTCAGCACGCCGGGCGTGTTGGTGACGGTGAGCCCCGCGGATTTGGCGGCGTCGATGTCGATGTTGTTGAAGCCCACGCCGAACTGGCCCAGGACCTTGGCGCGCCCCGGTGCTGCCAGCACCTCCGCGTTCACCTTGTCGGTCAC
The DNA here is from genome assembly GCA_039822785.1 of Pseudomonadota bacterium. Taxonomy (GTDB): domain Bacteria; phylum Pseudomonadota; class Alphaproteobacteria; order Rhodobacterales; family Rhodobacteraceae; genus Thermohalobaculum. The sequence goes on along the minus strand of JBCBMO010000001.1, from coordinate 654,264 downwards.
GGTGGTGCAGACGGCGTCATAGTCGTTGAGCGCGGTCTTCAGCGCCTCGGCCGTCATCGCCTCGTCCGGGCCATTGAGCGTGCAGTCGAAGGCCTCGCTCATGGCGGCCTCGACCCGCTCGGGCCATTTGCGGGTGCAGATCACGCGCGGCTTGGTCATGGGTCCCTCCCTCGGGGTCGCCGGCATCGGGGCCGGTCTTGTGGATTGGCGGGCTGACGTTCTGGACGCCGTATGTAGCGGGGCTGCGGCGCCCGGTCGCGCCTTTTCTGCGGCTTTGCCGTGGGCCGGAACTCAGCCGGCGCCCTTGGTCGCGCGGCGGGTCTCGGACGGGCGGATCCCATGCTGGCGCTGATAGGCCATGGCGAAGTGGGAGGAGGACGAGAACCCGGTCATCATCGCGGCCTCGAGCGCCGAGAGGTTGGTGTGCATCAGCAGCTCGCGCGCCCGCTGCAGCCGGATGCGCCGATAGAACTGCCCCGGGCTCTCGCCCAGATGCGTCTGGAACAGCCGCTCGATGCGCCGCAGGTTCAGCCCGGTGCGGGCGGCTAGCGCCGCCATGGACAACGGCGTCTCGATGTTGGCGCGCATGATCGAGATCACCTGCTGCACCGGCGCGGGCAGCGTCTCCAGGATCTCGAGCGCCCCTGGGCGTTGCTCGATCCCGGCGTTGCGGATGCGGTCGACCTGGAAGTTGTTGGCCACCCGCCGGGCCATGGTCGCGCCGTGGTCGGCGGCGATCATGTGCAGCATCATGTCCATCGAGGAGATGCCGCCCGACCCCGTCCAGCGCAGCCGGTCGATCACGAAGAGGCCGGGCGAGAACTCGATCTCCGGAAAGGTCTCCTCGAAGGCGCCCTGATACTCCCAGTGCACGGTGCAGCGGTGACCGTCCAACAGCCCCGCCCGCGCCAGCACGAAGGCGCCGGCAGAGAGCGAGCCGATGATCAGGCCCCGGCGCGCGGCGCGGCGCAGCAGTCCGTGCAGGGCAGCGGCGTTGCCGGGGTCCTTCGAGATGCCGGTCACCACCAGCAGGATGTCGATCTCATCCAGCGCCTCGGACGCGGTCTCCAGCGGAATATCCGTGCCCAGCATCAGGCCCGAGGAGGCCCGCGTCGGGCGCGCGCCCGGTGCGATGAGCTGATAGCGATAGGCCTCGCGCTCCAGCATCAGGTTGGCGGCGCGCAGGGGCTCGATCGCCGCCGTCAGCGCGATCATCGAGAACCCGTCGACCAGGACGAAGGCGAGGGAGCGATGCGCGGCCGGCACGATGTCGGACCCGCCGGCCGACGCCTCGGGCGCCGTGGCGCCCCCTGCTGGGTTTTGCATCCTCGCCATGCGGCTTGTCCGACCTTGGTCCCGGGTGGGCCCGATCCCCCCGGGGCACGCTTTCCTGGTCGCGCGTCCTGGCACGACTCACTGACACGCGACCGTCATATCACCTGCGGCGAGGAATGCCCGCCCCGATCACAGCCTGGAGCACAGGCCCGATCACAGCCCTGATCGCAGCCGGGATAGCGGGCTTGATCGGGGCACCCCGACCTAGGGCGTATCGGGGTGGTCCGGCTGGCCCGCCTGCGCCTGCCAGGGGCGCGTCAGATCGGTGAGGGAGGCTGAGAGCGCCTCCACCTCCAGCGCGAAGGCGGTCTCTCCGGCGCAGGTGATCGTGAGCGTGCCGGCACCCGCGCCAGGGGCGTCGTCGAGCGCACCTTCGGTGTCTTCCGGCGCGGGCGCATCGGGCGCCGGCGCAAAGGAGAGCGACAGGAGCGACACGACCGCCTCTCGGTTCTTGCGTTCCACCCCGCGCGCCCGGACGCCCATGACATCGTCGACGGTCAGCGCGCTGCGCACCCGTTCATAGGGGCGCCGGTCGTGGATCGCGCGATCCGCATCCTCCCAGCGGAAGCGGTTGAGCAGGATCACGAAGCGCCGCTTGGTCGGCAGGAACATCACCTCGGCGATCTTGCCGACCGCATCCTGGGTCAGGGTCGACAGCACCTCCAGGTCGGCCACGGTCTCCGCGCGCAGGCGCAGCGGGCGGTCGGAGAAGGGCGCCTCCTCGAACCGCGCATCCTCGCCGCTCTTTAGGCCCGTCTGCTGCCCTGTCTCGGCGCCATCCTCTGGATCGGGCGTCCGGCCGTCGTTCATCGCGCGTCCTCCTCGCGGATGCGGCGGATCTGTGCGCCGCATGCGCCGAGTTTCTCTTCCAGCCGCTCATAGCCGCGGTCCAGATGGTAGACCCGGCTTACCGTGGTAACACCCTCCGCCGCCAGGGCCGCGAGGATCAGGCTGACCGAGGCGCGCAGATCGGTTGCCATCACCGGCGCGCCCTTCAGCCGCTCGACCCCGCGGATGGTGGCCACACCGCCGCGGATGGTGATGTCGGCGCCCATACGCGCCAGCTCCGGCACGTGCATGAAGCGGTTCTCGAAGATCTGCTCCTCGATCACGCTTTCGCCGGCGGCGGTGACCAGCATCGCCATGGCCTGCGCCTGCAGGTCCGTGGGGAAGCCGGGAAAGGGCTCGGTGCGCAGGTGCATGGGCTGGAGCCGTCCGTTCTCGCGCGCGACACGCAGCCCCTTGGGGGTGTCCTCGACGGTGATCCCGGCCTCCTCAAGCACCGTCGCGAGGGCCGCGACCAAGGCGCGGTCGGCACCCTTCAGCACCACCTCGCCGCCCGCGATGGCAGGGGCGATCATATACGTGCCCATCTCCACGCGGTCGGGCAGCACCCGGTGGGTCGCACCGCCCAGCGAGGTGACGCCGGTGACGACGATCCGCTCGGCCCCCGCCCCCTCGATCTTGGCGCCCATGGCGCTCAGGCAGGCGGCGAGGTCCACGATCTCGGGCTCCCGCGCGGCGTTCTCCAGCACCGTGGTGCCCTCCGCCAGGACAGCCGCCATCAGCGCGTTCTCCGTCGCGCCGACCGAGACGAAGGGGAAGGTGATCTGCGCACCCTTCAGCCCCTGCGGCGCCCGGGCCTTTACATAGCCGTCCTCCAGCGTGATCTCGGCGCCCAGTGCCTCCATCGCCGTGAGGTGAAGATCGACGGGTCGCGCCCCGATCGCGCAGCCGCCGGGCAGCGAGACCTCCGCCACGCCGCAGCGCGCCAGCAGCGGCCCCAGCACCAGGATCGAGGCGCGCATCTTGCGCACGATCTCATAGTCCGCATGGGGCGTGCCGAGCGTCGTGGCGCAGAGGGCCAGAACGCGCCCCTCGTCCAGCGCCGCAATCTCGACGCCCAGCGAGCGCAAGAGATCCGTCATGGTGCGAATGTCCGACAGGCGCGGCGCGCCCGACAGGGTGACGGGCGCCTCGCTCAACAGCGCCGCCGGCATCAGCGCCAGACAGGCGTTCTTGGCGCCCGAGATCTCGATCTCGCCGTGCAGCGCGCCGCCGCCCTCAATCTGGATCTTGTCCATCTTCCATCTCTCTGCTCGCGCCGGTTTGCCCGGTCTGCCTGGTCTGCCTTGCCGCCTCAGTCGTCTCTGCCTCGGTCTTCTCGGGCTGACGAGCCCGCGACTGTGCCTTGCGCCGCTTGAGGTTCGCGCGCAGCGCCGCTGCCAGGCGGTCGTCGCGGGTCGTGTCCCGGTCCTTGGTCATGGCGTGGGTGTCTAGGCCGCCGCGCCGCCGCGGTCCAGAACCCTCCGCGCGAGGGGCGGCTTGGGCCCGCGGTTATGGCTTGCAAATCTCGTGCGCTCGGGTAGGTAACCGCCGTCGCGCGGCAGGCTGCATTGCCGCCGCGCCAGCGCTGCCGTAGCTCAGGGGTAGAGCACTCCCTTGGTAAGGGAGAGGCCGAGAGTTCAAATCTCTCCGGCAGCACCATTCATCTTTCGCTAGATCCTCCGGCGACGTGGGACGTGACGAGCCCTCGGCCATTGTGTAGTGCCTGCAGGCCCGCTGGGGCGGCGGCGAGGGTTGAGTGGAGGCTGGGATGGCCCGTTCGCGCGATTGGCGCATCCATATCGGTGTCCACAAGACGGCGACGACGCATCTCCAGCAGGTCTTGCAACGCGTCAGCGAGCAACAGGCGGCGCGCGGCACCCGGATCATTCCCCACGACCACGCCATCGCCGCCACCCGCGTCGCTGCGGGCCGCAAACGCGGGATCCGGGACGTGCGGCGCACGGCGCGGCTCGTCCTGCATCACGTTCCGCTCCTGCAGGCGCAGATCGCGGGCGCCCAGCGCGTCGTGCTCTCCAGCGAGGACGTGCTCGGCTGGGCGACCGGCCTGTTGGAGGCGCCCTTTTATCCCAGTCTACGCGGCCTGGATCTGTTCCGTTACTTCCCCGGGATCGGCACGCCCAAGATCTACATCGGGGTGCGCAGCTACGAGGCGCTGCTGGTGTCGAGCTACTTCGAGATCCTGCGGACCCGCATGATCCCCGCCGATGCCGTGCGGCAAAGCGCCGAGAAGATCCTCGAAGGGCAATCGGGCTGGCCCAATCTGCTCGATCGCATCCAGGCCCGTTTGCCCGGCGCCCAGATCCATTTCTGGGCCTTCGAGGATTATCGTGACGACGGCCTCTCGATCCTGCGCGCCTTCCTGGGCGACCCGGAGGTCGAGATGCCCTCGATCGATGCCGCCGACAGCAGGGTCTCGCCTGGCATGGCGGCGATTGACGCGGTCGGCAAGCTCGACCCCAGCTTGCCGCTCAAGGCCTGGCGGCGGGAGGTTGAGCAGATCTATGCCGACAACCCGCGCCAGGACGGCGAGGTTCTGACGCTCATTCCGGGGTCGGTGCGCGAAGCCCTGCAGGCGCGCTATCTCGACGATCTTTCGCAGCTCGACGGGACCTTCACCCGCCTTCGGTAACGGCCTCGCAGCGCAAGTCGGTCCTGCCACCTACAGGCAGCGGCCTCCCCGAATCTCCGTCAGCAGAGTCGGGTCGCCCGGCCGGGCCGCGAGCAGGAGCGGCTGCCGGTGCTCAAAAAAAGTCGGCGTCGCCTTCATCCCCTACCGTCAACAGCTTTTGATACGAGGGGAAGGGCTTCCGAGGCGCTCTTCGCTCCATCCACAATCTATCCACAGCCCACGGTTGAAGCTTTCCCTTTGCCTTCCTCGTCTCGGATCGGAATTTACGCATACGACAAAGGGCGAAGGTGGGAGGTCGCGTGGCAAGCAACGGTCGTTTCGAAGTTTATCGGGATCGGCAGGGTGCCTGGCGCTGGCGGCGTCGTCTGTCCGACGGCACGGTGATCGGCGCAGCCTGCGAGGGCTTTCCGGATCGAGCCACCTGTGAGGCCAACATGACCCGGGGGGTCATGCCGATCGACAAGTGGGAGTTCTACAAGGACAAGCGCGGTGCGATGCGCTGGCGCCGCATGGCGCCGAACGGCAAGGTCATCGGCGCCTCGACCCAAGGGTTTCGCGATCGCCTCAGCGCGGAGGAGAATGCCCGCCTTCAGGGCTTTCGGCCCCTGCCGACCCGGTAGCGCAGGGGCAGCGCCCCTAGCGCGCGGTTGGCGGCGCCCTCAGCGCGGGATCGGCAGCGGCGGCAGGCCCGCGATGGGCTGGCGCGTCAGGAACAGCACCCCGTCGCGGAGTTCGACGTCCACCACCAGCTCCTGGACCGTCGCCCCCGGCCGGGCGAAGCGGCTGGCCATGAAGAAGACCATCTCGGCCTGCTCCGGTGCCACTAGGCCTGAGGCGAGCAGGTCGCGCATCAACCCCATGGCGTTGAAGAAGCGCAGGTTGCCGCCCCCGCCCGGTATGCCCGTCTCGTCGAAGGAGATTTCGAGGGCCGTCTCGCCCTCGGCGCCCAGGCCGGTGAGCGCGCCGTCTACCGCCACCCGCTCCGCCGCGAGCCAGCCCGCCGTGGCCGGCACGCCCTCGCGCAGGGTGCCGCGCAGTTCCAGGTGCATCTCCAGGCCCGGCCGGCGCTGCAGGGCCTCGTTCGGGTCGATCTGGGTCCAAAGCGCTTCGTCCAGCTCGAGAATACCGGCCGAGATCCGGGTGCTGATCGTCTCACCCGGGCGCGGCTCGTCCACGACCGGTTGAGCCACGCCCAGGTCGAGCCGATCGAGCCGCGCCGTCCCCCCCAAGGGCCTCGGGGTCGGTCTGCGCAAGCGTGGCTGTGATCTCGTCGAGGGTGGTCGTCGCTTCCATCGCGCCGTCGGTCAGGGTCGCAAGCGCTGCGGCGGTCGCGGCCGTGATGTCCAGGCTGCCCCCGACCTCGGCCCCCGCAACCCGGGCCCCCGGGACCATGCCGGCGGAGAGGCGCGCCGTGAGCGGCCCGCTCTGGAGGCTGATCCGACGGTCGCGCGGCTCCGGCCCCAGCGCGATCCGCGACGTGACTACCAGGCCCTCCGCATCGAGGGCGAGACGACCGGTGTTCTGCTCGCCGTCCCCCTCGACCCGGCTAAAGCTCAGGGTGGCGGCGGTCGCGACGGTGCGGCGCATCGCGTCGGGGCCGGGCTGGGGCAGGACGATGGTGGCCTCAAGCTCGCCGAGCGACAGGCGCGCATCGAGCGGCGCTGTCTGGGTGGCCTCCTCGCTCTCCTCATCCGCCTCGGCGGTGCCCCGGTCGGCGGGGGTCGCTGCGATCCCGAGGGCTGTGACCGAGGCGCCGCGTCCTGATCCCGCCGGTGCCCGGCCCAGCGTCACCACGGCCTGGTCAAACGTCAAGTCGTAGCGGCCGGCGGGCGGCATGGCCCAGTCGGGCAGGGCGAGGCTGGCTGCCTCCTCGATCGTCAGGGTACCGGTCGGGGGCAGCATGAGCGTCACCCGCGCATCCACCCCCGTCTCGACCATGCCCAGCAGGCTTGGCAGGGTAAGCGAGAGGCCCTGATCGCTGGTCAGAGACACGTCCGGTGCCGTTACGGTGTAGCCGAAGGGGAAGCCGCCGATCTCCCGCGGTCCGGTCTCGACCGTGACGCCGCTGCGGGCGAGGCGCTCGAGCTCCAGGTCGATGGCTTCCTCGACGGTGCCGCGCCCGGCGAACCAGAGCGCGCTCCAGCCGCCCGCGATCAGGACGACCGCGCCGGCCGACAGGGCCAGGATCCGTTTCATGCCGCTTCTCCTCCCCCTTCGGCGCTGCCACCCGCGCGCTCCAGCCCCTGGCGTCCCAGCGGGGTGGCGGGCCGGGCCAGCATGGGCCGCACGACCCAGATCAGCCGCTCCTCCGCCCGGGTGATCGCCACATAGGCCAGACGCTTCCATAGCGGAATGCCTGCCTCGCTTTGCCCCGCGCGGGCAGCGGCCAGCAGATCGGGCGCAAAGACCTGGACCTGGGGCCATTGCGACCCCTGCGCCTTGTGGATGGTGACCGCCGCGCCGTGCAGGAACACTGCGCCCATGCGGGCGGCAAAGGGCATCAGCGGCTCGCCCTCGGGCTGTTCGAGCTGGACGATGGAAGCGACGGAGATCGTCCCCTCCTCGGTGCCCGCCACATCGACCCTGGCATAGTTGGTCTTGCGTCCCGGCCCCTTGAAGCGCGCCTGCGCCCCCTTCACCAGGCCGTGCCCCTCGAGCTCCAGCCGGTTCTGGCGCTTCTTCATCGGCAGCTCCAGCCCGTCGCAGACCAGCGGCTCGCCCTTCACCAGGCTGCCCGGCGTCACCTCATGGGCCGCGCGGAACCCCGCGATCAGGCGCACGCGCGTCTTGTTGCGCCAGACCAGCATCGGGCTTGTCGCCATCAGGTCGGGGTCGGCGCGCTGGGCGACTTCCACCCGGTCATCGCGCGCCGCCGCTTCCTCCACCAGCCGCTCGAAGCCGAAGAAATCCAGGGTCTCGTCGGCCAGGGCATGGGCGAGATCCAGGATCGGGTTGTCGGCCGCCTGGCGGTGGATGCGCGAGAGGCTGAGGCGACGACCCTCGGGCAGGGTATCGAAGACCATGGCCCCGCGCTCGCCCACCGGGGCCAGCTGCGCAGGGTCGCCGAACAGGATGATGAGGCGGAAGATCTCGGACAGATCCGCCAACTGCTTGCTGTCGACCATCGAGGCTTCGTCGACCAGCGCGATATCCAGCGGCTCCTCCCGCCGCTGCCAGCCCGTGATGAAGTCCGAGCCGCGCAGCCCCGCCGCCGCCAGCGCCCCCGCGACCGAGCCGTGCTGGTCATGTGCTGCCTTGGCGATATCGAGCGCCTCTTCGGTCATGCCCTCGACCTTGGGGCGGGTCTTGCGCTCCCCCTCCAGCCAGTCGGCGACCTTCTGATACTCGGGGTCATAGACCGGGGTGTACATGATGCGGTGCAGGGTGGAGGCCGGGACGCCGCGGTTGCGCAGGACCGACACGGCCTTGTTGGTGGGCGCGAGCACGGCGAAGGACCGCCGTTCGCGCCGGCGCTTGAAGGCGTCCTCTGCGGTGACCGCCTCGATCTCTGCGCCGCGCAGCGCCGTCGCCAGGCGGGCGAGTAGGACCGTCTTGCCGGAGCCTGCCTTGCCGAGCATGGCCAGCACCTCTGCCGCCGCGGCGCTCTCGTCAAGCGGGGTGGCGGTGCCCGCGTCGACGTCGATGCCATGCGCCGCCAAACGCGCGGTGACCACGGACCAGGCCGCCGCCTGATCCGGCGACAGCGCAATCTCTTCGGTATCGGCCGCCCCGCTCAGCATAGGCCCTTCCTAGCGAAGGCGTGGGGGTCAGGCCAGCCGCAGCCGGTGCCCAAATGGGCCGTGGCCACGCCCCGGCGCCGCCGCAAACGGGCCATGGCGTCGCCCGGTTGCTGGTTACAACCGTGTGCCCCTGGTGTGTGCATGTGTGGCTAGTAGAGGCGTGAAGCATGGTGCGGTTTCGATGGTCGGCGTCGCGTGAGGTGCTGGTGGTGGCGCTTGGTGTCAGCGCCTTTGCCACCGGATGCCTGTTCGGCTGGGCGCTGCGCGGCGCGCTGGTCCCGCCGGCCATGGCCGCTGCATCGGCGCCGAGCGAGCTTGCCGATGCGCTCGATCCCATGGTGGCGCGCATCGCCGCGCTGGAAGGGACCATCGCCCGCCATGACCGCACTTCTGCTGCTCCGCCGGTTGAGGCTGTCCCGGAACCCGTCCCTTCCGCCGCAACCCGGTCGGACCCGGATGCCTTCGAGGGCGAGATTCTGGTCACTGAGGCGGCTACCGCCTATGCCCTGGTGCCGCCGCTTCTGTACTTGAGCGTACCGATGCTGGAGAACGGCGCTGCCACGGCGGTCTTTGCGGACCGCGCGGCACGCCTGCAGGTTGGCCAGCGCACGGATTTCGAGATCGATGGCCGTCGCTGCTGTCTGCTGCTGAAGGCCGCCGATCGCGAGGCGGCCCGCTTCTTTTTCCGCTGCCGCCCCATCGAAGAGAGCCGCGCGGATGCGGAAAGCTCTCCTAAAGGATGAGCCTTCATCAAAGTATCGGGACATTCCCCGCATCTGGAACGGCGCGGTTAGGCAAACTCTGCGCGTCGGGGCTAGTAGCTAGACACACGCGACCTTACCTCGTCGTCGAAGCAGGCGGCCGACGGGAGCGAAACACTTGCGGGTATTTCTGGGACTGGCGATGACGGCACTTGCTGCGCTCAGTGCTCACGCAGCCTTGGCGCAGTTCATCGAGGGTGACCAGGTGATCACCGTTGAGGCCGCTCGCGACATGCCGGACGAAACGGTCGTGCGCCTGCAGGGTCGGATCACTTCGCGTGTCGACGATGAGGAATACCTGTTCCGTGATGCCACGGGCGAGGTCCAGCTCTGGGTCGCGCCCGATGTCTGGCGCGGCGTGGAGGTGTCGTCGCAAGATCAGGTCGAGATCATCGGGGACGTCGACCGTGATCTGTTGGGGACGGAGATCAACGTAACCTCCGTCCGTCAACTCGACTAGGCGTTCCCAGCCTCGCGGGCGTCCTCGACGGTGCGCAGGCCCGTGCGGGGGCTGGAGACGAGCACCGACATGTTCCCCGGCTTATGCTCGTTGCGCATCATCTTCATATGCGCCTGGGGCAGGGCGTTCCACTCGAACACCTCGGACATGCAGGGGTCCAGGCGCCGCTCCACCATTAGCTGGTTGGCCGAGGCCGCCTGCTTGAGGTGGGCAAAGTGGCTGCCCTGCAGGCGCTTCTGGTGCATCCACATGTAGCGCACGTCGAAGGTGCAGTTGAAGCCGGTGGTGCCCGCGCAGATCACGACCATGCCGCCCTTCTTGCAGACGAAGGTCGAGACCGGGAAGGTCGCCTCGCCCGGGTGCTCGAAGACCATGTCGACGTTCACGCCCTTGCCGGTGACGTCCCAGATCGCCTTGCCGAACTTGCGCGCCTCGGTGAACCACTCCTTGTACTCGGCCGTGTTCACGGTGGGCAGCTGGCCCCAGCACTTGAAGTCCTTGCGGTTGATCGCGCCCTTGGCGCCCAGCCCCATGACGAAGTCGCGCTTGTCCTCGTCCGAGATCACGGCGATGGCGTTGGCCCCGGCAGTGTTCGCAAGCTGGATCGCGTAGGAGCCAAGGCCGCCCGAGGCACCCCAGACCAGCACGTTCTGGCCCGGCTTCAGATCATGCGGCTCATGGCCGAAGAGCATGCGATAGGCGGTGGCCAGGGTCAGCGTGTAGCAGGCCGCTTCCTCCCAGGTCAGGTGCTTCGGCCGGGGCATCAGCTGCTGCGCCTGGACGTTGGTGAACTGCGCGAAGCTGCCGTCCGGCGTCTCGTAGCCCCAGATCCGCTGGCTGGGCGAATACATCGGGTCGCCGCCGTTGCAGTGCTCGTCGTCGCCGTCGTCCTGGTTGCAGTGGATCACGACCTCGTCGCCGACCTTCCAGCGCTTCACCTTGTCGCCGACCGCCCAGACGATGCCCGAGGCGTCTGAGCCGGCGATGTGAAACGGCTTGCCGTGCCCGTCGAAGGGGCTGATCGGCTGACCGAGGGCGGCCCAGACGCCGTTGTAGTTGACGCCTGCGGCCATCACGAGGACCAGCACCTCGTGGCTGTCCAGGGTGGGGACGTCGACGACCTCAAGCTGCATCGCCGTGTCCGGCTCGCCGTGACGCTCGCGGCGGATCGCCCAGGCATGCATCTGCTTCGGCACATGGCCCAGCGGCGGGATCTCGCCCACCGCATAGAGATCTTTGAGGGGGGCGTCGGTGGTGGCGTCGGTTGTAGCGGCGTCCATGGTCGTCTCCCGAACGATAGCTTCATCGATGCGCAAGATTCGTGCGCATTTCCGTCTTCGGGGTTACTGACATTGCGCGTGCCGCAGCGCAAGCCCGTTTTGTGCGCCGCGAAAGGGGACCTGTCCTGTGGTGGGATCGCGGCGCCGCTACGCGGCGTCCCGCGGCTTGCCGTTCAGCTCAGGCAGCGTTGCCAGGTCGAGATCGTAGCGTCGCACAGTCATAAAGAAGGAACGTACGAGCTGCCCAAGATCCTGGCCAAAGGCCAATTGCTCCGACGGCTTCTCAAAAAAATCCTCAGAGAATTTTCGCATGTAACAAAATACGAGGAAGGGCGTGGACGGGTCGATTTCTTCCTTCTCGGCGATCGGCTCGAGTTCGAAGCCAAAGCGACGCTCGCTCATTTTGATCTCATAGTCAAAACGCTGCGCCACAAGCGCCATGACATACTTGATCCGTGCCTCACCTCCGGGTGCTGCATTCAGGTCGAAAGCGCCTTGAAAGGGCAAGTAGAAGAACACGGCGCATTTATCCATGTTCATGTAGATGTGGATACAGAATGACTTTTCGGCGCTATCGGCCGGCTGGGCCGACAAGTGGTAAGTCGCACTGTTCGAGGTATGCTCTGGCACCGTGACGGCGATCGGATCCACCAGAAAGCGCGCGACATCGCTGTTCGGCAGGCGAACGTCGCGCAGGATCGCCGGCAGGGTCCGCTGCAGGAAACGTCGGCTCCCGTTGCGAAGGCCGATAAGGGGCAGCGATTTTGTCGAGAAGACCGTGACCAGCACCAGCAGGACCAGCGCCACCGAGGTCTGGACGATGCCGATCGCCGCGAGCAGAAGCCGGCCGCCGCTGTCGGTCTCGAGAAATCGAAACCCAATATAGAGCCCGAGGGCGATGCCGGTGAAGCCAAGGACCGTCGCGGCAAAGCGCAGGATCGGATGGACATAGAGCCAGTTGGCCGCCTGCATGCGGACACTCCCTGATGCGTCTGATCGTCGGGGTTGATATCAGGAAAAGATGCGGCGCACGTAGGCCGCTCTGTCGGTCCTGTCGAGGCGCGCCGCAAGGCTCAGGCGCCCGTGCGCCAGGGCGGCACTATCCGGCCGATCAGGCGGAGGGGACGAGGTCCTTCGAGGCCGCTTCTACCTCCGCCCGCGCCTCGTCCTGGGGCGTGAGCCGCGCCACGCGGGCCAACTCGCGCCGGTAGGCAGCCTCCAGCGCCCGGGCAACGGGCGAACGCATCCAGGCCCGAAAGCCCTCGATCCGGTCCGCCGCCGCCTTCTTCGACAGCTTCTCATAGGACTTGCGTCTCGCGGGCTCGAAGGGCCGGGCGATCCCAAGGTCGGTCATGATGTCCTGCATGAACACCGTGGGCTGCGTGAGAAAGTCCTCGTAGTGCAGGACGTGGATCGGGAGCCCCCGGTGCGAAAGGCGCTCTGCCCATTTGCGCAGGTTCCGCGCCGCGAGGATCCGGTGCGTCGCGCGCATCAGGAAGCGCTTGCGATTGAGCGGGATCTCCATGCGGTCGAGCCGGTCGCGAAGCTCGGACCTCTGCTCGGGCGAGGCACGGCGGACCATGAACTGGCTGTGGAACCGCCTGCGCTCATCGTCGGCCCAGGCGGTCGACATGCGGTCGCTGACCAGAAGGCTTGCGATCAGCTCCGCAAAGTCTCGGCGGAGCAGGACGAAGACCTTCACATCCTGGCGCCCCAGGATGCGTGTGATCTCCACCGGGTCGCCGTGCGGACGCCATTTGAACCCCATGGCGCTCACGCGGTCGGGCGTCTGCTCCGGCATCGGGGGGCTGAGCGAATTGCGGCCGGAGGAGAAGTAGTCGCCGTAGCTGCCGGTCTCCCAGAGCTGCTCGAAGATCTCGGGGAACTCGGCCGTCGTTTGGTGGTTGCGGACGATCGCGTAGCGGTCCATCGCCTCGAAGACCGGCACCAGAATGTCCGGCTGGGCGCTCAGCGCATGCAGGATAGCACTGCTGCCCTCACGAGCAGCGTACAAGACGACGAAGTGCTGCCGCATACGGCGTCGATCCCCCAATCTGTCCGTCACGTTCCCCTCGCTGTTTCTAACCGGTCGCGGCGTCACGTTCACCTCCTTTCTTGCGTCCGCGCGGGGTGCGGTTGTTGCGGAGAGCGGCGCCTTTGCGAAATCTTCTTGCGCGGTGGTGCAGGATGAGTAGGGTGCAGCGCACAATCGCCCAGGATCGTCCAGGCCAGGAGACCGACATGACCGCTCAGCCGACCCGCGACCGTCCGTGGATCTTCCGGACCTACGCCGGCCACTCGACGGCGGCGAAGTCGAATGCGCTTTATCGCGGCAACCTGGCGAAGGGGCAGACGGGCCTGTCGGTGGCCTTCGATCTGCCGACGCAGACGGGCTATGACAGCGACCATCTGCTGGCCAAGGGCGAGGTCGGCAAGGTCGGCGTGCCCATCGCGCATCTGGGCGATATGCGCACGCTCTTCGACCAGATCCCGCTGTCGGAGATGAACACCTCCATGACGATCAACGCCACGGCGGCCTGGCTGCTGGCGCTCTATATCGCAGTGGCCGAGGAGCAGGGCGTCGATCCGAAGACCCTGCAGGGCACGGTCCAGAACGACATCATCAAGGAGTATCTGAGCCGCGGGACCTATGTCTTCCCGCCTGAGCCCTCGCTCCGCCTGATCGGCGACGTCGCGGCCTACTGCTACCGCGAGGTGCCGAAGTGGAACCCGATGAACGTCTGCTCCTATCACCTGCAGGAGGCGGGTGCGACGCCCCAGCAAGAGTTGGCCTATGCGCTCGCCACCGCCACGGCGGTGCTCGACGGGGTGCGGCCCAAGGTCGATCCGGCGGATTTCCCCAAGCTGGTCGCGCGGATCTCGTTCTTCGTGAACGCGGGCATCCGCTTCGTGACCGAGATGTGCAAGATGCGCGCTTTCGTTGACCTCTGGGACGAGATCTGCCGCGAGCGTTACGGCGTCGAGGATCCCAAGCTGCGCCGCTTCCGCTACGGCGTGCAGGTGAACTCGCTGGGCCTGACCGAGCAGCAGCCGGAGAACAACGTCACCAGGATCCTGATCGAGATGCTGGCGGTGACCCTGTCGAAGAAGGCCCGCGCCCGCGCCGTGCAGTTGCCCGCCTGGAACGAGGCGCTGGGCCTGCCGCGCCCCTGGGATCAGCAGTGGTCGCTACGCATGCAGCAGGTCCTCGCCTTCGAGACCGATCTGCTGGAGTACGGCGATCTCTTCGACGGCAACCCGGCGGTGGAGGCGAAGGTCGAGGCGCTGAAGGAGAGCGCCCGGGCGGAACTGGCCAAGATCGACGGCATGGGCGGCGCGGTCGCGGCCATCGACTACATGAAGGGCAGCCTGGTGGAGGCCAACGGCGCCCGCCTCGCCGCCATCGAGAGCGGGGAGACCACGGTCGTCGGCGTCAACCGCTTCACCGAGGCCGAACCCTCGCCGCTCGCCACCGAGGAAGGCGGCATCCTGGTCGTCGACGAGGGCGTGGAGGCCGACCAGATCGAGCGTCTGCAGGCCTGGCGCGCTCAGCGCGACGACGCGGCTGTGGCCTCGGCGCTGGAGGCGCTGCGGGCGGCGGCGCGGTCGGGCGAGAACATCATGCCCCCCTCCATCGCCGCGGCGAAGGCGGGCGTGACCACCGGCGAATGGGGTCAGGTCATGCGCGAGGCCTTCGGCGAGTATCGCGCCCCCACCGGCGTCGGCCAGGCGGCCCCCGGCGGCGGCGAGGGGCTGGAGCCCATCCGCGCCGAGGTCGAGCGCGTCTCCGCCCGCCTCGGCCGGCGGATCAAGTTCCTGGTCGGCAAGCCCGGCCTCGACGGCCATTCCAACGGCGCCGAACAGATCGCCGTGCGCGCCCGCGACTGCGGGATGGAGGTCGTCTACGAGGGCATCCGCCTCACCCCCGCCGAGATCGTGAACGCCGCACTGGAGGAGAGCGTCCATATCGTCGGCCTCTCGATCCTCTCGGGCAGCCACATGGCCCTGATCGGCGCGGTGATGGAGGGGATGCGGGAGGCCGGCCTCCACGATGTGCCCGTCGTCGCCGGCGGCATCATCCCCGAGGAGGACGCGGCCAAGCTGCGCGAGATAGGCGTCGCCCGGGTCTATACGCCCAAGGATTTCGAGCTGAACCGCATCATGCAGGACATCGTCGCCCTGGTCGGCGAGGCCGCGCTCGAGCCGGCGTAAGGGGCGTGAAGCGGACCCTCATCCTCGGCCTGTTCGCTGCGGGGGCTGCGGTGCTGGTCTATGTGGCGCTCATCGACGATCCGGCCGTGCCCCTCGGCCCGCCGCAGACCGCAGTGCTGACCCGCTACCACAAGCCCGACAACCAGGCGCAGGAACGGCTGACACCGACCGCCGAGTGGACCGCCGAACTGGCTGACGGCACCAGCGTCAGCGGCCGCAGCACCCGCCACGCCGACCACGCCCCGGGCGAGACCGTCTGCCTCCAACGCTTTCGCCGCGAAGCCTCAGGCTACGCCAGCGCCTCCATCCTCTCCACGGGCCCTTGCCCGTAAGCAGGGCTCAGGCGGCGATCCAGCCCTCGACGGCGGTAATGAAAGCGTCGGGTCTTTCGGCATGCAGCCAGTGGCCGGCGCCGGGGATCGCCTCGATATCGGCGTCGGGGAAGAGGGCGCGGATGCGGGGGTGATAGGCCTCGATCACATAATCCGAGCCGCCGCCGTGCAGGAACAGCGTCGGCCCCTCGAAGGCCGGTTCGGGCAGCGTATCGGGGAAGCCCAGGATCGCGGGCATGCCCGCAGCGATCGCGCCGAGGTTCGGCTTCCAGCGCGCGATCCCGCCCTCGACGGCCAGGTTCTGGACGATGAAGCCCCGGGTGCCCGGATCGGGGATCTGTGCTGCCAGCGCCCGGTCGGCATCGGAGCGGCGGGTGACGGCGGAGAGCTCCAGCGCCTGCATCGCCTCGATGATGCTGCCGTGCTCCTGGTGGTCGTAGGCCACCGGCGCGATGTCGGCGACGATAAGCCCCGCCAGCAGATCCGGCCGCGTCAGCGCCATGGCCATCGCCGCCTTGCCGCCCATCGAGTGGCCGAGCAGCACCGTGGCGCCCCCGATCCCCTCGAGCACCGTGGCGAGGTCGGCGGCCATGGCCTCATAGCTCATCGCGGGGTCATGGGGCCCATCGCCGTGGTTGCGCATGTCGACGGTCACGACCGGGCGCTCCGCCGACAGGCGCTTCGCGATGCTCGCGAAGTTGCGGCCCTGACCGAAGAGGCCATGCGCGATGACCAGGGGCACACCGCCCGCATCGTTGGGAAAGTCCTGGCGGGGTAGGGTGACCGGCGTCGGCATGGTGGGGTCCTTTCGACGAAAAAGGGCGACCCCGCAGGATCGCCCTCAGTGTCCCTCGTGATCCTCGGGAAGGCCTTGTTACTTGATCTTGCCTTCCTTGAACTCGACGTGCTTGCGCGCGACCGGGTCGTATTTCCGGACGGTCATCTTCTCGGTCATGGTGCGCGAGTTCTTCTTGGTGACGTAGAAGAAGCCCGTGCCGGCCGTCGAATTCAGGCGGATCTTCACCGTGGTGGGCTTCGCCATGTTGCGTCACTCCGCGCTGGGTTTGGGCAGGGCAAACGGCACAGCGCCGCCTGCGGTTGCCCGACAGATCGTCGGGCGCCGTCTCTACCGGTTTCGCCCGGCGTGTCAAGGCGCGCAGGGGTGCCGGGCGCCATATGCCCGCCCGCGTTGCGCCCTCAGGCGGGGTCGATGACGCTGCGTGTACCGTCATGGCGAAAGAAGGGGGCGGCCCGGAGCGTCTCGGTACCCCGCGTCTCCCCCGGCCTCTCGGCGCCCAGGCGCGCGTCGACCTCGGCCAGTACCAGCGCCGTGACAAAGGGCAGATCCTCCGCCAGGGCCTCCTCGATCGTGCGCCAGCCTAGGTCGGCGAGCTCTCCGTCGGCGGCGGAGAAATCGTCGGGGTGGTTCAGACAGTCGGCATCGATCATCAGGAAACGCGCATCAAAGCGCCTCGGTCGGCCCACCGGCGTGACCGCGCGAAAGATGTAGGTGAAGGCATCGAGCCGCGGCGCACCGTGCCGCGCGCAGTAACCCCGCCATGCCTCGGGCATCCCAGAGGCGTCATAGGGGCCGCCCCGGGGGGCGATGCCTGTCTCCTCCCACAGCTCGCGCAGGGCCGTGAGGACGAGGGCCGCGCCCAGCGAAGGGTCATCCGCGCCGCCAAGGTCCCGGGGTTGGCCGAGGCGCCGGGCCAGCGACACCTCGGGCGGAAAGGTCTCAGCGGCCGCATAGTCGCCCGTATCGACGGCCCCGCCCGGGAAGACGACCTTGGCCGGCATGAAGGCCGCGGCCTTGCCCCGCCTGCCCATCAGAACGCGCGGGGCGCCGTCGGCAGCGCGGCGCACGGCGATCACGCTGGCCGCATCCCGGATCGGCCGTTCGGCGGAAGGGGCGGCGTCGCTCACTGCGGCGTGCCGTCGAAGCCGTGCATGCGCCAGGCCCATTGCATGGCCACGACCGCGCCCTTGACCCGCGGCAGCAGGAACAGCGTGAGCCCGCCGACGATCGGCGGCCAGATCAGCGCATGCACCCAGAGCGGCGGCGCAAACCCGTTCTCCACCCCGATCAGCAGCGGGATCAGGATATGGCCGACCAAAACCATAACGATCCAGGCCGGCAGATCGTCGGCACGGTGGTGGTGCAGTACCTCGCCGCAATGCCCGCAGGTCGGCGTGACCGAGAGGTAGCGCTCGAACATCGGCCCGGCGTTGCAATTGGGGCATCGACCCGCCCAGCCGGTTCTCAGCGCCGGCAGCAGGGGCCGCTCGGTCTGCTGATGCCGCTCATGGTTCTGTCGCTCGATCATGGTCTCTCCCGCACCGATCCGTCCCGCTTACGCCGCGCGCCGGCGGTCGAACAGTGTCACTTTCGCCACACAGGGGTCGTGGGGTCGATGGATTGTGCGACGGAGACGACGGAACAGACCCTGGCACGCGTGAATTGAGCGTCACAGCGACGGGAGGATGCCTTGCGTCAGGGTCTTGCAGTTCGAGAGGAGCGTGCGTCGACAGCGCGTCCGGCGCGTGTCACGGGTCGTCTGGCCCTTGTGGACGGGGGCCGGCCTTGCCAAACAGAAGCAGGCGCCGATGCGGCGCGGCAAAGGGAGGCGCGGCCGGCAGTCATGCGGGCAGGGACCGGGAATGCACCGGCCGATCTGGGAGAGGAGGCAGCGCTCCTCGCCCGTTTCGCCGCCGGCGACGGCGCCGCGGCCGAGCGTCTGACCTCGATGCTGTTGCCCGCCGTGCACCGCCAGGCCTGGCGCATGCTGGGCGACGAGGCGGAGGCGGAGGACGTGGCGCAGGAGGCGATGCTGCGTCTTTGGCGTCAGGCCGCGAGCTGGCGCAGCGGCGAGGCCAAGGCCTCGACCTGGCTTTACCGCGTGACGCGGAACCTCTGTGTCGACCGGCTGCGCAAGCGCCGCTCGACCACGGATATCGACGATGTGCCGGAGCCGATGGATCCGGTGCCGGCGGTGCTTGACCGTTTGGCGAAGGCGGAGGAGAGCCGGGCGCTGGCAAAGGCGATCGGAACCCTGCCGACCCGCCAGCGCGATGCGCTCCTGCTGCGACACTTCGAGGGTTGCGGTAACCCGGAAATAGCCGCCCGCCTCGACACTTCGGTCGAAGCGGTGGAAAGTTTGCTCGCTCGGGCCCGGCGCCGATTGGCCGCCGACCTTCGCGAGAGCGATGAGGAAGGCGCGCCATGACGCGTGACGACGACAGCGATGACGGCTTCTACCTGAACGCGCATGACGCGGCGCTTGACGCCGCGCTTGCGTCGCTTGCTGCACAGGAGAACGCCGATCGCCCCGCGCTGAGCAGCGCGCTGACCGCGCGCGTGTTGGCGGATGCGGCGGCGGTGCAGGCGACGGGTATTCCGGCGCCCCCGCGGGCCTGGGCCGGTCACAGTGCGAGGCAGGGGGCCAAGCAGGGCGCGCGGCAGGGTACGAAGCAGGCGCCGCGCGCGGGTCATCTGCAGACGGATGTCGCACGGCGCGGTCGTCGGCAGGAAACCGCGCAGCCGGTTGCAGTGGCGCCGCGCGAGGGCATGCAGCCGGCGCTCAAGGCCGGGATGCTGGTCGCCAGCCTGGCCCTTGGTTTCGCGCTCGGGTTCTCAGGCTCTGTGCCGATGGAGGGCGGGGATGTGCGCATCGCCGCCGCTGAGCAGGGCGATGTGGCCTTCGCGGCTGCGGATATCGTGTTTTTGAGTGGCGATGCGCCTTTCTGAGCGTAGCATCGTAGGAGTGACCGCGGATGATGGGGTGTAGGTGCGGTGACGACTGAGCCAACCGATAAGGAAGAAGCGGGTCCGCCCGAAACCTGGCGCCGCTGGCTGACCTGGGGCCTCGTTGCCTCGGTCTCGGTGAACATGCTTGTGGCCGGCGTTTGGGCGGGCCATGCGATGCGCGAGGCGCCGACCGTGGCGGAGGAGCCGCGGCGCGATACGATCACGCGTGTTTTGCCTCAGGAACAGCGCGCCGCCTGGGAGGCCGCCTTGCAGGCCTCCGAGCCGCGCCTGCGCGAAATCCGGGTCGAGATGATGTACGTCCACCAGGATATCCTGCGGGTAATCCGGGGCGTCCCGTTCGAGGCGCAGGCCCTGGCCGAGGCTTTCGAGGAGCGCCGTTCGCTCAACTCGGGTCTCAAGGCCGAGCGGCATCGGAAGCTGGTCGAGATCACGGCCACCATGAGCCGCGAACAGCGCGCGCTGTTCGCCGACCGCATGGAGCAGGTCGTCGAGACATGGGCACGCCGGCGCAAGATCGTGCCGGTCGACCGTCCGGCTTCGGACACGCCGGCCGATCCGACGGCGGATGCGATGGTCAAAAGCCCGGCCGAGGCACCGATTGCCGCGACCGCCACGGAACAGCCGACCGTCGTGCCGCTCTCCGCGCCGGTGAACGAGTGATCTGACCCTGAGCTACCTCACCGGGCAGTTGGGCGGTCCTGGCGGATGTCAGGGTCGCTCAGGCCGCGCCGACTTGCAGCTCATCGGTCAGCTTGTCGAGCGCGGCGCAGAGCCGCGAGACATCCACAGGCTTGCAGAAGAAGAGATCGGCGCCCGCGTTCAGCGCCGCCAGACCGTCCTGCGTGCGCGCAAAGGCGGAGACCGCGATGATCGGCATGTCCCGGGTCCGCGGTGCGGCGCGCAGCGAACGGATGACTTCGAGCCCCGAGATGTCCGGCAGGGCAAGATCGACCACGGCGAGATCCGGGATCTTGTCCTGCGTCTTGCCACTGGCACGCGACGCCGACCCTGGTCGGCCATCCGCCTGGCACAGCGCCTTGGAGGTCCGGCCCGTACGATCCGAGACGACCTTGAAGCCCAGATGCGTCAGCACCTCCTGAAACAGGAGGTGGTTGAGATCGTTGTCCTCCACCAGCAGCGCGGTCTTGGTCATAGCGGTCCTCCGACGCCCGGCCGACGCCCGGCCGGCGCTCTGCCAACCTGGGCGCGATGACCGTTCCTCAAGCTGGTTAAGAAAACCTAAACGTACCGGCATGGGTCAGTCTCGGCTGTTGCTCGGCTCAAGCGCATGTTACCCGCGCACCCCAGTTCCAATCCCGTGTCGACGCTGAAGGGGAGGCGGCCATGACATCCGACGAGGCAGAGGAGATCGCCATCGCCGCACTCGGCTTCCTGGCCGCGGAGCCCGAGCGTATCGGTGCCTTCCTCGCCACCGCGGGCGCCGACGCAGAGGATCTGCGCGCCCGCGCCGGCGATCCGACCTTCCTCGGCTTCGTGCTCGATCATCTGCTGACCGACGATGCGGCCGTGCTCGCCTTTGCTGAGGGGGCGAATCTGCGCCCCGAAGCGGTCATGCGCGCCCGCCAGGCCCTGCCGGGCGGCGACGTGCCGGCGTGGACCTGATGGCACCGATCGACCGCACCGCGCCGCCGCGCGAGACCAAAGCCGATATCGAGGCCGCCGCCGTGCCCACCGGCAAGCCCCTGCTTGTGGTCGACGCCGACGAGGTCCTGCTTGAGTTTGCCGGGCACATCGCCCGCTGGCTGACCGCCGTCGGCTACGAGATGCGGCTCACCCGCTACGAGCTCGAGGGCGCGATCTTTCCCCTGGGCGAGCCCCATCCGGTGGACTTTTCAGCCGCGGTGGAGCTGATCCGCGCCTTCTTCGAGGAGGAATGTGCGCACCAAAGCGCCCTCGACGGCGCGGTTGAGGCCATCGGCCGGCTCTCGCGAGAGGCGACCGTGGTCGTGCTGACGAATATCCCGCGGACCAACCGGGCGGCACGGGTGCGCAACCTGGAGGGGCTGGGGATCACGGCACCCGTCATCGCCAACGTCGGCGGCAAGGGCAGGGCGCTGCGCATGCTCGCGGCCAAGGCTGCAGCGCCAGTTATCTTCCTCGACGACAGCCCCAGCCAGATCGCCTCCGCCGCGCGCCACGCCGAGGGGGTGCACCGGGTGCATTTCATGGGCTCCCCCTTCATCCGCCCCGTCCTTCAGCCCGCGGAGGAGGCCGATCAACTGGCCCACGACTGGACGGGGGCCGAGGCGATGATCCGCCGTGAGCTCGGCCTTTGATGACGAATCGGTGACAAGGGGCGGCGCGCCCGCAGATCAAGACTGTGCGGATGGCCCCGCAGCAGGCACAAGGGAATGATGCGATTCCCACCGGCCTTCCTCGATGACCTGCGCTCGCGCCTCACGCTCTCCAGCGTTGTGGGGCGCAAGGTCACCTGGGACCGGCGAAAGACCAACGTCGCCCGCGGCGACCACTGGGCGCCATGCCCCTTCCATCAGGAAAAGACCGCGTCCTTTCATGCGGATGACCGTAAGGGGTTCTACCACTGCTTCGGCTGTGGCGCGAAGGGCGACATGTTCAACTTCGTGATGGAGACCGAGAACCTCAGCTTCGGCGAGGCGGTCGAGCGGCTGGCGGAGGAGGCGGGCGTGCCCCTGCCGGCGCGCGACGAGAGCCCCGCCCAGCGCGAGGCAGCCGACCGCCGGCAGCGCCTTTTCGATGTGATGGAGGAGGCGGTCCGCTTCTATCGCCGCGCCCTCTCCAGCGCCGCCGGGACGTCGGCCCGCGCCTATATCGACACCCGCGCCTTAACGGGGGAGGCGGTCGCGACCTTCGAGCTCGGTTTCGCGCCGGAGGGGCGGGCGCTCGCCCAGCGGCTGGCCGAGACCGGGCAGATCGAGGCGGGCGTCGAAGCAGGGCTCCTGATCGTGCCGGAGGAGGACCGCGGCCGCGGGCGCGACCCCTTCGACCGTTTCCGCAACCGGCTGATGTTCCCGATCCGCGACCAGCGCGGGCGCTGCATCGCCTTCGGCGGGCGCGCGCTCTCGGCGGAGGCGCAGGCCAAGTACCTCAACAGCCCCGAGACGCCGCTCTTTCACAAGGGCAAGACGCTCTACAACCTCCAACCCGCCCGTGCTGCGGCGGGCAAGGCCGGCACGGTGATCGTGGCGGAGGGCTACATGGACGTCATCGCCCTGGCTCAGGCGGGGTTCGCGCATGCCACCGCCCCCCTCGGCACCGCGATGACCGAGGATCAGCTTCACCTCCTGTGGAAGATGGCGGAGGAGCCGGTCATCGCGCTCGATGGCGACACGGCGGGGCTCCGCGCCGCCCATAAGATCGTCGATCTAGCACTACCGCACCTGGCCCCCGGCCGGTCCCTCGGCTTCTGCGTCCTGCCCCAGGGCCGCGATCCGGACGATCTCATCAGGGCCGAGGGGCCGGAGGGGATGCAGCGCGCGCTCGACGGCGCGATCCCGCTGGTGGAGATGCTCTGGCGCCGGGAAGTGTCGGCTGGCGATCTGGACACGCCGGAGCGCCGCGCCGCCTTTGACAAACGCCTGCGCGAGGCGCTCGGCCGGATCGGCGATGCGTCCGTCCGACAGCACTATGGCGCGGCGATCAAGGAACGACGGGCCGCGCTTTTTGCGCCCGCCCGCCCGGCAACGCCGCGCGGCACCCCGCAGGGCGGCCCGCGCCCCGCCCGCGGCGGCGGCTTCGGCACGCGCGGCGGCGCCCGCCGTTTCGGCCCGCCGCCCGGGCCGCGGCCCGAGACGCAGGGCTCCACCATCGCGGGGATGCCCGGCCCCTTGCCCGAGGATCTGGCCGCGCGCAGCCGCATCGCCACGATCCTGCTCGTCGCCTGGTCGAACCCGGTTGCAGCCCAGCCGCACGCCGCCTCGATCGAGGATCTCTCCGCCACGGCCGAGGATCTGGAGCGGGTGCGCGAGGCCGTCATCGACCGCCTGGCCGACGCGGCGGGGGGCACCGTCACCGCCGCCCCGCCGCCCGAGGTGCTGATCCGCATGCCCCAGGTGCGGGCGCATCCCTTCGCGCAGCCGGATGCCCCGGCGGCGGACGTGGTCGCCGAGCTTCGTGATCTGATCCACCGCCACACCCTGGCCGAGGCCCGCCATCTGACCCGCGCCGAATGCGCGGCCGAGGCGGCGGCTCAGGGCCTGCCGGACCCCGAGGCCATCGACCTGACCGATGCGGCGCCCTTGAGCCCGGAGGCGGCGGCGGCCCTGCATGAGGCAGTCGCAGGACCGCAGGCGCGCCTGGCCGCCCCGATTCTGGAATCACTGCGCGCGCAGACCCCGGAAGACGCCGAAGGACAGAGCGAGGAGGCTGTGCGGGCCTGGCAACGACTCCTCGACGATATCGGCTTCGATCCGAAAAAACCCTGAGCCACCCTTTCTTGTAGGCCATCACCGGCCTAAATCCCCGGCTAGCGGATTGCGACTCGCAACCGGAAGGGCGATTCGCGTGCGGCGCAGCAAGCGATTGCGCAGGCGCTGAGGGACCCGTTAACAGCCCGATAGCGAGCGGGCATCCGGCGCGACCTACGGGGCGCGCCCCCGCTGCGACAGGATCGAGGGACGCATGGCGCCGAAAGACGAAGATCAGTCCGAACAGCAGGAAGGCGACGGCACGCTGCTCGACATGAGCCAGGCGGACGTCAAGAAGATGATCGCCAAGGCTAAGGCCAAGGGCTTCATCACCTACGACGAACTCAACCGCGTGTTGCCCTCGGACCAGTTCTCCTCCGAGCAGATCGAGGACGTGATGTCCATGCTCTCGGAGATGGGCGTGAACGTGGTCGAGGACGACGACGAGGGCGAGGAGCAGCCCGAGGAGCAGAAGAAGGCCGAGACCAAGGAGGTCGCGACCACCACCCAGTCTACCTCGACCGAGGTAGACCGCACCGACGATCCGGTGCGCATGTACCTGCGCGAGATGGGCACCGTTGAGCTGCTCAGCCGCGAGGGCGAGATCGCCATTGCCAAGCGCATTGAGGCCGGGCGCGCCACCATGATCGGCGGGCTCTGCGAGAGCCCGCTCACCTTCCAGGCCATCACGGTCTGGCGCGAAGAGCTGCTCGACGAGAAGATCCTGCTGCGCGACGTCATTGACCTTGAGACTACCTTCGGCCGCACCAACGAGGCCGAGGAGATGGTCGACGGTGAGGACGAGGAGGGCGAGGAGGACGCCGCCGACACCACGGCCTCGCCCGCCGCTTCCCCTGCCGCCGAGCCGCGCGCCAACGGCGATGCCCGCGACAAGCCCGAGGGCGATGGCGAGAGGGGCGACGGTGAGGCTGGCGACGGTGAGGCCGGCGACGGCGAGACGGCCGAGGGGCAGTCGGCCGAGGGTGAGGAAGACGACGACAGCCAGGCCAACATCTCGCTCGCGGCGATGGAGGCGACGCTAAAGCCCCAGGTCCTGGAGATGCTGGACCGCATCGCCGAGGACTATGCCACGCTGCGCGCCATGCAGTCGGAGCGGATCGACGCCGCCCTCGGCGAGGGCAAGGCGTTCAGTCCAATCCAGGAGCGCGACTATCAGCGCGTGCGCCGGACCATGGTGGAGCACGTGAACTCGCTGCACCTGCACGCCAACCGCATCGAGACGCTGATCGACCAGCTCTACGGCATCAACCGCCGCCTCATGACGCTGGAAGGCCAGCTCGTGAAGTTCGCCGACCAGCACAAGGTGAACCGCCGCGACTTCATCGAGGAGTACCGCGGCCACGAGCTCGATCCGACCTGGATCGACCGCATCGCCAAGCTGACCGGCAAGGGCTGGGCCCGCATGGTCGAGCGCGACCGCGCCCAGATCGAGAGCGTACGCGCCGAGATCGGTGAGATCGGCCAACTCGTCGGCGTCGACATCGGCGAGTTCCGGCGCATCGTGCACACGGTGCAGAAGGGCGAGAAGGAGGCCCGCGTCGCGAAGACCGAGATGGTCGAGGCGAACCTGCGCCTGGTGATCTCCATCGCGAAGAAGTACACGAACCGCGGGCTGCAGTTCCTTGATCTCATTCAGGAAGGAAACATCGGCCTCATGAAGGCGGTCGATAAGTTCGAGTATCGCCGCGGCTACAAGTTCTCGACCTATGCCACCTGGTGGATCCGCCAGGCGATCACCCGCTCGATCGCCGATCAGGCCCGCACGATCCGCATCCCGGTGCATATGATCGAGACCATCAACAAGCTGGTGCGCACCGGGCGCCAGATGCTCCACGAGATCGGCCGCGAGCCGACGCCGGAGGAGCTGGCCGCCAAGCTGCAGATGCCGCTCGAGAAAGTCCGCAAGGTGATGAAGATCGCCAAGGAGCCGATCAGCCTCGAGACGCCCATCGGAGACGAAGAAGACAGCCAGCTGGGTGATTTCATCGAGGACAAGAACGCCGTCCTGCCGCTCGACAGCGCGATCCAGGCGAACCTCAAGGACACCACGACCCGGGTTCTCGCCTCGCTCACCCCGCGCGAGGAGCGCGTCCTGCGCATGCGCTTTGGCATCGGCATGAACACCGACCACACGCTGGAGGAGGTCGGCCAGCAGTTCTCGGTCACCCGCGAGCGGATCCGCCAGATCGAGGCCAAGGCCCTGCGCAAGCTCAAGCACCCCAGCCGCAGCCGCAAACTCCGCAGCTTCCTCGACAGCTGAGGGTCTGCAACGCCTGCGGGTAATTGGACGCGCTTTTGGGCGCGCCGCTTGCCGTGATGCTGCCGCTTTACTAACTCAAATGCTGCAGGGCTGATGGTGGTTTAGCGGCTCTTACGGGGGGTATGAGGGCGATGCCGGGGCGGGTTGAACGACGCACGCGGGAGTTGCTGGCGAAGCGCGCGCATTTCGCCGCCATTCTGCCGCTTGCCCAACCCTTCACGCCGGATGTCGAGGATCTCGTCTCGCGCATGGAACGCGCGGTGGAGGGGTCCGGCGCACGCGTCCTGCTGCACCCCGAAATGCGCAAGATCGAGGCGGCGGAGAAGGGCGGCGGCGCCCTCAGTTTTCTGAACAAGCCCACCGACACCAAGATGCTGTTCGTCGTGATCGACCATGTCGGCATCTTCATCGCCGCGCGCGACGGGGTGATGGAGCATCGCGGCACCCTGGGCGCCTGGGCCAACCCCGAAGTTTGGCCCGAGGGGCCGGCGGAGATCAGCAAGCACCGCGCCTGGGTCGAGATCGCGGATCTGGGCTTCATGCGTGACCGCGGGGTCGAGCAACTCGACAGCGCCTTCAACCGTGCCGCCGCCGTCACCGCCGCCACCGCCGCGGTGGTGGAGGCCGCCTCCCCGCTCGGCGTGCTCTGGCATCCGGCCACGAACGCGCTCAGCCCGCAGCGCTTCACCGACCAGTTCAGCCGCGTGATCAAGGGCGAGGCGCCGGTCGAGCTCTGGCTGCGCTACATCACCCTCAAGCCCGAGGACATGCGGGACAACGAGGGGGTGATCACCAACGGTCTCGCGCCCTTCACGGGCTGCGAGATCGAGGTGCTGCCCAGTTCCATGAGCAAGGACAACGCCCGGGCGCTGGCCTTCGACTTCGCCCGGCTGGTGATCGACCGGGGGGCTGTGCCGCGGACCGGCATGGTGGTGAACATCAACCGCGGCTTCAGCGCCACCGTCCGGGTGGGCGAAAGCGCGGTGCACCGCGGCGTCAATGTCTACGAGTTGACGGTGGAGAAGCGCGCGGTCGCCACGGCCGGCGATAGGACCTGAGCCCCCGGCACGCCATCGTTGCCGGCGGCGGAGTCGCCGGTCTCGCCACCGCCGCGGCCCTGGCGGGCACCGGCTGGCGGGTCACCCTCTACGAGCGACGCCCCGCGGGCCCGGCCGAGGAAGTCGGTGCCGGCATCCAGATGAGCCCCAATGCCTGCCGCTGCCTCGCAGCCCTGGGCGCGCTCGAGGCGGTGGAGGCCGCGGCCTTCGCCCCCCGCGCCGCCGTCCTGCGCGATGGCCGCAACGGGGCCGTCGTCTACCGCGCGGCCCTGCGGGAGGCGGCGGTGGCCCGCTGGGGGGCGCCCTACCTGCATGTGCACCGCGCCGATCTGGTCCAGGCCCTGGCCGACGCCGCCCGCGCGCGCGGGGTCGAGATCGTGCCGGGCACCTCGGTCACCGGCGCGGTGGCGGCAACTGAGGGGGATGGCGAGGGGATCGCCGCCCTCCTCGACAAT
This sequence comes from Pseudomonadota bacterium, assembly GCA_039822785.1. Classification (GTDB taxonomy): domain Bacteria; phylum Pseudomonadota; class Alphaproteobacteria; order Rhodobacterales; family Rhodobacteraceae; genus Thermohalobaculum. The sequence continues at coordinate 626,697 of JBCBMO010000001.1, read as the reverse complement.
GGCGCGCGCGTAGCGGGGCACCTGCTAGTTGCCGCGGACGGCCTGGGATCGCGCCTGCGCACCCATCACTTCGGCCCCGCGGCGCCGCGCTTCACTGGCCAGACCGCCTGGCGCGCGACCGTCCCTGCAGATCGCCTCGGCAGTGCGGAGATCCCGCCTGATGCCACGGTCTGGGCGGCCCCTGGGCGCCATGTCGTGACCTATTGGCTGCGCGGCGGCAGCCTCGCCAACCTGGTCGCGGTCGAGGAACAGACCCAGTGGCGGGAGGAAGGCTGGTCTCACCCGGGCGACCCGGCCATGCTCCGTGCGAGCTTTGCCGACTTCACCGCGCCCGTGCAGGCCCTCATCGGGGCCGCCGAGGCGCCCCTGCGCTGGGCCCTGCTGGAACGGCCGGCGCCGGATCGCTGGTCGCAGGCGATCGGGCAGGGGGCGGTGGCCCTCATCGGCGATGCCGTCCACCCCATGCTGCCCTTCATGGCCCAAGGTGCCGCCCAGGCGCTGGAGGATGCGGTGGCCCTCGCGCGCCATCTGCGGACCCCGGATCTTGGCGTCGCCCTCACGGCCTGGGAGGCGGAACGGCGCCCCCGCACCAGCCGGGTTCAGGCCGTAAGCCGCACCAATGGTGCGATGTTCCACCGCCACGACGGCCTGCAGCGGCGCCTGTCGCACGCTCTCATCGGCACCGTGAGCACCTGGGCCCCGGGCCTCGCCGCCGGCAGGCTCGACTGGCTCTACGGCCATGACGCCGTCGCAGGGCCCTGAGCGGCGCGATCAGGGTGCGCCGCCAAGCCTGCGGTTCAGCTGCGCCTCGCGCACGGCGATATAGAGGGTCGAGGCGATGATCACGCAGCCGCCCAGCGCCGTCACACCGTCGACCGTCTCGCCGAACAGCACGTAGCCGGCGATCCCCACCGTCAGGAGCCGCAGATAGGTGAAGGGAGCGAGGAAACTCGCATCGCCCACCGCATAGGCCCGGATGTCCGCGTAGCTCCGCAGCGAGGAGGCCGCGACGATCACCATGATCAGCAGCCAGGTGACCGCCCCCGTCGGCAGGTCCCAGTACAGCGTGGCCGGCGGCAGCGTGCCCACCGCAGCGATGACGCTGGAGGAGACGAAGACCGCCTCGGTCCCGTCTCGGTTCGTCGCCAGGCGCCCCGCGATCAGCACCGCCGCATAGCACATGGCCGAGGCGACCGCCGCCAGCATCCCCGCATCGATGGGTTGCACCCCGGGGCGCAGGATGACGATGGCGCCCGTGAAGCCCGTCAGCACCGCGCCCCAGCGCCGGATCCCCACCGTCTCTCCCAGGATGGGCCCGGCGAAGGCGGTGGCGAAGACGGGCGCCAGAAAGAACAGGATCGTCGCGGTCGCGAGCGGCAGCTGCCAGACGGCATAGAACCCGCCGTTGAGCGCGCCCACCAGCGCCACGCCGCGGAAGAGATGCAGCTGCCAGGCGGTAAAGCGGATCGCGGAGCGCCGGGGCGCCGGCGCGGTAGAGCCATGCCAGCGCACCCGATGCAGCAGCGGCAACACCGGCAACAGCGCCAGCGCCGAGCGGATGAAGGCCAGCATGACCGTGTGGATGTCCTGCGCCACCTGGCGCACACCCAGCGTCATCGCGGTGGCACCGACCACGGACAGCAGAATCCAAACCGCGCCCTGCGCGTTCGCCGACATGGGCGGCCGGCTCGAAAGCGGTTTCATGAGATGCAGGCCTGTCTTACGTTCAGTCCCCGCCACTGTCGGTTGTGGCATGCGCTTCGACAAGGGGCGGTCTTTCGCAAGTTGAGGGGCAGGCTGGGGAGCCGAAGATGAAGGGTCGTTTGGCGACGGCGGGGGCCGACGCAGGGGTTGAGTGGGCTGCAGCCATCCTGCGCCGCGCGCTCACCCCGATGGTCTGCGCGTTTCTCCTGGGCCTGCCCGCCGTGGCGCCTGCGCAGGATCTGCCGGAGATGGTGCGCGGCTGCGCCTCGCCGGACAGCTCGCCGGGCGAGGCACTGCGCCTCTGCGATCTGGCGCTCGAGTTCGCCGGCGATCGCCTCGATCGGCCGAACCGCGCTCGGGTGGCGTTCAATGCCGGCGTCGCCGCGCTCGATCTCAACAACCTGGCCACCGCCAAGGCGCGGCTGGACCTGGCCATCGAACTCGATCCCTCGCTTGCGCCTGCCTATGTCAGCCGCGCCGAGATCCACCGCCGCCAGAACGATGCCACGGCGGCCCTTGTCGACTATGACGCGGCGATCCAGGCCGATCCGCGGGGGGCCGCGCCGCATCAGGGCCGCGGGCAGCTCTTGGCGGATGTCGGCCGGCCGGAGGAAGCCATCGCGAGCTTTGAGGCGGCCGCCGCGCTGGAGCCCGCCTGGGCGGCGCCGCACCTCGGCAAGGGCCGGGCGCTCTTCGCGCTGGAGCGTTACCCGGGTGCCGTCGATGCCTTCTCGGCGGCTATCGCCCGTGATCCGCGCGATCCGACGGCCTGGTTGAACCGGGGCGAGGCGCGGATGCGGGCCGCGGTGCCGGGGGCGCGGAACGACTATGACCGCGCGCTCCTGCTGTCGCCGGAATGGGCGGCGGCGCATTACGCCCGCGCGCTGTTCCTGGATGAGGCCGGCGAGACCGAGGCCGCCAATGCCGACTATATGCGGGCGCATCAGCTCGGCCTGCGGACGCCGCAGTTGGAGGAAAAGGTCAGGGAGCTGTCGGGCGGCTAACCGGCCAGTGCCGCGGGCAGCCAGAGGGCGAGGCCCGGCAGGGCGATCAACAGCGCCAGCCGCGCCACATCCGCCAGCACGAAGGGGGCCACGCCGCGCCAGATCGTGCCAAGGCCGATGTCAGGGGCGGCGGCCCGCACCACGAACAGGTTCATGCCCACGGGCGGCGTGATCAGCCCGACCTCCACCGCCGTGACCGCGAGGATGCCGAACCAGACCGGGTCGAACCCGGCGGCCACTGCCAGCGGCGCGAAGATCGGCACCGTGAGCAGGATCATCGCCAGACTCTCCATCACGCAGCCCAGCACCAGGTAGAAAGCCAGGATCGCGAGGATGAGGCCGAGGGGCGAGAGCCCCGCGGCCTCCACCCAACCCTCCAGCGCGCTCGCCAATCGGCTGACCGAGAGGAGGTAGCCGAAGCACTCGGCGCCGATCAGGATCACGAAGAGTGCCGCCGAGAGGGAGAGCGTTTCGCGCATGGCCCGCTGCACGCCGGCGCCGCGGACCCCTCGGGCGAGGGCGAGGACCAGGGCCAGGGCGGCGCCGGCGCCCCCGGCCTCGGTCGGCGTAAACAGCCCGCCGTAGAGCCCGCCCATGACGCCCAGGAACAGCGCCAGCGCCGCCATGGTGCCCCAGCGCGCGCCCGCCTCGGGCTTTCCCGTGGCCTCGCGCGGGGCTCCGGCCTGCCAGGCGCGACCCGCGAGGATGGCGGCCAGCGCGTAGAGCGCGGCACCGAGCAGGCCGGGGATGAGGCCCGCGAGAAACATCTCGGTCACCGACTGCTCCATCACCAGCGCATAGAGCAGCAGCGCGATGGAAGGAGGGATCATGATCCCCAGCGTGCCCCCCGCCGCCAGCGACCCTGCCGCCAGCCTTGGGTCGGTTCCGGCCGCCCGCATGGCAGGCAGCGCCGCCTTCGCCATGGCCGAGGCGGTGGCGAGGGAGGAGCCCGAGGCCGCCGCAAAGACCGTGCTCGCGCCCAGGCCCGCCAGGGCCACCCCGGTCGGCCGGCCCCCCATGGCCCGGCGTGCCGTCAGGAACAGATCCCGCCCGATCCCCGCCTCCGCCACCAGGGCGCCCATCAGGATAAAGAGCGGGATGACCGTGAAGCCGGGATTGCCCGCGGTCTCAAGCACCGCACGCTCCAGGATCCTGAGGGCGGGATCCGGGCCGATGATCGCCGCGAACCCGCCGAGCCCCGTGGCGATCATCGCCACGCCCACTGGGCAGCCGAGGGCGAGCAGCACCCCCAGGAGCGCCAGAAAGGCAAGCCCGGTCTCCTGCGGCCCCATCCCTCAGCGACCCGGCGAAGACAGCCGGGACAGCGCGGCAAGGATCAGCAACAGCGCTGCCAGCGCCGCGAAGCCCGTGAATGGCCAGAGCGGCAGGCCCAGATCCTGGGTCAGGTGACCGCCCGCAGCCTCCCGCAGGGCCCGCGCGCTCAGGAGCCAGGCGAGAAGGGCGGCCAGTACGGCGAGGAGCAACGCCCAGGCCCCCTCGGCCAGGGCCTGCACGCGGGCAGGGAGCCGATCGATCAGTAGATCGACCCGCGTCAGGCCCCGGATCGCCGCACCCGGCAGCGCTGCCATCACCATGATTGTGAGCGCGAGCCCCGAGAGCTCGATGGCGCCTGGCACCAGCAGATCGACCGCACCCCCGGTGGCGTCAAAGACCGCGCGCCCCGCGATGCTCACCGCCACCACACCGGCCAGCGCCGCCAGCGCCGCCATGGCCAGCGCATCGAAGACCTGCACCAGCCGCCCGACCAGCACAGCCGCGCCACGGCGGATCATGATCGGGTCCCTCAGCCGGCCTCGGCGGCCTCGCATTCCGCGACATAGCCCTGCAGGGCGGCATAGGTCGCGCGCCCGGGCAGGCCCTCGGCCTCGAGCGCTGCAAGATAGCCCTCGGTCGCCCGCGCCGCCGCTGCCTCCCAGGCGGCGCGCTCGCTGCCCTCAATGCGATGCAGTGTCCCGCTCTCGAGCGTGCTCTCGCGGCCCGAGACATCGCCGCCGTCGTAGCCCCGACCTGCCGCGAGCGCCCAGTCCATGCCCGACTGCGCGTCGATCACGGCCTTCAGGTCTGCGGGCAGGGCGTCATAGGCGCCCTTGTTCATTGTCGTCACGAAAGCCAGCGCATAGAGGCCGAATTCCGTGTGCTGGTCCGAGACCTCGCTCGCGCGAAAACCCTCCACCGCTTCCCAAGGCAGCAGGAACCCGTCGATGGTCCCGCGCTCGGCGGCCTCATAGATCCGCGGGGCGGGCATGCCCACGGGCTCGGCGCCCAGTTCCTCCAGCAGCCGGCCGATCACCGCGGTCGGGCGGCGCAGCTTCAGCCCCTTCAGATCCTCCAGCGTCGTGACCGGCGTCCCGCGGGTATGGATATGCCCCGGCCCGTGAGTATGGACGAACAGGACCTTGGTCTCCGCGTACTCCGCATCCAGCGCGCCGCTGTCATAGAGCTTCTGGAACGCGCAGGAGCCGACGGCGGCACTGTCGAACAGGCCCGGCAGCTCGACGATCTGGCTGAGCGGAAAGCGGCCGGCGGTATAGCCCTGCACGGTCCAGGCGATATCGGCGATCCCGTCGCGGGCGTTGTCATAGCCGTCCGGCGCCCGCCCCAGGGTCTGCGCGGGATAGACCGTGACGTCGATCCGCCCGTCCGCGGCGGTCTCCACCGCCTCTGCCCAGGCGGCGAACAGATCGCGGTTCTGCCAGCTCTCGACGGGCATGAAATGCGCGAAGTTGAGCGTCACCTCCGCCGCCACAGCCGGCAGCGACGCCGTGGTCATCGTCGTGGCCGTCGCCGCAGCCAGGCCCGCCCGGCGCAGCCTTCGCCACAGACCAGACCCGATCGCGGGGCGGGTGGCATGGGCCATCCCAGTGTCGGTCATAGGCGGGCGATCCTGAACGGCGGTCATGGGCGTTGTCCTCTTCTTGGCGCGCGGCAGAGAAGGCCGGCTGACCGGATAGGTCAAGGGGCGGCGATCACGCCGGCCATGGCCCGCCCTTCCGGCCGTTCTGCCGGCGCTCAGCCACGAGAGTGTGAGGCGCTGTGCCCGCGGCGCTGCTGCGCTGCCTCTTGCCTTGGGCGCCTGCGCCCCGATCTCAGGAGTACACCTAGGGATGGAGGATCACATGCCCCTCGGAAACACCGTCGGACCGCAGCGCCGCCGCGGCCGCAGCCTCGCCTTTGCCGCCCTCATCGCCGTGGTCGGCTGCGGTGCCAGCACGGTCGCAGCCGGCAGCGCGACGATCACCGACGATTATGTCACCGGCAACGGCTTCTTCTCGGACGGCGGGATCGTCGAGTTCCGCGTCGCCAAGGTGAACGATAACGGCCGGCTGGCGTTCTGCGGCGCCTGGCAGGCGCGCCGGCTCAGCATCCTCGCGCTCATCTCGTTGCGCCAGGCGGTCGAGACCGGGCAGCTTCAGCTGGATGGCCGGACGGCGCTGCGGAACCTGACCCGCTTTCAGGAGTACGGTGACGAAGTATCGCTCGATGGCGCCCAGGCGACCTGTCTGCGCACCGACAAGGCCTGGACGCCTGAGATCGAACGGGCCGAACTCCGCGTGCGCTTTCCGCGCAGTGTTTTCGAGCGCGACGAGGAAGACAGGTTCCGCGGGATCCGCTTCAGCGACCGGCCTCGCGCCCCCGCCTTTCAGTAGGTAATGACTACCGAGAACAGAGTTTTTCCCGGACTGACACAAAATGCCCTGATCGTGCCCGCTTCCCGCCCGAGTTGCAGTGCAGATGAGTCGACGACGCGGGGGAGAACACTGTTTTCCAGGGGATCCGCGCCGCAGGCCCGTCGCCTTGGGGGAGGTGGCGGGCCGACTTTCTTCAGGATCTCAGCATCTACGCCCACTTTTCTGCGAGATTACGCGAAGTAGGCGCCGCTTTGCCGGCGGTTCGACTCCCTTTCGCCACGCTTTGCCTTCTTTTCGCCATATTTCGCGCCTCCCGCGCAGCTTGACAGGCTGGCGGGTGGCCGCGCCAATGCCGTCGCCCACGATTTTTGCCCTATTCTCTCCCCGCAGGTTCAAAGGAGCGCCTCCATGACTGTCCCGCCCCGTCGCGCCGCCGACATCTTGGTTGCGTGTCTCAGGGTCCAGGGGATTGAAACCGTCTTCGGCGTGCCGGGGGAGAGCTATCTTGCGGTCCTCGATGCCCTGCACGACAGCGGCATCGCCTTTGTGCCGAACCGCCAGGAGGGGGGCGCCGCCTTCATGGCGGAGGCCTGGGGCAAGCTGACCGGTCAGCCCGGCATCTGCTTCGTCACCCGCGGCCCCGGCGCCACCAACGCGGCCATCGGCGTGCATACGGCGCGCCAGAACTCGACGCCCATGATCCTGTTCGTCGGCCAGGTCGCCCGCGACATGAGGGGGCGGGAGGCGTTCCAGGAAGTCGACTATCGCGCCATGTTCGGCCCGGTCGCCAAGGCGGTGTTCGAGATCGACGATCCCGACCGCGTGCCCGAACTCGTCGGTCGCGCCATGGCGGCGGCCTTGTCGGGCAGGCCTGGCCCGGTCGTCGTCTCCCTGCCCGAGGACATGCTGACCGAGCACACGACCGCAGCCCCCCTCAGCCGCCCGGTCACGCCGCCCTTTCAATCGCCGAAGGAGGGCCATGCGGACGCCGAGGCCCTGATGGCGGCCGAGCGCCCGCTGATCCTGATCGGCGGCGGCGGGTGGGAGGTGCCGGGCGGGCGCAGCGTCTTGAGCGCGCTCGCCACCGTGGCGGCCGAGGCCGGGCTGCCCATCGCGGTCGGCTTTCGCCGCCAGGATCTGATCGACAACACGCTCTCCTCCTACATCGGCGATGCCGGTGTCGGCATGGCAGCCCACGTCAAGCGGGCGATCCGGGAGGCGGACGTGCTGCTCGCCCTCAACATCCGCTTCGGCGAGACGGAGACCGATGGCTACACGCTGCTCGACGTCCCGCAGCCGAAGCAGCGGCTGATCCATGTCCATGCCGATGCGGGCGAGCTGCTGAAGATCTTCCAGACGCCGGAGGCAGCGGTGGCCGATCCCGCGGGCTATGCCGGCCATCTGATGCGGGGGATCATGGCGACCGGCGCGGAAAGCACGCCCGGGGTGCCCGCGCGGGCGCGCGGCGCCGACTGGGCCGCGGACTTGCGCGCGGCCTTTGACGCGACCTTCACGCTGCCGGCACAGCCCACGGGCGTCGACATGGGCGCGGTCATGCAGGTCATTCGGGAACACCTGCCCGCCGACGGGATCATCACGACCGGCGCGGGGAACTTCGCCATCTGGCCCGCGCGCCTGTTTCTCTATGGCCCCGAGCACCGGCTGCTGGCGCCCCAGTCCGGCGCCATGGGCTACGGCCTGCCGGCGGCCATCGCCGCCAAACTGCGCCACCCCGGCCGCGCGGTGGTCTGCTTCGCGGGCGACGGCGATATCCAGATGACCATGCAGGAGTTGGGCACCGCCATGCAGGCGGGCGCCCAGCCTGTGGTTCTGGTGATCAACAACGGCTCCTACGGCACGATCCGCATGCACCAGGAGCGTCATTACCCCGGCCGCGTCAGCGCCACGCGGATCGAGAACCCGGACTATCTCGCCATCGGCCGCGCCTATGGCATGGCCGCCGCCCGCGTCGAACGCACCGAGGATTTCGCCCCGGCGCTTGAGGCGGCGCTGGCCAGCCCCAGCGGCGCGCTGATCGAGCTTGTGATCTCCACCGAAGCGCTCACTCCGCGCGAGACCTTGAGCGAGATGCGCGACAAGGCGCTGGCGCGGGTCGCCTCGGGCGCCGGCTAGCGTGTCGTCGGTCGTCGTCATCGGCGGCGGCATCGTCGGTGCCTCGGTCGCCTGGCACCTCAAGGTCGACCGCGCCTGGCCCGGTTCGGTGACGGTGCTCGAGCGCGACCCGAGCTATGGGCAGGCGGCGACCGCGCTCTCGGCCTCGGGCCTGCGCCAACAGTTCACGACGGCGCTGAACATCCGCCTCTCCCAATACGGCCTGGCCTTCCTCCGCGCCCGCCGAACGCCGGAGGGGGAGGCGATCGCCTTTCGCGAAAACGGCTACCTGATCCTGGCGGGCGACGCCGCACAGGCCGAGGGCCTGCGCGCCGCCCATACCCTCCAGCGCGATGAGGGCGCCGAGGTGGCGCTGCTGAGCCCGGCGGAGATCGCCGCGCGCTACCCCGGACTGTCGACCGGCGACCTGGCGCTCGGCAGCCTCGGGCTGTCGGGCGAGGGGTGGTTCGACGGCCTGGCGCTCCTGCGCGGCCTGCGGGCCGAGAGCCAGGCCGCCGGCGCGCTCTGGCAGCGGGCCGAGGCCGCCGCCATCGAATGCGATCCCTCCGGTGCCGCGGTGGGCGTCACGCTGACCGACGGGACGCGGCTGGCGGCGGCGTGGGTGGTGAACGCGGCCGGCACCCGTGCCCCGGCGCTCGCGCGCACCGCCAGTCTCGCCCTGCCGGTGGAGCCGCGCAAGCGCACGGTCTTTTGCTTTGGCTGCGAGACGCCGCCGGCGGGGCAGGCGGGGTGGCCCCTGATCGCCGACCCCTCGGGCATGTGGCTGCGGCCGGAGGGGGCGGGGTTTATCGCCGGCAAGGCCCCGACCGCCGACCCCGCGGTTGCTCCGGATGATTTTGAACCGCGTTCAAATGAGTTCGACGAAGCGCTCTGGCCCCTGCTGGCCGCCCGCGCCCGATGCTTCGAGGCGGTGCGGATGACCGGCCTCTGGGCAGGGCACTACGATTGGAATACCCACGACCAGAACGCGATCCTGGGCCCGGCACCCGGCGTGCCCGGTCTGCTGCTTGCCACAGGCTTCTCGGGCCACGGCCTCCAGCACGGTGCCGGCGTCGGCCGCGCCCTGGCGGAGTGGATCGCCGAGGGCACCTACCGCAGCCTGGACCTCACCCCCCTCCATGCCTGCCGCCTAACGACCGCGCCGACCGCCGAAGCCAACATCTACTGAGCCGACGGCGGGTCTTGGTGGCAGGGCGTGACGAGCAGGGCGTGACGAAGAGACGGTTTGACGCTCAGCCGGTTTCAGGCCATGCACGAGGCATCGCAGGGGAGCCCCGCTTTGGGGGCTGAGAGGCTGACCGCGCTCAGGCGCAGTGACGCGACCCTTTGAACCTGACCCAGGTGATACTGGCGTAGGGAGCATGGGCAAAACCGGTAAGCCGGGGTGCACGGTCGTGCACAGTCGCCCTTCCTACCTCGATCGGCACTTTGGGTCTTTTTGAGTGAGCGCTCAAGGAGACGCACGATGACCATCCCCAAACCCAAACCGACCATGACGACGGGCGCGCTGCCCGCCTCCCGTAAGACCTATGTCGCGGGCGCCCGGCACCCGGAGATCCGCGTGCCGATGCGCGAGATTGCGGTGCATCCCTCGGCCAATGAGCCTGCGCTCACGGTCTATGACACCTCTGGCCCCTACACGGATCCGGACATCGCCACGGACATCAATCGCGGATTGGCGCCCCTGCGCCGCGATTGGATCGCGGCACGGGGCGATGTCGTCGCCTATGACGGCCGGGCGATCCAGCCCGCCGACAACGGTTTCGTCTCCGCCGCCCGGCTGACCCCGGCGTTTCCCATCAAGCCCCGCCCGTTGCGGGCCAAGACGGGGGCCGTCACCCAGCTTGCCTATGCCCGCGCCGGCATCGTCACGCCGGAGATGGAGTTTGTCGCGATCCGCGAGAACCAGCGCCGCGAGGCCACGGCCACGCCCACGCCCCGCGATGCCATGCCCCGCGACGGGGAGGATTTCGGCGCCTCGATCCCCGACCGGGTGACGCCCGAGTTCGTGCGCGACGAGGTGGCCGCGGGCCGCGCCATCATCCCCGCCAACATCAACCACCCTGAAAGCGAGCCGATGATCATCGGGCGCAATTTCCTGGTGAAGGTGAACGCCAACATGGGCACCTCGGCGGTCACCTCCTCGATGGAGGAGGAGGTCGACAAGCTGGTCTGGGCAATCCGTTGGGGTGCCGACACGGTCATGGATCTCTCGACCGGCAACAACATCCACAACACCCGCGAGTGGATCATCCGCAACAGCCCCGTGCCCATCGGCACCGTCCCGATCTACCAGGCGCTGGAGAAGGTCGGCGGCGTCCCGGAGGATCTGACCTGGGAGATCTTTCGCGACACGCTGATCGAGCAGGCCGAGCAGGGCGTCGACTACTTCACCATCCATGCGGGGGTCCGGCTGCACATGGTGCCGATGACCATCGACCGGGTCACCGGCATCGTCTCGCGCGGCGGCTCGATCATGGCGAAGTGGTGCCTGCATCATCACCGCGAGAGCTTCCTCTACGAGCACTTCGAGGAGATCTGCGACATCTGCCGGGCCTATGACGTCAGCTTCTCGCTCGGTGATGGGCTGCGCCCGGGCTCCATCGCCGACGCCAATGACCGGGCGCAGTTCGCCGAGCTCGAGACGCTTGGGGAGCTCACCAAGATCGCCTGGGCCAAGGACTGCCAGGTCATGATCGAAGGGCCGGGCCATGTGGCCATGCACAAGATCAAGGAGAACATGGAGAAGCAGCTCGAATGCTGCGACGAGGCGCCGTTCTACACGCTCGGGCCCCTCACCACGGATATCGCACCGGGCTATGACCACATCACCTCGGGCATCGGGGCGGCGATGATCGGGTGGTACGGCTGCGCCATGCTCTGCTACGTCACGCCGAAGGAGCACCTGGGCCTGCCGGACCGCGACGACGTCAAGACCGGGGTGATCACCTACAAGATCGCGGCGCATGCGGCGGATCTGGCCAAGGGTCTGCCGGGGGCGCAGGCGCGGGACGATGCGCTCAGTCGCGCGCGGTTCGAGTTTCGCTGGGAGGACCAGTTCAACCTCTCGCTCGACCCCGATACCGCCCGGGAGTTCCACGACCAGACCCTGCCGAAGGAGGCGCACAAGGTCGTGCATTTCTGCTCGATGTGCGGGCCGAAGTTCTGCTCGATGCGCATCAGCCATGACATCCGGGCCGAGGCGGCGAAGGCCGGGATGGCGGAGATGGCGGAGAAGTACCGCGACGGGGGCGATCTCTACCTGCCGCTGCGGGCCGAAGCCGACTAGCCCCGAGCCGTGACCATCGCGCGCCGGGGCCGTGGTAACTCGCTGCGGCGCGCAGTCGGGGACGAAGATCAGTAGCTGTAGTCGGCGTAGATCCGTTTGAGGTCGCCGGCCCAGGCGCCGTGATAGCGGCTCAGCATCTCCTCGGCCGGGGTGATGCCGCTGGTCGTGATCTCGCGCAGGGCGTTCAGGAAATGGACCTCGTCGCGGTCGAAGGCGCTGGCCCGGGCGCGGGCCTTGAGCCCGGCCTCGGCGATGTCCAGCACCTCGGTCGCCACCGCCTGCAGGCGCCGCCCCGCGACCTGTGCCCCCAGCCCGGTCTTGGCCGCGTCGTGGCGCAGCGCCTCGCGATCTTCGGCCGACCAGCCCTTGCAGAGGTCCCAGGCCGCATCCAGCGCGCCCTGGTCGTAGAGCAGCCCAACCCAGAGTGCGGGCAGGGCACAGAGCCTGCGCCAGGGGCCCCCGTCGGCGCCGCGCATCTCGATGAACTTCTTGATCCGCGCCTCGGGGAAGATCGTGGTCAGGTGATCGCCCCAGTCCGACAGGGTCGGGACCTCGCCCGGCAGCGCCGGCAGGCGACCCTCGAGGAAATCGCGGAAGGACTGTCCGCGGGCGTCCACGTACTCTCCGTTGCGGTAGACGAAGTACATGGGCACATCGAGCGCATAGTCGACCCAGCGCTCGAAGCCCATACCGTCCTCGAAGACCCAGGGCAGCATGCCCGTGCGGTCGTGATCGACGTCGCGCCAGACCCGCGCGCGCCACGACAGCCAGCCGTTGGGCTGCCCCTCGAAGAAGGGCGAGGCGGCGAAGAGCGCGGTGGCGACCGGCTGCAACGCCAGCGCGACGCGCAGCTTCTGGACCATGTCCGCCTCGGAGGAGAAGTCGAGGTTCACCTGCACGGTGCAGGTTCGGTACATCATCTGCGTGCCGTGGGTGCCGACCTTCTCCATGTATTCGGTCATCAGGCGGTAGCGGCCCTTGGGCATGCGGGGCATGTCCTCGAACCGCCATTCCGGCGCGGCGCCGAGGCCGATGAAGCCCATGCCCAGGCGATCGGCGACCTCGCGCACCTCGGCCAGGTGGCTGTTCACCTCGTCACAGGTCTGGTGGATCGTCTCGAGCGGCGCGCCGGAGAGCTCAAGCTGGCCGCCGGGCTCGAGTGAGACATTGGCGCCATCTTTCTCGAGCCCGATGATGTTCCCCGCTTCCTCCACCGGCGCCCAGCCGAAGCCGTCGCGCAGCCCCTCCAGCAGGCCCCGGATGGAACGTTCGCCGTCGTAGGGGATGGGTTTGTGGGTCTCCAGGCAGTAGCCGAACTTCTCGTGCTCGGTCCCGATCCGCCAGTCCTCGCGCGGTTTGCAGCCGGAGGCGAGGTAGCCCGCCAGGTCGTCACGGCTTTCGATGGGGCCGCCGCCCTGCTGCGGGATGGACATGGGGTGATCTCCTCGCGCGGCGCAGGGCGCGCCGGATGGCAGCGTCGCCGGGAGTTAGACCAGAGGGCCCGGCACGACAAGGCGAGGGTCGCGGCACGGGGCGGGAATGGGGCGGGAATGGTGCCCGCCTGGCAACGGCCGCGTGGTATCCTGTGCGCGAGGTGGCAACCCGGGAGAACCCGCCATGAGCACGCTGACGTTCTACACGCACCCCATGTCCCGCGGGCGGATCGCGCGCTGGATGCTGGAGGAGGTGGGCCAGCCCTATGACACGGTCGTGATCGACTATGGCCCCCGCGACCCTGCCTTCATGGCCCTGAACCCCATGGGCAAGGTCCCCGCACTCACCCACGGCGAGGTGGTCGTCACCGAATGCGCGGCGATCTGTGCCTATCTCGCCGATACCTTCGAGCGGCCGGGCCTGGCGCCGGCGCTCGATGATCCTGCAAGGGGCGCCTACCTGCGCTGGATGTTCTTCGCGGCCGGGCCGCTGGAAGCCGCGATGGTGAACGAGGCGCTCGGCCTGCGTTCTGACGACGAGCGGGCGCCCTCGATCCTGGGCTATGGCACCGTGGAGCAGGTGATCGACACGCTGGAGGGAGCGCTTGACGGGGTCGAGTACATCGTCGGCGACCGCTTCAGCGCGGCGGATGTCTACCTGGGCAGCCATGTGATCTGGCATCTGACCCAGGGGACCCTGCCGGAGCGGCCGACCTTTCGCGCCTATGCCGCCCGTCTGATGGCGCGACCCGCCGCGATCAAGGCCGCGCAGATCGACGATGAACTGCTGAAGCTCCACCCCTTCCCCGGCATGGAGGAGATGGGCAGCTGAGGACCGGCCTGCGCGGTGCCGCCACTGGCCTCTTCGTGGATTGCCCGGTCGGGCTGAGCAATGACGGCGTGCGGCGCGTTTGGGGGGTGGTCAGCGGCCGCGGAACAGGCCGCCGAGGATCCCGCGCGAGATCTTGCGTCCGAGGCCTGAGCCGAGGCTGCGCGCCAGCGACTTGGTGAAGGCCTCCGCCGGGCTGTCGCCGCGCCGGCGGCGAGTGCGCTTTGTGGGCGGCTTCGGCTTCGGCCAGTCGCGCGACAGGGGCCCGCCGAAGCGTCTGGCGCCGGAGGAACGCTTGCGCGGCGTGCGGCCCCAGGGCGTCTCGACCGGCGTCTCCGGCGCGGCCTCGGCCGCCTCCGCTTCCGCCGCGGCGTCGGCAGCGCGGGTCGTGAGGATCTCAAAGGCGCTCTCACGGTCCACCGCCTGATCGTAGCGCGCGCCGAGGGGGGAGGCGGCGCGGACCGCCGCCAGCACGCTCTCCTCGGCCGGCCCGAGGCGGGAGGAGGGCGGGCGGATCAGGGTCCGTTCCACCACGCTCGGGGCGCCCTTGGCGCCGAGGGTGGAGACCAGCGCCTCTCCGATCCCCAGATCCACGATCGCCTCGCCGGTGTCGAAGGCGGGGTTGGGGCGGAAGCTGTCGGCCGCTGCACGCAGCGCCTTGCGTTCCTTCGGCGTATAGGCGCGCAGCGCATGCTGCACCCGGTTGCCGAGCTGGCCGAGCACGCTGTCGGGGATATCCGCCGGGTTCTGGGTGACGAAGTAGACGCCCACGCCCTTGGAGCGGATGAGCCGCGCCACCTGCTCCACCTTGTCGACCAGCGCCGGCGGCGCGCGGTCAAACAGCAGGTGCGCCTCGTCGAAGAAGAAGACCAGCACGGGTTTGTCCGGATCGCCGACCTCGGGCAGTTCCTCGAAGAGTTCGGACAGCAGCCACAGCAGGAAGGTCGCATAGAGCCGCGGGGTGCGCATCAGCCGCGCTGCGGCCAGGATGTTGATCTGGCCACGCCCATCCCGCGCGGTCGTGGTCAGGTCGGTGAGCGAGAGCGCAGGCTCACCGAAAAGATACCCGCCGCCCTCGTTCTCCAGCACCAACAGGCGCCGTTGGATCGCGCCGAGTGTGTTGGTCGAAACCGCGCCGTAGCGCGCCGAGACCTCGGCCCGGTGCTCGGCGATATGGGTCAGGATCGCCCGCAGGTCCTTGAGGTCGAGCAGGAGCAGCCCCTCCTCGTCGGCCAGGCGAAAGGCGATGTGCAGCGCCCCCTCCTGTGCCTCGGAGAGATCGAGGAGGCGGGTGAGCAGGAGCGGCCCCATCTCCGACACCGTGGTGCGGATCGGGTGGCCTGCCTTGCCGAACAGGTCCCAGAAGACCGCGGGAAAGGCACCGTAGGCGTAAGGCGTGAGCCCGATGGTCCCGGCGCGCGCCAGGAGCTTGTCGTGGAGCTTATGCGCCGGCGATCCCGCCTGGGCGAGGCCCGTGAGATCTCCCTTCACGTCGGCCATGAAGACCGGAACGCCGGCGGCCGAAAACCCCTCCGCCATGATCTGGAGCGTCACCGTCTTGCCCGTGCCCGTGGCGCCCGCGATCAGGCCGTGGCGGTTGGCGCGCCTCAGGTCCAAGCGTTGTGCGATGCCATGGTCCGCGCCACCGCCCCCCAGAAAGAGCGTGCCGTCGCTGCCGTCGCCTGTTCCGCCCATGGTGCCGTCCCTGCCTGTCCGTCGCTCTGCCTCGGCGACCCAGGGGCAGGGTGCGGCGGCCATGCCCTGTGGCGCAAGTATCCGGGGGCGCCGATGGTCGCGGCACGGCCCGCGAGCGCTTGATGTCGCGGCGGGGCTACGATAGGCTGTCAACTAAAGTTGACGCCTGCGCGCGTCGGCCCTTTGCGACAGTGGAGCGCGCCCCATGATGCCAGCCTTCCCCTTCTCCGCCATCGTCGGGCAGGAGGCGCTTAAGACCGCGCTGATGATCGCTGCCACCGACCCTGCCGTCGGCGGCGTGCTGGCCTTCGGTGACCGGGGGACGGGCAAGTCGACCACGATCCGCGCGCTCGCGGCCCTGTTGCCGCCGATGGAGGCCGTGGCGGGCTGTCTCTACAACTGCCCGCCGGGCCGCCCGGCCGCCTGCTGCCCCGTCTGCAATGGCGCCGATCCGCAGCCGGAGATGCGGCCCGTGCCGGTGGTCGATTTGCCGCTCGGCTCGACCGAGGATCGGGTGCTGGGCGCGCTCGATCTGGAGCGGGCGCTGAGCACCGGCGAGAAGCACTTCGAGCCGGGGCTGCTCGCGCGGGCCCACCGCGGGTTCCTCTACATCGACGAGGTGAACCTGCTGGAGGACCATATCGTCGATCTGCTCCTGGATGTTGCCGCCTCGGGAGAGAGCGTGGTGGAGCGGGAAGGGCTGTCGATCCGCCATCCCGCCCGCATCGTCCTGGTGGGCTCGGGCAACCCGGAGGAGGGGGATCTGCGGCCGCAGCTTCTGGACCGTTTCGGCCTGTCCGTCGAGGTGCGGACGCCGCAGGTGATCGCCGAGCGGGTGGAGGTCGTGCGCCGCCGCGACGCCTTTGAGCGCGATCCCGAGGGGTTCCTGGCCGATTGGGCTGACGCCGAGAGCACGGCGCGCGACTGCCTGGCCCGTGCCCGCGAGGCCCTTCCGACGGTCGAGGTGGGGGAGGAGGCGCGGATCCGCGCGGCCGAGCTCTGCCTCTCGCTCGGCACGGACGGGTTGCGCGGGGAGCTGACGCTGGTGCGGGCGGCCCGTGCCCTGGCGGCGCTGGAGGGGGAGGCTGCGGTCAGCGAGGCGCTGATGGCCCGCATCGCCCCCATGGCGCTCGGCCACCGGCTGCGGCGCGATCCGTTGGACGACACCGCGGCTGCGGCCCGGGTCGAGCGCGCCGTCGCCGATCTCATCGGCGCCTGAGGGGCGCGGGGCGATGCGCGATCTGCCGGAGCCGACGCCAGACGGGGAGCCGGCGGACGCCGGGGCCCTCTGGCGCGATGCGCTGCTGGCGGCGGCGCTGGTGGCGGTCGATCCGGCGGGCCTGGGCGGGGTCTGGCTGCAGGCGGGGCCCGGCCATGCGCGCGATGCCTGGATCGCGGCGCTCCGCCGGCTGATGCCCGCAAGTGCGCCCTGGCAGCGCCTGCCCATGAGCCTGGACATCGCCGCGCTCTCCTGTGGCCCCGATCTGGGCCTGACGCTGGCCACCGGGCGGCGCGTGGAGACGCCGGGCCCTGCGGCGCGGGCCGACGGGGGCGTGCTGCTGCTTCCTGGGGCCGAGGGGCTCGACCGGGGGGCCGCCGGCGCGTTGGCCCAGATCCTGGACACGGGCCGCGCCCCGGGGGCGGTCCATGGCCCGGGGGCCGCGGCGCGCCTGGCACTCATCGCCTTCGACGAGAGCGCGGGGGAGGGGGAGGGCCTGCCGCCCGCCCTCGCCGATCGCCTGGCCTTCCGCCTCGCCCTCGACGCGGTGCCGCTGGCGGTGACCGAGGGGACCTTGAGCCCCCTCGATGCCGCCGATGTCGCCGGGGCGCGGGCGCGCCTGGACCGCATCGACGTACCCCCGGCCCTGCAGGAGGCGATGGTGGTCGCAGCCCTACGCTACGGCGTCTTCTCCCTGCGCGCGGTCGTTCTGGCGCTGCGGGCGGCCCGGGCGCAGGCGGCGCTGACCGGCGGGGCGGAGGTCGGGGAGGCCGCCGCGGCCGCGGCCCTGCGCCTGGTGATCCTGCCCCGGGCCACCTGCCTGCCGATGGAGGAGGCGCCCGAGGAGGCCCCGACCGAGGAAGCCCCGCCGCCCGACGCCACACCGCCCGAAGACCCGCCGCCCGAAGACCCGTCGGAGGGCGAGGATCAGCCCTCCTCGGCCGAGGAGATTCAGGCCATGGCCGATCGCCTGCTGGAGGCCGTGCATGCCGAGCTGCCGCCGGAGGTTCTCGCGTCGATGGCCGGTGGGGCGCGGCGGGGGCGGGCGCGCGGCGATGGGGCAGGGCAGCGGCGCCTCGGTACCCAGCGCGGGCGGCCCGCGGGCGTGCGCCCCGGGGTGCCGGGGCAGGGCAGGCGCCTGGCGCTCACTCAGACGCTGGCCGCCGCGGCGCCCTGGCAGGCGCTGCGCCGCCGGGCCCCGGGCCAGCGCCTTGCGATCCGCCGCGACGACCTGCGCATCCGGCGCTTCAAGACTCCGCGCGAGACTCTGACGATCTTCGCGGTCGATGCCTCCGGCTCCGCGGCGCTGGCCCGGCTGGCGGAGGCGAAGGGCGCGGTCGAACTGCTCCTGGCCGAGGCCTATCGCCGGCGTGATCTGGTCGCCCTTGTGGCCTTTCGCGGCACGCGGGCGGAGGTGCTGCTGCCCCCGACCCGGGCGCTGGCGCGGGCGCGCCGGGCGCTGGCGGCCCTGCCGGGCGGCGGTGCGACGCCGCTCGGCGCCGGCATCGACGCGGCCGCGGTGCTGGCGCGCGACGCGATCCAGCGGGGCCAGGACGCGCAGGTGATCCTGCTGACCGATGGCAAGGGCAATGTCGCCCGCGACGGGACAGAGGGGCGCGCCGCCGCCCGCGCCGACACCGCCGCCGCCGCCGCGGCCGCCGCTCGGGCAGGCCTCGACGCCCTCGTCATCGACACCGCTCCCCGCCCCGCGCGGGAGGCCCGGGCCCTGGCCGAGGCCATGGCCGCGCGATATCTGGCCCTGCCCGGCGCGCAGGCCGAGACCATCGCCAAGGCCGCCCGCGCCGGGCTGGAGGTCGCGCGATGAGCGCCGCCGCCGAAGCACCGACGAGGCGCGCGCAGGAGCGCCCCACCCCTGGCGCGCCGCGCTGGGCGGTCGAGGGGCGTGGCTGGCCCCATGCCGCGGCCAGCCGCTTCGTGCGCGCGGGCGGGATCGAATGGCATGTCCAGATCGCAGGCCCCGCCAAGGGCACGCCGCCGGATCTGTTGCTGCTCCACGGTCTGGGTGGTGCCACCCATAGCTGGCGCGGCCAGATCGGTCCGCTCTCCAAGGTGTTCCGGGTCATCGTGCCGGATCTGCCGGGCCATGGGTTCACAGGGCGCCCGGCGATGAACGGGCTGTCGCTGCCTGGCCAATCCCGCCTGGTCGGGGCCCTGCTGGAGGCGCTGGGCGCCCGGCCCGCCATGGCCGTCGCCCATTCCGCCGGCGCGGCGATCCTGGCGCGCATGGCGCTGGACGGCCGCATCGCTCCCGGCGCGATCCTCAGCGTCAATGGCGCCTTCCTGCCTTTTCCGGGCGTGGCGGGACAGGTCTTCCCCTCGCTCGCCCGGCTCATGACGCTGAACCCCTTCGTGCCGCGGTTCTTCGCGCTGGGGGCCGTGATGGACCCTGCCTCGATCGAGCGGCTGATCACGGGCATCGGCTCGCGGCTCGACCGCGACGGCCTCGCCCTCTACCGCCGTCTGCTGCGCTGTCCGGCGCATGTGCAGAACGCCCTGTCGATGATGGCCCGCTGGGAGCTGGAGCCGCTCAAGGCCGATCTGCCGCGCCTCGAGGCGCCGCTCATCCTGGCCGCCGGCAGCGCAGACCGCGCCGTGACGCCCGGCGACGCGGAGGTGGTGGCGGGCCTTGTGCCGAACGCCCGGCTGGTCCCCCTGGGCGGCCTCGGGCACCTCGCGCATGAGGAAGCGCCCGACCGCGCCAATGCGCTGATCCTGGAAACCGCGCGGCGGGTCGGCGTGTTGCCGGCCAACGCCGCTTGAATGGGTGCCGCCTGCGATGAGTGGCAAGCCCGAACTGGCCCCGCTAAGGCGACACTTTAAGGTGTAAGACTGAGATGACAGTCCACGACCCCAAGCTAGCAGCCCCCGCTGTCACCGCTGGAGGCGATGCCGCCCGGCCCCATGCCGTGGTGATCGGCTCGGGCTTTGGCGGTCTCGCCACGGCCATCCGCCTGGGCGCCCGGGGCTATCGCGTCACGGTGCTGGAGCGGCTGGACTGCCCTGGCGGGCGGGCGCGGGTGTTCCGCCAGGACGGCTTCAGTTTCGACGCGGGCCCCACGATCATCACGCTGCCCCATCTGCTCGACGAGCTTTGGGAACTGTGTGGCAAGCGCCGGGCTGACCATGTCGAGCTACGTGCGATGGACCCCTTCTACCGCATCCTGTTCAACGACGGCTCGCACCTCGACTGCTCCGGCGATGCTGACAAGATGCGGGCGGAGGTGGCGCGGCTGTCGCCCGGCGACGTTGCGGGCTACCAGCGGATGCTGAAGAACGCGGAGGAGAAGTTCCGCTTCGGCTTCCAAAAACTCGGCCGGATGGAGTTCTCCAAGCTGGTCACCATGCTGCTGCAGCTTCCCGGGATCGCGCTGCGCGGCGGGCATCGCACCGTGGCGCAGGGCGTGAAGCTCTACCTCAAGGACGAGCGGCTGCGCACGGCCTTCAGCTACCACCCGCTGCTGATCGGCGGAAACCCGCACGGCACTACCGCGATCTACCTGCTGATCCTGGCGCTTGAGCGCAAATGGGGCGTCCACTTCGCCATGGGCGGCACCCATGCGCTGATCCAGGGGATGGTGGATCTGATCCGGGGGCAGGGCAATACGATGCGCCTGGGCGCGGAGGTGGCGGAGATCCTGATCGACGGCGGTGAGGCCCGCGGCGTGCGCCTGTCGAGCGGAGAGGAGATCGCCGCCGATGTGGTCGTCGCCAATTCCGATGCCGCCTGGACCTGGAAGCACCTGATCGCGCCGCAGCACCGCCGGCGCTGGACCGACCGCAAACTGGCGCGGTCGCGCTACTCCATGGGGCTCTTCGTCTGGTACTTCGGCACCGACCGGCAGTGGCCGGAGGTCGAGCACCACTCCATGGTTCTCGGCCCGCGCTACAAGGGGTTGCTGCACGACATCTTCAACCGCCACCGGCTGGCGGAGGATTTCAGCCTCTACCTGCATCGCCCGACCGCGACCGACCCCTCGCTGGCGCCGCCGGGCTGCGATGCCTTCTACGCGCTCAGCCCTGTGCCGCATCTCGACAGCGGCACCGATTGGGCGGCGGAGACGGAGCGCTATCGCGCCAAGGTGCAGCAGCGGCTGGAGGAGACCGTGCTGCCCGGCCTCGGCCAGCACGTGGTCAGCCAGCGGATCCTCACCCCGCGGGAGTTCGAGACGGACTATCTCGCCTATAAGGGCGCGGGGTTCTCCTTCGAGCCCACGCTCTTTCAGTCCGCCTGGTTTCGCCCGCACAACAAGGCGGAGGGGATCGACCGGCTATTCTTCGTGGGTGCGGGCACCCATCCCGGCGCCGGCGTGCCCGGGGTTCTCACCTCGGCCGAGGTCGTCGACCGCCTGATCCCGGAGGCGGCGCATGCCCGTTGAGACCGTCACGAAGTTGGACGACGCGACGATCTGCCGTGGCATGATCCGCGGTGGCTCGAAGTCCTTTTACGCGGCCTCTCTCGTGCTGCCCCAGCGAGTGCGGGAGCCGGCCTATGCGCTCTACGCCTTTTGCCGGTTGGCCGACGATCTGGTGGATGAGGACGCCCGTGCCGGCGCCGCCGACCGCCTGGCCATGCGCCTGCGCAAACTCGCCGAGGGGCAGCCCGAGGATCACCCCGCCGACCGGGCCTTTGCTGCGGTCATGGCGCGCCATCGGATCCCGCTCGAGGTGCCCGCCGCCCTGATCGAGGGGCTGCGCTGGGACGAGCAGGGCCGCCGCTACGAGACCCTGGCGGACGTGGAGGCCTATGCCGCCCGCGTCGCCGGGACGGTGGGCGTGATGATGACCCTGCTCATGGGTGAGCGGCGGCCGGAGGTTCTGGCGCGTGCCTGCGACCTGGGCGTGGCCATGCAGCTCTCGAACATCGCGCGCGACGTGGGCGAGGATGCGGGCAATGGCCGGCTCTACCTGCCGCGCGGCTGGATGCGCGCTGCGGGGCTGGAGCCGGAGGCGTTCCTGGCCGCGCCCCGCTTCACGCCGGCGCTGGGTCACGTCGTCGGCCGCCTCCTCGACCGGGCCGAGGATCTCTATGACCGCGCGGTGCCGGGCATCGCCGCCTTGCCGCGCGACTGCCGCACGGGGATCGGCGCCGCGCGAACGCTCTATCGCGAGATCGGGCGCAAGGTTGCCGCGCGCGGCGGCAATTCAGTCGAAAGCCGGGCGGTGGTGAGCGGCGGGCGCAAGCTCTCGCTCCTGACCCAGGCCATGGTGTCGAGCGCGCTGCCGGCACCCTATCGCGCGGCGCTGCTGGCAGGGCCGCCGCCGCTGGAGAGCTGCGCCTTCCTGGTCGACGCGGTTGCCACAGCCGATGCCATGACGCCGGCTGCGGTGCGCCTGGCGCAGGACCGGCTGAGCCGCGCGCTCGATATCTTCGTGACCGCCAGCTTCAACATCAGCGGCCCCCATCGCTTTAGCTGACCGTCTCACCCAGTCAGCAAAACGCCCGGCACGGGGCCGGGCGCATCGCCGCTCGATGGTGTCTTGTGGTCTGGGCTGCGCTTACTCGGCGGCCTGCGCGACCGCGCCGGCGGCGCTGTCCAGGTACCAGGCCTGCGCTGCCGCAGTGCCCGAGCCGAGCTCGACCGCATAGCCCGCATCGCGCAGCGACATCTCGGCCAGGCCGATGGCGCTGAGGCACATCCCCTCGTTCAGATCGCCCAGGTGGCCGATGCGGAAGACCTTGCCCGCGACCTTGGAGAGGCCGGAGCCGAAGGAGATGTTGTACTTGCGGTAGCCCGCCGAGATCACGTCGCGGGCATCGATGTTCTCCGGCACCAGGATCGCGGAGACCGTGTCCGAGTGCCACTTCGGCGCGGCGGCGCAGAGGCGCAGGCCCCAGGCGTCGACGGCACGGCGCACACCCTCGGCCAGGCGGTAGTGGCGGTGGAAGATGTTCTCCAGCCCCTCCTCCTCGATCAGCGCGATGGCCTCGGCCAGGCCATGGAAGAGCTGCGTCGGCGGGGTGTAGGGGAAGTAGCCGTCGTCGTTGACGCGGATCATGTCCTCGAAGCTGAAGTAGCAGCGGGGCAGGGTCGCGCTCTTGTTGGCGGCCAGTGCCTTCTCGCTGACACCGAGCAGGCCGAGGCCCGCGGGCAGCATGAAGCCCTTCTGCGAGCCGGCGACGGCGCAGTCGACGCCCCACTCTTCCATTCGGAAGTCGATCGAGGCGATCGACGAGACGCCATCGACCATCAGCAGCGCCGGGTGGTTGCAGGCATCGAGTGCCGCGCGCACGCCCGGCACGTCGGAGGTGACGCCGGTCGCGGTCTCGTTCTGGGTGACGAAGACGGCCTTGATCTCATGCGCCGTGTCGGCCTCCAGGATGCGGGCGTATTCCTCGACCGGAACACCCTCGCCCCACTCGACCTCGCAGACCTGCACGTCCAGGCCGAAGCGCTGGCACATGTCGACCCAAAGGTGGGAGAACTGGCCGAAGCGGCTCATCAGCACCTTGTCGCCGGCGTTGAGCGTGTTGGAGATCGCACTCTCCCAGGCGCCGGTGCCGGAGCCCGGAAACATGAAGACGCGGCCCGCCTCGGTCTGGAAGACGCGCTTCAGGCCCTCGAACAGGGGCAGCGTCAGCTCCGGAAAGTCCGGCGCGCGCATGTCCTGCATGGGCACGTTCATCGCCCGGCGCACGCGCTCAGGAATGTTGGTCGGGCCGGGGATATAGAGGTGGTTGATGCCGTGCTTCATGGCGGAGCGCTCCCTTATGGTGTGTTTCGCACGGCGTCTTCACGCCGCGTTGCCTGGGGGCGAGGTAGCGAAGGCCTGGGGGCAGAGCCACGAAAACAGGGTTGGCCTGTGACCCCTGTTTGTTACAAGCTGCGGTGTTGTAAACTTTGTAACGTAAACGGCGTGTTTTGTGCCGCTCTGCGGAAATCTCGTTCCCACTACGTGGAAGATATCAAGATGTGGTGGTCACGGGCTCGGTTGAGCCAATGCGAAAGGAGCCGCGCCGCAGCGCAAGGATGAAGGCGAGAAAGAACTTCGTGGGCCCGCGCCTGCGCCAGCTGCGCCGGGAGCACAAGCAGACCCAGGCCGAGATGGCGCGCATGCTCGGGCTGTCGGCGGCCTATGTGAACCTGCTCGAGAACAACCAGCGCTCGCTCTCGGTCCAGGTGCTGATGCGCCTGTCCGAGGTCTATAAGGTCGACTGGCGCGAGATGGTGGCCGACGACGGCCCGGCGCGCCTCGCGGAGCTGCGCGCGGTGATGCAGGATCCGCTGTTCAGCGGCCAGCGCCCGGATATCGAGGAGCTGCGCGCGGTCATCGACCATGCGCCGGGGATCGCGGAGGCGCTGACGACGCTGCACAAGGCCTATCGTGCCCTCAGCGAGCGGGTGCTTGCGGCGACGGAGAGCGACGAGTCGGTGGCGCGCGGCGTGGTCGAGGCGACACCGGAGGCCGCGGTGCACGATCTGTTCCGGGCGCATCGTAACCACTTCGCCGCGCTCGAAGCGGCGGCGGAGGCGTTTCGCGCCGCGGCGGATCTGGAGCCCGACAACCCCTATGGCAGCCTGAAGCGTTGGCTGGATCATCACCGCTCCATCGCGGTGGAGGTCGTGCCCGTCGCCGCGATGCCGAAGGCGCTGCGCTATTACGATGCGACCGAGCAGCGGGTGATGCTCTCCCAGGGCCTGGATTATCAGAACCGGGTGTTTCAGCTCGCCCACCTGGCGGGGCTGATCGAATACGGGCCGGTGATCGACGAGATCATCGAGGAGGGCCGGGTCCGGGGCGAGCGGACGCGCGCGCGCTGCCGGGTCGAGCTTGCGAACTACTTCGCCGCCGCCGTCCTGATGCCCTATGAGCAGATGCTGAGCGAGGCCGAGGCCTCGCGCTATGACATCGACCACTTGGCCGCGCATTTCGGGGTGAGCTTCGAGCAGGTGTGCCACCGGCTGACGACCCTGGGGCGGGAGGGGCGCGCCGGCGTGCCCTTCTTCTTCATGCGCATCGACAAGGCGGGCAACGTCACCAAGCGCTTCAACGCCACCAGCTTTCACCTGGCACAGTATGGCGGGGCCTGTCCGCGGCTGGACATCCACCTCTGTTTCCGCCAGCCGGGGCGCATTCTCCCGCAATTCGTCGAGATGCCCGACGGCTCCCGCTATTTCACGATCAACCGGACGGTGGATCGGCCCTCGCTGAGCCGCACGACCCAGGACAACCGGCTGTCGGTGACCCTGGGCTGTGCGGTGGAGCATGCGGCGGGCATCACCTATGCGGCGCCCTATCAGCTGTCGGATCCGGGGCTGATGACGCCGATCGGGATCAACTGCCGGCTTTGCCCGCGCCAGCACTGTGCGCAGCGGGCCCATACGGCGGTGCATCTGGAGCTGCCGATCGACGTGCACCGGCGCGGCGAGACGCGGTTCGAGAGCTAAGGGAAGAGATGGAGGTGGTACGATGGAGATCGATTGGGGCCTGGTGAAGATCTTGGCGAGTTTCGGCCTGATCCTCGCCTTTGCGCGCTGGCAGATGGGCAGCAGCCGGTCGAGCGACGACTGAGGATTGTCGGGGGGATTGTCGGCGGATGATCGGCGGATGGCCGGCCCGGCCAAAGGCGGCCGGACCGATATCTGAACGGGGGGCTCGCCGCGCTCAGCCCAGCAGGCCAGCCGAGTAGCGGTCGCTCGCGAGCATGACCATCATGTGGATGGCGAAGCTTGCCAGCATCAGAACGGCGAGCCCGATCACGCCCTCGCGCGGGGTGATTTGCTGCCAGATCTTCCAGAGATCGTTCATCGGTGCTTCCTTTCGAAATAGACGTGGGATCGTGCCTGCGGTGACCGTCAGCTGACGGGGAACCAGGGCAGCCAGGACCAGACGAGCACATGGGCCAGCACGGCGGTGCCGCCCCAGAAATATGCCCCGCGCAGGAAGAACTGGTGGACCTCTTTGGCCTGTTCGTCCGACAGGCCGGTGTGGTTGGTCGGATCTGCTTTCTCCGCCATGAGCGTCTCCTTCTTCGGTTGACGTCGATCGACACGCCGCCGCCCAAAGGCCGCACGGGCCGAAAAGGTTCGGCGCTCACGGTCCTGCGCCCGGATGGGCTGGTCTTCAGTGCTGCGACAGGCTGACGCTCCCACAGCCCATGATGAACGTCAAGTAAAATTGACAAATGACTATGTAAGGCAAAGTGGACATTTGGATGGCTAAAGAAATGCGCGTGAAGAATGAGGGTAACAATGGTTGCTAAAACCAACGAACTCGCGTGCAATACCGTGAATGCGCTATCGCGCAGCAGGTCCGAGCGAACCTACCGGAGAGATCATGAGCATCGCCGTCTTGGGCACCATTGAGATCCTGGCCTTTTTCGGCGGGGTTCTGGCGTTTTGCTGGTACCAGCTCTACAGCCTGCGCAAGCTCCGCGAGGCGGAGGCTCAAGAGCGTGAGCGGGCCGAGAAGGGATTGCCCCCGGACCCTGCCAAGGCGGGCAAGAAGGACCGCGGCGACATCTTCTGGGACACGCTCGCAAAGAAGCGCTGAGACGCCCGACCGGCTGCCTCAGGCGCGCCGGGGCATGCGCATCGGCAGCATCGCCTTGACAATTGGCGAGGCGAAGCGCCGGCAGTCCAGCGTCTCATGCACCGCCAGCACCTGCTCCCCGGCGATCTCGGTCTTGATCGCGGCACGGGTGTAGAAGGGGCTGTCCTCGAAGGCCTGGTGCAGCGTGGCATCGCCGTCGCTGAGCGTGCCCCGGCGCACGCCCCACCAGCCGCGCCTGAGCGCCACCCGATGCGCTGGCGGTGTCACGGGCCGGGGCGTGCCATCATGGCCCACCTCAAGCGCCAGCGTCTTGGTGCCGCCGTCCTTCAGCGCCATGTCGTAGAGGATAACGCTGCGCCCGTCCGACAGCCGCGCGCGCGACCAGTCCCAGCGGGTAAACCCGTCCTCCAGCATCTCCGCGCCGCGGTTGGTGTCCATATAGCCATGGCCCTGCCAGGAGAGGGCCGGATCGGCCACCTCGACCTCGACCCGCGCACTGGGCGCGATCGGCTGCCAGCGGTGACCGCCCGCCTGCGATAGGGTGATCTCCTCACCGTTCAGCGTCTCGGCAGTCAGCACGATACGCCCGCGCATGGGATAGCCGCGCTCGAGCCGCGGGAAGGGCGTCGAGCGTTCGTCGAAATCGAGGGTCAGGCGCGCCCCGTCCCAGGTTATCGCCGAGGGGCCCACGCGGAACTTGCTCTCGCTGCGTTCCAGCGCGCCCGCGCCGCGCTCGGTCATCGCCCAGTGGTGGCGCGGGCCGTAGAGGGCGATGTTGATCGCCACATGGTTCTCCGGCCGCGCATGGCCGGCGTACCAGTAGTAGGGCGAGAAGACCGAGCCCACGAAGGCGATGACCGTCAGCCCGTGGACCCCGTCGTCGCTGAGGGCGTCGAGATACCACCAGAGATAGCCCCCCGGCTCGACCGGCGCGTCGAAGCGAGGGCCTGCCGCACCGCCGCCGCGGCCAGCCGGCCCGAGAGGGCTGCCATCGGTACCCCCGCGCCCGGATGCGCGCTGCCCCCCGCCAGATAGAGCCCCGCGATCCGCGTCTGTGTCGCTGCCCGCCGAAAGCTCGCGAAGGGGCCGTGCGTCGCCTCCCCGTAAAGCGCGCCGCCCGTCCCCGGGAAGAGCCGGTGAAAGCCCGCCGGTGTCGTCAGCGTCGAGGTCTCCGGCGCCAGGCTCAGCGAGAGCCCCGCGGTCTGCATCAAGGCTTCGGTCTGCTGGCGGCATGTCTCGATCTCCCTGGGGCCCAGCGCGGTGGGATCGTCGCCGACCGCTGGGGCATTCACCTGGACATGGAAGCGTTCGATGCCCGGTGCCTCGGGCGTCTCGGGCCCGGCGCCGCGGTCGAGCGCGCAGATATAGGTAGTCGGGTCGCGGGGCAGGCGGCCCTGGCCCATATCGTCGAACTCGCGGGCGTAGTCGGGCCCGAAGAACACGGTGTGATGCGAGAGCGGGAAGCCACGCGCCTCCGCCGCCACGCTCCAGACCATCGCGGAGTAGGAGCGCCGGCGCCGCGGCACCGAGGGCACGGCGCGCGCGACCTCGGGGCCCAGGAGCCCGGTGGCGAGCGCCCCGGCATCGCCGTTGAAGACCACGGCCTCGGCCGCCACCCGCTCTCCGCTCGCCAAGCGCAGCCCCTTGATCCGGCCATCCGGGGCTTCGATGGCGGCGATGGGGGCGGCAAGGCGGATCTGCCCGCCGCAGCGCTCGAACGCCTCGGCCATGGCCTGGGCCAGGGACTGCATGCCGCCCGGTACGCGCCAGACGCCCATGCGCTCGACATGGGCGATCAGCATCAGCGTGGCCGGCGCCGCGAAGGGGTTGGAGCCGCAATAGGTCGCGTAACGCCCAAAGAGCTGGCGCAGCCGCGGATCCGTCAGCAGGTCCGAGATCGCCCGGTAGAGATTCGCGGCGGGCCGCGCCGCGAGGAGCCGCGGCAGCCCCCGCAGCCCGACTTTCAGCAGCACGTCCAGGGGCGTGGGCCGCGGTGCCTCGATGAAGACCGGGCGGAACAGGTCATAGGCCGCGGCGGTCTCGGCGGCGAAGCGGCGGTAGCGCTCGGCCTCCGCCGGGCCTGCAAGCGCGGCGACGGCCGCGACGGTCTGGTCGAGATCGGTGAACAGATCGAACCGGCTGCCGTCGGGCCAGGCATGGCGCGCAAGCACCTGTGCCTGCTCCAGCGCGACCGCATCGTCGAGTGCCACGCCCGCCCCCTCGAACAGCGCATCGAAGACCCAGCGCATCGTGAAGACTGTCGGCCCGGCATCGACCTGCCGCCCGCCCACCGGCAGCCGGCGTGCCTTGCCGCCGACCTGTTCGGCCGCCTCGAAGAGGGTGACGTCGACCCCGGCGCTGGCCAGCTCCAGCGCCGCTGCCAGCCCGCCGAACCCGCCGCCCACGACCGCCACATGCCCCGCGCCGCCACCGCGCTGCAGGGGGGGGCTGGGGAATCCGGACGGCTGTCCTTCGGGCATGGGCTCTCCGGGCGCGCCAACCGTTCGACGGGGGTCCGTTCCGGTTGACAATCGACTGTCAATCTAACTGGACTAATGCTAGCGTAAGGCTCGCTAGACAGCAATAATGCGTCGCCCGTACCCCACCCGGGGTCGAGGCGACCGCGTGAGGAGGCCCCCATGGATGAAGCCGCGCGCATCGAGGCGGCACTCGAACGTGCCCTCGCTTATGCGGAGGCGCCGGGCGCGCCGCCGCTTTTGGCCGAGGCGCTGCGCCATGCCCTGTTCCCCGGTGGGGCGCGGGTGCGGGCGCGACTCTGCCTCGCCGTCGCCCGCGCCTGCGGTGAGCCTGACCCGGCCGCCGCGGATGCCGCTGCGGCGGCGATCGAGCTCATGCATTGCGCGAGCCTCGTGCACGACGATCTGCCCTGTTTCGACGATGCCGACACCCGGCGCGGCAAACCCTCGGTCCACAAGGTCTATGGCGAGCCGCTGGCGGTGCTGGCGGGCGATGCCCTGATCGTGCTCGCCTTCGAGACCCTGGCGCGGGAGGCCGCGCGCGATGGCCGCCGCCTTGGCCGGCTGGTCTCGATCCTGGGCCGGGCGACCGGCATGCCCGGCGGTATCTGCGCCGGCCAGGCCTGGGAGAGTGAGCCCGCCCCCGATCTTTCCGCCTATCAGCGCGCCAAGACCGGGGCGCTGTTCGTCGCCGCCTGCGCCATGGGGGCGGAGGCTGCCGGCGGCATGGTCGCGCGCTGGATGCCCGTGGGCGACCGGCTGGGGGAGGCCTATCAGGTGGCCGACGACCTGCGCGATGCCCTCGCGGACCCTGAGAGCCTGGGCAAGCCCGTGGGCCAGGACGCCGCCCATGACCGGCCGAATGCCGTTGGCGCCCTCGGGGCCAAGGGCGCCAAGGCCCGGCTCGAGGGCTTGGTCGCCGCCGCCGTCGCCGCGATCCCCGACTGCCCGGGCAAGCCGCTGCTGGAGGCGCTCGTGCGCTCGGAAGCCAAGCGTCTCGTGCCGCCGAAACTCGCCGCGATGGTGGACTAGGCCCGTGGCCGCCGATGGGGCAGGTCACCCGCCGGGTCAGCGACCGGGGGGACCCGGGGCCGAGGCGGCGCAGGCAGCCTCGCCGCGCGCGCCGGAGCGGCGGGAGGCCGGGCTGCGCGGCGCCTTCGCGCGCTGGCGCAATGGGCTCATCGCCTCGCCGCGCTTCCAGCGTTTCGCCGCGCGCTTCCCGCTCACCCGGCCGATCGCGAATGCCAATGCCCGCCAGCTCTTCGACCTGACGGCTGGCTTCGTCTATAGCCAGGTCCTGGCTGGGGTCGTTCGCCTGGAGGTGCTCGAGCGGCTGGCAACCGGCCCCCTGACGGCGGCCGAGGCGGCACAGGACACCCCGCTCGACGCCCCCGCCATGACCCGGCTCTTGGAGGCAGCGGAGGCGCTCGATCTGATCGAGCCGGCGACGCCGCTCGACGGTGCCCCGCGCTGGCGCCTCGCCGGGCTTGGCGCGGCGCTGCGCGGCAACCCTGGCGCCGTGGCGATGATCCGGCACCACGACATGCTGTACCGCGATCTCGCCGATCCGGTCGCGGCCATGGCGCACCGCGGCGCCGGGCCCGGCGATACGGTGGCAGAGACGGCGCGCTTCTGGGCCTATGCCCGCGACCCCGGCGGGCGCGATAAGCTCGCCCAGACCTTTGGCGCGGAGGCTGTGGCGGATTACTCTGCGCTCATGGCCGCCTCGCAGCAGTTCATCGCCGAGGATGTGCTCGACCGCCTGCCGCTCCGATCGATGACGACGCTCCTGGACATCGGTGGCGGGGAGGGGGCCTTTCTGGCCGCCGCCGCCGCCCGCGCGCCGCATCTGCGCCTCGGCCTTGTCGATCTGCCGGCGGTTGCGGAACGCGCGCGCGACCGCTTCGCCACCCTCGGCCTCGCCGAGCGGTCGTCGGTCGTCGGTGGGGACTTCTTCACCGACCAACTTCCCTTCGCCGACGAAGGGGGCGCTCAGGCCGTCAGCCTCGTGCGCGTGCTCTACGACCATGACGACGCGGAGGCGGTCGATATCCTTCGCCGCGCGCGTGACGTGATGGCGCCGGGGGGCCGACTCATCATCGCCGAGCCCATGGCCGACCTGCCCGGGGCCAAGCGCGTGGGCGCCTACTTCGCCCTCTACCTCCAGGCGATGGGATCGGGCCAGCTCCGCAGCCCCCGCGCGCTCGCCGCGCTGGCCACCCGTGCCGGTTTTCGCGGCGCCCGCGCGGCCTCCACGGCCCGTCCGATCCTCACCGGCTTGGTCACGGCACATCGGTGACGCGCGAAGCGTTGCTGTCTACTCCCAAAGTGCCTTTGGAGTGTAATGTAAACTTGACGCATATGCCCGTCTAGCTAGACTGACAGGTGAAGCGCGGCGCCTCGTGACGCCGCCGGCGGCAGAGACCGCGGGAGGTCAAGGGCCATGGAAACGACGGCAGTGATCTTGGAGGAGCCCGGCCGGCTCACCCTCGGCCGTCTGCCGCTCGATCCGGCGGGGCAGGGCGACCTCCTCGTCGAGACCGTGTTCTCCGGCATCTCCACCGGCACCGAGAAACTGTTGGTCACTGGTCAGATGCCGCCCTTCCCGGGCCTCGGCTACCCGCTGGTGCCGGGCTATGAGAGCGTGGGTCGCGTGCTCGAAGGGGCGGGCGAGTTCGCCGAGGGCGACAAGGTCTTCATCCCCGGCGCGCGCTGCTACGGCGCGGTGCGCGGGCTCTTTGGCGCCACCGCCAGCCACATCGTTCTGCCGGCCGATCGCGCGGTGCGCCTGCCCAAGAGCGTGGGCGAGGAGGGGGTGCTTATCGCCCTCGCCGCCACCGCCTATCACGCGCTCTTCGACCGCGGCGCGCTGGCACTGCCGGATCTGATCATCGGCCACGGCGTCCTCGGTCGGCTGGTCGCGCGCATCGCGGTGGCCCTTGGCGGCAAGCCGGTGGTCCATGAGATCGAGGCGGCTCGGCACAGTGGCGCCCTCGGCTATACCGTCGCGATGCCGGAGCATGACGAGGGGCGCTACAACCGCATCCTCGATGCCTCCGGCGCCGACGGCATCCTCGACACAGTGATCCCGCGGCTCAACCGCGGCGGCGAGATCGTGCTGGCGGGCTTCTACGCCCAGCCGGTCGCCTTCGCCTTCCCGCCCGCCTTCGTGCGCGAGGCCCGGCTTCGCATCGCGGCGGAGTTCACGCCCGAGGATCTGACGGCCGTCACCGCGCTGGTGGCGGAGGGGCGGCTCAGCCTCGCCGGTCTCGTCACCCACACGATGCCCTCGGCCAATGCGCCGGCGGCCTATGGCACCGCGTTTCAGGACGCGGCCTGTCTCAAAATGATAATCGACTGGAGGAAGCCCGCATGACCGACGCTGCCGACGGCGTGCCCGCCCGCGCCACCGACGATGTCGAAAGCCCGTCCTTCGACGACCTGGCCGCCGCCCTGCGCGAGGAAGCGGCGCAGGAGCCCGAGGCGCCCCATACCGGCCCGGTGAAGCGGGAGACGCAGGTCATCGCGATCTACGGCAAGGGCGGCATCGGCAAATCCTTCACGCTATCGAACCTAAGCTACATGATGGCCCAACAGGGCAAGCGTGTGCTGCTGATCGGCTGCGACCCCAAATCCGACACGACCTCGCTGCTGTTCGAAGGGCGCGCCTGCCCGACGATCATCGAGACCGCGACCGCCAAAAAGGCGGCGGGCGAGGAGATCCAGGTCTCCGACGTCTGCTTCAAGCGCGACGGCGTTTTCGCCATGGAGCTTGGCGGGCCCGAGGTCGGGCGCGGCTGCGGCGGGCGCGGCATCATCCACGGCTTCGAGACGTTGGAGAAGCTGGGCTTCCACGACTGGGACTTCGACTACGTGCTGCTCGACTTCCTGGGCGACGTGGTCTGCGGCGGCTTCGGCCTGCCGATCGCCCGCGACATGTGCCAGAAGGTGATCGTCGTCGGCTCCAACGACCTGCAGTCGCTCTACGTGGCCAACAACGTCTGCTCGGCGGTCGATTACTTCCGCAAACTCGGCGGCAATGTCGGCGTCGCAGGCCTGGTGATCAACAAGGACGACGGCACGGGCGAGGCGCAGGCCTTCGCGGAGGCCGTGGGCATCCCGGTCCTGGCCGCTATCCCCGCGAACGAGGACATCCGCCGCAAATCCGCCAACTACGAGATCGTGGGCCGGCCGGACGGTGAGTGGGGTCCGCTCTTCGAGGAGTTGGGCATGAACGCGGCCGCGGCGCCGCCGGTGCATGCCAACCCGCTCACCCAGGACGGGCTGCTCGCGCTCTTCAAGGCCAAGGACACCGGCGCGAACTTCCAGCTCCAACCCGCGACGATCGAGGATATGTGCGGCGCGAGCTACGCGCCGAAGCCCTCCCTCGAAGTCGTCTACGACGACGTCTGAGGGCCCGGCGATGGATGAGCACAGCAACCGCCAGCTCACGCAGGAGAGCGAGGTCGTCTACGACGCGGCCGGCGACGCACCGCTGTCGCCACAGCGTCAACCCGAGCACACGCCGGAGTTGTACACAGGCCCTGACG
Organism: Pseudomonadota bacterium; assembly: GCA_039822785.1. GTDB lineage: Bacteria > Pseudomonadota > Alphaproteobacteria > Rhodobacterales > Rhodobacteraceae > Thermohalobaculum. Next base: position 593,201 of record JBCBMO010000001.1, on the reverse strand, counting down.
CTGCTGCGGCGACGGGCGGATGCCATGCCCCGGCGAAGATGGCGGAGGCCGCGGCCAAGGCCGGCAAGGCCGACGTGCTCGCCCAGTTCGCGGCCGACTATCCCACCGGCCCGCACGACAAGCCGCAGAGCATGTGCCCCGCCTTCGGGTCGCTCCGGGTGGGATTGCGCATGAAGCGTACCGCGACGGTGCTCTCTGGCTCCGCCTGCTGCGTCTACGGGCTCTCCTTCACCTCGCATTTCTACGGCGCCAAGCGCTCGGTCGGCTATGTGCCCTTCGACAGCGAGACGCTGGTGACCGGCAAGCTCTACGAGGACATCCGCGACGCGGTGCATCTGCTTGCGGATCCTGAGAAATACGACACCATCGTCGTCACCAATCTCTGCGTGCCGACTGCCTCCGGCGTGCCGCTGCAGCTTCTGCCGCGGGAAATCAACGGCGTGCGGGTCGTCGGCATCGACGTGCCGGGCTTCGGCGTGCCCACCCACGCGGAGGCGAAGGACGTCCTCGCCGGCGCGATGCTGAACTATGCCCGCAGCGAGGTGGAGGCCGGCCCCGTCCAGGCGCCCGAGAGCCGCGCTGAGCTGCCGACCATCACGCTCTTGGGCGAGATGTTCCCCGCCGACCCCGTCATCATCGGCCGGATGCTGGCGCCCATGGGCCTGGCTGCCGGGCCCGTCGTCCCGACGCGGGAGTGGCGGGAGCTCTATTCGGCCCTCGATTGCGCCGCCGTGGCCGCGATTCACCCCTTCTACACCGCCTCGGTGCGTGAGTTCCGCGCCGCGGGGCGCCAGATCCTGCCCTCGGCGCCCGTAGGGGCGGATGGCACCGCCGCCTGGCTTGAGGCGGTGGGTCAGGCCGTCGGCGCACCCCGCGCCCGTATCGACGACGCGACCAACGCCATGGTCCACGCGACGCGTGCTGCGCTCGCGAAATCCCCGATCAGCGGGCGGATCACGCTGTCGGGCTATGAGGGCTCGGAGCTGCTGGTGGCACGGCTGCTCGTCGAGTGCGGTGCCGATCTGCGCTACGTCGGCACCGCCTGCCCAAAGACCGAGTGGTCCGCGCCCGATGCCGAGTGGCTCGAAGCCCGCGGCGTGCACGTCACCTATCGCGCCTCGCTCGAGGACGACCTCGCGGCGATGGAGTGCTTCGATCCGGACCTCGCCATCGGTACCACGCCGGTCGTCCAAAAGGCCAAGGAGCAGGCACGGCCAGCGCTTTACTTCACCAACCTCATCTCCGCCCGCCCCCTCATGGGGCCCGCCGGCGCCGGCAGCCTGGGCCAGGTCGTCTCCGCCGCGATCGAGGGGCGCACCCGGATGGAAGCCATGCGCGCCTTCTTCGAGGGCGTGGGCCAGGGCCGCAACGCCGGGGTCTGGCGCGACGTGCCGCGCGACAATCCGGGCTTTCGCAAGAAATTCGCCCGCCAGCTCGAACGCCTCCAGGCGCGCCAGGGCCGCGAGGAGGAGATCGGCACATGACCGGCGTCCACAGAGTTTTCCACAGAGATATCCATCCCGAAATGGGACGGTCTACCCGGGGAGGCGCGCCATGCTGATCCTCGATCACGACCGGGCAGGCGGCTACTGGGGCGCGGTCTACGCCTTTACCGCGATCAAGGGCCTGCAGGTCATCGTCGACGGCCCCGTGGGCTGCGAGAACCTGCCGGTCACCTCGGTGCTGCACTACACCGACGCGCTGCCGCCCCATGAGCTGCCCATCGTCGTCACGGGCCTGGCGGAGGACGAGCTGTCGCGCGACGGCACCGAAGGCGCGATGAAGCAGGCCTGGGACACGCTGGCCAAGGACGAGCCGGCGGTCGTGGTCACGGGCTCCATCGCCGAGATGATCGGCGGCGGCGTCACGCCCGAGGGCACGGGCATCAAGCGCTTCCTGCCGCGCACCATCGACGAAGACCAGTGGCAGGCGGCCGACCGCGCGCTTGCCTGGCTTTGGACCGAGTTTGGGATGAAGGGCGGCAAGGCGCCGAAGCCGCGCGCCCGCAAGGAGGGCGACAAGCCCCGCGTCAACATCGTCGGCGCGATCTACGGCACCTTCAACCAACCCTCCGACCTCGCCGAGATCCAGCGGCTCTGCGAGGGGATCGGCTGCGAGGTGAATCTCGTCTTCCCCATGGGCGTGCATCTGGGCGATGTCCCGCGTCTCGGCGATGCGGACGTCAACATTTGCCTGTACCGCGAGTTTGGCCGCGGCCTCTGCGAGGCGCTCGACAAGCCCTATCTGCAGGCGCCCATCGGGCTGACCTCGACCACCAAATTCCTGCAGAAGCTGGGCGAGCTCACCGGTCTCGACCCCGAGCCCTTCATTGAGCGTGAGAAGCACACGACGATCAAACCGCTCTGGGACCTCTGGCGCTCGGTCACGCAGGACTTTTACGCCACCGCGAGCTTCGGCATCGCGGCGGGCGAGACCTATGCCCGGGGGATCCGGCATTACCTGGAGAGCGATCTCGGCCTGCCCTGCCACTTCGCCTACAGCCGCACGGCGGGGACGAAGACCGACAACGAGACGATCCGCCAGGCGATCCATGAGACGCCGCCGCTGATCCTGTTCGGCAGCTTCAACGAGCGGATGTACGCCGCCGAGAAGGGGGGGATGACCCGGTTCATCCCCGCGAGCTTCCCCGGCGCCATCATCCGCCGCGCCACCGGCACGCCCTTCATGGGCTACGCCGGCGCAACGTATCTTGTGCAGGAGATCTGCAACGCGCTCTTCGATGCGCTGTTCGACATCCTGCCCCTCGGCACCGACCTAGACGCTGCGGCGACCAGTGCCGCGCCCACCCGCCTGGTGCGCCAGATCCCCTGGGAGCGCACGGCGGAGGAGGCGTTGGCCGAGGCGCTCGAACCCATCCCCGTTCTCACCCGCATCTCGGCCGCCAAGCGCTTGCGCGACGCCGCAGAGAGCATCGCGCGCGAGGCAGGTGCGGGGGCCGTGGCGCCGACCCATGTGGCGGCCGCCCAACAAGGAAACCTCACGCCGGCCTAAGGGGCGGCGACGAACCTGGGAGTCGCGGCCGGCACGGGCCGCCGCGGAACAAGCGCAGGGCCCGCAGAGGCCCGGAAGGAGACCGGCGATGCTGGATACGACCGCAACCACCGAGACCGCCGCCCCGCGGGCGAGCCTGACCGAGGGCATCGACCCGGTCCGGCTGAAGCGGCTCAAGGAGCAGGAATACCGCACGATGTACTGGCTGATCGTCCCGGTCTGCCTGGTCATCGCGATCGTCGCGCGGCTCTTCCCGCGCTGGGACGCCTTCCACTCGACCCACCGGGAGCCGCGCCGCGGCGTCTTCGGCGAGGCGAGCCACATGGCGCACACGGTTATCCCCTTCGCCTTCTGGCGCTGAGGGGCACGTCTTCCGGGCCCCCGGGCCCGGGATCGAGGGGTGGGGCGGCTTGACCGTCCTCGACCCGTCCATCGCAGCCGGCCGCTCACCCTGAGCGGGCGGTCGCATTGCCCACGTAGCCGCGAGGCGAGGTGGGCATCCCTGCCGCACGGGATCGGTGCGGTAACGGCCCCAGTGGCCAACAGCCGGAGGTGATTTGATGGCTGAAGAAAAGGGCTCGCTGACGGGCCTGACCGACGAAGAGGCGAAGGACTTCCACGAAGTCTACATGAGCGGCCTCGTTCTCTTCACCGGCGTCGCCGTGGTCGCCCACATCCTGGTGTGGCTGTGGCGTCCGTGGTTCCCGCCGACCGTGGAGGGCTACTCCGCGATCGACGGCGCCACCCAGCTGGCGTCCGCCGCGCTGTCGGCGCTCGTCTGAGGAGGACCTGAGAGATGCAGAAGTTCTACAAGATCTGGCTCGTCTTCGATCCGCGGACCGTGCTGATCGCTCAGGCGATCTTCCTGTTCTCGCTGGCGGCACTCATCCACCTGGTGGTGCTGTCGACCGACCGGTTCAACTGGCTGGATGGCCCGTCGACCGCCTCGGTCTCGGAGACGATGATCGAAATGGACACGCGCATCGGCTGATGCTGCGTGGATGAGAGCGCCGGGGGCGGGCGTTCTGCCGTGCCGGCCCCGGCGAACCAACAGGCTCAATGTGCCAGCGGCTGTGCCGATAACAGCCCGGATGCAAAGAGGACATAACAATGGCCTTGCTCAATTTCGAAAAGAAGTACCGCGTGCGCGGCGGTACCATTATCGGCGGAGACATGTTCGACTTCTGGGTGGGGCCTTTCTACGTGGGCTTCTTCGGTGTCACGAGCGTGTTCTTTGCCGTGATGGGCACGCTGCTCATCGCCTATGGCGCCGCGATGCAGGCGCAAACGATGGATGGCGTGAACCTGTGGACGATCCACATCGCGCCGCCCTCGATCGACTATGGCTTCCGGATCGCCCCCATCGAAGAGGGCGGGCTGTTCCAGATGATCTCGATCTGCGCCCTCGGCGCCTTCGTCAGCTGGGCGCTGCGGATGGTGGAGATCAGCCGCAAGCTCGGCATGGGGCTGCATGTGCCCGTTGCCTTCAGCTTCGCGATCCTGGCCTTCGTGACGCTGCAGGTGTTCCGCCCGCTGCTGATGGGTGCCTGGGGCTATGCCTTCCCCTACGGCATTTTCAGTCACCTCGATTGGGTGTCCAACGTCGGCTACACCTACGGCAACTTCCTCTACAACCCGGCGCATATGATCGCGGTGACCTTCTTCTTCACCACGACCCTCGCGCTGGCCCTCCATGGCTCGCTCATCCTCTCGGCGGTGAACCCCGAGAAGGGGCAGTCGGTGCGCACGCCGGAGCATGAGGACACCTATTTCCGCGACCTCATCGGCTACTCGATCGGGACGCTCGGCATCCACCGGCTCGGGCTCTTCCTGGCGCTCAATGCCGGGTTCTGGTCGGCGGTCTGCATCGTGATCTCCGGGCCCGCCTGGGAGGGCGCCTGGGGCGATTGGTGGACCTGGTGGCCGGAGCTGCCGATCTGGGGCCCCGCTGAGGAGTAAGGACCTAAAGCCATGCCAATGATCGAATATCAAAACATCTTCACGCAAACGCAGGTCCGCGGCCATCCCGAGGCGGGCATCCCCTCGGACCGCAACACCTGGTCGCGGTCGGGCAAGGGCGGGTTCAACTGGCTCGTCGGCGCCATCGGCAACGCCCAGCTCGGCCCGATCTATATCGGTGGGCTCGGCTTCGCCTCGATCTTCTGCGGCGTCCTCTGGTTCGTCATCGTCGGGCTCAACATGCTCGCCTCGGTGAACTGGAACCCGCTACAGTTCGTGGGCAACCTCTTCTATCTCTCGCTGGATCCCCCGGCGCCGGAGTATGGGCTGTCCTTCCCGCCGCTGAACGAGGGTGGGTGGTTCCTGATCGCCTCGCTCTTCCTGCTGATCTCGGTCCTGCTCTGGTGGGTGCGGACGTGGGAGCGGGCCCAGTCGCTCGGCATGGGCAAGCATGTGGCCTATGCCTTCGGCTCGGCGATCTGGCTGTTCCTGGTGCTCGGCCTCTTCCGCCCGATCCTGATGGGGTCGTGGTCGGAGGCGGTGCCTTACGGGATCTTCACGCACCTCGACTGGACGCTGAACTTCTCGGTCGCGCATGGGAACCTCTTCTACAATCCGTTCCACGCGCTCTCGATCGTCTTCCTCTTCGGCTCGGCGCTGCTGTTCGCGATGCACGGGGCGACGATCCTGGCCTGCTCCCGTCTGGGTGCGGATCGGGAGATCGAGCAGATCGTCGACCGGGGCACCGCCTCGGAGCGGGCGGCGCTGTTCTGGCGCTGGACGATGGGCTTCAACGCGACGATGGAGTCGATCCACCGCTGGGCCTGGTGGTTTGCGGTGCTGACCACGCTGACGGGCGGCATCGGTATCATCCTGAGCGGGCCCGTGGTCGGCGACTGGTACGGCTGGGCGATCGATCACCACTACGCACCGGAGTATCCGGACGGCAACGTGCCGGGGCTCTACTGAGGCTGGCGGGCATGGTGCGGGCCGCCCTTGGCAGCCCGCACCCGAGCCCACGCGATGGAGGCGGCTGATGACGAGGCGGCGCATACCGGCAGAGGGGGCCTTGGCACTCCGGGTCGCGGCGCCGCGGATCGACGGTCGCTGATCGACCTGGCCCGGGCGGTCAGCGCCCGGCAAGCAAGGCCATAACTTTCCTTTCGGGCGGTCCTTTGTGGCCGCCCTCTCTTTTTCTGTCGCGGTTCGAGGTCGATGCCGCCCGGGGTGTGCATCTGTCCGCCTGGCGCGCGGTTCGTCGTCGACCTGACGGCGCGGCCTGAGGCCAGGCTGAGTGCCCGGTGGTTGCACCGCATGCGCCCCGCTGGCGCGGGCCGCATCGCGGCGCGGTGGCCCGCCACCACCCCCACCGCCGCCCGGCGCCCTGCGGGCGCGGGCGCCGTCGGGGTCTGTCAGAGGGGCTGATCGGCGAGGGAGAGCGGCGGCCGGCCGTTCCAGGTGCCTTCGGCGCTGAGCACGGCGAAGCGGGCGTAGAGCTCCTCGGCGAACCAGTCGCCGCGGCGCACGGCGGCGATGGCGGCCCGGTGCCCCTCGCCGCCATAGGCGAAGCGGCGCATGGCCTGCGGGTCCGACCAGACGGAGAAGGTGACCTGGTGCAGGAGCGGCACCTCGCCCATGCCGAGGCGGAAGAGCATGCCCGGCCCCGCGGCGATCTGGCGATTGATGGCGGGGACCTTGGACCAGAACTCCCGGGCATGGCTGGCGCGCACGGTCGCGCGGGTGAGCACGGCGATGGGGCACGCGGTAGGTGCTGAGGCGCCCCAGGCCTCGAAGGGGCCGGTGCCGCCCCAACGGCCCGAGGAGGAGAGCGGCGCCATGGTCAGCGTGCAGTGCTCGCTCGCGCGGGCACGGCGTCTGGCCCAGGGCGCACTGGCGAGACCCTTGGCGGCGGCGGTCTCGTCGTCCCAGGTGGCGAGGATCGTCCAGACGGCGGTGTTGGGGGCCGGATCGAACCCCTCACCGGTCCCGGTGCCCATCATGCGCGCGAACCCGAGGCCCGGGATGCGCGAGAATAGCCATTTTCGGCCCGCCATCGAGCCGAGCTGCACCGCGCGGTCGAGAAACCGGTCGAAGCGGAAGCAGCTGAGGGTGACGGTCTGGCGGCCCGCCTGTTGGCCCGTGGTCGCGGCCGGGCGGGCATGCGACAGGCGGCTGACCGGGGTGCCGAGGAGGCGCGGATCCGCCTGCAGATCGGCCGCGCCGTCGTGGGATCGGGCGCGGCCGGGCAGGTCGTCCATGGTCCCGGCCGCCTGGGCGCTTACTCGGCGGCGCGAGGCATGCGGGCGAGCTGACACTCGGCCCAGAGCGCCGAGAGCGCCTCGGTCAGGTGCTCGAGGTCGGCCTCCGAGTGCAGGGGCCCGGGGGTGAAGCGCAGCCGCTCCGTGCCGCGGGGCACGGTGGGGTAGTTGATCGGCTGGACGTAGATCCCCCACTCGTCGAGCAGGCGGTCAGAGATCCATTTGCACTTCACCGGGTCCTTCACCATCACCGGCACGATGTGGCTGGGGTTCGGCAGGTGCGGGATGCCGATATCGTCGAGGCGTGCGCGCAGCTGCGCGACGCGCAGGCGCTGGATGCGCCGCTCCTCGCCGCTCTCCTTGAGGTGGCGGATCGCGGTCGCGGCGCCGGCGGCCACCGAGGGCGGCAGCGCGGTGGTGAAGATGAAGCCCGAGGCGTAGGAGCGCACGAAGTCGCAGAGCGCGGCGGAGGCGGCGATGTAGCCGCCCATGACGCCGTATGCCTTGCCGAGCGTGCCCTCGATCACGTCGATGCGGTGCATGAGGCCCTCACGCTCGGCCACGCCGCCGCCGCGGGGGCCGTAGAGGCCGACGGCGTGCACCTCGTCGATGTAGCTGAGTGCGCCATGCGCCTCGCAGACGTCGAGGATCTCGGCGATGGGGGCGATGTCGCCATCCATGGAATAGACGCTCTCGAAGGCGACGATCTTGGGCCGGCCGGGCTCGATCTCGGCAAGCTTGGCGTCGAGATCCTCGGGGTCGTTGTGCTTCCAGATCTTCTTGTCGGCGCGGGAGTGGCGGATGCCCTCGATCATCGAGGCATGGTTGAGCGCATCCGACAGGATCACGGCGCCCGGCATCTGCGAGCCCAGCGTCCCCAGCGCCGCCCAGTTCGAGACATAGCCGGAGGTAAACAGAAGCGCGGCTTCCTTGCCATGCAGGTCGGCGAGTTCCTGCTCGAGCCGGACATGGTGGATGTTGGTGCCCGAGATGTTGCGCGTGCCGCCGGCGCCGGCGCCGCACTGGTCGATGGCATCCTTCATGGCCTGCATCACCTGCGGATGCTGGCCCATGCCGAGGTAGTCGTTCGAGCACCAGACCGTCACATGGCGGCGGTTGCTCTCGGTGTTGTGGCGCGTCGCCTTGGGAAAGGCGCCCTGGTGGCGTTCGAGGTGATGGAACACGCGGTAGCGCCCTTCGTCATGCAGGGCGTTGATGCGCTCTTCGAAGAATGCCTCGTAGTCCATCGTCTTCTCCTTGCGCCTGCTCATGCGTTCCCCGTCCCAGTCATGGGGAGCGTGAGCGCAGATGGCTTGGTCTCTGTCGTTTTAGAACCGTTCGGCCCCGGCAGGTAAGTGGGGGCAGTTTCTCGGGTAGCGCTTGCGGACGCTTTGACGCGGTCGGGCGCGCCGTGGGAGCGCCCCTGGGGGGCGCCGTCGCCCGCCGGAAGGCCCGTGAACCATGACCAGAGCGCGCCTTCGCGCACCGGCAGGATCAGGAACCAATGCTCCAGAATGCCGAGCACCAGCAGGGTCCAGATGAGCGCGAGGCCGACCGCCTGGACCGCGGTCACCGCGGGGTCGGCGGCATGCCAGGCCACGAGGGTGGCAAGCGCCGTGGAGGTCGTGATGACCGCCGGCAGGAGGGGCGTGAAGGGCCGCTCCCGGAAGTAGCTTCTGAGGTGCGCGAGCGGTGCAGGCAGCAGCGCCGAGGGCGGGTAGGGCACCCCGAGGAAGAGATTGAGCTTGGCCGAGATGCGCATGCCCATGAGCAGCGTGAAGGCCCAGGCCCCGACCTGGTTCTCCGCCCCCCAGACGATGACCCACATCACCAGGCCCACGGCGAGGATCGCGAGCTCGTGCCAGAGCAGCGTGCCGAGGGCGAGGGTAAAGCGCTCGAACCCGCGGACCTTTGGCGGGCAGGGGATCTTCACCGGCCCGGTGATCAGGCCGGTGAGAAAGCTGATCTCAAGAAACGCCCAGGCGCCGATGCCGCAGAGAAACGACAGATAGACCGCCGGGACGCTGGCAACCGGCGCGGTGGCGGCGAGGCCCGCGAGCGAGACCGCGAGGATCCCGCCACCGAGCCCCAGCACGCCGTGCGCCGACCGGGCATGCCGCGCCAGCCAGAACAGCAGACCGGTGCTGAACCACCAAAGGAACAGCGCCGTTGCCACGGCTGAGAGTGCGGTTGCCAGCATGCCCGTCATTGGCTCACCAGACCGGCTGGAGGCGCACGTCCTCCGGCAGTTTGTTCTCCTTCACGGGACGCAGGTACATCCGCGTGAACACCGCCGCGGCCCGCAGCCAGAGCCCACCCTTGCGCAGGCGTCCCAGGACGCCGTTGCCCGCCTTCATCATGCTGTCGTTGATCGCAGCCATGCGCTTGCAGTCGGCGTAGAAGGCGTCGGAGAGGTCGATCTCGATCGGGAAGCACTGGCGCGAGATCTCGGAGGTCAGCCCGATCACCTTGCGGTCGTATTCCTCGATATCCACGCCCAGGGCTTCGTGGAAGGCTGGGCGCATGTGGTCGCGGATCCACATCGTCGTGAAGACGGCGATCAGGAAGAAGCGGATCCAGAGGCGGTTCGTGCCCTCGGTCAGCTTTGGGTCGGCCCGCATGAGCAGCGCGAAGGCCTCGCCGTGGCGGAACTCGTCGTTGCACCACTCGCGGAACCACAAAAAGATCGGGTGGATGCGCTTGTCCGGGTGCTTCTCCAGGTGGCGGAAGATCGTGATGTAGCGCGCATAGCCGATCTTCTCAGACAGATACGTGGCGTAGTAGATGAACTTCGGTCGGAAGTAGGTGTACTTCTTGGTGCGCGTCAGGAACCCGAGATTGACGCCCACGCCCGCCTCTTTCAGCGCGTCGTTCAGGAACCCGGCGTGGCGGGCTTCGTCGCGGGACATGAAGCTGAAGAGCTCGCAGATGTCCTTGTTGTTGCCGCGCCGCTTCATCTCCTTGTAGAGCACGCAGCCCGAGAACTCCGCGGTGAGCGAGGAGACGAGGAAGTCGATCAACTCCCGCTTCAACCGCGGCTCCAGCGCGTCGAAGTCGATCTTGTCCCACAGCTCGTTCTTCTTGAAGTGACCCTTGTTGGGGTCGCTGCGCATCTCTTCCAGCAGCTTGTCCCAATCCTCGCGCACGGGCTCCACGTCGGTAGCGTCCAGCGCGTCGAAGTCGGTGGTGTAGAAGCGCGGGTTGAGGAGCGTGGTCTCCTGCGCCATCCGCGTGGTCTCGTTCGGCCCCTCGGGGACCAGCGGCGAGGCCTCGTTGCGGGCGATATCGGCGGCGGCTTCGGCGCCGGCCGTCGCGTGTTTCGGGGCGTCGGGGTTATGGACGTTCATGTCGTGGCCTCCTCGCTGAAGGAGAATTCGAGCAGCTCCATGTACTCCAGATCGCCCGTGAGCCGCGTCCAGAGACGCTCGAGCGCGGTGGCGCGGGTGACGGTGGCCTCGCGCTCGATGCGCCAGGTCTCGCCGTAGGGCACCTCGATGGGCTTGCCGTGGACCAGCACTTCGTCACCGGGGGCGAGTTTCACGTCCTCGGGCAGTTCGACATGCGCGTGCAGCGCGTCGAAGGTGTTCTGCACTTCGACCGTGCAGGGCACCTGAAGGCGCTGTCGTTTGATGAGTGCGAGCATTTCCCAGTTCTCTCTTCTTCTATGCGTCCCAGTGCCCCGTCCCACGGCCCTTTGCGGGTCTCGTGTCGGGGGGTCGTCATCGTCGTCGTGCGTCCTGGTCTCCGATCGCTGGCGCGGGCTTGCTCACAGCAGGGCGCGGAAGGATTCGACTTGCGTGGCGCCGAAGGCATTGATGTCGATCACTCGGCCCGTTGAGAGATCGGTGATCGAGACGCGGCCGTTGGTATAGGCGGTGATGCTGTAGGGCTGTTCGGGGCCCACGGCGTGACGGCGGCGCTCCTTGGTGAGCACGCGCACGACGTTGTGCACGAAGCCGCCTTCGGCATCGAGGAGCGTCGCCACCTCCGCGCCCGTGTCGGCATCGCGGACGATCAGGCCGTCCGCCTGCTCCTCGAAGGCGACGGCGCGGCTCGACAGCACGGGGGTGTCATGGCTCGCCGCCTGCGGGCCGGGATCGCGGCTGAGGCTCGCGACGGTGGTGAGGGCGAGGGTCAGGATCATCACCAGGGCGCCGGCGACGCCGGCCCAGGCGGGGATCATCTCCTTGAGGTAGGGGGTGCGCTGTTGCATGGCTCTCTCCTCACTCGGCCGGGTGGATGGCCGCGCCCGCGGGCAGCGGCGCCGTCGCGGGGGTCTTGGCGAAGGGGTTCGGCATGCGCACCGCCGGCCGACCGTCGAGCCGTGCCTGCTCGGCCCGCACCGCATCGCCCAGCAACCTGCCGACCTTCTGCGCCTCGGGCAGGGCGCGCATCATCGCCTCGGGCGCGCTGAAGCGCCATGGTCGGGCATGGGGCCAGAGGTGGAAGTAGCTGAGGCTTTCGTTGCCAATCAGCCGGATCGCGATGTCGCCGGCCTCCCCGCCTGTCATGCGCAGATCCAGGTTCTCGATCTTGGAGTAGGGGATGTTCACTGTCAGATCGAGGACCATGCCAAAGCGCATCACCACCCGCCGGGTCGTAATGGTATAGACCGTGGTGCGCTGGATCCCGAGGGCGATGATCGAGAGGATCCCTGCGCAGATCGCCGCATTGAAGGTCCAGGCAATGAGCGCGCCGACCGCGATGGGCCAGGTCGTCACGCCCATGGCGCCGCGGGCGATGAACCAGATGGCGACGATCGCGAACCAGATCGCGAGCAGCCGCAGGAAGCCCGCACGCCAGGCCAGCGGCAGAAAGGCCGGGCGGCCCTGCCAGAGCATGTCCTCGCCCTTCGGCAGATGCGCCGGCAGGCCGCGGACGGGCTCGAAGTTGAAGTCATCGTCGTCGTTCATCGCTCTCCTCCTGCCGGCCAGTGGCGTGGACGCGCCGTTCCCGCAGGGCCGGCGCAAGCCGCTCGCTCAGAGCAGCGGCTCAGTGCGCCCGGTGGTGGCGTAGAGGGTCCCGCCGGTGAAGTAGGCCATGACCTGGTCCTCCTCGCGCAGCGTGATCTCGTCCTTCTTCTTCTGCTTGGGCGCCTTGAGGAACTGCGCCGAAGTGACCGAGCGGACGCTGACGGTCTTGGCGCTGTCCGAGACGCTGGACAGGTTGAAGGGGACCAGTTTCATGCCCTTCGCGGTCTCGACCTCGAAGTAGCGGATGATCTGCTCGGCCCGGTCGATCCAGAGATCGACGACACGCCCGACGGTCTCGCCATCGCAGCAGATCACCTCGAAGCCGCGGGGATCGGCGTCGAAGCTGGCCACCGAGAACTCGTTGTCCCAGCGCATCGGCCGGATGCGGACATCGCCGTTGGCGTTCTTGTCGGGCCACTCGGGGCGCTTGACCCAGGCGGCGGGGCCGACGCCATCGGCCAGCGGGTCACCGGTGGGGGTGAAGGCAGCGCCGGTGGATCCGGTCACGGGAACCGCCTTCAGCTCATACTCATCCGGCATCTCGGGCACCGTGTTGGTCGAGCCGTCGCGGCGCAGGAAGGTCTTCTTGCCCGGCATCGGCAGCAGGAAGGCCTTGCCGACCGGCTTGCCTGTCTGCTCGGACACCGTGGGGTAGCCCTCGCGCATGCCCTCGCGCGTCAGGTAGAACACGAGACCGATGAAGAAGACCCAGAACGCATAAAGCGCAATCTGGGCAAGGTCGATCCGACCGATGATGTAGGCGTTGTCTTCCATGGAAGCCTCCCTCTCTTGGGTCAGGCCGGGAATTCGGTAAGCCCGAAATCCTGGCGATTACGCACGGGTCCGGCGCGGTGGACCAGCGGCCCAATCGCGACGAGCGTCGCAAACAACAAAGCGATTTCAACGTGATAGACCACGCCATAGGCGGCGGCGGGGTCGGTGAAGGCGGGGCCCAGGACCCCGGATAGCGCGGTGACGGTATCGCGCAGAGCGCCCCCCGCCGCGATGGCGGCACCGGCGGCGGTGGCCTGCACCGCTCCCCAGGCGCCAAGAGCGAGACCTGCGGTGCCCGCATGCGCCTCGTCCTGGGACTGTGCGGCAAGATCCATGGCCGCGGTCAGTGTGCCGACGGCAAACAGCCCGCCGCCAAAGCCGATGAGCGCTGTGCCGATCCGAAAGAGCAGGGCGGAGTCCATCGGGGCGGCGAAGATCACCGCGGAGAAGGCGAAGACCCCCACGACCGCGCCCCAGGCCGCGAGCCGGCAGGGATCGCCGCCGCGCATGAGCCGCCGCCCGGCGACGAGGAAACCCACCAGCGAGCCCCCGGCGAAGATCGCCGTCAGCAGCGTGGTGGCGGAGACCGAGAGGTTCAGCACCTCGCCGCCGTAGGGTTCCAGCAGGATGTCCTGCATGGCGAAGGCGGCGGTGCCGAGGAAGGTGGCCACGAGCAGCCGCCCGGCACGCCCGCCGGCCATGAAGTCCCCCCAGGCCGCTCGGAACGTCGGGGCGACGGTGTCCTTGCGGGTAAGGTGCGGCTTCAGCACCTCCTGCTTCCAGAGCGCGATGAGGTTCAGAAACAGCGTCGCGACGGCCGCGCCCTGGATGACGCGGATGAGGGCGAGCTGACTGAATTCCGACAGCATGATGCCGAAGACCACCGCCGAGCCCGCCATGCCGATCAGCAGCATGACATAGAGGAGGGCGACGACCTTGGGCCGCGTCTCTGCCGGCGCGATGTCGGTGGCCAGCGCCAGGCCAGCGGTCTGGGTGGTGTGCAGCCCCGCACCCACCATCAGAAAGGCGAGGGCAGCGGCGGCGGGGCCGACCCAATAGGGCCCGGTCGTGTCGCCCGACATCAGGATCAGCGCGAAGGGCATGATCCCCAGCCCGCCCCATTGCAACAGCGTGCCCCACCACAGGTAGGGGATACGCCGCCAGCCCAGTGCGGATTTATGGGTGTCCGAGCGATGGCCGATCAACGCGCGGAAGGGCGCCGCGATGACCGGCAGCGCCACCATGGCGGCGACGACCCAGGCGGACATCCCCATCTCGACGATCATGACCCGGTTGAGCGTGCCGGTGAGCAGCACGATCGCCATGCCGACCGAGACCTGGAACAGCGACAGCCGCAGCAGCTTGGGCAGCGGCAGCTCCGGCGAGGCCGCGTCGGCGAACGGCAGCAGATCGCGCGATAGCGCGACGAATGGGTTCACGAGCTGGCGCAGGCCGCTCATCGACGTACCTCCGCGGCCTCGGAGATGTAGAAACCGCTGGTGACGCGCTGGCGCCGGGAGACGGAAAGGCTGCGCTCGGCCAGGCGGCGCTCCAGCCTGCGCGCGGGGATCGGCTCGATCCTTGGCGAGCGGTCGGAGCGCGGGAAGACCGTGCCCGCGACATGCATGAGCGCGAGCAGCCTGGTGCGCGGCGCGAAGGTCATGAGCACGCTCGCCTGCGCGCGCACGGCGAGCTTGGCCACCGCATCCGCCATGTCGTGCTGGCGATAGTGGATCAGGCTGTCCATCGCGATCACATGGTCGAAGTGCCCCAGGGCAGGGTCCAGCATGTCGCCCGCATGCCAGGTGATCCGGGCAGCCGCCGCCGGGGTCAGCCTCTCGCCCGCGCGCTTCTCGGCCAGGGCCACCAGGGAGCCTGCGACATCGATGCCCACCACCTCGGCCCCGCGTTCGGCCAGCGCCACAGACATCGCCCCGGTGCCGCAGCCGGCGTCGAGGATCCGCAGCCCTTCGATATCCTCGGGCAGCCAGGACAGCAGCGTCGCCCGCATCCGGTCGCGCCCGGCACGCACGGTGGCGCGGATGCGGCTGACCGGCGCGTCGGAGGTGAGGCGGGCCCAGGTCTCCGCGGCCGTGCGGTCGAAGTAATCCGTCAGCTCCGCCCGGCGCCGGGCATAGCTCGGCGAGGCACTGGTGGTCTGGTTCTCGGCGAGGCTCATGGCACGTTCCCTCAGTCGAAGCCGAGCAGTTCGAAGATCGCTCGGTCCTTCATCGGCGCGGGCGCCAGCGGCTCGGTCCCGGCCCAGAGGGTCGCGGCGAGGCGCTTGTATTCCTCCTGCACGGGGATGACGTCGGCATCGTCCATCTCGAACAGGGTGCATTTCTTGAGCCGCGAGCGGCGGATCGCATCGAGGTCCGGCAGATGGGCGAGGCGTTTGAAGCCGACCTCGCCGCAGTAGCGGTCGACCTGCTCTGTCTCGCGGCTGCGGTTGGCCACACAGCCCGCCAGGCGCACGCCATAGTTCTTCGCCTTGGCCTGTACCGCGGCGACGATGCGGTTCATGGCGTAGATCGAGTCGAAATCGTTGGCCGTTACGATCACCGCCCGGTCGGCGTGCTGCAGCGGGGCCGCAAAGCCGCCGCAGACCACATCGCCGAGGACGTCGAAGATCACCACGTCCGTGTCCTCGAGCAGGTGATGCTCCTTCAGCAGCCGCACGGTCTGGCCGACGACATAGCCGCCGCAGCCGGTTCCCGCCGGGGGGCCGCCCGCCTCGACGCACATCACGCCGTTGTAGCCCTCGTAGACGAAGTCCTCGGTGCGCAGCTCCTCGGGGTGGAAGTTCACGCTTTCCAGCGCATCAATCACCGTGGGCACCAGGCATTTGGTCAGCGTGAAGGTGCTGTCGTGCTTGGGGTCGCAGCCGATCTGAAGCACCCGCTTGCCGAGCTTCGAAAAGGCGGCCGACAGGTTCGAGGAGGTCGTCGACTTCCCGATCCCGCCTTTGCCGTAGACCGAGAAGACCTTGGCCCCCTCGATCTTCATGGCGGGGTCCATGTGGACCTGAACGCTCCCCTCGCCGTCGCCCCTCGATTTGGGGCGGCGGGCGGCGATCAGCGGCGGTTCTCCGAGCGGGCTCATGGGCGTTTCCTATTCCGCGGGGATGGGGGAGGCCGCGCTCTCCGGCGCGATACCCTCCAGGCGGTCTTCGAGTTCGTCCGAGGCAGCCTGCAGGGCCGCCAGCGTCTCATCGTCGGGGGTCCAGTACTGGCGCTCATGCGCCTCGATCAGCCGCTGCGCGAGGCGGGCGGAGGACTTGGGGTTGAGCGACGCCAGACGCCGGCGCATGGCGTCGTCCAGCACGAAGGTCTCGGTCACCCGCTCATAGACCCAGGGCTCCACCGCGCCGGTGGTGGCTGACCAGCCGACGGTGTTGGTGATCGAGGCCTCGATCTGGCGGACGCCCTCAGCGCCGTGGGAGAGCATGCCCTCGAACCACTTGGGGTTCAGCGTGCGGGTCCGTGTCTCGAGCGCGACCTGCTCGCCCAGGGTGCGCACCGTCCCCTCGCCGCGGGTGTTGTCGCCGATGTAGACGGGGACATCCTCGCCGCCCTTGGCGCGACGCACGGCCCGGCCGATCCCACCCAGGGTGTCGAAGTAATGGTCGATGGTGGTGACGCCGAGTTCAACGCTGTCGAGGGTTTGGTAGGCGAGATCGACCCCGCCCAGCAGCTCGCCCAGCATCTCCGGCCGCTTCACGGGCTTGCCGTCGATGCCGTAGGCGAAGCACTTGCGCGCGGCATAGGCGTCGGCAAGCTCGTCCTCCTCCTGCCACATGCCGCTGTCGATCAGCGCGTTGACGTTGGAGCCGTAGGCGCCGTCGGCGTTCGAGAAGACGCGCAAGGAAGCGGTCTCCAGGTCGCAGCCGGTGCGCGCCATCTGGTCGAGCGCGGCGGCGCGCAGGAAGTTCTGCTCCACCGGTTCGTCGGCGGCGGCAGCCATCGCACAGGCCTCCGCCAGGACCTTGACCTGGAGGGGGAGGAGATCGCGGAAGATGCCGGAGAGCGTGAGCATCACGTCGATGCGCGGCCGGCCAAGGGTCTCGAGCGGCACCAGTTCCGCGCCGCAGACCCGGCCGTAGCTGTCGCGCCGGGGGGCCGCGCCGATCAGGGCCAGGGCCTGGGCCATGGGCCCGCCCTCCTGCTTGATGGTGTCGGTGCCCCAGAGGACCATGGCGACGCGCCGCGGCAGGCCCTCGCCCCCGGCGGCATGGCGCGCGAGCACCATCTCGGCGTGGCGGCGCCCTTCCTCCATCGCAAACGCCGACGGCAGGCGGAAGGGGTCGAAGCCGTGCAGATTGCGCCCGGTCGGCAGGATCTCTGCGGTGCGGATCAGGTCGCCGCCCGGCGCCGGCGGGGTGTAGCGTCCGTCGAGGGCGCGCATGAGCGCCGGCAATTCGCTGTCGCGTGCCAGATGCCCGGCGGCGCGCTCCAGCGCCGCCATCGTGGTCTTGAGTGCTGCGGTCGGCGCCATGTCGGCGGCATGGATCGCGGCCATGGCGCTGCGCCCCTCGGCCAGCGCTTGTGCCGCCGCGGCGGGCAGGGCGAGGCCATGCCCCGCATCGGCCATGACCTGCAGCAGTTCGGCCCGTTCCTCCTCCGCCGGGGGGCGGCCCACGACGTGCAGGCCGTGAGGAATGAGCGTCTGCTCGTATTCCGCCAGTTGAGCGACCAGGGCGGGGACCCGCGCCTCCGCGTCCGCCAGCGACCAGGGCGGCTCGGGCGCACAAAGATCGAGCGCGGCCGCCTCCGCCTGGATGAGTTGGGCAAGGCGCAGCCGGGCCTCCGCCTCCACCGGCGCCTCGTCGCCGCGCCAGCGCTCCAGCGAGCTCCGCAGGTCCGCCAAGCCCTTGTAGAGGCCCGCATGGGCGACCGGCGGCGTGAGGTAGGAGACCAGCGTCGCCCCGGCGCGACGCCGGGCGATCGCCCCCTCGGAGGGGTTGTTGGAGGCATAGAGGTAGATGTTCGGCAGGTCGCCGATCAGCCGGTCGGGCCAGGAGGTGCCGCAGAGCCCCGCCTGCTTGCCCGGCATGAACTCGAGCGCGCCATGGGTGCCGAAGTGCAGCACCGCATCGGCGCCGAAGTCGCGGTCGATCCAGCGGTAGAAGGCGCTGAAGGCATGGGTCGGTGCAAAGCCCTGCTCGAAGAGCAGCCGCATCGGGTCGCCCTCCCAGCCGAAGCCGGGCTGGATGCCGACGAAGACGTTGCCAAAACGCGCGCCCAGGATCTGGATCGCGCTGCCGTCGCTGTTCTGGCGCCCCGGGGCCGCGCCCCAGACCGCCTCGATCTCGCGCAGATGGGGATCGTCGCGCATCTGCCGCTCGGCGCTGACACGGTCGGCGACCTGCGCCTCGGTGCCCTGCTGTTCCGGGTCCTCCCCCAGCACGGCATCGCGCAGCGCCTCGATGCTCTCGGGCGGAGTGAGCGCATAGCCCTCCGCCGCCATGGCGTGGAGGGTGTTGTAGAGGCTCTCCCAGACGCCGAGGTACGCAGCAGTACCCGTGGCGCCCGCATTGGGGGGGAAGCTGAAGAGCACCACGGCGACCTTGCGCTCGCTCACGGCCCGGCGGCGCAGGCGCACAATGCGGGCCGTGCGGGCTGCCAGCCGTGCCGCGCGCTCGTGGCAGACGTGCATGTCGCGCGCTGTCTCCCGCGCAAAGACGCACTGTTCGTGGCATCCTTGGCAGGGCAGGCCCGCCCCCTCCGACCGACCGCCATAGACCGTGGGGTTGGTCGCGCCATCCAACTCGGGGATCGCGACCATGATGGTGTTTTCGACCGGCTGCAGCCCGCGCGAGGAGCCGCCCCAAGCCTCCAGCGACTGAAACTCCAGCGCGTGCGCGGCGAGATAGGGTACGTCGAGGCCCCTCAGCGTCGCCTCCGCCGCCGCGGCGTCGTTATAGGCCGGCCCGCCGACCAGCGAGAAACCGGTGAGCGAGACCACCGCATCGACCGCCGGCCGGCCGTCGCGGTGAAAGAAGGCCTCCACGGCGGGGCGCTGGTCGAGGCCGGCGGCAAAGGCGGGGATCACGCGCAGGCCCTGGGCCTCCATCTCCCGGATGACGCCATCGTAGTGCCCCGTGTCGCGCGCCAGCACATAGGTGCGCAGGATCAAGAGGCCCACGGTGCCCTTTGGCTGCGCCGGTCCGGGCAATGCCGCGGGATCGGTCGTCATGCGATCGGGCAGATCGGGGTGGTAGAGCCCCGTCTCGGGATAATCCACCGGGGCGGCGGCGGGCAGGCGGCCGCGCCAGGCGGCCCGCGGGCCGTCGGCATAGCGGTCGACCAGCAGCCGGATCATATTCTCCAGATTGTCGTCCGAGCCCGACAGCCAGTACTGCATCGTCAGGAAGTAGTTCCGCAGATCCTGAGCGGTGCCAGGGATATAGCGCAGGATCTTGGGGATCCGCCGCAGCATGGCCATCTGGCCCTGACCGCTGCCGCCGCCGCCCTGACCCTTGGACTTGCCGCGCAGTTTCTTGAGCAGCGCCATCGGCCCCTTGTCGGGCTTGGCCATGTCCAGCCGGCCCGCGCGGGTGAGCTTCACCATCTCGGGCGCCGAGACGATGGAGATCAGCGCATCGCACTTCGCCCGCCGCGCGGCCAGATCCGGCAGGATCGCGCGCAGGTGGTCGTCGATGAACAGCATGGCCGACAGCACGATATCGGCCTCGGCGATGGCGGCCTTGCAGGCGCCCAGGGCCTCCGGGCTCTCGGTCCAGTCCGAGGCCGCGAAGAGCGACAGCTCGAGCCCCGGCGCCGCCGCCTCCAGCTTGCGGGCGACGCGGTCGAAGGCGCCGGCGAAATGCTGGTCCATCGTCACGATGACGACGCTCAGCCGCGGCAGCGGCAGCGGGGTGTCCGGCATCTCGATCTCGGCGTTATCGCGCATAATGGGCCTTCGCCTCATAGAGGGTGTCGAGCGTGATCCGGGTGAGGCCCGACTGGGCGGCATAGGCCTCGGTGTTGCGCCGCGCCTTGCCGCGCACGAAGAAGGGGATCTTCTTCAGCTCCTTCTCCGCCTCCAGGTCCCAGCGCACGGCGCTGGCCTGGGCAACGGCGACGGCGGCATCGGCGGCGGCTTCGGCGGCCTCCACCTCTGCTGCGGCCTCGGCGGGGGTGTAGGTGACCGCCTCGACGGGCGGCGTCTCCGCCTCCGCCTCGGCCCGCTGACCGTGGCCCAGATGGCTGGGCTGGGCGGCATCGTTGAACTCGAAATCCTCGCGGAACATGCCGAGGAGGTGCTCCTCCAGCCCCATGACGAGCGGGTGCACCCAGGTGTCCCACAGGACATTGGCGCCCTCGAAACCCATTTGAGGTGAGTATCTTGCGGGGAAGTCCTGAACATGCACGGGAGCGGAGATCACGGCGCAGCCGATGCCTAGCCGCTTGGCGATATGCCGCTCCATCTGCGTGCCGAGGATCAGCTCCGGCGCCGCCTCGGCCATCGCGCGCTCGACCTCTAGGTAGTCGTCGGTGATCAGCGCCTCCAGGCCGTGGGCCGCCGCCGCCTCCCGCACGGGACGGGCCATTTCGCGGCTATAGGTGCCAAGGCCCGCAAGGGTGAACCCGAACTCCTCCGTCGCCACGCGGGCGGCGGCGAGCGCGTGGGTGCCGTCGGCGAAGACGAAGACGCGCTTGCCGGTCAGATAGGTCGAGTCGACCGAGCGGGCGTACCAGGGCAGGCGCGAGCCGAGCGCCCGCGCCGGTGCCGGATCCACGTCGATGATCGCCGCCAGTTCCTCGATGAAGTCGTTCGTGGCGCCAACGCCGATGGGTTGCACCGTGGTGTAGGGCTGGCCATAGGCGCGCTTCAGCCAGCGCGCGGCGCTCTCCGACACCTCCGGATAGAGCATGACGTTGGCATCCGCCCCCGGCAGCCGGGCCAGGTCGCGCGGATGGGCGCCGAGGGGGGCGACAACATTCACCTCCGCCCCCAGGGCCGTGACCAGCCGCTCGATCTCCGCCACGTCGTCGCGGTTGCGAAAGCCGAGTGACGTGGGGCCGAGGATATTGACCCGCGGCGCATCCCAGGTGCGCAGCACCGGGCCCGAGACCGCGGCGCTGCAGAAGGCCCGCACCAGGCGATAGAGCGTCTCGCCCGCGCCCCAGTTCTCCTTGCGCTGATAGGCCGGCAGCTCGAGCGGGACGACCGGGACATCGAGGCCCATGCCGGCAGCCAGGCCGCCGGGATCGTCCTGGATCAGCTCCGCCGTGCAGGAGGCGCCGACGATCAGCGCCTCGGGCTGGAACCGCTCCACCACGTCCGAGACCGCCGCCTTGAACAGCTCCGCCGTGTCGCTGCCCAGGTCGCGGGCCTGGAAGGTCGTATAGGTCACCGGCGGGCGCTTGGCGTCGCGCTGGATCATGGTGAACAGCAGATCCGCGTAGGTGTCGCCCTGGGGCGCATGGAGGACGTAGTGCAGCCCCTCCATCGAGGCGGCGATCCGCATCGCGCCCACATGCGGCGGCCCCTCGTATGTCCAAAGCGTCAGCTTCATCGCCGTCCCCCTCAGACCCGGAGCCGCGTCTTACGCGCGAGGGGGCGGGCGAACAGTTCGGCGAGGTCGCCGGCCTGCTCGTAGCCCTGGATCGGCGTGAAGACGAGTTCGATGGACCATTTCGTCGTAAAGCCCTCAGCCTCCAGCGGATTGGCGAGGCCGAGGCCGCAGACGATCATGTCGGGGCGCGCGGCGCGGGCGCGGTCGAGCTGGTTGTCGACATGCTGCCCCTCGGACAGTTGCGCGTCCGCCGGCAGCAGCGCCATCTCCGTGCCGTGGTGGCTGCGGTGCAGGTACGGCATGCCGACCTCGACGGGGATCATACCCGCCTCCCGCGCCAGAAAGCGCGCCAGCGGCAGCTCGAGCTGGCTGTCGGGGAAGAAGAAGATGCGTTGGCCGGCCAGGGTGACGGACTGGCGGGCCACCGCCGCCTCCGCCCGGGCGCGCGGGGCGTCGGTCGCGGCGCGAAAGGCCGCATCGCTGACGCCGAAGGCGTCGGCCGCGGCGCGCAGCCAGGCGGTCGTCCCCTCCGCGCCGAGCGGATAGGGCGCCTCGAGCAGGGTGGCGCCGCGGTTCTCCAGCAGCCGCGCCGTCTCCGCCAGAAACGGCTGGGCGAGCAGCAGCTTGGTATTGGGGCCCACGGCCGGCAGGTCGCGCGCCCGGCGGGGTGGCAGGAAGGACACCGGGATGCCGAGCGCGTCGAAGAGCCGGGCGAACTGATCCTCCACGACCTCGGCCAGCGCGCCGGCGACCAGCAGGCCAGGCTCGTCGGTCACCGGCAGTTCCGGCACCAGGGAGGCGAGGCAGGTGTCCTCACCCTGGGTGAAGGTCGTCTCGATCCCGCTGCCGGAGTAGTTCAGCACGCGGCAATCGGGGTGGTACTGCCGGCCCAGCCGCTCAGCCGCGCGCGACAGGTCGAGCTTGATGACCTCCGAGGGGCAGGAGCCCACCAGGAACAGGAGCTTGATATCGGGCCGGCGCGCCAAAAGCTCGCCGACCACGCGGTCCAACTCGTCGTTCGCATCGGCCAGGCCCGCCAGATCGCGGTCGTCGATGATCGCGGTGGCAAAGCGCGGCTCGGCGAAGATCATAACCCCGGCGGCGGACTGCAGCAGATGCGCGCAGGTGCGGCTGCCGACCACGAGGAAGAAGGCGTCCTGGATCTTTCGGTGCAGCCAGATGATCCCTGTCAGGCCGCAGAACACCTCCCGCTGGCCGTTCTCCCGCAGGACCGGTCGATCCGCCGTGGCGCAGCCCGCCGCCCTGATCTCGTCATAGGCCATCAGGCCACCTCCACCGCGCCGGGGGCCATCGGGGATGCTGTATCCAGCCGGGCGCGGCGCAGCTTCAGCAGAAATTGAGCGGCGTTCACGACGTAAAGCAGGTAGGCGGCCAGCGCGACGGCCATCTGCTCCACGGGGCTGCCGATGCCGCCCAGCAGACAGACCAGATAGGCGGTATGCAGCGCGATCACGGCGAAGGAGACCATGTCCTCCCAGAAGAAGGCGGGGGCCAGAAGGTACTGGCCGAACACCACTTTTTCCCAGATCGCGCCGGTGACCATGATCGTGTAGAGGACCAGCGTCTTGATCACGATGGAGGCGACGGCCGCCCCCTCTCCCGCGCCGGTCAGCAGGAACCGCGCGACAAGGGCGAGGCTGACGAGAAAGACCAGGAACTGCAGCGGCGCCAGGATCCCCTGGACCATCGTCCACCGGGTCGCATCGCGCCGCGCGCGCTGTTCAGGCGTGTAGAGTGGAGCAGGTGCGGTCATGAGGGGGCCGTCTTACGCGTCCATCCTGGGTTTCCATCCTGCCGCAGGCTACGGCGTGTCACCCGCGAGTGTCAACTGAACCTGACAATTTTACCTGTCTAATCTTCGTCATCTATCCCGTGGAAAACCCCTGATTGTTCTCTAATCGAGATGCTTTTCGTCTCAATAAATGACTTTTATGCAGTGTGAGCGGAGAATGAGGGTGATTGTCATTGTGCCGCAGGCCTCGCCGTGGTTCGCTGTCACTAAGCGGAAAGGTTATCCACGTAGGGTTCGCTCTCGTCAGGATCGCTTGACACCCCGCTCGTAGGATCGCCGCCACGATGGCGCCTGCGGGTTGAGAGGCGCGACCTAAGGTGGAGGAGACGGCGAGATGGCAGCCAAGGCATCCCAAGAGGACGGCGGCCCGGCGAAGGGCCGCAGGGGCGCGACCCCGCAAGCCGTGGCGTCATCCGCTAAAGGAAAGTCCGCCCAGCCCAAGCAGTCTGCCCAATCCACTCAGTCCGCTCAGGCCGACACTACTATACTGCACGATCCGCAGGTCCTGTTGGAGAGCATGCTGTCGCGCAGCGTCATTCCCAACCTCATCCAGCGCGCCCGGCGCGAGGCCCCGATGCCGGAGGATGCAGAGCGCGATCTTCTGATGCGCCTCGTGCTGCGCGGGGAGCGGGACGGCGCCATGGCGCTGGTCCGCCAATGCGTCACGGCAGGCATGTCGGCCGGCGCCATCTGCGAAGGGTTGCTCGCGCCGGTGGCCAACAGCCTCGGCCGGGCATGGGAGCAGGACAGCTGCGATTTCGTCGCCGTCACCTTCGGCGTCTCCCTGCTCACCGATCTGCTCGGCGAGCTTCGGGAACTCGATCCGCCGCGGCCCGCACGGCGTCGCGACCAGGACGGTTTTCCGCCCTCGATCCTGCTCGCCGGTATGCCGGGCGAGCATCACGGCTTCGGCCTCAAGATCGTCGCCGATGCGTTTCAGCGCAGCGGCTGGGAGGTCTCCATGGCCGACAACCAGTCGGCCGGTGCCGTTTTGGCGCAGGCCGCGGCGCAGGCGCATGATGCCATCGGCCTCTCGGTGGCGACCGATCGCTGCCTGACCGCCATGGGGCCGTTGATCTCGGCCCTGCGCCGCCTGTCGCGCAATGGCGATGTTCGCATCGTCGTCGGCGGGCCCGCCATTCTACGCCATCCGGACACTGGGACCCGGCTTGGCGCCGATGTCGTCGCAATAGACGCGCAAAGTGCTGTTGCGATGACAACTACCGCGCTTGGCAACACCGTCTCGTAAAATCGAGAGTTTCGGTATTGCCGCAGCGGCTTAAAGGAGCGAACACGACGACATCAGCCCAGGGGACGGGGCGCAGTTGATCGCTTAGGGGACTACCTTTGAAGAACTTTGCGGCCCCGGAACAGTCGCTCGGCGACATCAATGCGGAAGCAGCGGCGCGCTTGATCGCGACGGCTGCCGATATCGCGTTGGTGGTGGACTCTGACGGTCTCATTCGCGATCTCGCCGTCGACTACCGTGAGTTCGCGCTCACGGGGCATGAGGACTGGCGCGGTCGTGCCTGGGTTGACACCGTTACTGTCGAGAGCCGCCCCAAGATCGAGGCTCTGATCGCGGAGGCGATGGCCTCGGAGCGGACGCGCTGGCGCCAGGTCAATCACCCCACCGCCGGCGGCACCGATGTGCCAGTTCTCTACTCCGCGCTGCGGGTGGGGCAGGACAAGCGGCTGGTCGCCTTCGGGCGCGATCTCAGAACCATCTCCTCGCTGCAGCAGCGACTGATCGAGGCGCAGCAGAAGCTGGAGCGGGACTATACCCGCCTGCGCCACCTGGAGACCCGCTATCGCCTGCTCTTCCAGCTGTCGGACGAGCCGTTGCTGGTGGTCGATGGGGCCACCGACAAGGTGCTGGAGGCCAACCGCGCGGCGCTGCGGACCTTGGATGCAGGGGCTGGGGGCCTGGTCGGCCGCGGCTTCGCCGACTGCGTGGCGGAGGATTTCCGCGGCGAGGTCGACCGGCTGCTCGCCACCGTGCGCGCCACCGGCCGCGCCGATGACGCGGATCTCTCGCTCGCCGGCCGGCCGGAGCGGTGGCGCGTCTCGGTCTCGCTCCTGCGCCAGGAGAATGCCTGGGTCTTCCTCGTGCGGCTCCTGCGCCTCGATGGGGCCGGCGGCGCGGGGCAGGCGGCCGAAGGGCCCGACTGGGCTGAGATCGTCGCGCGCCAGCCCGATGCCCTGGTGCTGACCGCACCTGACGGGACGCTGATCTCCTGCAATCCGGCCTTCCTCGAGATGGCGGAATGCCCGACCGAGGAGCAGGCCCGCGGCGATACGCTGGACCGCTGGCTGGGCCGACCCGGCGTCGACCTGCGGGTTCTGCTGTCGAACCTGCGCGAACACGGCAGCGTCCGGCTTTTCGCGACGGTCCTGCGCGGCGACTACGGCAGTGAGACGGAGGTCGAGATCTCTGCCTGCGCCTCCGGCGGCGCGAGCCCGGTCTTCGCCTTTACCATCCGCGACGTGCGCCAGCGCTTCGGCTCCACGGTCATCGGCAGCGGCCAGTCGCCGGTGGTCCCGCAATCGGCCGAGCAGCTCTCCGAACTGGTCGGCAGGGTGTCGCTCAAGGACCTGGTCCGTCAGACCACCGATATGATCGAGAAGATGTATATCGAGGCGGCGCTGGAGATGACGGGCGACAACCGTGCCTCCGCCGCGGAGATGCTGGGGCTCTCGCGCCAGTCGCTCTACGTGAAACTCCGCCGCTTCGGCCTGCGCGATCTGTCCGACGGATCCGACGGCAGCGGCGATGCGAACTGAGGCCGCAGCGCCCTCCAGGTTGCGTATTCGGACTTAAACAGTTTTCCCGACTGTCATACGATGTTGACAGTCATGCCAGTCAATCACGGTATCACGCGGCGCGCACGCCGGGCCGCCCCCCACATCGCCAACCCCCGCAAGCGGGTGGCGCGCATCGGGCGTCTGCGCCTGCCGGGGCGGGACGCCCTGCCGCAACCGGGTGCGATCTTCGAACTTCTGCATCCGGTCACCTGGTTTCCGCCCATGTGGGCCTTCGGTTGCGGCGTGCTCTCCACCGGCAAACCCCTGTCCGAGACCTGGCCCCTGGTGCTGGGGGGCGTGATCCTGGCAGGGCCGCTGGTCTGCGCCATGAGCCAGGCGGCCAACGACTGGTACGACCGACATGTGGATGCGGTGAACGAGCCTGACCGGCCGATCCCCTCGGGCCGGATTCCCGGCGACTGGGGCTTTCGGATCGCGGTGCTTTGGACCCTGGTGGCGCTGGCCTTCAGCACGATGCTGGGGCCCTGGGGCTTCGGCGCGGCGGTTGTCGCCTCGGCGCTGGCCTGGGCCTATTCCGCGCCGCCCTTTCGGCTGAAGGCGAACGGATGGGTCGGGCCCGGCGCCTGCGGGCTCGCCTATGAGGGGCTGCCTTGGATCACCGCCGCCGCGATCCTGCTCGACGGGGCGCCGCCCTGGCAGACCTGGGCCGTCGCGGGGCTCTACGCTCTCGGCGCGCATGGGATCATGACGCTCAATGATTTCAAGGCCATAGAGGGAGATCGGGCGCATGGCATCCGCTCCCTGCCGGTGATGCTGGGGCCGGACCGCGCCGCGCGTCTGGCCTGTGCCGTGATGGCGCTGCCCCAGGCCCTGGTGGTCGTGCTCATGCTGTCCTGGGGCGCGCCGATCCACGCGGCAGCGGTCGCGCTGCTGCTGGCGGTGCAGATCGCGATGATGCCCCGGCTGCTCGCCGATCCACGGGGCAGGGCGCCCTGGTACAACGGTACCGGCGTCGGGCCTTACGTCCTGGGGATGGCCGTTGCCGCCCATGCGATCGGAGGGATGGGATGACCTCCCCAAGCCTGCCCGCGACGCCGTTGAGCTGGTTGTCGCTCTTCCGCCTCGGCCTCGTCCAGACCGCGCTGGGGGCGATCGTCGTGCTGACGACCTCGACGCTCAACCGGGTCATGGTGGTGGATCTGGCGCTGCCGGCGGCGCTGCCGGGGCTCTTGGTTGGCCTGCACTACGCGGTGCAGCTCAGCCGCCCGCGCTGGGGGCATGGGGCGGATACTGGCGGGCGGCGGACGCCTTGGATCATCGGCGGTGTCGCGCTGCTGGCCGCGGGCGCGCTGGGGGCCGCCGGGGCAACGGTGCTGATGGCCGGGGCGCTGGTGGCCGGGATCGCCCTCGCCTTCGTGGCCTTCGTTGCCATCGGTCTTGGCGTCGGCATGGCGGGGACCAACCTGCTCGCCCTGATCGCGACCCGGACCGCGCCGGCGCGGCGCCCGGCCGCCGCGACCCTCGCCTGGCTGATGATGATCGCCGGCATCGCCGTCACCGCAGGCGTCGCCGGGCAACTCCTCGATCCGTATTCGCCGGAGCGTCTGATGGCCGTCGCCGCGGGGATCTGCGCCGTGGCCCTGACGCTCACCATCGCCGGCGTTACGGGGATCGAGCGGCGGGCGCACCGGCCCATGACGCCGCCGATCCCCGCGCCGACCCCGATGACCGAGGGTGCCGCGGCGCCCAGCTTTGCCGAGGCGCTGCGCGAGGTCTGGGCCGACGGTCAGGCCCGGCGCTTCACGATCTTCGTCCTGGTCTCCATGCTGGCCTATGCCGCGCAGGACCTGATCCTGGAGCCCTTCGCCGGCCATGTCTTCGGCTACACCGTGGGCGAGTCCACCACGCTGTCCGGCACCCAGCACGGCGGGGTCTTCGCCGGCATGCTGCTCACCGGCATCGTCGCCAGCGTCTGGGGGCGCGGCCGGCCGGGGTTCCTCAGGGTTTGGTGCGTGGGTGGCTGTATCCTCTCGGCGCTGTCGCTCGTGCTGCTCGCCGTCGGTGCGCAATCGCCCGAGACTTGGCCGCTGGATCTCAACGTCTTCGCCCTCGGCGCGTCGAACGGGGCCTTCGCGGTCGCGGCGATCAGCTCGATGATGGCGCTCGCCTCCGCCGATGCCCAGGGTGGGCAGAGCGGCGGGCGCGAGGGGATCCGCATGGGGCTCTGGGGCGCTGCCCAGGCCATCGGCTTCGGCGCCGGCGGGTTGCTCGGCGCGCTTGGCGTCGATGCGGCCCGGGCGCTGATCCCGGACACCGCTACCGCCTATGGCACCGTCTTCACGGCGGAGGCGGCCTTGTTCCTCGTCGCCTCCCTCCTTGCCGCGCGTGCCGGGCGCCGCCTTGCCGCACCGCCCGTGCCCGCCAACGCCTCGCTCATGCCCGGAGAATGACATGACCCTCACCCCTCGTCGCGCCGACCCCGAGCTTTTCGACTGCGTCGTCGTCGGTGGCGGCCCCGCGGGGGCGACCGCAGCAGACGATCTGGCCCGCGCCGGCCGGCGGGTTGCGCTGCTGGATCGGGCAGGGCGGATCAAACCCTGCGGCGGCGCCATCCCGCCGCGGGCCATCGACATGTTCGACATCGACCAGGACCTGCTGGTCGCGCGGATCACCCGGGCCCGGATGATCTCGCCCACCGGTAAGCGCGTCGTCATCCCCATCAAGGACGGCTATGTCGGCATGGTCGACCGGGAGCATTTCGACGAATGGCTGCGGGCGCGCGCGGCGGCGAACGGTGCTGCGCGCCTCACCGGCACCTATGTGCGGATCGAGCGGCGCAAACCCGGCGTCGCGACCGTCGTCTACCGCCGCAAGGACGGCAGCGAGGGCGAAGTCCACGGCCGTGCTGTGATCGGCGCCGATGGTGCGCGGTCCAACGTGGCGCGGCACGAGGTGCCGGGCGGCCAGGACATCCGCTATGTGATCGCCTACCACGAGATCGTGCGCTCCCCGCCGGTCGAGGGCCAGGGCCAGGACTTCGACCCCGAGCAGTGCGACGTCTACTATGACGGCCGCATCAGCCCCGATTTCTACGGCTGGGTCTTCCCGCATGGCCCCTGCACCTCGGTCGGCATGGGGACCGAGGACACGGGCTTCAACCTCAAGCACGCCACCGCGGACCTGCGCGCCATGGCGGGCCTGGAGGCGGTGGAGACGGTCCGCAAGGAGGGCGCGCCCATCCCGCTTCAGCCGCTCGAGGTCTGGGACAACGGGCGCGACGTGGTGCTGGCGGGCGACGCGGCGGGCGTTGTCGCGCCCAGCTCAGGAGAGGGGATCTTCTACGCCATGTACGGCGGGCGCGTCGCAGCGGATGCGGTCGACGACATGCTGGCGACCGGCCGGCCCCAGGCGCTGAAGCGCGCGCGCAAGCGCTTCATGCGGGCCCATGGCGGGGTGTTCTGGATCCTCGGCAAGATGCAGGACTATTGGTACGGCAGTGACGAGCGGCGCGAGCGTTTCGTGCACCTCTGCCGCGACGTGGACATCCAGGAACTCACCTTCGACGCCTACATGAACAAGGAGCTGGTCAAGGCCCGCCCGCTTGCGCATGTGCGGATCTTTGCGCGGAACGTGGCGCATCTCACGGGCCTGGCGAAGGTGCCGTCCTAAGGGGCACCCCTGCGATAAAGCTTCGCGGCTGCACCAACCCCACCTCGCGCTATAGTTGCGCCTAGCGCGGGAATGCCGGTGCGCGTTCTGCGCCCGGTCGATGCGCTGGCGACCGACAGAGCGAGGCGCAAGATGACCCGCAATCCCTCCCCCCAGACCTGCCGACCCAGCCTTGAGGCGCTCGCCGACGCGGCGCGATCCGGTTCCCTGCCACGGCGTGAGTTCCTGGCGCTGGCCAGTGTCCTGGGGGCCAGCGCGGCCGCCGCCTATGGCATGCTCGGACTGGCTGCGCCGGCGCGGGCGGAGGGGACGCCCGTGCGCGGCGGCACCCTGCGCGTGGCTATGCAGATCAAGAACATCGCCGATCCGCGCCTTTATGACTGGCCCGAGATGGCCAATGTCGCCCGGCAGTTCTGCGAGACGCTGGTGCGCTGGGAGCCGGATTTCACCTTCTCCGGCCAACTGCTGGAGGGCTGGGAAGTCAGCGAGGATGCCCGCACCTACCGCCTGACGTTGCGCCAGGGCGTGACCTGGACCAATGGCGATGCCTTCACCGCAGAGGACGTGGCCTACAACATCGCCCGCTGGTGCGACCGGGGGGCCGAGGGTAATTCGATGGCGACCGCGATGTCGAGCTTGATCGATGCCGACAGCGGCCAACTGGCAAAGGGGGTGATTGAGATCGAGGATGACCACACCGTCATCCTCAACCTGCCGCGGGCGGATATCTCGCTGATCCCCGCCTTCTCCGACTACCCCGCCCTGATCGTGCATCGGTCGTTCGAGGAGGCGGGCGGCGATCTCTCCGCCAACCCCCTCGGCACCGGGCCCTTCGAGCTGGAGGAGATCGAGATCGGCGTCCAAGCCCTCGTGAAGCGGCGCGAGAACGGCGCCTGGTGGGGCGGCGAGGCGCCGCTCGATGCCATCGAGTTCCTTGATTTCGGCAATGATCCCACGGCGACGATGAACGCGATGGAAGCCGAAGAGGCGCATCTCAACGACGAGAGCCCGGCTGACCTGCTCGATCAGCTCGACGCAATCGGCCTGGTGCGCCAGGAGAAGGAGACCGCGCAGACCATCGTGGCGCGCATGAACGTGGGCCAGGCGCCCTATGACGACCCCGCCGTGCGCCGGGCGGTCCAGCAGATCGTCGACAACGCGACGGTGCTCGCGCTGGGGCTCAACAACCTGGGTCTGGTGGCGGAGAACCACCACGTGGGGCCCATGCACCCGGAGTACGCCGATATCGGTGCCCCGCCGCATGACCCCGAGGCCGGCGTCGCGGCCATCGCGGCGGCGGGCCACGCGGAGACCGAGTTCGAGCTGATCTCCATCGACGGCGATTTCCAGCGCACGACGATGGATGCGGTGGCAGGGCAGCTCCGCGCGGCGGGCCTCAAGGTCACGCGCACGGTGATCCCGGGGGCGACCTTCTGGAACAATTGGACCGCCTATCCCTTCTCCGCCACCGACTGGGGCGGCCGGCCGCTCGGCGTGCAGGTGCTGGCGCTGGCCTACCGCTCCGGCGAGGCCTGGAACGAGACCGGGTTCGCGGACGCGGACTTCGACGCGGGCTTGGACGAGGCGCTCGCGACCTTCGACGCCGACGCTCGGCGGGCGGTGATGGAGCGGCTGGAGACGGCGCTGCGCGACAGCGGCGTGATCATCCAGCCTTATTGGCGCAAGCTCTACCTCCACCACGTGCCGGAGCTGAAGGGCTATGAGCGGCACCAGGCGCGCGAGATGCATCTGGACGGCGCCTGGCTCGAGAGCTGAGCGACGGCAAAGCCTGTGGCGGTGCGTGCGAGCACGCACCCTACGCGTCGACGTCTCCCGTAGGGTGCGTGGTCTCCACGCACCACCGCTAGCGCGAGCGGCGCTGTTGGATGAAGACGAAGGGGTGATCGCCAATGACACCCTGCGTGGGGCGGCGCAGCCTGGCGAGGCCACGGTAGCGGACCACCGCGAGATCCCCCTCCCACTCCAACGTCCAGTACTCCGGGTTCTGCCGCGCATCGCCAGGCAGGGAGGCGATGTTGCCGACCCCGGCGGTCTGGCTGAGCGCGGCCGGCAGCAGCGAGACGTTGGAGGTGGTCACCACCTCCCCGTCGCAGTCGCGCACGAACAGGATCAGGGCGGTCTTGCCGTCCAGCGTGACCGCGCGGTCGACCTCGGTCAGCTGGCACTTCGGCGCCCGGCGGTTGGTCAGCGAAAACAGCGCCGCAAGGCCGATGAGCAGCACCGCGAAGCCGGCGACCCAGCGCACGGCACGCTCAGAAGGCCTTGAAGGTCAGCGTCGTCAGCGAGCGCTGGATATGGGCGATGTCGAGCAGCCGCTCGCTGAGGTAGTGGCCAATATCCTCACCGTCCTCGATGTAGATCTTCGCCAAGAGGTCCCAGTCGCCGGAGGTCGAGTAGAGCTCTGACACGATCTCCCGATCCCAGATCTCGTCGGCCACCGCATAGGTCTTGCCGGGCGTGCAGCGGAGTTGGACGAAGACACACTGCATCGGGATCCCTCGTGGCTCAGGTCGTGAACAGCGTCTCGGTCAGGCTGCCGTATTGGGAGCCGAGGCTGTCGATGACGTCAAAGTGGTTCTTTCCCGCCTCGATGACCAGCTTTGTCGCGGTGCCCAAACCAGTCCAGACATTCGTGATCAGCGCGGACTGGCGCAGAAACTCCGGCCGTTCCCTGCCGCCCACCCAGGCGGTCAGCGACAGGCCATCGCGAGGGGTGAGGAGCGCCGGGCTCTCGGCCATGGCGGTGGCGAGGTCGAGCCGAAGGTCGTCGTTCTTGTCGGTTCGGATGAGCGGGCGCAGATCGTGCAGACCGCTGATCGAGACGACGCGCCCCAGTCTGGCCGCGAGGGCCTCGTCGAGCGGCTGGTCGGTGCAGGCGAGCCGACAGGCGAGCTGCCCGCCGGCGGAGTGTCCGGCCAGGATCACCGGGCCCGCCACCTTCGCTGCGGCCAGCGCCAGGCCCGCGCGCACATCCGCCACGATCTCGGGGACGCTCACCGTCGGCGCCAGGCGATAGGCCGGCAGCGCCACCGCCCATCCCCGCGCCACGGCGCCGCCCGCAAGGTGCGAGAAATCACGCGGCGACAGCGCCCGCCAGTAGCCGCCGTGGATCAGGTAGACGAGCCCCTGCGCCGTGCCGCTGGGATGGAAGAGGTCGATGGTCTGACGCGGATCCTCGCCATAGGGCAGCCCAAGCTCAGCGCGCTCGCCCATGCTTTGGCGAAAGGCCTCGGCCTCGCGTTCCCAGAGTGGTGGATAAATTGAGAAGTCCGGGACATAGGCCCGGTTCTCATAGGCGTCGCTCCAGTCCTCGATCCGATGAAAGGCCATGCCATCCGTTCCACGCCACTTCGAGACGATATGCGTAATGCGATTAAATCACGGGTGAAATGCCTGTCCCGCCACGGGGCAGGGGGCAGTAAACGCGGTCAGCCGGCTTCCGCGGCGCGGGCCGCCAACAGGCTGGACAGCCAGTCCGGGTCCATCTCGGGCACCGAGGAGAGGAGTAGTTCGGTGTAGGGATGATGCGGCGGCTGGAACATGGCGGCCTTCTCGCCGGCCTCGACCACGCGGCCCTGTTGCATGACGACGACCTCATCCGCCACGGCGCGCACCGTGGCCAGGTCATGGGTGATGAAGAAGTACGCGAGCCCCAGTTCCGCCTGCAGCCGATCGAGCAGCTTCAAGATCTCCTCGGCCACCAGCTGATCGAGGGCGGAGGTCACCTCGTCGCAGATGATCACCGTGGGCTCGGCGGCCAGGGCGCGGGCGATGCCGATGCGCTGCTTCTGGCCCCCCGACAGCTCGCCGGGCAGACGGTCGAGGTACTGGTCGGGGTCGAGCTCGATCATCTCCATCAGGGCGCGGATGCGCTGGGTCAGCGCCTCCCCCCGCAGATCGCCATAGAACTGCGCGGGGCGCCCGACGATCTCGCGGATACGGCTCTTGGGGTTCAGGGCCGTGTCGGCGGACTGGTAGATCATCTGGACCTGGCGGAGCTGGTCCTTGCTGCGGCTCTTGTAGCTGGGTGGCAGGGCCTGGCCGCGGAACAGGACCTCGCCCTGGCTGGGGGGCAACAGGCCGGTCAGCACCCGGGCCGCCGTCGACTTGCCCGAGCCGCTTTCGCCCACCACCGCCACCGTGCGCCCGGCGTGCAGGCGGATGGTGACGTCGTGCAGCACCACCGCACGGCCATAGGCGGCGGTCACGTTCTCCATCGCCAGCACGGGCGTCGCGCCGTCGGGCGGCGCGGGCTGGGCCGGGCGGGCATGGCTGCGCACGGCCCAGAGGGACTTGGTATAGTCCTCCTGCGGGGTGGCGAGCATGGTGCGGGTGTCCGCCTCCTCCACCTCGTCGCCGCGCAGCAGCACCTTGATGCGGTCGGCCATCTGCGCGACGACCGCCAGGTCGTGGGTGATGTATATCGCGGCGGTGCCGAACTGCTCGACGATGTCACGGATGGCGGCGAGCACCTCGATCTGGGTGGTCACGTCCAGCGCCGTGGTGGGCTCGTCGAAGATGATCAGGTCCGGCCGCGCCGCCATGGCCATGGCCGTCATGGCCCGCTGCAACTGCCCGCCGGAGACCTGGTGCGGATAGCGAAAGCCGATGTTCTCCGGGTCGGGCAGGCGCATGCGGTCATAGAGCGTCTTGGCGTCTGCCTCGACCTCCGCCCGGGGGCGGCCCATCAGATCGGCGGGCACCTCGGCGTATTGCTCGATCAGCTTATGGGCGGGGTTGAAGCTGGCCGCCGCCGATTGGGCGACATAGGCGATGCGCCGGCCGCGTAGTGCGCGCCGCGTCGCCTCCGACGCCTTGGTCAGGTCCTCGCCGTCGAAGGTGATTGTCCCGCCGGTGATCCGGCAGCCGCCGCGCACATAGCCCATGGCCGCCAGGCCCAGGGTCGATTTGCCCGCACCGCTCTCGCCGATCAGCCCCAGCACCTCGCCGCGCTGAAGGTCGAGCGAGACGCCCTTGATGATCGGGGTCCAGACCCCGTCGGAGGCGCCCTCCAGGTACAGATCGCGGATGCTCAACAGGGGCTCGGTCATGTCACTCCTTCAGGCCGGACGCGCGGTGCAGCATCCAGTCCACGATGAAGTTCACGCTGACCGTGAGCAGCGCGACGGCGGCTGCGGGCAGGAGCGGCGTGACATCGCCAAAGGTGATCAGCGTCGCATTGTCCCGCACCATCGAGCCCCAGTCCGCCGTCGGCGGCTGGATGCCGAGGCCGAGGAAGGAAAGCGCCGAGATCAGCAGGATCGTGAAGCAGAACCGCAAGCCGAACTCGGCCACCAGGGGGGCGGCGGTGTTGGGCAGGATCTCCACGGCGATCAGGCGCCACAGCCCCTCGCCCCGCAGCCGGGCGGCCTCGATATAGTCCATCACCACGATCCCGCCGGCGACGGCGCGCGCCAGGCGATAGACCCGTGTCGCCTCGATCAGCGCGATCACCAGGACCATGTTGAGGATCGAGGTGCCGAAGATCGTCAGCAGCAAAAGCGCGAAGATCAGCGGCGGGATGGCCATCAGGATGTCGACCAGACGCGAGAGCCCCTGATCGACCCAGCCGCCCAGCGTGGCTGCGATCAGCCCGGGCACCGCCCCGATGACGAAGCCCAGGAAGGTGGTGGCAAAGGCGATGCCGACCGTGTTCTGCGCGCCGTAGATCAGGCGCGAGAGCATGTCGCGGCCCAGGTTGTCGGTGCCCAGCAGATGCGTGCTGTCCCAGGGCAGATACTCGCCGCCCACGATCTCCCGCTCGCCGAAGGGGGCGATGAGCGGGGCGAAGATCGCGACGATGGCATAGAGCAGCACCACCAGCAGCCCGAAGCTGGCCGTCAGCGGCATCGATTTCAGCATCGGCCGCCAGGTGGCGCCGGCGATCGCGATGACCAGCGCTCTGAACACCCAGCTGATGGCGGCAGCGGCCAGCAGCACCAGCAGCGTCGGCAGGATCCAATCGGCCAGGCCCAGCCCGGTGATGGCGCCCTGCGCGGCGGCGTATGCGTCCCAAACCGCGCTCATCGCGGGTGCCTCAGACGCGGGTTGGTGAGCGTTGCCATCAGGTCGGCGATCAGGTTGAGGCCCACATAGGCGAGGGCGAAGATCAGCGCGCAGGCCTGCACCACCGTGACGTCGCGGTTGGCCACGCTGTCGACCATGAGCTGGCCGAGGCCGGGATAGGTGAAGACCGCCTCCACCACCACAACGCCGGTGATGAGATAGGCGAGGTTGAGCGCCACGACGTTGATGATGGGCGCCAGCGCATTCGGCAGCGCATGGCGCAGGATCACCCGCATGGGGCTGACCCCCTTCAGCCGCGCCATCTCGATATAGGGCGAGGCGAGGAGGTTGATGATCGCGGCCCGGGTCATGCGCATCATATGCGCGGTGACGACCAGCACCAGCGTCAGCACCGGCAGCACGATGGCATAGAGCCGCTCTCCGAGCGGCGCGCCCGGCGCCACATCGGCCATCGAGCGAAAGCCCGTCGAGGAGCCGGACAGCCACTGTACCAGCGTCGAGGTGTCGAAGCCGGTCATCCAGTAGATCAGGATGTAGCCCACGAAGAACTCGGGAAAGGAGATGGAAGAGAGCGTGGTGATGTTCACCAGCCGGTCGTAGACCGATCCGCGGTAGAGTGCGGCGAGCAGCCCCAGCGTGATGGCCAGCGGCACGGCGATGATCGCGGCGACCAGCGCGAGAAACAGCGTATTGCCGAGACGGCCCGAGATGAGCTCGGTCACCGGCCGGCCGGAGGCGAGCGAATTGCCGAAATCGCCGGTCAGCGCCCCGCCGAGCCAGTCAACGTAGCGAATATAGGCGGGCTGATCGAGGCCGAGCTCGCGGCGAAAGGCGGCCACCGTCTCTTCGGTCGCCGCCTGACCCAGGATCTCCTCGGCCAGGTCGCCGGGCAGGAGTTCGACGGCGCCGAAGATGATGAGAGAGATTGCCACCAGGGTGAGCAGGCCGAGGAACAGCCGCGTCGCCAGGAGCTTTGCGAGGCTCATGACCCGTCCCTCTTGCGCCGCGGCGCGGGCACCGGCGGGCGGGAGAGCTGGTGGATGCCGTTCGCGGCGGTCATAACGTCTCGCTCCGTCTGCGCGTGTTCCCGCGCATTGACGTCATCATAGGGAGGGAAAGCCGCGGGGGGAAAGATTGAACTGCGGCGGTGTGCACGATAGCCGTGGCGCGGTGTTGCCCTGGAAACCCTATCGGGCAGCGCATAACCGCTGGAGAGCGCAGATCGCATGACCGACACGCCCGAGACCCCGACCCCCGGCGCCCTGCCTCTGACCACCCTGCGCCCGGTGGCGCCGGCCGCGGCGACCCGACCGCTGGTGACGCCGATCTCTCCCTCGGTTGTGTATTGCACCGCCGATGCCGATGCGATGGACGCGGTCTATGAAGGGTCTCTGCCGCCGGGCGAGGCGGGCTACACCTATTCGCGCGAGGGGCATCCCAACGCCACCGCGCTGGCCGGCCGGATCGATGCGATGGAGGGGCTCGATCCCGCGGCGGGCGGCGGCACGGTCACGGGCTCCGGCATGGCGGCGGTGGCGGCGGTGCTGCTGGGTCTGCTCGAGGCGGGCGACCATGTGGTGGCCTCCGACCAGCTCTATGGCCGGACCGCGCGGATGATGACACGGGAGCTGCCGCGTCTTGGCATCGAGACCACCTTGGTGGATGCGACGGACGGCGATGCCGTGGCGGCCGCCATGCGGCCCCAGACGCGGCTGATCGTGGTGGAGGTGGTGGCCAACCCCACCATCCGCATCGCCGATATGAACCGCATCGCCGCCCTGGCGGCGGCGCATCCGCGGGCGCTGCTGGTCGTGGACAATACCTTCACCACCCCGCTGGGGTTCCCGGCTTTCGCGCGGGGGGCCGATGTGGTGCTCCATTCTGTCACCAAGCTGCTGGCGGGCCATTCCGATGCCATGCTGGGCTGGGTGGCGGCCCGCGATCCAGTCCTCAACACCGCCCTGAGGGAGGCGGCGGAGACCTGGGGGCTGACGCCCTCGCCCTTCGACTGTTGGCTCGCGGAGCGGGGGCTGACGAGTTTCGCGCTGCGCCACGAGCGGGCCACGGCGAATGCGGCGGCGCTGGCCGAACGGCTGGCGGGCGCACGCGGCGTGGTGCGGGTGCTCTATCCCGGCCGCGCCGATCACCCGGATCACAATCGCGCCCAGGCGGTGCTGCAGGGGCGCTGGGGCAACATGGTCTCCTTCGTGCTCGAGGGCGGACGGGCGGAGGTGA
This sequence comes from Pseudomonadota bacterium, assembly GCA_039822785.1. Taxonomy (GTDB): domain Bacteria; phylum Pseudomonadota; class Alphaproteobacteria; order Rhodobacterales; family Rhodobacteraceae; genus Thermohalobaculum. Next base: position 555,173 of record JBCBMO010000001.1, on the reverse strand, counting down.
ACGCCTTTCTCCAGGCCGCCCGCGCCATTCCCTTCGCGCCGACGCTCGGCGATGTGTCGACGACGCTCTCGCATCCGGCCTCCTCCTCCCATCGCGCCCTGAGCGAGGAGGCGCGCCTGGCCCTAGGCATCCCCGAGGGGTTCATCCGCATGTCGGTCGGCATCGACGACGCGGCGGCGGTCGGCGAGGTGCTGGCCGCGGCCGCCGAGAGCATCGCCGCCTGAGCATGCGGGAGCCTGGCGTCGGCGGCAGTGCGGGCCTGGAGGAGGCCGCGAGATGACCCTCGGCCCGACCCTGACGGCGCTCGCCCGGCGAGAGGTCACCTGGACCGGACAGCGCTATGCGCTGGGCCCGATGCTCACCACGATCCTGATCGGCGCAGGTGGGGGCGCGCTGGCGCATCCGTTGGGGCTGCCCCTGCCCTGGATGTCGGGGGCGCTGATCGCGGTCGCGGCGGCCGCGCTGGCGGGGGTGCGGACGGCGGGGCTGCGGATGACCTTTCCGCTCAACCTGCGGTATCTCTTCGTGCCCATCGTGGGCGTGGCGATCGGCGGGCAGTTCACGCCGGAGCTGCTCGACGCCGCGGCCGGGTGGTGGCTGACGCTGCTGGTGATGTTCCTCTACCTGCCCGTCGCCCACCTGATCGGCTTCGTCATCTACCGGCATGCGGGCTATGGCCGGGTGACCGCGCTTTATGCCGCCATGCCGGGCGGGCTGATCGAGGCCGTGGCGCTCGGCGAGCGTGCCGGCGGCGATGGGGCGGCGCTGACGCTGTTGCAGTTTTCGCGCCTGATCCTCTGCATTCTCTGCGTGCCCTTTGCGATCACGCTCTACGAGGGGGTGGCGGTGGGCAGCGCCTCCGGCGTCAGCATCGGATCGGCGACCTCGAGCCTCGGTCTTTGGGACGTCATCGTGCTGACGGCTGCGGGCGCGGTCGGGCTGTTGGGGGGGCGCTGGCTGGGGTTGCCCGCGGCGATCATCACGGGGCCGATCCTGGTCTCGGCGGCGGTGCATATCGCGGGGCTGACCGCGGCGCATCCGCCGGATTTTCTGATCGCGCTCACCCAGCTTGTGGTCGGCACCGCGCTCGGCGTGCGCTTCGTCGAGACCGAGCGTCGCGCGGCCCTCCGCGGTCTGGGCTGGGCGGCGGTGACCGTAGCGCTGGTCCTCTCCCTGGCGCTGGCGGTGGCGGCACCCCTGTCGCTGATGACCGAGGAGACCGCGGAGGCGATCCTGCTCGCCTTCGCCCCCGGCGGGGTGACCGAGATGTCGCTGGTGGCCCTGTCGCTGCAGATCTCTGTGCTCTTCGTGACGGCCCATCACGTGGCCCGGATCCTGTTCATCGTCTTCATGGTGACCCCCACCCACGCCTGGCTGCGCCGGCACCGCGGGTGGGAATAGCGCGTCCGCTCAAGCGGAATCGCGGCTGGTCGCCGCGATGAGTCCTCGGGAGCGCCGCTTGGCTGGTCGCGCCGTCGGACCGCGGGGTCTGGCCCAAGGGCAGGCAGAGGGGCCTTGGGCTGGGGAGAAGCCCCAGGGGGCTTCTGACCGAGGCTGATGCGAGGGCCGGGCCGCCTCAAGGGCAAGCCGGCTGCGCCGGTCGGCAGTGCCGACCCTTGACCCGGCCCGGCCCCCGCAGCGTAGTGGTGGGGTTTGGAGTGAGGGGCCCGTGATCTTGGGGCGATCAGCGGCGGTGGAGGCGGATGCGGATGTCCTCGGCCGGGCGGGTCGTGAGGCGCGCGACGGGTTCCACCCGGTCGGCCTCCAGTGTCTCGATCTCGTATCGGCGGATCCAGGCGGCCAGGATCAGCACCGCCTCCATCGTCGCGAAGGCCGTGCCGATGCAGAGCCGCGGCCCGCCGCCGAAGGGCAGGTAGCTGCCGGGCACGATCTCCCCCTCCCGCGCTGGATCGAAGCGCTGGGGGTCGAAGCGGTCGGCGTCGCGCCACAGGCGGCGGTGGCGGTGGATCGTCCAGGGGCTGATCAGCACCATGGCCCCGCGCGGGATCGCGAGGTCGCCGAGGCGGGTATCCGCCGCCGCGACACGGGCGAGGAAGGTGACCGGCGGGTAGAGGCGCATCGCCTCGCGGAAGACATTGCGCGTAAGGCCGAGGCGCTTGACGGCACTCGCATCGATCGAGCCTTCGCCCACGGCGGCGGCGATCTCGGCGCGCATCGCCGCCACCGTCTGGGGCTGTTGCGACAGGATGAAGAGCGCCCAGGTCAGCACGCTCGCCGTCGTCTCGTGGCCCGCCATGAAGAAGGTGCTGATCTGATCGAGCATCTCCTCGGGGGTGAAACCCACCCCGGTCTCGGGATCGCGGGCGCGCACGATGTCGGTGGCGATGTCGTCCGGGCGCTCCGCATCGGGCAGGGCGCGGCGGGCGGCGATCATCGCGCCCACCAGATCGCGGATCTCCGCCGCTGCCGCGACCGCGGCGCGGGGCTGGCGCACCTGGGGCCAGGCGGGGGAGAGCAGGAGATGGCGCAGCGAGACATTCGCCACCGCGTTCTGGTAGCGCGCGAAGGCCTCGAAGACCCGCGCCGCGGTGCCGCCTTCGAGGCGTTCGGAGAAGATCGTGCGAAACACGATATCGGCGGTGAGCGCCGACATCTCCGCTTCCAGCGACAGAGGCTGGCCTGCCGCGGCGGCCCGGTCGAGGCGGGGCTCGGCATCCTGTACCGCTGCGGCCATGTGGCGATAGGCGCTGGTGATGCGTAGCTGGGCGAAGGCCGGGTCGATCATGCGCCGATAGCGCGCCCAGTTCTCCTCCGCCACGAAAAGCCCGTCGCCCACGACCGGGGCCAGGGCGCCGACCATCAGGTCGTTCTTGGGAAAGAGCGCGCGGTCCTCCCCCATCGCCCGGCGCACGGTCTCAGGGTCGTTCAGCAGGAAGATCTGCCGGCGTGAGACGCCGAGTTTGAAATCGACCTTCTCATAGGCCTCGCCCGGCAACAGCGTGATCAGATCGCGCCGCAGGCTGACGATGGCGCGCCATAGCGCGCGCGTGGGGCTGACCGGAAAGGGGGCAGGGGGCCGGTAGAGCGCCGGGCCCGGCAAGGGCGCGGCTTCGCCCTGTGGCAAGGGCGCGCCGGCGCCTGGGGACCGATGGTCGGGAAGGATCCTGCGCTGAAGGGTCATCCTGCCATTCCACGCGGCCGGCGCGGGCCTGTCCAGCGGGCTGTGCCGATTTGCAACCCTGTCTGTGAACCGGGGTTTTACCCCGCCTGGGCCATGCTCGAGCCCGGAGCGAAGCGCGTGGGGGGATCTGACGATGGGCGCGGCACAACCGTTCGAGGAGGCGGCCGACGCCGCAGTATCGGCCGAGCCAGTGGAGGTCATGGCGCTGGTGGCCGAGGAGATCGGAGCCACCGCCAGCACCGAGGCCGCGCCCAAGGGGACCGCGCCCGCGGCGGCCGCGCCCGCGGTGGCCGGGCCCGCGACGCCGCCGGCACCGCAGGCGCTCGCCGACCTCGGCATCGAGATCGAGTTTCTGAAGGGCCTGCTCTGCAAGACGATCTACCGGATGGCCCTGCAGCGCCCCAGCGCCATCGCCGAGGCGATGCGGCTGCCGCCGAAGCTGGTCACCGATCTCATCGAGATCCTCAAGGAGCAGCGGCTGATCGAGGCGATGGGTCAGCAGGACGGCCTGGTCACCGCCGAGATGCGCTGGTCGCTGACCGGCAAGGGGCGCGAATGGGCGCTGGAGGCACTGGCACAATCCGCCTATGTCGGCGCCTGCCCGGTTCCCATGGACCAGTTCGCGCGCCAGGCGGCGACCCAGTCTATCGCGCAGGAGGTGCTGCGGCGGGAGGGGATGGAGAAGGTGTTCCGCACCCTGACGCTGCCCGAAAGCCTGATCCGGCGCCTGGGCCCTGCGGCGAACTCCGGCACTTCGATGCTGCTCTACGGGCCGCCCGGCAACGGCAAATCCTCGATCGCGGAGGGGCTGTGCCGTGCCTATGGCGCCCATGTCTGGCTGCCCCATGCGCTGGAGGTCGATGGCCAGGTGATCACCCTCTACGACCCGGCGGTGCACCGGGCCCTGACAGGCGCGGAGGCGCGGGCTGTCGGCGCCGGCGCCGATCGGGAGGATGGGAAGCTGCGGCGCGGGCGTGGCGCCGATCCGCGGTACATCCCCTGCAAGCGCCCCAAGCTGATCGCCGGCGGCGAGCTGACGATCGAGATGCTGGATCTCGCCTACTCCCCGGTCAGCCGGATCTATGAGGCGCCGCTGCAGCTGAAGGCGATCGGCGGCATCTTCGTCGTCGACGACTTTGGCCGCCAGCGCCAGCACCCCCAGGAGCTGATGAACCGGCTGATCGTGCCCATGGAGAACCGGCTCGACTTCCTCTCGCTCCAGTCGGGGCGCAAGTTCGAGGTGCCCTTCGACGGTCTGCTAGTCTTCTCGACGAACATTCCGCCCTCGGATCTGGTCGACGAGGCGGCGCTGCGCCGGCTGCGCTACAAAATCCTGGTCGACAGCCCGGACCGGGCGATGTTCATCCGCATCTTCGCGGAGACAGCGGCGCGCGCTGGTCTGTCGCTCGACGAGGATCTGATGACCCATGTCCTGGTGGACCGCTACGACGGGGAGCGGCGCAAGATGCAGGCCTTCCACCCGCGGTTTCTCTGCGATCAGGCCCATGCGATCTGCGCCTATGAGGGGATCGCGCCGCCACGGCTGAGCCGGGATATCGTGGCGCGCGCCTGGGAAAACCTGTTCCCGGTTGACTGACCCGCACGCGGCGGGCACGCCCGGGGCGCGTGAAGGGTGGCTGGGGACAATGTGTCCGGTCGGCCATCATCTTGGCCCAGATCCGCCCCGACGCTCTGCACAGGTGTCGCCCCGTGAGGCGGTGGTCGGGCGCCGCGTATTGGCGCCTGACAGCCCATCGCGTAGGCTGTTGATGCCTCGAAGGTGGGCACAGCGATAGAGGGGATCGGGCAATGCACCGTCCGGAGGGTCATCGCATCGTCGAGAACACGGCGACGATCGGCAAGATCGATGCGGTGCCCGTCGATCCTCAGGTGACCTCGCCCCGATCGGCGCCGCGATCGGGTCCCTTCTGCCTGTCCGTCATCGCACCGATGTTCAACGAGGAAGGCTCTGTCCTCGCCTTCCTGGACGAACTGCTCCCGGTGCTCGAGGGGCTGACGGACCGCTTCGAGGTCATCTGCGTGGACGACGGCAGCCGGGACCGGACTGCCGCCATGGTCGCCGCGCGCGCCGTGATAGACCCGCGGATCTCGCTGATCGAGTTCAGCCGTAACTTCGGCAAGGAGGCCGCGCTCTCCGCCGGGTTCGACCATGCCGCGAGCGATGCGGTGGTGGTGATCGATGCGGATCTGCAGCAGCCGCCCGCCAAGATCGCCGAAATGGTCGCGCTGTGGCGCAAGGGCTGGGACATCGTGAACTGCCGCCGCGACAACCGGGAGGTGGACAGCGCGCTGCGGGCGTCGCTTAGCACGCGTTTCTACAAGCTCTACAATCGCATTGCCGAGATGCCGATCCCCACGGAGACGAGTGATTTTCGCCTGCTCGACCGGTCAGCCGTCGACGCGCTCTTGGGCTTGCCGGAGCGGTCACGCTTCATGAAGGGGCTCTTTGCCTGGGTGGGTTTCAGTGCCGTGTCGATCTCCTATCGACATCGCGACAGGCATGCCGGCAGCTCTTCCTTCCGCCTCTGGCGCCTGTGGAACTTTGCGCTCGACGGCATCACGGCCTTCAGCACGCTGCCCTTGCGGGTATGGAGCTATCTGGGCTTCACCGTCGCCTTCATCGCCTTCTTCTACGGGGCGATCACCATCTTCAAGGCACTGTTCTTCGGCATCGACGTCCCGGGTTACGCCTCGCTGCTGACCGCTGTGCTGTTTCTCGGGGGCGTCCAGCTCATCTCGCTCGGCATCCTCGGCGAATACGTCGGTCGCATCCTGATCGAGACCAAGGACCGGCCGCTCTACATCGTGCGCTCGACGATCAATCTGGACGGCGCCAGGTCTCCCATGGCGAAGGGAGACACCTCGGATGCGGCGTGAGCGGCTGACGATCCCAGCGCGCCAGCGCCTGGTGTCGGAGGGGTGGCGGATCATGCGCTTCGGTGCCGTCGGCATCGCAGCGACGCTCACCCACCTTGGCGTGCTGTTCGGGCTGGTCGAACTTGCCGGGGTGGCGCCGAGCCTTGCCAACCCCATCGCCGTCGCCCTCGCGGTGCCGGTCTCCTACTTCGGGCACTACCATCTGACGTTCGGTGCAACGCAGGCGCATGCCCAGACGATGATGCGCTTCGCCGTCGTGGCGCTCAGTACCCTGGTGGTCAGTCAGGCATGTATCCTGGGGGTGCGGGCGCTGGGTGGTCCCTATCAGATCGCGGTGCCGCTCTTTCTCGTGCTGGCGCCCCTGGTCAACTACGTTCTTTTCGGGAAGCTCGTCTTTCGACGGCGCGCGCCCTCGTGAGTGGGGTGGCCACCGGGACGATCCCCGTGCAGGGCCGTTCGCTCCTTCTTGCGCTCTATGGGCTGTTCCTTCTGAACGGGCTTTTGACCGCGGCCCTGCTCTGGGCCGTGCATGGGCCCTCGGGCAGCGGCACGATGATGGACTTCGGGGCGCTATGGGGCGCCGCAGTGCTCGCCTTGGACGGTCAGGCCGCCGCCGCCTATGACCTTGCCACGCTGACAGAAGTCCAGAGCGAGGGCATTGGCCGGCCCTATGAGCGTGAGATGGCCTGGCGCTATCCGCCGATGCTGCAGATGGTTCTAGCACCCCTGGGGACGCTGCCGCTGCTGGCCGCGCAGGCGATTTGGACCGTCCTCACGCTTGCCTTCTACGTCTGGGTCGTCTGGCGGATCCTGCCGATGCCCTTGGGGGTCGCGGCAGCCCTCGCCCCGGCGACCGTGGCCATGCTGATCCTGAGCGGTCAGGTGGGCTTCCTGACGGCGGCGCTCTTGGGCCTTGTCCTTCTCGCCCTCGCGCGGCCGGCGGGATCCTTTGGCGGCCTCTCGCTCGGGGTGCCCTTGGGGCTGCTCGCGATCAAGCCCACCCTCGGGCTCGCGGTCCCGCTGGTGCTTCTGGCGCAGGCACGATGGGGCGCCATCCTCTGGGCCTCGGCGACGGTGGTGGGGGCCGTGGCGCTCTCGGCGCTGGTGCTGGGAGCGGAGGCCTGGATCGCCTTTATCGACAGCATCGCCGGTGCTGTGCGCGATACGGCACGGGTCAGTGCGTTCGATCTGCATGCCACGGTCAGCGGGGTGTTCCAACAGGCCGGCGTCTTCGGCTGGCCGGGTCTGGCGGCCCAGGTCGCCCTCTCGGGCGCCATGGCGGCGGCTCTCCTGGTTGTGGCCTGGCGCCGGTCGGTCGCTCCCTTGGCCCTCGCGGCCCTGACGGGCTATGCGACCGCCGGGATCACGCCGCGCATCATGGACTATGAGCTGACGGTGCTGCTGATCGGCGGGCTGTTCCATGCGCGCCACCTGACGGAGAGCACGCGCCCCGCGGCGAGATGGGAGGTCCCGGCGCTCGCGATCGCGATGGTGCTGCCGCATCTCGATCTGCTGGCCGGGCTGCCCGTGAACTGGCTGATCGCCCCGATGCTCTTCACCGCCCTGCTCTGCGCCGAGCGGGCCGCGGCTGCGGCTAGTCGGGCAGGCTGACCGGCGCCAGCGCGTCCCAGGCATCGCCGGGACCGGGGTTTGCGACAGGGGTGGTCCCACCCATCTGCGCGGCGATCCCCCAGACCGCGTTCAGGGCCGTCTGGACCGCCCCCTCGACCCAGCCCGGCATGAAGCTGACATCGTCGCCGGCCAGATACAGCCCCCGCTGCCAGGGCGGCAGATCCTGCTGCACGAAGTGGCCGAACATGCGCTGGTTGTAGCGATAGTGCCCCGGCAGCGCGCCCTTGAAGGCGCCGAGGAAGTTGGGATCGGCCTCCCAGCTCACGGTGATCGGATCGCCGATGATATGCCCCGCGATATCGACGTCCGGGTAGATCTTGCCGAGGGCGTCGAGCGCGATGGCCACCCGCCGATCGACCGGCATCGGCAGCACCTTCAGCGCATCGGTCATCCAGGAATAGCTGAGGCAGACCACCGCCGGCTTACCCGGACCATTGTCGAACAGATAGGTGCCCCGCGTCAGCCGGTCGGTCAGGGTCATCGACATCACGTCGCGCCCCGCCGCGTCGCGGTCCTTCCAGAACGGCCGGTCGACCATCACGAAGGTCTTGGCCGATTGCATGTAGCGGGTGCGGTCCAGCGCCATCCACAGCTTGTCGGGGATCAGCCGCTCCTCCACCTCGATGGCCGTGGTCATCAGCCAGGTGTGACAGGTGGCCAGGACCGCCTCGAACCGGTCCTGCCGCCCCCAGCGATCGGTGACCAGGAAGGCGCCGTCATCACCCTCGCGCGAGAGGGCGGTGCAGCCGGGCCGCGGGGCGCCGTCATTCAGTGCGGCGAGCGTCGTGCCCGCGGGCCAATGGACGGTGTCGGGGGAGGGAAGGCGCCACAGCCCCTGTGGCACCTGTTCCACCCCGCCGATGACGAAGCGCTGATCGGTATCCTGCTCGGTCACCGCAACGCGCAGGATCTCGAGCATCGAGTTGGGGAAATCGCTGTCCCAGCCGCCGGTGCCGAAGCCGACCTGCCCGAAGACCTCGCGGTGGCGGAAGCTGAGCCCGCGGAAGGCGCGGGAGGTGGTGACGAAGTCGTAGAACGTGCGTTCGTCCCAGGCCTCCACCAGCGGGTTCCACAGCGCCTTGACCCGGGCCGCATCGCGGGCCGCGATGGCCTCACGCAGCGCGCTGAAGCCCGCCTCCTCCTCCAGCGCGGCGTCGTAGGCCGCCGCGACCTCCCGGAACAGTGGCGGCAGATCCTCGAGGCGCCGGGCATAGTGCTTGGCGCCCTCAAGCTCGATGACGGTGGAGCCCGCCGCCTCGGTCAGCGGATTGGGGAAGGGTGCCGTCTGAACGCCCGTCTTGTCCGCATAGTGCCAAAAGCAGGTCGACGAGGGCGGGAAGCGCATGCCGCCGAGCTCCGCCACCACGCCATCGGCCCCGGTGAAGGGCTGTGAGCGCAGCCGCCCGCCCAGCCGGTCGCTCTCGTAGAACACTGGATGGAGGCCGAGGCGCATCATCTCCCACCCGGCGACGAGACCGGCCATGCCCGCCCCGATGATCGCAACCCGTGTGCCGTGGCGCGGGGCAGGGATCTGCCCCAAGCCGGCCGGATCCGCGATCCAGCGGTCATAGGCGAAGGGGAAGTCCGGCCCGAAGACCGAGACCGCCGCGCCGGTGCTGGCGCGCGAAAGGGTGCTGTGCTGGCTCACGCGGTGTCCTTTTTCTGGGCGCGCCCCGGGGCGCGTTCTTGGGCGCGTTATTGGGCGAGAGCGCCGTAAAGCGCTGGTCGGCGATCCGCCAGGTATGGGGTTCGCGCGCGGGCAGCCTCGATCATGGTGGGATCTACTTCGGCGATGAGCAGGGTCTCCTCGACCCCGTCCGCGCGGGCGAGATCCTCGCCATCCGGACCGACGATGCAGGAGCGACCGCAATAGGTCAGATCCCCCTCCCGGCCCACGTAGTTGGCATAGGCGATGGCGATCCCGTTCTCCTCTGCCCGCGCCGGCACCAGCCGGGTGCAGACGCTGTCAAAGGGCACCATGTTGGCGGTTGGGACGGCCAGCAGCGTCGCACCGGCGGTGGCGAGCAGGCGCGCGGTTTCCGGGAACTCGATGTCGTAGCAGATCGCAAGGCCGATGCGGTGCCCTGCCAGCGGAACCGGCGGGATCGGCCCGTCGCCAGCGCTGAACTGCGCCCGGTCGAGATCGCCGAAGAGATGCGTCTTGGCGTAGGTGAGACCTTCCGCCCCCTCACCGCCAAGCAGTCGCACCACGTTGAGCGGTCGCCCGCCCACCTCCGCCGCGGGGGCAGGCCCGCCCAGGCAAAGGGTGATGCCATGTTCCGCGGCCAGGGCCTGGGCCTTTGCCCAGGCGCTCGGGTCCGCGGCTGCGGCCGCCACGCGCTCGGGTCCGATGGCATAGCCGCTCAGGTACATCTCCGGCGTCACGAGCAGGGCGGCCCCTGCCTCCGCCGCTGCAGCCAGCGCGCCCTTGAGCCGGGTCAATGCCTCGGCCGCGCCAGATACAGGAGAGGTCTGCCAGACCGCGATCTTCATGCTCGTCCGTCCGCTGCCCGCCGGCTGATGCTTCACAAAACGCTGCCCAGCGTTCGTCTTCGCTTCAAGTCTCTTGGCGCAGAATGGCACCATCGCGGCAGGGGTATCGACGGCGCTGCGAAATGACGGCATGGTAGCGCCGCGCCTTGGGGGAGACGTGACCGTGATCGAAATCGCGTATCTCGCGATGCTGAGCTATCCGATCCTCGTGGTCGTGCTCTTTTCGCGTTTCGACGTTCAGTATGCGATCGCCTGGTCGATCATGTTCGGCATGCTGTTTCTGCCGCAGGGTCTTGGTTTTAACCCGCCCCTGTTGCCGAAGCTCGACCGGACGTCGATGCCGGCCTTCTGTGTCTTGGCCCTGGCCGTGGTGACGATCCGCGGGCGCGGGTGGAGCCGGGCCGATGGGCAAGAGCGTTTCCTGACCACCTGGGTGCCCAAGGACTGGATGGTGCGCGCCCTGTTGGTGTCGATGATCGCGGTCATTCCGCTGCTGACCTTCATCACGAACCGCGACCCCATTCCGGCCCCCGCCTCGATCCGCGGGCTGAGCGTGAAAGACCTAGGCGCCATGGTTTACGGCGCGCTCACGACGGTGGTGCTGGTCACGGTCGGCCGGCGGTTTCTGTCGGATGAGCGCGGCCAACAGATCCTGCTGATCGTCTTGGCGCTGGGCGGGCTGATCTATGCCCCGCTCGTCATGCTGGAATGGCGCCTCAGCCCGCAGCTTCACAACTGGATCTACGGCCACGTGGTCTTCGAGTGGCAGATGACCCGCCGCTGGGACGGCTGGCGCCCGGTGGTGTTCTTCAAGAACGGCCTGGCGATGTCGATCTTCATGGTCACGGCCTTCATCGCCAGTATCGCCGCCGTCCGCTATTTCAGCGCAGATCGAAAGATCATCTGGCGCTTCGGCTCCGGCGTGCTCTTCGTGACCGTGCTGCTGCTCAACAGCCTCAGCGCCTGGGCCGTTGCCGTTGTCTTTGCCAGTGTCATTGCCTTCTTCAACCGGCGGCTCCAGCTTCTGGTTGCCGGGGCGACTGCCGTCATGGTCCTCATCTATCCGCTCACCCAGATCAGCGGCATGTTCCCCAACAATACCGTCGTGGGCATGGCTGCGATGCTCGACGAGGGTCGCGCCGGCTCACTGCAGTACCGGCTCGATCACGAAGCGATCATCATGGAGAAGGCCAACGAGCGCCCGATCTTCGGATGGGGCATTTGGGGCCGCGGGCGCGTCTACAATGAGGAAGGGAGCAAGATCTCCACGACCGACAGCATGTGGATCTTGGAGTACAGCGAGTTCGGCATCATCGGCTATGTGATCATCTTCGGGCTGATCTGCTTCCCCGTCCTCTACATCTTCGTGCACCGGCGCCGACTGAACCCGAACTACGTGACCATCGGGCTCTGTCTCGTCTGCTGCGGCCTGATGGTCGATCAGATGATCAATGCGACGATGAACTCGTACGGCTGGATCGCGGCCGGCTCGCTGCTTGGATGGGCTGAGCGGCGCCGTGTCGCCGCGGCGGCCATGCAGGCACAGGGTGCCTTGGATGTCCGCGCGGCGGCCGGCGACCGCAGCGGCGGCAGCTTGGCGACCAACCGCGCGCTGGCCGCCGGCGCGCGGCAGCGGTTGGCGGGGACGCGGGGGACCAGCGCACTTCAGCTCAAGCGCGGCGGCGACGTGCAGCTCGAGCCTATCGATCAGCGGTGACCAAGATCGGCGGTGAGAGACCGCGCGCGAGGCCTCGCGCGCGCCACGCTCACTCGGCGTCGGCGCGCGGGACGTAGCGCTCGAGGATCCCCATGGTCGGCTTCAGCAGGCTCTGCAGCCGCGCATCTGCCTCAGCCATCGTCTCGTTCTCCATAATCGGCGTCGTCAGGCGCACCAGCGCGCCGTCCGAGCGACCAAGCAGGAAGCTGTCGACCAAGAGGTTCACCTTCGCCTCGAAGTCCCGGGCGGTGCGGCCGCCGTACTGCTCGAACCAGTAGTAGACGAGCATCTGGGCATTGCCCTTTTCGATGATCGCGCGGTTCACCGGCAGGGTGCCGACCATCTGTATGCTGCTCGCGAGGTCCGGGCGCGTCAGCTCCGCGATCTCCCATCCACCCGCAGGCAGGCAGACCTCGGGCGAATGGATGCCGCCCTTCGTCTGGTCAGCGTACCAGGCGATGAAGACATCGGCCGGCATCGCATGCGCCTCGGAGCGGTACTCGGCCATGTAGTAGTCGTCAGCGCCGAGGGCGACCTCGATCTGCGGGTCGAGCCGCTGCATGCTCGACCGCGTCCACTCCTCGACACCATAGGGGAACAGCGCGAGCGGCTGCCGGTCGATCACCGTCGCGTCCCGCTGCGGCGCGGCGGTCCAGGCGATGGCGACGACCGCGAACATCGCCGTGACGCTCATCATGGCGGCCGAGGGGCGGACGTTGCGGACGCGCATGATCTGCGGCTTCAGCCCGGTCGTGTCGAGATCGAGCGCCTCGGACAGCGACATCTTCTGCTTCTGCAGCATCAGCATGATCTGCGCCATGCCGAACAGCATCATCACGCAGACGATGAAGATCACCCAGCCTTCCATGAAGTGGGAGATGCCGATGGCCCAGTCGATGCCATAGGCGTCGACCATCACGCCGATGATCCCGATGCGCACCGAGTTCATGATCACCGTGATCGGCGCGGCGGAGAGCAGCAGCACCACCTTGTGCCAGGTCGGACCCTTGTAGAGCGTCGCGAAGATGTAGCTGAAGCTCATGATCGGGAAGAGATACCGCAGCCCCGAGCAGGCATCGGCCACGTGCAGCTTGTAGACGCCGAGGTCGATGATATTGCCGTCCAGATAGACCGGCACATTCGCCGCCTGCACCAGCCACACGCCGAACTCGGACGACACGCTGCGCAGGAAGATCGACACCTTCCAGTACAGCAGGCCCGGCAGCGGCAGCATGAAGACGAGGTGGAGCACGCCGGGCCAGAAGTGCCGCCCGGTCTTCCAGCCGAAGCTGACCAGCAGCATGCCGGCGATCCAGACGATGATCGCATAGGCGACCACATCTGGGATCTGCGCGATCTTGCCGAAGAGCCCCAGGACGACGGAAAACGCAATGACCACGATCCCAGGCCAGCGGTCGTCCACGGGCCCTGTGTTGACCGGCACCGTCTTCAGCTGGCGCAGGAACAACAGACCGGAGAGCATCGGGATCAGCGGGCCGTGGCTATACTCCGCCACCTGCCACGCGGTCAGCAATGCCTCGAACCCGTCGTTAAAGACGAAGATCGCGAGCAGCATGTTGCCCAGAAGCAGGGCCGGTCCGGCCCAGTCGCTGGCCGCCCCCAGGCGAGAGGAAACGGCTCCCCGCGTATTCATCGTCTCTGCCATACTTCGATCCCCGCGCTTACGCTGCCCCCGCCGACGCCCTCACGTCCCGTGCACGCGCAAATCTGCTAGCAGTCTCAGACCGTACCCGCCATCACCGCCATCGGCAACGTCAGTGGGTTATTGCCACTCTTTCGGTTCACACCAAGCGCGACAGCGCAAAGGGCTCGCTTCCGCGTCACGTTTCCGCTTAGTCATCACCCAAGCGCACAATCGGGCCGATTTCGCGATGATTTGATGTCGGATCGTCGCGGTGCCCGAAGGTGAACTCATAACGGGTAAATAACGGGATTGTTATGCGCATTCTGTGCACAGGCGGTGCCGGCTACGTGGGATCGCATTGCTATCGCCACTTCCTGGCGGCCGGGCATGAGGCCGTGGTGCTCGACGACCTGAGCGAGGGCAACACGGCGGCGGTGCCCTCGGGCGAGATCGAACGCGTGGCCCTGGCGGATACCGAAGGGCTCGCCCGTGTTCTGCGCGACCAAAGGATCGATGCGGTCGCCCATTTCGCGGCCCTCATCTCGGTGCCCGCTTCGATCAAGGAGCCGGCGGCCTACTGGGCCGTCAATGCCCAGGGCACGCAGAGCCTGCTCGATGCGATGGTCTCGGTCGGCGTCGACAACATCGTCGTCTCGTCGACCGCCGCGGTCTATGACCATGACGCCCCGATGCCGCTGTCCGAGACCTCGTCGCTTGCGCCGGCGACGCCCTATGGCGCCTCCAAGCTCGCGACCGAGCATCTGGTTCGCGACTACGCCGCGGCTTACGGGCTGCGCGGCACCTGCCTGCGCTACTTCAATGCCGCGGGCGCGGAGCCTGACGGCAGCCATGGCGAGTGTCGCCGTATCGAGAGCCACGTCGTGCCGCTGCTGATGATGTATGCCCTTGGCCAGCGCGACAAATTCATGGTCTTCGGCACCGATTGGCCCACGCCCGATGGCAGCTGCATCCGCGATTTCGTGGCGCTCCAGGATCTCGCCTCGGCGCATCTCCTGGCGCTGGAGAAGGCTAAGCCGGGACAATGCGGCATCTACAATCTGGGCACCGGCGAGGGGACGAGTGTCTGGGAGGTCGTGAAGGCCGCGCGCGAGATCACCGGCCTGGCCCTACCGGTCGAGGAGGCCCCGCGCCGCCCCGGCGATCCCGCGGTGCTGGTGGCCGACAGCCGCCGGGCGCGAGAGGATCTGGGCTGGGTCCCCGCCCATTCGACGATCCGCTCGATCCTGTCGAACGCCTGGGCCTGGCACAGCGGCCAGCCCAAGGGCTACTGACCGGCCGACGAGCGGGGGCTCAACCCTCGCTGCGATACTCGATCAGGCGCGCCCGGCCGCCGCGCCGGGCATGGCGCCCATAGCGGATGACGCCCTGCATCTGCGGCAGTTTCCCGAGCATCGTGAACAGCCCGTAGAGCGCGGCGTGGCGCCCCGCATCGCCGAAACGGCGCACCCTGCCGCGGGCGATCCGCAGGCCCTGCAGCACCATCAGGCCAAGCCCCCCCGCCGCCATGGCCGCCGGGACCAGGGACAGGGCGCTGCCGCCGGCCGCGAGCACGGCGGCGAGAAGGCCGGCGAGAACCGTTCCGCCCGGCACGAGGGCGCCCCAGATCACGATGCTGCGCAGGCGGGCGACGTTATAGGCCTCCGCGCCGCGGCCATGCAGGGCCGCGCCCTCCGCCGCGGCCCAGCCGCCGCGAACGCAGCGCTTCCACCACTGGCCGAAGCGGGTAATGCCCGCATCGTGGCCCGTCATTTCCGCGTCCAGGCGCTCGATCTGCCACCCAGCACGCGCCAGGCGCAGGCAAAGCTCCGGCTCTTCGCCCGCGATCAGGTCGTCGCGATAGCCGCCAACCGCGCTGAGGGCCGAGCGGCGCATCATGGCGTCGCCACCGCAGGCCGCCGCCGGGCCGATGGGGGTGTTCCACTCCATGTCCGCCAGACGGTTGTAGAGCGTCGCCTCCGGCGCATGCTCCCGCCTGCGCCCGCAGACGACCGCATGGTCGGGATGGGCCGAGAGGAAAGCCGCCGCGGTTTCGATCCACTCCGGGGCGAGCGTGCAGTCGCCATCGACGAACTGCACGAACGCAGTCCCCCGCGCCGCCGCCTTGACCACGGCAAGTCCTGCGTTGCGGGCGCGGGCGGCGGTGAAGGGGACGCTCATGTCGAGCTCGACCACCGTGGCACCGGCGGCCCGGGCCATCGCAACGCTGCCGTCGGTCGAGCCGCTGTCGACATAGACTATGGGCTCGGCGCGGCCTGCGAGGCTCTGTAGACAGGCCTTGAGCCGGGGCCCCTCGTTGCGGCCGATGGCGACGCCGGCGACGCTGCTCATGCTGGCTCTTCCGCCGCCACGGGCGGATGCAACTGCGCATCTGGGAACATGGCGACCAACTGCGCCCGATCCTCCGCAAACACGGGCGTCAGCGTCGCGCGCAGTTCGGGCGGCAGCACCGGCCGGGCAGAGGGGCGCAGCCGCTCCTTCACCGCCTCGCGCCAGGCGACGGGGATCAGGGTGCGGCGCATCCACTGCAGCGGCGGGAAGCCGAGCACAGCGCGCTGGAAGGGCAGCTCGCGCATCCGCTTAGCCGAGACATTGCCGGCCCCAAGGTCGTCTCGCCAAACCAGCGGCTCCGGCGTGCCGAGAAAGGTGCCAAGACGCTCCATCGTACCCTGCGGGTCCGCCTGCATCGCCTCCAGGCTGGTGACATGCACCCGCTCGCGCCCAAAGAGCTCGACATAGGGCGCGATCTGCATGGCATAGCGGCCATAGTCGATCAGTTCCGGATGCCGCGCGACCTCGGCCGGCACGTTGGCGGACATCCGGCGCATCGTCCATTCATGCACGACGTGCGAGATCAGGCGCTGCAAGGGATCGCGCGTGATGTAGATGATCCGCGCGCCCGGCGCCGCCGCCGCCAGGCGTTCCGCCGCCAGCGGATAGGTCGGGCGCTTGCTGTATCCCGTGCTCGCCTCGCCGCAGAGCGCCCCCGCTGGCGCCCCGTCGAACAGGCCGCGGTACCAATCCAGCCCGCGCGCGAAGATGGCGTCGTCGCTGAAGAACTCCGGCTCCTTGGGGTCGGACAGATGCAGGCACGGCTGCGCCTCGAGCTGCTCGAAGAGCGTCGTGGTCCCGCATTTCATCGCGCCCACGATGACGAAATGCGGCAGCGCTGATCCCGTCGCGCCGCCCATGTCAGTCATCCGGCCCGTGGCGCGGCCCGAGCGGATGGAGCGCATTGGTCCAAATGTCCCGCCACTCCGCCTGCACGGCCCGGTTGACCGGCCGCCCGGTCAGCGCCCGCGTCCAGCAGATCGCCCGGCCGATGTGCCACAACAGATTGGCGCCGATCAGGCCCGCATGGCCGCCCAGGCGATAGAGCAGCCGCGCCCGCGAGGCATAGTAGTAGCGCGGCAGCCGCTTGCGCGCCTTGGCCAGCGATTTGACCGGCGCGCTACCGCCGCGAAAATGCACGATCTCGGCTTCGGGCAGATAGGCGATCCGCCAGCCGTCCGCCTTGGCCTTGGCACAGAGATCGGCGTCCTCGAAGTACATGAAGTAGCCCTCGTCGAGCCCGCCATGGGCCTCCACGATCTCGCGCCTGATCAGCGCGCAGGCGAAGCTGATCCATTCAATCTCCGCCGGATCGGGCGGTGTCGGGATCGCCACGACGCGGCGGCGCAGGAGGCGGGAGATCGGACCGCTGTTCGCAGCACGGTTGAGCTCCGACCAGGGGCTGTGAAAGCGAAAGGCGCTGATCTCGACCGCCTGGTCGCGGTTCAGCAGGGCAGGGCCGATGATCCCGATCTTCGGATCCGCCTCCATCGCCGCGAGCATCGCCGTCAGCGCGCCCGGCCGGATCACCGCGTCGCTGTTGAGGAGCAGCACGAAGGGCGTGCCGGGGCAGGCGGCGATGCCGAGGTTATGTCCACCCGCAAAGCCGGTGTTCACGTCGGACCGCACAAGCTCCACCGGGCTGCCCTCCGGCAGACCCGCGATCCAGGCCGCGATGCGGTCGGCGGAGCCGTCGGCGGAGTTGTTGTCGACCAGCATGAGCCGAAAGGAGACCTCGCCCGCGTGCTCCAGCACGGACTTCGCGCATTCGATCGTCATCTCGGCGGTGCGGAAGTTGATCATGGTGATGGCGACATCGACCCGCAGCGGCGCCGTTGCGGCATCGCCGCCGGCGCCATCGGCGGTTGGAACATCGATCCGGGCAGGCTCGGTCAAGGCGGGCTCCGATCAGGGGCGGTGGCGGCGCTGCGCGACCGCAGCCATCGCCAGTACCGGCAGGACGAGAACGCAGTCCAGATAGCGCCGCGCCATCCGCCGCGGGTCGGTCGACAGGCGCCACAGCCATTCGAGCGCCAGGCGCCGCAGCCAAAGCGGCGCGCGCTGCTGCCGGCCCGTCACGAAATCGAGCCCCGCGCCGATGGAGACGAAGCCGACACCGGGCAGCTGCGCCAGCGCCCGGGCGGCAAAGCGCTCCTGCCGCGGGGCGCCCAGGGCGAGCAGCACGAGCCGCGCGTCGCTCTCGGCAATGGCCTGGATCAGACCGTCGGCCTCGGCCCCCTCTGGATCGAAGCCCATGCGGGGCGCGCGCGACAGGGCGATGGTCAGCCCCGGATGGGCCATACGGAGGGCTTCCTCGGCGGCCGCCAGACCCTCCGCCGTGCCGCCGATCAGGGCGAGCGGGACCTCGGTCTGCGCCGCCAGGCCGGCAAACACGGTCGTATTGTCGGAGCCTGTCACCAGCGACACTGGCGTGCCGGCCAGGGCGGCGAGCCAGACGATGGGACGTCCGTCGGCCGTGACATGGGTGTGGCCCACATAGGCCGCGCGAAACCCAGGGTCGCGGCGCAACTTCACGCAGTGGTCGAGGTTGAGGGTGGCCACGGCAAACCCCTCGGCCCGGCGAAGGCGTTCGGCGAGGTCGCCCATCAGCCCCTTGCGGTCCCGCTCCGTGATCGAAACGGCGCCCTGACCGCCGCCCACCCGGGCGACGGGCGCCCGCGCCGCAGGCGCACGCCCAGGCTCAGGCGACGGTTGCAGGGCGGGCGCGATGCTCATCCGGTCACCGCAGGCTCGGGCGTCGCGGGGCGCTGCCAGTGCGGCGAGCGCGCCTCCTCCTGCTCGGCGATCGCGCGGGTCTTGCCGACGAAAAGCGCGCGGCGCTGATAGGCCCGGATGAACCGCCGCAGCGACGC
Source organism: Pseudomonadota bacterium (assembly GCA_039822785.1). GTDB lineage: Bacteria > Pseudomonadota > Alphaproteobacteria > Rhodobacterales > Rhodobacteraceae > Thermohalobaculum. The sequence continues at coordinate 536,424 of JBCBMO010000001.1, read as the reverse complement.
GTCGGGTTGTCGGGGGGCACGGGTGAGGGCGGCCTGCAGGTAGCCCCAGAGCATCGCGAGACCCCCGGTCACCACTGGCGGCTCGCTCATGCGAAAGACGCAGGTCGCGGCGTAGAACAGCGGGTCGGAGCCCATGTACCACTGCCCCGCGCCATGGCGCCGGCGCCCGGTGTAGATGCTCACCTGGCTCGATCCCATGGGCCTAAGGTGCTCGAACCGCAGGTCCGGCTCGTCCCAACTGCGCGCCCGCCAGCCCAGTTGGCGCGCCTTGTGACAGTCGATGGCGTCCCACATGGTCGCCCGCACGATCCCGCCGATGGCCTCGAAACAGGCGACCCGCCACAGCTTGGTCATGCCGACCGACATCTCGTCGCCGCGGCGCTCGCTGACCAACGCGCCCTTGGCGTCGCGGTAATACGGCTTGCCCGAACAGGTGCCGAGGCGCGGATCGGCGGCCATCTTGGCAAGCAGCACCTCGAAGTACCGCGGCGGCAGCTCGAGATCGAGGTCGAGCTTCACCACATGCTCCACCGCCGCTAGATCCACCGTCTCAAGCCCGGCATAGAAGGCTTCGACCACCCCGGGCCCCACGGCGCGATGGCCCCGGTCAGGCTTGGCGACGACGCGGATCCAGTCGTGCCGGGCGGCATAACCGGCCAGGATCGCCGGGGTCTCGTCGCTGGAGCCGTCGTCGACGATGACCCAGGTCGCCGGTCGCACGGTCTGGGCCACCATGCTGTCCAGGGTGCGGCGCATGAAGGCTGCTTCGTTACGGCACGGCGAGATCACGACATACGACCCGGCGGTCATGCTGCCCGTCTCCTCGATCCGCCCCTGAACGCCCGCGATGCGCCACGGCACCGGGTCGCGCCATCCCCTGCTGACGCTGCGACCTCCTACACTAGGGCCTATTGGTGCAGCAAGAATTAGGCGCGCGCGAGGATAGCGGAGAGGGCGAGGGCCGAGGCCGCTTGGACCGGATCGACGACGGGCAGTCCGAGCGCCTGTTCGAGGGCGCCGCGCCGATCGGCCATGCCGGCGCAGCCGAGCACCAGCGCCTCTGCCCCCTCGGCCGCCAATGCCGCGCCGGCGGCTTCGAGCCGTGGGAAGACCGCCGGGTCGCTGCTGTCGGCGACGCTCGCCTCGACCGCGACCTCCCCGGCGACGCGTGAGGCGATCCCAAGCGCGCGCCACCGCGCCCAGTGCCGGCGGATCGAGCCCTCGGACAGCGCGATGACGCCCACCTGACCGGCGCGCGCCATGGCGGTGGTCATCCCGGCCTCGCCAATCCCGATCACCGGGGCCTGCGCCACCTCGCGGCAGGCGGCGAGGCCTGGGTCGGAGAAACAGGCAATGACGATGGCGCCTGCGTCCCGGCGTTCGGTGACCAGCGCGGCCAGCATCGGGGCGACCACGGCGCCATCATGGGCGCTCTCGATGCCGAAGGGGCCTTGTTCGAGCGTCACGCACTCGATCCGCGGGCCATCGGCCAGGCGAAAGGGGGCGACGGCGCGGTCGATCCCCGCCGTCACCGCCGGGTTCGAGTTGGGGTTGATGACTAGGATGGGCGCGGGCGGCGTCATTGCTGTAGCCTGCCGCGGGTCCTCGCGCGCGTCGAGGGCTTTGCGGTGCGCCTGACTAGCGGTCTTGGCCACTTCGCTCTACCTAGACGGGAGCGGGGCAGGGGTAGGGAGCGCCCGCGCGCGGCCTCGCGACGCCACCTTCGGAGATCCGGCATGAACGAAGAGACGCCGCTTCGACCCAGTCCAGATCCCGTTCCGGATCCGAATCTGGATGTTCCGCAAGAGGCCGGTCGGGACACTGGGTGGCTATCGCACAGTCAGACGCCGCTCTTGACCGTCACCCTGGGGCTCATCCTCGCGGTCGGCGCCTTCGCGCTGTTGCACATCGGGCGCGATATCCTGGTGCCCATGGCGCTGGCGGTGCTGCTCTGGTTCCTCATCGGGGCCATTGCGCAGGCGCTCATGGCCTGGCCCGTCGTGCGCCCCTTCCTGACGCTGGCTCGCGCCAAGGCGGTCGCGGTCATGCTGATCCTGGGTCTGATCGTGGCCACCGCCAAGATCATCGCCCAGTCCCTGCCGGCCATCACCACGGGGCTTAATCCGGAGAACGGCGCGCTTCTCGGCCGGCTTCTCTCCTACGCCCCGGCCTTGGGGCTGCCCGCCGACCTGAGCCTGGATTGGGTGACGACGTTCTATCCCTATGAGGAACTGCTCTCCGCGTCCGTCGGCCTTGTGCGGGATCTGGTGAGCAGCGCGAGCCTGGTGGCGCTCTACGTCATGTTCCTGCTGCTCGACGAGCGGTACTTCGACATGAAGCTGCGGGCGCTGGTGCGCGATGACACCCGCCGGGCGGGGCTGGAGGCGACGCTCGGCCAGGTCTCCCGCCAGGCCCAGGTCTATCTGCGGCTGATGTTCTTCATCAGCGCGGGCGTCGGGATCGCGACCTTTGCGGTCTGCTGGGCATTCGGACTGAAGGGTGCAGCGTTCTGGGGCTTTATCGCCTTCATCCTGAACTTCATCCCCACGCTCGGCTCGATCATGGCGGTGGTGCTGCCGGTGACCTATGCGCTGCTCACACTCACCGATCCGGTGGCGCTGATCGCGGTCATCGCGCTTTTGTCGGCGACCCAGTTTGTGGCGGGCGAGATCGTGCTGCCGCGCGTGATGGGCGATAACCTCAACCTCAGCTCGGTCGTGGTGCTCTTCACGCTGGTGTTCTGGGGCGTGCTCTGGGGGCCGGTGGGCATGTTCCTCGGTATCCCGATCACGGTCATCGCCATGGTGGTCTGCGCCCGTTTCGACAGCCTGCGCGGTGTTGCGATCTTCCTGTCCAAGGACGGCCGCATCCCCTCGCGGTGACGCGTCGGCCTGCCCCGTAGTGGGCGTCGAGCCTCAATCGATGGCGCTTGGGCAATGGTGCCCGGGGGCGGATTCGAACCACCGACACCGCGATTTTCAGTCGCGTGCTCTACCAACTGAGCTACCCGGGCGTGAGGCGTGGAGTTAGGGCAAACCCACCGGGCTTGTCCAGCCCCCGCCCGCGATTTCCCGGGGCCCGGGCGGCGCCTACTTCGCCCCCTCCGTCGACCGGGCCGCTGCTGCGCCCAGCGGCGGGTCCATCGCCAGCCAGCCGCGGGTCCAGGTGCCGATCATCGAGCCCATAAATCCCCACCATAGCCACCACACCCCATGCGCGCTGCCGGAGACCAAGCCCCCCAGATAGGCCCCGATGTTGCAGCCGTAGGCGAGGCGCGCGCCGTAGCCCATCAGCAGCCCCCCGGCGACGGCGGTCAGCAACTCCCGCCGGCTGAGGCGGCCGACCGGCGCGAAGCGACCCGCCAGGCCCGCCGCGGCCAGGGCGCCCAGCACGATCCCGAAATTCATGACCGAGGTACGATCGGCAAACACGCTCGCCTCGAGCTGCGCCGCCCGCCAGCCCTGCCAATAGGGCCAGGCCGCGACATCGCCGCCGAGCCCGTCGTAGATCTTGGCGCCCCAGAGCGCGAAGCCCGCCGTCACGCCCCAGGGCCGCTGGAAGACCAGAAAACAGGCGATCGAGACCCCGGCCAGCACGAGGGCGCCGAGCACCAGTGACCAGGGCCCCTGCCACCAGGAACTGGTTTCCCGCCGTGCCTCCAACGCGCCATGGGCGCGCCGCTCGATCACGGCCGAGCCCAGCCAGATCGCCCCCAGAAGGGCGGCGAGGAGGGCGAGCGCCCCCATGGGCCCGAAGGTCGTGACCGCGGAGAAGCCTGGCATCCCGGGCAGGCCCGTGGTCTCGCCGAGCTGGTTCCAGAAGATCGGGATATGGGCCGTCGCCACCAGGCTGCCGGCGATGAAGCAGGCGAGCGTCACGACCATCCGCGTCGAGCCCCCGCCGACCGTGAACAAGGTGCCCGAGGCGCAGCCCCCGCCGATCTGCATCCCGATGCCGAAGACGAAGGCGCCGATGGCGGAAGCGAGCGTCATGGGCAGGATCACCGGGTGCATGTCGAGGCCCGTCGCCGTCTCCCACCCGATCAGGGGATAGGTCACCAGGCAGGCCAGACCGATCAGCAGCATCTGCGCCCTCAGCCCCGCGCCGCGGCGTTCCCGCACCATCCGCCGCCAGGCTGCCGTGAAGCCGAAGGCCGCGTGATAAAGCCCGAAGCCCGCCACGGCACCGATCGCGGCGCCGATGGCATAGACCGGTCCAGACCCTTCCAGCCCGCCGCGCGCCGCGAAGGCGGCCATCGCCAGCAAGACGAGACCCCCCGCCGCCAGGGCGACCACGCCACGCTGTGGGCGAGGGCTCTCAGCCGCGATCTGGCTCATGCGCCTGTTCCTTTCTCACTCTGCCCGCCGATTGTGCAGCGCCCAGGGTCGAAAGGGCACTTGGCATGGCAATGAGAAACCATGTCCTCGCAAACGCTGGCGAAAGCATCACGAAGGGGTGAGAGCGGATGGCCTGCGCCAACGGAAAAAGCCACTTCTGCAGTGTGAAAAGGGCAACCCGCGGCTGGCACCATGCTGGCCTGCGATCAGCCATGGAGGTGCAGATGGCGATGGAAGAGGGCAGCGGACACGCGATTCCCGCAGGGATAGCGCCGGCTGAGGCGGTCGATGCCTGGCGCGGCACCGTCCAGGGGTTCCTGGCGCATGATCGTCGCACAGCCGACCGCCTGGGTGCTGTGCTCACGGCAGCGCCGGACTTTGCCCTCGGCCATGCGCTCAAGGGTCTGTTCCTGATGCTCCTGGGGCGCAGCGAGTTGTCGAGCGCCGCCGGGGCGTGTCTGGCGGAGGCGCGCCGGGCCAGCCTCGCCGGCCCCCAGCCGGAGCCTGAGCGCAGCGCCGCGCTGATGGAGGCGCTCGCCGCCTATGTGGCGGGCCGGCCGAGCCTGGCCGTCGCGCGCCTGGGTCAGTGGCTGGAGCAGGCGCCGCAGGACGTGCTGGTCTTCAAGCTCGACCATGCCATCCGCTTTGTGCTGGGCGACCGGCGCGGCATGCTCGCCATGAGCCGGCAGGCCCTCTCCTCGCTCGACCGCGACCATGTCTTCGCCGGCTATGTCCTGGGCTGCCATGCCTTCGCGCTCGAGGAGAACGGCGCCTATGTCGAGGCGGAGCAGGCAGGGTGCGCAGGGCTGGAACAAGCCGCTGATGACGCCTGGGGACTGCATGCGGTGGCGCATGTCTACGACATGACCGCCCGCGCCGATACCGGCGTCACCTGGCTCAAGACCCGCACCGACGCCTGGGCGCATTGCAACAACTTCGGCGAACACGTCTGGTGGCACCTGGCCCTTTTCCACCTCGACCGGGGGGAGTATGAGGCGGTCATGGATCTGTACGACACCCGCATCCGGGCCGAACATACGGACGATTATCGCGATATCTCGAACGGGGCGGCCATGCTGGCGCGGCTTGAGATCGAGGGTATCGATGTCGGCGACCGCTGGGAGGAGCTCTCGGCCCTCTCGGAAAACCGGGTCGAGCCGACCTGTGTGGTCTTCGCCGATCTGCACTACCACATGGCGCTGGAGGCGGCGGGCAAGCGCGGCGCTGCGGATCGCATGATCGCTCGCCTGGCGGAGGATGCCGGCCGGGCCGAGCACGACATGCACGAGGTCGCCGCCATCGCGGGCGTGCCCATGGCGCGGGGCCTCACGGCCTTTCGCGCCGGGCACTACGGCGAGGCCTTCACGCTGATGCGGGGCTGCCGCGGCGATCTGCAAAAGGCCGGCGGCAGCCATGCCCAGCGCGACGTCTTCTCGCGCCTGATGATCGAAGCCGGCATTCGCGCGGGCGACTACACGGGCGCGGAGGCGGAACTGGCCGCTCGCACCGCGCGGCGCGGCGCCGAGGATGGCTTCACCGCCCGCCGCCGAGAAGCGATCGCCCGGGCACGCACCGTCACCGCAGGCTGCGCCGCCGAATGACACGCCCCGTCAGTGCCCAGGGGCATGCCCCCGAATGAGTGTGATTGCCAGTGTCATTCCCAGTGCCAGTGCCATTGCCAGTGCCCACGCCGGTAACAGAGTGCCGGTGACGCTATGAGTGCATCCACTGCAGCGGGCAGCGCGCCGGCCCCGGCGGCGCCTGCGACCGCGAGCCGCGCCAAGAAGCCCCGCGATCAGCGCCTCGATTTCTATCGTGGCATCGCGATGCTGATCATCCTGATCGCCCATATCCCGATCAACCAGTGGACGCTCTGGATCCCGGCGCGCTTCGGCTTCTCCGACGCGACCGAGATCTTCGTCTTCTGCTCGGGCTTCGCCTCGGCCCTCGCTTTCGGCACGGTGTTCCTGAACAAGGGGTTCCACCTCGGCCTCGGCCGCATCACCTATCGCATCTGGCAGGTCTATTGGTGCCACGTCGGCATCCTGCTGTTCTGCGCGGCACTGGTCTTTGCCATCCAGAACAACGGCTGGGGCTCGGCGGAGGTGAATTACCTCACCCGCCCCTATCTCGTGCCGATGTTCGACAATACCGGCGTCACCATCGGCGGGCTGCTGACGCTGACCTATGTGCCGGGGCTCTTCGACATCCTGCCGATGTACCTGGTGATCCTGGCGCTGATCCCGGTCGTGATCCTCGCCTACCGCGCGGCCGGGCGCCTGGGCGTCGCCGTGCTGGTGATCGGCCTCTGGGTCCTCGCCACGCTTGCCGGACTGGGTCGTCAGGCGGGCGAGGAGGACTGGACCGGCCTTGGCGCCATGATCGCCGAGGCAGCCTCGATGGTCGTCTGGCTCGACTGGCTGAACCTGCCCTCGCGCCCCTGGGACGTGGGCACCTGGTTCTTCAATCCCTTTGCCTGGCAGCTTGTGTTCTTCACGGGCTTCGCCTTCGGCATGGGCTGGATCCCCGCACCGCCGCGCTCGCGCCTGCTGATGTGGATCGCTCTCGGCGTGGTGCTCGCCAGCGTGCCGCTCGCCTGGCACAAGATCTATCCCTACCTCACGGGCTATTGGCCGCGCGCCCTCGGCGGGGAGGTTCTGTGGGACATCCGCCAGGCGCTCGAGCCCTTCTACTGGAAGACCTGGCAGGGGCTGTTCCGCTTCCTCCACTTCCTAGCACTCGCCTATCTCGCCTGGTACGTGGCGGGTCCCGCGGGGGAGCGGCTGAACCGCGGCTTCACCGCCGCCGAGCGGCCGGCGGCGCAGTGGAAGAAGATCGGGATGGGCGCGGCCGCCGTGGCGGTGATCACGATCCCCTATGCCTATGTCGAGGAGATCCGGGCGCTTCTGCCGGCGCTCGACCGGTTCTTCCTGTCGACGGTGCCGCTGGTGCATGCGCGCTGGATCGGGCTGTTGCAGATCGCGCACCTCGTCGCGCTGCTGACCCTGGCCTGGGCCGCCCTGGGCCCCGCGCGGCGCGCCTGGGTGCTGGCGGACGGCTTCTGCCGGGTCGTGCCGGTGCTGCGGAAGATCGGCACGCAGAGCCTTGCGGTCTTCGTCGTCTCCATCCCGCTGGCCATCGCCCTTGGCGCTTTCCTCGATGTTTGGGGCCGGGAGATGCTGCCGACGGCGATCGCCAATCTGACCGGTTTCGCCATCCTCACCGGCGTCGCCTATGGCGCCGCTTGGTTCCGCAAACAGCCGTGGCGCGGCGAAGCGACGAAAATGGCACCCTCGCGCGTTGAGACAGTTGCAAGCAGCCCGGTTGAGCGATCGCCGGGCGGCGGGCAGTCTGGGCGTAGCGTGGTAGTATCGGGCGCCTGAGGGGGCCCTGCCACGCGCTGGAAGGCCGAAAACCGGTCACGGCGCGCCGACGCAGAGGATAAATCCCATGTTCCTGGCCGCAGAGGGCACGCCAAATGGCGAGCTTATCTTCCACTACGACCCCCAACTGGCGCTGACGCGTTTCTCGAAACCACGTCGCGGCCGCGGCCGCCTGGTGATCGGGCAGTTGGGTCAGTCGCTGGACGGGCGGATCGCAACGCCCACGGGCGCATCCAAGTACATCAACGGCAAGGAGGCGCTGACCCACCTCCATCGATTGCGGGCCTCGGTCGATGCCGTGATCGTGGGCGTGGGCACCGCGGTGGCGGACGATCCGCAGCTCACCTGCCGCCATGTGCCCGGGGCGCATCCGACCCGCGTCGTGATCGACCCCAACGGCCGCCTGCCGCGCGATCTGCAGATGCTCCAAGACGGCTCAGCACCGGTGCTGGTGGTCACGACGCCGGGCCGGCCCGTCCCTGCGGGGGCTGAGGCGCTGGAGATCGCACCGGACGCCGAGGGCCGTATCGCGCCCGACGCCATCATCGCCGCGCTCGATGCTCGCGGCCTCACGCGGCTCTTGGTCGAGGGTGGGGCGGAGACGCTGGCGCGTTTCGTCGATGCCGGTCTGGTGGACGAGTTGCACCTGATGCTCGCCCCCATCGTGCTTGGCTCGGGCAAGACCGGCATCAACCTCGCGCCGATCACGGCGTTGGACGAGGCGCTGCGCCCCATGGTCCGCACCATGCTGTTCGACGACGGCGATATGCTCTGCGTCTGTGAGTTCCAGCGCGCCGAGATCGACTAGCGCTCCGGGCTTGCTCGCTCAGTCCTTCGGTGGCAGTGCGAGCAGGTCCTTATGACCGATCACGGCCCGCGCGGCGCCCTGCCGCGCGGCGCCCCAAGCCTGGGCTGGCTCACCGATGATGGGGGCCAGCGCCGTCGCGGTGCCACGGGCCAGTTCGGCGATCAGGGCGGCGTCACCGGCCTGCGTGAGCACCCAGGGGCTGTCGCCCTCATGCACGGTGTAGCCTTGACGCTTCAGCGCCGCGACAAGGTGATCGTGCGCGTCGGGCCCCAGCGAGGGGCCAAAACCCTTGTCACCCTGCTGATGCGCATTGAAGGCCGCGATCACCGCGGCATCATGCTCATGCGGCGGCTCCCAGGCCTGGCGGCCGTCGTAGCTGAGCACGGCGTAGAGCGGCAGCCGGCGCGCGGCGAGCGCCATCGCGAAGCGGTCGAGCCAGGCAGCCCCGCAGAGATCGAAGAGCGCCGAGGCCGTGACCAGCGAGAGATCGGGGTCCAGGACGTCCTCGATGCCCGCCGCAAGATCCGCCACCGCCGTCTCGACTTCGATCTCAATTCCGGTTTCGATCCCCGTGGGCGCCTGGGTCCGCGCGCGCTCCAGCAGCGCCGCATCGGCATCCACCAGCTGCCAGCGCTGGGGCCGCACCAGCAGGCCGGCGAGCGCCCGCATGTTGTTGCCGCTGCCCGCGCCCAGATCGAGGATCCGGGTGCTCGGCGAGCCGGGGCCGACCGGGCCCAGGTGCGCCTCCAGCAGGCCGACGAGGTTCATGGCCCGGGCACGACGGTCCGCCGGGGCGCGCAGATCGAGCCAGTCGCCCGTGAAGCGCGCCGTCTCTGCCTGCTCGGGCATCGTCAGCGGTTTCGGCTGGATGCGGGCGGTGCGAAGGGTGCGAGCGCCCCGAGGAAGGTATCGAGCGTCTGGTCCCAGCCCGGCAGACGAGCCGCCGCCTCCTGACTGGCCCTGCGCAGGGCTGCCCGCGTCTCCCCCGCATCGGGGGCGCCGATCACCGCATGCAGCGCCTCGGTCAGCGCGGCCAGATCGCCGGGCGGTACCAGTCGCGCCGCGCCCATGGTGGCCTCTGCGATGGCGCCGCCCTCGGTGCCGATGACGGGCAGACCCGCGGCCACCGCCTCGGTATAGGCCATGCCATAGCCCTCGTAGTGCGAGGCGAGCACGAAGATATCCGCATCGACCAGGGCGCGCTCGACCTCCTCCGCCGCAGCCTCACCGGTGAGGGTGATGCGATTGCCAAAGCCGTGGTGGGCAATCAGCGCCTCGATCTGGGCTGCATAGGCTAGGTCGCGCGCACCGCCCACGATGGTCAGGTGCCAGGGCGCCGGCGGCAGGGCCGCCAGGGCCTCGATCAGCAGATCATGCCCCTTGCGCGGGATCAGCGAGCCGATGGAGAGCAGGTGCAGCGCCGGCTGCTTGGGGATCAGCGCTGCCGCACCGGGCTGGACGACTGGCTTTTCCGTGCCTGGCTGGGCGACGGTGATCCGATACCGCGGCACGCCATAGTCAGCCGCCAGGGTCGTCGCGGTCGTCGCACTCGTCGCGATGACGCCAGCGCATTCGGCGAGCACCGCCGCCTCGTTCTCAGCCAGCCGCTCGGCCGCCTCGGGGCTCAGCCCGGTCTCCAGCGCCAAGGGGTGATGGATGAGGGCCACCACCGGCGAGCGCACGGCCGCGACCAGAGCAGGGGGCAGCGCGCTCAGCACCAGCCCGTCGAGGACGATCGGCCAGCCGGTGGGCGCGATGTCCAGACGGGCGACGATCTCGGCCAAGACCTCGGGCCGGTCGGGCATGCCGTCGGGGCCCAGCGTGAGCACGGGCAGGGGCCAGTGATGCAGCGGGACATGGTTGGCCCGCGCGCGCTCCAGCAGGATCCGCGCATAGGCGTAGCCGCCGGTCGGCGTTGCGAGATCACCCGGGATGGCGAGCAGCGCACCGGGCAGACTGTTGCTATCCCTCACAGATCGGCCTCGTACCAGGCGCGTGCCACATGGCTTTCGTTCAGGACCACACGCATCCGTTCGATCCCCTCGGCGCCCGGGCCCAGGTCGCCGGCACCGATCGCGGCCTTCATCGCATCGAAGATGTGCCGGCACAGAAACTCGGTCGTCGTCTTCTTGCCGGCAAAGCCCGGGTGATCGTCGAGGTTGCAGTAGTTCATCGGCCCCAGCACCGCGGTCAGCGCCGCAAGCGCGCGGCCGATATCGACGACGATCTCATCCTCGCTCAGCGTCGCGCGGAAAAAGGCGACGTCGACCACATAGGTCGCGCCATGCAGTTTCTGCGCGGGCCCGAAGACCTCGCCCGGTATGGAATGGGCGATCATGATGTGATCGCGAACCTCGACGGCGTACATGTCGATCTCCTTCGACGGGCAATGTCAGCGATAAACGATCCGCGTCGCAATGCCGTCGGCGCCCTCGGCGAAGAGGCGCGGCGTCGCATCGGGAAGGTCGGAAAAGGCGATTTCCTCGGTCACCAGCGCATCCAGCCTATCGTCGCGGGCCAGTTCAAGGGCCTGCGCAAGCCGGTCGGCATGGCGGGTCACCGCGCGTCGCGAACGGGCCACATGCCCGACCTGGCTGGATTTGATCGCCAGGCGGCGGGAGTGGAAGGCAGCACCCAGCGGCACGGGGACCGGTTCAGCCCCGAACCATGAGCATTCGATCACCGTCCCTTCGAACCGAAGCGCCCCGAGCGCGGTACTCAGACCAGCGGCGCTGGCGGAGGTATGGAAGGCAATGTCCCACCCATCGAGATCACTCGACCTGACGATCTCGTGCGGCAATGAAAAAGTGCCGGAAAACCGCTCTGCCAACGTTCTGCGGTGCGGTAACAGGTCGACAGTGCCCAGCGTGAGCCCACCGCGATCGCCCAGGACCCTGAGAATGAGCAGGCCGACAAGACCGAGACCGACCACCAGCACGCGCGTGCCCGGGCCGATCCCCGGCCAGTCCTCGGCGTCCCAGACGGCGTTGAGCGCGGTTTCGATGTTGGCCGCCAGCACGGCACGGCCAGGCGGTACACCCTCGGGCAGCGGCAGCGCCATCTCGCCGGGAATGCGGAGGCGGTCTTGATGGGGGGCAAGCGCGAAGACCTGTTGGCCGATCCGTTCCGCGGGGCCATCGATCACCGTGCCGGCAGCGGCGTAGCCGTACTTGACGGGAAAGGGGAAATCCCCTTCCTGCAGCGGCGCGCGCATGCGGTCGTACTCCGTCGGCGGCACGCCGCCGCTCAACACCAGGCGTTCGGTGCCGCGGCTGATCAGGCTGGCCGCCGTCTCGATCTCCACCCAGCCCGGCGCGAGCGGGGGCAGGGGCGTCTCGCGCAATTGTGTCACCCCTGGACCGATGGTCCACAGAGCCAGTGCCGTGTCGCTCAAGGAACCCCCGTTGACACAAGGATTTGCCGGAACATCTGCACACGCCAGTGGTGCCGGCCGTCAGGAAGCTGAACACATGCCCGATAGCACGTCCGTCGACACAGCGCGATCCGCCGTCGCGCCGTCCGAAGCCAGGCTCAGCCCGGCGGGGCTCCAATCGCGCCGCACCCTGGCATGGCGCCGCGCGGCAGCGTTGATCGCAAGTCTTCTGCTCATGGCGCTCCTCACCGCCGGGATCGTCGCCGTCTTCGGCGCCGGCGGCTGGAGCACGGCGGAGATCATCATCCTGGTCTGCTTCCTCCTCGGCGCGCCCTGGAGCGTCATGGGCGTGACTAACTCGGTCCTCGGCCTCTGGCTGCTGCATGGTCGCAAGAACGGCGCTCTGACCGCCGCCCCCCACCTGGCGGCGGCGGAGGGCGAGATCCCGATCCGGACCCGCACCGCGGTCGCCATGACCGTGCGCAACGAGGCGCCCGAGGCCGCCTTTGCCAAGCTTGTCGAGGTTCGGCGCAGCCTGGATGCCACCGGAGAAGGCGCCTATTTCGACCTTTTCGTGCTCTCCGATACCTCCGACCCGGCCATCGCCGCGGCGGAGGAAGCCCTGTTTGAGGAGTTGCGCCCCCGCCTCGGCGGTGATCGGGCGCTCTATCGCCGCCGCACGCGGAACACCGGCTTCAAGGCCGGGAATGTGCGCGAGTTTCTGATGAACGAGGGGCGGCACTATCCCTTCTACCTGCCGCTCGATGCCGACAGCCTGATGAGCGGGCCGGACATTCTGCGCTTGGTGCGCGTGATGGAGGCCTATCCCCGCATCGGCATCCTGCAGACGCTCGCCGTCGGCATGCCCTCCAAAAGCCTGTTTGCGCGCCTGTTTCAGTTCGGCATGCGCCACGGGATGCGCAGCTTCACCATGGGGGCTGCCTGGTGGCAGGGCGACTGCGGCCCCTACTGGGGCCATAACGCGCTGATCCGCACCGCCGCCTTCCGCCGCCACTGTCGCCTGCCGGTCCTGCCGGGCAAGCCACCTCTCGGCGGCCACGTCCTCAGCCACGACCAGCTCGAGGCCGCCATTGTGCGCCGCGCGGGCTATGAGGTGCGTGTGCTGCCGGTGGAGGGCGAGAGCTTTGAGGAGAACCCGCCCACGGTGCTGGAGTTCATCCGCCGCGATCTGCGCTGGTGCCAGGGTAACATGCAGTACTTCCAGCTTCTGGGCATGAAGGGGCTGACGGCGACCTCGCGCTTTCAGCTCATCGCCGCGGTCGCCATGTACTTCAGCGGTCCGGCCTGGATGCTGATGACGGTGGCAGCACTCTCCAAGCTCTACTTCCCCGACCCGGGTGGCATGGACCTGACCTGGGGCGTGCCGATGTTCTTCGCGATGATCGTCATCAGCCTGTTCCCCAAGCTGATGGGCATGCTCGATGTCGCCCTGACGCCAGGCGGCGCGGCGCAATACGGCGGGCGCGGGCGCTTTGCGGCCGGCTGCGCGGCCGAGACAGCGTTCTCCATCCTCCTCGCCCCGGTCGTCGCCGTGCATGTCACGATCTTCATGGTGGGGCTGCTCTTTGGCCGAAAGGTCCACTGGGGCGGCCAGCTGCGGGAGGCACATGCCATCCGCTGGCGCGAGGCATTGGCGGCCTTCTGGCCCCAGACCCTGTTCGGCAGCGCCATTGCCGCTTCTGTGCTCACGCTCTCGGGGCCGGGCCTGCTGCTCTGGACCGGGCCGCTGATCGTGGGGCTGGTGCTCTCCATCCCCTTCGCCGTGCTAACGGCCTCTCCTGCGATCGGACGGCTGGCCGTCGCCGCGGGGCTGGGGGCCACGCCCGACGAGATCGCCCCGGGCGAGAGCCTGAAGCGTCTGGGCGAGGCCGTGCCGGGCTCTAGCACGCCCGGAACGCCGGGAGAGGCCTCGGGGGCCATCGCCACCGCTTGACCGAGGGCCACCGCGCATCTGATGGTCGGGGACAGCGCATGTCCCCACCCAGATCGCGGAGACGACGATGTCCCTGGCCCATCCCTACCTGTTGTTCCTCGGCGATGCGCCGGATCCCTTGTCGGCCAAGGTCGCCCAGGGGATCCGCGACTGGCGCCCCGACGCCTCGGTCGGCCAGCTGCGCCTGCCGGGCTGCAACGCCGACATGAAGCTGCCGGACATGACGGTGGCCGAGGCCGCGGCGGCGGGCGCCAAGACCCTGGTGATCGGTGTGGCCAACCGCGGCGGCGTGATCTCCGAGAGCTGGCAGGGCGTGCTGATCGAGGCGATGGAGGCCGGCATGGACCTGGCCGCCGGGCTGCACACGCTGCTGCGCGACCAGCCCGCCCTGGTGGAGGCCGCGGCCCGCACCGGCCGTACCCTGCACGACGTGCGCCTGCCGAGCGAGAAATACCCCATCGGCGATGGCGCCGCGCGCCCGGGCAAACGCATCCTGGCCGTCGGCACCGATTGCTCCTGCGGCAAGATGTACACGGCGCTGGCGATGGAAAAATCCATGCGCGAGAAGGGGATGAAAGCGACCTTTCGCGCAACGGGTCAGACCGGCATCCTGATCACCGGCGACGGGGTGCCGCTCGATGCGGTGGTCGCCGATTTCATGGCAGGCGCCGTTGAGACCATCACCGGCCCCAACGACGAGGATCACTGGGACCTGGTGGAGGGGCAGGGCTCGGTCTTTCATCCCAGCTTCTCCGGCGTGACCATGGCGCTGATCCACGGCTCGGCGCCGGATGCGCTGGTCCTCTGCCACGAGCCCACGCGCACCCACATGCGCGGCCTGCCGCACTACCCCAGCCCGCAGATCGAGGATCTGGGCGCTATGGTCCTGCCGCTCGCCAAGATCGTGAACCCCGAATGTCGGATCATCGGTGCCTCGATCAACACCGCCGCGCTCAGCCATGAGGAGGCGAAAAGCTACCTCGAGGAGATGGAACAGCGCCTGGGGATGCCGACGGTCGATCCTTTCCGCGAGGGGGCCGGGCGGCTGGCCGATGCGCTGATGGCGCCGGCGACGTGACCGCCCTCACGGTGGTGACGCGCTGCTTCGCCCTGCGCGAGGCCTTCGTCATCAGCCGCGGCGCCCGTACCCACGTCGAGACGGTTGAGGTCACGCTTACCGCAAACGGCCAAACGGGCCGCGGCGAATGCGTCCCCTACAAGCGCTACGGCGAGACCGTGGAGGGCGTGATGGCCGCGATCGAGGGGCAGGCGACCGCCCTGGCCGGCGGCCTCGACCGGGAGGGATTGCAGACGGTGCTTCCCGCCGGCGCCGCCCGCAACGCGCTCGATCTCGCCTTCTGGGATCTGGAGGCGAAGCGCGCCGGGGTGCGTGTCTGGGACCTGCCGGCCTATGCCGCGCTTGGTGGCACCGTGCCTGGGCCGGTTGCCTCAGCCTATACCCTCTCCATCGGGACGCCCGAGGAGATGCGGGACGCGGCGGCCAAAAACGCCCACCGCCCGATCCTGAAGGTCAAACTCGCGGGCGAAGACCTGGACATCGAGCGGATGCAGGCGGTGCGGGCCGGCGCCCCCGAGGCCCGCCTGGTGGTCGACGCCAACGAGGGCTGGTCGGCCGAGGGCTATGGCGCCGCCGCCGATGCCATGGCCGCCGTCGGGGTCGAGTTCATCGAACAGCCGATCCATGCCGACCACGACGCCGCCCTCACCGAGCTGCCGCGCCCCGTGCCGCTGGTGGCCGACGAGGCCTGCCATGACCGTGCGACCCTGAATGATCTTGCCGGCAAGTATGACGTCGTGAACATCAAGCTCGACAAAACCGGCGGGTTGACCGAGGCGCTGGCGCTGAAGGCAGCAGCACGCGCCCAAGGGTTCGGGATCATGATTGGCTGCATGATGTCCTCCTCGCTGGGTGTAGCGCCGGCGGTCCTGCTCGGCGATGGTGCGGCGCTGGTGGATCTCGATCCGCCGATGCTGCTGGGCGAGGACCGCGATCCGCCACTGGGCATGGAGGGCGCGAGTGTCCTGCCGCCCGACCGCGAACTATGGGGCTGAGGATGAGCAGAACGGTCTATGTGAACGGCGACTACGTGGCCGAGGAGGAGGCGAAGATCTCGGTCTTCGACCGCGGCTTCCTGATGGCCGACGGGGTCTATGAGGTCACTTCTGTGATGGAGGGCAAGCTCTGCGACTATGAGGGCCACGTGAAGCGCCTCCACCGCTCGCTCGACGAGCTCAAGATGACCTCCCCGGTCACCGACGACGAGCTGTTGGAGATCCACCGCGAGCTGGTCCGCCGCAACGATCTGGAGGAGGGGGTCGTCTATCTCCAGATAACCCGTGGCGCCGCGGACCGCGACTTTGCCTGGCCCAAGGACGCGACGCCCGGGATCGTGCTGTTTACCCAGGTGAAGGCGCTGGAGGATAGCGCGGGGCCAAAGAAGGGGATCCGCGTCGTCAGCCAGCCCGACCTGCGCTGGGGCCGGCGCGACATCAAGACGGTGCAGCTTCTGTACCCCAGCTTCGCCAAGATGGCCGCCAAGGAGCAGGGCGCCGACGATGCCTGGATGGTCGCCGACGACGGCTATGTGACCGAGGGGACCTCGAACAACGCCTATATCGTCAAGGACGGCGCCATCATCACCCGGCATCTGGGCAACGAGATCCTGCACGGCATCACCCGTGCCGCAGTCTTGGAACTGGCGCGCCAGGCCCAGATGAAGGTGGAGGAGCGCCCCTTCACGATCGAGGAAGCACAGGGCGCCGACGAGGCCTTCAGCACCGCCGCCTCGCTCTTCGTCTGTCCCGTGGTGCAGATCGACGGTGAGACCGTGGGCGACGGTACGCCCGGCCCGGTCGCGACGCGCCTGCGCGAAATCTACATCGAGACCGCCAAGCGCCACGCCATTTGAACGCGGTTCAATTCTGGGTTTTGACAGTCGCCTCGCTCACTCCTGGATCGTCTCGAGATACCGTGTGAGGGCCAGGATCCGCTCGGCGACGATGTCCTCCGTCGGACGGTTGCGCTCGTAGATGCTGCGCTCCGCGTTCGTGATCGCTTTGTAATCGTGACCCCAGACCGGCATCGTCCGCGGCCCGTGGGCAGCGACCTCCGCGCGCCCGTCGATGACGCGGTAAACCCATTCGAAGGGAAAACTGCCCTCGTTCTGTGCCGCAAGCTGGGTGAGATCGGTGGACTCGATCCTCAGGATCGAGGCGAGCGGGCCGTCGCCCTTGCCGCCGGTGCCATGGCAGACGGCACAGCGTTCGGTGAACTCGGCCGCGCCCAAGTCAAGCAGATCGGCATGGGCCGGGGTGGCGAGAGCGGCGACAAGCGCCGTCATGGCTAGGGGTCTGAGCATGGGTCCTCCTCCGTTGCGGAACAGGACCATGCTCAACCAGGTGGGCGCGGCGGGCCTTGACGCGCGTCAACCCGCCGCACCTGTTATCAGCGCCCGTTAGGCGGCGCGATCCATGGCCGTGGCCTTGGAGAGGGCCTGGTCGAGGTCGGCGATCAGGTCGTCCGCATCCTCGATGCCGATGGACAGGCGGATGACGTTGTCCGCGGCCCCCGCCGCCTCCCGCTGCTCCGCCGACAGCTGGCGGTGCGTGGTGGAGGCGGAATGGATCACCAGCGAGCGCGCATCGCCGAGGTTGGCGACATGGCTGAAAAGCTCGAGCGCATCGACCGTCTTCACGCAGGCGTCGTAGCCGCCTTTGATCGCAACGGTGAAGAGCGATCCGGCCCCCTTGGGGCAGATCTTCTTCATGCGCTTATAGGTCGGGTTGGACTTCAGCCCGGCATAGGTCACCGCCTCGACCCGCGGATCGGCCTCCAGCCATTGGGCGACCTTCACGGCATTGGCGACATGCTTTTCCATCCGCAGCGACAGCGTCTCGACGCCGAGCATGGTGATGAAGGCGTCCTGCGGGCTTTGGCACATGCCGAGATCGCGCAGCCCGACCGCGTGGCTGTGCAGCGTGAAGGCGAGGGCGCCGAAGCTCTCGTGGAACTTCAGGCCGTGATAGGCGGGCTCCGCCTCGCTGAGGCTGGGGTAACGCCCGCTCGCCGACCAGTCGAAGGTGCCGCTGTCCACGACCATGCCGCCCATGGCAGCACCGTGACCGCAGAGGTACTTGGTGGTCGAATGCACGACCAGCGTCGCGCCATGCTCGAACGGCCGGCAGAGGTAGGGCGTGGCCGAGGTATTGTCGACGATCAGCGGCAGGCCCTTACGCTCCGCGATGGATGCGATGCGGGGCAGATCGGCGATATGCCCGCCTGGGTTCGCAATCGACTCGCAGAAGATCGCCTTGGTGCGCTTGTTGCAGGCGCGGCTGATCTGGCCCGGCTGGTCGATGTCGACAAAGCGCGCCTCCCAGCCGAAGCGCTTGATGGACTGGCTGAACTGGGTCACCGACCCGCCATAGAGCCGGTTCGACACCACGATGTTGTCGCCCGGCCCCACAGCGCGAACAGCGCCAGGATCTGCGCGGCGTGGCCAGAGGAACAGGCGGTGGCGCCAGCGCCCCCCTCCAGCGTCGCCACACGCTCCTGCAGCGCCGAGACGGTGGGGTTGGTCAGGCGTGAGTAGATGAACCCGACTTCCTGGAGGTTAAACAGCGCTGCGGCGTGGTCGGCATCGCGAAAGACGTAAGCGGTGTTCTGGTAAATCGGCGTCTGCCTCGCCCCGGTGGCAGGGTCCGGCTTGGCCCCTGCATGAATCTGAAGGGTGTCAAATCCGAGTTGTTTGTCGGTCATGGAGGATGCTCCCTGTCGGGTGGTCTTGGTTCTGTTTGTTTGGAGCGACGCTAACGCAGAAGTTGCAGCATTGCACAGACCTGGCCGCTTCCATCAGACAGATTATTGCGCGCTTTCCCGCTCCCAGGCGGCGATGAGCTGGCGATCTAAGGCGATATAGGGCTCTGCGATCGGCGCCAGAACCTCTCTTGGCGGTGCCGGTGGCGGTTTCGCACCCATGGTCTTGCGCTCAGGGTCATCGGTGACGTTGCGGCGGGCCACCGTATCGGGTTGCGGCAGGCCGAGGTCATCCAGGATCGCACGGAAATCGCGGTCGAAGCTCTCTTGCCGGCCGACCCGGTCGAAGCTGCGCAGGGTGGTGAGGGCGGTCTCGACCCAGTCCTGGCGCGCCAGCGCCGTCGCCGGGGTCGCCGAGGCGCTGACCGCAAGTTGGCGTACCATGGGATTGTCGAAGCGCGACATCACCGCCTCGCTGCCATCGGCCAGGGCTTCCTCCAGCGTCGCATGGGGCAGGGGCAAGGCCGGGTCGGCGTGGGCCTGATAGAAGCGCCAGGCGGAGACCATGCGGTCGAGCGGGTCGCGCAGGAAGGTGAAGGTATAGGCGTCGCCGCGAAACCGCGCGAGGCTGGGTGCCGCGTAGTGTCCGCCCACGAAGCGTGCATTCTTGGCAAGCGACAGATCGGCCACCTTGGGCGCGTCGGGCACGGTGACGGCCTGGCCCTGCCAGTAGGGGCCGAGCAGCCCCTTGAAGTAGCCGTTCACCGCGGAGCCCGCGGTCTTTTGGATATGCAGAAAGCACACCCGTTGCGGGCAGCGCCGTCGCCCCTGGCTGGCGTAGAGCGCCTGGCACAGATGGGTGAGGATCTGGCGGGCGAGACCGCTCACGGGACCAGGCCTCGCTCAGCAGCCGATCAGGCGCCCTCGACCGGCTCGAACCCCTCGAACTCCGGGTGGCCCAGGTACATGTCCTTCGAGGTGCCCGCGTCCTTGTGGGCGATGCGGAAGGCTTCCGACTTGGTCCAGGCCTCGAAGGCGTCGCGGCTCTCCCAGATCGAATGGGAGCAGTAGAGCGAATGCGCCTCGGTCTTCGGACCCTTCAGCAGCTTGAAGTCCTTGAAGCACGGCACCGTGTCCAGCTGCGAGGTGCGGCCCTTCCAGACCGCCTCGAACTCGGCTTCGCGGCCCGGCGTGATGCGGAAGCGGTTCATCGCGATGTACATGGGCGACCCCGTCGATTGCCTGTCTCGTCCCAGGCTCTAGCGCGTCCGTCGGTCGCCGCCAATGCGTCGCGTGGCGCTCAGGCCGGGTCGGGCGGCGCGGTCGGCGCGAGCAGCCGCGCATGCTCGATCTTGGGGCAGCGGTTCATGATGACGGTCAGACCCCGGTCCTCCGCGCGCGCGGCGGCATCCTGGTCGATTACCCCGATTTGCATCCAGATGACGCGCAGGCCCCGCGGCAGGAGGGTCGCGATGGCCTCGTCCACCACGGCCCCCGCATGCTCGCTGCGTCGGAAGATGTCGACCATGTGGATCGGCCCAATCGTTGGGGGGATCGAGGCGAGATCGGCCGCGATGCGTTCGCCAAGGGCGGTCTCCCCCGCATGGCCGGGGTTGATCGGCAGCACCCGATAGCCCTGCGCCGCAAGGTAGTGCGACACAGCGTGCGAGGGCCGGTTTGGCCGGGGCGAATAGCCGACGATGGCGATCGTCCTCACCTCGGTGAGGATTTGCCTTAGGCGGTCATCGGTGGGCTCGTGCGGTGCCATCCGTTCCGCTTATCAGGCTGCGGCGCTGTTCTACGAAAAAAGGCCCGCCGGGGAAACCGCTTTGGCGGAGACCGGCGGGCGTCAAGTCGGAACGAGGGACAGTGAGTGTTGAGGAGGGTCGTTCAGCCCGCTCCCCATGTCTAAGAATATGGGGGGAGTCCCAAGTTTCTGTAACCCTCGTCACGCTACCCGGGTCTGATTTTTCGGTGATCGCGCGTAATAATCTGTCGCCTCAGCCCGTGCCATGACGTTCCCTGGCGGCATAAAGCGCGATGGCACAAGCGTTTGAAACGTTGAGCGATGCAAAGTCGGCCGCCGCCTCGATCCGAACCAGCCGATCGCAGAGGCCGCGGGTCCGCTCCCGCAGACCGGGGCCCTCGGCGCCGAGGATCAGGAGCAGGGGGCGGTCCGCGGCCTCGGCGGCGGCGGCGGCGATCGTCATCTCCGCGGTCCCGTCGAGACCCGCGGCCAGATAGCCCATGTCCTTGAGCGTCTCGATGGCATCGCCGAGGTTGCCAGGCCGCAGATAGGGCTGACGCTCGAGCGCGCCGGAGGCCGCCTTGGCCAAAGCGCCGGTCTCCGGCGCCGAATGGCGGCGCGGCGCGATGACCGCGCGTGCGCCGAAGACCTCCGCCGAGCGCAGGATCGCGCCCACGTTATGCGGGTCCGTGACCCTGTCGAGCGCGAGGACCGTCGGCGCGGGCCCCTCGGCCGGGACCGCGCAAAGCTCTCGGATCGTGCCCCAATCGAGCGGGTCCGCCTCTGCCGCAGCACCCTGGTGCACAGACTGGGGGTCGAGCGGGGCCGGAAAGCGCCGGGGGTCGGCGATTTCGACCTCCAGCCCCCGGGCGGCGAGCGCTGCGTCCGACGCCGCCTCGCCCAGGCGCTGGCGCGCATTGGGGGTGAGGATCAGCCGATGCAACCTGCGCCGGGGATTGCCGAGGGCATCGCGCACCGCGTGCAGGCCGAAGAGCCAGAAACGCCCCTCCTCGCCGCCCGCGGCGTGCCGCGGGGCGCCGCCGCGCTGGCCGGCGGGGCGCGGGGGCCCGCTGCGTCGGACGCTGCGATAAGGGCGGTCGGGGGGGCGGGGCATGGCTCTCTGGTTACTCTGCGGCAGATGGCGGTGGCGCGGCAGCACTGCGCCGGGGCGGTGGTGACCGGTGGCGCGGCGATGGCGGTTGACACCGATCAGGGAGGCGTCCTAGAGGACCCCACGCCGCCGGGCAATGCCCGCACGCGCGCCTCGGAGGGGTGGCAGAGCGGTCAAATGCAGCGGACTGTAAATCCGCCCCGGTAACGGTACGTTGGTTCGAATCCAACCCCCTCCACCACCGTGCAGATCAGCGCGTCTATCGCCACTGGCGCTGGTCCCCGGCTGTCAGGGCAGGGGGATGACGGCGCCGGGGACGTCCCGCTCGGCGCGGGACCTGCCGTAATAGTCGATCAGTGGGCGGCGGCCGGGGCCGGGCGTGCTCTGCGAAAGGGGCGCGAAGCGCGCGTCCAGATCAGGGCCGGTGGGCGCGCCGCGGCCACCGCGGATGGAGACGACGTTGTTCACCAGATTCGCTTCCTCCGGCGTGCCCGAGGTGGCGAGGGGGCCCCGGATCTCGACGTCGCCGGGAGCGTTCATCGCGATGGTGTTGCCGTAGAAGTCGAAGATCCCCCCCATCAGAAGCGGCAGCTCCGCCCCACGCTCATTCGCGACGTGAACACCGTTCACCGTGCCGTGGTAGCGTGCCCAGTCTCTGGCGTCGAAGACGAAGATGTTGTTGCGTGCCGCCATGTCGCTGCGGACCATGCCGGCTAGGCGCCGCGTCCCCGGGGTCGCCTCCACCAGGTTGCCGGCGAAGATGTTGAGCGGCCGATGAGCGGCACGTGGGGCGTTCTTCAGCACGCCCAGGCTGTAGACGGCAAAGCCGCCGTGAAGATGGTTCTGGCCCACATAGATCGTGCCCGGCGGCTTGCCCCGGTCCGCCCCGGTCCGGATGGCGGGCTGGTGGGCGAACTCGAAGATCCCGCCCTTCGACCAGCCTGTGTTCGAAAAGAAGTAGTTCTGCGACAGGATCAGCCGATCCTCGGACGAGGTGCGCATGGGACCGTGGTCGGCGTAGTTGGGCTGTCCCTGCGGATTGCGCTTCTTCGCGCCGGGGCCGACCTTGGCGTCGGGGTGTTGGTGCATCAGGTTGCCGACGAAAGCCACGCGCCCGCTGCCGATGAAGCCGTAGTCGTACCAGTTGGTCACTTCGCTATTCGCCATGATCAGCCCGGTGGGGTAACGGCCTATGGACGCCAGGCCCGAGATGCGCACGTCAAAGAAGGTGATGTAGGGAAAGTTCCCGCGGATACGGCCCAAGCTGACGCCAATCGACGGATCCGGGGACATGGCAGGATTGGCCGCGTCGTAGTGGCCGACGAAGTCGATGCCGTAGATCGTCAGCCCGCTCGCGTCGCGCTTGCGCTGATCCTCCTTGAGCAACGTGTTCTCGCTGAAGGCGTCGAGGTCGAACGTGATGATTGGGTTCGGCCCCTCGCCGAAGCGGCCGAGGTAGAGGCTGGGTAGGGCCAGTTGGTCCGTCAGGGAGGTCGTCTCCCCCGCGCGGAGCAGGAGCCGCGCCCGGGGGCCGCTCACGCTGCGCCCGGCCTGAGCGGCGCGCACCGCCCGCTGCAGATCCTGGAAGCGCTGCGCCCCGAAAGGCGCACCGCTAAAGTCGCCCCTCTTCGAATAGACGATGGTGTGCCGGCCGTGGAACACGCGATCGATGTCGCTGATCTCGACCGTGCGGCGGGCGCTGGCGGTGCGGCCATGGGCAAAGGTCGCGGTCAGGGTGACGGTATAGCGCCCGGGCGTGCGGTAGACATGCGCCGCCCAGGGGCCGCGGGCATAGCGCGCGTCGGTGGCGACCCGCTTGTCGCGCGGGTGACGCCGGAAGGCATAGCTCTCCTCGAAGTCCCAGTGAAATTCGGTGTGGCGCAGGATGTGTGCAACAGGCCCCTGCAGACCCGCCACCTCGAAGCGCATGCCATAGGGGGCAGGGCCGCCTTCGCGCCCCTCCGGCACGGCGATGCTGATCCTTGGGATGGCGTCGATGGGCGTCTCGCCGCGCCGGCCGATGGTCTGGCCGGGGCGGGCGGCGTCCCAGGCGTCGCGCCACTCGCGGCTCTCGTCCTCGCCGGTGACGGTGAAATGGTCGTCGGTGGCGCGGGCCGTGACGGTGAAGGTCACGACGCCATTGGCGACAAGCTCGATACTGTCGCCCTCGTCCAGGCTACCGTCGGCGGCGGGGGCGAGGCGGTGGCCCTCCAGGATCTGCCAGTCATCGGGCGCCGTGCCCCTGCCAGTCGGCGCCAGGGTGATCAGCGTCCCACCCGCCAGGCGTGGGGTCAGCCCGCCGGCGCCCGCCAGCGTGAGGCTGCCGAAACGCATCTCCTGGTCGCGAACCTCCACCGGCGCCGCCAGGCCGGTGGCGCCCGCCTGCGGGCCACCGAGCCACGCCGAGGCGAAGAGGCAAAGCGCGAGCGCAAGGACCGCGGCGGGGTGGCGATGGATCGGCATGGGCTCAACCGTATTGATGTTGGGCGACGCGCCCGACTGTCGCCACGGCCCTTGGGCCGAGGCAAGACAAGATCATGCGACGGGGCCGTGCTGGGGTCACGGGAGACACGGGCTCAGCCGGCGAGCATGCGCTCGACGATCTCGCGCGTGTTTTTCGACAGGCTCGGTGTGGCGGCGATCCGCTGCATCTCGGCCTGCATCAGCCCGCGCCGTGCCTCGTCATAGCGCTTCCAGCTCTCGAAGCAGCCGCTGACCCGGGCGGCGGTTTGAGGGTTTAGGGCGTCGAGGCGCAGCAACCAGTCGGCGGTGAAGCGATAGCCGCTGCCGTCCAGGCTGTGAAAGCCGACCGGGTTGCCCATGGCGAAGGCCCCGACGACCGAGCGGAAGCGGTTCGGCCGCTGCCAGACGAAGGCCGGATCCTCGGTGAGGGCGCGGGCGCGGGCGACCGCATCGGGCAGAGGGGCCGTCGCCTGCACGGCGAACCACTTGTCCATCACAAGCTCGTCCTCCGCCCAGCGCTGGCGGAAGGCCTCGACGCAGGCAGTGGCCCCGGGGGCGCCGTGGTGCACGAGGAGCGCGAGCGCGCCGATGCTGTCGGTCATGTTCGACGCCCCGTCGAACTGCGCTTCGGCGCGGGCGAGGTGCGTGGCCTCGCCGGTCGCCACCAGCGGTGCGAGGGCCCGGTTCGCGAGCGCCCGGCGGCCCGCGCTTTCCGCGTCCGGGCTATAGGGCCCCTCGGGACGCATGGTCTCGTAGAGCCCGAGCAGCACCTCACCTGCACGCTCGCCCAGCCGCCGGCGCATGGCGCGCAGGGCGGCGTGGATGCGGTCGGGATCGGCCAGCCCGCCGCGGGCGACGATATCGGCGGCAACCTCGTCATTGCCCGGCAGCTCCAGCGCCAGGGCCCGAAAGGCGGGGTCGAGCGCGGCGTCTCCGGCCAGCTGCGCCAGCGCCTCGCACCAGGCCTCCGGCACCGCCGCTCCCTCGGGCGCCGCCGCTCCGGTCGCCAGGGCATGGGCGATGTCGAGGGCATAGCGCCGCCCGGCCTCCCAGCGGTTGAAGGGGTCGGTGTCATGGGCGAGCACCAGCGCCCGTTCCGCCGCCTCAACCGTCCGCTCCAGGATCACGGGGGCGGAGAAATGGCGCAGGAGGGAGGGCACGGGCGCGGGACCGCCCGGGTCGAGGTCCGGGAGCGGGAGGTCGAGCACCGTCTCCTCGGTCGTGATCTCGATGATGTGGGTCTCCGCCGCCTCCCGTCCGTCGGGTCCGATGACGCCGAGGGCGACCGGGATGACCATCGGCGCCTTCTCGGCCTGGCCTGGTGTTGCCGGGATGTGTTGGCGCAGGGTCAGGGTCAGCACGCCCCCTTGCCAGCGGGTCTCGACACTCAGGCGCGGCGTTCCCGCCTGATGCCACCACAGGGCGAACTGAGAGAGATCGCGGCCCGTCACATCCTCGAAACACTGGCGGAACTGCTCGATGGTGCAGGCCTGTCCGTCGTGGCGCTCGAAGTAGAGATCCAGCGCCCGGCGATAGTCGTCATCGCCGACCAGAAGCTTGAGCATGCGGATGACCTCCGCGCCCTTCTCGTAGACCGTGGCCGTGTAGAAGTTGTTGATCTCCACATAGCTCTCGGGGCGCACCGGGTGGGCGAGGGGGCCTGCATCCTCGGTGAACTGGCGCGCGCGCAGGGCCTTCACCTGATCGATCCGGGCCACCGCGGCGGAGCGCTCATCCT
Organism: Pseudomonadota bacterium; assembly: GCA_039822785.1. GTDB lineage: Bacteria > Pseudomonadota > Alphaproteobacteria > Rhodobacterales > Rhodobacteraceae > Thermohalobaculum. The sequence continues at coordinate 510,733 of JBCBMO010000001.1, read as the reverse complement.
CGGTGAATGCCTGGTCGCGAAAGACCGTAAGCCCCTCCTTCAGGCAGAGCTGGAACCAGTCGCGGCAGGTGATCCGGTTGCCGGTCCAGTTGTGGAAATACTCATGCGCGACGATGCCCTCGATCAGCTCGTAGTCCACATCCGTGGCGGTCTCCGGGCTGGCGAGGACGTATTTGGAGTTGAAGATGTTCAGCCCCTTGTTCTCCATCGCGCCCATGTTGAAGTCGGAGACGGCGACGATCTGGAAGACGTCGAGGTCGTACTCCCGCCCATAGGCGCGTTCGTCCCAGGCCATCGAACGTTTGAGCGCGTCCATGGCATAGGCGCATTTGCCCTCATCGCCGGGGCGCACCCAGAGCGTGAGCGCGGCGTTGCGCCCGGACATGGTTGTGAAGGTGTCGCGGTGGGCCACCAGATTGCCGGCGACCGCGGCAAAGAGATAGGCCGGCTTGGGAAAGGGGTCGTGCCACTCGGCGAAGTGGCGGCCGTCGGGCAGAAGGCCCGCTGCGCCTGGATTGCCGTTCGACAGCAGGATCGGGCAGGTCTCGACCGGCCCCTCCAGGCGCACGGTGAAGGGGGCCATCACGTCCGGGCGGTCGGAGTAGTAGGTGATCTTGCGGAACCCCTCCGCCTCGCACTGGGTGCAGAACATGTCGCCCGAAAGGTAGAGCCCCTCCAGTTCCGTATTGCTCTCGGGGTCGACCTCGACGGTGCAGTCCCAGGTGAAGGCCTCGCCCGGCAACGCCCCTGCGGCCAGAACCAACCCCTCTGCGCTCAGCGTGAGGAACGGGCTGGCCGTGACGTCGGCATCGTCCACCGACGCGCTGACGAGCGTGAGCTTCTTGCCATCGAGCGCAAGCGGCGGCAGGGCCACGCCCGCGCCCGAGCCCGCGCCTTCTGGGTTGAGGCGAAAGGCGATGCGGGCACGCACCCGTGTGGCGCGCGGGGCGAGGTCGATGTCGAGCCGCACCTCGTCGATCAGCCAGGCCGGGGGGCGATAGTCGGCGAGGCGAGTGGTCTGATCCTCGGTCCGCACCGCGGCGGCGGCGTCGATCTCTGCGCGCATGAAGCATCCCCTGGTTGCCGGCACGTCCTCAATAACGCCCCGCCCGGCTGCGTCATACCCCCTCGCCAGGGCGCGTCCCCCTCGTGTAGATCGCCCCCAAGGGCAGCGGGCGGCAGGCGGACGAGGCGGATGGCGAAACGACGGCAAGCTTCGTCCGGCAAGAAGAGCGGGGGCAAGCGTGGCGGCACCCCGCCAACCCGTCGGCCGCCCGCCAAGCCCGCACCGAAAGCTGCGCCCAAGCCCACCGCCCGCCCCCGGGCGGAGCAGGGGCTGGACGAGGCGCGCTGGCTGCTGTCGGGTCTGGGCCTGATCCTTGCCGTCACCTTCCTGCGCCTCGGCATCAACGCCTTCGAGTGGCTGCCGGTGCATTTCGACGAGGCGCAGTACTGGGCCTATGGGCAGGAGCTTGCCTGGGGCTACTACTCCAAACCCCCGGGCGTGGGCGCGGTGATCCGGGTGACGACCGATCTGGGCGGCGACACGCTGTTCTCACTGCGCCTGTCCAGTCCGCTCGCCCATGCGCTGATCGCCATCGGCCTGCTCACTCTCGGCAAGCGGATGTTCGATGCTCAGACCGGGTTCTGGGCGGCGGCGGTCTATACGGCCGCGCCGGGGGTCACCGTCTCCTCGATGATCGTGTCGACCGATCCCGTGATGATGGTGCCTTGGGTGCTGGGCATGATCGCCTGGCTGCGGGCCTCGGAGACCGGGCATTGGCGCGATTGGGCGCTACTCGGCGTCTTCATCGGCCTGGGGACGCTGGCGAAGTACACCATGCTGGCGATGCCGGCCGCGCTCATCGGCTATGCGCTCTTCTCTGCCCGCGGGCGCGATCTGCGGGGGGCGGGGATCGCAGCGGCGGCGGCCACGGTGGTGCTGGCGCCGAACCTCGCCTGGAACGCCGCCAACGGTTTTGCGACGGTCACCCATGTGGCCGAGGATGCCGATCCCGGTCAGGGCTATTTCAACATCGTCGATTTCCTCGAGTTCGCGGGGGCGCAGCTTGGCGTCATCGGACCGGTCATCTTCATCGCGATCCTGATCGCGTTCTGGCGCCGGCAGGACTGGATCGGGGATTGGCGCATGCGGATGCTCGCCTGGCAGACCGGGCTGTTGCTGTTTGCGATGCTGCTGCTCGCCTTCCTCACCCGGGCCCAGCCGAACTGGGCGGCGCCGGCCTATGTCGCGGGCTCGCTGTTTGCGGCGCGTTGGCTGATCATGGTGGGGGCGGGGCGCATGCTACGCCTGCAGCTGGGTCTGGGCGCCATCGCCGGGATCGCGGCCTATGGGATGGCCTCGCTCTATGCCGGCGGCCAGGCCGAGACGCTGCTGCGCGCCACCGACCCCTACAAGAAGACCCGGATTGGGGAGCCCTTTTGCAGCCGTGCCCTGGCCGCGATGCAGGAGGAGGGAGCCGAGGTCATGCTCTCCTGGGATCGCCGGCGGCTGTCGGAGTGCATGTTCATCGGCGGTCTAAGCTGGGACGAGATCGCCGTCTGGAACCCGGAGATCACGGCGCAGAACCATCACGAGCTGGTGGCAACGCTTCAGCCCGGCGATGAGCGACTGATGCTGCTGGCTGTCATGGGACCGCGTGACCCCGAGGTGGTCGCCGGCGCCTTCGAGGACGCGCGCCTGGTCGACGAGGGCCGGTTCGCGACGCATCGCGACCGCGACTACGGCTTTTCCCTCTGGGTCGTGCAGGGGTTTCGCGGCTACCCCTAGCGGGGCTCAGGCCGGCGCTCGGTCCACCAGCGAGAGATAGAGCTGGCGGGGATCGAACTCCTCCAGCCCCAGGCGCGTCCAGGTCGCGAGGGCCTGGGTATCGCCAGGCTGCGGGATCACGCCCATGACCTCCATGAAGAGCTCACCGTCGCCGGCCGCGGCCCAGCGGGCATTGACCAGAAGCTGCAGCTCACGCGCCAGGAAAGTCAGGAAGCTGTCGCCCTCGCCGCGGGCTAGTTGGATCGCGGCCAGACGGTAAAGCTCGGCCGCATGATCGAAGGGGTCAATATCGCCGGCGGCGCGTGCGGCAGCGATGGCAGCCTCGGACCGGCGCCAGGCGACGTTGAGGGCGCCGGCACGGACCTCGGCCTCGGCCCAGATCGCGTGATGGCGCGCAAGGCCGGCGGACTGCGGCCCGAAGTGGCGGATTACCTCCGGCAGCAGCTCGGCCATCATGTCCCGCGCCGCCCAGGGCTCCTCCGGCCCTGCCACACAGAGGACGAGGGCATGGGTGGCCGCGATGCGCTTTTGCGCTGCCGGTTCTGCGTCGAGGAATTTGCGGTAGAGGCCTGAGGCGACCTCACAGTCGCCACGGGCCGAAGCCGCCTCGGCGCTGCGCCAGAGGGCGTCGGTATCCCGGGCCGAGACCGGCCCATTCGCCGTGGAGGCCTGAACGACCCTGTCCGCCAGGGAGGGCTGCGCGAGCACAGCACCCAGCATGAGCACACCGATGGTCGCACCGGTCAGTTCACCAAGACGCTTAAGCATCGCAACCTCACTACCAGCGGGGGCGACGCCTTTCGAAGAACGCCGTGATCCCCTCTTGCGCTTCCGCCGTCTCCCAACGCTCGGCCAGCGCTTCGATCGTCATCGCCACCGTGGCCTCGTCCGGCCCCGGGGAGAGGGCGTGTAGCAGCGCTTTCGAAGCCCTGACCGCGCCCGGTGCTGCAGTCAGATACGGCGCCACCTCCGCCTCGACCGCCGCATCCAGATCCGTGCCCTCAACCGCCCGCGTCACGAGCCCAAGTCGCACGGCCTCCTCGGCATCGAAGGCCTTGGTACAACCGAATACCTCACGCGCCTTCGCTATTTCCATCCGTCGAATAACGTAGGGCGCGATCGTGGCAGGCGTGAGGCCGAGTCGCGTCTCGGTAAAGGCGAAACGGCCCGGACGGGCGGCGATAACCGTGTCTGAGACCGACATCAGCCCCAATCCGCCGCCATAAGCTTGTCCCTGGACCCGTGCGATCAGCGGGCGGGGCAGGCGGTCGAGCGTGCCGAGCATGCTCGCCAGGCGCGTTGCCTCGGCGATCCGCTCGGCCCTGGTCGCGGCAGCCTGCGCCTTCATCCAGGCCAGGTCGCCGCCGGCACAAAAGCTCTCGCCCGCGCCGGTGAGGACCACGACCCTGACGCTGTCGTCGGCCGCGATGGCCGCCGCCGCCTCGGCCAGGGCGGTGATGAGCGCGCTGTCGAGGGCGTTGTGCTTCTCCGGCCTATTGAGGGTCAGGGTCGTCACCCCTCGGCCATCGTCGCTGCGCAACAGCACCTCTGTCATGCGACTGCCCCCGCGCTGCGCAGACCCCGCGCGAGCGCTTCGGCCGCCGCGAGGGCCGCGCGGTCGATCCCGGTGTCGATTCCCGCCGCCGCCGCCCAGTCGACGAGCTTGCCGGTGCCGAGGTTGCCGGCGGCCCCAGGCGCAAAGGGGCAGCCGCCCAATCCGCCCGCCGCCGCATCGAAAACCGTGATCCCGCGGGCCCAGGCGGTGGCGACGCTCTCCAGCGCCCGGTCGTTGGTATCGTGGAAATGCCCCGCCAGGCGGGTGGGCGGCAGGACCGCGAGGACCGCGTCGAGCATGGCGCCGATGCTCTGCGGCGTGCCGCGGCCCAGGGTGTCGCCGAGCGAGATCTCGGCGCAGCCGAGCTGATCGAGCGCCTGGACGACTGTCGCCACGGCGCTGGGCCCGACGGCCCCCTCGTAGGGGCAGACGACCACGCAGGAGACATAGCCGCGCAGGGCGATGCCGTCGCGCGCCGCGGCCTCGGCAACCGGGGCGAAGCGCTCCAGGCTCTCGGCGATGCTGGCGTTGATGTTGCGCTGGCTGAAGCTCTCGGAGGCGGCGGCAAAGACCGCGACCTCGTCGGCGCCCGCCGCCCGGGCAGCCTCATAGCCGCGCAGGTTTGGGGTCAGCGCCGCGTAGCGTGTGCCCGGGCGCCGTGTGATCCCGGCCATGACAGCGGCGCCATCGGCCATCTGGGGCACGGCCTTGGGCGAGACGAAACTGGCGGCCTCGATCCGCGGCAGCCCCGCGGCGCTCAGCGCATCGACCAGGGCGATCTTGTCGGCGGTCGCGATTGGCCGGGGCTCGTTCTGCAGCCCGTCGCGCGGCCCCACCTCGACGATGGTCATCTGGGCGGTCATGAGGTGCGCTCCGCGCGGGTCTCGGCCTCGAGCGCGACGATCAGGGCGCCTTCGCTCACCTGGCTGCCCTCGCCAACCAGAACCTCGGCCACGGTGCCGTCGCGGGGTGTGCGCAGGCTGTGCTCCATCTTCATCGCCTCGATCACCGCGACCACGGCGCCGGCGACGACCCGCTGGCCCGGCGCGACCGAGACATGGCGCACCAGCCCCGGCAGCGGCGCGAGGATCTGATCGCCGGAGCTCTCCTGCGCCGCCACCGCTGCCGGGTCCTCGAGCGTCAGGGTAAGCCGCCGCGGCCCCTCGGCCAGGGTCACGCCCGCGGCGGCCCGGTGCAGGTGGAGGCGGCGGATCATCCCCCCCTCCCGGATCGTGATACGGGAGCCGTCGGTCGCGACGATCTCCAGTGTTGCCGGTCCCTGCGGTGTCTCGGCGATCAGGTCGCGGCCGGTGCGGGAGAGGGCGACGGGATACTCGGCGTCGCCTTGGCGCAGCGTGACGGGGGTCGTAGCTGGTCCCCATGCGCGCCAATGGGTCAAGGGGCCCGCGGCGCTCAGCAAGCCGGTCAGGGCGGCGCCGGCCAAGGCGAGGTCGACCGGCCCGGGCATGGGCTCCGCCGTCAGTGCCTCGCCTGCTGCCGCGATCATGCCGGTATGGATCGTCCCCTCCCTGAACGGGGCATGGTCAAGGAGGCGTCCGAGAAACCCCGTATTGCCCCCCAGACCGCCGAGGTCGGTTGCCGCGAGCGCCGCGACGAGGCGGTCGAGCGCCTGTGCGCGATCCGCGCCATGGGCGATGATCTTGCCGATCATGGGGTCATAGGCGCTGCCGACCGCGTCACCCTCCGCCAGGCCCGCATCCACGCGGACGCCCGGGTGGTCCTGGGGCAGGGCGAGGGGTGCGACCCGCCCGGTTTGGGGCAGGAAGCCCCGCGCCGGATCCTCGGCATAAAGCCGGGCCTCGATGGCATGGCCGGTGCGCGTGACCGTCTCCTGCGCCGGCAGGGCCGCGCCCTCGGCCACGTCGAATTGCAGGGCCACGAGGTCGAGGCCGGTGATCGCCTCGGTCACCGGGTGTTCCACCTGCAGCCGGGTGTTCATCTCCAGAAAGTAGAACCCGCCCGGCGGGGTGTCCGGGTCGGCGCCCTGGGCCACGATGGCCGCGCCATCCGCGACGAACTCCACCGTGCCGGCGCCGACATAGCCCACGGCCGCGGCGGCGCGGACGGCAGCCTCGGTCAGCGCTGTGCGAAAGGCGGGGGTGAGGCCCGGGGCAGGGGCCTCCTCGATTACCTTCTGATGGCGCCGCTGGGCCGAGCAGTCGCGTTCGAACAGGTGGACCACCCGACCATGGCTGTCGCCGAACACCTGTACCTCGATATGCCGCGGGTTCTGCACGAACTTCTCGACCAGCACCCGGTCGTCGCCGAAGCTCGCGGCGGCCTCGGACTGCGCGCGGGCCAGCGCCTCGGTAAACTCCTCGGCCCGGTCGACGCGGCGCATCCCCTTGCCGCCACCGCCCGCCGCGGCCTTGATGAGGATGGGGTAGCCGATCCGCGCCGCCTCCGCCGCCAACAGGCCTGGGTCCTGGTCTTCGCCGTGATAGCCCGGGACCACGGGCACGCCGGCGGCCTCCATCGCCCGTTTGGCCGCATCCTTGGCGCCCATGGCGCGGATGGCGGTCGGCGGCGGGCCGATCCAGGTGAGGCCGGCGGTGATAACCGCCTCGGCGAACCCCGCGTTCTCCGACAGAAAGCCATAGCCCGGGTGGATGGCATCGGCGCCGGTCTCAGTGGCCGCCGCCAGCACCCGCGCGACATTGAGATAGCTCTCGGTCGCTGCCGCGGGGCCAAGCCGTACGGCCCGGTCGCAGACCCTGACGTGCAGGGCGTCTGCATCGGCATCGGAATAGACCGCCACCGTCTCGACGCCCCTTACCCGCGCCGTCCGCGCGATCCGCACCGCGATCTCCCCGCGGTTCGCGATAAGCAGCCTGTGGATCATCGTGCCGCGCCCCCGCCCCCACCGCCGCGCCGCAGGCGCATGGCGGTGGTGGGGGTGGCGGCGGGCCCGGTCTCACCGGCGGCGCGGCGCAAAGCGCCGGGCCGTGGGGAGAAGCAGAGAGAGCGAAGACCGGCCATCGCGTCACATCCGGAAGAGGCCGAAGCGGGTGTCGGGGATGGGGGCGTTGAGGGAGGCCCAGAGGGAGAGCCCCAGTGCCTCCCGCGTGCGTGCGGGGTCCAGGATGCCGTCGTCCCACAAGCGGGCGGAGCCATAGAGCGGGTGCGCCTGTTCCTCGAACTGTGCCAGGATCGGGGCCTTGAACGTCTCCTCCTCGGCCGCCGACCAGGACCCGCCCTTGCGCTCGATCCCGTCGCGGCGGAGCTGGGCGAGCACCCCGGCCGCCTGATAGCCGCCCATCACCGAGATCCGGGCATTGGGCCAGGTCCAGAGGAACCGCGGGTCATAGGCCCGCCCGCACATCCCATAGTTCCCCGCCCCGAAAGAGCCGCCCACGATCAGCGTGATCTTGGGCACCGCGGCGCAGGAGACGGCGGTCACCAGCTTCGCGCCGTGCCGCGCGATCCCCTCGTTCTCGTACTTCCGGCCCACCATGAAGCCGGTGATGTTCTGCAGGAACAGCAGCGGGATCTTCCGCTGGCAGCAGAGTTCGACGAAATGCGCGCCCTTTACCGCACTCTCTGAATAAAGGATGCCGTTGTTGGCGATGATCCCCACCGGCTGCCCCATGATCTCGGCGAAGCCACAGACCAGGGTTTCGCCGAAGCGCGCCTTGAACGGGTCGAAGCGAGAACCATCGACCAGCCGGGCGATCACCTCGCGGATGTCGAAGGGCACGCGGGTGTCGGGCGGCAGGATCCCCGCGATCTCGGCGGGGTCATAGGCGGGCGCCTCGCCGGAGGGGAGCTTTGCCGCCGGGGCCTGCCCCAGGTTGGTGACCGTTCGCCGGGCGAGGGCCAGGGCATGGGCGTCATCCTCCGCCAGGTGGTCCGCCACGCCGGAGAGGCGGGTGTGCACATCGCCACCACCCAGATCCTCGGCGCTCACGACCTCCCCTGTTGCTGCCTTCACCAGGGGCGGGCCCGCCAGGAAGATGGTGCCCTGGTCGCGCACGATGATCGCCTCGTCCGACATGGCGGGCACATAGGCGCCGCCGGCGGTGCAACTGCCCATCACCACGGCGATCTGGGCGATCCCGGCGGCGGACATGCGCGCCTGGTTGAAGAAGATGCGCCCGAAGTGGTCGCGATCCGGGAAGACCTCGTCCTGGCGGGGCAGGTTCGCGCCGCCGCTGTCGACCAGGTAGAGGCAGGGCAGGCGGCAGGCCTCCGCGATCTCCTGGGCGCGCAGGTGCTTTTTGACGGTCAGGGGAAAGTAGCTGCCGCCCTTAACCGTGGCGTCGTTAGCGACGATCATGACGGGCCGCCCCTCGACCACGCCGATACCGGCGATGACGCCAGCGGCCGGGGCATCGCCGCCATAGAGACCATGGGCGGCGAAGAGCCCGACCTCGAGGAACGGCGAGCCGGGGTCCAGCAGCGCCGCGATCCGGTCGCGCGGCGCCAGCTTGCCGCGTGCGCGATGACGGGCGAGGGCTTCCGCCCCGCCGCCGGCCAGCGCGCCTTCGGCAGCAGTCCGTACTGTCGCGAGCGCAGCGTCGAAGGCGATCCTGTTCTGCCGCCAGATCTCGCTTCGCCCGTCGATCACGGATTCGATGACTGGCATCGTCGTCCTCCCATGCCGCGCTTATGGCAGAGGTGCTGCGCGCATGACCAGCCGAGGAAAGGGGCCGATCGTTGGGCGTTGCTGTCCAAGAGTGGCACGGATCACACAAAGAGGTCGATGAAGCGCCATGAGGAACGACGGAAACCACCGATTAACTGTATGTCAAAGCGGTAACTGATTGACGCAGCCGGATCTTCACCTTTATAAAACCAATATCTGAGGGGATACGGATGGCAGTGATGTACAAGGCTCTTGCTGCGTTTGCCGCTTTGGTGGCGATCAGCACCGCACCAGCCCAAGCGATTAGCGTTGGCGGCGGTTGGAACTACGATCAGGTCGATACCCTGGCCGACGATGGCGTATCGAACCAGACCGTGGCTGGCGAATACACCGACATTCTCATCACCGAGCAGTCAGTGCTGACCGTCACCGACGGCTTCCGCTCTGGTGACTCGGTGCGGGTGACGAATAACGGTAGCGATATCGGCACGACCTCCTTCCAGTCGATCGATCCGATCGGCACGGATACGGAGGATGCGGAGTTCGACCCGCTGTCGCCTTTCCCGATCCCAGACACGGATCCCGATGCTGCGTTGTCGGATGCGCTCTTCGGCAGCGTTCAAATCCTGCTGACGCCGGGCAGCTACAACTTGGCCTTCTTCGGTGATGGTGCTGTGGATCTGCCGCAGGGCTTTTTCCTGCGCATCGACACGGTCCAGAGCCTGATCATCCCGCTGCCGGCACCGATCCTGATGCTGCTGAGCGGGTTGGCACTGTTGGGCTTGACCGGGCGTCGCCGCACCGCCTGACCGAGGCGATGAGAACGGATCAGAGGGCGCCACTGCGGCGCCCTTTTTTGTTGGGTGGCTAAAACCCCCGGCGCATGCCGTTTGTTTCGACGACCCGACGTATCGTGCTGCGCAGCTCACAGGTCGCCGCCTCGAAGGCCGCATGGGCCGGGCCGTACCGTTCGGTCGACAGGCGCAGCTCCTCCTCGTCGCGGCAGAGCGCCCGAAGCTCCTGTGACCACGCATCAAAGCCGGCGGCATCGCGGACACCGGCGCTGAGGGCCGATTGCTCCTCTTGCTCCAAAACCGCGCGCCATTCGACGACCTTCGCCTCCATGCAAACCGCCGGCGCTTCCTCTCCCACAGGACGCAGGGACCGACACTCCTGGCGGTCAGCGCGGAAGGTGCCGCAGCGCTTCAACTCCTGCGCCGTCGTGGCCGCGGCACTGCAAGCCCCGAAGTCCGAAGCCGAGGCCGCGGCCGGTGACGAGAGGCTGGTCGCGGCCAAGAGGGCAGCCAGTAAGGGCATGGCACGCGGCATCATCCGGTTTCCTTGTACAGTTCACGTCCGATGAGCATCCGCCGGATCTCCTGTGTGCCCGCCCCGATCTCATAGAGCTTGGCGTCGCGCAGCAGCCGCCCGGTGGCGTAGTCGTTGATGTAGCCGTTGCCGCCGAGCGCCTGGATCGCCTCGAGGGCGACCTTGACCGCGCGCTCGGAGGAATAGAGCAGGCAGCCGGCGGCATCCTGGCGCGTCGTCTCCCCGCGGTCGCAGGCGGCGGCCACGGCATAGACATAGGCCCGGCTGGCGTTCATCTCGGTGTACATGTCGGCGATCTTGCCCTGCATGAGCTGGAACTCGCCGATCGGTTGGCCGAACTGCTCGCGCTCATGCACATAGGGCATCACCACGTCCATACAGGCGGCCATGATGCCCAGGGGGCCGCCAGACAGCACGACGCGCTCGTAGTCGAGGCCGGACATCAGGACATTGACCCCGCGCCCCTCCTCGCCGAGCACGTTGTCGAAGGGCACTTCAACGTTCTCGAAGACCAGCTCGCAGGTGTTGGAGCCGCGCATGCCGAGCTTGTCGAGTTTCGGCCCGGTCGAGAAACCCGCCATGGATTGCTCGATCAGAAAGGCCGTGATCCCGCGCGGCCCGGCCTCGGGGTCCGTCTTGGCGTAGACCACCAGCACATCGGCGTCGGGGCCATTGGTGATCCAGAACTTGTTGCCGTTCAGCACGTAGCGGTCGTTCCGCTTCTCGGCGCGCAGGCGCATCGAGACGACGTCGGAGCCGGAGCCGGGTTCGGACATGGCGAGCGCGCCCACCTGGCTGCCATCGATCAGACCGGGCAGGTAGCGTTCCTGCTGTGCCGGGCTGCCGTTCAGCTTGATCTGGTTCACACACAGGTTCGAATGCGCGCCGTAGCTGAGGCCGACGGAGGCCGAGGCGCGGGAGATCTCCTCGACTGCGACCGTATGCGCGACATAGCCCATGCCGGCGCCGCCCTTCTCCTCGCTCACGGTAATGCCGAGCAGGCCGAGCGCCCCCATCTCCTGCCAGAGCGCGGGCGGGAAGCTGTTGGAGCTGTCAATGGCCGCCGCCTGGGGGGCGATCCGGTCCTGCGCGAAACGGCGCACGGTCTCGCGCAGCGCCTCGATCTCCTCCCCGAGGCCGAATTTCATCGTCGCATCAAACATCGTCTGTTCCCGCCCTGTCGCCGCCGACCTGCTGTCGACCGCTTTGTTGTGGAGACGATGCGAGAGGGAGCCACGCGGCGAGGTCGAAGCCGCAACGACCCGCGGCATCCGACCCTGCGTCGGCTTCGGCAGGCCTGTCATCAAGGCGCACGAACGACATGCCCCCGCTCAGCCGCACTCTGCCTTGGCGCCCTTCTCAAACATCGCTCATGGCGAGAATAGTGGAGTTTTGGCGACTGTCCTAGCGCCCAACCCTCGTCGTATCCGACGCCCCAGATCGCCGTGCTGCCGACGACGATATGGACCTTGAGACGGCAGGCCCGGCACGGTGGAACCGCGCCGGGCGTTGGCAGGTAGGTGGGGCTTACTCCGCCGCGGTTGGGGCGTCGGTCATCTTGATGACCGGCTCCATCGTCTCCAGCGTGGCGGTGTCCAGGTGACAGTGCACGACATGGTCGTTCTCGAAGGTGCGCGAGGGCAGGGGTTTGTCGCAGACACCGGGGATGACGTAGTTGCAGCGGGTCTGGAACGGGCACCCCTGGGGGCGGTTGAGCGGCGAGGGCAGCTCGCCCTCCAGCACCACATGGCGCTTCTGAACATGGGTATCGGCCACGGGCACCGCCGAGAGCAGCGCCTCGGTATAGGGATGATAGGGCGGGGCGAAGATCTGCTCGGTCGGGCCCTGCTCCATGATCTCGCCGAGGTACATGACCACCACCCGGTCGGCCAGGTAGCGCACCACGCCCAGGTCGTGGGAGATGAAGAGCATCGTCGTGCGGCTTTCGCGCTGAATGTCCGTCAGCAGCTTCGTCACCGCCGCCTGGACCGACACATCGAGCGCCGAGACGGGCTCGTCCGCCACCACCAGTTTGGGCCGGCCGGCGAAGGCACGGGCGATGCCGATGCGCTGCTTCTGGCCGCCGGAGAGCTGGCGGGGCATCCGCGTCGCGAACTCCCGCGGCAGCTTCACCAGATCCAGAAGCTCGAGCATCTTGCCCCAGCGATCGGCGTCGCTCTCGCCGACCTCGAACATCTCCAGCACGCGGCAGATCTGGTCGCCGATGGTCATCGAGGGGTTGAGCGTGTCGAAGGGGTTCTGGAACACCATCTGCACCTGCGACACGGTCGAGGGCCCCCGCTCCTCCACCGGGATATGGCTGAGGTCGAGGTTGCCGAGGGTCACCTGACCCTCGGTCGCCGTCTCCAGGCCCATGAGGACCTTGGCGAAGGTGGACTTGCCGCAGCCCGACTCGCCGACAATGGCGACGGTCTCCGCCTCCCGCGCATCGAAGCTGAGGTTCTCGTTCGCCTTCACCGTGCGGGTGTCGCCGCCGCCGAACATGCCCGACGAGACGCTGTAGTGCTTTTTGAGGTTGTCGACCGTCAACACCACGTCGCCGGGCACGATCGGCTCGCCCACGTCGCCAAGGTCGATGGCGGCGTCCCAATTGATCTCCCCGATCCGCTCGCAACGCGACCGGTGCCGGTCGGTCTCGCTGCCCACGGGATGCATCTTGACGTCGTGCTGGTTGCAGACCCCGTCGGCGAAGTGGTCGCAGCGGGGACCGAAGTTGCAGCCCGTCGGCCGCTCGTGCGGCAGGGGTAGCTGGCCGGGGATGGCGACAAGGGGCTTCGAGTACTTGTCCGCGCCCGGCACCGGGATCGAGCGGAGTAGCCCCTTGGTATAGGGGTGGCGCATCTTGTTGAAGACGGTGTCGATATCGCCTTCCTCCACCGCCTCGCCCGAGTACATGACCGTGATGCGGTCGCAGGTCTCCAGGATCAGGCCGAGGTTGTGGGAGACGAAGATCATCGAGGTGCCCATCTCGCGGGCCAGGTCCTTGATGAGATCGACGATCCCCGCCTCCACCGTCACGTCGAGCGCGGTGGTGGGCTCGTCGAGCAGGAGTAGGGCAGGGCGCGAGAGCAGAGCCATGGAGATCACCACGCGCTGCTGTTGACCACCCGAGAGCTGGTGAGGGAAGGCACCCATGATCCGGTCCGGGTCGGGCAGGCGAACGCTTGCGACCATCTCGGCCGCGCGGTCATAGGCCTCCTTCTCCGAGATCCCCTCATGGATCGTCAGCACCTCGGTGAGCTGCGTGCCGATCTTCATGGCGGGGTTCAACGAGGCCATCGGCTCCTGGTAGACCATCGAGATGGCGGAGCCGCGAAGCTCGCGCAGTTCCTCGTCCGACATAGTGGCCATGTCGCGGCCCTTGAATTTGATCGAGCCCGACTTGATCCGTCCGTTCTTGCCCAGGTAGCGCATGATGCCGAGCGAGACGGTGGACTTGCCGCACCCGCTCTCGCCCACCAGCCCCATGGTCTCGCCAGGCATGACGGTCATCGAAAAGTCCATGACGGCCGGGATCTCGCCCTTGCGCGTGTAGAACGAGATGTTGAGGTCTTCGATTTCGAGGATCGGCTCGGTCATCCCTAGCACTCCTTAATCCTTGAGGCTCTCTTCGCGCATGCCGTCGGCCAGGAGGTTGAGGCCTAGGACGAGGCTCATCAGGGCGACGGCGGGGAAGAGGGCGATGTGGGCGGTGTCGGCCAGGCGGACGAAGGGGCGGCCGTGGTTGATCATCGTGCCCCAGTCCGGGCTCTCGGGCTGCAGGCCGAGGCCGAAGAAGCCGAGGGTGCCGAGCAGGATCGTGGTGTAGCCGATGCGCAGGCAGAAATCGACGATCAGCGGGCCGCGGGCGTTCGGCAGGATCTCCCAGAGCATGATGTACCAGGGCCGCTCGCCGCGGGTCTGGGCCGCCGCCACATAGTCCCGCGTCTTGATGTCGAGCGTGAGCCCCCGGACGATCCGGAACACCCCGGGCGCGGAGACGAAGACAACCGCCGCAAACACGTTCAGCTCATTGGGGTCGAGCGACAGGATCCCCAGCGGATCCGCATCGAACACCAGCCCGACATAGACCCAGATACCCAGGACGATGGTCACGCCCATATAGGCCTGCAGCTTGCCGCGGTTCTTCTCGTACTTGGTGAACCACATCAGGCAGAGAAACCCGATGGGAAACAGGAAGAAGACCGCCGCGAGCGCGATGGGGATCGACCAGGGGATCTCGAACAGCCCCAGGTTCACCATCGTGGGGTCGCGCACCTCCGGCGTCACCAGCAGGTAGAAGAGCAGGATGACTGGGAAGGCGAGCACAAGGTTCGCCATGAAGCCCATCACCGTGTCGATGGTGCCGCCGTAAAAGCCCGCGGGCAGGCCGAGCGAGGAGCCGACCATATAGGCGATCAGCGTGGCGATCGGCGCGATGATGAGGACGACCTGGCTGCCGTAGACGATGCGGCTGAAGATATCCCGCGCCAGGTTATCGCCGCCCAGGAAGAAGACGATCCCGTTCTCCGCGTCGACGGTGCCGGGCGCCGACTTCTTCATCCCGAAGGTGAAGGACTGCTCCAGCGGGCCCATCACGGCGATCAGGTCGGCAAAGAGCGCGGTGAACACCCAGAAGAGCGTGACGCCCAGACCCACCAGCCCGATCCGGCTGTCCCAGAGCCTGCCGAACTGGCCGAGCTTGGCACGGATGAAATAGCCGCCGATCAGGCAGACGCCGAGGGCGATCCAGACCGGCAGGAAGCGGCCGAGGATGCCGAAGATGATCTCCAGCGAGCCGAGTTGCTCCAGTTCCATTGTTCTTGTCCTTCCTGGGGCGCGCTCAGCTTACGCGGATCCGGGGGTTGAGGAACGCATAGCCGATGTCGGAGATGAGCTGCGTCAGCAGCACCACGATCACCGCGATCCAGGAGATGGCGAGCAGAAGCTCGATGTCGTTGTTCCCCGCCGCCTGGGTCAGCGTCCAGCCGAAGCCCTTGAAGTTGAACATCGTCTCGACGATGACGACGCCGGTCAGCAGCCAGGGGAACTGGAGCATGATGACGGTGAAGGGGGCGATCAGCGCGTTCCTGAGCGCGTGCTTCAGGACGACGGCCTTGAAGCTCATCCCCTTGAGGCGCGCGGTGCGGATGTAGTTGGAGGTCATCACCTCGGCCATCGAGGCGCGGGTCATGCGGGCGATGTAGCCCATGCCGTAGAGCGCCATGGTGATCACGGGCAGGGTGAAGTTCTCGAAGGTGATCGTGCGGGTCGAGGCGATGCCCTTGAACCAGCCGAGGCCGGAGGCGAAGATCGCGACGAAGATGATGCCGGTGACGTATTCGGGCGCTGAGGTCGAGGCGATGGATCCGACGGATAACCCTCGATCCAGCGTCGATCCCTCCCTCATCCCCGCTAAGACCCCGATCAGCAGGGCGCAGGGCACCATCACCAGCATCACGCAGAGCATCAGGATCCCGGTGTAGTAGAGCCGCTCGCCGACGACCTCGCTGACGGGTTTGCGGAAGACGCGAGAGTAGCCCATGTCGCCTTGGACGGTGCCGGCCACCCATTCACCATAGCGCACCATGAAGGGCTCGGCGTAGCCGTTCTCCTGAAGCCAGGTGGCGACCTCCTCGTCGGTCATCCGCATGTTGCCCTCGGTCTTGGCGATCTTTTCGAGATTGCCGGGCAGGTTGACCAGGTAGAAGACCACGAAGGTCAGCGCGAGCATGGTCAGCAGCATGGTGCCGATCCGGCGTAGGATAAACATCGCCATTCTGGAGGATCCTCGGTTGCTTGCGGCTGCCTAAGAACAATGCCGTGCGCCGCGCGTCGATCGCGGGCCGCCGCGCTGCGCGGAAAGCGAGAGCGGCGCCGCGTTTCCGCGGCGCCGCTTGGTGTCGATCAGCTCTCGACCCAGACCAGGTCGAAGTGCTGTTCGAAGGCCTGGTGTGCCGGGTTGTTCATCACATACTCGGCGTTCGCGCGATACACCGACCGCCAGTAGGGCTGGATGATCACACCCTCGTCGACCATGATCTGCTCGATCTGCACCATGATCTCGCGGCGCGCATCCACATCCGGCGTGGCCAGGGCCTGGTCCAGCAGCGCGTCGAATTCCTTGTTCGCGAAGCCGGTCTCGTTCCAGGGCACGCCCGAGCGGTAGGCGAGGTTGAGCACCTGCACGCCCAGCGGACGCGGGTTCCAGTTGGTCGAGCTGAACGGATACTTGGCCCAGTCGTTCCAGAAGGTGGAGCCCGGGATCACCGTGCGCTTGATGTTGATGCCAGCGTCGCGCAGCTGTGCGGCGACGGCATCCGTGGTGTTGCGGCGCCAGTCGTCGTCGATCGAGATCAGCTCGAACTCGGTGTCGCGGTGGCCCGCTTCCTCGAGCAGCGCGAGCGCTTCTTCGACGTTGCGCTCCGGTGCGCCGATGTCGGCGTATTCGATGTGCATCGGGCCGACGTGGTGGTTCTCCGCCGGCTGGCCCGCGTTGTTGTAGCCAAGCTGCAGCACGACCGTGTTGTCCACCGCCTTGGCGAGCGCACGGCGCACGCGCACGTCGTCATAGGGGGCCGACAGGGCGTTCGGACGGATCACGATGGTCGCGCCGGTCGAAACCTCGGACAGCGGAATGCCGATGCCGCGTACCTGATCGATGCTGTCCGCCTTGATCTCGAAGGAGGTGTCGATCTCTTCGGACTCGAAGGCCGCGATCTCGGCGGTCGGATCCGTGCCGAGGTCGATCCAGGTGATCTCGTCGAGGTAGCCGCCTTCGGCCCACCAGGTATGATCCGCTTTCTTCGCGACGCGGGCGCGAACGTTCGCCTCGTACTCCACCAGCTCGTAGGGGCCGGTCGAGATGCCGAGCGCAACGAAGGGATCCGGGTCACCATCATAGGAACGGTGCACCAGCAGCGCCGGATAGTCGGCCATGCCTGCAACCAGCGAGATGTCGGCGGAGGGCAGCTTCAGCTTGATGGTGTGCGCGTCGACGATCTCCAGCGAGCCGTCCACCAGCTTCTTGGTGTCGGGGTCGACCAGGCCGCCCATGCGCGATGCCATGGAGTTGCCCTCGGCATCGGCCTCGGACCACCGGGTGATGTTGTGGGCCATATCCTCGGCGTTGAACTCATCGCCGTTCGACCACGTCACGCCCTGGCGCAGGTTGAGCGTGTACTCGGTCGCGTCGTCCGAGATCTCCCAACTCTCGAGCAGGCGCCCCTCGAACTCATAGTCCGCGGTCCAGCGCACGGCGTGCTCGTTCACCTGGCGCGCCACGTTGCCGATCTCGGACCAGTCGAACGACCGCGGATCCTTGAAGGCCTTGATCAGCATGCCGACCCGAAGGCTGCCGCCTGCCACGGGCGTGTCGGCCAGTGCCTTCGACGGGGCCGCGATGCCACCCAGCGCGTAGGCGCCGGCGGCGGTGACGCCGAGCCCCATCACAGTCGCCATGTATTCACGGCGATTCATCTTCCCGCGACGGAAGGCATCCGCAGTCTGCTCCGCAATCGGGTGCAGGCCACGGTCCGTCATCATCAATTTCGACATGTGATACTCCGGTTGTCGGTTTTTTGTTGTCGACAAGAGCTAAACATGGCGGGGGTAGCAGGCCAAGGGTGGAAACTCGACGACTAGGGTTGCGTTTGCGACAAATTCGTAGATCGGGTCGATACTTCGGTGTTCGCGGCGTCAATGTCGCGGGGGCTACCGCGGGCGCGTTCAAAAGTGTGCGCCGCAGCATCTCGGGGTGCATCCGAGGGCGCTTCCCGGGTCATATCCCAGGGCGGTTTTCGGACCGCATTGTCACGTAAGGGAAGGATGGAGGCGACGGCCGGAATCGAACCGGCGTACACGGATTTGCAGTCCGCTGCGTAACCACTCCGCCACGTCGCCTTGGAGCCTGCTCGACGCGACCCTTGGGCCGCCGGTCCCTTACGGACACCTCGAAGTCGAGTTGCGTCAGGCTCTAGTGCCCCCCACGGGAAGCGCCGCTCTGATAATGACCAACCCCAACCCTGTCCATAGCCAAATTCACCGAAATCGAGCGGTCATGATGGCACAGGCCATGACCGTCTTGGTCGCAAGCAGCGACTGACGGCGGGCTGCCAGACCCACCATTGGTCGAAAGGCGTATCGGCTAATGCTCGTTTATCATCAATTTACTGCGCGGCCGTGTTAATCCGGTCACGCCGCGCAAAGACGTCGCCCTGGACCTTCGCCTGCGACGGCTTCTGCGTTGCGGGCGAGCGGGGCGCTGTGGCAGCAACGCATAGGTCCCAGGGTAAGCTGGAGAGCGCGACGATGGATTATGCTGCGGCACGCGAAGCGATGGTCGACACTCAGGTGCGCCCCTCCGATGTCACCCGCTACGGGATCATCGAAGCCATGTCTCTCGTTCCGCGCGAGCTCTTCGTTCCCGGCGCCAAGCGCGAAATCGCCTACGCGGAGACCGAGGTGCCGCTCAACGACACCCGGGCTATGGCGACACCGCGCACTCTGGCAAAGATGCTGGAGGCTGCGCGGATCGGCGCCGAAGACCTGGTCCTCGATGTGGCGCCCGGCACGGGCTACGGCACCGTCCTGATGGCGCGCCTGGCGGAGGCGGTGGTGGCGATCGAACCGGACCCGGCGCTCGCCTCGGCGGCGCAGTCGGCGCTCGATACGCTGGAGGTCGTCAACGCCACGGTCTCGGTCGGCGATGCGGCAGCGGGCGATCCCGCCCACGGACCCTTCGACGTGATCATGATCGCCGGCGCCATAGAGGCGCTGCCAGATGGTTTGGTGAAGCAACTCAAGGACGGAGGGCGCCTGGTGGCGATCTTCCGCGACGGACCGCTCGGCAAGTGCCGGGTGCTGACCCGCGCCGGCGATGCGGTGTCCGAGAAATGGGCCTTTGATGCGGATGCGCCGCTGCTACCGGGTTTCGAGAAGACCCGGCAGTTTGAATTCTAAGGGGGATGGAACCGTGACGATGTTCAAAAGCGCGCGCGCCGCGTTGATGATGACTCTGCCCGCCGCGGCGCTGTTGGTGGCACCCGCCGCCTCTGCACAGAGCCTGGCGGACACCCTCGTGACGGCCTTTCGCAACAGCCCCGAACTGCTCAGTGCCCGGGCAGACGTGCGCATTCAGGCGGAGCTTGCCGCCCAGGCGCGCGCCGGCAACCGCCCGACGATCACGGGCTCTGCCGGCATCGATCTTACCTTCGATGAATTCAACGACGTCACCTTCCCGACCTCGCTCGCGCTGACCCTGTCGCAGTCGCTCTATTCGGGCGGTCAGGTCGAGAACGCGATCTCCGCTGCCGATACGCGAACGACGGCGCAGCAGGCGCTGCTGGTGGACGCGGAGCAGGACGTGCTGCTGGACGCGGCGACCGCCCATGAGGACGTGCTGCGCGACCAGCAATTCGTCGAGCTTGGCATCAAGAACCTGCGGGTGCTGTCTGAGCAGCTGCGCGCCGCCCGCGAGCGCTTCGAGGTCGGCGAAGTGACGCGTACCGACGTTGAGCAGGCCCGCGCCTCCGTCGCCTCGTCGCGCTCCTCGCTCGCGGCCTCGCGCGGTGCGTTGGTCGCCTCGCGGGAGACGTATCGGCGTGTGGTGGGCGTCCTGCCCGGGGATCTGCGGTCGACTACGACCCTGCCGGCGGTTCCGGCGACGGTAGAGGAGGCCATTGCCATCGCGCTCACCCGCGACCCCTCGCTGCGCGCCGCGCGGCTGGAGCGGGAAGCCTCGGGCTTCGATGTGCGCTCTGCGATCGGCGCGCTGCTGCCGCAGCTCGACCTGATCGCCTCGGCCTCCCGGACCGACACGCTGAACCCCACCAGCAGCAATGTGGTCGATAGCGACGAGGGGTCGATCGGCGTCACCCTGACCTTGCCCTTCTACTCCGGTGGCGGGAACTACGCCGCCATTCGCGAGCAGCAGGCGAGGGCGGAGCGCGCGATCTCCGATCTGACCACCACCGAGCGCTTTGTGATCGAGGAAGTGGCCCAGGCCTATGCCGACCTGCGCGTGGCCGAGGCATCCATTCAGGCCGGTATCCTTGAGGTCGAGGCAGCCCAGCTCGCATTCGAGGGTGTGAACGAAGAGGCCCGGGTCGGCGCGCGAACCACGCTGGATGTCTTGGACGCGGAGGCCGACGTGCTGGACGCCCAGACCGACCTGGTCGACGCGGAGCGTGACGAGATCGTCGCGACCTACACCATCCTGGCGGCCATCGGCATGATGACCGTCGACCACCTCGGCCTTCAGATCGACGGTGTCGACGAAGCGGCCTATGTGGAGACGGCGAAGCAGCGCCTGTTCGGTTTCGATCCCAGCGAGGATACGGTCTGGACGCGTCAGTGGCGTCCTTGAGGACCGGAGCGCGTCGGTCAGGCCAGCGATGAGCGACAGGCCGCGGGCAGGGGGCTGCCCGGGGCCGAGAGGGGACCAGGGTGAGCGACAACCAGGACCAGCCCGCGCCGGATCAGGTGCTGAAGTCGATCCGCAAGATCATGAAATCGGGCAAGGCCGGCAACCGACCCGGGGCAGAGGACAGGCCCACCCCCACCGCCACTCAGGATGCACCGACGCAGATGCAGGCCGAAGCCCCGCCTGCGGGACCCGAGGCCGCCGCTGCACTGTCGGATGGCCCAGGGGATGCGCCCGCTCCCGCGCCGCCCACGGTCGACACCCCGCCGAAACCCGTCCCAGAACCTGCCCCTAAGCCCATCGTCGAGGCACAGGCGCCGCCGCCCGCCGAGGCGACCCCGCTAGCCCCGCCTGAGCCTGCGGTCGAGCCCGCCCCGGCGCCGCCGCCCAAGCCGAAGACGCCCCGTGTCCGGCGCACCCGGGCCGCGCGGGCCGAGGCGATCGCGCGCGAGGAGGAGGCGCTGTCGGAGCCCGAGCCGGAAACGCGCCCAACGCCGCCCGACCCGCTCGCGGCGTCGCTGAGCTTCCTCAAGCCCGCCGCGTCGCCGAGCACCCCACCGGCCGGAGATGCCGTGTTCGATCCGATGGACCTGGACGACGATATGATCATCGTCCCCGATGCCGTGGTCGACACGACGGCCCCCCCGCCACCCGAGTCGTCGACCCCGCCGCCCGCTGAGGCCGCGCCGGATCCGGTGGTGGAGGACGCACCCGAGATCGCAGCCGAGGTGTCGCTGGAGACCCCACCAGCGGTCGAGCCTGATCCCGTCCCGGCCGAGGAGGAGCCCCTGGCCCTCGCTGCCGACCTTATGGCGCCCGTCGAGGATCCGCCGCCCGCCGAAGTTGTCGATGAGCCAGTCTTGCTCACGGATCTCGCGGCGCAGGTACTGGCCGAAGAGGCGCCCATGGCGCTCACCCCGGCGGACACCCTGTCGGTGGGTCAGGCGGACGCCCTTCCCGCCGTGCCTGAGAGCGGGGGTGCGGTCGTCATCGACGAGGGGCTGCTCGAGGACATGGTCCGCCGGGTCCTGCGCGAGGAGCTGATGGAGGGGGCCCTCGGGCGCAGTATCTCCGAGAACGTCCAGGCCATGATCGAGGACGAAGTCACCCGCATCCTGGAGGAGCGCGCGGCCGAGAAAGACGCGCAGAAGGACTGACCGCGCCCCTTCCCCCGCAGCCGTGCGAGGGCTATCACGCCCGCCGAACCTTCAGACGTCAGGCAGGCGGACCCATGGAAAAGACCTTCGACGCGAGCACGGCCGAGGCGCGCATCGCCCAGGCCTGGGAGGAGGCAGGTGCCTTCCGCGCGGGCGCGAACGCGAAACCGGGCGCCGAGAGCTTTTGCATCGTGATCCCGCCGCCGAACGTCACCGGCTCGCTGCACATGGGCCATGCGCTCAACAACACGCTGCAGGACATCCTGTGCCGCTGGCACCGCATGCGCGGCTTCGACGTGCTGTGGCAGCCGGGGCAGGACCATGCCGGTATCGCCACGCAGATGGTCGTCGAGCGCAAGTTGGCCGCCGAGGGCAATGAGAGCCGCCGCGAGATGGGCCGCGAGGCCTTCGTTGAGCGGGTCTGGCAGTGGAAGGAGGAATCGGGCGGCACGATCATCGGCCAGCTGAAGCGCCTGGGGGCCTCCTGCGACTGGTCACGCAACCGCTTCACCATGGATGAGGGGCTGTCGAAGGCAGTTCTGGAAACGTTCGTAACGCTTTACAATGAAGGTCTCATCTACCGTGACAAGCGGCTGGTGAACTGGGACCCGCATTTTGAGACGGCGATCTCCGACCTCGAGGTCGAGCAGGTCGAGATCCGCCCGCGCAAGGACGGCGGCAAGCTCTGGCGCTTCCGCTACCCGCTGGCCGACGGTCTGACCTATGAGGCGCCGGTTGCCTGGGACGAGGACGGCACCCCGACGGCCCAAGAGACCCGCGACTACATCGTGGTCGCTACCACCCGGCCGGAGACGATGCTGGGCGATACCGGCGTCGCCGTGCACCCCGAGGACGCGCGGTACACCCACCTCATCGGCAAGGATGTCGTCCTGCCGCTGGTGAACCGGCGCATCCCCATCGTCGCGGACGACTATGCCGACCCCGAGCAGGGGACCGGCGCGGTCAAGATCACGCCCGCGCATGACTTCAACGATTTCGAGGTCGGCAAGCGCTGCGATCTGCGCGTCATCAACGTCATGACGCCCAAGGCCGCGATGTCCCTCGCCGGCAACGAGGAGTTTTTGCGCGACGCGGACCCCGAGCCCGACGCCCTCGCGCTGGATGGCAAGGACCGCTACGAGGCGCGCCTGCGCATCGTCGAACTGTTGGAGCTGCAGGGCCTCTTCGACGGGGTCGAGGACAACCCGCATCTGGTGCCTCACGGCGACCGCTCGAAGGTGGCGATCGAGCCGTACCTCACCGATCAGTGGTTCTGCGACGCCGCCGCGCTGGCCAAGCCCGCGCTGGAGGCCGTGCGTTCGGGCGAGACCAAGTTCGTCCCCGAGACCTGGGACAAGACCTATTTCCAGTGGCTCGACAACATCCAGCCCTGGTGCATCAGCCGCCAACTCTGGTGGGGCCACCAAATCCCCGTTTGGTGGGGCCCGGATCTGCCGACGGGTGGCTATTTGGAGGACGACGCCCAGGTCCGAGGACTGCGACCTTTCTGTGCTGGCTCCGAGGCTGAAGCGATTGCGTTGGCCAAAGCGCACTATGGGCCAAACGTCGACGTTAGAGTTGACGTCTCTGGCCTCCGAGGCGTCGGTAGTTATGGGATTGATGCAGCTGTCCAGGGCGGAGCGGGACAGGTCACCAACGTGACGCTTAACCGCGATCCCGACGTCCTCGACACCTGGTTCTCATCGGCGCTGTGGCCGTTTTCGACGCTGGGTTGGCCGGAGGAGACGCCGGAGCTGAAGCGCTACTACAAGACCGATGTGCTGGTGACGGGGTTCGACATCATCTTCTTCTGGGTTGCCCGGATGATGATGATGGGCCTGCACGTCATGCGCGACGAGGACGGCAAGCCCGAGGTGCCGTTTCACACCGTCTACATCAACTCCATCGTGCGCGACGAGCACGGGAAGAAGATGTCGAAGTCCCTCGGCAACATCATCGATCCGCTCGAGCTGATCGATGAGTACGGGGCCGATGCCGTGCGCTTTACGCTGACCTCGATGGCGGCGATGGGGCGGGATATCCCGCTCGCGACCGACCGGATCAAGGGCTACCGCAACTTCGGCACCAAGCTGTGGAACGCCGCGCGCTTCTGCGAGATGAACGAGTGTCGGCCGGTCGCGGACTTCGATCCCGCCAGCCCCACGCGCCCGGTCAACCGCTGGATCGTGGGCGAGACCGTGCGCATGGTCGCCGCCGTCGATGAGGCGCTGGAGGCCTATCGCTTCAACGATGCGGCCGCGGCCCTCTACGACCACATCTGGAAGACCTTTTGCGACTGGTACGTGGAACTCGCCAAGCCGCTGCTACAGGGCGACGACGGGGCGGCGAAGACCGAGACGCGGGCGACCGCCGCCTGGGCGCTCGACCGGATCATCGTGGCGCTGCACCCCATCATGCCCTTCATCACCGAGGAGCTTTGGGCCGAGATCGGCACGCAGATCGGCGGGCGGGCGACCATGTGCGTCCATGCCGACTGGCCGGTGCTGGACAGCGGTCTGATTGACCCCGCGGCGGAGGAGGAGATCGGCTGGACGATCAAGCTGATCGAGGGCGTGCGCTCCGTCCGCGCCGAGATGAACGTGCCGGCGGGCGCTCAGATCGAGCTCTTGATGACCGGCCATTCGCCCGCCACTGCCATGCGTCTGCTGCGCAATGCCGACCTGATCCAGCGCCTGGCGCGGCTGAAGGAGGTCGCGGTGGCGGAGGAGGCACCTGCGGGCTGCGTGACCTTCGCCATGGAGGATTGCGCGATCAACCTGCCGCTGGCCGGCGTGATCGACGTCGCGGCCGAGACGGGACGCCTCGACCGCGAGATCGGGAAGCTCGACAAGGAGATGGGCGGCCTCAATGCCAAGCTCTCCAACGAGAAGTTCTTGGCTAAGGCGCCGGAGGAGGTCGTGGCCGAGCAGCGCGACCGCCTTGCGACCGCCGAGGCCGAGCGCTCCCGCCTGATGGCGGCCAAGGAGCGTCTCGACAAGCTCTCCTGACGGCGTGCTCTACGCCTCGTGGCCCCGCTCGATCTGCGCGTAACGGGCAGAGCGCGCGGGCCCCGCACCGGTCCGGCGGGTGACAAGCGCCCGGATGTTCTCGCTCTCAAGGGCGTCGAGGCGCGCGCGTTCGATGGCGGTATAGCGCTGCAGTCGCTCGCCGTCCGCGCGCAGTGTCTCCGGATGGTGCGGATGATACATGGTCGTTTCTCCCTTAAGTCTCTGCCAGCCCCGTTGACCGGGGTCCGGCGCTCAGATGCCGAAAAAGCGTCGTCGCAAATCCTCGGCGCGTTCTTCCCGTGTCAGGCTCAACTCGATGTCCCGCTCCCAGGCCTTGGCGGCGGCCTGGCCGAGGGCCACCCGCTGCTCCAGCCGCTCGATCCACCCCAGTAACCCGCCGAGTATGGCGGGAGGCGGGGCGGTAAAGAGGCGATCTTTGGCGTGATAGGCCATGACGAAATCCCACTCTCGCTAAGCATGCCCCGTCATGACGCATGATGGAAACGTCTTCCATGATCGAGGTCAAATCGTTCACGACGTTGTATGCAATCCCTCAAAGTTGTTTCAGAGCAGCCGGTTATAATTCAGTCCCTTATTACAACGCTCGCGAACGAATTTTTCGCAGCGCCTTCTCACGCCTCGGTGACTTCGGCGCTGGCGCATCCTGGCCGCCGGAGATAGGGTCGCGGCCCGATGATAACAAAAGCCTAACAGCAGCCCAGGATACCGACCGATGGACGTCCGCCAGTTCGACAAGAGCAAGCTCGTCAGCCGCCATGTGACCGAGGGGCCCGAGCGGGCGCCGCATCGCTCCTTCCTCTATGCCATGGGTCTCACGGAGACCGAGATTCACCGCCCCTTCGTCGGTGTGGCGACCTGCTGGAACGAGGCGGCGCCCTGCAACATAGCCCTCAACCGTCAGGCACAGGCGGTGAAGCTGGGCGTGAAGGAAGCCCAGGGCACCCCGCGGGAATTCACGACCATCACCGTCACCGACGGCATCGCCATGGGGCATGAGGGCATGCGGTCGTCGCTGGCGAGCCGGGAGGCGATTGCCGACACCGTGGAACTCACCATGCGCGGCCATGCCTATGACGCCATCGTCGGGCTGGCGGGCTGCGACAAGAGCCTGCCGGGCATGATGATGGTCATGGTGCGGCTGAACGTGCCCTCGGTCTTCCTTTACGGCGGCTCGATCCTGCCGGGGCGCCACCAGGGCCGCGACGTGACGGTTCAGGACGTGTTCGAGGCGGTCGGCCAGCACCAGGCCGGCAACCTGTCCACCTGCGAGCTCGAGAAGCTGGAGGCGGTGGCCTGTCCCTCCGCCGGGGCCTGCGGCGGGCAGTTCACGGCGAACACCATGGCCTGTGTGTCCGAGGCCATCGGGCTCGCGCTGCCGAACTCCGCCGGGATGCCCGCGCCCTATGAGAGCCGCGATCAATACGGGGAGGCAGCGGGCCGGGCGGTCATGAACCTGCTGTCCCACGGCATCCGCGCGCGGGACATCGTCACCCGGGAGGCGCTGGAGAACGCGGCCCGCGTCGTCGCCTGCACCGGTGGCTCGACCAATGCGGGGCTGCACCTGCCCGCCATCGCCCATGAGGCGGGGATCAAGTTCGACCTCGACGACGTCTGCGAGATCTTCAAGGAGACGCCCTACTTCGTCGACCTCAAGCCCGGCGGGCAGTACGTGGCCAAGGACCTCTGGGAGGCCGGCGGCGTGATGGTCGTGATGAAGGAACTCATGAAGGGCGGCTATCTGCACCGCGACTGCATGACGGCCTCGGGCCGGACCATGGGCGAGAACCTCGACAACATCGCGGGTGAGGCGGATGGCAAGGTCATCCACCCCATCGAGACGCCGATCACCGCGACGGGCGGTGTCGTGGGCCTCAAGGGCAACCTCGCGCCCGAGGGGGCGATCGTGAAAGTGGCCGGCATGAAGAAGCTCAAGTTCGAGGGGCCGGCCCGGGTCTTCGAGAGCGAGGAGGAGGCCTTCGCCGCCGTCCAGCGCCGGGAGTACGAGGAAGGCGAGGTCATCGTCATCCGCAACGAGGGGCCGCGCGGTGGCCCGGGCATGCGGGAGATGCTGGCGACGACCGCCGCGCTGTCGGGGCAGGGGATGGGCGGCAAGGTGGCACTCATCACCGATGGCCGGTTCTCCGGCGCGACGCGTGGCTTTTGTATCGGCCATGTGGGGCCGGAGGCGGCGGCGGGTGGCCCGATCGGCCTGCTGGAGAACGGCGACCTGATCCAGATCGATGCCAAGAAGGGCACGCTCAAGGTCAAGCTCTCGGCCAAGGAGCTGAAGGACCGGGCCAAGGCCAAGAAGGACGAGCCCGTGCGCGAGACGCTCTACGGCTCCGGCGCGCTCTGGAAGTACGCCCAGCTCGTCGGCCCGACCAAGGACGGCGCCGTGACCCATCCCGGCCAAGCTGGCGAGCGCCACGTCTATGCCGACCTCTGAGGGGCGAGGCGCCTGCGTCAGCGTTGGTATGGCCAGCGTTCTCGGGTGTGTGTTCGGGCGTGTTCTGCTGATCCTGGGGCTGATCGCGCCGCTCGGCGCCTGTCAGCTGTCGAAGGGGCTCAGCGGCTTCGACGCGGAGATTGCGCGCCAGCGCGCCGGCGACTTCGAGGTCGTGTCGGTCGAGGATGGCCGTGCCGTCATCAAAGCCAAGGGGCGGATGGTGGAGCTGACGCCGGCGCCCGGCGCCTGCATCGCCACCGACGCCATCGACCTGTCGGAACGCTCGGCCTTCATGCTGCTCACGGATTGTGCCGTCACGGCGCCGGTCGTCACCGCCGAGGCTACGGGCAGGCTGCACATGGCGGGTGCCTTCCCGGGCCTGGTGACACTGTCGCTGGCGGGTGAGCCGCGCGTGGACATCGACCGGCTTGTCGCCTTTCTCGACACACCCCGCGGCCAGCGCCAGCTTGCGCGCGGGCAGGGCGAGCGACAGGTGGTGATGGAGGAGATGCGCGTCATCGACGACGTCGTTTTCGTCCATGCGCGCAATCGCGACGAGGAGGCCGCGCCGCTGTTGTCGCGGGACTTCTGGCGCGGGTTCATGGACCTCAACGGTCGCATGGGTGTCGTCACGGTCAGCGGCTTTCAGGCCGCCGCCATGCCGAGCGAGGCCATGTTCGCCGAGATCCAGCGTCAGGTGAATGCGCTGACCGGCGGGGCCGGTGTCTATGCGGATGCCAAGGCATTGACCGGCGTGGTGGCCCGTGCCCCGGCGCCCGCGGAGGCCGCACCCCAGGCCGAGGTGGCCGATCTCTCCGACGACCTCGTCTTCGTTCCCCCGCCGCGGCCATCACGCGCGGCCGGCGCGGCTGTGCCCGGGCCGTCGAGCCGTGGCACGCCGGTGCCGGGGATGCCGCTGCCGCCCCCGCGCCCTCAGCGCTGATCTGGGGCGCTGACCTGGTGCGGACGATCCGTCAGACGTCGAGATCGACCCAGACGGGCACGTGGTCGGAAGGTTTCTCGCGGTTGCGCATCTCGCTCTCGACGCCCGCTCCGGTCATCCGGTCCGCCGCCTGGGGTGTCAGCAGCATGTGGTCGATGCGGATGCCGTCGTTCCGCTCCCAGGCGCCACGCTGATAGTCCCAGAAGCTGTAGACCTCATCGGCCTGGGTGACCTCGCGCGTCGCGTCGTGAAAGCCCAGGTTGACGATCCGCCTCCAGGCGGCCTTGGACTGGGGCAGGTAGAGCGCGTCGCCCTCCCAGTTCTTGGGGTTCGCCGCATCCCGCGGCTCGGGGATGACGTTGAAATCGCCGGCCAGCATCGCCGGCATTTCCTCGGCCAGCAGCGTCTCGGCGCGCGCGGCCAGGCGCTCCATCCAGGCGAGCTTATAGTCGTACTTGGGCCCCGGCGCGGGGTTGCCATTGGGCAGGTACAGCCCGCAGAGCCGCACGGCCTGGCCCTTGTCGCCGAACACCGTTCCCTCGATCCAGCGCGCCTGCTCGTCGCTCTCGTCGCCGGGCAGGCCGCGCTTTACGTCCTCGATCGCGCCCTTCGCCAGGATCGCCACGCCGTTGAAGCTCTTCTGGCCGTGGGTCTCCAGCGTGTAGCCCGCATCCTCGATCGCTTCGCGCGGGAAGGTCTCGTCCATGCTCTTGAGTTCCTGCAGCACGCAGGCGTCCGGGGCGCTTTCGCGCAGCCAGTCGACCAGCAGGTCGTGGCGCGCCTTGATCCCGTTGATGTTCCAGGTCGCGATCTTCATGGCCTCGTCAGAGCGGGCGCCGGCCTGCCTGTCAAGCCTGGCCCCTGGCGGCCGCCGTGCGGGCCTGAAAGTCCTGGCTGGTGTTGGTCATCGGATAGGGCTCGTCGGGCACCGGCACGCCCAGGAAGGCGCAGAGCGGCGCCCAGCCCTGCCGCGCATCGAAGACCAGCAGGCGATCCTCTGGCACCGCGGCCTTGACGGCAGCTTCGTGGGCGTCGAAGACGGCCATCGCATGCGCAGGATCCTCCATGCGCCCGTCGAAGACGCCCTCGTCGATCAACCCCGCGCACATCTCGGCGATGCCGCGGTAGCGGGGATCATTGAGCGCGTCGCGGTCGCGGATGAAGGGCAGGATCGTCTTGGAGAAGCTGCGATACCAGCTCTCTGCGGATCGGGTGCTGAGGATCACCTTGGCCTTCGGGTAGGCCGCGATCAGCGCGCGCCAGGCCCTCGATCCGGGCCAGTCGACCTGCGCGCGATACCCGCGAAACACCGTCTCCCAGTCGACGCGCTCACCCCTGACGACCGCCTCCCAATAGGGGAGCTGGGTCTCGTGGTTCTCGCGCACCTCGAACATGTGGTGGCAGGGACCGAAGCCGAGTTGGATGAGCGCGAGGCGGAGCGAGTTCGTGCCGGTGCGCCCGAAGCCGGGTCCGATGATCTCCAAAGCCATGACGATTCCCCGACGTGCAGATCCATCGACCCTAGGCCAGGCGGGGTGAGCGACCTAGCCCTCGGTCAAGGGCTCCTCGCGGCGGAAGACGATGGAGAGCTGGCCGATCTCGATGCCGAATTTCGAGACATAGGCGCGGTTGATCGCGGTGCTCTCGTCGAGCTGCCAGATCCAATCGTCGAAACTGGCGCGCAGCGTGCCGTCGGGGGTCTGCAGATCGATGGTGTAGACCCAGTTGAAGGCGTTGCCCGCTTCCTCGCCCGAGGCCTCGCCGACCACCCCTTCGGCGGTGCCGGTCCAGGTTTCGTCGCCGGTCTGCTCCAGCACCCAGACGCGCCGCTCGGTGGTGCCGTCCTCGTAGACGAAATCCTCGGTCAGGGTGAGGGTCTTCGCGGCCTCGTCCCACACGCCGACGGCATCGACCACAAAGCTGCGGCGAAGGTCGCCGAAACGGTCCTGGAAGATGCCATGGGCCGTGAGCTGCCCCTCGAAGAACCGCTCAAGCTCGAAGGTGGGTTTGCCATCGACCTGATCCTCCAGGTCGGGGGTGCCGCCGCAGGCGGCGAGAAGGAGCGGGGCCGCAAGGGCGAGGCGTCGGATGATCATGCGCGGGAAATAGTCCCACGCCCGGCGCTGTCACGTCGGACTCACCAAAAGTGAACAATGCTGACAAAGTCGTAATCGCATAGTATTTCTCGAAGACTGTATAGAATCGTGATCGCAAAACACAGAATTTTGACCATTCGTGCTCACGTAACTTCACAGTACCAAAATAATAATTGATGTAATCACCGTGCTGTTGGATATTAAGGCAGCATCCTTCGCATCGACTATCCCCCCAACAGGAGAATTCGGATGCGAACACTGACGTTTCTGCCGGTCGCGCTGTTAGCGACCGCGCTGCCTGCTTTTGCCGCCGCTACAACGCTTGAGATCACGGTCACCTCATCCTCGCCGGCGGGCGGGCTCTCGGTGACGCCGCTCTACGTGGCCTTCCATGACGGCACCGTGGATCTCTTCGACGAGGGCGGCGTTGCCAGCCCCGGCATCGAACTGGTGGCCGAGGAAGGGGTCGCGGCTGGCCCCGGCAGCATCGCCGCGGAAAGGCTTGCTATCGACGCCGACAGCCAGGGCTTGATCCTGGCGACCTCGACCGGTGCCCCGCCGATCGAGCCCGGTGAGACGACGAGCGGCACGCTCGACGTAGACGGCGAGAACAACCGCTTCTTCAGCTTCTTCTCGATGATCCTGCCGTCGAACGACACCTTCATCGGGGTCGACGATCCGCTCACCTATGAGATCTTCGACGCCGACGGCAACTTCCTGGGGCCGATCGATATCTCGGTGACGGGCGAGGATATCTACGACGCGGGCACCGAGGCGAACGACTTCACCAACGGACCGGCGTTTGTCCAAGGGCAGGACATCAATGACGGTGGTCCGGGAGAAGGCACCATCGAACAGGGGGTCGGCCTCGGCCTCGACACGATCCCCTTCGGCGGTCTCACCCTGGCGACGGGTGCCGCGTTCAACTCGGCCTTTGCGGGCTTCATCAGCGATCCGGCGAACTTCCCGGTGCTGGAGATCTCGATCCGAGAAGTCGGAGCACCCATCCCCACACCGGCCACGGCGCTCCTGCTGGTCTCGGGGCTGGGCGGCATGCTGATCATGCGCCGGCGGCGCGCCTGACCCTTTGCCCGGGCCGCCTCAGGCCCGGGTTTCCGACGCGGTCGCGGTGGCGGTCAGAGCGAGAACGAGGTCCCGCAGCCGCAGGTCGACGTGGCGTTGGGGTTGTCGATCGCGAAGCGCGCGCCAATCAACTCGTCCTTGAAGTCGATCACCGACCCCTCCAGGAACGGCATGCTGTCGGCATCCACGACCACCTTCTGGCCTTCGCCCTCGAAGACGGTGTCGGTGGCGTCAGGGCTCTTGTCCTCCAGCACAAACTCGTACTGAAAGCCCGAGCAGCCGCCGCCCAGGACGGCGACGCGCAGGGTGGTGGGGTTCCCGCTCTCCGCCGCGATCTCGGCGAGGCGGGTGAAGGCGCGCGCGGTGACGCGCACAGGCATGGACAAGCTCATCGGCGCCGACATGCGACAGTCTCCGGTTCTCTATCGCCCTAAGGCCCAGCGCGGGGGCTTTCCCTCGGCGCAGGCGCACGGGCGTGTTAGGCAAGATGTAAAGGGTCCGCGACAGGACACAAGAGAGCCCGGACGCATCATGGCGGCGGAGGGCAGCGGGGACGCACCATGGCGGGGATCGAGCAGCGCCTACCGACCACCTCGCTCGGGGATATGGGCGACGGCGATATTATCGGGCTGTCGCCGCTGGCGGTCACCTCGGCGCGCTGCTGCGGACGGCTGTACGACGAGCCTGAAAGCGCCCATCGCTCGCCGTTTCAGCGCGACCGCGACCGGATCATCCACTCCTCCGCCTTTCGCCGGCTGAAGCACAAAACCCAGGTCTTTGTGGAGCATGAGGGTGATTACTATCGCACGCGGCTGACCCACAGCCTGGAGGTCGCGCAGATCGCCCGCACGGTGGCCCGCACCTTCCGGCTGAACGAGGACCTGGCGGAGGCGGTGGCGCTGGCCCATGACCTAGGCCACACTCCCTTCGGCCATACCGGCGAGGACGCGCTGGACGAATGCCTGGCGGAATACGGCGGCTACGACCACAACGCCCAGGCGCTGAAGATCGTGACGGCGCTTGAAGGGCACTATGCCGCCTTCGACGGGCTCAACCTGACCTGGGAGACGCTGGAGGGCATCGCCAAGCACAACGGCCCGCTGATCCCGCGCCGCGGCGGCCCGCCGCTGCCCCAGACGATCCTGGACTATGACGCCCGCCACCCGCTGCGCCTGGACACCCATGCCTCGGCCGAGGCGCAGATCGCCGCGCTCTCGGACGACATCGCCTATGTGAACCATGACATCGCCGACGGGCTGCGCGCGAAGCTCTTCGACGAGGCGGAGCTTGCGACCCTGCCGCGCCTGGCGGCGGCCTATGCGGCGGTCGACCGGGACTGGCCGGGCATTACCCGCAAGAAGCGCAAGCACGAGGCGCTGCGCCGGCTGTTCGGGGTCATGGTCGAGGATCTGCTCAGCGAAACCGGCCGGCGCCTGGCCGCGCTGGAGGGGCAGGCGCATGAGGGCGCGGAGGCCGTGCGACTGGCCGGTCACCCGGTCGTCGCCTTCTCCGACGCGATGTGGGCGGACATCCTGGAGATCAAGGGGTTCCTGTTTCGCCGCATGTACCGCCATTGGCGCGTCCGACGCATGCGGGTGAAGTCGGCCCGCGTGGTGCAGGAGCTCTTCGAGGCCTTCATGGGCGACCCGGGCTTGATGCCCGAGCATTGGTACGAGGAGGCGAAGGCCGCGCCGGACGAACAGGCCCGGGCCGTGGTGATCGGCGATTACATCGCGGGCATGACGGATCGCTACGCGATCGAGGAGCACCGCGTCCTTACCGACCCTGCCGCCCTGGCCTAAGCCGCGGCGGCGCCGTCCATTTGCCTCGCTCTGGCGCCGTGGTATGCGCCGCGGGCCTGAATGCCCCGGACACGCCTGGAAGACCCAATGAACATCTTCGCCGATATGCGCCGCCTGACGCTGGACAGCCTCGATGCCCTGGTGGCGGCAGGCACCCTGCCCCAGGGGCTGGAGAGGCGCGCGGTCGCCGTGGAGCCGCCCCGCGATGCGGCGCATGGGGACATGGCGACGAACGCTGCCATGGTCTTGGCGAAGGCCGCAAAGATGAAGCCGCGCGACATCGCCGAGCCGCTGGCGGCGAAGCTTGCCGCCGATCCCCGCGTCGAGGCCGCGGAGGTTGCGGGGCCCGGCTTCATCAACCTGCGCCTGACGGTGGAGGCATGGCACGGGGTGCTGACGGCGGTGCTGGCCGCGCCGGACGCCTTCGGCCGGTCCGACCTAGGGCAGGGGCGGCGGGTGAACGTCGAGTTCGTCTCGGCCAACCCCACCGGGCCGCTGCACGTGGGCCATACGCGCGGCGCGGTCTTCGGCGATGCCCTCGCGCGGCTCCTCTCCTTCACCGGATGGGACGTCACGCGGGAGTACTACATCAACGACGGCGGCGCGCAGGTCGAGACGGTCGCCCGCTCCGCCCATTTGCGCTACCGCCAGGCGCTGGGGGAGGAGGTGGGCGAGATCCCCGCAGGGCTCTATCCCGGCGACTATCTGATCGAGGTCGGCGAGACGCTGGCCCAGCGCCATGGCGATGCGTTCCGGGATGCGCCCGAGGATGCTTGGCTCGCGATCTTCCGCGACGAGGCGACCGATCTGATCATGGCGACGATCCGCGCCGATCTCGCGGCACTCGGCGTCGAGATGGATGTCTACTTCAGCGAGAAGTCCCTCTACGGCACCGGCCGGATCGAGGAGACGCTCGCGGCGCTCGATGACAAGGGCCTGATCTACGAGGGCGTGCTGGAGCCGCCCAAGGGCAAGAAGATCGAGGATTGGGAGCCGCGGCCGCAGACGCTGTTTCGATCGTCGTCCTATGGCGATGATACCGACCGGCCGATCAAAAAGGCCGACGGGGCCTGGACCTACTTCGCGCCCGATATCGCCTACCACAAGGACAAGATCGACCGGGGCTTCGACCTGCTGATCGACGTTCTGGGCGCGGACCATGGCGGCTACGTCAAACGCATGGCCGCCGCGGTCGCCGCGCTGTCCGAGCGCAAGACCGGGTTCGAGGCAAAGCTCTGCCAGCTGGTCCGTCTGTTCAAGAACGGCGAGCCCTTCAAGATGTCCAAGCGGGCCGGTACCTTCGTCACCCTTCGTGATGTGTTGGATGAAGTCGGGGCGGACGTGACGCGCTTCGTTATGCTGATGCGTAAGAACGATGCGCCGCTAGATTTCGACTTCACGGCGGCGCTTGAGCAGTCGCGAGAGAATCCCGTCTGGTACGTTCAATACGCCAATGCTCGCGTCGTCTCTGTCGAAACTAAGGCGAACCAGGCAGGTATTAAGGCGCCGGCACAATCAGAGGTCGAACATCTCGCGACAAAGTTGTGTCATGTGGCTGAGATCGCGCTAATGGCGAAGATTTCGAGCTTTCCGCGCGTTGTAGAGGCAGCATCGTTTCATCATGAACCACATCGTGTTGCCTTCTATCTTTACGACTTAGCAGCGGAATTCCATTCTTATTGGAATAAGGGTACTGACGAGCCGGCCTTGCGTGTGGTAAACCCGGACGAAATTGAGATGAGTCAGGCTCGATTATGCCTCGCCCGCGCGGTGGGAGTGGTGATTGGCAACGGTCTCGGCGTACTTGGTGTGACCCCGATGAGCGAGCTAAGATAGACACTGGCCCGGGCGTTCTGACGCGTCTCCGGGCCGAGGGGAACAGAATGCCTGCATACTACGATGAGGTAGAAGGGTATGGCGGCGGCCCGCGTTCGATGCTTTCCACGATCGGAAAGCTCGGCGGCATTGTAGTTTGTCTTGGGGCGATCGCGGGGGGCGCGATCTACCTGAGCAGCGAGGGACCGTCGACGCCGGGAGAGATCCCGGTGATCCGCGCAGAGGCCGGCCCGGCCAAGACCGCACCGGCGGCAACCGAGACTGCGGCGCGCCACAGCGACGTGACGGCCTTCGAGGTCGCCGAGGGTATCGATCAGCTGCGGCCGCAGGGCACGATGCCGGCCAGCGAAGGGCCGAACGCAGAAGACCTGCCGATGTCCCAGATCGCCGCCGTCACGACCCTGCCGACTGCGAGGTTTGGTCCTGACGGCGGCGCCGTGGCATCCCGGCAGCCCAATGGTGCGGCGACCTCCGCCCCGCGCCCGATATCCCATGGCGGTGCGTCGCAACAGGTGGCGGCACTGCATCTCAGCCCCGATGGCGGCTATACGGTGCCCGGGGCGCTGAGCCCGCCGCGGGTGCAGCGCCTGATTACCTCCGAGGCGGAGCTGCTGTCGGTGCGTCGTCCGCTGCGCATGCGCGCCTCAGCCGACGAGCCCTTCCCGCCGCGCGGTGAGGGAAGCCCGATCGCACCGCCCGTCAGCCCCTTCGTCCGCCAGCGCCCGCAGGACCTGGCCGAGCGTTTCGCCGGTGCCGGCGACGCCGCGCAGGAGGCCGAGGCCGCGCTCGTCCGCGCCGCGGAAACCTCGCAGGTTCAGATCCAGCTCGGCGCCTATCCCGAGCGCGCGAAGATCGAGGCTGAGTGGGCCCGCCTCAGAACCGAAAACAGCGACGTGCTCGCGGGCCGGGCGCTCGCGGTGCAACAGACCGTCTCCGGCGGGGCCGCATACTATCGGTTGCGTGTCGGCCCCTTCCGCGACGGGCTCGAAGCCAGTACGGTATGTCAGGCACTCAAGGCCCGCGGCTACGACTGCCTCGTCGCGATCAATACGGAACGAAGGGGCTAACCCGCCCTTGCCAGACAGCAGCACGTCTAACGCCTTCATCGCCGGCCTCTCTGGGCCGGCGCTTTCGGTTTCGGAAGCCGCCTTCCTGCGGGAGGCTCGCCCCTGGGGGCTGATCCTCTTTGCCCGCAACGTCGACACCCCCGACCGCCTGCATGGGCTGGTGAGCGAGGCGCGCAGCGCGCTGGGCTGGAACGCGCCGGTGCTGATCGATCAGGAAGGCGGCCGGGTTGCCCGCCTGCGCCCGCCCCACTGGGCCGAATGGCCCGCGGTCGCCGAGACCGTGGAGGCGCTGGGGACCAACCGGGCGGCGGAGGCGCTGGCCCTGCGGTTCGAGATCATCGCCGCCGAACTCCGCGCCTCCGGCATCGATGTCGACTGCATGCCTCTCCTCGATGTTCCGGCCGAGGGCGCGCATCCGGTGATCGGGGGCAGGGCCTTTACGACCGATCCCAAGCTTGTGGCCCGCTTCGGCCGGATCGTCTCCGACGCCCTGCTCTCTCAGGGGGTGCTGCCGGTCATCAAGCACCTGCCCGGACACGGCCGCGCCGACGTCGACAGCCACGAGGGGCTGCCGCGGGTCAAGGTCAGCCGCGCGATGCTGGAGGAGACGGATTTCGCGGCCTTCAAGGCCTATGGCGACGAGCTGCTGGGGATGACGGCCCATGTCGTCTATGAGGCGATCGATCCGGACGCCTGCGCCACCCTCTCGCCCGCCTGCATCGCCCTGATCCGGCAGGATCTGGGGTTCACCGGGCTCTTGATGACCGACGATATCTCCATGGGCGCGCTGACCGGCCCGATCGGCGCACGCAGCACGGCGGCGCTGACGGCGGGCTGTGACATGGTCCTGCACTGTAACGGCGATCTGGCGGAGATGGCGGCCGTGGCCGAGGTCTCGCCAGCCTTGAATGGCGCCGCCCTGGCGCGGGCCGAGCGGGCCCTCGCGCGACGCGACGCGGCGGCGACGGCAAGCGCGCGGGAGCTGCCCTTTGACGTAACCGCCAAGCTCCACCAATATCAGGCCCTTGTCGACGGACTCTAACGCGCCGGGAGATGGGTGTGAGCGATCACGATGACTTTGAGGAGGGCCTGGCCCGCGTCCCCATCGAGGAGGACGAGGAGGAGATGCTGTCTGTCAGCCTGTCTGGGTTCGAGGGGCCGCTCGATTTGCTCCTTGACCTCGCTCGGCGCCAAAAGGTCGATCTGAGGCGGATCTCCGTGCTGGCGCTCGCTGAGCAGTACCTTGCCTTCGTCGAACGGGCGCGGCGCCTGCGGATCGACATCGCGGCCGACTACCTGGTGATGGCCGCCTGGCTCGCCTACCTCAAATCGCGCCTGCTGCTGCCGGAGCCCGCCAAGGGCGATGAGCCGAGCGGCGAGGAACTGGCCGACCGCCTGGCCCATCGTCTGGCCCGGCTGGAGGCCATGCGCAGGGCAGGGGAGGCGCTGATGACGCGCGACCGCCTCGGCCTCGACGTCTTCCCCCGTGGTCGACCGGAGGCGCCGGAGCAGCATACCGAGCGGCGCTATCGCGCGACCGTGGGCGATCTGCTGAAGGCCTATACCCGCGTCCAGACACGGGAGGCCTATCGCCCCCTCGCCGTCGACGGGCGGGCGGAGGTTCTGTCGCTCGAGGAAGCGCGGGCGCGCCTTGAGCGTATGCTGGGCGGGGGCGTCGACTGGCAGCGCCTTGACGGCTTCCTGCCCGAGGGGTGGGACCGGGCGCCCGAGCGTCGGCGCAGCGCCGTCGCTTCCTCCTTCGCCGCAGCGCTCGAACTGGCCCGGCAGGGCGAGGTGGAGATCCGGCAGGACGAGGCCTTCGCCCCCATCCATATCCGCCGCAAGGCTCCCGACGCATGAGCGTGCCCGCGCCCGCCGGCGGCGCGCCCGAGGAAACACCATCGGGCGAAGACGCGCCGCGGCTCCTCGATACCCTGCCGCTGGAGGAGCAGGAGCGGATGGTGGAGGCCGTCCTCTTCGCCGCCTCCGACCCCCTGCGCGTGGCGGAGATCGCAGAGCGGCTGCCCGAGGGCGCTGATGTCCCCGCGGCGTTGGCGGCGCTCCAGGCGCGCTATGCTGACCGGGGGTTTCGCCTGATGCGCTCGGGCGGTAGCTGGGCCTTTCGCACCGCGCCCGAACTGGGGTTTCTCATGCGCCGCGAGGCCGTGGAGGAACGCCGCCTGTCCCGCGCCGCCATCGAGACCCTGGCCATCATCGCCTACCATCAGCCCGTCACCCGGGCAGAGATCGAGGAGACACGCGGGGTGGCGGTCTCCAAGGGCACGCTCGATCTGCTGCTCGATCTCGACTGGATCCGCATCGGCAAGCGGCGGGAGACCCCGGGCCGGCCGGCGACCTTCGTCACGACCACCGCCTTCCTCGATCACTTCTCGCTCGACAGCGTGCGCGACCTGCCCGGTTTGAAGGAACTGCGCTCCGCCGGTCTGCTGGAGCCCCTGCCGCCCGAGGAGGCGCAGGAGGAGCCCGAGCCAAC
The DNA here is from genome assembly GCA_039822785.1 of Pseudomonadota bacterium. Taxonomy (GTDB): domain Bacteria; phylum Pseudomonadota; class Alphaproteobacteria; order Rhodobacterales; family Rhodobacteraceae; genus Thermohalobaculum. Next base: position 472,076 of record JBCBMO010000001.1, on the reverse strand, counting down.
CCAGGACGACGAGGACTAGGCGGTCTCTCCCACCTTAAGCGGCTTGGGGTGCTCTAAAGTGCTTCGAGAGCTTGAGGGCCTGTCCCTGGTAGTTAGAGCCGATGTCGCGGCCATAGAGCAGGTCCGGCCGGTCGACCATGCGCTCATAGATCAGCCGGCCGACGGTTTGCCCGTGCTCCAGCGCGAAGGGCGCCTCGTGGCATCGCACCTCCAGCACCCCGCGCGAGCCGCGCCCGCCGGTCTCCGGGTGGCCGAAGCCCGGGTCGAAGAAGCCGGCATAATGCACCCTGAACTCCCCGGCGACGGCCATATAGGGGACCATCTCCGCCGCGGTCTCCGGCGGCACGGACACCGCCTCGCGGCTCACGAGGATGTAGAAGGCGCCCGGGTCCAGGATCAGGCCGCCATGGCGCGCGGGGTAGACGGGTTCCCAGAATTCCGCCGGGTCGTAGGCGCCGATGCGCTCGAGATCGATGAGTGCCGCATGGCGCCGGGCGCGCCAGCCGACGAGACCGCTCTCCGCCGCCTCGCCCGAGAGATCGACCGAGAACCCCAATCCGCCGTCGATCACCGGCGCTCGATCCACGAGCGGCTGCTCGGCGTGCAGGGCGGCCAGCGCCGTATCGTCCAACGCGGGCTCGCCGCGGCGCAGGCGGAGCTGGCACAGCGTCACGCCGGGCCGCACCAGCACCGAGAAAGTACAGGGGCTGACCTGGGCATAGAGCGGGCCGCGATAACCAGCCTCAACCCGGTCGAAGCTGGTCGCATGGTCCGTCACTAGCCGCGTCAGCAGATCGAGCCGCCCGGTGGAGCTCTTGGCGTTCGCCGCCCCGGCGATGTCGGTGGGCAGGGCCAGCGTCTCCGCCAGCTCGATGACATAGGCGCAGCCCGTCTCCAGCACTGCGCCGGCGCTGAGGTCGATCTCATGCATGGCGAAATCGGCCAGCCGCTCCTCTACCCGGCGGCTGCCGGGCAGAAAGCTCGCCCTCACGCGCCAGGCGCGGCGCCCCAGACGCAGATCCAGGCTGGCGGGTTGCAGCTGCGCGTCGGCGATGGGCTCGACCGCGCCGATGCTGCCCTCGGCGATCATCGCCCGCAGGGTTTGGGAGGGGATGACGCCATCGCGCGCGGGCATCGTCAGATCGGTCATGGCGGACCCTCCCCAGTCCCGGAACGAGAAACGCCAGCGGCCACGGGCCGCTGGCGTTCCCGGTGAGTGGTCGGGCCGGCGAGATTCGAACTCACGACCTCTTGCGCCCCATGCAAGCGCGCTACCAGGCTGCGCTACGGCCCGACGGTGGAGTGCGTTTAATGCCGCCCGCGGGAAGGTGCAATGGCCAATCGTTCAAGGGCCGAGGCCCCCGATCACTCGCCCTCGAGACGCTGCAGGACCGACTTCAGCCGGTTGATCGATGCCTCGACGCGCTCGTCTTTCTCGGGCGCATCCTGCGGGCTCTCGGGCGCAGCCTCCGAGCCGTCTGCCGGCGGCGGTGCATCGCCAAAGTCGAGGGCGGCTTGTGTCGGTGCGCCGGCCGGGCGGGCCGATTTGCGGCGCGTCGCTTCCTTGCGCGGCTTTGCCTTGGCGCCCTCGCCGGCGGCTTCCATGGTCTCGATCCGCTCGCGCAGCGCCGCCAGCCGCCCAGTGGCATCCGAGGGCACGGTCGCCTCGAAACCCAGGGTCGCATCGGCCCGGCCACGCGCCATCACGGCCTTTTGGCCGCGCTCGCGCAGGACCTTCTGCACGCCCTTGATGGTCATGCCGTCGTCGTAGAGCAGCGCCTTGATCCCGCGCAGCAGGGAGATGTGATCGGGCCTATACAGGCGACGACCGCCGCCACGCTTCAGCGGGCGGATCTGGCTGAAGCGCGTCTCCCAAAACCGAAGGACGTGCTGGGGCAGGTCGAGCTCCTCGGACACCTCGCTGATCGTGCGAAAGGCGTCCGGCGACTTCTCCGTCGCCGGGCTCTGACGGCCCGCTGCGCCCCCGCTGTCGGCCATCAGCCGTGCGCCTCGCTCTCGGTACCGTCGATGTTGATCCGCTCCTTCATGATGTGCGAGGGGCGGAAGACGAGGACACGGCGCGGATCGATCGGCACTTCCTCACCGGTCTTGGGGTTGCGGCCCATGCGCGGACCCTTGTCGCGCACGCTGAAGGTGCCGAAGGAGGAAATCTTGACGTGCTCCCCCCGTACCAGAGCTTCGGAGATTTCATCGAGAATCGACTCGACCAGGTCCGCCGACTCATTTCGGGAAAGTCCGATTTCCCGGTAGACCGCCTCGGTGAGGTCTGCCCGCGTGAGCGTATTTCCAGACATTCGATAACCTCCCGACCCGCATCACGCCTTTGTGCCACGATAGCTGCGGGATGGAAGAGAGGTCAACTTCAAGTGCTTGCGGCGTGGAGTGAAAGTCGCGGAGGGTCCGCTCTGGCGCGGGTCGCGTTCAAAATGGTGCAGAAGGCGTGCCCACGATGCATCACTTCTTAATCATGTCACCAGCGCAACAGCGCCGATCCCCAGGCCAAACCGCCGCCGATTGCCTCCATCAGCAGTACCTGACCGCGACGGATTCGTCCGTCCCCTACGGCAACCGAGAGGGCAAGCGGAATCGATGCAGCGGAGGTATTGCCATGGTCCTGGACCGTGACGACCACGCGCTCCATTGCGATCCCGGTCTTTTTCGCGGTGCTGTCGATGATCCGCAGGTTCGCCTGATGCGGCACGATCCAGTCGATGTCCTGGGCGGCGATGCCCACCTTGTCCATGACCTCATGCGCCACATCGGCGAGCTTCACCACAGCATGGCGAAACACTTCGCGCCCCTCCATCCGCACGAAACCCGCGACCTGGGTCGACGAAGGGCCGCCGGAGACATAGAGCAGCTCGTTGTGCGCCCCGTCGGAGTGCAGGCAGGTGCCCAGCACGCCATCGTCCGCGGGGCCGCCGGTGCCATCGATCCGCTCCAAGATCAGCGCGCCGGCACCGTCGCCAAACAGCACACAAGTCGAGCGGTCGTTCCAGTCCAGGATCCGCGAAAAGGTCTCGGCGCCGATCACCAGGACCCGATCCGCCTGGCCCGAGAGGATCAGCCCATTGGCGTTCGAGAGGGCATAGATGAACCCGGCACAGACCGCATGGATGTCGAAGGCGAAGCCGCGGCGCATGCCGAGCGCGTGCTGCACCCGCGTCGCGGTGGCGGGAAAGGTCTGATCCGGGGTCGCGGTCGCCAGCACGATGGCGTCGATATCGCCGGCGCTGCGCCCCGCAGCACGGAGTGCCCGATCCGCCGCCGCGATGGCGAGGTCCGAGGTCATTTCCCCTTCCGCCGCCACATGGCGGCGTTTTATCCCGGTGCGCTGGGTGATCCAGTCGTCGGAGGTATCGATCCGGGCGGCAAGCTCGTCGTTCGTCACGACACGCTCGGGCAGGTAGTGGCCGCACCCAACGGCGCGGGCACGGATCGCAGCGGTGGGCGTCGTCATCGTCTGCTGTCCTCCGCGACAGCGCGGATGGTGCTGCCGTCGTCTGGCTCGGACCCTGCCACAGAAGCAGGCGTTCCTCGCTCGTTCGTGCCGCCCTCGGCGGTGCGGGGCGTGCTTTGATGGGGCAGGGCGCTCAGGTCGATGCGGTCCAACTGCTGGTTCACCGCCGCCCCAAGATCATTGGCCGCCAGGGTCGCCGCCAGCCGCAGTGCCGCCGCAACGCCGACCGCATCGGCATCGCCATGGCTTTTGACGACGGTGCCGTTCAGGCCCAGGAAGACCCCGCCGTTCACGCGCCGCGGATCGATGCGCTTGCGAAAGCGCCTGAGCGAGGTGAGCGCGAAGAGCGTTCCGATCTTCGACCAGAAGGAGTGCGCAAAGGCGTCCTTCAGCCCCGCACGGATGAAGGCTGCCGTCCCCTCCGCGGTCTTGAGCGCGATGTTGCCGGTGAAGCCGTCTGTCACGATGACATCCGCCGCATCACCGCAGATGTCGCTGCCCTCAACGAAGCCCACGCTTGCGAAGGGGGCGGCTGGATGCTGCGCCACCTCCTCTGCCTTGGCGGCGGCGTCGCGCAGGTCGGCGTGGCCTTTGGTGGCCTCGGTCCCGATGTTCAGGAACCCGATCCGGGGCCGGTCGATGCCGAAGGAGAGGCGGGCGTACTCCGCTCCCATGATGGCGTACTGCATCAGCGTGCGCGGCCCCGCGCGCAGATCGGCGCCCACGTCGAGGACGGTGTTGAATCCCGCGGCCGAATTGGCGGGCCAGTGGACGGCGATCGCGGGACGGTCGATCCCCGGCGCCTTGCGCAGGATCAGCACCGACATCGCCAACAGCGCACCGGTGTTGCCACAGGAGATTGCCACCGGCGCATCGCCCGCCTTCACCGCCTCGAGCGACGCCCACATGGAGGAGCCGCGGCGTTCGCGAAGTGCGCGGGAGGGCACGTCGCTCATGGACACGACGTCATCGGCGTGGCGGATCTCGACGGCCGCGCGCAGGGCGCTGTAGCGGCGGCGGCGGAGTTTCTTGGCGAGAACGGCGCTGTCGCCGAAGACCAGAAAGCGCAGGGCGTCGTTGTCGGCAAGCGCACGGGCCATCCCGGCGATCACCGGGTCAGGGCCGACGTCCCCGCTCATCGCGTCGACGGAGATCATCAGACTGCCGGTCATGCCGGGCTCACACTCCCGCTCGCGCCGCCTGATCCGGTCGCCAGCCCGCAGTCATGGTTCACCCGCGGGCAGATTACGCCGCGTCGTCGTCCAGATCGATTTCCTGGACGTTCTTGACCACCTCGCGGTCGCGGTAATAGCCGCAGGCCCCGCAGACGTGATGCGGCAGCTTCAGCTCCCCACAGTTGGGGCACTCGCTGGAGGCGGTCACCCTCAGCGCATCGTGGCTGCGACGCATCCCGCGCTTGGAGCGGGTCACACGGTTTTGCTGGACGGCCATGGCTCACCCTCGTCATCCCGGGCCCGAGCGAGCGGCGCCGAGAAGCGGCGCGCTGGTGCGGGCGAAAAAGCACGGTCGCGCCCAGGGCGAAACACCCTGGATCGCAAGAGACGCGGAACATACTCGGATCGCGGCGCGGAGCAAGGGCTTTCTCGCAGGTTTGATGCCGTGCTTTCCGAGCGCCCGCCGGCCCGGCGGTGACCGAAGGGCAGCGCGTCTGCTCAGTGCTCGCCATCGCTCAGTCGCGCCTTCAAAGCGGCGAGCCCGGCGAAGGGGCGGGCGGCCTCGTCGGTCAAGGGCTCGCTGCCCGGCGGGGCATAGACGACTGTGCCATGCGCGGCGCCGTCCTTGCGCGGGAAGGGGTCGAGCGCCAGGGCAAGCGTCTCGATCATTGCCGCGGCCAGATCGATCGCCGGGCCGAGGGGCTCCGGCGCCCGGTCATCGTCGGCACCCATCTCGATCTCCGCCCCCTCCGGCGCGATGACGCCCGGCTGGTAGCGCCGCTCGACCTCGGCCTCGATGGGATTGCGCACCGGCTCCAGCGTCACGACGCAGGATTGGACCGGACGCGCGGTGAGGATGGCCTCGATCCGCCAGCCCTCGCCCTCGGGCAGGATCTTGCCGCGCAGCCGCAGGGCCTCCAGCCCGTCGATCGCCAGAAAGGCGGCGATGGCCGTGCGCTCCTGCGCCGTGGGTTCCAGGTCGAACGACAGCCCACCGGCCTCGGCCAGGGTGGTGACGGCAACCTCATGGGTGATCGGTAGGGGTTCGGCTGCGTCGGTCGCGGTCTTGTCTGTCTCTGCCATGGCTCCGGCTTTCCTGGCGCGGGCGCGCCGATCACCATGAAACAGGCGTGATCGCGCGCAGCCCGACGTCCGCTTGAAGTTAAGTACGCCGACGGCTAGGCAAAACGAAAATGAGAATGGAGCAGCCAGTCGTGTCTTTTTTGCGCGTCAGCCTCGTCGCCGGTGGCCTGTCCCTTGGTCTGTCCCTGGGTTTGGCCGCCTGTTCGCCCGTCGTGACGACCCACGGCTATGCCCCGCCCGAGGAACGGGTGGGTCAGATCGTGCCAGGCGTCGACACACGCGGCAGTGTCCGGCGCAAGATCGGGCGGCCGGGTATCACCGGCAGCTTCACCGAGGACGGCTGGTACTACGTCTCCTCGACGGTGGAGCGGCGGGCGTTCTATGCGCCCGAGATCACCGACCGGCGGATCATCGCCGTCAGCTTCGACGAGCGGGACCGGGTGACGGCGGTCGATAAGTTCGCGCTGGCCGACGGGCAGTACGTCGACCTTGAGACGCGTACCACCCCGACCTTCGGCCGCCAGCTCACGGTGCTGCAGCAGATCCTGGGCAACATCGGCTCGCTCGAGGGCTTCATCGACGAATAGCGTCGGCAGCGGGCCCCTCAGGCCCGCGCGCGCCCCTCGTGCATCCAGAGCCACAGGAGGGCGCCGCCCGCCAGCGTCAGCATGGGCACCATCGCGAACTGCACCGCCGTCCAACCGACCATGGCGAGCAGCACGCCGGAGCTGAGCGAGCCGAGCGAGACGAGCCCCATCACCGCGAAATCGTTGATCCCCTGCACCCTGGGGCGATCCTCGGGCCGCAGGGCATCGCTCAGCATGGCCGTGGCGCCGATGAAGGCGAAGTTCCAGCCGAAGCCGAGCGCGATCAGCGCGGCGTAGAAGTTCCAGAGCTCGATCCCCTCCACCGCGAAGGCCCCGCCGAGGGCGAAGAACCCGATGCCGGCCACGATCACCCGCGAGGCGCCGTAGCGTGCGATCAGGCTGCCGGTGAAGAAGCTCGGCGCATACATCGCCAGCACATGGGCCTGAACCACGCCGGCGGCCTCGTGCGTGCCGAAGCCGCAGGCGTACATCGCCAGCGGCGTCGAGGTCATGACCAGGTTCATGAGCGTATAGGCCAGCATGGCGCAGACCATGGCGACCTGGATCCGCCGCTCTCCCAGCACCTGGCGCAGCGGCCGGGCAGGGGCGCTTTCCGCGGCAGGCCGCGGCCGCGGGATCTCCAGCAGGAAGAGAGGCGCCGCGCCCAGGGCCGCGACGAGCATCATCGCATAATAGGCGCCCGCGTAAGGCACCGGTTCGCGCCAGTCGGTGAAGGCCTGCACGACCTCCGGACCGATCAGCGCCGCGGCAAGGCCGCCGGCCATGACGTAGGAGATCGCCTTGGGCCGCACCTCCGGCCGTGCGATGTCGGCGGCGGCGAAGCGATAGAGGTTGTGCCCGCTCATGTAGACGCCGATCAGCGCGCTGCCGATCAGAAACAGCGTGAACGACCGCTCCTCGATCGCATAGCCCGCGAGGCCGAGGCCACCGATCCCCGCCGCCGCGGCCAGCAGGAAGCCCGGGCGACGCCCCAGCCGCCCCATCATCAGCGACAGGCCCGGGGCGCTGAGCATCGAGAAGAAGACCACGATGGAGATCGGCAGCGTGGCAAGCGCCGGGTTCGGGGCAATAAGCGCGCCGGCAAGACCGCCGAGGATGAAATGAACCGGCATCATCGCGCCCAGGACGGACTGCGCCCAGGCGAGGATTACGATGACACGCCATAGCCGGCGGTCGGCGTGCTGCGCCTCCGCCGTCGTCGTCTCGGCGCTCAGGTCCGTGGTCGTCATCGTCGCAGGCTATCCCCCGAGGCTCCTGTGGCCAACCGGACGCCGGCGCACATCCCTCACGACTGTGAGACGTCCGGCAGCGACCCGGGGCGCGCGTCGCGGGCCATGTGATCGAGCACCCCGTTCACGAAGCCGGGCTCGCGCCCCTCGGCGTAGAAGGCCTTCGCGATGTCCATGTATTCCCCAATCACCACTTTGACGGGCACGTCGGCGCGATTCAAGAACTCATGCCCCGCCGCGCGGAAGAGGGCGCGCAGGGTCGAGTCGATCCGGCCGATCGGCCAGCGCGCATCGAGCGCCCGATCGGTCAGTTGGTCGATGGCCACCTGATGCTGCTGCACGCCGCCCAGGATGTCGCGGAACAGATCGATATCTGGCTCGTCGAAGCGCAGCCCCTCAACGTCAGAGCCCAGGCGATGGGTCTCAAACTCGTCGCGCACGTCGGTCCAGGCGCCGCCGGTCATCTCAAGCTGATAGAGCGCCTGCACCGCTGCCAGGCGCGCGGCGGAACGCGCGAGCCGCGCCATCACCTTGCGGTCTGGTCGTTTCGGCGCCGGCGCCTCGGTCTCCGGGTCGCTCATCGCTCAGGCCGTCGCGGTCTGCGGATCGCCGGCCAGCATGACGCCGCCGGGGCCTGCGCCGCGGAACCGGCGCGCCAGCGCCACCAGGTGCAGCGCCGCCTCCGCCGCGCCGCCGCCCTTGTTAGATTGCTGCGGGTCGGCGCGCACCTCTGCCTGGGCCTTGTTCTCCACCGTCAGGATGGCGTTGCCGATGCTGAGACCGCGCTCGACGCCCAGGATGGTGAGGCCCCGCGCACTCTCCTCGCAGACGGTCTCATAATGCGTGGTCTCGCCGCGGATGATGCAGCCGATCGCGACGTAGCCCTCGTAGCGCCCGCTTGCTGCGGCATGGCCGATGGCAGGCGCGATCTCCAGCGCGCCCGGCACATGGACGATCTCGCTGAGGGCGCCTGCCTCGCTCAGCACCGCCTGGGCCCCGGCGATCAGATCATCGGCGATGGCGCGATAATAAGGGGCCGCCACGATCAGCACCCGCGGCGCGGGGGAGAGCGGGGGCAGCGTCAGCGCACCCGCATCGCTTTCTTCGGCCATGGCCGTCTCCCTCAGCTGCCGTCTGCCGGGGCGCTCAGCCGCCGGGTTTCGGTGATGGTGATATCATAGCCCTCGAGCCCCACCACCCGCGGGGCGGGCGAATTGGTCAGCATCACCATCTCCTGAATGCCGAGGGCCTGCAGGATCTGCGCGCCGACGCCGTAGTGGCGCAACTCCTTGGGGCTCGTGCCCCGCGGGCGCAGCCGGTCCGACACGGCCGTGGGTGAGGTATCGCGGATCATGACCACCGCGCCGCGCCCCTCCGCCGCGATGGCGCGCATCGCGGCCGGCACCTGGCCCGCCCGTTCTGGATCGAGCGCCAGGATATCCTCCAGCGGGTCGATCACATGCATCCGCACCATCACGGGCTTGTCCGTCTCGAGCGGACCCTTGATCAGCGCATAGTGCTCGTTGCCGTCCGGCGCATCGCGGAAGACCCGCAGCAGCCACTCTCCGCCATAGGCCGAGTTGATCACCGCTTCCTCGACCTGCTGCACCAGATTGTCGTGGCGCCGGCGATAGGCGATGAGATCCGTGATCGTGCCGACCTTGAGGCCATGGAGCTGCGCAAAGGCCACCAGATCCGGCAGCCGCGCCATGCTGCCGTCGTCCTTCATGATCTCGCAGATCACGCCGGCGGGGCGCCGCCCGGCCAGGCGCGCGATGTCCACCGCCGCCTCGGTATGCCCCGCGCGCACCAGAACGCCACCGTCGCGGGCACGCAGCGGAAACACATGACCCGGTGTCGCGATGTCCGTCGGGCCGCTGTCGGGGTCGATCGCCGCCTCCACCGTGCGCGCCCGGTCATGCGCCGAGATCCCGGTCGTCACGCCCTCGCGCGCCTCGATCGAGACCGTAAAGGCCGTCTCGTGGCGCGACTGGTTCGAGGCCGCCATCAGCGGCAGGCCCAGCCGGTCGATGTCGGTGCCGGGCATCGCCAGGCAGATCAGCCCTCGGCCATGGGTCGCCATGAAGTTGATCACGCCCGCATCCGCCACGTCCGCCGGGATCACGAGGTCGCCCTCGTTCTCCCGATCCTCGTGATCAACCAGGATGACCATCTTGCCCGCGCGGGCCGCCTCGATGATCTCCGCCGCTGGCGAGATGGCGTCGCTGAAGTCGGTGCGGTCGCTCATAAACCCCTCGTCTGGCCCGGTCCCTTGAGCCTGCGGGGCGACATAGACCCTGCGCTTGGCGATGGCCAGTGCCGCTCTGCCGCGGGAGGGGTGGATTGGCTTTGGGTGTCAGCTCGCCTCGGCCAGGCGGGCGACGTAGCGGGCCATCAGGTCGACCTCCAGGTTGACCTCCGTGCCGACGCCGGCATCGGCCAGGGTCGTCACCGCCCAGGTATGCGGGATGATGTTGAGCGAGAAGAGCGCGTCCTGGGGCCGGTCCGTCACCGCATTGACCGTGAGCGAGATGCCGTCGAGCGCGACCGACCCCTTGCCGGCCAGGAACTTCGCCAGCGGTTTGGGCGCGGCGACATCCAGGCGGTGGGACCCGGCCTCCGGCGTGATCGCCTCGATCAGGCCCAACCCGTCGACATGGCCCGACACGATATGCCCGCCCAATTCGTCGCCCACCCTCAGCGAGGGCTCGATGTTCACCCGCGTGCCCGGGCGCCAGTGGCGCAGGGTCGTCACCGACAGGGTCTCGTTCGAGGCATCGATGCCGTACCAGCTCCGCCCCTCCCGCGTGCCCTTGGCCACCACCGTCAGGCACACGCCGGAGGAGGCGATGGAGGCGCCGATGTCGATCTCGGCCTCGGGCCGGGCACAGGCGATCTCGATGCGGGTGTCGCCGCCCGCCAGCCGCTCCGCCCGGACTACCTCGCCGACCTCGCGCACGATCCCGGTGAACATCGCTCTCTCCCGCTCTGCCTCTGGCTCGCTCTGCCTCTGGGCTGCTGACCTAGCCGTGTCGGGGTGGCTTGCCAAGGTGGCTGGCGGTGAGAACAAAATGAGACCTTAGCGGTTTGGAAAGCATGTTGGGCGATACCCGTCGTACCTCAGGGCCGTCGGAAGGGGCGGCGAAAACCGGCATTCACCGGTCGATCAGAAGGATGCGACGATGACGTCTGCTCTCTCCCGCGCGGGGCGCTTCGGCCTCGTGCTTGCGGCTTCGCTTGCCCTGTCGGCCTGCGCAGTCCCACGCTCCGGCCCCGATCGGGACGAAATCACGACGACTGAGGGGGCGGCGCTGCCCTTCACGGTCGTGCCCGTCACCGCCGATGTCACCCGGCTGACGAGGCAGGAGGAGGCCTTGGGCTTCAGCCGCCTTTTCCGCGACACCTCGCCGGAGGATACGTCGCGCCTTGCCGCCGGTGACGTGCTCTCGATCACGGTCTGGGAGAACAGCGAGACCGGGCTTCTGAACCCCCAGGGCATTGGCCCCACGACGCTGCCGCAGATCCGCGTCGACCCGGACGGTTTCGTGCATGTGCCCTATGTGGGGCGGGTTCGGGCATCGGGCCGGACCATGTCGCAACTGCGCAGCCGCATCGAGGCGCAGCTGCGCGAGCGCACGCTGAACCCCCAGGTCGATGTCTTCCCCCATGCGTCGGAGGCGCGGATCGTCAGCGTCCAGGGCGTCGTCGGCACGCCGGGGCTCTACACCATCCGCAATGGCGCCCGCCGGGTGCTGCCGATGCTGGCGCAGGCCGGCGGGGTCAAGACCGACCCGGAGGTGGTGCGTGTGCGCGTGCGCCGCGGCGGGGAGACCGGAGAGATCTGGCTGCAAGATCTCTATGACGCGCCCGATCAGAACGTGGCGCTGCGTGCCGGCGATGCGATCATCGCGGAGCGGGACCGGCGGATCTTCACCGCCTTGGGCGCGGTGGGGAAGTCGACGACGGTGCCCTTCTCGGTGCGGGAGCTTTCGGCGGCGCGGGCGCTTGGCCAGATCGGCGGGCTGATCGAGACCACTGCCGATCCCACGGGCATCTTCGTGTTCCGCGACGAGAGCGAGACGGTGTTCCGCAGCCTGCCGGGCACGGGGCCCGCGCTGGCCTCGCAGGGGACGCGCCGCGTCGTTTATGTCATCGACCTGATCGAGCCCGGCGGCGTGTTCCTGGCGCGCGATTTCATCATGCGTGACGGCGACACGCTCTATGTGACCACGGCACCCTTCGTGCAGTTCCAGAAGATACTGCAGTCCATCGCGCCGGTGCTGGGCCTTGCGGGCACCTCTCGCTCGTTGAGCGGTCTCTGAGGGCCGCTCGCCATGGGCCTTTCCCGCAGACCGCTAGGGCCCGGCCTCCTCAACCGGCCGCGCCCGCCGCGCGGCCGCCCGCCCCGAGCGGGGGTGATCGAGGACGGACGCGACGCCGAGCCGGGTGGTCTCAGCAGGGGCACGGGCACCTGGCGCAGGGGCAAAGGCCCCGACCCGGCGCCGCACCCCAGCGTGCCGCGCGCCCGCGCCGCGTCTCACGCCATCGTGCCACCCGCGGCCGCGGGCGCCGCGGGGCGCCAGAGCGTCAGGACATCCTCGCCCAGTACTTCCAGCGACTGGAGCGCAAAGGCGGGCATGCCCGCCAGCGGCGCGGGGGTCAGCGGCCCCAAGGCGGGCGCACCGCCGGCGCCAAAGGCGCGCCCGGCGGTGAACAAGGCCAGCTCGTCCACCAGCCCCGCGCGCAGCAGCGCCGCCGCAAGCGTCCCGCCGCCTTCGCAGAGCACCTCGGCAATGCCCTCCGCGGCGAGCGCCCGCAAACCCGCCTCCAGATCCAGGGGCCGCCGTGGCTGGCCATGGACCGATGGATGAGGGTCGGGCCTCGGCTGGGTTGTTCCGGACTGTCCTGCGCTAGGTCGCGCCGGCGCTGTCTCCGCGATGGGCAGGAGCGTCGCGCCCGCCGCCTGGAGAGCCCGCCGCCGCAGGTCGTCGGCCGCCGGGCCGTGCAGGACGATGAGCGGCATGGCGGGCGCCGTCTGCGCAAGGCGGCTGTGGGGCGGGAGCGCGAGTGACCCGTCGACGATGACACGGGCCGGCTGGCGCAGCCCCGTGCCGACCGCCCGCGCATCCAGCATCGGATCGTCGGCGAGCGCCGTGCCGATGCCCACCATCACGGCATCGGCGCGCCTGCGCATCACGTGCACCCGGCGCCGGGCCGGTGCCCCGGTGATCCAACGGCTCTCCCCGCGCGCCGTGGCGATGCGGCCGTCCAGCGTGGTCGCGAGTTTGAGGACGACATGCGGTCGGCCCTGCGTCAGCCGCGTGACGAAGGCCTCATTGACCCGCGCTGCCTCCGCCGCCAGGACCCCGGTCACGACCGCGACCCCGGCCGCGCGCAGCGTCGCGAACCCCCGTCCGCTGACCCTTGGGTCGGGGTCGATCCCGGGGCAGACGACCCGCGCCACCCCCGCCGCGACCAAGGCGTCGGCGCAGGGCGGCGTGCGGCCGTGGTGTGCGCAGGGCTCGAGCGTCACATAGACCGTGGCGCCCTCAGCCCCGCCCGGCGCCAGCTTCGCCAGCGCCGCTGCCTCCGCATGGGGTCGGCCGCCCAGCGCCGTGACGGCGCGCGACAGCAGGCGGCCATCGCGAACGATGAGCGCGCCCACGCAGGGGTTAGGGCTGGTCTGCCCCGCGCCGCGCGTCACCAGCGCCAGCGCCGCGCGCATCCACCGGTGATCCTCGGCCGTTGCGGCTGACGCGCCGCCCATGGGCTCACGCCTCTGCGGAGGGAGGGCGAAGCTCCGAGACGAACTCTTCGAAATCAGCGACTTCCTGGAAGTTCTTATAGACCGACGCGAAGCGCACATAGGCCACGGTGTCGATCCGGGCCAGGCTCTCCATGACGATCTCGCCGATGGTGTCGGAGGGGATGTCGGTATCGCCCATGCTCTCCAGCCGGCGCACGATGCCCGAGATCATCTGCTCGATTCGCTCGCTCTCGATCGGGCGCTTCTGCAGCGCGATCCGGATCGAACGGGCAAGCTTGTCGCGGTCGAAGGGCTCGCGCCGGCCGTTCTTCTTGATCACCACGAGGTCGCGAAGCTGCACGCGCTCATAGGTCGTAAAACGACCCCCACAGGCGGGACAGAGGCGCCGGCGCCGGATCGCGACGTGATCCTCGGCGGGGCGCGAGTCCTTCACCTGGGTATCGACATTGCCGCAGAACGGGCAGCGCATGATCCTTCCCCCCTCGTTGCGCAGGCACCCTAGCGAGCGGGTACAGCCTTGTGTAGCGGCGAAGACGGACCGCAAGATTTGTCCCACTCGGCTATATCCTGTCGGCAACAGTCGGTGCTGTCGAGAGCGGTCGTGCCATCACATTCTCGCGCGCTCACGCGACCGCGACGACCGATGTCACCGGGGGCTGGTAGCGTCGGGGCGCATCCAAAAATCGGGAGGATCCGATGCAAGCTTCTTCTAAGCCAGCCAAAACCCATCTGCCGCTGTCGCGCGCCTTAGCAGCGACCCTGGCTGCGAGCCTGGCGGCGACCCTCGCCTTCACCGGCACGCCCGCCGCGGCCCTGGACGCCGCCTGCAATCCCAATAAGGCCGGTACGGAACTCACCGGCGAGGAGGCGCAGGCGGTCTATGAGTGCATCGCCGCCGACCTCGACGCCGGCTGGAAGACCGGGCCCAAGCGCTGGATCCCGGCGGACCGGACCGAGACCTATCGCGACTGGGATCTCGCCTCGCGCTTTCCCGCCGCCCCCGGCTTCCACGGCGAGCGTTTCCTTGTGACCCGCGTGAACGCCACCGGCCACGACGCCTATACCCGCTATGCCGACGATCCCTCCATCCCGGCCGGCACGCTGATCGCCAAGGAGAGCTTCACGGTTACCGAGGCCGGCGAGGTCAAGGCCGGCCCGCTCTTCTTCATGGAGAAGGTCAATACCGGCTCGAGCCCCGAGACCATGGACTGGTACTACTATGCCGTCGCGCCGAGCGGCACGCCCATGGCCGTGAATGTCATGACCGCCTGCAACAGCTGCCACGTCGAGACCTTCGGCTTTCAGGGCGGCATGGGCTATCCGGTGCCCGAGGCGCGGTTGAACTGACGCCGCCCTCAGGCCGGCACCAGCACCGTGTCGCGGATCGTCGTGGTCCCATCGCGCTCCAGGCGAAAGATGACCATCTCGCCCGAGGTGGTCGTCTCGCCCAACAGCGCCCGGACGTTCACGAAGTGCGTCACCAGCATGAAGGTGCGATCCTCAGGGGTACTGGCGAGCCGCTGGAGCACGGCCTCGGTCTGAGCGCCGGCGCGGGAGCGGGCGCTGAAGAAGGAATTGAGCGCGGGCCCCTCCTCCACCGGTGCAAGATCCAGCAGACGGGCGGTGTCGAGGCAGCGGCACCATTGGCTGGAGAGCACAGCGTCGATGCGCACGCCCGCGTCGCGCAGCATGGCGCCGGTGGCCCGCGCCTGGTCGCGCCCGCGGCTGTCCAGATTGCGCTGCGTGCGGCATTCGCGGAGCTGAAAGCTCGCCGGATCGCCCGTGCCGGGGGCCAGCGCATGGCGCATGATCACATGGGTCCGCGGCTCCGCCAGAAGGGACAGCGCCCCGTCGGCCCAGGCCGGCGTGCTAGCCGTTGTGCCGCAAAGGGCCCCGAGGCCAGCTAGGAACAGTCGGCGATCCATCGTGTCTCTCCCGCTGAGGTTCTGATGGATCAGATAGAAAACGGGCCGCGGGGGTCATGCCCGCGGCCCGGAAAACAGTCTTGCGCTAGGACGTAAAGAGCCGCTCAGAGCGCCTGATAGATCGGGAAGCGCGCGGTCAGCTTCAGCACCTTCTCCTTCACCGCCTTCTCGACCGGGGCGTTACCCTCCTCGCCGTTCTTGGCGAGGCCATCGACCACTTCGACGATGAGGCGCGCAACCTCCCGGAACTCCGCCTCGCCGAAGCCGCGGGTCGTGCCGGCGGGCGAGCCGAGGCGCAGGCCGCTGGTGACCATCGGCGGCTCCGGGTCGAAGGGGATGCCGTTCTTGTTGCAGGTGATATGGGCGCGCAGCAGCGACTGCTCAGCCGCGTTGCCCTTCACGCCCTTGGGCCGCAGGTCGACCAGGCAGAGGTGCGTGTCCGTCCCGCCAGTGACGATGTCGAGGCCGCCCTTGATCAGCTCGTCCGCCATCGCCTGGGCGTTCTTGATCACCTGCGCGATGTAGGCGCGATACTCCGGCCGCAGCGCTTCGCCGAAGGCGACGGCCTTGGCGGCGATCACATGCATCAGCGGGCCGCCCTGGAGGCCGGGGAAGACCGCCGAGTTAAACTTCTTCGCCAGCGCCTCGTCGTTGGTGAGGATGATGCCACCGCGGGGGCCGCGCAGCGTCTTGTGCGTGGTCGAGGTGGCGACATGCGCATGCGCGAGCGGGTTCGGGTGATGCCCGGCCGCGACCAGGCCCGAGAAGTGTGCCATGTCCACATGCAGGATCGCTCCGACGCTGTCGGCGATCTCGCGGAACTTCTTGAAATCGATCTGGCGCGGCACGGCGGAGCCGCCGGCGTAGATGAGCGCGGGCTTATGCTCCTCGGCGAGCTTGGCGACCGCGTCATAGTCGATCAGGTTGTTCTCCTGGCTGACGCCGTACTGCACGGCGTTGAACCACTTGCCCGACAGGTTCGGCCTGGCGCCGTGGGTCAGGTGACCGCCCGAGGCTAGGTCCATGCCGAGGATCGTGGCGCCCGGCTTGATCGTCGCCAGCATCACCGCCTGGTTCGCCTGCGCGCCGGAGTGGGGCTGCACGTTGGCGAACTTGCAGTTGAAGAGCTTGGTGATGCGGTCGATCGCCAACTGCTCGGCCACGTCCACATGCTCACAGCCGGCATAGTAGCGGCGGCCGGGGTAGCCCTCGGCGTATTTGTTGGTCATCACCGAGCCCTGCGCCTGCATGACGGCGCGGCTTACGATGTTCTCCGAGGCGATGAGTTCGATCTCGTCTTGCTGGCGGCGCAACTCGCCGACCATCGAGCCGAAGAGCTCCGGATCACGGGTCGAAAGGTCTTCGGTGAAGAAGCCGGTATCCTGGATCTTGGCGTCCATCGGCGCGTCTCCTCTCAGCTTTTTGTCTGTAACCTGGCCGCAACAAATAGCATCGGGCCGCACCGGTACAGGGGAAAAAGCGCTGTTTCCGGGCGCCGGAGGGGCAAGTTTCGCCTGCTGAAAGTCGGAGAGGGCGCGTGAGCGAGCCGAAACTATGCATTCTGGGCAGCGATGCCCCGGATGCGCAGGCCGCCGTAACGGCGCTGCGCGCCCGATACGGCCATGTCGATGCCACCGAGGCCGACACGATCGTGGCCCTCGGTGGCGACGGGTTCATGCTGCAGACTCTGCACGCGACACTGGATCTGCCGATCCCCGTCTATGGGATGAACCGCGGCACCGTCGGCTTTCTCATGAACGACTTCGCGGAGGAGGGGCTGCTGGAGCGGCTGGCGCGGGCGAAGAACGCGATCATCAATCCGCTGCGGATGATCTGTCGCGCCGGCGACGAGGTGGAGCACACGGCACTGGCGATCAACGAGGTCTCGCTGCTGCGCGAGACGCGCCAGGCGGCGAAGATCCGGGTCAGCGTCGACGGAGAGGTGCGGCTGGAGGAGATGGTCTGCGACGGTGTCATGATGGCGACGCCGGCGGGTTCCACGGCCTATAACTTCTCTGCCCATGGTCCCATCGTCCCGATCCGGGCGCGGCTGCTGGCGCTGACCCCGGTCGCGGTGTTTCGCCCGCGGCGCTGGCGCGGTGCGCTGCTGCCCTATGAGGCCGAGGTGCGCTTCGACGTGTTGGAGCAGGACAAAAGGCCCGTCTCGGCCACCGCCGACCACGTCGAAGTACGGGATGTTCACCGGGTCGACATCGCCCTGGCGCATGAGATCGAGATGCAACTGCTCTATGACCCCGGCCATTCGCTGGAGGAACGTATTATTCGTGAACAGTTCTCAGTCTGAAAAACAAATTGCCGCAGGGACAACTCAGGCCATGGTGGTGTTGCCTTTATCTTGCCCGACTTCAAGATGAGTAATAATGCTGTGGGGTGAGGGTGTAGGTACTACCGATTGAGGACGTAATAGTCATGCAACCTGTGATCGAAGAATCCGGCGTGCGTGGCGTAACAACGAAGCGCAGCTTTTTTCGCGCAGACGACGGTGCCGTATCGCTGGACTGGATGACCCTGGCCGCCGGCTTGGTGGTTCTGACCTCCGCGGTGATCGGGTTCTACGGTGGTCAGGCGATCGGGTTGGTGGACAAGCTCACTGACGAGGATGCCGCCCACCAGCGCGCCGTGATGGCGATGCAGTCCGAACGCGATGCCCGCGCCGAGCACGAGCCGAGAGGCCTCTACTACCCCGACCGTCCCGAAGCAGTTGAGGTGTCGGTGCCCGGTGGTGTCTCCGGCGTCACGGTTGTGCGGCCCCGGGATGCCGGCGGCGCGGGCGCTTTCGAGCCACACATCGCCGAGCCCGAGCGCCACGACGTCTCCGGCGCGGCACCGGCCATGCCGAGCGTCGATACCTATGGGGCGGGCGCGTCGGGCGTCGCTGTGGGCACCACGCAGAACGATGCGGTCTGTGCCGACACGCCTTGGGTGGCGGAAAGCCTCCGTCAGTCGGCCGACTGCGAGTAAGGGCGAGCGGCGTGGGTGTGGGGCCCGCGCCGCGGGCACCAAGGCGGTTGACGCGCCTTGCTGTGCATTGCATCCCCGACGGACAGGCGGGCGGGGCTCGCTGACGGACGGAGGGTGCGGATGACCGTCGGCGAACAGCTGCGGTGGTGGGGCCTGGGCACGGTCATCACGATCGCGCTCATCTGGGTCCTCTCCGACCCGCTGCTGCCCTTCATCCTGGGTGCCGTCATCGCCTATCTGGCCGACCCCCTCGCCGACCGGCTGGAGGCGATGGGGATGAACCGCCTCGGCGCCACGGTGTCCCTCAGCGTCGGCATTGCGGGCATCTTCTTTCTCGGCACGCTCTTCGTGGTGCCAGCGTTGATCGATCAGGTGCGCGATCTGATCGACAACGCCCCGGGGTACTTGGCGCAGGCCGAGGGGTTGATCGCCCGCATCGCGCCGGAGGTGCAGTCCGAGGGCAGCCTCTATGAGCGCATGGGCACCATGCTGGAGCAGAAGGCCGAGGAGTGGAGCGTCCGGGTGCTGGAAAGCGTTTGGCTCGGCGGTCTGGCGGTCATCGACTTTGCCACGATCGCGGTGATTACGCCGGTGGTCGGGTTCTATCTGCTCTACGACTGGGACAACCTGATCGCGGCGGTGGACGATCTGGCACCGCGCCAGCACCAGGAGACGATCCGCCAGCTCGCGGCCGAACTTGACGACGTGCTGGCGGGGTTCATCCGCGGCCAGATGACGGTCTGCCTGGTCCTCGGCAGCTTCTACGCCATCGGTCTGACCGCGGTGGGCCTGGATTTCGGCCTGCTGGTGGGGATGTTCGCGGGGCTCATCAGCTTCATCCCCTTCATCGGATCGATCCTGGGTGGGGTGATCTCCATCGGCATCGCCATCGGCCAGTTCTGGAACGATCCACAGTGGATCGCCGTGGTGGCCGGGATCTTTGTGATCGGCCAGGTGGTGGAGGGGAACTACCTGACGCCCAAGCTGGTGGGCGGGCACGTGAAACTGCACCCGGTCTGGCTGATGCTCGCCCTCTCGGTCTTCGGCACGCTGATGGGCTTTGTGGGCATGCTGATCGCCGTGCCCGCCGCGGCCGGGATCGGCGTCATGGCGCGGTTCCTGGTCGGCCAGTACCGTCGCGGCCGTCTTTATCGCGGCGATCCGGCCTGGCGCGCGGCGATGGAACGGGCGTCGCGACGGGTGGAACAGGGCGCCGGCACCGCCAGCCGGCCCGAGACGCCTGAGACGCCGGTCGGCGAGGCCGAGCGGGAACCGGGCGCGTGACGGCAGGGCGGGGCAATGCCGGCCGGCAGCTTCCCTTGTCCATGCCGCCCCTCGACCGCCACGGCGCGAGCGATTTCCTCCGCTCCCCCGCCAACGAGGCCGCCGCGGCGCTGGTGCTTGCGCCGGAGCGTTGGCCGAGCGGCAGGCTCGCCCTGACGGGACCGGCCGGCGCGGGCAAGACCCACCTCGCCCGGATCGCGGCGAGCGTCGGCGATGTCGTGCCGGTGGCAGCAAGAGCACTGACCACGGCAACGGCAGAACGCTATGCTGACGCGCGATTGGCGGTTGTCGAAGACGTGCCGGCCATGGCAGACCCCCCCGCCCTGGAACGGCGCGAAGCGGAGGAAGGGCTATTCCACCTCTACAACTTGATGGCGGAACGCGGCGGACGGCTGCTGGTGACCGGGCGCGGCGCGCCGGTGCAGTGGCCCATCGCGATGCCCGATCTTGCCTCCCGGCTCGGCTCGCTCACCGTGGCCCGGATCGGAGTGCCGGATGACGCCCTCCTTTCGGCAGTTCTGCTCAAGCATGGCGCGGACCGCGGGCTCGATCTGGCGCCGGCTGCAGTCACCTATGTCCTCTGCCGCATCGAGCGCTCCTTCGCTGCCGCCGCCACAGCCGCCGCGGCCATCGACCGGGTCGCCACAAGGCGCCGACGCCGAAAGGTCACCCAGCAACTCGCCACAGAAGCCCTCGCTTCCCTCGCCGAGCCCGAGCCCGAGACTGAGGACGCCGGCAGTGGTGCCGCTCAGCCCGGTGCGCAACCGGGCCTGGGCGCCGATGCCGAGCGCGCAGAGCGGACCTGAGCCGATGCGGGCGGATCTGCTCAACACCGCTGTCACGACGATCCCGGAGGCCCATCGCGCCAGCATCGACCCCGCTTCGCGCGAGCGCTTCTTCAACCGCGAGCTCTCCTGGCTCGGCTTCAACTGGCGGGTGCTGGAGGAGGCGCATAACCCCAACCAGCCGCTGCTGGAGCGGCTGCGCTTCCTCTCGATCTCGGGCAACAACCTGGACGAGTTCTACACCGTGCGCGTCGCGGGCCTGCGTGCCCAGGTGAACGCCGATCTCGATGCCCGCTCGGTGGATGGGCTGACCCCGGCGCAGCAGCTCGCGCTGATCGACGCCGATGCGCTCAAGCTGCAGCAGGCCCAGCAGAAGACCTGGCAGACCCTGCGGGCGGAGATCGCGGCCGAAGGCATCCACGTGGTGGAGGCGGAGGAGCTGTCGGCCGAGGATCGCGCGGCGATGGAGGCCTTCTTCCTCACCCAGGTCTTCCCGGTGCTCTCGCCGCTCGCCATCGACCCTGCGCATCCCTTCCCCTTTATCGCGAACGGCGGCATGGCGCTGGCGCTTACGCTAAAGCGCAGCCGAGACGGGGAGCCGCTGAATGCGCTGATCCCCGTGCCGCCCCAGCTCGACCGCTTCATCCGCCTGCCGGAGCGGGAGGGCGCGGTCCGCTTTCTGCCCATCGAGAAGCTGCTGGAGATCTTCCAGGCGCAGCTTTTCCCGGGCTACGAGGTCGACGGTCTCTGCCTCTTCCGCCTGCTGCGCGACAGCGACCTGGAGGTCGAGGAAGAGAGCGAGGATCTGGTGCGGGAGTTCGAGACCGCCCTTAAGCGCCGCCGGCGCGGGGAAGTCATCCGTCTCAAGATCACCGCCGGTGCGCCGGGGCCGCTGCGCGAGCAGATCATCCGCGCGCTACGGGTGAAGCGCGAGGAGATCATCGAAGTCGAGGGCGTCGTCGGCATCGCTCAGTTGGCGGAACTGGTGATCGACCGATCGGACCTCAAGTTCACGCCCTACCAGCCCCGCCTGCCGGAGCGGGTGCGCGACCACGATGGCGATATCTTCGCGGCGGTGCGCGCCAAGGACATGCTGCTGCACCACCCCTACGAGAGCTTCGAGATCGTGGTGCAGTTCCTGCGCCAGGCGGCCCGCGACCCGGACGTGATCGCGATCAAGCAGACGCTCTATCGTACGTCCAAGGACAGCCCCATCGTCACGGCGCTCTGCGAGGCGGCGGAGGATGGCAAGTCCGTCACCGCCTTGGTCGAGCTCAAGGCCCGTTTCGACGAGGCCGCGAACATCCGCCAGGCCCGTCAGTTGGAGCGGGCAGGGGCCCAGGTCGTCTTCGGCTTCGTCGATCTCAAGACCCACGCCAAGATCAGCAAGGTTGTGCGGCGAGAGGGTGATCAGCTGGTCACCTACACCCACTTCGGCACCGGCAACTACCACCCCAATACCGCGAAGATCTACACGGACCTCTCGCTCTTCACCTGCTCCGAGGCGCATGCCAGGGATGCGGCGAAGATCTTCAATTTCACCACCGGCTATGCCGAGCCGCGGGATCTGGAGAAGGTCCAAGTGGCGCCGCTCACGCTGAAGCAGACCCTGCTGGACTGTATCGCGGCGGAGGCGGCGCATGCCCGCGCCGGCAGGCCCGCGGACATCTGGGTCAAGATGAACTCCCTGATCGAGGAGGACGTGATCGACGCGCTCTACGCAGCCTCTCAGGCCGGCGTGAAGATCGAGCTTGTGATCCGCGGCATCTGCGGGCTGCGTCCCGGCATTCCGGGCCTGTCGGAGAACATCCGCGTCAAATCCATCGTCGGGCGGTTCCTGGAGCACTCGCGCATCTGCTGCTTCGGCAACGGCGAAGGGCTGCCGAGCGATGGGGCGCGGATGTTCATCTCCTCGGCCGACTGGATGGGCCGCAACCTCAACCGCCGGGTCGAGACGCTGGTGGAGGTCGACAACGAGACCGTGCGCGCGCAGATCCTGCAGCAGGTCATGGCGGCCAACCTGCGCGACGAGGCCCAGTCCTGGGTGCTGATGCCCGATGGCGCCTTCATCCGCGCCACCGGGGCGCCGGGGGAGGCGCTCTTCAACTGCCATGAGTTCTTCATGAAGTACCCGTCGCTTTCGGGCCGGGGTCGCAGCGGCACCGCCGACGCCCCGCGCCTGGCGCGCGAGCTGGCGGTGGATGCGGTGCAGGTGCCCACAGGGCCGCAGGCCATCGACCCCGTCGACGAGGCCATGCTGGCCGATGACCCAGCACCTGCCGCCTCGACCACCCGGCGTCAGAGCGATATCGGGGGCACCGTCGAGTGAACCGGGTGGAGAGCAAGCCGCCGACGCCGCGCCTGCCCTCCGCCGCGGGGGGCGGGGCTGCCGGGGCAACGACGCCCATGGCCGCGCCGAGTGATCTGCCGGGCCTGGGCTTCGATACCCGTTCCTTCGCCGCCCCCGGCACGCGGGAGGGGCGGATCGGCGTCGTGGACACGGGCTCCAACTCCATCCGCCTCGTGATCTTCGAGGAGGGTTCGCGCAGCCCCGCCACGGTCTTCAACGAAAAGGCGATGTGCGGCCTTGGCGCCAGCCTCGCCCGCACCGGCCGGCTGGACCCCGACGGCAAGGCACGGGCGCTCGTGGCGCTGCGCCGCTTCAGCGCCGTGGCCGAGCACCTGAAGGTCGCCACGCTGGCCGGCGTCGCCACCGCCGCGATCCGGGAGGCGGAGGACGGACCGGCCTTTCGCGATCAGGTGAAGGCGGAGACCGGGATACGCCTCGGCATCGCCAGCGGCTCGGACGAGGCGCGGCTGGCGGCCCAGGGCGTGCTCTTCGGCAATCCGGGCGCCGAGGGTGTGGTGGCCGATCTCGGCGGCGCCTCGCTCGAGCTCTGTGTCCTGGGCGGCGGGCGGCCGGGGCAGGGCATTACCCTGCCGCTCGGACCCCAGCGGCTGGAGGGGCAGGCCAACCCGGATCGGGTGATGGAGACCGAGCTTGCCGCGGTGCCGGAGACCATCCGCGCCCGCGCCGGCTGCCTCTATCTGGTTGGCGGCGCCTGGCGTGCGCTGGCCCGCGCCAACATGGAGCGCAGCGGCTATCCGCTGAAGGTGCTCCATGAGTACACGATCGGGCGGCAGGAGGCACTGGAGCTTGCGCGCTGGGCGCGCCGCCTCTCGCCCGCCGATGTCATGGCGCTCGATGGCGTCTCGGAGAGCCGCGGACCCTCCCTGCCGCTGACGGCGCGGCTGCTGCGCAGCTTGCTGGAGGCGCTTCAGCCGCGGGAGATTGTCATCTCCGCCTTCGGTCTACGCGAGGGCGTCTGCCTGGAGGCGATGCCGCCCCGCCTGCGCGCCAAGGACCCGCTCCTCGCGGCGGCGGAGGATATGGAGCAGATGGCCGCCCGCGCCCCGGGCTTCGGCGCGGAGCTGGCCTATTGGACCCTCAAGGCCCTGGGCTCGCGCGACGCTGAGGAAACGCGGCTGATCAAGGTAGCGGCGCTCTTGGCCGATATCGGCTGGCGCACCCACCCCGATCACCGGGTGATCGCGTCCTGGGAGGCGGCGACCCGCTCCACCCTCACCGACCTCGGCCATTACGGCCGGGTCTTCCTCGGCCTCGCGCTCACCGCCCGCTATCGCCGCAACCGCCGCACCGTTGCCCAGACCGAGGCGACGGCGCTGCTCGACCAGGCCGCCATCGACCGGGCGGCGGCGGTTGGGCTCACGCTGCGCCTCGGCTGTTCGCTCGCCGCCTCCTCTCCCGGCGTCCTGCCCCATTGCCGGCTGGAGGATGACGGCACCGCACTCACCCTGCGCCTCAACCCGCCGGTCGCCGATATGGCCGGCCAGGACAGCGAGAAGCGGCTGGCGCAACTCGCCAAGCACCTGGGCCGTGAGACCGCGCAGACGGTTCTCGCTTAGGCGAGCGCCTTGCGGGGCCAGGGCATTCCGCCTACACCCCGCCCCACCGGCCGACGACCCGCTGCAAGAGACCGCCCGATGCGCCTGACCCGCTACTTTATGCCTGTGCTGAAGGAGACCCCGGCGGAGGCGCAAATTGCCTCGCACCGGCTCATGTTGCGGGCGGGCATGATCCGCCAGGCCTCGGCGGGCATCTACTCCTGGCTGCCGCTCGGCTACACGGTCCTGCGCAACATAGAGCGGATCGTGCACGAGGAGCAGGCCAAGGCGGGTGCGATCCCGGTCCTGATGCCCACCATCCAATCGGCGGACCTTTGGCGTGAGAGCGGGCGCTACGACGCCTATGGCCCCGAGATGCTGCGCATCCGCGACCGCCACGACCGCGACATGCTTTTTGGCCCGACCAACGAAGAGCAGATCACCGAGATCTTTCGCAGCGCCGCGTCGTCGTATCGCGACGTGCCCAAGATGCTCTACCACATCCAGTGGAAGTTCCGCGACGAGATCCGCCCCCGCTTCGGCGTGATGCGCGGCCGGGAGTTCCTGATGAAGGACGGCTACTCCTTCGACCTCGACAAGGAGAGCGCGCGCCATTCCTACAACCGGATGATGGCGGCCTATCTGCGGACCTTTGAGCGGATGGGGCTGAAGGCCGTGCCCATGAAGGCCGAGAGCGGGCCCATCGGTGGCGACCTCGCGCATGAGTTCCTGATCCTGGCCGACACCGGCGAAAGCGAGGTCTTCCTCGACCGCCGGGTCGTGGACCTGAGCCTCGGCGACCGGGCGGTGGATTTCGAGGACGCGGCCCAGCTGCAGCGCATCTTCGACGAATGGACAGCACCCTATGCCCGCACCGACGACACCCACGAACAGGCCGTGTTCGAGGAGCGGGTGGCCGAGCCCGACCGGGTGACCGCCCGCGGGATCGAGGTGGGCCATATCTTCTATTTCGGCACCAAATACGCCGAGCCACTTGGCGCGATGATCGCCAACCGCGAGGGCGAGCGCGTGGCCGTCCATGGCGGCAGCTACGGCATCGGCGTGAGCCGCGTGACGGGTGCCATCATCGAGGCGAACCACGACGACAAGGGGATCATCTGGCCCGAGCCTGTGACCCCCTTCAGCGTCGGCATCGTGAACCTCAAGCAGGGCGATGCCGCCTGCGATACCGCCTGCGCCGACCTCGAGGCCCGGGTCGCGGCGGCGGGTCTCAGCAGCCTCTACGACGACCGCGAGGAACGAGCGGGCGCCAAGTTCGCCACCATGGATCTGATCGGCCTGCCCTGGCGCTTGACGGTAGGCCCCCGCGGCCTTGGCAACGGCGTGGTCGAGTTGACCAGCCGGCGGACGGGCGTCAGCGAGGAGCTGACCGCCGAGGCCGCCGTGACCAAGCTTGCCGCACTCTACGATGGCCTCTGACGCCGCGCCGGCTGCGGCGGCTTCCAGCGGGGCGGGCCCCTTCTCGCGCCTGGAGTGGATGATCGCCTGGCGCTATCTGCGCGCGCGCCGGCGCGAGGGCGTGATCTCGGTCATCGCAGGCTTCTCGCTCGCGGGCATCACGCTGGGTGTGGCCACGCTCATCATCGTCATGGCCGTCATGAACGGGTTTCGGGTCGAGCTGATCGACCGGATCGTGGGCGCCCAGGCTCATGTCACCGTGCTCCCCTATGACCGCGGCAACCTGGAGGGCTATGACGCGCTCGCCGCCGATGTCGCCAGCGTGCCGGGCGTCGTCCGCGCCGCCCCGGTCATCGAGAAACAGGTCCCGCTCAGCGGCCCGAGCGGCAACGCGGGCGCGCTCCTGCGCGGGATGGCGGCATCGGATATCCGCCAGCTAAGCGGCGTGTCGGACCCCGAGGCCGCGCAGGGCAGCCTGGATCGCTTCGAGGAGGGGATCGCGATCGGCGCCGGGGTCGCCCGCACGCTGGGGCTGGCGCTCGGCGACCGGGTGACGCTGCTCAACCCGCGCGGCACCGTCACCGCCTTTGGGGTGATCCCGAAGACCAAGGCCTATGAGGTCGTCTACATCTTTCGCATCGGGATGAGCCAGTTCGACAACGCGCTGGTCTTTCTGCCGCTCGAGGAAGCGCAGACGTTCTTCAACATGCCCGACCGGGTCGATCAGATCGAGGTCATGGTCGAGGACCCCGATACCGTCGCCGACCCCACCGCCCAGAGCATCGCCGGCACCATCGACGACCGCATCCTCTCG
Source organism: Pseudomonadota bacterium (assembly GCA_039822785.1). Taxonomy (GTDB): domain Bacteria; phylum Pseudomonadota; class Alphaproteobacteria; order Rhodobacterales; family Rhodobacteraceae; genus Thermohalobaculum. The sequence goes on along the minus strand of JBCBMO010000001.1, from coordinate 445,618 downwards.
GCGGTTGGCGACCGCGGCTTTCTGTGGTCCTGGAAACGCGCTAACGGCAGCTTCATCGCCGCCCTCGACGTGGAGCGGGCAGTGATGTTCATCATCCTCTCGCTGATCATCCTGGTCGCCGCCCTCAACATCATCTCCGGCCTCATCATGCTGGTGAAGGACAAGGGGCGGGACATCGCGATCCTGCGCACCATGGGGCTCAGCAAGGGCGCGGTGCTGCGGGTCTTCTTCATCTGCGGCGCCTTTATTGGCGTGGTCGGCACGGTCGTCGGCTGCCTGCTGGGGGTCCTGTTTGTCGTCTATATCCAGGAGATCCAGGCCGCGGTGGAATGGGTCATGGGCGGTCAGGTCTGGGATCCGCAGATCCGGTTCCTGACCCGGGTGCCAGCCCACATGGTCCCCTCGGACGTCATCATCACGGTGACCATCGCGCTCTCGCTCAGCTTCTTCGCGACCTGGTACCCTGCGCGCCGGGCCGCCCGGATGGACCCGGTAGAGGCCCTGCGCCATGAGTGAGCCCGGCGGCCTGCCTGCGCTCAGCCTGACCGGCATCACCCGCGTCTACCACCAGGGCGAGCGGCGGATCGCGGTGCTGGAGGGGGCGGACTTCGCCCTCAACCCCGGCGAGGCGGTGGCGCTCGTCGCCCCCTCTGGTGCGGGCAAATCGACCCTGCTCCAGATCGCGGGGCTGCTGGATACGCCCGATGCCGGGACCATCACGATCGGCGGGACTGATGTCTCCGGCGCCACGGATGCGGTGCGCACGGCCGCCCGCTGCCGCATGGTGGGCTTCGTCTATCAGTTCCACCACCTGTTGCCCGAGTTCTCGGCGGAGGAGAACGTGAGCCTGCCGCAGCTTGCCGCGGGTACGGGCAGAAGTGCGGCGCGCGAGCGGTCGCTTTCCCTGCTGGAGCGGGTTGGCCTAGCCAAGCGGGCAGGGCATCGGCCGGCGGAGCTTTCCGGCGGTGAGCAGCAGCGCGTCGCGATCTGCCGTGCGCTCGCCAATGCCCCGCGTGTCCTGCTGGCCGATGAGCCCACGGGCAACCTTGACCCAGAGACCGCCGGCCGGGTCTTCGAGGTGCTGATTGGCCTGGTCCGCGACACGGGGCTTGCGGCGCTGGTGGCCACGCATAACCACGACCTGGCCGCGCGGCTCGACCGGACGGTGACGCTCACCGCCGGCAAGATCATTGCGGCCTAGAAGGGGATAGGGGGCGGCAGCACCGCCCCCAAGCAGCCTCAGGCAGCGGCCGTCTGGCGGCCGCCGATCACCCGGTCCAGCGCCCAGGTGTCCTGCGCGCGGAAGCTCCACAGCAGGAAGGAGGCCACGGCGACGATGGCCGAGGGGTAGAACAGCTTGTTCACCGTGCCCGGCGCCTCACCCGGCATCCAGAGCCAGAAGGGGTCGAGGATCGACTGCCAGACCACCACCGCGGTCGCCACCGAGACCACCAGTTGGAAGGGCAGCAGCGCGCGGCGGAACAGACCCAGCGCCAGCGCGATGGCGGCGAAGACCTGCAGCCAGCCAAAGGCGATGAGCAGGGCGTCGAGGGTGAAGAGCCCGCCGTAGAAGGCGTTCGACACGGCGGCGCCCACGCCCATGTCGAGGCCCTTGACCAGGCCCCACCAGAACATGAGGCCGGCGGTGGTGATACGCAGGGCGGCGAGGCTGGCGGCGCGGGCGGTCTCGCCCTGAACGGCGCTTTCGAGACGGTCGATGGCGGTCATGGAAGGTCTCCTGAGGGGTTTCGGTTGCCCCGCAGGTAGCGAGGGCGGCGCCGCACCGCACCATTCCTCACGCGCGGGTGACACGGCGTGTGCCGGCGTGATCGGGATCGCTGTGGCGCCAGCTCAGCGGCCGGCGGTCATCGCGCAGAGGATCTCGAACATCATCGTGGCCCCATTCAGCGCCGTGATCCCGCCCTGGTCGAAGGGTGGGGAGACCTCGACCATGTCTGCCCCGCGGATATCGAGGCTGGCCGCCCGGCGGACCATGCCCTGGGCTTCCCGCATCGTGAGGCCGCCTGCCTCCGGCGTGCCGGTGCCGGGGGCGAAGGCCGGGTCGAGCGCGTCGATGTCGAAGGACAGATAGCAGGGGCCGGGGCCCACGACCTGCAGCGCCTCGGCAATGCAGGCGACCCAGCCGCGTTCCTCCACCTCCTCGATCAGCATCACCCGCATGCCGCTGTCATAGGAGAAGGCCCAGAAGTTCTGCTCGGTCACCGTGCCGCGAATGCCGATCTGCGCCGTCCGTTTGGGGTCGATCAGCCCCTCGTCGACGGCGATCTTGAAGGGCGCGCCGTGGTGAAACCGGCTGCCCAGGTAGTCGTCGCCCGTGTCGCAATGGGCATCGATGTGCAGCAGGCCGAGCGGGCCGTCCGTGGCCAGCGCCCGCAGGATCGGGAGGCTGATCGAATGGTCGCCCCCGCAGGTCAGCGGCCGGATCCCGGCCGCATGGAGGCGGGCATAGAAGGCCTCGATCTCCGCATGGGCGCTGGTCAGCTCATAGGGTTTCTCGATCCAGGCGTCGCCGAGATCCGCGATCCGGTGCGTGTCAAAGGGCGCGACGCCGGTCGGCTGGTTGATACGCCGGATCAGCGAGGACTGATTGCGCACCTCACGCGGGCCATGGCGGGCACCGGGGCGGTTCGTGACGCCCCCGTCGAAGGGCACGCCGATGACCCCGATCTGCGGTGGCGCGGCTTCGAAATCCTCGAGGTAAGGCAGGCGGAAGAAGCTGGCGGGCCCGGTGTAGCGGGGGCGGCGCTGGGGATCGCTCATGCCCCCACCTCGATCCCGTCCTCCAACGCATAGACCTGCGCGGTGACTGTGGTGGCCGCGTCGAGGAAGAACGGCACGCCGTGGCGCAGAAAGGCCGGCCCCTCGAAGGCATCGAGATCGTCCCATGCGTAGGCCAGCGTGGCGCTCTCAAACAGCCAGGCGGCCAGGCGCGGTCCGCCCGGCAGCGGCACGAACCCGCTGTAGCCGGCCCAGCGCCCGGCGCGCGCGGTGCGGGTTTCCCCCTCCAGCCAGCCGCGCCGCCAGATCCCCTCGAGCGGTGCCAGCACCGCGTGGTTCTCACCACCGGGGACAAAGGTGCCATAGGTCGCCAGCCGGGTGAGCGCCGCGTCTTGGGGCTGTTCCTCGGCCCAGGCCAACGCTAGATTTTGTGGCATGTCCACTCCGCGATTCATTCACTTGCGTGCCCGCTCCGCCTACTCGCTGCTGGAGGGGGCAATCCACGTCAAACGCCTCGCCCCCCTCGCCGCAGCGCTGGAGATGCCGGCGCTCGGCCTCACCGATAGCGGAAACCTCTTCGGCGGTCTCGAATATTCCGAGGCCTGCGCCAAGGCCGGCGTGCAGCCCGTGATGGGCCTGACCCTGATGACCGTCGAGCCGCCGAAGGCGCCGGGCGAGAAACCCGCACCCCCCGCGCCCTTGGTGCTGTTCGCGCAGAACCAGGTCGGTTGGCTCAACCTGATGGCGCTGACCTCGGCGGGCTATCTGGACAGCGCAGACGATGCCGTGCCGGCCGTGCCGCTGGCGCAGTTGGCCGCCCATACCGAGGGGGTCATCTGCCTGACGGGCGGGCCCGACGGCGCCCTCGCCCGGTTGCTGGCCGAGGGGAAGGAGGCCCAGGCGGAGGCGCTGGCCAGCCGCCTGACGGCGATGTTCCCCGATCGGCTCTATGTCGAGCTGCAGCGCCACGGCACGGGCGGCGAGACCCACCGCCCGGCGGAGGCGGCCTCGGAGCCCGGCCTCATCGACCTGGCTTATGCCCGCGATCTGCCGCTGGTCGCCACCAACGACGTGTTCTTCGAAGGCCCTGCGATGTTCGAGGCGCATGACGCGCTGCTCTGCATCGGCGACGGGCGCTATGTGAACGAGGCGAACCGCCGGCAGCTGACGCCCGAGTACTGGATGAAGCCGGCCGAGGAGATGGCCGAGCGCTTCGCCGATCTGCCCGAAGCGTTGGAGATGACGGTCGAGATCGCGCAGCGCTGCGCCTATCGCCCGCGCAAGCACGACCCGATCCTGCCGAAGTTCGCCGAGGACGAGGTGGAGGAGCTGCGCACCCAGGCGAAGGAGGGTCTGGCGGCCCGCCTCGCCGTCATCCCCCATGCCGCGGAGGTGAGCGAGTACGAAGCGCGCCTCGACTTCGAGCTCACGATCATCGAGCGGATGGGGTTCCCCGGCTACTTCCTGATCGTGGCCGACTTCATCAAATGGGCGAAGGCGCACGATATCCCCGTGGGGCCCGGCCGCGGGTCGGGTGCGGGATCCTTGGTCGCCTATGCGCTGACGATTACCGACCTCGACCCCTTGCGTTACGGCCTGCTCTTCGAGCGGTTCCTGAACCCCGAGCGTGTGTCGATGCCCGACTTCGACATCGACTTTTGCCAGGATCGGCGGGAGGAGGTGATCGAATACGTGGCCCAGAAGTATGGCCGCGACCGGGTCGCCCAGATCATCACCTTCGGTGCGCTTCTCTCCAAGGCCGCCGTCCGCGACGTCGCCCGCGTGCTGCAGCTCCCCTTCGCCGTTGGCGACCGGCTGTCGAAACTGATCCCGGTGGAGGGGGTCAAACCCGTCTCCATCCCCAAGGCGCGAGCGGAGGAGCCGCGGTTCGAGGAGGAGGCCGCCAAGGACGAGACCGTGGGCGTGCTGCTCGACATCGCGGAGAAGGTGGAGGGTCTTTACCGCAACGCCTCGACCCACGCTGCCGGGGTGGTCATCGGTGACCGGCCGCTGACGCACCTGGTGCCGCTTTACCGCGACCCCAAGTCGGAGATGCCGGCGACCCAGTACAACATGAAATGGGTCGAACAGGCGGGCCTGGTGAAGTTCGACTTCCTCGGGCTGAAGACGCTCACGGTCATCCAGAACGCCGTCGACCTGCTGAAGCTGCGCGGCATCGACCTCGACATCAACACGATCCCGCTCGACGACGCGGAGACCTATGCCCTCTACGGCAGGGCCGACACGGTCGGGGTGTTCCAGGTGGAGAGCGCGGGGATGCGCGACGCGCTCCGCCAGCTTCAGCCGACGTGCATTGAGGACATCGTCGCGCTCGTGGCGCTCTACCGCCCGGGGCCGATGGAGAACATCCCCCTCTATTGCGATGTCAAGAACCGCCGGAAGACGCGCCAGGGGATCCACCCCCTCATCGATCCGATCCTCGACGAGACCCAGGGCATCATCGTCTACCAGGAACAGGTGATGGAGATCGCCCGCAAGATGGCGGGATACTCCCTGGGCGGCGCCGATATGCTCCGCCGCGCCATGGGCAAAAAGATCCAGGAGGCGATGGACGCCGAGCGGCCCAAGTTCATGTCCGGCGCCGCTGAGAACGGGGTCGACGAGGCCAAGGCGAAGGAGGTTTGGGATCTCCTCGATAAATTCGCGAACTACGGCTTCAACAAGTCCCACGCCGCCGCCTACGGGCTGGTCAGCTACCAGACCGCCTGGCTGAAGGCGACGCATCAGGTGGAGTTCATGGCCGCGGTCATGAACCTGGACATCAACCTCACCGACAAGCTGACGCTCTTTGTGCAGGAGGCGCGGCGCCTGGGGATCGAGGTGGCCGCCCCCTGCATCAACCGCTCCGAGGCGCGTTTCACGGTGCGCGACGGCAAGATCCTCTACGCCCTCGGCGCGCTCAAGGGCGTGGGCGTCGAGGCGATGTTGCTGGTGGAACGGGCCCGCGCCGAGGGTGGCCTCTTCGCCGATCTCTTCGATTTCGCCCGGCGGGTGGAGCTGAAGGCCATCGGCAAGCGCGCGCTGGAGATGATGGCCCGCGCCGGCGCCTTCGATGCGGTGGAGCCGAACCGGGCCCGCGTTCTCGCCTCCCTCGACCGGTTGATCGACTATTCTGCGACCCAGGCGGCGGAGGCCTCGTCCTCCCAGGCCTCGCTGTTCGGCGGCGATGCAACGGCCCTGCCACCCCCGCGCCTGGCGGCCGGGGAGGAGTGGCTGCCGGCGGATCGCATGGCGGCCGAGCACGCGGCGGTCGGCTTCTACCTGTCGGGCCACCCGCTCGATGTCTATGCCGATGCGCTGGGGCGCAAGCGCGTGCTCAACCACCGCCAGTTCCTGGAGCGCTCGGGGCGCGAGGGCGGGGCAGGGCGCATCGCCGGCACCCTCGGCGCCATGCAGGTCCGTAAGTCCGCCCGCGGCACACGCTTCGCCTATGTCCAGTTCTCCGACAGCGCGGGCGGCTACGAGGTCATGGCCTTCTCCGATGTCCTGCTCGAGGCGGAGGCGCTGCTAACCCCCGGCGCCAATCTCGTCCTCTCCGTCGAGACGGAGGGGGAAGCATCCGGCGGTGGTGGGGGCGGCCGGATCATGCTGCGCATGGTGCAGCCGGTGGACGAAGTCGTCGCCTCCAGCGCCACCGGACTGCGGGTCTATGTGAACGACCCCGCCGCCATGCCCTCGGTCCGCCGCCGCCTGGACCGCGGGATCGCGGCCGCCCGGTCCGGCACCACGCGCGCCGCCGGCGAGATCACGCTGATCCTCGCGCTCACCGAGATGGGCCAGGAGGTCCAACTGGGCCTGCCCGGCCATTTCCCTGTCGGCCCCGAGATCCGCGGCATGCTAAAGGACGTGCCAGGTGTCGAGGCGGTCGAGGAAGCCTGACGGCGCGGGGCCCGGCGACGGCGAAGAAGGAGCGTCACGATGAACCGAACCGTCCTCTGGGCGCTCATGCTGATGATCTTGGCCAGCGCCTGCACCTATTCCGGCGCCCAAGCGCAGGAGGGTGACGAGGTCGAGCAGGCACTCGAAGCCGCGCTGGAGGCCTACCGCGCCGGTGACTTCGCCCTCGCCCAGCAGGAGGTCGACTTCGCCGCCGGCCTGCTCAGCCAGCGCAAGGCGCAGAACCTCGCCTCCCTGCTGCCTGGCCCGTTCGATGGTTGGGGGATGGAGGAGGACGGCGACACCAATATGACCGCCATGGCGGCGATGTTCGGCGGCGGGCTGGTGGCGCAGCGGATCTATCACGGCCCCTCCGGCACCGTTGAACTCACGATCATGGCCGACAACCCCATGGTCGCCTCGATGGCTGCCTTGTTCCAGAACCCCGGGCTGATGGGGGCGGGCGGCACGCTCAAGCGCCTGGCCGGCCAGCGCGCGGTCATGAGCCCCGACGGAGAGCTGACTGCCATGGTGGCGAACCGCTTTCTGATCCAGGTCACCGGCGACGCCGACGAGGCCGACAAGGATGCCTATTTCAGCGCCATCGACTTTGACGGCCTCTCGGCGTTCTGATCCCGGGCCGCGCTCCCGCCTCATGACATTCGGGTGATCGTGAAGATCGGCAACCGTCTTCTTTAGGAACCTCGTATCGTTTCTATCCGAAACAAATCGCGGGCCGCTCCGGGGCGGTCGGCGATGGGGCAGAGACGATGCGCGCACCGACGGCTGAGGAGCAGCTTCAACTGGAGCTTGTCAATCGCGCGCGCGCCGATCCCCTCGGCGAGCTCGCGCGCCTCGTTCCGGATCAGGACAATGGGATCGGTGCGACTCCGGAGATTACGGAGGCCCTGGCCTTCTTCGGCGTCTCGCTGTCCGCGGTCGCCGAGGCGCTTGCCGTGATCGACTCCGTCGCGCCGGTCGCCTGGAACGAAGCCCTTGGGCAGTCCGCGTTCACGCATAGCCAACTGATGGTGGATTATGACCGTCAGTCGCACAACCTGCCCGGAGAACCTGGGCTGGGAGACCGCATCACCAATGGGGGCTATGTGGGCTGGACGGCTGCGGCGGAGAATGTGTTTGGCTATGCGGTGGATCCGCTCCATGGCCACGCCGCCTATTTCATCGACTGGGGCTTCGGCCTCGATGGGCTGCAGGATCCGGCAGGCCATCGTCTCGCGATTCTGAACCCGACCCATACCGAGGTGGGGATCGGGCACATTGCGCTGCCGGACGATGGCCGCGACCTGGGCCCGGCCGCGAACACCCAGCACTTCGCCACTCAACCCGGGGACCCCATCCTTACGGGCGTCTTGATGGACGACCTGGACGGCGATGCCTTCTACGACATCGGGGAGGGGCTGGGCGGTGTCACGGTGGAGGCCGTGGGACAGGCGGGCACCTTCCGCACGACCAGCTATGACAGCGGCGGCTACTCCCTGGCCCTGCCGGCGGGAACCTACACGGTGGCGGCCTTCGGCGATGCGCTGCCGGGCCGCTTTTCGACCACCGTGACCATCGATACCGAGAACGTGAAACTCGACATCATCGCCGCCGACGTAGCGGGGCCGGGCGAGCGGATCGTCGGCGGCGCGGGCGACGAAAGCCTCGACGGCACGGGCGGCAACGACACGATCATCGACCGGGAGGGGCGCTCGACCATCGAGGCGGGCGCCGGCGACGACGACATCACGACCGGCGATCTCGACGACGTGATCCGCGCCGACACCGGCAATGACGTCGTGCGCAGTGGCGACGGCGCCGACACCATCGAAGCCGGGCGCGGCAACGACACCGTCCTGTCGGGTGAGGGCGCCGATACGGTCTACGGCGAGGCGGGCGCCGATGTGCTGAAGACCGCCGGCGGCGACGATTGGGTCGACGGCGGCGCCGATGACGACACGATCTTCGCGTTTCGCGGCGACGACACCGTGCTGGGTGGACCCGGCGACGATGTGCTGCGCGGCGAGATCGGGGCGGACCGGCTGGAGGGTGGGGCAGGGGAGGATCGCCTTCTCGGCGGCCCAGACCGCGATACCTTCGTCTTCCGCTTCGGCTTCGAGGAGGATCGCATCCTCGACTTCAACCCTTTCCTCGAGCTGTTGGACTTCACCGGGCACGGGCTCGTCCAGGGGCTCGACGATCTCGCGATCTCACAGGTGGCCAGCAACACGGTGATCACCACACCGGAGGGGGGGCGCCTGGTCCTGGCCGACGTGGATGCGGCGCGGATCAGCGCGTCCGATTTCCTCTTCTGACAACGCCCTCTGGCGGTGCGGATCGCAGGCGCACACGGAGCAGACGATGACGACTGAAACCGACAAGACCGCTCTCCTCGACGCCGAGCATCTGACGGATCTCTTCGGGGAGGGCGACCGCGACCTCTTCGAGGCGCTCCTCGAAGGGGCGCAGGAGGATGCCGCCGTTCACCTAGCCGCCCTGTCACCGGGGATCGATGCGACCGCGGCCGAGGCTGCCTTTCACGGGCTGAAGGGGATGGCCGGCAGCCTTGGCATGCTCCGGCTCCAGACGCTCGCGAGCGGCGCGATGGCCAGGGCCGAGGGCGGGCAGACGCCCGATGAGGCAACGATGAGTGCGGTGGCGCAGTGCTGGATTGAAAGCCTCGAGGCCTTTCGCCGCTACGGTGCGCAGCTCTCCTAGACCTTGCTGACCGCGGTTGGGTTGCTCGCCGTCATCGGCCGCTCGATCACGATCGCAGAGACGTCATCGTCGATCCCGGTCTCGCCCCCTTGCTGCGCCAGGTGGTGCCAGAGGGTTGGCAACAAGCCCTCCATGCTCTCCGACGCAGCGGTGCTCACAAGCCGGCGAATCCCCTCCTGCCCAAGTTGACCTGAGCCATCGGCATGCTCCGCCTCGGTGATCCCGTCGGAGTAGAGCATTAGCCGCTCGCCGGGACGCAGCGTCAGCCGGGCGGCGGGAAAGGTCGCATCCTCCAGCAGCCCGATCGGCGGCGCCATGCCGATCTCGCTGAAACTGATGGCGCCCGAGGGATCGAACACGATGGCCGGCCAGTGCCCGGCACTGCAGAGCGAGACGTCCCCGCTCGGCAAGTCGACCACCGCATAGGCCATGGTGAAGTAGAGGTCGTGATCGAGTGACCCGGTCGTGCGGTTGTTAAGCTCCGTCAGCACCTCCTGCGGAGGGCGGGCGATCACCCGCCCCATTGTGTCGCGCTCGAAGGCGATGCTCTCCGTGCTGTTGCGCGGCGCGAAGAACTGCGCGAGCCGGATCGCCAACAGCGAGGAGGCCACGCCGTGCCCGGAGACATCGATCGAGAAGATCCCCACCGAATGCTCGCCGATCGGGAAGTAGCCGACGTGATCGCCGCCAACATGCCCTGCAAAACGGCAGAGCGAGGCGACGGTCGTCCCGTTCACCGAGGCGACGGGGGGCGGAAGATACTCACGCTGTAGGGTCGAGGCCACCGCAAGATCGGCCTGGAGCTTGCCATACATCTCCTTCGTCGAGATGAGAGCGTTCTCCGTCTCCTTCTTTTGTTTGGCGAGGGTGTTGTGGAGGGCGACCAGCCTGCGCCCGGCGCGCAGACGCGCGGCAAGCTCGGTGCCGTCCAGCGGCTTGGCGATGAAGTCATCGGCACCGGCGTCGAAACCGATCGCCAGGGCCGCCTTGTCCTGCTTGGCCGTCATCATGATGACGTAGTGAAAATCGTCGGGTCCGCTGCGCTCACGCAGGCGGCGGATCATCGTTGGCCCGTCCACGCCCGGCATCATCCAATCGCTCAGCACGAGCTGAATGTCGCCTGCGGCGAGCCGGTCCAGACCCTCCTCGCCACTCGCGGCCTCCACGACCTCGAAACCGAGTCGTCGCAGCGTCTGCCCGACCGTGAGACGCAGCGACCGGCTGTCGTCCACCAGGAGAATGCGATCCTCCGGTGCGGCGCGCCGTGTGCAGACCTTCGCAGGCGACGTCAGCGAGCCCTCATGAGAGGGTGCGTGTTGCTCGTCCGGCGCCATCCCTGACCTAACGCTTTCTGCCGTCATCGCTCTCTCCGCCCCGCCAGCGCATTGACGCCATTGGCGCTTAAAATCGAATGAATGGGATCGTTTGGCGTTTTTTAAGCCCCAACACGTATTCGAGAGGTGATTGATGGGAGGGATCCATGGAACTTTCGCTCAGCAAACCGGGTGGGCGCGTCAGTGTCGCCATCCCCGGTCCGCGGCTCGGCGCGGCCGAGGTGACAGGCTTCAAACGCGCGCTCGTTGAGGTGCTCGATACGACGTCGGAAGACGTCATCATCGACTTGAAGTCGGTTGAATTCGTTGACAGCTCCGGCCTCGGGGCGATTGTCGGCTGCTTGCGGCACATCAAGCATCCGCGTCGGCTCGCCTTGGCGAACCTCAGCCCGCCCGTCGCGCGGGTGTTCAAGCTGACCCGCATGGATCGGGTTTTCCAGATCGAGGAAGAGAGCTGAAGGGGACCTCACGATGTCACCTCCCTTTGCCGAAATCGGTGAGTGTCTTGCCTGTGTCGCGCTCGAGCCGCATCTCGAGGCTGTCGCACCGGCGGTGGAAAGGGCCCTCCGGGTCTGCCCCTCGCTCTCGCCCGCGCCTGGCGACGATGCCGTTCAGGAGGCGATGCGCCTGGCGCTCACCGAAGCCCTGAACAATGTGCTGGAGCATTCGGGGCACGATCCATCCGTGCCCGTGCGCATCCATCATGGCCTTGGGTCCGACGGCCCCTGGTTCTGCGTGGAGGACCGCGGCGTCCCGCTGCCGAGCTCCGTCTTCGAGGAGCGGCAGACCGACCATGACTACGTGGGCATGGAGTTGGATGCCCTGCCGGAGGGCGGCTGGGGATGGATGCTCATTCGAGCCTCCGTTGCGCGCCTGGACTATTGCCGCGACGGGGCCACGAACTTCCTCTTGCTCGTCGCGCCGACGGCCTGCGCCCTCGCCTGAGCGGGATCAGGAGAGCGACTCGAGGCGCTCGGCCAAGTCGATGTCCTTCTCCGACATGCCGCCCGTGTCATGCGTCGTCAGCCGGACGGTGACGCGGTTGTAGACGTTCGACCACTCAGGATGGTGGTTGATCGCCTCCGCCTCGAATGCGGCGCGCACCATCCAGGCCATCGCCTGGCGAAAGTTCCCGAACCGGAAGGTCTTGCTGATGGCCTTGCCATCGGGCTCGAGGGTCCAGCCTGCGCCGGAGAGCGCATCGGTGAGTGTCGTCATATCGTCCCCATGATTGCTGGGTCCTGGTTAGGCACGCGGGATCGCTGAGCCCTCATCCGTAGACGTCGAGGTAACGCGCCCGGTCTCGACGACCAGCGTGACCCGCGGCCCGCAGAACCAGGTCGTCGCGGCGTTCACCGGCATACCATCGGTCTCATCGACGGCCTCGGTCTGCAGCACCGGCGTCTGCGGCGACAGAGCCAGATGGCGTGCGACCTCCGGTGGCGGCAGCACCGCCTGCACCCGGGTCGCGGCCCGCGCGTAGGCCGTCGCCCCGCAGCTGGCGAGCGCCGCGGTGATGGAGGCACTGTCGGGATCCGCCATCGTCTGCGCCAAGGCCGCTTCGATCCCCAAAAGCTGCCCGGCGGGGAACAGGTTGCGCCCCAGGCTGATGGGCTGACTATCCGCAAGACCTACGGCTTCCAACACGACGACGGGCGCCCCGGGGGGGATCAGCAGCGCCTGGGCTTCGTTCTCCCCGGCATGGATCGTCTCCAGCCGTAACAGGCGGCGCGACGGCCTGCGCCCCGCCCGGCGAAGGTTGTCGCCAAAGCGCGGCGTGGCGGTGAGCTGATAGTCCACCGCCTCGGTCGTCACCCTGGCGCCAGCCCCGCGTCGGACAAAGACCGCCCCCGCCTCGCTCAAGGCCCCGATCGCGCGGCGCACCGTATGGCGGTTGACCCCGAAGCGCGCGGCGAGCGCCTGCTCGCTGGGCAGCCTCGCGCCCGGCGGATAGCGACCCGTCGCAATGTCCTCGGCCAGGGTGCTGCGGATCTGCTGCCAGATCGGCAACCCGCTGCCGGCCGGCGCCAGGGGATGGTCCTCTGTCACGAAAACTTCGCTCCGTCGTTGTCAAAGCCGCAGGTCACCAGCCTTGCGGCGACTCTAATTGTCGAGTTGTATAGTTGTCGAGACAAATGAGGAGGCAAGGGCAATGATAACGAAGACTGCCGAGCCGGCTGAGGGCCGCGCCGCCTGGATGGCCGTGCTCGCGCAGGCGGCGCCGGAGGCACTGGCCGCGCATCTTGCTGCCTGCCTCGACCTTTTGGGGGGCCGGCCGACGGTGCAGTGGCTGCGCCGCCCGGAGATCGGCGCCGTCATGGTGCGCGGTCGCGCCGGCGGGACCGGTGCGCCCTTCAACCTCGGCGAGATGACCGTCACGCGTGCCAGCCTGTCGCTGCCGGATGGGACGGTCGGCCATGCCTGGGTGCCCGGCCGCAGCGCCGAGCACGCAGAGAACGCCGCCCTCGTCGATGCGCTGATGCAGGGCGCCACCTCCGCGCCCGTTGTCGCCGAGAAGATCCTGCGCCCGCTCGAAGAAGCGGCCCGCACCGCCCGCACCACCCGCGGCCAAAAGGCTGCCGCCACGAAGGTCGACTTTTTCACCATGGTGCGCGGGGAGAACGCATGAGCGCTGTGATCGATCACGCCTCGGGGACCACCGGTTTCGAAGGCGGCTTCGCGGATCCGGCGCGCGAAGGGGCGCGGGCTTTTCGGATCGTCCTCGATGCGCTGGCCAAGCCAGGGCGGATCGCGACGCTGAGCGGCGGCACGGCGCCATCGGGCCTTAGCCCGGCCGCGGCGACGCTCCTGCTGACGCTCGCCGATGGAGAGACGCCGCTGTGGATCGCGCCGCGGGCGGAGGAGGCGGCGCTTGCGGCCTGGATCGTGTTTCATACCGGTGCGCCGAGAACCTCAACACCCGGTAGCGCCAGCTTCGCCCTCGGCCCCTGGGAGAGCCTGCTGCCGCTCACGCAATGGCCACAGGGCACGCCGGATTATCCCGATGCGGGGATCACGCTCATCGTGGAGGTGCCGGGATTGACCGGTGGCCCGGCGCTGCGCCTGACCGGCCCCGGCATCGACGGTGCGATCATCATCGCGCCCGACCTGCCCGAGGGGAGTGCCGACATCCTGTCGCGTCGAGCGGCCTTCCCCCTCGGTGTCGATCTCATCCTGGTGGCGGGCGACCGGATCCTCGGCCTGCCGCGCAGCACCAGCGTCGAACGGGAGGCCGGCTGATGTATGTCGCCGTCAAGGGTGGCGAGCGCGCCATCGACAATGCCCATGCCTGGCTGGCGGAGGAACGGCGCGGCGATCCCGCGCTGCCGGAGGTGACGCCCGAACAGATCGCCGGCCAGCTTCGCCTCGCCGTGAACCGCGTCATGGCGGAAGGCTCGCTCTACGATCGCGATCTTGCGGCGCTGGCGCTGAAGCAGGCCCGCGGCGACGTGATCGAGGCGGTGTTTCTGGCCCGCGCCTTTCGCACGACGCTGCCGCGCTTTGGGCATACGCTGCCGATCGAGACGGAGCGGATGATCTGCGACCGCCGGATCTCCGCCACCTACAAGGATCTGCCGGGCGGCCAGGTCCTGGGCCCCACCTTCGACTACACCCACCGGCTGATAGACTTTGCGCTGGCCGCCGGCGTGCCGATCCCCGAGGCGACGGCGGCCGCGGAGGCGGTGGCCGAGACGCCCCATGTGATCGGTTTTCTGAACGCCGAAGGACTGATCCAGGAGGAGGCGCCGGGGCCCGACGATCCGCCGGACCTCACCCGCGAGCCGCTCGCCTTTCCGGCGGCGCGCGCGCTGCGGCTGCAGGCGCTGGCGCGCGGTGACGAGGGGTGGCTGCTCGGCCTCGCCTATTCCACCCAGCGCGGGTTCGGCCGGACCCATGCCTTCGTCGGCGAGCTACGCGTCGGCACCGTGGACGTGTCCATCGAGATCCCGGAGCTCGGCTTCGCTGTCGCCATCGCGTCGATCGAGGTGACGGAGTGCGAGAGCGTGAACCAGTTCACGGGCTCCAAGACCGAGCCCGCGCAGTTCACTCGCGGCTACGGCCTGGTCTTCGGCCACGGGGAGCGTAAGGCCCTGGCCATGTCGCTGGTCGACCGGGCGCTGCGGTGGGAGGAACTGGGCGAGGAGAACGTCGGTGCCCCTGCCCAGGACGCGGAGTTCGCGCTCAGCCATGCGGACAACGTCCAGGCGATGGGGTTCCTGGAGCACATCAAGCTGCCCCACTACGTCGATTTTCAGTCCGAGCTGCAACTGATCCGCCGCCTCCGCGCAGAGGCACTCGCCAACCTGGAGGCCGCCGAATGAACGTTGTCTTCGATGTGGGCCGCGTGCTGCTCCACTGGGAGCCCGAGCCGGTGCTCGCCGATCTCCTGGGGACCGAGGACCGGATCGCTGCCTTTCGCGCCGAGGTCGACTTTCTGGCATGGCACCAGGAGCAGGACCGTGGGCGCACCCCGGCGGAGGCCGTGGCGGTCGCCCGAGAGCTTTACCCCGCCTATGCCGATCTTCTCGGCACGCTCTACGATCGCTGGTTGGAAACCATTCCCGGGCCGATCTGGGGCACGGTCGAGGTCCTGCAGCGCCTGCATGAGGCCGAGATCCCGCTCTTTGCGATCACCAACTTCCCGGCCGAGCAATGGGTCAAGACCGTGCCGGCCTATCCCTTCCTGGGGGTGTTCCGCGATGTCGTGGTGTCGGGAGAGGAAAAGCTGCTGAAGCCTGATCCCGCGATCTATCGCGTGCTGCTGGAGCGCAATGGCCTCGATCCCGCCGGCTGCATCTTCATCGACGACAGCCCAAAGAACGTCGACGGCGCGACGGCGATCGGCATGCAGGCGATCCACTTCACAGATCCGCCGGCACTGGTCACTGCACTCCGCGAGAGGGGGTTGCCGGCATGACACGACGCCCCGTCTCAGTCGTCGCGGCGGTTCTTCCACTCGTACCAGAGGTAGATGCCGATCACGACCGGCGCGATCCACACGATGATGGGCAGGCCCAGCACCGTCATCTCCCACTTCGCTGTGCGATCCCAGTCGGGCACGCCGCGTTCTCCCAAACATCCGGGTGGGGCCCATGACCGACACCGCCTATAACTTCGCCTATCTCGACGAGCGCACCAAGAAGATGATCCGCCGGGCGCTGCTCAAGGCCGTGGCGATCCCGGGCTATCAGGTGCCTTTCGCCAGCCGCGAGATGCCGATGCCCTATGGCTGGGGCACCGGCGGGGTCCAGGTGACGGCTGCCTGTCTGACGCCGGAGGATACGCTCAAGGTCATCGACCAGGGCGCGGACGACACGACCAATGCCGTGTCGATCCGCAAGTTCTTCGAAAAGACGGCGGGGGTGGAGACGACGACCGTGACCGGTGAGGCCACGATCATCCAGACCCGCCACCGCATCCCCGAGGCGCCGCTGACCGAGGATCAGATCCTGGTCTACCAGGTGCCGATCCCCGAGCCGCTGCGTTTCCTCGAGCCGCGGGAGACCGAGACCCGGCGCATGCATGCGCTGGAGGAATACGGGCTGATGCACGTGAAGCTGTACGAGGACATCAGCCGCCACGGGCATATTGCGACGACCTATGCCTATCCGGTCATGGTCGAGGATCGCTACGTGCTCGACCCTTCGCCGATCCCGAAGTTCGACAATCCCAAGATGGACGATTGCCCGGCGCTGCAGCTCTTCGGGGCCGGGCGCGAGCAGCGGATCTATGCCATCCCGCCCTATACCAAGGTCGTGAGCCTCGATTTCGAGGATCACCCCTTCGAACGCGGTAGCACCGGCGAGGCCTGCGCGCTCTGCGGTGCGGTGGACAGCTATCTGGACGAAGTGATCACCGATGACGCGGGCGGGCGGCTCTTCGTCTGCTCCGACACCGATTTCTGCCGGTCGCGCCGCAACATGGTGGCCTTGGCCGCCGCACCCTATGAGGCCGCCGAATGAACCAGGCTGTTACCCCCGACGTCGCCCAGGCACCCGGCGCCGGTCTGCAACAGGCCGCGATGCCGGCCACCGACGACCTGCCACTGCTGAGCGTACGGGGGCTCTCGAAATCCTACGGCGACAGGCTCGGCTGTGCCGATGTCGCCCTCGACGTCTGGCCCGGCGAGGTGTTGGGGATCGTGGGCGAGAGCGGCTCGGGCAAGACCACGCTCCTGCGCGCGCTGGCTGGCGAACTGACCCCCGAGCGGGGCGAGGCGCTCTATCGCGATGCCGAGGGCAGGGTCGAGGACGTGCTGCGCCTGCCTGAGCCCGCCCGCCGGCGCCTCATGCGCACCGACTGGGCGCTGGTGCACCAGAACCCGCGCGATGGGCTACGCCTCGGCGTCTCAGCCGGTGCGAATGTGGGCGAGCGGCTGATGGCCGTGGGCTGGCGCCACTACGGCAACATCCGCGCGACCGCGTCGCACTGGCTGGAGCGGGTAGAGATCGATCCGGGCCGCATCGACGACCGGCCGCGGCAGTTCTCCGGCGGCATGCAGCAGCGCCTGCAGATCGCGCGCAACCTCGTCTCCGCCCCGCGGCTGGTGCTGATGGATGAGCCGACGGGCGGCTTGGACGTCAGCGTTCAGGCGCGCCTGCTCGATCTCTTGCGCGGACTGGTGCGGGAGCTTGGCCTCGCGGTCATCGTCGTGACCCATGATCTGGCGGTCGTACGGCTGCTCGCGGACCGGCTGATCGTGATGCGTGGTGGTGCGGTGGTTGAGGACGGCCTTACTGATCAAGTACTCGATGATCCGCAACACAACTATACACAGTTACTAGTAAGTGCCGCCCTCAGAGGCTGAGCTAACAGAGGCGGAGAAAGCCCTGATGATTATACTCAATTCTGCCTTGAAAAGTTTCACCCTACATCTGCAGGGCGGGCTGTGCCTGCCGGTGATCGAAGATGCACGGCTGAACGTGGCACCGGGGGAGTGTGTTGCGCTGACCGGCCCCTCGGGCACGGGCAAGTCGACGCTGATGCGGATGATCTACGGCAACTACCTGACCGAGGGCGGGTCGATCATGGTTGGCGATCTGGACGTGGCCACCGCCAGCCCGCGGGAGATCATCCGTCTGCGCCGCGAGGTGCTGGGCTATGTCAGCCAGTTCTTGCGGGTGGTGCCCCGCGTCAGCGCGGTCGATGTCGTCGCCGAACCCCTGCTGGCGCTCGGCACGCCATCGGCGGAAGCGCGCGATCGGGCCGAGGCGCTGCTCGACCGGCTGAACCTGCCAAGGGCGCTCTGGTCGCTGCCGCCCATGACCTTTTCGGGGGGCGAGCAGCAGCGGGTGAACATCGCGCGCGGCATGGTCCATCCCTTCCCGGCGCTGCTGCTGGACGAGCCGACCGCCTCGCTTGACGCGGTCAACCGCGCGGTGGTGATCGACCTGATCCGGGAGGCGAAGGGCAGGGGCGCCGCTATCCTGGGTATCTTCCACGACGCGGAGGCGCGCCGGGCGGTCTGCGACAGGGAGATCGACGTCGGTGCCTTCGCCCCTCAGCCGGTCAGCGCGTAATGGCGCAGCAGGCGAAAGCCCGCCCCGCTGCCCGGGTCGCCGAACAGTGCTATGGCATCGATGCGAAAGGCCGGCGTCAGGAAGCCGCCGAAGCGGTCGTTGAGTTCCAAGGCCGTCTCCGCCGCCTCGCCCGCCTTGAGCCGTCCGGTGAGCGTGATGTGAAAGCGGAAGCGATCGAGGATGTAGGGATAGCCATGCGCCTCCAGCAGGGCGCGTTCGCGGGGGCTGAGGCGGTCGGCGCCCCGGCGACGGCGGTCCTCCTCGGTCAAGGGGGCGCGGAAGTGATCGAAGACCGTGACGCAGTCGCCCGCCAGGGCATCGATCGCTGGGCTGGCGGCCATGGGGCGCAGCGCCATGAAGCCGAGGCCGTCGTCGAGCATCAGGCCGGGCCCGACCGCCGGGGCGCGTGCGGCGGCGAAGGTCTGGAGCGCCTTGTCCAGGGCCGCGACCTCCGCGCCCGGCGCAAGGCGAAACGGGGCCTTCAGCGTGGCGTGCAGCCCGTAGCGGCGCGGTGCCTTGATGCGCGGATCGTCGGCGCGCGCCGCCGCCGCCTCGCCGGTCGCGGGATCCCAGCCGAGCCAGGCCGCCCCGGCACGGGCCAGGGGCTCCCCCGGGCGCGGCGCCCAGAACAGCGCGTAGCGGGCGAACCCCTCCAGCGTCGCTGCATCGTCCGACAGCTCCGAAGCGCTCTCCGATCCATGGTGATTGGCCACTGTTCTCTCCCGCGCGACCGGCGCTGCCCCAGGTTACGGCCTAATCGCTTGACGGAGCGTATGCCACCGGTAACGCAAGCCCCGACGCTGAGATCCCGAGGAAGCAGACGATGACCACCCCCGCCGTCCCGCTCGACCTTGTCCCCGCGGAGGCGCCCGCGACGCCGCGCCCGGTCCGCCCAGCCCATGACACGATCCTTGCCAATGCCGATCTCGTCTTGGGCAGGGAGGTCATGCGCGGCTCGATCGTCCTTCGCGACGGTCAGATCGCCGCCATCGACACAGGGACCGCGGTTCCTGCGGGAGCCGAGGACTGCGACGGCCAGCTCATTATCCCAGGCTTGGTGGAGCTGCACACCGACAACCTGGAGCGTCACCTCATGCCGCGGCCGAAGGTGAAATGGCCCGGGCGCCCGGCGGTGCTGAGCCACGACGGAGAGCTGGCCGCCGCAGGCATCACGACCGTCTTCGACGCGGTGCGCGTGGGCTCGATGCGCCGCGCCGAAGGGGCCTCCAAGGACTACGCCAAATATGCGCGCGGCATCGTCGACGACATCAAGGCGCTGCGCGAGGCTGGGCTGACCCGGATCGACCACCGCATCCACCTGCGCGCCGAGGTCTGCTCGGAGACGGTGCTGGAGGAGCTTGAGGAATTCACCACCGAGGACACGGTGGCGATCGTGTCGATCATGGATCACACGCCCGGACAGCGGCAGTTCGCGGACCTCTCGAAGTTCTGCGACTACTTCCAGGGCAAGTACAATCTCTCCGACCTGGAGATGGACGCCCATATCGCCTTCACCAAGGGGCTGCACGACCGGCTGGGCCGTTCGCATGAGGACGGGATCGTCGCCCGCGCACAGGCCCTGGGGGCCCATCTGGCGAGCCACGATGACACGACGGCGGCGCATGTCGCCCGCTCGGCCGAGCTGTCGGTGGAGTTCGCTGAGTTCCCGACGACTGTTGAGGCGGCGGCGGCCTGTCGCGCCGCTGGCATCCCCGTGATGATGGGCGCGCCGAATATCCTGCGGGGCGGTTCCCACTCGGGCAATGTCGCGGCCATGACGCTGGCGGAGCAGGGGCTGCTCGACATCCTGTCCTCCGACTATGTGCCGGCAGCGCTGATGATGGGGGCCATGGCCCTGGCCGATGCGACGGGCAATCTGCCGGCGGCCATCGGCACCGTCACCGCCAACCCGGCCGAGGCCGTGCGGCTGGTTGATCGCGGGCGGCTGGAGGTCGGTCTGCGCGCCGATGTCCTGCGCGTCGTCCGGCATGACGGCGTCTCGATCATCACTGGGGTCTGGTCCGCAGGGCGCCAGGTCGGCTGACCGCCCGCCTCAGGCGGCCCTTTCGCGCCAGCGGTCGGCGTTCTCGCGGATGGCGGCGGCCCGATCCGGCACCGGCGGGTGCGACGCCAGCCAGGGCGGCGGCCGGCCGGTGCCCGCCATGGGCGACAGCGTCTCCAGCTTCTCAAGCATCCGGGCCTGCGGCTCCGCACCGAAGCCCGCCTTCACCATCAGGGCCGTCGCAAAGGCATCCGCTTCGAACTCGTCCCGGCGGGAGAGTTTGGTGACGAACAAGCCGATCAGCGCCTGGGCGATGTAGAAGCCGATGAAAGGGATGAAGCGGGAAAGGATGCCGCCCAGCACCATGCCCGCCGTCTGCGCCGCACTGACGTCGATCATGCGCCGCCTGGTGTGGCCAAGCGCGAGATGCCCCAGCTCATGCGCGATGACGGAGGTCACTTCCTCCCCGCTCAGCCGGCCGCGCTGATAGTGCTGGATCAGCCCGCTGGTCACATAGATGTCGCCCGAGGGGGTCACGAGGCCGTTCACCGTCGGCTCCTCCAGCACGCGCACCGCGATCCGGTCGATACCCGCTTCCACCGCGATGCGATCGATCAGCCGCTCCAGCGTGTCATGCTTCAGCACGCGGCTCTTCGCCCTCAACTGGCGCGCCATCTGCCAGGCCGAGAAACGCGTCATCACATAGAGCCCCAGCAGGGCGAGCAGCAGCGGCAGCAGCTTGATCATCGCGCGTCATCCTCCGTCGCGGCGCGGGTGTCATAGAGCCAGACCATGCGGTCGAGAAACCAGAATTTGATCGCAATGACGAGTGCTGTCGCCGTCAGGGCCAGCGGCGCGTCCTTCGTCCAGATCCCCCAGACAAGTGGGACAAGGGCCGGCGCCTGCAAGAGCGACAGGCCCTGCGCCATGGCCGCATGCGCCTGGGGGATCGGGCGTCGATCGCGCTCGACCCAGAGCTTCTCTCCCATCACGGCGCGGCTCACCCAAGCATCCAGCGTCGCGGGCGGCGGGAAGGCCCGGGGGTTGAGCCAGACCCAGATGACCGGGAGGATCAGCAGGATCCATGTGGCCATGCCAAGCATTTCTCTCAGCAGCAGCACCACAACGATCGCGGGCAGGATGGGCAGGCGGGTCCAGGCGCTCCAGGGGTTCGCATGGCGCGCCCAGGTCGCCTCGTCCATCCGCATGGCCCCCGCGATCCAGGCGGTCCAGTTCTGCGCCATGGCCTCGTTCCTCCCGTTCTGGCCGGTCGTGCAACAGTGTCTTGCGCGCGCGCCCGGTCCCGCCGGGCGGCGCTGGCCCTATCTGTTATCGGGTGATCCGAGGCTTTCCGTCCGAAAGGAGAACCAGCCATGACCCCACTCGAGCCCGCCGCAGACCCTGCGTCCCCCCAGCTCTCCGTCGGGCACGCGCACCTGAGGGTTGCCGATCTCGACCGTGCCGTCGCCTTCTACCGCGACGTGCTCGGCTTTGACGTCATGCATCGCTTTGGCGACCAGGCGGCCTTCCTCGCGGTTGGCGGCTACCACCATCAGCTGGGGCTCAATACCTGGCAGAGCAAGGGGGCGACGCCGCCGCCGCCGGGCCACACGGGGCTCTATCACGTGGCCTTTCTCTACCCGGATCGTGCCGCTCTGGCTGCGGCAGTCCGTCGCGTCATGGCGGCGGGCGTGGCCATCACCGGCAAGGCCGACCACGGCGTGTCCGTTGCCGTCTATTTCAACGATCCGGACGGAAACGGCATCGAACTCTACTATGATCGCCCCCGAGAGGCCTGGCCCGTCGATGATGCCGGCCGCGTCGTGATGTCGAACGACCCCCTGGATCTGGCCGCCCTGACCCGCGAGGCCTAGCGCGCGCGCTGCCGTGGCGGCAGCTGCCGAACGTAACGTTAACCCTTGGCAACCGATTATTCCCGATAATAGCTGGCGTGGCGCAGATCGAAGCCGAGGTGGTGGCTCGATGGCGGTGGCCATGACGGTTGAGAGTGGGTGTATCGTCGTGCGTGCCTGGGGCAGCGTCACGGTTGAGCAGGTTTTTGTGGAATTGGATCGGCTGATCAAGGAGGGGCGGCTGCTGGCGGGCATGAACCGGCTGGTCATCCTGGACCGTTCCGCCCGCCTGGACGGCTTCACCTTGGACGCGCTGCGTCGCATGCGCACTCGGATCCACCACTTCGAGGCGCAGGAGGGTGAGAAGCCCCGCTATCGTCTCGCCATCGTCGCCCAGGAGCCCGTGCACCGGGGGCTCGCCTCGCTGTACCGTGCGCTCTGGTCCACCGTGCCGGAGGCGCAGGTCTCCGTCATGGTCACCGACAATGTCGCGGATGCGGAGAGCTGGGTGTATCGCCTGACCTAACGCCCCAGGCAGCGGATCGCCGCATCGAGGCCAGGCAGGGTCATGGGGAACATCCGTCCCTCCATGATCTCCGCCAGGATCCCGGTGGACTGGGTGTGCCGCCAATGCCGCTCCGGCGTTGGGTTGATCCAGGCGGCCTGGGGAAACCGGTCCAGCGCGCGGCGCAGCCAGACCTCGCCGGCTTCTTCGTTGAAGTGCTCGTTTGCGCCGCCGGGATAGAGGATCTCATAGGGCGACATGGCCGCATCGCCGACGATGACCAGCTTCCAGTCCGGCCCATAGGTGTTGAGCAGATCCTGCGTCGGCGTCCGCTCGGTCCAGCGCCGGGAATTGTTGTGCCAGACCGCCTCGTAGAGGCAGTTGTGGAAATAGGCGAAGGCGAGGTGCTTGAACTCGCTGCGGGCAGCGGAAAACAGCTCCTCGACCACCGCCACGTGGTCGTCCATCGAGCCGCCGATGTCGAAGAGCATGAGCACCTTGATGGCGTTGTGCCGCTCGGGGCGCAGCTTCACGTCGAGCCAGCCCTGGCGCGCGGTCTCGCGGATGGTGCCGTCCAGGTCCAGCTCCTCCGCCGCGCCCTCCCGCGCCCAACGGCGCAGGCGCCTCAGTGCGATCTTGATCGACCGGGTGCCGATCTCGACCTCCCCGTCCAGGTCGCGGAATTGGCGTTTGTCCCAGACCTTCACGGCGCGCCGGTGACGGCTTTCGTCCTGGCCGATGCGCACGCCCTCGGGGTTGTAGCCATAGGCGCCGAAGGGGGAGGTGCCGGCGGTGCCGATCCATTTGTTGCCGCCCTGGTGGCGGCCCTGCTGCTCCTTCAGCCGCTCGGCTAGCGTCTCCATCAGCTTGTCGAAGCCGCCCAGGCTCTCGATCAGCGCCTTCTCCTCCTCGCTCAGGTGCTTCTCGGCGAGCCGGCGCAGCCATTCCTCCGGCAATCCGCGCGCTTCCGGCCCCTCGGCACCGGCGGCCGACCGGCTCTCAAGCCCCTTGAAGACCTCCGAAAAGACCCGGTCGAAGCGATCGAGATGTCGCTCATCCTTGACCAGCGCCGCGCGGGCAAGCGGATAGAACTGCTCGACGCTGTCCTCCGCGAGGCCCGCCTCTACCCCCTCGATCAGCGTCAGGTGCTCGCGCAGCGATACGGGCACGCCTGCGCCCCGCAGCCCAAAGAACAGGTTGAACAGCATCGCCAGGCTCCGATCCCAATCCCACTCCGCCAAGGATCGCGGTGACGGCCGGACCGGGTCAAGGATCGCGCAGCGACCGGCAGCGCCGGCCCGTCCTTGACGCGGTCCGGCCGTCACCGCCACGCTCGATCAGATGCCCCCATGGGCATCTCCCCAGCCCGCGGCGATCTCAGCCACAGGGGCGCCCCCTCGGTCAGCATCGTTGCCCGCCAAGCCGCGCTCCCGCAGGATTCATCGCGGCGACCAGCCGCGATGCCGCTTGGCTCAAGGCGCCGTCAGCCTCCCATGTTCACCACGGTGATCGCGATCACGAAGCCCAGCAGGGCAAACGGGATGCCATGGGCCAGGCCCATCTGCAGGCGATCCCCGCGGGTGCCGCCCCGCCGGCCGGCGCGCCACCAGCCGAGGGCGAAGCCGCCGAGCAGAAACAGGAGGGCGAGGACCATCAGCGGCTCCGGGTTAAACGATAGGCGGCAGGGCCAACGGCGCTCAGGTGCCAGAGGCGGCAGCCGACAGCAAGCCTTCCGCGGCCCTGGCCCGGCGCGGCTGGCCATAGGTCTCGAAGATGGCCGGCAACGGTGCCGCCAGCCTATCCACCAGACCCTGCTGCCCGGCGAGGGAGGCCGCCGCCGCACGCTCCAGCGCGATGACCGCCTCACGCAGCCTGTCACCCGGCCAGACCGTGCTGCAGACCCTGCCTGCGTCCTCCAGCAGGATCGCGGCCCTGGCGGGGTTCACCCCCCGCTCCGCCTTGCCAAGCGCAAACAGCCCCGCGCAGTGCAGCGAGGGTACGCGGGAGGGGGCGAGCAGGAGCGCTTCCTCCGCGGCGGCAGGCCGGGCATCGGGCGGTGTCTGAGGGGCGAAGACCGTCGCGGCGATGCGGTTATAGGCCTGGGCGCGGCGCGAGGAGGCCAGCGGCAGGCGCGCCGTCGCACCGACCCCGGCGGGGTTGATCTCGTCCAGCCGTTGGCGCGCCGCGGCCTCCGCCTCCGGGCGGGCCATGCCGTCGACCAGGGCAGGGTCGTGCAACAGCCGCAGCATCAGCAGATCCAGCGCCGTCGGCCAGCGATGCACGCCGTCGTCGTTGAAGGCGCTGGGGCCGAGGTCCGGCATGTCGTTCATCAGCCCCAGCGCCTGCGGCACCTCCTCGGCCAGGCACCCCTCGATCAGCCAGTCGGGGCCGCCCGCGGGCAGAAAGACCGTCGCCGCCGCCATGCGCCCGGTGCCGAGGGATGTCTGCTCGATGGCCGTCCCAGGATCTGCCTGCAGTGCCGCCACGGTCACGTCGCCGGCGATCAGCGCGCAGGCCGCCCCGGTGAGGGAGGTGGAGAGCCCCCGATCGATCCGGCGCACCACGATGCGCCCGCCCCCCGGCACGGGTGCCGGCACAAAGGGAACCCCCGTCTCCGCCGAGAGCCAGGTACCATAGGCCTCCAGGAACGGTGCCAGGTCCGGCACCGCCTCGCTCACGATGGCCACGGGGGTCGCCAGGCGCAGCAGCCCGCGGCGATCCCGCTCGTCCTCCCCGTCGAAGGCCAGCCGACCGAAGGCCTGGGCGATGTCGCCGTGGTCATAGGCCGTGGTCCCCGCGGGCAGGGCGGTGGCCTCTGGTGGCGGGAACGATCCTGCCGTCAGCGGCGACGGCACCGATACCCTCGGCTCCGGCGCTGCACATCCCGCAAGCAGGGCGCCCAGGATCACGACCTGGATCAAGACCAGGACCTTCCCGGTCGAGGAGATGCTGTTCATCGCTGATACTTCATAAAGTCGGTGGGGCTCGCGAGGCGGTCATAGAGCTGGCGCGCCGTCGCATTGCCGCTCTGCGTCAACCAATAGACGGTCGGGCAACCCGCCGCATCGGCCGCAGCATAGACCGCCTCGATCAGCGCGCGGCCCGCACCGGTGCCCCGCGCGGCGGGTGCGACGTAGAGATCCTGCAGGTAGACCACATCCTCGATGCGCCAGCCGTGGCGATGGAACAGGTAATGGGTCAGCCCGACCAGCGCGCCGTCACGCTCCGCCACCAGCCCGTGGTAGTCGCGCGGATCATCGCCCAGGAGCCGGGCGAAGTAGGTGTCATAGACCTCTGGCGCGACGGCGGTGCCATAGAACGCCAGATAAGCCTCCCAGAGATCGCCCCAGGGCGCGCGATCCTCGGGCGCGAGCGGTCGGACTGTCAGCGCCGTCATGCGGCCCCCAGAACCCGCCGCAGCACCGCGGCCAGGTCGAGGTGCAGTGGCAGCGCCGTATTCAGGTGATGCCCGGCGAAGGGCACGACCTCATGCGGCAGGTCGGTCTGGGAGTTGAGCCGCCCCAGCGCATCGAGTTGTCCCAGCGCCTGATGCACCCAGCGCACCGGCTCAGGAAAGGCGGTCACGGCGCCGGCAGTCACGATCTGCGCCCGGGCCGCGCGGGCCAGGGCAGGGGCCAATCGCGGGCTGTTCCGCGCGCTCCGCATCAGCCGGGCAAAGGCTGCGGCGAGCGACACCACGCCCTTGGAATGGCCCACCAGCAGATCCAGCCGCCGCTCGGGGTCGTTCATCAGCCGCACCATGGTTGCCACCTCGGGCGTGGCGAAGGCGGCGGGCGGCAGTTCCTGCACCGCGGCCGGGCCGCGGGTCGCTTCTACCAGGATCTCCGACATGCGCCGGCGCAGGGTCTGGCGCGCCTGCTGCACCCGGCTGGCCGCGCCGAACAGCACCAAGCCACCCAGCGCCTCGCCCACCAGATCGCTCTCGCCATAGCCCGCGACGATGCCCGCGGCGGGCCTGCCCGTCACATCGGCCACCTTCCGCGCCAGGGCACCGGCACCAAGCGCAGAGGCGCCCAGCCCCGCGATGGCAAACTGGGTGACGATGGAGCCAGGTGCCGCGACGAAGGCGTCATAACCCGCATGCACGGTCACCCCCACCGCCCGTGCCTCCCGCGCTGGGGCGGCAACCACGATGGCCCCGGGCGCACTCTCGCGGCCAAGCGCGGCGATCTCCGGCCGGGTGAGGGCGCGCAAATCATAGCTCGTCGCATCCAGCGCCAGATTGCGCATGCGCATGACCCCGGCCAGGGCCTGGGCGGCACCGGCGGCGGGGGAGGTCCGCTGCATCATGCGCGGGGCGCGGGGCATCGCTTTCCCCTCCGCCCTAGCGCTGGGCCCGCCGCGCCATGAAGGCGAGGCGTTCGAAGAGATGCACGTCCTGCTCGTTCTTCAGGAGCGCGCCGTGCAGGGGTGGCAGGGCCTTGGTCGCCTCGGCGCGCAGATCCTCAGCCGACAGGTCATCCGCCACCAGCAGGCGCAGCCAATCCAGCATCTCGCTGGTGGAGGGTTTCTTCTTCAGCCCCGACGTCTCGCGCACCTCAAAGAACCGCGTCAGAGCTTCGCGCAGCAGCGCCTGTTTGACGCCTGGAAAATGCACCTCGACGATGGCCTTCAGCGTCTCGAGATCGGGAAAGGCGATGTAGTGGAAGAAGCAGCGGCGCAGGAATGCATCCGGCAGTTCCTTCTCGTTGTTCGAGGTGATGACCACAATGGGACGCTGCCGTGCCGTTATGGTCTGCCCGGTCTCGTAAACGTGAAACGCCATCTTATCGAGTTCCTGAAGGAGATCGTTCGGGAACTCGATATCCGCCTTGTCGATCTCGTCGATCAGCAGGACGACGCGCTCCTCGGCCTCGAAGGCCTCCCACAGCTTGCCGGGCTTGATGTAGTTGGCGATCTCGCCGACGCCTTCGAGCCCGAGCTGGCTGTCGCGCAGGCGGCTGACGGCATCGTACTCATACAATCCCTGCTGCGCCCGCGTCGTCGATTTTACGTTCCATTCAATCAGCTTAAGCCTGAGGGCTTCAGCGATCTGGCGCGCGAGCTCGGTCTTGCCTGTGCCGGGCTCCCCTTTGACCAGCAAGGGGCGCTGCAGGGTGATGGCGGCATTGACCGCCACCTTGAGGTCGCCGGTCGCCACATAGCCGCCTGTGCCCTCGAACCTCATTGATGCACCCTTCGTTGATGAAACGTTGTTCACTGAGACGTGCCACTGCGCAATTTGCCAGCGGTTAGAGGGCTGTATCCTTGTTTTCTCGGAGTTTTAAGACGTGACATTGCGAACTGATGCCATTATGACAGCGCTCCAAGACGCGGGAATTGCGGTTTGCAACCTGACGCTACGGAGCCTCACGATGAACGTCGAAGCGCCCATCGACCCCGAGTATCGCCCTAGCGACGACGAGGCGTTCATGTGCGACCGGCACAAGCGCTACTTCAAGAACAAGCTGATGGAGTGGCGGGCCTCGATCCTGAACGAGAGCCGTGAGACGCTGGAAGAGCTGCAGCAGAGCGGCCAGAACATCCCCGACGTCGCCGACCGTGCCTCCGCAGAAACCGACCGCGCCATCGAACTCCGCACCCGTGACCGCCAACGCAAGCTGATCTCCAAGATCGACTCTGCGCTGCGCCGGATCGACGAGGGTACCTACGGCTACTGCGAGATCACCGGCGATCCGATCGCGCTGCGCCGCCTGGATGCCCGTCCGATCGCGACCCTGAGCCTGGAGGCGCAGGAGATGCACGAGCGGCGCGAAAAGGTCCATCGCGACAGCTGATCCGGCGCCTTCCACACTGCGAAACCTTTCCCGAAGTGGATTGCCCTCGCAATCGCAGCACGCTTTATCGCCCTGAGCTTTCATCGGGGAGAACGTCATGACCGAGCGTGTGACCGTCGGCGGCCTGCAGGTCGCCAAGCCGCTGTACGACTTCATCGAAACCGAGGCGCTGCCCGACAGCGGGATCGACAGTGCGGCGTTCTGGGACGGCTTCGGCGCGCTTGCCCGCATGTTCGCCCCGCTCAACCGAGCACTCGTTGCCAAGCGCGCGGACCTGCAGGGCAAAATCGACGACTGGCACCGCGCCCGGAAGGGCCAGCCGCTCGACCTGCCGGCCTATCGCGGGTTCCTCGAGGAGATCGGCTATCTCGTGCCCGAGGGGCCGGACTTTAAGGTCGATACGCCGAATGTGGATCGGGAGTTCTCCTCGGTCGCCGGGCCGCAGCTGGTGGTGCCGGTGATGAACGCCCGCTTCGCCATCAACGCCGCCAACGCCCGCTGGGGCTCGCTGTATGATGCGCTCTACGGCACCGATGCGCTGGGCTCCCCGGCGCCGAAGGGGGGCTACGACCGGCGCCGCGGGGGCAGGGTGGTCACCTGGGCCAAAACCCACCTGCGCGGGATCGTGCCCCTGTCGGAGCACGGGACCTCCTGGGCGCATGTCGAGCGCATCCGCATCGTGAACGGCACGCTGGAGGTGGAGCTTCTGCCCGGCCTGACGGGCCGCGATGGCCATGGCGTGCGCCCTGGCAAGGCAGCACTCGCTGATCCTTCGCAGTTTGTCGGCTACCGCGGCGATCCAGAGGCGCCCTCAGCGATCCTGCTGCAGCGCCACGGCCTGCACATCGAACTGGTGATCGACCGCGAGCACCCCATCGGCAAGCACGACACCCTGGGCCTGGCCGATGTGATCCTGGAGAGCGCGATCACCACGATCTGCGACTGCGAGGACAGCGTCGCGGCGGTCGATGCGGACGACAAGGTGCTGACCTACCGCAACTGGCTCGGCCTGATGAAGGGCGATCTGAGCGCGGACGTAGCGAAAGGCGGCCAGAGCTTCACCCGCACCCTCAACCCCGACCGGGAGTATCTGACCCCCGATGGCAGCCGCTTCGTGCTGCCGGGCCGCTCGCTCCTGCTGGTGCGCAACGTCGGCCCGCTGATGACCAATCCCGCGATCTTGCTCGAGGACGGCGCTGAGATCCCCGAGGAGATCATGGACGCCGCCTGCACGGCGCTGATCGCGGTCCACGACATCAAGAAGCCGCGTGGCCCCCGCAACTCCCGCACAGGCTCCGTCTATGTGGTGAAGCCCAAGATGCACGGGCCGGAGGAAGTGGCGAACACCGACGCCATGATGGCGGCGGTGGAGAGCTTCCTGGGCCTCTCGCCCAACACCATCAAGATCGGGATTATGGACGAGGAGCGGCGCACCACGGTGAACCTCAAGGAGTGCATCCGGGCGGCCAAGTCCCGCGTGGCCTTCATCAACACGGGCTTCCTCGATCGCACCGGCGATGAGATGCACACCTCCATGGAGGCCGGTCCCATGATCCGCAAGGCGGAGATGAAGGGGACCGCCTGGATCAAGGCCTATGAGGATTGGAACGTCGACATCGGCCTGGAATGCGGGCTGCGCGGCGTCGCGCAGATCGGCAAGGGCATGTGGGCCATGCCGGATCTGATGCAGGCGATGCTTGAGCAGAAGGCCGGCCATCCGGCCGCCGGTGCCAACACCGCCTGGGTGCCCAGCCCCACCGCCGCGACGCTGCATGCGATCCACTATCACCGCATCAGCGTGGCGGAGCGGCAGGCCTTCCTGCTCGACCGCGTGCGTGCGCCGCTGGACCATATCCTCACGATCCCACTGGCGGATCGGCCGAACTGGGCGCCGGAGGACGTGAAGGCGGAGATTGAGAACAACTGCCAGGGCATCCTGGGCTATGTGGTGCGCTGGATCGACCAGGGCGTCGGCTGCTCCAAGGTGCCGGACATCAACGACGTCGGTCTGATGGAGGATCGGGCGACCTGCCGCATCTCCTCCCAGCACCTCGCCAACTGGCTTCACCACGGTGTGGTGAGCGAGGAGGAGGTGATGGCGGCCCTGAAGCGCATGGCCGAGGTCGTGGACCGCCAGAACGCGGGCGACCCGCTCTACGAGCCCATGTCGCCGGCCTTCGATGGCCCTGCCTTCCAGGCCGCCGCGGATCTGGTGTTCCAGGGCCGCGTGCAGCCCTCCGGCTATACCGAGCCCCTGCTTCACGCCTGGCGCCTGAAGAAGAAGGCCGCGGCCTAGGCCCCAGGCGAGGCGCCTAGGGAAGCATGGCTTGGGCTTCCGACCAAAGCCGCACCACAAGGTCGGCGGCGGGCTCCGGTGGCGCCAGCCGCGCCGACTGACCTGCCCAGGCCTGCATGCCGTCCAGATCGTTGGCGGCTGACGCGGCGGCCCGCATCGGCTGCGTCAAGGCGCGCTGGACCGGGTAGGGCGCGGGCGCCGGTGCCGTCTCCTCGGCCGCTGCGGCCGCATAGGCCGTGCGCAGACTTCGGCCTAGGCGGCCTGAGAAGGCGCGGGTCGCCATGGTATCCTCCGGCAAGGCGGCGCCGATCCCCTCGGACCAGGCGGTCGGGATCGCAGCCTCGGGCGTGCGCAGGAAGCCTGTCCCGATCTGAACCGCACTCGCACCCAAGCTGAGCGCCGCCGCGATCCCTCGGGCATCCGCGATCCCGCCGGTGGCCACGACGGGCACATCGACCGCGTCGACGACGGCGGGCAGGAGCGCGAAGAGCCCGATCTGCGCCTGATCTGGGCGCGCAGGCTCGAAGCTGCCGCGGTGTCCGCCCGCCTCAGCGCCTTGGGCGACGATGACATCCGCGCCCGCCTCAGTGGCCGCAACCGCCTCGGCCACGGTCGTCACGGTGGCGAACCAGGGGATGCGGCGTTCCTTCATCGTGGCGACGACATCGGGTGGGAACAGCCCCATGATGGAGGACATGGCGGGCGGCCCGGCCGCCAGCATCGCCGCAACCTGGGCCTCGAAATCGGGCGCCGGTTGATCGGCTGCGTCCGCCGGCACCGCCGGCCCCCAGGCGCCGAGGAAGCTGCGCACCGCGGCCTCCGCCTCCGCGTCGCGCGCCGGTGCCGGATCGGGGATCCAAGTGTTGAGCTGGAAGCTGCCGTTGGTCGTCCCGCGGACCTGATGCACCCAGTCGGCGATCTTATCGGGCGACATCATCAGCACGCCGCAGGCCCCCATGCCGCCCGCCGTGGCAACCGCGATCGAGAGCGCCGGCGCGGCCACGCCAGCCATCGGCGCCAGCAGGATGGGGATGTCGAGATCGAAGCGCTCGCAGAACGCCGCCGCTCTTGCGCGCGCGCTGCCGGGAGTGGTCATGCTACCTCCTGTCGCCTAGGCAGGGCCAACGCAGTCTCCGCCATCACGGCCCAATGGGAAAGGGAGTTCCATGACCGCAATCACGCTCGATACCGCCCGTCAGATCATCGCCGGGACGCTGGCGGAGGGGCACAAGATGGGGCTGAAGCCGTTGTCGGTGGTGGTCCTGGATGCGGGCGGGAACATCAAGGCCTTCGAGCGTGAGGACGGCGCGTCGAACCTGCGGTTCAACATGGCCTATGCCAAGGCTTACGGCTGCATCGGTGTCGGCCTCGGCGGGCGGGCGCTAATGGCGCGGGCGGAGACGCAGGCCTATTTCGTCAACTCGCTCACCCAGGCCTTTGGCGGCAACGTCCTGCCGGTGCCGGGCGGCATCCTGATCCGCGACGGCGAAGGTGGTGCTATCATCGGCGCCCTCGGGATCACCGGCGACACCTCGGACAACGATGAGGCAGCCGGTCTCGCCGCCCTCACGGCCCTGGGTCTCACCGGCGACGGGGGCTGATCGGAGGGCCTGAGGCGGGAGGCGCCGAGGCCGGGAGAGGGCGATGTTGCTTCGGAACGGGACAACTCGCTTGCGCATGTCACTGAACCTTCATATTTCCTTCACATGAAGGAAATCGAGCTCAAGATCCTGGTGTCGGCGCCGCAGATCCCCGCCTTGCGCCGGCGCATCGCGGCGCTGGGGGAGGCGAAGCCGCGCACCCGACGCCTGCGGACGATCTATCTGGACACGGCGGAGGGCGGCCTGGCCGCGGCTGGGCATGCCCTGCGCCTGCGGGTCGAGGCGCGGCGCTGGACGCAGACCGTCAAGACCGCGCGGGAGATGCGCGCCGGCCTGTCGAGCACCGAGGAGATCAACACCCCCGCGCCCGGCGGTCGTGTCGATCTGGACGCGCTGCCCCCGCCGATCCGCGAGACGGTCCTCACCGCGACCGCCGGTCTGCCCCTTGCTTCTGTCGTCGAGACCGTCGTCAGCCGCAGCACCTGGATGATCGCCGTCGAGGGCGCGCGGATCGAGGTCGCCCTCGACCGGGGCGAGATTGTCGCCGGCGAGCGGCGGGAGGGGATCGACGAGCTCGAGCTCGAGCTGATCGAAGGACCGGCAAGCGCCCTGTTCGAGGCGGCTCGCGCGATGTTTCCCACGGGCCCCCTCCGCTTTTCGACCATGAACAAGGCCGCCCGCGGTCAGCGCGTGGCGGCTGGGCAGGCGGCGGTCGAGGCACCCGCGCCGCGCCATGCGGCAAAGGTCGAAATCGGTCGGAAGGATACGGCGGAGGCCGCGGCCCGGGCGATCCTGACGGAGTGCTTCCTTCAGGTCTCAAGCAATATCGTGGCCGTCGGCACGGGCGAGGATCCGGAGGGGCCGCATCAGCTGCGCGTCGGCCTGCGCCGTCTGCGAAGTGCGCTGCAGCTCTTCGCCCCGGTTCTGGCGGGGCCGGCGGGGAACCCGCGTTTCGATACGCTGCTGAGCGAAGCACGTTGGTTGGGGCGCGAGGTAGGCCGGTTGCGCGATCTGGACGTCGCGGGCACCGACCTGCTGGCGCCTGCGGCGAAGGCGATCCCCCGCGAGCCCGGCTTCGCGCGCCTGGCCGAGGCTACGGCCGCCCGCGCCGCGGAGGAGCGGGTGCGCCTGCGCGAGACCCTGGCGGGGCCGCGGGTGACAGCCCTCCTGTTCGATCTTGCTGAGTATCTGTCGCTGCGGGGTTGGTTGGACCCGGCGGATCACGCCCAGACGGCACGGCTCGCCCAGCCCTTTTGCGCCGTGGCCGCGGCGGCGGCGGCGAAGGCCGACCGCAAGGCGGCCAAGCGGGCCAAGAACATCGCGACGCTGGAGCATGAGGCCCGCCACGACCTGCGCAAGGCGCTGAAGGCGCTGCGCTACATCATCGAGTTCGGCGCGCCCTGCTGGCCGGAGAAGCGGACCAAGCCCCTGCTCAAGACCCTGCGCGGCCTGCAAACCCTGTTCGGCGAGTTGAACGACGCTGCGATGGCGGAGGAGCTGTTCCTGGCCCCGGATGCGCCCGCGGCCGACGATCCCCTGGCGGCCCGTGCCGCCGGGCGGTTGATCGGCGGGGCGGAGCGCGCGGCGGATCACGCCTGGGAGATGGCCAAGACCCGCTGGGATGGCTTCGCCGCAACCAAGCGCCCCTGGGCGTGAGAGCTTAGGCGCCCGCCCGCTCCCGCAGCCATAGCCAATAGGCGGCGTGATCCCGGTCGCCCCGCCCGAGGTCACTGGCCAGTTCCTCATAGGCCGCGCGCGCCTGGCGGGTGAGCGGCAGGTCGATCCCGGCGGCGGCGGCAGCGGCGAGGGCGTTGTCCATGTCCTTGAGCTGGGTGGTCACCAGCCCGCCCGGGTCGAACTGTCCGCGCAGCATCCGCGCGCCGTGGTTCTCCAGGATCGGGGAGCCGGCGAAGCCCCCGGCGATGGCCTGGCGCACGGTCTCGGGGTTCGCACCGCCAGCCTCGGCCAGGGTGAGCGCCTCCGCGACCGCGCCGATGGTGATGCCCACGATGGCCTGGTTCGCGAGCTTGGCGAGCTGACCGGTGCCGTGGGGCCCGACATGGGTGACGGTGCCGAGCGGCGCGAAGACCGGGGCGGCCGCGGCGACATCCTCCGCTGCACCGCCGGCCATGATCGCGAGCGTCCCTGCAACCGCGCCGGGCTCCCCGCCCGAGACCGGCGCGTCGATGGCGCGGCCGCCGTGATCCGCCAGCCCCGCCGCGATATCGCGCGCCGTGGCAGGCTCGATGGAGGACATGTCGATAAAGAGCGCGTCCGGCGCGGCCTGGCCAAGGTCCTGGCCCAGGATGACCGAGGCGACGGTCGCGCCATCCGCCAGCATGGTGATCACGACCTCGGCGCCTGCGACAGCCGCGCTGGCGCTCTCAGCCACCGTCGCCACGTCCGCCAGTGCTTCGGCCTTGGCCGCGGAGCGGTTCCACACTGTTAGCTCAAAGCCCGCCGCGGCGAGGTTCCGGGCCATGGGTGCGCCCATGATCCCGGTGCCGAGGACGGCGACCCGCCGGATCGCGCTCATGTCTCGTCCAGGCTGCCGTGCACCGCGACCAGATCCAGCGTCGCTTCCTTGGGCGCGATGGCCCTGAACCCCTCCGACACGCCGGTCTCGACCAGCTTCCGCTCGACGACCAACAGGGTGTTGGGGGTGTGGTCGGCGCAGATCGAGGCCATAAAGGCGAGTTCCTCAGCCGCCACAGGCCGAGCGGCGGCGTGGTCGGGGGCGCCCCAGACCTCGACGAAATGCGCGGCCAGGCGGTCGATCTGCGCCTCGTACTCCGCGGGTTCGATCTGGCTCACGGCGACGAAGGTCGCGCGCCCAAAGCTCTCCAGCCCCAGCCAGCCGTTGGCGAAGGCCTGGCGCGTCTTGCCGGTCAGCATGTCTTCGGTGGCGTCGGAGAAGGCAAAGGCGCCCGAGACCGCCCATTCGTCAGGCTCCGCCGCCGTCTCGAACACGTTGAGATCGCTGTCGTCGAAGCGGAGCGTCCGGGCGAGCTTGGTCATGACGTCTCCAGCATGGCGGTCAGCGGGATCAGCCGGGTGGCGCCGTCCTGGCGCACCAGCATGCCGCCGAGTTCGTCGAGGCCCACGAAAAGCCCCGGCGCCCAGGGGGAGGTCTTGGGCACCGCCTCGCCCAGACGCCAGGCCTTGCCGGTCCAGTCGCGATGGATGGGGGCAAGGCCCTCTTCCTCGAAGCGGTTGAGCCAGACCAGACTGTGGCGCGACCAGCTCTCGATCAGTGCGACGGGGCCGACCTCGCCGCAGCCCTCGGCCATGAGGCCGGTCGTATCGGTCTCGATGTCGCCCGTGGGGGCGGCGGGGGGCAGGATGTTGACGGCGATGCCGACCACCAGCCAGTCGGGCTCCGCCGCCGGGTCGGTCGTGGCGGCGCGGGCCGTGATCTCGCCTGCACGCCCGCCATTGATGCGCAGTCCGCCGGGCCAGTCGTACTGGACCGCGACCTCGGGCGGGGAGAGCGCGCCGAGCGCATCGGCGAAGGCATTGCCGATGGTCAGCACCACCCCCATGGCCGCGGCGAGCGGTTGCTCCGGTGCAAGCACGATTGCTGCCTCGATCCGCTCGGCGCTGATCCGCCAGGTGATCAGCCCGGGGTCGATGCCGATGGCGGCGCGCTGGCAGGCGAGATCGATCGGCGACTGGCTGTCGGCCCGTTCGCCGCGCAGACGGGGCGGGAAGACCGGCTCGGCGCCGGGGGCCGCCAGCCCGTCGGGCAGCGTGCCGGCCCCCACCATCACACCGTCCCCATGTCGATCAGGTTCTGCGCGATGTCCATGAAGGCGCGCGCCTGGGGGCTGGCGGGCTTGGCTGCCACGATAGGCGCGCCGCCGTCGCCGGCCTCCCGGATCGCGAGGTCGAGCGGGACTTCGCCCAGGAAGGGCGCGCCGATCCGCTCTGCCTCTGCCTTCGCGCCGCCCTTGCCGAAGATATGCGTCTCATGTCCGCACTGGGGGCAGCAGAAGGTGGCCATGTTCTCGATGACGCCGAGCACCGGCACCTCGGTCTTCTTGAACATGTCGATGGCCTTGCGGGCATCGAGCAGTGCGATGTCCTGGGGCGTCGACACCACGAGGGCGCCATTCACCTCGGCCTTTTGGGAGAGCGTGAGCTGCACGTCGCCGGTGCCGGGCGGCAGATCGACGAGCAGCACGTCGAGGCGGCCCCACTGCACCTGGCCCAGCATCTGCTGCAGGGCGCCCATCAGCATCGGACCGCGCCAGACCACCGCCTCGCCCTCGGCCACCATGAAGCCGATGGACATGACGGTGACGCCGTGGTTGCGCAGCGGCAGGATGATCTTGCCGTCGGGGCTGGAGGGGCGGCCGGAGATCCCAAGCATCCGCGGCTGCGAAGGCCCGTAGACATCGGCGTCCAATAGCCCCACGCGCTTGCCTTGGGCGGCGAGGGCCACCGCGAGGTTGGCAGAGACCGTCGACTTGCCCACGCCGCCCTTGCCGGAGGCGATGGCGATGATCTTGTCCACGCCCGGGATCCGCTTGTCGGCGGGGGCGGCAGGCTTCTTGCGGCCGATGTTCAGCTCCGGCGGCGGGCCCTTGGGCAGTTGCTTGGCGTCGCGCGGGCGCGGCGCCTCCCCGGCGCCGGAGTGGGCGGTCAGCACGGCAGAAACGCCCTTCACGCCAGGCAGCCGCTCCACGGCCGCTTGCGCGGCGGCACGGACGGGCTCCATCGCCTCGCCCTTGGCGGGGTCCACCTCGATGACGAAGCTCACGCGGGCGCCCTCATCGCTCTCGGCGACCGAGACGGCCTTGGCCATTTCCGCGCTCACGATGTCACGGCCCTGGCCCGGGTCGACGATGGACGAGAGGGCGGCGATCACCTCCTCACGGGTCACGCTCATGCGCTGTCTCCGGGGATGATCTCGCCCTCGACCACATGCTCCAGCCCGATCTCGGGGATCGAGACGACGACCTTGGCCTTGACCGGGGCGCTGGGGCTCGCCGCGCGCATCGCCTTCTCGATCTCCTGCTGCGAGGTGACGCCCACCTGCTTGAGGAATTTGCGCATCGACATGTTGAACGCGTCTTCGGACATCGTCTCGGCTCCGGGTTGGCTCAGGCTCGTTCTCTGGCTCAGCTTACTGCTTGAGATAGTCGTCGGTCGTGCGGGGCAGGGGTCGCTGCCCGCCGGCGAAGGGGTTGTCGGTCGACTTGAACTGCACCTTGACCCGGCAGTCGTCGCACATCTGGATCAGGCGCACGTTGTCGGAGTTCGTGAACAGCGCGTGGTTGCCTTCGAGCTTGGCCACGATCTTCTCGACGGTCGATTTCACGCCGAACAGGGCGCCGCACTCGATGCAGGCGAAGGGCTCTTCGGCCTTCAGCACGCGCGGGCGGAGGACATCGTCCGACAGATCGAGCTGGGGCTGTAGCGCGATCGCCTCCTCCGGGCAGATGGTCTCGCAGATGCCGCACTGGATACAGGCTTCCTCGCGGAAGCTCAGCTCGGGGCGGTCGGGGTTGTCCATCAACGCCCCGGTGGGGCAGAGGCCCGCGCAGGAGAGGCAGAGCGTGCAGCTATCTTGGTTCACCAGCACGGCGCCGTAGGGCGCGCCGTCGGGCAGGGCGATCGGCGCCTCGGGCTCGCTGCCTGCCAGCGCCTTGGCGGCGAGCCTGACACCGTCGCGCCGGCCGCCGGAGGCCAGGATCGGCTCCAGGCTTAGGGGCGCGGGCACGGTCTCACGCAGTGCCTCGGCCATGGCGTCCGGGTCGCTGGGCTCGATGACGCTCAGCCGGCCCGCGGGCACCCCGGCACCGGCCGCGATGGCCTCGGCCAGGTCGATCTCGCGGCCGAGCGTCTCCACGTCGGTCTTGGGGCCGGCGAGCACCGTGACGGCGCTGTAGCCGAGGGCGAGGGTCACGAGCATTTCGGCATGGCCGAAGGCGGCGGTGGCTCGGGTCTCGAGCGGGATCACATCCGCCGGCAGGCCGTCGCCGTGGCGCGCTGCCAGGCGGATCATCTCGGCCCCGTGGGTGTCATCGTGGACCAGCAGGCGCGGCGGGCCGACCTTTGCGTCACCGCCTGCCGCGCGCCAGGCATCAGCCATGACGCGCAGGCTGCGGAACATCGCCTCCACCGGCGGGTCGTCGTAGAGGATCGCGCCGGAGGGGCAGACCGCGGCGCAGGCGCCGCAGCCGGCACAGACGTGGGGGTCGAGGCTGATGGCCTCCACCCCGTCGCCCGGCGCGACGGTGATCGCGCCGGTGGGGCAGAGCGTAAGGCAGCGCGTGCAGCCCGTCTGGCCGGCCCGTTGGTGCGCGCAAAGGCTCTCGGTCACGCGGATATGCAGCGGCTTCTCGAAGCTGCCGACCATCTCGCGCGCCTCGCCGATGGCCTTGGCCACGGCGCCGGGGCTGCGGGGATCGGCGCGCAGATAGCCGTCACGCTTCTCATGCGCGGGGAACAGCGGGTCGCCGCCGGTCAGGTCCAGGATCACGTCGCAGGACGTCTTGACCCCATCGCGCGGCGCGGCGAAGGCCAGCGCGCCGCGCCCGGCGGGCGACAGCGGCGCATACCCGGCGACGTCGAGCGTGAAGGTGCCGAAGGCGCCGCTCGCCCGGCGGACCTGGCCGCGGGCGAGGTCCCAGCCTGCGGGGGCATCGACCGGCGCCTCCCCGTCGGTGCTGAGGACGGTCACCGACAGCGGCTCGGCCAGGGCGCCCGCCGCCTCCGCGCCGGTCGTGGTGTCGGCGAGGATCAGGCAGAGCCCCTCGCTCGTCACCTCCATCAGCGGGGTGGGCGGCGCGCTGACGCTGGCGGCGGCGATCAGTGCTGCCTGCTTGGGGCCCGTGAGGGCGAGCGAAGCCTGATCGGTCCAGCCCGCGCGATCGCGGATATCGATGCTGAGCGGGGCTTTTACGCCTGCCTCCTCAGCCAGATCGGCGAAGAGATCGGCCATCTGGGCGCAGGCGACGACGACCTCGCCCTCCGCCATGGCCGCGGTCAGGTGCTTTTGCTGGCTGCCGCAGAGATCCGTGAAGATCTGCGGGCTCGTGCGCCCGGTCGCCGCCTCGATGCTCTCACCGTCGGGAGCGAAGGTGCCGGCGCAATCACAGAGCAGAATGCGGCGATGCTGACTTCCCATGCTCCCTCCCTAAGGGTGTCTGGCGATCTGCGGTCGTCGCAGTTCATCTTCTTGAAAGTTGTGGATAAGGACAAACGACCGCGCGGGCAAGGCACGGCAGTCGAGGCATTTTCCGCGGGATGAAGCGCCGCCTCGTTCTCGTCTTTCATTTCCGCGCCGGGCGTCTAAAGTTGCGTGTAACAACAAATCGGGAGGTGGCGTGTCAGGCATCGCAGAAAAACCCTCTCCGGCGGCGCCGGAGGAACGGGAGGCCACGATCCAGCTTGGTGTCGTGTTGCGCCGTCAGCCTGGCGTGACCCGCTGGCAGAAGTGGATCTGGCGCGCGGTGGCTGTGCTGCCCGGTGCCGCCCCAGCCGATTGGGCGCTGCTGCGCGAGGAAGACGGCGCCGCGGAGTTCCATGCCGCGACCCTGCCGCTGACCCTGCACCGCAAGGAGACCGAGCCCTATCGCGTGGCCCTGGCCGGCGAGCCCCCGGTGGTCTTCGTCGTGCTGCGCCCCAACGAGGGGCAGGCGCCGGAGGAATTTCCCCTGGTGCCCTTCCTGGTGACGGCCTCGCCCTATGAGGCGCAGGACTATGCCGACAGCGGGGAGGAGAGTGTCGAGCGCATCGCCATGCCCCCGGCCCTGGTGGGCTGGATCTCGGACTTCGTGGGGCGCCATCACGTCGAGGAGGTCTTCAAGAAGCGCCGCCGCGACCGTGTCGAGACCGACACCGTGGAGGACGGCCGAGGCGATCGCCGCGTCATGCCCAACGACGTGTTCCGAAGCCCGGCCGGCCGCCGCGCCGCACTCGCGGAGCCCGAGCTCGACGAGGAGCCGCTCTATGACGAGGCGGAGGGGCCGGTTCAGCTGCCCGGCGAAGGACGGCTGCATTGAGCCGGCCAGAAGACAGCGGTGAAGACGGCTTTCTGGGGCGTTGGTCGCGGCTGAAGCGCCAGCGTGAGACCGAGGCAGCGGCGCCGGTGGCAGAGGTGCCTGAGGCCGCGCCTGTCGCGGAGAAGACCGAAGAGGAACTACTCGAAGAGCTTGGCCTGCCGGTGCCGGAGAGCCTGCAACCCGGTGACGATTTCGCGGCCTTCATGAAGGAGGCTGTGCCGCACCACCTGCGCCGCCGGGCCCTGCGCATGCTTTGGGGCAGCAACCCCGTGCTCGCCAACCTGGATGAACTCCTGGACTATGGCGAGGACTTCACGGACGCGGCGACCGTGGTGGAGAACCTGCAGACGGCCTGGCAGGTCGGTCGCGGCTTTCGCGACGATCCTGAGGCGGTGGCCGATGGCGCCGAGGCGCCGCCGGATGAGATGACTGCCTCCGACGACGACACAGGGGACGACACAGGGGCCGACGCGGTGGACGAAGCGGCAGCACCCGCGCCGTCCCCCGATGACGAGACCGATGCGCCGGCAACGCCAGCCGATGCCGTTGCTGCAGCGGAGACTGTGCCGGAGGCCCGCCCCGACGAAGCGCCCACGGAGCCGGTGGCGGCGCGGCGCCGGCGGATGCGCTTTGAGCCGTCCTGACGGCCGCTTTTCCAAGTATATTACTCAAGTAAATTTCTCCGACTAAAACAGTCGTATTCATTCAACATGGCCACTTTCAGTCGGTATTGCCACCCGCGACAAAGTAGTCATTCGAAACACTGCCGGGGCATTTGACCGGCCTGCTATCAGTCGGTATCGATATGGTAACAGAAACTACACTGCGAAAAGCAGGTGGGAGGATGCCTTGGGAGAGCCGCACGCTGTGGATGGCGTAGCCGACGAAGACCTCCTTCGTGCCGAAGTCTACGATTTGCTCGGGGCTTTGCTGGCGCGACCACCCTCCCGGGATCTGATTGATCGGGTCAGCGCGCTCACCGGCGATGACACCCCGCTCGGCCAGGGGATCGGGGCTCTCTCTCGAGTTGCAAGGGCAACGACCGAGCGCGCGCTCGAGCGCGAGTTCCACCATCTCTTCATCGGGGTGGGCCGGGGCGAGCTGCTGCCCTACGGCAGCTACTACATGACCGGTTTTCTGCACGAGAAGCCGCTCGCGGTGCTGCGCGCCGACATGGGTCGGCTGATGATCGAGCGGGCGCCGAATGTGTTCGAGCCCGAGGACAACATCGCGTCGCTCTGCGAGATGATGGCCGGGCTGATCCGCGGCCGCTTTGGCGCGCCTGCGCCGCTCAGCACCCAGAAAGACTTCTTCTTCGCCCATCTCGCCCCTTGGGGTGGGCCGTTCTTCGACGACCTGGCGGCGGCGAAGAACTCGGTCTTCTACGCGCCGGTCGGGCAAATCGGCAAAACCTTCGTCGAGATCGAGCGCGAGGGCTTCCGCCTCGGCGGATAGTGGATCGGGCCGCGGGGACATCCTCGCGGCCCTTTTTTTCGGCGGCGCCCGAGCCGCTGGACAAGACGGCGGGGACGCTCGCCAAACCTGGGAGAAGCGCGATGAGCGACAACGACAAGAGCACGAGCCGACGCGACATGCTGAAGCTGGCCGCCCTGGGCGCGCCGGTGGCGGCAGTTGCTGCCGTGGCGCCGAAGGCGGCCGAGGCAGCGGTCGCTGAGACGGCGGGCGAGGGTCTGCGCAAGACCGAGCACGTGAAGAAGTATCTGGAGACCGCCCGCTTCTGAGCGGGTGTCACCAAGGCCCCAGCGGGTCGCCCCGGCCGGTCGGTTGCGATTGCCCCTCCGGCACCAAGGGCGGCTCTAGGTACCAAGGGAGAGAAGAATGCTCAGGAAAAAGACGGGCGGGGTTGCGCGACGCCCCCGCAGCGGCTCGATCCTCAACGATGTGGCCGAGAAGGCCGTTGACCGCCGCGCGTTCCTGCGCGGCTCCGGCCTCGCGGTAGGCGGCCTGGCGGCGCTGGGCGCCGTCGGCGGCACGGTGACCAAGGCTGAGGCTGCGGTCGGCGCCGGCACCATCGAGATGAAGAAGACGGTCTGCACCCACTGCTCCGTGGGCTGCACGGTCCTTGCCGAGGTGCAGGGCGGCGTCTGGACGGGCCAGGAGCCCGGCTGGGACAGCCCCTTCAACCTGGGTGCCCACTGCGCCAAGGGCGCTGCGGTGCGCGAGCTCACCCACGGTGAGCGCCGCCTGAAGTACCCGATGAAGCTCGAAGGCGGCGAGTGGAAGCGGATGAGCTGGGACGACGCCATCAACGAGATCGGCGACGGCATGCTCAAGATCCGCCAGGAGAGCGGGCCTGACAGCGTCTACTGGCTGGGCTCGGCCAAGCACTCCAACGAGCAGGCCTATCTGTTCCGCAAGTTCGCCGCCTACTGGGGCACGAACAACGTCGACCACCAGGCGCGGATCTGTCACTCGACCACGGTCGCGGGTGTTGCCAACACCTGGGGCTACGGCGCCATGACGAACAGCTACAACGACATCCACAACAGCCGCGCGATCTTCATGATCGGCTCCAACGCGGCGGAGGCGCACCCGGTCTCGCTGCAGCACATCTTCCGCGCCAAGGAGCGGAACAACGCACCGGTGATCGTCTGCGATCCGCGCTTCACGCGCACCGCGGCCCATGCCGACGAATACGTGCGGTTCCGCCCGGGCTCGGACGTGGGCCTGATCTGGGGCCTGCTGTGGCACATCTTCGAGAACGGGTGGGAGGACAAGGAGTTCATCCGCACCCGCGTCTGGGGCATGGACCAGATCCGTACCGAGGTCGCCAAGTGGACCCCCGACGAGGTCGAGCGGGTGACCGGCGTGCCGGGCAGCCAGATGGAGCGCGTGGCGCGCACCATGGCGACCAACAAGCCGGGCACCGTGATCTGGTGCAT
Organism: Pseudomonadota bacterium; assembly: GCA_039822785.1. GTDB lineage: Bacteria > Pseudomonadota > Alphaproteobacteria > Rhodobacterales > Rhodobacteraceae > Thermohalobaculum. Next base: position 402,440 of record JBCBMO010000001.1, on the reverse strand, counting down.
GGGCGGCACCCAGCACACCAACGGCAACAACAATACCCGCGCCTACTGCGTGCTGCAGCTCGCCCTTGGCAACATGGGCATCACCGGCGGCGGCACGAACATCTTCCGCGGCCACTGCAACGTGCAGGGTGCCACGGACCTCGGCGTGCTCAGCCACACCCTGCCGGGCTACTACGGCCTCAAGACCGGGTCGTGGAAGCACTGGGCGCGGGTCTGGGCCGGCTCCAAGACCGCCGATGCGGCAGCGAACGACGAGTACGAGTTCCTGCTCAGCCAGTTCGCCTCCAAGGACCTCATGGAAGGCAAGGGCATCCCCGTGTCGCGCTGGATCGACGGCGTGCTCGAGGATAAGGCCAATATCGACCAGCCGGACAATGTCCGCTCTATGGTGCTCTGGGGCCATGCGGTGAACTCGCAGACGCGTCTCACCGACATGAACAGGGCGATGAACCAGCTCGACCAGCTCGTCGTCATCGACCCGCACCCGACGGTGGCCTCGATACTGCACGATCGCACCGACGGCGTGTACCTGCTGCCGGCCTGCACACAGTTCGAGAACCGCGGCTCGGTCACGGCCTCGAACCGGTCGATCCAGTGGCGTGAGGAGGTGGTCAAGCCGGTCTTCGAGAGCAAGACCGACCACGAGATCATCTATCGCTTCGCCACGAAGTTCGGCTTCGCGGATCGGATGTTCAAGAACATCTCCATGGAGGCGGAGAACGTCCCCAACGTCGAGGACACGACGCGGGAGTTCAACGCCGGCATGTGGACGGTCGGCTACACCGGCCAGTCGCCGGAGCGCATCAAGCTCCACATGGAGAACCAGCACACCTTCGACCGCACCACGCTGCAGGCGGTCGGCGGCCCGGCGGACGGTGACTACTACGGCATGCCGTGGCCGTGCTGGGGCACCGCGGAGATGAAGCACCCCGGCACCCCGAACCTCTACGACATGTCCAAGCCGGTCTCGAAGGGCGGCCTCACCTTCCGCGCACGCTTCGGCGTGGAGCGGGACGGCGAGAACCTGCTGGCCGAGGGCGTCTACTCCGAGGGCTCGGAGATCCAGGACGGCTACCCCGAGTTCACCATGCAGATGCTCATGGATCTCGGCTGGGATGGCGACCTGACCGACGAGGAGCGGGCCGTGATTGACGGTGTCGCCGGGGCGAAGACCAACTGGAAGACCGACCTCTCCGGCGGTATCCAGCGGGTCGCGATCAAGCACGAGTGTGCGCCCTTCGGCAACGCCAAGGCGCGGGCCGTGGTCTGGACCTTCCCCGACCCGATCCCGCTCCACCGCGAGCCGCTCTACACCTCGCGGCGTGATCTGGTCGCCGACTACCCGACCTACGACGACCGCCAGGCCTATCGTCTGCCGACGCTCTATGCGTCGATCCAGAAGGACGACTACTCCAAGGACTACCCGATCATCCTGACCTCGGGGCGTCTGGTGGAGTACGAGGGCGGTGGCGACGAGACCAGATCCAACCCCTGGCTGGCCGAGCTTCAGCAAGAGATGTTCGTCGAGGTGAACCCCTTCGACGCCAACACGCTCGGTTTCAAGAACGGCGAGCAGGTCTGGGTCGAGGGTCCGGAGGGCGGCAAGGTCAAGGTCGCGGCCATGGTCACCGACCGGGTCGGCCGAGGCGTGGCCTTCATGCCCTTCCACTTCGGTGGCTTCTATCAGGGCGAGGATCGCCGCCCGAACTATCCCGAGGGCACCGATCCCTATGTCCTCGGCGAAAGCTGCAACACCGCGCAGACCTATGGCTACGACAGCGTCACCCAGATGCAGGAGACGAAAGCCACGCTCTGCAAGATCATGAAGGCCTGAGGGAGGAATCTGACAGATGGCACGCGTAACTTTCCTCTGCGACGCCGAGCGCTGCATCGAGTGCAACGCCTGCGTCACGGCCTGCAAGAACGAGCACGAGGTGCCCTGGGGCATCAACCGCCGCCGCGTCGTCACGATCAGTGACGGCGTGCCCGGCGAGCGCTCGATCTCGGTGGCCTGCATGCACTGCTCGGACGCGCCCTGCATGGCGGTGTGTCCGGTGGACTGCTTCTACCAGACGGCCGACGGCACGGTCCTGCACTCCAAGGACCTCTGCATCGGCTGCGGCTACTGCTTCTATGCCTGCCCATTCGGCGCGCCGCAGTACCCGCAGGCCGGCAACTTCGGCTCGCGCGGCAAGATGGACAAATGCACCTTCTGCGCCGGCGGACCGGAGGAGACGCACTCCCTGGCGGAGTTCAACAAGTACGGCCGCAACCGCGTCGCGGAGGGCAAGCTGCCCATCTGCGCCGAAATGTGCGCCACCAAGGCCCTGCTGGCGGGTGATGGCGACGATGTCTCGTCGATCTACCGCGAGCGCGTGGTGAGCCGTGGCTTCGGCTCCGGCGCCTGGGGCTGGGGCACTGCGTACCAGCGTAAGGGCAGCTGACGTCTCGAGCGCTCGGCTGAGAGATCAGAAAACCCCGCTTCGGCGGGGTTTTTTTGTCTTACGCCTGAACCGTTCTGCGCCGATCCTGCACCCACGGAGCATGACCTTTCTCGGCGACTAAGAACGGTGTGCACCATGATCCGTACGATGAAACCACTGCGATCGGCTGGCGCGGCGGCCGCGTTTCTCGCGCTTGCGCCGGCGGCGCAGGCTCTGCCGCTAACGATCACCGTCGACGCGGGTCCGGTGATCGAAGCCAACGACACGCCCTTTTTCGACTTCACGCAGTTTCAGATCGGCGAGACGATCCTCGTGACCTTCACGGTCGACGACGCGACGCCCGATACGGCCGCGGACGACCAGAGCGGGTTTTTCGAGGACCCGCTGGGCTCGATCTCCCTGCTCGGCGAGACGAGTGGCACGTTCCTCCAGATGTCGCCCGGCTCCGGCGTGTTGGTCGACGTCGACGACGAGGAGGAGTTCGAACTCAAATCGCTCGAGGACATTCCGAGCGCCGATATCCCGATCACCCTGGACGACGACGTCGATCTCAACACCCTTGGCACCGACGTGTTCTCGGACCCCGACGACTTCTCGACCGTGCTGGCGGAGCTGATCGCCTTGGGAACGTTCCCGAACGCCTCCGGCAATTCCGCCCAGGTACGCGTGTTCGACCAGAACGATCCTTCGGGCATCGGCTTGCTCGGCCTACAGTTCGGCCCCGCGCCGGACGGCGCGCGCATCATCCCCGGCGACGTCGGCGCGGTAATCCCGCTGCCTGCGCCCGCCGCGTTGCTACTGACGGGCCTCGTCGGCCTCGCCGCGCTGCGTCGGCGGCGGTGACCTCGACAGCAGGCACGTATGCCGCATTCTCGCGCCTGTTAGGTCTAGTTGAGAGCCCCGGGTCCGGACCGGGGCTCTCTGCCGTTTCCACCCTGACGGTCAGGGCAGGCACGGCGCGCCGCTGAGCTGGGAGAGCAACCTGTCCACCCCGTCCAGGTCGAAAACCCGCTCATGCAGCACATCGAACGCGTCGGTCTTGGCGCGTTTTCGGTAAAGCGTCGTCGGCGTGCAGGTCAGCGCGACAAGGCAGGGCCGCGCGGCGCCGTAGCGGCTGGTGATCCGCCTGGCGACCGTGGGAGCGAAGGGCCCCCTGTGCGTTGCACCAATGAGCACGCTGCACACCGGCCGTTCGGCAAGCCGCGTGAGCGCTGCCTCCGGCGTGCTTGCTTCGTCCGTCTCGACCCCCTGCAGCCGCATCAAAGATGAGAGCAAGAGGCGATAAGCACGATCTTCGTCTACGAGCAGAAACCGCCGCTCGGGGTCTAGAATCATCTTCGGTATCTCCGGTCGAGAGAGCGCGACACAGCAAATTCAGTGCAAAAGACCGGAGGGTGCCCCGGCACCGCCCGATGCCGGATCTATACGTGAGTCGAAGTTGACGTGCGCGTCACGTAGGTCCGTGACACGCAGTTGTCACACTAGAGATCGCCCTGGATCAGGCCCGAACCGACGCCCTTGATGGCGGCCGTCGTCCGGTCGGAAACGCCCAGCTTGAGGAAGATCCGACGCAGGTAGGCATCGACCGTATGCGTTGAGAGATCCAAGATATCGCCGATGACGGCGTTGCTCTTGCCCCGGGCGATCCACTCCAGCACCTCACGCTCGCGCCGCGAGAGGCCGTAGTCGAGGGAAGGTGCGATGGGAATGAGGTCGCAGAAGCGCAGATGCGCCATCTGACAGACCATCTGCCATTCTCCGATGTCCTCGGGCGTCACCGGGCGCTTGGCGCCGCCGAAGCCGAGGCCGAAGTAACCGTTGCGGAGCCCCGGGCCGAAGACCTGCACCGCCATCCCGTCACCCACGCCGGATGCGCCGAGTTCGCGCATGAAGGCCTTTTGCTCGGCAACGAGATTGCCGAGTTGCCCCACCTCCGACCAGAAGAAGGGGCGCACGGTGCGCATGGCAAAGTCGGGAATGGGATCCACTCGGAAGAGCTTCTCGCCGATGTAGTGGCACACCCAGTCTTCAGGAAAGCCCTCGGCCCGGATGTCCAGACTGATGGCACCGCCGCCCGGTGGTGGGTGGTGGTGATAGCTGACAAGTGGGATCGACTGGCTGTTGAAGTAGCGGATGAGGAGAGACCAGAGCTGGTCGTCCTCGACAACCTCTGACTGCCGTTCCAAGAAATGACGCAACCTGTCGTTCGGTGTCATCCGCGTGCCTGACCCTACGCAGCGCCAGTCGCCAATAGCGACTGGGTGACGATAGGCTGCCAGGGCTGTGGACAAAAGAGGACAAGGGGTAGCGCGACATGATGCGAGTAAGCGAGATGGTGGCGGCGGCCAACGCCGAGGTGGCTCATTTCCCAGCCGCGGAGGCGGCCCCACTCCTTCAGGGGGACGATGTCGTCTTCATCGATCTGCGCGACATCCGCGAGCTGTGGCGGGAGGGGAAAGTGCCCGGCGCCTATCACTGCCCGCGCGGCATGCTGGAGTTCTGGATCGACACGGAAAGCCCCTATGCGAAGGACGTCTTTCAGCAGGAGAAGCGCTTCGTCTTCTACTGTGCCGGCGGACAGCGCTCGGCCCTGGCGGCCAAGGCGGCACAGGACATGGGGCTGAGCGGCGTCTCCCATATCGACGATGGCTTTGCGGGCTGGAGACGCGCCGGCGCCCCGGTGGAGACGGTCGAGAAAAAGTGAGGGAGACCCACTTCGCCTGGCCCGGCCGCTACGCCATGTGGCGCGAGGACGGGGTGCTGTGGTTCGCGATCGAGGGGTCGCGCCGCGTGGCGACCCCGATCCCCCCGCGCCAGGGCTATCGCTTCCTGATGGACCGCCGGCGGACCGAACTCCTCTACGCCATCGCCAGCGCCGTGCAGGCCGAGGATACCCTCTCTGCCTCGGGCCTACGGGCCCTGGCGACGACCCTGTCCGAGGGGAGCGAGGAAGCGGTAGCGCGCGAAGCGAACCGCTGGAACGGGTGCGGCCGCGTCATGGCTGCCCTCACGGAGATCATCGGCGCGGAGATCCCGCAGACGCCCGAGCCGCGCTGGTTCGCGGCGGTGCCCCGGCGCGAGAGACGGTGCCTTGACAGGGGGCCATGAGATCCTGCGCGGCCTCGGGCCGGTGCCTCGACGCGATGCGGCGGTGCTGTATTGGCAGGCGTTTCCACGGAAACTTGGCGCGATCCTGGGGCCAGAGGACTGGGCCCTCGACTTTCTGACTGAGGTGCTGGACCCCGCACACTGCCTCTCTGCCATCTGCCGTCGCCATGGTCAGCTCCTGGGCGTCGCCGGGTTCAAGACCGTGCAAGGGGCGTTTGTCGGTGGCGGGTACGAAGCACTTCGACGGGTCTACGGACCCTTCGGCGCACTCTGGCGGGCGGCGCTGCTAGCGCTCCTCGACCGGCCGCTCGCGCCAGGCGTTCTGCTGATGGACGGCATTGCTGTCGCGTCGGCGGCGCGTGGCAAGGGGATCGGCACGGACCTGTTGGTCGCGATCGAGAGCGAAGCGGCTGATCGCGGCCTGCGCGCCGTCCGCCTGGATGTCATCGATCGAAACCCGCGGGCGAGGGCGCTCTATGAGCGCTGCGGCTACGTTCCGACCGCCACACAGTCTGTCGGCATCATGGGCCGTGTTCTCGGCTTCTCCTCTAGTACCACCATGGTGAAGGCGCTCGGTGAGCGGAAGGAATTGCGAGAACGAAGGGGCGGCGGGTAGAAGCAGAGGTAACAAAAGACAAAGGGGGGGGCTGCGATGCTCACGGAAGAGCAGACGATGATCCGGGACATGGCGCGGGACTACGCGACCAGCCGTCTGGCCCCGACCGCGAGCGCGCGGGAGCGGGCGGGCGAGATCGAGCCGGAGGTCGTGAGCGAACTCGCCGAACTCGGCTTTCTCGGCATGACCGTGAGCCCCGACTGGGGCGGGGCGGGCGCGGACTACGTGGCCTATGCCCTCGCGCTGATGGAGATCGCCGCGGGCGACGGCTCGGTCTCGACGCTCGTGTCCGTCCACAACGCCCCCGTCTGCACGGTGCTGGAGCGTTTCGGCACCGATACCCAGCGCGAGCAATGGCTTAGGCCGCTGACGCAGGGCGCCGTGGGCTCCTTCGCCCTGACGGAGCCACAGGCGGGCTCCGATGCGTCGAACCTCAAGACCCGGGCGGCGCGGACGAATTCGGGCTGGCGGGTAAACGGCTCGAAACAGTTCATCTCCTCCGCCCGCATCGGCGCCACGACGGTGCTGTTTGCCGTCACGGACCCGGAGAAGGGCAAGAAGGGCATCTCCTGCTTCGTCACCGCCAACCAGGCGCCCGGGTTCGAGATCGTGCGGGTGGAGAACAAACTCGGCCAGAAGGCCTCCGACAGTTGTGCGCTGGCCTTCACCGATCTCGACATCACCCAGGAGCAGCTGATCGGTGAGGAGGGGGAGGGCTATAAGATTGCGCTCTCCTCGCTGGAGGCCGGGCGGATCGGGATCGCGGCCCAGGCGGCGGGGCTGGCCCAGGCGGCCTATGAGCGGGCGCTGGCCTATGCCAAGGAGCGCACGGCCTTTGGCAAGCCGATCTTCGAGCTTCAGGCCGTGCAGTTCCGGCTGGCCGAGATGGCGACGGATCTGGAGGCCGCGCGCCAGTTGGTGCTGAACGCCGCGGCGATGAAGGACCGGGGCGAGCCCTGCCTCAAGGAAGCTTGCATGGCGAAACTCTTTGCCGCCCAGGCGGCGGAGCGCGTGACCTCTGAGGCGATTCAGGTGCTTGGCGGCTACGGCTATCTGGCGGACTACGAGGTCGAGCGGCTCTATCGCGACCAGAAAGTCTGTCAAATTTACGAAGGAACGAACGATATCCAAAAACTGATTATCGCCAGGCAGATCGCCTAAGTTCTTAAACCCGTGCAATAACCACGCTCGATCCTTTGTGAAAACGCCTTTCTTCGGTCACAGCCCCTCGCGACTATATGCTCGTTTACCGCAGCGATGGGAGGTCGTGATGCGCAAGACGTTTATGGCTGTTGGATTTGGATTGTCTGTCATGTTGGGCGGTGCCGCCCTTGCCGACGAGGCTGAGGACCGGGCGGCGCTGGCCGCGGCCCTCGCCTCGGTGAACGAGGATGATAATGGTGAGCAGGTGCGCGTGCCGACCCGGGGCTCCGGGTTTTTTGGCAACGGCTTCTACATCACCACGGACCGCGCCGGCTCCACGGTGGGGGGCGAGCGCTTCGGCGAGCGTGCACAGACCCAGCCGACCGCCCCGCGGGAGGCTGAGGGCATCCGCATCCTCAACCGCTGAGGCGCGAAGCCTCTTGAACGGCGTGCCGGCCGTGGCCTAGGGCAGGGGAAACCCCTGCCGGAGGAGTGAGCATGATCGGCCGTCTGAACCATGTCGCCATTGCGGTGCCTGACCTGAGCGCCGCAACGGCGCTCTACCGCGATACGCTGGGGGCCACCGTCTCCGCACCCCAGGCGGAGCCCGACCACGGCGTGACAGTGGTCTTCATCGAGCTGCCCAACACCAAGATCGAGCTGCTGGAGCCGCTGGGCGAGGGATCGCCCATCGCAGGGTTCCTTGAGAAATCGCCATCAGGCGGGATCCATCACGTCTGCTATGAGGTCGAGGACATCCTGGCCGCGCGGGACCGGCTGAAGGCCGACGGCGCGCGGGTCCTCGGCAATGGCGAGCCCAAGATCGGTGCCCATGGCAAGCCGGTGCTCTTCCTGCATCCCAAGGATTTCAACGGCACGCTGGTCGAGCTGGAGGAGGTGTGAGGTGAGCATCACCTCCGCGATCGTGTTCTTCGCCGTGATCTGGGCGCTGGTCTTCTACCTGGTCAATCCCCTGTGGCAGACCAGCCAGCAGGAGAGCGGGACCATCGTGCCGGGCACCCCAGCCTCGGCCCCTGTCGATCCGAAGCTCGGCAAGAAGGCGCTGATCACCACGGTGGTCGCCGCCGTGGTCTTTGCGGGCCTCTTCTACGTGATCGAGTGGGAGGTCGTCACCATGGACGACCTCGCCCCGTTCTCGCCACCCAACACGCGCTGACCTCAGGCCGGGTTCGGCACCTCGACCCCGGCGCGGCTGCGCTGCACCAGGTGGGTGAACGCGGCGGTGCCGAGGACGGGCACGATCAGGTTCATGATCGGCACCACCAGGGGCACGGTCAGGGCCATGCCCGCGATCCAGACCGTGAAGCGGTGGCGGCGTCTGAGCGCCGCCGCCTGGCGCGCAGGCATGTAGTGGGCGGCAACGGTCTCGAAGAACTCCCGCCCCAGCAGATAGCCGTTGAGCGCGATGAACAGAAAGGGCGCCAGCGGGCCGGTCAGCAGCAGCACGAAGAGCGCCAGCACCATGATGAGCAGGCTTACGATCAACAGGCGGAGCGCCTCGCCCATCTGCTCCAGCATCCCGCGGGCGCCGCTGCCGCGCCGGTCCGGGTACCACTTGGAATCGACGGCGCGCACGATGCGGTCGGCAAAGAGCGTCACGAAGGCCGCCGAGACCGGGATCATCAGGAAGACCGAGGCGGCAAGGACCCCGATCACCGCCGCCCCCTGGATCCAGCCGATGGGGGTGCTGACCTCCCCGATTAGCGGCAGGGTGACGGTGGCGGGCAGAAAGCCGAGGGCGAGGGAGGCCAGCAGGCTGACCCCCGCCAAGAGGCCGACCGTCAGCGCGAGCGACAGCAGCAGCACGCCGAGGAACCGCCGGTCGGTCATCTGACCAGCGGCCCGGGCGATGTCCTGGGTGAGCGATCGGCTCAGAGCCATGTGGTGATCGCCTCCACGTCCGGGCGCGGGCGGTCCATGGGCACCACGGTCTCGCCGCCGATATGGATGAAGCCCGCCGCATACTCGCCGGGCCGGGCGCCAAAGGCAGCACTCAGGAAGGTCTCGTCGTCCGCCAGCGGCCCGGTCAACCAATTCGCCCCCCAGCCCGAGGCGAGGGCCGCGTTCAAGAGCGCGAGGCAGACCGCGCCCGCCGACAGCGCCTGTTCCCAATCGGGGATCTTTGTGCCGGGTTTCGCCGCCGCCAGCACCGCCACAATCACCCCGCCCTGGGTAAAGGCGCGGGCGGTCTTCTCCACCGTCTCGGCCGGCATGTCGCGGGCCGTGGCAGCCTCCGCTGCGGCGCTGGAGACCCGGGCCATCGCCGCGCGCTCAGCCACCACAAAGCGCCAGGGTTCGAGCTTGCCGTGATCCGGGCTGCGCCCCGCGGCAGTGAGCATGGCGCGGAGCGCGTCCCGCGCGGGCGCCGTATCGGACAGCGTCTTGGCGGGGCGCGAGCGGCGGGTCAGCAGGAAATCCAGCACCTCCGGCCGCGGCGCAAGCGGTTGGGAGGGTGCGGGCGATTGCTCGGTCATGGGTCCTCGGCGGTCTGCAGGTCTTGGCCCCACAGGTCGCGTCGCGCCCCGGCCACGTCAAGCGCGGCGTTGCGGTCGATCAGTTGGTGCCGCCGCCATCCGCACGCTGGGCCGGCTTCCCGGCGCTGCGAAGCGACACGAAGGTCTTCAACAGATCGAACCAGAACTGCGCACCCAGCGTCACCGCAAACCCCATGATCAGCCAGGAGAAGAACGCCGGCAGGATCTGGGAGACGAAGCGATCCCGGTCGCCGGTCACGTAGCGCCACCAGGCGCCGAAGGTGTCGATGGGCTCACCAGTCTGTATGTTCCGCCAGCCCAGAACCGCGCCGGTCCCCGCGACGGCGGCGCGCGCCGCGGCGCTTGTGCGCTCGAACTCCTCGAGTTTCGCCGTCATCTCCTCGCGGAGTGCTTCGAGCGCAGCTTCAGGAGTTTGCGCAGCCGTTTCCGATGCGTCGTCTGGCGTGTCGGTCTCCTCCGGCGCGGCGAGATCCAGCTCCTTCCGAAACTCCTCCAGCGACCGGTCCGTGACCGCTTCGACGGCGGCGTTAACCTGGGAGGTGCGCAGGGCGTCGTCCTCGATCAGCTTCTTGCCGTAGGCGAGCATGTCGATGTTCAGCGTCGCCGCGAAGAGGAAGCCGACAAAGAACAGCGTCGTGCGCGTGCGCCGTTTGAACCAGCCGCCGACGCGGTCCATGGAGCGGTCGAACCATTTGCCGACCGCGGCCTCGACCTCGTCGATCTTCTCCATCCCGTCGTTCAGCACCCGGACGAGCTTCTTCGCGATCTCGACCTTGGCCTCCTCCAGGTCGGTCTCCGCGGCTTTCAGACGCTTCTCCGCCGCGTCGCGCGCCTTCTTGGCCAAGCGGAGCTTCCGCTCGCGCCACCACTTCTGCAGCGACCCCTCTGTGGTGCCGACGGGGGGTGCGAGCTTTGCCTCTAGCGCCGCGTGGCTGGGGAGGGCAGCGATGGCGGCGGTGATCTCCTTGGTGGGCGGTTTCCTGGTGCCCTCGGCGATGGCGCGCAGCTCGTCCAGGATTTCCTTGGGCGACAGGTGGCGCACGTCGAACCAGCTCAACATCTCCTTGGCGAACAGATCCGGGTCCACATAGGATGGCCGGCGGCGCCCCCAGTCCGTCGTGTCCACGTTGAGCCCGATCAGCCCACCCAGCCAACGCAGGATCGACAGGGGTCCCGACAGAAGCAGATGAGCGATCCCGCCATCGGTCTTTAGGCTGTCGATGAGGGGCTGCTGGCAGAAGTCACCGAAGCCCTTGCCGAGCAGGTGCCGCATCCCCTGCGCCAGCGCCGCGCCGCGCCATTGCAGGAAGGACGACAGGGCCTCGACCAGGGCCGTCGCGGCGATGGAGACGAGGAGGATCAGGAAGACGATGCTGATCGCCACGTCGACGATCACAAGGCCCGTGAGCCCCACCGCGATCTCGCCCATTGCAATGTCCTCCACCTCGCATCAATGCGGCAGAGTATGTCCCCAATCGGGACGCCAGCGACAGTGACGTTTTTCACTGCCGCAGGCGTCTCGCGTCAGTCCTGGGGGGCGAGGCGGAGGCCCAGGTCGCGCAGCGCCTGGGTGTCGACCTCCGATGGCGCCCCCATCATCAGGTCCTCGGCCCGCTGGTTCATGGGGAACATGATGACCTCGCGGATGTTCTCGGCGCCCGCCAGCAGCATGACGATGCGGTCGATGCCGGGCGCGATCCCCCCGTGCGGCGGCGCGCCGTACCGAAAGGCGTTCAGCATGCCGCCGAAACGCTCCTGGACCACCGCGGCGTCGTAGCCCGCGATCTCGAAGGCCTTGAACATGATCTCGGGCTTGTGGTTCCGGATGGCGCCCGAGGAAAGCTCCACCCCGTTGCAGACGATGTCGTACTGGTAGCCGAGGACGTCGAGCGGGTCCTGGGTCTCCAAAGCCTCCAGGCCCCCTTGCGGCATCGAGAAGGGGTTGTGGGAGAAGTCGAGCTTCTTCGCCTCGTCGTCGTACTCGTACATGGGAAAGTCGACGATCCAGCAAAAGTCGAACCGCTCGGTGTCCGTCAGCCCCAACTCGCTGCCGATCACATTCCGCGCCCGCCCGGCGACGTCGACGAAGTTCTTAGGCTCGCCCGCCAGGAAAAAGGCCGCATCGCCCGCCCTGAGACCAAGTTCATTGCGGATGAACTCCGTTCGCTCAGGGCCAATGTTCTTCGCAAGAGGCCCTGCACCGACGATGACCTTCTGCTCACCAGTCAGACCGCCGTCGCGATCGAGTTGAGCACCCTGACCCTCCGCCACGCTGAGCATCTCTGCCCATTGAGACCCGTCGAATTGTTTTGGATCGGGGGTGTCCTCGCGCCAGAAGATGTAGCCCATGCCGGGCAGGCCTTCCTTTTGGGCCCAGGAGTTCATGCGGTCGCAGAAGGCGCGGCTGCCGCCCGTGGGTGCAGGGATGGCGCGGATCTCGTTCTCGGGGCTTTCCAGCATCTTGGCGAAGATCTTGAAGCCCGAGCCGCGGAAGTGCTCGCTCACCACCTGCATCTGGATGGGATTGCGCAGGTCGGGCTTGTCGGAGCCGTACTTCAGCATCGCCTCGGCGTAGGGGATGCGGGGAAAGACCGGGGTGACGGGCTTGCCGGCGCCGAACTCCTCGAAGAGGCCGCGCATGACGGGCTCGATGGCCTGGAAGACATCCTCCTGCTCGACGAAGCTCATCTCGATGTCGAGCTGGTAGAACTCCCCGGGCGAGCGGTCGGCGCGCGGGTCCTCGTCGCGAAAGCAGGGCGCGATCTGAAAATAGCGGTCGAAGCCCGCCACCATGCAGAGCTGTTTGAACTGCTGCGGCGCCTGGGGCAGGGCGTAGAACTTGCCCTTGTGCAGACGGCTCGGCACCAGGAAGTCGCGCGCCCCCTCTGGCGAGGACGCGGTCAGGATCGGCGTCTGGAACTCAAAGAACCCCTGGGCGGACATGCGCTGACGGATCGAGGAGATCACGCGGCTGCGCAGCATGATGTTCTCGTGCAGCTTCTCGCGGCGCAGGTCGAGGAAGCGGTACTTGAGGCGCGTCTCCTCGGGGTACTCAACGTCGCCGAAGACGGGCAGGGGCAGCTCCTCCGCCGCGCCAAGGACCTCGAGCGCCTGCACGAAGACCTCGATGTCGCCGGTGGCGAGCTTGGGGTTCTTGAGATCCTCGGCCCGGGCTTTGACCACGCCGTCGATGCGCACGACCCACTCCGACCGCACGGCCTCCGCGGCCTTGAAGGCGGGGCTGTCGGGGTCGGCGAGCACCTGGGTGATGCCGTAGTGATCGCGCAGGTCGATGAACAGGATCCCGCCGTGGTCGCGCACCCGGTGCACCCAGCCCGAGAGCCGGACATTCTGGCCGACATGCTCCGCCCTGAGGTCGGCGCAGGTGTGGCTACGATAGGCGTGCATGGGATCCCCCGAGCGTGCTGAGTGGTCGCGGCGGGCATTGGGCGCGCGGACCGGGGGATGTCAACCCATCGGCGGGTGACGGTCGTGGCAGGGGGCTCAGCGCGGCACGACGCCGTGGTAGAAGTACCAGTTCAGCCCCAGCGTGAAGATCAGCATCCCCGCGATGGCATGCAGCGCCCAGGCGAGCGGAAACGACCCGGTGCGGTGATAGGCCCAGCCGATGACGGCGCCGCCCAGGAAGCTGAGGCCGATGGCGATGGGGTTCTGATAGAACAAGTGCCCAAAACCGAAGACCGCGCCATTCATGGCCACCGCGACCCGCGCATCGGGAAACAGCACCCCGTAGCGGCGGAAGAACAAGGGTCGAAAGATCAGCTCCTGCGGCAGGGCGGAGACGATCGGATAGGCGACCATGACGAACATCCACATCTCCGGCCGCCCACGGGGAAACGCCAGGAACGAGCCCGGGCGCAGGGTGAGCACCAGCACCGCGATGGCCATAGCGGCGATGAGGGTGAAGCCGAGCAGCATCCGCCAGTGGCGCAGAAAGCCGCCCTCCCGCAGCTCACGCCAGCGCCAGCCGGGCGTGAGCATCAGCAGGAAGGCCGCAAGGGCAGCGAGGGCGAGGAGGACCGGAAACAGCGAATAGAGGCCGAAGGACACCAACATCGCCAGTGGGATGCCGAAGTAGAGGAGCGTGAACTCCAGCCAAAGCCGCAGGTGACGGCGCCGCTCAATGACCCCGGTCGTCATCGTCGCTCCCCTTCAGGCCCCTATCGTCAGCTCGTGGCCGGGGTGATGGTGATCTCCACACGGCGGTTCTGCGCGCGGCCGGAGGCAGTTGAGTTCGTCGTGATCGGCTGCGTCTCGCCGACGCCATAGGAGGCGACGCGGCGACGGTCGACGCCATTGCTGAGCAGGGCGCTGGTGACCGAGTTGGCGCGGCGCTCAGACAGGTCCTGGTTGTAGCTCGTGCTGCCGGTGCTGTCGGTATGGCCGATCACGTCGATCAGGCTGCGGGGATCCTCGTTGAGGCTGGCCGCCACATTGGCGAGGACCGGCCGGAACTCCGGCGCCAGGGTGGCGCTGTCGGTGGCGAAGGTGACGTTGGAGGGCAGGTTGACGATCAGCCTGTCGCCCGTGTTCGTCACCGTCGCGCCGGTGCCGGCGAGGTCCTCCTCCAGCGCGCGCTTGCGCTGATCGAGGTATTGGCCGACGGCGCCGCCCGCCAGCGCGCCGATGCCGGCGCCGATCAGCGCGTTGCGCGCATCGTTGCCGCCGGCCAGCGTGCCCAGCAGGGCACCGGCCGCGGCACCGGCCACCACGCCGCCGGTGGTGTTGGGGTTGTTCTGCACCGTCGTGCAGCTTGCGACCGCGAGGATCGCGACCGCCGAGACCGTGCGAAGGGTCGTTTTGCGGGTCAGCATTTCTGGGCTCCTTGTCCTGCCGTGCGGCACTTGTACGCCGTTCTGCGCCGCCTCCGCCGCTAGCGCGGCGCGATCACCTCGATGAGCGGGTCCCAGTCTGCCTGCAGGCGCCTATGCGCCGCGAGATGGCTGTCGAACACGCTCAATCCCTTTGCCGCGAGATCGCCGTAAGCCGCCCGCTCACCGATCCAGGCAGCGACCGGGCGATCGAGCTCAGCGGCAGCGGCCTCCACCATAGCCCGCGGTCTGGCCCCGGCGCGCAGTCGATTGGCCACCAGGTGCACGGGTACCTTACCCTTACGGACGCGCTTGATCTCCTCAATCTCCGCCAAAAAAGCCTCGGTCGAGGCGCTGTCGAAGAGACCCGGCTGAAGGGGCGTCAGCACCGCCCGCGCCTCGGCGATCAGCGCCTCAGCCCGGCTCCCTTTGAGAGCGCCTGGCGCGTCGATCACCAGCCAGTCGAGTTTCTTGGGATGCTCGCCGATTTGTCCTGCCTTGTTCCAGGCAACGCCCCGGATCGGTTTGGCATCGGCAGGGCGCAGCGACAGCCAGGACAGCGCGCTCTGCTGGGCATCCGCATCGGCAATCGCCACCCGCGCGCCGCGCGCCGCCAGCGCCGCCGCCAGCGTGACCGACACCATCGTCTTGCCCACGCCGCCCTTGCGATTGGCTACCAGGATCGTCTGCACCGTACCCCGTTCCTCTGTGCCGCCACGCCGCCGGTGTCACCCTGTTGTCTCTTTGCCTAGTCGAACCTTGCTTCGCCTAGCAAGAAACAGGCGACACGACGCGAATGGTCCTTTATTGCGATGGTTAATGAGGGTGATCACGACTTCGACTGAGCTTGCCTCGCTGTGCGAGCGCCTGACGACGCGGGCCTATGTGTGCGTCGACACAGAGTTCCTGCGCGAGCGGACATATTACTCCCAGCTCTGCCTGGTGCAGCTCTCCTCTGGCGGCGATGATGGGCCGGATAGCGGCGAGGCCGTGATCATCGATCCCCTGGCCGACGGGATGGACCTAGAGCCGCTCTATACGCTGATGCGCGACGAGCGGGTGGTGAAGGTCTTTCACGCGGCGCGCCAGGACATCGAGATCTTCCACCACATGGGCGATGCGATCCCGCGCCCGCTGTTCGACACCCAGGTGGCCGCCATGGTACTAGGGTACGGCGAACAGGTCGGCTACGAGACCCTGGTGCGCAAGATCGCCAAGGTCGAACTCGACAAGTCGTCCCGGTTCACCGACTGGTCGCGCCGGCCGCTGAGCGAGAAGCAGCTTGTCTACGCCCTCGGCGATGTCACCCATCTGCGCGTGATCTATGAACGCTTCGCCAAACGGCTGCGCGAGAGCGGACGCGAGGGCTGGGTGACCGAGGAACTGGCGATCCTGACGGACCCGCAGACCTATGAGAGCGACCCGGCGGAGGCCTGGAAGCGTGTGAAGGCGCGTACCGGGAAGCCCGAGGTGCTGGCGGTCGTGCGGGAACTGGCGCGCTGGCGCGAGGAAACGGCGCAGAGCCGCGATGTCCCCCGCTCGCGTCTGATGAAGGACGACGCCCTGGTCGAGATCGCCGCCGCCCGCCCGCGCGATGCGGAGGCGCTGGGGCGCCTGCGCCTGGTGCAGCGTGAGGCGCGCAAGCAGGACATCGCCGAGCAGATCCTGGAGGCCGTCGCCCGTGGCCTGGCCTGCCCGCCCGCCGAGCGTCCGCATCTGCCGCCGCCGCCCCGGCGCAAGGAAGGCTCGGCCGCCGTTGCCGACCTGCTCCGCGTGTTTCTCAAGGCCCGGTCCGACCAACTGGGGATCGCCCCGAAGCTGATCGCCTCCTCGGCGGAATTGGACGCGCTGGCGGGCGAGGATGCACCGGATGTGCCGGCGCTAAGCGGTTGGCGCTACGAGGCCTTCGGCGCCGATGCGCTACGGCTCAAGGCCGGTGCACTGGCCCTGCGGGCGGGTCCGAGGGGCGTCGAGGTCATCGAGACCGCCGATGGCGAGGCTGAGGCCGATCCGGTCGCCCTCAAAAGTTGACGGTCGAGAAGTTGCTGCTGGCAAAGACGCGGACGCCCGCCGAGCCCACGAAGGCGCCGCTCGGCAACAGCCTGTCGGCCCGCAGGATGCGCGCCCGCGGCTCGCCGACCGGCATCTGCAGGCTCGGATCGGGCGGCTGCGCGATAAAGTCGAACTCGATGAACCCATCGGCCCCCGGGCGCCCCTGGCGCCGCGGCTCCAGCGTGGGGTTGGCATAACCCGCGCCGGGCGCGACGCCGAAGGCGGACACGACCAACCCGTCGCTGAGCTGCCCGATCTCCACCTTGCCGACGCGCTGCACCTGTTCGCGGCGTGCCTGCACCTCCTCGACGATGTTCGTTTCGGCAAGTTCCTCCTCGTCATCGCCGAACAACGAACAGGCCGGCAGGGCCAACACGGCGAGGAGTAGGGCGGCGGTCAGGGCTGGGCGGCGCAACGGATCTCTCCCAAGGGCAACACAAGAGCATTCGTCTTCAGCACAACGCCGCGCCTATGGAAAGGGGCCCCGGGCTGCTGCGTTGGCGGCTGGACGCGGTGGCGGGCGGGAAATAGATCTTGTGCTGCGCAACAGGGAAGGCACCGATGAGCAGCGAAAGCTTCGATGAGATCGCGGAGAACTTCGAGCTCTTCGACGAGTGGGAAGACCGCTACCGCTATGTCATCGACCTCGGCAAGGCGATGGACCCCCTGCCGGAGGCCGAGAGGACCGCGGACTTCAAAGTCGATGGCTGCGCAAGCCAGGTCTGGTTGGTGCCCTCGGTGGACGGGGAGGGCGCCGAGACGCGCCTGAGCTTTCGCGGCGACAGCGACGCGATGATCGTGCGCGGGCTGATAGCACTTCTGAAGGCGCTCTACTCCGGCCGCACGGTGGCCGAGATCCGCGGCATCGACGCCCAGGCGGAATTTGCGCGCCTCGGCCTCAGCCAGCACCTCTCGGCGCAGCGTTCGAACGGCCTCAAGGCCATGATCCAGCGCCTCGACACCCTCGCCGCCCAGGCCCAGGCCGCCTAGGGGCTTCTGGGGTGCAGCGACCTGTTGCCAGCGCGTCTCTCATCGCATAGCTAGCGCGCCCTGCTTGGCATAGTGTGGAACTGCCGCTGGCAGGAGTGCAGGAGGATCGCATGGCCGACGCATTGACCGATCTGCTCGCGACGCGGGACTGGCTGCTGCTGGACGGCGCGACCGGGACGAACCTCTTCAACATGGGGTTGGCTTCGGGCGATGCGCCGGAGCTGTGGAACATCGTGGCGCCCGAGAAGATCCGCGCCCTGCACGACGGCTTCATCGCCTCGGGCTCGGACGTGATCCTCACGAACTCCTTTGGCGGCAGCCGCTACCGGCTCAAACTGCACGACGCGCAGGACCGGGTGGCCGAGATCAACATCGCCGCCGCGCGCATCGCGCGAGAGGCGGCGGATGCCGTCGACCGCCCCGTGATCGTCGCAGGCTCGGTCGGGCCCACTGGCGAGATCCTGGAGCCCGTGGGCAGCCTGCCCATGGAGGATGCGGTCGCGGCGTTTCGCGAGCAGATGGCCGCGCTGCTGGAGGGCGGCGTCGATGTGATCTGGAGCGAGACGATCTCCTCGGCCGAGGAACTGCAGGCCGTCGCGACGGCCGCCGCGGCGGAGGACGCGCCCTATTGCGCGACGCTCAGCTTCGACACCGCAGGGCGCACGATGATGGGCATCACGTCGGAGGGGTTCGCCAAGATGATCGGGGATCTGCCGGCCCGGCCGGTGGCGATCGGCGCGAACTGCGGGGTCGGCTCCTCCGACCTGCTGCGCACGGTGTTGGGGATCACGGCGGCGGCACCGGGGGTGCCGGTGATCGCCAAGGGCAACGCCGGTATTCCGAAGTTCGTCGACGGTGAGATCCTCTATGACGGCACGCCCATGTTGATGGCGGACTACGCCCGGCTCGCCCGCGATGCCGGCGTGGCCCTGATCGGTGGCTGCTGCGGCACCGGCAACGCGCATCTTGCCGCCATGCGTGCAGCACTGGAGGAGCATACGCCCGGCGCCCGTCCGGCGCTGGAGGAGATCGCCGCGCGCACCGGCGCCTTCAGTTCCGCCAGCGATGGCACCGGCGAGACGGCCGGTCCGAAACGCCGCCGCCGCCGCGCCTGAGCCGTCCGCCATCCGGATCGGGACAGGCCCGCTCTGGCCGGCAGGCGCCGGCGCTAAGGTCTGCTAGTAAAGACTAAATTCCTCTCCCGCACCGGGTTGCCGGTGGCCCGCCGTCGATTTCGCGACACCGCGTGCCGCGTTCTGACCAGCAGCGCGCTCGGTTCCGCGTGTTCCCTATATTGGGAGACTGCCGTGCGTCGCCGCTCTGCGACGTGTTTTCTTGCGAGGAATGCCGCCGATGGCCGACGAAGATGACGAGATCGTCCTGTCCGAGCTGGATGATGAGGAACTGGTCGCGCAGATGCACGACGACCTTTACGACGGCCTCAAGGAGGAGGTCGTTGAGGGCGTCAACATCCTGCTCGAGCGCGGCTGGATGCCTTACGATGTCCTGACCAAGGCGCTGGTCGAGGGCATGCGGATCGTCGGCATCGACTTTCGCGACGGCATCCTCTTCGTGCCGGAGGTGCTGCTGGCCGCGAACTCGATGAAGGCCGGCATGTCGATCCTCAAGCCGCTGCTCGCCGAGACCGGCGCGCCGAAGCTCGGCAAGATGGTCATCGGCACCGTAAAGGGCGACATCCACGACATCGGCAAGAACCTCGTGTCGATGATGATGGAGGGCGCGGGCTTCGAGGTCGTCGACATCGGCATCAACAACCCGGTCGAGAATTACATCGAGGCGGTGCAGCGGGAGGAGGCCGACATCCTCGGCATGTCCGCGCTACTGACCACGACCATGCCGTACATGAAGGTCGTGATCGACACGATGGTCGCCCAGGGGATCCGCGACGATTACATCGTGCTGGTGGGCGGGGCCCCGCTGAACGAGGAGTTCGGCCGGGCCATCGGTGCGGACGCCTATTGCCGCGACGCGGCCGTGGCGGTGGAGACCGCGAAGCAGTTCATCGCGCGCAAGCACAACCAGCTCGCCGCCAGCGCCTGAACCAGGCCGGCGGTCGCCGCGCCAAGAACCCCTTCGCCGCCGGCGGAGGGGTTTTTTGTTGATCCCGGTCAATGCTTCGTCGCCCGTAGATGCATACATTCGAATATATCAATGCAATATGATGAGGCACCCCCGATGACATCACCTTTCGCCCGCGTCGCACTGGCGGCGATCGCCGCTGCCGGTATCGCGCTCCCGGCCGCTGCCGACGACGGCAAAAACCTGGTCACCGTGCTGACGGCGCCCGAGCCGCAGACCCAGCTCATGAGCATGGTGCTGTCGATGCAGGCGCTGCAGCAGGGGGCAACGGTTCACGTCCTCCTGTGCGGCCCGGCCGGGGACCTCGCGCTACGCGACGCGCCTGAGGGCGCCACGGCGCCGCAGGAACCCAAGGGCATGTCGCCCCAGGGCCTGATGCAGCGGCTGATCGCAGCCGGTGGCACGGTCGAAGTCTGCGCCATCTACCTGCCGAACAAGGGTGTTGGCCCAGAGGCGCTGATCGACGACGTCGGCGCCGCCAAACCCCCCGCGATGGCGGCCCGCCTTCTGGCGGACGATACCCGCATCATGTCGTTCTGATGGAGGGCACCATGCGATACCTGCTGATCGTTCTGGCGCTCGCCCTGGCGGCTCCCGCCACTGGCGTCGCCGCGCCGGAGCCTGAGGATCCGAAGAGGCGGACCTCCTGGGGCCTCTACCTAACGGCCCGGGAGGCCTATGAGATGAAGACCGCCGAGGGGGACAAGGTTCTCTTCGTCGATGTGCGCGAACCGATGGAGATGATGTTCACCGGCGCCACGGACATCGTCGACGTCAACGTTCCCTTCCTCTTAGTGAACCCGGCAAGGTGGAACCCCAAGAAGCCGAGGTTCGCCATGGAACCCAATCCCGCCTTCGCGGAGGGGGTTCTTGCGGCCCTTGAGACCCGCGGCCTCGGCAAGGATGCGCCGGTGCTGCTCATGTGCCGCTCCGGCGGTACGCGGGGTGCGCCTTCGGCCCGTGCGCTGGAGGGCTTGGGGCTAGAGCAGGTCTACGTCGTTGTGGACGGCTTCGAAGGGGCGACGTCCAAGGACGACCCGCGGGGGCCGTGGCGCCACGTCAACGGCTGGAAGAACGCGGGCCTGCCCTGGGGCTACGACCTCGACCCGTCGAAGGTCTACACCCGGCCGGAATGAGCGGCCAGATGACGGTTGCGGTGCCCGATGTGTCGGGCACCGATAGGACGGCAGGCGCTATCGGCTTGAGGGTGGCGCGATGGACGCCATGCACGACGACACGCTGACCGAGAGCGGCTGGACACCCGATCCGGCGACGCTCGGCGATGGGGCGGGTAAGCTCCTGCTGATCGGCTGCGGCGCGCTCGCACGGGAGACCTTGGCGGTGATCGAGGCGAACCGGCTGGCGCATGTCACGCTCACCTGTCTGCCCGCGCTCCTACACAATCGGCCGGAGAAGATCGCGGAGGCGGTGCGGGCGCGCATTCATCAGGGACGCTTCGACGGGTTCGAGCGGATCTTTGTCCTCTATGGTGACTGCGGCACCGGCGGCATGCTCGACCAGGTGCTGGAGGAGGAGGCGGTCGAGAGGCTGCCGGGCGCCCATTGCTACGCCTTCTTCGACGGCGTGGAGGCCTTCGCCGCCCGGGCGGAGGAGGAGATCGGTGCCTTCTTCCTCACCGATTTCCTCGTTCGTCAGTTCGACGCCCTCGTCTGGCGGGGCTTGGGGCTGGACCGACACCCCTCGCTCCGGGACATGTACTTCGGGAACTACGACCGCGTCGTCTACCTGGCGCAGACCGAGGATCCCGATCTGGACACCAAGGCCGCCGCGGCAGCCAAGCGCCTGGGGCTGAAGCTCGAACGTCGGTTCACCGGCTACGGGGCGCTCGAAGGGGCGTTGCGCGCCAGGGCACCAGCCCTGGCTCACGACGCCACGCCGACCGACGCCGACGATCCGGTCAGTCGTCGTCCTTGACCAGGCGCAGGCGCGGCCGCTCGTGCAGACCGTTCACGACCCGCGCCCCCTCTGACACGCCACCCTCGATCGAGGTGAGCGAGGGGCCGGGCGCCGGCTCCCAAGGGGCCTGTGCCTCCGCCATGCCGGCCTGCAGGCGCTGCGCTTCATCGGCGGCGAGCTGACTGACCGGCGTGATCGCCATCTCCTCGATCGAGAACGTGAGCGGCGGGTTGGCCGGGCGGGCAGGGCTCCCCTCCAGCGGATAGAGCGCGCCGAGCACCCGGTCGACCGCGCCGCGGCCGGAGCGCAGCGGCAAGACGACCATCTCCCACTCGCCGGCACCGCCGGCCCGTGCGAGGGTCGCCCGGCCGATACCCGGCTCCTCCAGCGCCTCGGAGACCAAGGCGACCACGCTCTGGCGCGCCTCCGGCTCCATGATCGCATGCAGTGGCATGCCCCTCAGTTCCATCCAGAAGGCATCGACAAGGGCGCTGCCGGCCAGGCGGAAGCGGATGTTGCCGGAGCCCAAGTCTTCGAGAATGAAGAGGTGTCCGATGTTGCAGTCGATCTGGCGTGGATCGACCTCCGAGCGCATGGGACAGGGGCGACCGGCGCGCAGGCCGTTCCAGTAGTCGACAAGTGTCTGACTGTCCGCGTGGCGCATGGTCTCCGGGTCGGTACTGCGAAGATCTGAGCCTCGCGACGGTGCGTCGTGATCCTTAGGCATCGCTATCTCACGTTATCAACGCTTCATCAACGTTTGGTCCGTAAACGAAGCACGGGTTACCAGGTAATGCGCTCATCTCAGGCGCTGGGGGGATCGATCGGCGGGCAGGCCGCGATCCCTCTGCCTTCTGGCAACCGTCGTCAAAGGGTACCGCTTCGCCTTTGCACTGTCGCTACTCTTTTTTAAGGGCCTTCGCGCAAATGGTCCGTCAGGTGTTGACCAGGCACGTGCCCCGCGGACAGTCTCGGCGGCCTTCCGCAGCGGCCGCCATCCCGGTGTCTCGCCGTGCCGGAAGGAGCGAGCAATGCTGATGAGCCCCACGCGCCCGACCACCCGCAAGGGCTTGATGATCGTTCTGTCGTCTCCCTCGGGCGCCGGAAAATCGACGATTTCGCGGCGGCTGCTCGGGTCGGATCAGGCGTTCACGCTATCGGTGTCGGCGACCACGCGACCGCAGCGTGAGGGTGAAGAACACGGGAAACACTATCTTTTCGTGGATCACGCGGCCTTCGATCAGATGGTCGATGATGGCGAGATGCTCGAACATGCGACCGTTTTTGGCAACAAATACGGCACACCTGCCGCACCCGTTAAAAAAGCTCTCGACGCGGGTAAGGATGTTTTGTTCGACGTCGACTGGCAGGGCGCGCAGCAACTTGGGCAATCCCAGCTCTCTTCGGCGCTGGTCACGATCTTTATTTTACCCCCCAGCATCGCGGAGCTGGAGCGGCGGCTGAAGACCCGCGCCCAGGACACGGAAGCCGTGATCGCCAGCCGGATGGCCAAGGCGCGCGACGAAATCAGCCACTGGGCGGAGTATGATTTTGTCCTGATCAATGACGATTTGGATGTCTGCTTTTCCCAGATCGAAACAATCATCAGTGGGGAGCGGTTGCGGCGGCCCCGTCAACCAGCCCTTAGTGGATTCGTTGCCAGCCTCAACGCGGAGTTCGAACAGCGCCGGGTGGCGCGGGGCGACGACACCGCCGCCTGAGCGCGCCATGGCCTTGCCTGCCGTTTGGCTTCCGGCCTAGATCGAGGCCGGGCGCGGGGTTGCGCCGATCAGCAGCGCCAGGGACCGATGCCCATTCACCGTCTCGACGCCCATGTGCCGGTCCTGCCGCCGGAAGGGCGCTACTACATCGCGCCGGGCGCGCAGGTGATCGGTCAGGTAACCCTCGGCGATATGGCGAGCGTCTGGTTCAATGCGGTCCTGCGCGGCGATAGCGAACCGATCGTGGTGGGCGACGGCTCCAACGTGCAGGACGGCTGCATCTTTCACGTCGATCCGGGCTTTCCGCTGACGCTTGGCCGGAACGTGACGGTCGGGCATGGCGCCATCGTGCATGGCTGCACGGTGGGAGACGGCAGTCTGATCGGCATGGGGGCGACGATCCTGAACGGCGCGCGGATCGGCAAGGGGTGCCTCATCGGCGCCGGCGCCCTTGTGACCGAGGGTAAGGAGATCCCCGACGGCGCCATGGTCATCGGCCAACCGGGCAAGGTCGTGCGGACCCTGGATGCCGAGGCGCAGGCCGCCCTGGCGGAGACGGCGGCGGGCTATCGCGCCCGGCTCACCCGATACCTGGGCGGCCTCGGCCCCGCCTGAGGTCCCCGCCTCACGGCCCCGATCCCTACTGAACGACGATCACGACACTGCCGGCGCCATCGTCGCTGGCCTCGATCCGCCCGCCAGCGGCGGCCACGACCCGGGGCAGCACGGCGAGTTCGACCTCGCGTGAGGTCGGGAAGGGCACGAGCGATCCGCTCAGCCAGGCCTGCATCTCCGGCGTGAGCCGCGCCTTCTCCCCGATCACGCTCAGGCGCACGGGCAGGGCCGCGTCGGGCGAGAACACAAGCTCCATCGTGCCGGCGACGCCCGCGGTCAACTTGCCCGCCAGGGCCATCAGCGCCGTGATCCGCGCGGCACCGGCGGGCAGGTTCGGCCCCTCCCGCCCGATTGCGGCGAGATGCAGCCGACGCGTGCCGAGCACCGTCGCCAGATCGTCGACCAGCGCTGCGCGTTCGATCCCATGCTCGTCGCCCGATGCCGTGCCAAAGGCGAGGCGCAGCAGACGCAGCAGATCGGCACTGCGCTGATTGCTCTGGGTGACCAGGGCCAGGTCCTCGTCGCTGATGACGCCGGCGGAGGAGGTCTCCCGCAGCAGGTCGATCCCGTTGCTGACGGCGCCCACCGGGCCGACGAGATCATGGCAGAGCCGCGCCACGATCAGCCCGCTCAGCCGCTGCTCCGCCATCAGATCGTCCCCGGGCGCGAAGGCGCCCGACGTGACGGCCACGCCCGGCACGCCGGGGTGGAGGTGGGTAGGGTCGGTCATCGGTCTAGCTTTCCTGCCATGACACATCCGTTCCTTGAGGTGGGCGCCCTGGTGCGCCACCGCGACTGTCCCGACTGGGGTCTCGGCCAGATCCAGTCGATGGTCGGCGACCGCGTAACAGTGACCTTCGAACACGAAGGGAAAGTCGTCTTCGTCGGCGAAGACCATCCCCTGGAATTCGTCGCCCCCGATCATCTATAGGCCGAGTGTGCGGCGAAAGTATTATCAAGACCATGGCAAGCGACGGCGCCAGGTCGACTGAAAACAAGTCACAAGCGACAGCTTGCCTGCGCGTCGGTGCCCGTTGCAAGGCGCGGGCGTTAGCCATACTGTCCGCGCCGCTGCCGGGTCCATCATCTGCGGGCAGCAGGTAACGACGCGCCCCGATGGCGACGTGCGCGCGGTGATAAAGGGCACCTCCAGGATGCAGGTAGACGCCGGGCGTTTCACCGTTCGCCTCGCTCAGAACGATGACGAGGTTCTGGCGGCGCAGCGCCTGCGCTATCGCGTGTTCGTCGAGGAGATGGGCGCCAGCGTCCCGCCGGAGGATGAGGAACGGCGGATCGAGCGCGACCGCTTCGACCCGCATTTCGACCACCTGCTGTTGATCGACAACGAGTGCGAGGGCGATGACACGCCCCTCGGGGTGGTCGGTGTCTATAGGCTCATGCGCGGGGCGATGGCGCGCTCGGGCATCGGGTTCTACGGCGACGGCGAGTACGATCTCTCCAAGCTCTACGACTATCCCAAGGAGATATTGGAACTCGGCCGCTCCTGCGTGGATGCCGCCTATCGCGGCGGCTCGGGCATGCATCTGCTCTGGACCGGGCTCGGCCGCTATGTCGATGAGTTCGAGGTGGCGATCCTGTTCGGCGTGGCGAGCTTTCACGGCCGGGAGACCGCGCCGCTGTCGCAGGCGCTGAGTTACCTGCACCACAACCATCTGGCACCGGAGGATCTGCGTGTGCGCGCCCGCGACACCGCCTATGCCGCCATGAACCTGATGCCCGCGGAAGCGGTCGACAAAGCGGAGGCGCTGCGCCAGATCCCGGCGCTGATCAAGGCCTACATCCGCCTTGGTGGTTTCGTGGGCGAGGGCGCCTTCATCGACTACGAGTTCAACACCGTGGATGTCTGCCTGATCATGGATACCCAGCGGATGGTCGACCGCTACCACAAGTTCTACACCCGCCACACCACACGAGGTGCCGGTGCCGGCAGCGCCTGAGGACAACGCCGCGACGGTGGGCGAGAGCATGGAGACGCCGGCAACCGCTTCGCCGAGCGTCATGTCCAGCGAGGACACCTGGCGCGGCGCGGCGCCGCCCGACCTGCCTGCCCTGACCGGTGCTGAGCAGGCGCGCGGGTATCTGCGCATGGGCGCCTTTGCCCTGATGACCACCATCGCGCTCGCGACCTTCGTCTCCGGCCGGTACCTGCGCGCCGGTCTCGGCCACGCCTCCTGGGTCACCTATCACTTCACTGTCGCGCGCTGGTGGTCGCGGGCGGGGCTATGGCTCGCGGGGCTTCGCCTGGTGGTGGCGGGCACGCCGGTGCAAAGCGGCGCCCTGGTCGCCAATCACTGCTCCTGGCTCGACATCCTCTCGCTGCGCGCCGTGCGGCTCATGTACTTCGTCTCCAAGGCCGAGGTGGCCGATTGGCCCGGGGTGGGTTTCGTCACCCGCGTCACCGGCACGATCTTCATCGAGCGACGCCGCAGTCAGGCCAAGGCGCAGGAGGCGATCCTGCGGAGCCGCATCGCGGCCGACCAGCTCCTGATCTTCTTCCCCGAGGGGACCTCGACCGACGGCCTGCGCGTGCTGCCCTTCAAGTCCTCCCTGTTCTCCGCCTTCTACGAGGCGGGGCAGGGTGCCGATCTCCTGATCCAGCCCGTCACCCTGCAGTATCGCCCGGCGGCGGCCACCGGCCTGCCGACCTGTTTCTACGCCTGGTGGGCCGATATGCCGTTCTACGCGCATATCCTTGAGGTCTTCGCCCGATCGCGCGGCGGCACCGTCACCGTGACTTTCCACGCGCCGCTGCGCCCGGCGGAGGTCGGGGATCGCAAGGCGCTGGCCGCCGCCTGTTGCGCGACCGTCGCCGCTGGGCTCGACAGCGCGCCCACCCCCTAAGCCCGGCTTGTCAGGCGGTCCGCTGCGGCGCGATACTCGCCGCGCAGCTCTCAGGGACCAGCGAAAGACATCCATGACCGATCAGCCGCTCTTGCCCGCCAATCGCGGCCCGGCCATCCCCGAGATCAGCCTGCCGCTCTCACCACCCGGGGACGAGCGCACGGCGGAGGGGCTGCCGGCATGGCTGCGCACCCAGGCGGTGGCAGAGGTCGAGTGCATCACCCCCGATTTCGCCGGTATCGCCCGCGGCAAGGTCATGCCGACCTCCAAGTTCGAGAAGTTCGCGCCGATCTACCTGCCGACCTCGCTGTTCTTTCTCACCATCACCGGCGGCTATCCGGACATCGCGAATTTCACCGAATACGACACCGATGCCGATCTCTGGCTGCGTCCCGACCTCGGCACCGCGCGCTCGGTGCCTTGGGCGAACGACCGGTCGGTCCAAGTGGTCCACGACGTCTGCGACCGGGACGGGCGGCTGATCGAGTTCGCCCCGCGCTCGGTCCTGCACCGGGTGCTAGAGCTCTATGCCGCGCGCGGCTGGCGCCCGGTCGTCGCACCCGAGATCGAGTTCTATCTCACCCGCCCCAACACCGATCCCGATTACCCGCTGGAGCCCCCCATTGGCCGCTCGGGGCGCAGCCCGCAAAAAGCGCAGGCCTATTCCATCTCCGCGGTCGACGAATACGACACCGTGATCGAGCATATCTACGACTACGCCGAGGCCTTGGGGCTGGAGATCGACACGATCATCCAGGAGGCGGGCGCCGCCCAGCTAGAGGTGAACCTTCGCCACGGCGACCCCATGGAACTGGCTGACCAGGTGTTCCTCTTCAAGCGCCTGATCCGGGAGGCGGCGCTCAGGTGCGGCGTCTACGCCACCTTCATGGCCAAGCCGCATGAGGAACAGCCGGGCTCGGCCATGCATGTCCACCAGTCGGTGGTCTGCCGCGACACGGGCCGCGCGCTGTTCTCCGAGGAAGACGGCGGGCCATCGCCGCTCTTTCGGCACTTCATCGGCGGGCAGCAGTGCTATCTGCGCCCGGCCATGTGCCTGATGGCGCCCTATGTGAACTCCTACCGCCGGCTGGTGCCGGATATGACGGCGCCGATCAACCTGGACTGGGGCCGCGACAACCGCACCACCGGATTGCGCGTGCCGATCAGCGAGCCCGAGGCGCGGCGGGTGGAGAACCGGGTCGCCGGCGCCGATGCCAACCCCTATCTCGCCATCGCCGCAACGCTGGCCGCGGGATATCTCGGCATGGTGGAGGGGATCGAGCCCCGGGAGGAGGTCCGTACCGACAGCTACGACCGCGCGCGCGAGCTGCCCTATGGCCTGCTGGAGGCGGTGGAGGAGCTGCGCGTCTGTCAGCCGCTGCGCCTGGCCCTCGGCGAGGGCTTCTGCAGCCTCTACTCCGCCGTGAAGCTCCACGAATACGACGAGTTCATGCGCGTCATCTCCCCCTGGGAACGCGAACACCTCCTCCTCAACGTTTGATCCCCAAGCCGTTGCACGCCGCACCCCAAACCCCAAGCACAGGCTGCGAGGGCGGGGCCGGGTCAAGGATCGGCTCTGCCGACCGGCGCAGCCGGCCCGTCCTTGACGCGGCCCCGCCCTCGCGAAACGCTTGAGGCAAAGCCCTTCGGGCTTCTCCCCAGCCCCCTCGCGACCCTTCCCGCCAGCACGGGACCCAGCGTTCCGGGGAAACCGCCGGCCGCACCGCGATCCCGCAAGACGCATCGCGGCGACCAGCCGCGATTCCGCTTGCCTCAATGCCTCAATGCCTCAGACCTCGTCGAGGAGGGCGGCGAAGGGGGGCAGGGCGGCCACGGGGTTGGCCCAGACCAGGGCCGGGTCGGGCACCAGGAAGTCGACGAAGGGGGCGATGGCGCGGGCCGTGGCAAGATCGACACCGCCCTCGGCCACCACCGGCGTCTCGATCATCTCGGACCACCATTGATAAAGCTCGCCGCCGGCCAGCGGCGCAGGGCCTAGGGCGATGTAGTCCGCGCCCGCCTCGGCCAGGCTCATACCGCGGTGCCGCTCGGCCCCGCCGTCCGCGCCAATGATCCGGTCGGTGCCGAGGCGCTTGCGCAAGGCGCTCACCTTGGCGCCGGACTGCGCCAGGTGGACCCCATCCAGGCCCAGCGGCTCCACCAGGTCGTCGCGATCGGTCACCACCAGCGGCACATCCGCCGCGTGGCAGGGCGGCAGGACCAGGTTCACCGCCTCGCGCCAGGCCGCCTCCTCCGCCGCACCGAGATCGAGGCGCACGCAGGCAATGGTCCGCGTCTCAAGGGCAGCCTCCAGCGCCGGAACGGCATCCGCCGGGGCCGGGCCCTCGGGCGGCAGCACCAGGTAGAGGCGGGGCGGGGCATCGGTCATGGAACGGGTCCGAACGGCGTGACGAAGGATGCCGCTCATCGCGCGCCGCAGAGCCCCTTGTCAACGCGCAGGGGCGGCGCCGCGGGCCAAGGCGTAAGATCGCGCCTAGCGCGGCCTCGGCATGGGTCGCCAGTCGGGCGGCGCCAACTCAAAGCCCTCGAACTCAAAGCCTGGGGCAACGGTGCAGCCAACCAGCGTGTAGGCCCCCAGCGAGGTCGCGGCCTGCCACCATCCCGCCGGCACCGTGATCTGGGGCCGCTGGCCGGCTAGAATCTCCGGCCCCAGCACCCGGGCCTCCGCGTCATGGCCGTTCGGCGACAGCGACAGCGACAGCGGGCCGCCCGCATACCAGTGCCAGGTCTCATCCGCATCGACCCGGTGCCAGTGGCTGAACTCACCGGCATCGAGCAGAAAGTAGATCGCCGTGCCGGGCGACCGCCCGTCATCCGCCGCCGTGCTGCGCCAGGTCTCGGTGTACCATCCGCCTTCCGGGTGCGGCTTCAGCCCCAGGGCGGCGATCAGGTCACGGGCGGAGGGCGTTGCCATGGCGGCTCCCGTCGGCAGGGCGTCTCAGGCCGACAGCTTAGGCCGACGCTCGTCCGCGCGATAGCCGCTCAGCCGCGCCGGCGGCGCGAGAAGGGGCCGGGATGGCAGATGACGAAGGCAAAGAGCGCGAGGCCGAGGAAGACGAGCACCGGGCCGCGCTCTCCGGTCCGGACCGACAGCGCTGCCGCCTCGGCCACGCCCGGCGTCTCCCAGGTCTCGGGGCCGATCCCGGTGATCGGCGCGATGAGAGGCAGCGGCTGAGAGACCGGCTGGGATTGCGGCTGAGGGTCCGGCTGCGCGGCGAGGCTGACGGGCGGCGCGGCGGCCACGGCGGAAGACTCCGATGCGACGGAAAGGCCGCTCCCCACAGCAGCCCAGGCCAAGACAGCGATGATCAGGCCGGCACGTCGCATCGGATCCCCCACCCCAGGCGCATAGAGGTGCCGGAGGAATGGGGCAGATGCGCGTGCGCAATCGGGACAGAAGTGGATGATTTGAGGAAAGCCCGCCGCATCATGACCGCTCGGCGGCCTGATTGCGGCGGATTTGCCTTAAGTCTCTAGGAAGGGTTGAGAACCCCTCAAGCCTTCCCGCGATAGATGTCGACCAGCTTGCCGAGCATCTCCATCGCTTCCTCTCGCGGGCGCTGGAAGGTGTTGCGCCCGATGATCGACCCGTTGCCGCCCCCGTCGCGGATAGCACGAGCGTTGTCGTAGACGCTGTCCGAGGCGGATTTGGCGCCGCCCGAGAAGACGATGATCCGCCGGCCGTTGAACGCGGCCTTCACGCAGTCGGCCACGCGGGCGGTCTGGGTCGAGACATCGATGCCGTTGTCCGCATAGGCCTTGGCGGCCTCCTTCTGCTCCAGGTGGTCGCTGGAGAGCTTCACCTTGATCACATGGGCGCCCAGCAGGGCCGCGATCTGGGTGGCATAGGCCGAGACATCCGCCGCGGTCTCCCCGTCCTTGGACAGCGACTCGCCGCGCGGGTAGGACCAGATCACCGTCGCCACGCCCTTGGCCGCGGCCTCCATCCGCATCTCCGCGATCTCCTCGAACATGTCGAGCCCGGCCGAGGAGCCGGGGTAGATCGTGAAGCCGATGGCCGCACAGCCCAGCCGCAGCGCATCGTCGACATCGGCGGTGATCGCCTGATCCTTGGGCGCGTCCGAGGGGATCAGCGAGTTCGCCGAGTTCACCTTGAGGATCGTCGGGATCTGGCCGGCGAAGGTATCGGCACCGCACTCCAGCATCCCCAGCGGCGCGGCATAGGCGTTGAGGCCTGCGTCGATGGCAAGCTGATAGTGGTAATGCGGGTCATAGGCCGGCGGGTTCGGCCCGAAGCTGCGCGCAGGGCCGTGCTCGAAGCCCTGGTCGACGGGCAGGATGATCATCTTGCCCGTACCGCCCAGCTTGCCGGTCATCAGCATCCGGTTGAGGTTGGCCTTCACCCCGGGGGTCTCGCCCTCATAGGCGCTCAGGATCTTCTGCACGGTGCGGGTCGACTTCATCGGGCTCTCCCATGGGTGGGTCGAAGGGCAGGGCGGCGCCTGGGCCGCCCATCGGAAAGGGATCGTCAGTCGGCTGCCTCGAGCGCGGCGACGCCGGGCAGGGTCTTACCCTCCAGCCACTCAAGGAACGCGCCGCCGGCGGTTGACACATAGGAAAAGCGCGCCGCCGCGCCGGAGGCGTTGAGCGCGGCGACCGTATCACCGCCACCGGCGACGGACAGCAGCGTACCCGCCTCGGTCAGCTCGGCGGCCGCCAGGGCGGCGGCATCCGTGGCGGCATTGAAGGGCTCGATCTCAAAGGCGCCGAGGGGCCCGTTCCAAACGACGGTCCGGGCTTCCTCGAAGGCGGCGCGCACGGCGGCGACGCTCTCGGGGCCCGTGTCGAGGATCATGGCGTCGGGCGGGCAGGCCTCTGCGGCGACGATCTCGCTCGCGGCGCCCGCGGCGAACTCGTGGGCGACGACCACATCCGTTGGCAGCTGTAGCGCGCATCCCGCGGCCGTCGCCTTGGCTTCGATCGCCCGCGCGGTGTCGGCGAGGTCGTGCTCGCAGAGCGATTTGCCGACGTCGATCCCGCGGGCGGCGAGGAAGGTGTTCGCCATGCCGCCACCGATCACGATCCGATCCACCCGATCGATCAGGTTCCCCAGCAGGTCGAGCTTGGTCGAGACCTTGGCCCCGCCGACGACGGCGACGACCGGGCGCTCGGGCGCGGTCAGCGCCTTCTCGAGCGCCTCCAACTCCGCCTGCATCAGCCGCCCTGCCACGGCGGGCAGGCGCCGCGCCACCCCCTCGGTCGAGGCATGGGCCCGGTGCGCCGCCGAGAAGGCGTCGTTCACATAGAGATCGCCAAGGGCCGCGAGGGAGGCCGCGAAGGCCGGATCGTTCGCCTCCTCGCCCGGGTCGAAGCGCGTGTTCTCGAGCAGCAGAACCTGGCCGGCCGCCAGCCGGTCCGCCGCCTCCTCCGCCATTGCACCCACGCAGGAGGGGGCCATGTGGACGGTCGGTCCCTTGCCATCGGCACCGACAAGCGCGTTCTCGAGCGCATCGAGCACCAGGCCCAAGGACATCTCGGCGACCACCTGGCCCTTGGGGCGGCCGAAATGGGCCATCAGGATCGGCAGGCCGCCCTTGTCCAGCACCTCGCGGATCGTGGGCAGATGCGCCCGGATGCGGGTGTCGTCGCTGACCTTGCCGTCCTTCATGGGCACGTTGAGATCGACACGGATCAGGACGCGTTTGCCCGAAAGATCGACATCGTCCAGCGTTTTGACCGGCACGGCAGCCTCCGTTCTCGTCTGCCGGAGGTTCTGGTCGCGCCTGAGGCCTGGGTCAACGGGTCCGGCGAGGGTCGGAACGATTTTCGTCGTTCCGCGCGCTCAGAGAGGCTTTGTCATCAGCAGCCAGGCGGTGCCGTCGCTCTGCCACCCGCCCTTCACCATGGCGCGACGGTCGACCTCGGCAAAGCCATGCCGCGCATAGAGGCGCGCCGCCCCGGTGTTGTTGTCAGCGACGATGATGGAGAGGGTGGCGAGGCCGCTGTCCCGGCAGATCGTCTCGGCAAGGTCAAGAAGCTTGGTGCCCCATCCCTGTCCGCGTGCATCGGCCCGCGCCGCCAACACATGGATGTACCAGGTGGACGGTGCGGCGTCCTCAAGCTCCTGGAGCGGGCGGAACATGGGCTCGAAGTCGTCTGGAATGGGATCGGGGTTTTCGGGCAAGGGATAGCCGTGCAGCCCGGCGACAACCTCGCCGTCATGCTCCGCCACCACCCAACCGCCACCGCCGGCCATGCGCGCCATGCGGGCTTGGCCGTAGGCGTGGATGTCACCGCCGGGCCCCACGGCTTGGGACCAGACATAGGGTGCCATCCCCTCGCTCGCCGCGGTGATGAAGGTTGCCAGCGCCGGTGCATCCGCCGGCGTCGCGACACGAAAGGGCCGCTCCAGGGGCCGCTCCAGGGTCAGCATTCTCTCCTCCACAGATTGATCTGTCCTGGAGGCAGAGCACAGCAGATGGGAGTGCCACGGTCGAGACAGCGCCTTTGCAAGGCCGCTTTGACCCTGGCGACTAGCTCAGCGTCGCCCGAGCGGGCACGCAGAGACCCCAACGAGAGCCAGGTTGAGACCAGCGTGAACGAGGTCTCAACCTGGACGCTGGAAAGGCGGCGAGGCCAGAGCAGGCCCCACCCTTCGGCTCAGAGGTGGGAGGCCATGGCGACGGCGGTGTCGGCCATGCGGTTCGAGAAGCCCCACTCGTTGTCGTACCAGCTAAGGACGCGGACGAAGTTGCCGTCCATCACCTTGGTCTGATCGGTATGGAAGATCGAGGAGTGGGGGTCGTGGTTCATGTCGATGGACACGAGCTTCTCGTCGGTGAAGCCCAGGATGCCCTTCAAGGACTGGCCGGCAGCGGCGCGGATGGCGTCGTTCACCTCCTCGACGCTGGTCTCGCGCTCGGCGTTGAACTGGAAGTCGACGACCGAGACATTGGGCGTCGGCACCCGGATCGCCACACCGTCGAGCTTGCCGTTCAGCTCCGGCAGCACCAGACCCACGGCCTTGGCCGCGCCGGTCGAGGTCGGGATCATCGACATCGCCGCAGCGCGGGAGCGGTAGAGGTCCTTGTGCATCGTATCCAGCGTCGGCTGGTCGCCGGTGTAGCTGTGGATCGTGGTCATAAAGCCCTGCTTGATGCCGATCGCCTGGTGCAGCACATGCGCGACGGGGCCCAGGCAGTTGGTGGTGCAGGACGCGTTGGAGACGACCATATCGTCGCCCGTCAGCGTCTGGTGGTTCACCCCGAAGACAATCGTCTTGTCCGCGCCCGAGGCCGGGGCCGAGACGAGCACGCGCTTCGAGCCGTTCTCCAGATGCGCCGCCGCCTTCTCCTTGGTGGCGAAGATGCCCGTGCACTCCAACGCGATATCGACATCGGCCCAGGGAAGCTCGGCGGGGTTACGGATCGCCGTGACCCGGATCGGCCCGCGGCCCACGTCGATGGTGTCGCCGTCGACGGTGACGGTCGCAGGGAACCGCCCGTGGACGCTGTCATAGCGCAGGAGATGGGCGTTGGTTTCCACCGGGCCCAGGTCGTTGATCGCCACCACCTCGACGTCGGTCCGGCCCGACTCGATGATGGCGCGCAGCACGTTGCGCCCGATCCGACCAAATCCGTTGATGCCGACCTTCACCGTCATCGCCTGTCTCCCTACCGGCTTGCGTTCCGGGCCTCAGCTAGACCCGGCGCGCGCGGTATGGAACGGCTGGCGCCGGTTTTCAATCCAGAGGTTACCCGCGGTGAGAGCGGCCTTGCTCAGATGATGCTGCGCACGCGCTCGGCGATCGCCTCGGCCGTGATGCCGAAGTGGGCGTACAGATCCTTGTAGGGGGCCGACGCGCCGAAGCTCTCCATCCCGACAAAGCCTGCCTTGGCCTCCCGCCCGCGCTCACCGGTCAGCCAGCGGTCCCAGCCGAAGTGCACACCCGCCTCCACCGCGACCCGCGCAGGGCCTGCGGGCAGGATGCGCTTGCGATAGGCTTCCTCCTGCGCGGCAAACAGCTCCATCGACGGCATCGACACGACGCGCACACCGGTGCCGTCGCGCTCGAGCAGGGCCTTCGCCTCCAGCGCGATCGACACCTCCGAGCCCGTGGCGATCAGGATCGCCGCGCGCCGATGGTCGGCCTCCGCCACCACATAGGCGCCCTGGGCGGCCTGGTTCTTGGCCGTGTACTTGGCCCGAACTGACGGCAGGTTCTGGCGCGAGAGCGCGAGTACTGTCGGCCCCTCGCGGTTGCTGAGCGCGATCTCCCAGGCCTCCGCGGTCTCCACCGCATCGGCGGGGCGCAGCACGGTCATGTTGGGCATCGCGCGTAGCGCGGCGAGATGCTCGACCGGCTGGTGGGTCGGCCCGTCCTCGCCAAGGCCGATGCTGTCGTGGGTCATCACGTAGACGACCCGCTGCTGCATGATCGCCGACAGGCGCATGGCTGCCCGGGCATAATCGGTGAACACCAGGAAGGTGCCGCCGTAGGGCACGACGCCGCCGTGCAGCGCCATGCCGTTCAGCGCCGCCGCCATGCCATGCTCACGGATGCCGAAGTGCAGGTAGCGGCCCTTGCGGTTGTTGATGTCGAACACGCCGAGATCGGCGGTCTTGGTGTTGTTCGAGCCCGTGAGATCGGCCGAGCCGCCCATGGTCTCCGGCATGGCGGGGTTGATGACGGTGAGCGCCATCTCCGAGGCCTTGCGGGTCGCGACGGTCGGCTGGTCATCCACGAGCTGGCGGCGGAGCTTGTTGATGGCGCCGGCCAACCGGGCCGGCACCTCGCCCGCCACCACACGGGCATGCTCTGCCTGTTTGCGCTCGCTCAGCGCGGCAAGGTTCCCCTCCCAGACTGCGCGGGCGGCAGCGCCCCGGGCCCCCAGCGCGCGCCATTGGTCTAGGATGGCCTTGGGCACCTCGAAGGGGGCCTGCGACCAGCCGTAGGCGGCCTTGGCGCCGGCGATCTCGTCGTCGCCGGTGATCGCGCCATGGGCCTTGGCCGTGTCCTGCAGCGTGGGCGCACCCAGGCCGATGTGGGTCTTGCAGGCCAGCATCACCGGCTGCTTCTGGGTCACCGCCCAATCCAGCGCGGCCTCGATGGCCGCCGTGTCATGGCCGTCGACTGCCCTGACCGCCCAGCCGGAGGCCGCGAAGCGCGCCATCTGGTCGGTGTTGTCCGAAAGGCTGACCTGGCCGTCGATGGAGATGCCGTTGTCGTCCCAGAGCACGATGAGGTTCTTCAGCGCCTGACGTCCGGCCAGCGTGATGGCCTCCTGGCTCACGCCTTCCATCAGGCAGCCGTCGCCCGCGATCACCCAGGTGCGGTGATCACAGACCTTGGCCCCGAAGCGGGCGCGCATGCTCTCCTCGGCGATGGCCATGCCGACTGCGGTGGCGATCCCCTGACCCAGCGGCCCGGTGGTGGTCTCGATCCCCGGCGCATGCCCATGCTCCGGATGGCCCGCCGTCGGCTGGCCGAGCTGGCGGAAGCCCTTGATCGCCTCCAGCGGCATGCCGGGATAGCCGGTGAGGTACAACAGCGCATAGAGCAGCATAGAGCCATGGCCCGCCGACAGCACGAAGCGGTCGCGGTCGGGCCAGTCCGGCGCCGAGGGGTCGAAGCGCAGGTGCTTCTCGAAGAGCACGGTCGCCACATCGGCCATGCCCATGGGCATGCCCGTGTGGCCCGAGTTGGCGGCCTTGACGGCGTCGAGAGCCAGGGTGCGGATGGCTGCGGCCATGGCGAAGCGGTCCGGATCCGCCGCCTTCATCTCGTCGATCGTCACCGTCATCGCTGTCTCCCGAGGGCTCTCTTTCGCGCACGCTCGCTCTTCGCAGGCGGGCTCATGCGCCGCGCCGGCATAAGGGCCCCGGCGGCGTATGTGGGGGCGGCGTCTGGGTCAAGGCCGACAGGCGCCACGCCGCGCCTTGGCGCTCAAAGCGGCGGGCAGAGCCGGGGGCTCGGGTCAGGGATGCGGGTGAATTCGCGCTCGTCCCTTCACCCAGGGGGACGCGGGCCCGATACTCCTGCCTCAATCGACCGGCTGCACGATTCGGTCGGCAGCGGATCAGGAGGGCCCATGTCGAGACTGCAGGAAGCGCTTGGTCGGCTTGAGCAGGCGGTCGCCGCCGTGGAGGAGGCCTGCGCACGCGCCGCGCTGGAGGCCTCGGCCACGCAAGCGACACGTACCGAGGAGGGCGGTCTGGCCGAGGAGGAGCGCAACGCGCTTTTGGCCCGGATCGAAGCGCTTGAGGCCCAGACCAAGGAGGACGCGCTGCTGCGGGTCGAGGCCGCCGAGGCGGTGAAGGACGCGCTGGCGGAGCTGCGCTCGGTCGGCGGGGGCGGCGCCCGGGGCTAGAACCGCCCGGGCCCGAAAGACAAAAGAAAGCGAGCAGAGACGACATGGCGGAAGTGACGATCGAGATTGCCGGGCGGGCCTATCGCATCGGCTGCGGTCCGGGCGAGGAAGGGCATGTGCGCGACCTCGCCGCCAGCATCGACGCGGAGGCGCGGCAGATCGAGAAAGCCGCTGGCACGGTGCCGGAGGGGCGCCTGCTGGTCATGAGCGCGCTGATGCTGGCCGACCGGCTGGCAGAGGCAGAGCGCGAAAAAGAGACATTGCAAGAGGATTTGGCGACGGATCCTCAGGCGGAGGGCGATGTTGAGACGGCCGCGATGATCGACGAGCTCGCCGACCGGCTGACGGCAGCGGCGGCCGCCATCGGCACCGCGGGGCGCGCCTGAGCGCCGTGGGGTCGACTGACGGCGCCCAGTTTGGGGGCTTTGCAAAACCGTCGCCTGCGCCTAGGTCTGGCAGTGGCGGGTGCTGTCCTTCCCGTGCGGGGACAGTTTCCTGGTGGCCTAAGCATCTTCGCGGGAGCTGGCTCTGGTCTCGGTCCTGGCCTTGGCTACCTGGCGCCCACCTGGTTATCCAGGCTCGCGAGGATCTGAAACCCCCACGGTCGCGACGGGCCCGCCACCCTTTCCCTCTCCACCGCCTGCCGGAATAGACCCATGGCAACCATCGACATCGCCGCGGCCAAGGCCGCCCTGCGCACTCAGGTCTATGCCGCGCGCAAGGCCGCGCATGGCGACGATGGCCCGATGCGCGCTGCCATGGCAGCGGCGCATCTGATGGCCGAGATCGAGCGGTTGGGTCTGGCGGACGGGGCGACGATGATCGCGGGCTATCGGCCGATCCGCACCGAGATCGTGCCCGACCCGGCATTGGCGCGCCTTCATGCGGCCGGCGTGCCCCTCGCGATGCCGGTGGTCGTGGCAAAGGGCGCGCCGCTCAGCTTTCGCCCCTGGGCGCCCGGCACAGCAGAGATCGAGGGGGCCTTCGGCGCCCGCATCCCTGCCGATGAGACCGCGGTCGTCCCCGGCGCGCTGATCGTGCCGCTGGTGGCCTTCGACACCCGTTGTGCGCGGCTTGGCTATGGTGGCGGATTCTACGACCGGACGATCGCCGAGCTGCGCGAGGCGAACCCCTGCCTGAAGACCCTTGGCCTCGCCTATGACGCGCAGCGGGTGCCGGCGATCCCGCGGGAGACGACCGATTGTCTGCTCGATGCAGTCATCACGGAGAGCGCGGTTCATCGCGGCGAAGGGGCCCCTGGCCAGACCCCCGGGCAAACCCCTGGCCAAATCACCGACCGACCGGCGAGGGCCTGAGAACGGGGCCTTTGGCACTGACCGGGCGCCAGCCGCGGTTTGACACCCGGCCCAGACGAGGGTGAGAAGCGCGCATGCGATTGCTTTTTCTCGGTGATGTCGTCGGCCGCGCGGGGCGCGAGGCGCTGATTGCGGCGCTCGGCCCCCTGCGCGCGGCCGAACGCCTCGATTTCATCGCCGTGAACGCCGAGAACGCGGCGGCAGGCTATGGCCTCACCCGCCCGATCGCCGAGACGATCCTGGCGGCCGGTGCCGATTGCATCACCCTCGGCGACCATGCCTTCGACCAGAAGGACATCCTGGCGTATCTCGACGAGGAACCCCGCATCCTGCGGCCGATGAACATTGCGAAAAAGGCACCGGGGCGCGGCGTCGGGGTCTACCAGGTCTCACGCGGACGCAGGGTCGCGATGGCGGTCGCGCTCGGCCGGGTTTTCATGTCCAGGCCCTATGACGACCCCTTCTCGGTGCTCGATGCGGCGCTGCGCCAGCACCCGCTTAGCCCCGGCAGCGGGGTGGATGCGACCATCGTCGAGATCCATGCCGAGGCGACGTCGGAGAAGATGGCGACCGGGCATTGGTGCGACGGGCGCGCCAGCCTGGTGGTCGGCACCCATACCCATGTGCCCACGGCGGACGCGGTGATCCTGGGGCGCGGCACGGCCTATCAGACCGATGCCGGCATGTGCGGCGACTACGACAGCGTTATCGGGATGGACAAGAAGGAGCCGCTGCAGCGCTTCGTCACCGGCATGGGGGCAGGGCGCTTCGAGCCCGCGATGGGCGAGGCGACGCTCTGCGGTACCCTGGTCGAGACCGACGATCGGACGGGGCTCGCCAAGTCCGTCACCGCCTTTCGCCGGGGCGGTCGTTTGGTCGCCAGCGAGGGCGCCACGTGAGAGAGGTCTTGGGGCGGCTCCTTCTGCGGCGCGTCATCCGCTGGATTGCCTCGCTCATAAGGGGGCGCCGTTGAACGGGATCGAGACCAGCGTCGCCCTCTGGCCCGCGCTCGCAACGTTGGCGACGGTGCTGGGGATGTTCGCGCTGTTCGTGTCCGAGCGGTATCCGCCGGACGTCGTCGCGATCTTCGGGCTGTCGGTGCTGGTCGCCTCGGGCATCCTGCCAACCGCAGAGGCGCTGGCCGTCTTCTCCAACCCCGCGCCGCTGACCATCGCGGGGATGTTCGTGATCTCCGGGGCGCTCGTGCGCACGGGGGCCCTCGACGCCTTCGCCCGCCGGATCTTCGCGACGGTCGAGGAGCGGCCCGCGCGCACCGTGGCGAGCTTTGCCGGGCTCACGGTCGGCGCCTCGGCCTTCATGAACAACACGCCGGTGGTGGTCATGCTGATTCCCGTGGCGACCCGGCTGGCGGCGGCGCTCAAGATCTCGGCCAGCCAGATCCTGATCCCGCTCAGCTACTGCGCCATTCTGGGCGGTCTCTGCACCCTGATCGGGACCTCGACCAACCTGCTGGTGGACGGTGTGGCGCGCAGCCAGGGGCTGGAGCCCTTCACCCTTTTCGAGGTCACGCCGCTCGCTCTGGTGCTCGTGGTCCTTGGGCTCACCTTCACGACGCTCGCCGCCCCGCGCCTGCTGCCCCGGCGAGATGCCATGTTGGACTTTCTGACCAACCGCAAGCAGCTGCGCTTCTTCTCGGAGGTCGTCGTCCCCGAGGGCTCGACCCTGATCGGCCGGCACATCACGGATGTGGAGCACTTCCGGCGCGACGGGATGACCGTGATCGACGTCATCCGCGGGGACCTGTCGCTGCGCCGGGACATGACGGCGGTGGTGCTGGCCGCAGGCGACCGCGTCGTCATCCGCTCGGGCGTCAACGAGCTCCTCTCGCTGCGCTCCAACCGCTCGCTCTCGATGATCGGCCAACTCGATCCAATCGGCGAGAAATCGACGGTGACGGTGGAGGCGCTGATCACCCCGGACTGCAAGCTTGTGGGCCGCCAGATCGGCGATATCCGATTTCGCCGCCGCTACGGCGTCTATCCGCTGGCCGTGCATCGGCGGGCGGAACGCGTGGGTTCGATCCTGGACGAGGTGCGGATCCGCGTGGGCGACACCCTGCTGCTGGAGGGGGACCCGGACGATATCCAGCGCCTCTCGGCCGAGCAGAACCTGGCGGATATCACCCAGCCCGCCGACCGACCCTATCGGCGCGAGCGGGCGCCGGTGGTCCTGGCGATCTTGGCGGGCCTGGTGATCGGCGGGGCCTTTGGTGTCATGCCCATCGCGGGGCTTGCCCTGATCGCGGTGGCGCTGGTGCTTGCGACCCGCTGTATTGATGCCGAGGAAGCCTTCGAGCTGATCGACTGGCGGTTGCTGGCGCTCATCTTCTGCATGCTGGGGGTCGGCCGGGCGCTGGAGGTGACGGGCGCCGTCGCGCTGTTGGTCGATGTCTCCGCGCCGCTCTTGATGGCACTGCCTCCGGCCCTGGTGCTCTGGATGGTCTTCCTCCTCGCCTCCACCTTGACGGAGCTTGTGTCCAACAATGCCGTCGCTGTCGTGGTGACCCCCATCGCGATCGCCCTGGCGGGGGCGGTGGGCGCCGATCCGCGGCCCTTCGTGGTGGTAGTAATGATTGCCGCTTCGGCCAGCTTCGCGACACCCATCGGGTATCAGACCAACACGCTAGTCTATGCGGCGGGGGGCTATCGCTTCACCGACTATATGCGCCTCGGCGTGCCGATGAACCTGATGGTGGGCATCGTCAGCTGCCTGCTGATCCCCTTCATCTGGCCGTTGTGATCCGCGCCCGTTCCGCCCGGCCCGGTGGCGTCCTCGGGGCGTTTCTGCGATACTTCGCAGGTGCGTCATGGCCGGCGCGACGGCCCGCGCAGAGGGGTGCGCCATGAGCGACCGCGACACGATCACAGCCCCGCCCCGGCCCAAGGCAAAGCCCAAGGCCGAGCGCCCGAAGCTGTGGAAGGTGATCCTGCTCAACGATGACTACACCCCGCGGGAGTTCGTTGTCATCGTCCTGAAGTCGATCTTCCGCATGACCGACGGGGAGGCGCAGGGCGTCATGCTGGCCGCCCACCAAAAGGGCGTCTGCGTCGTCGCCGTCTACACCCGCGAAGTGGCCGAGACCAAGGCCGAGCAGGGCACCGATGCCGGCCGCGTCAACGGCTACCCCCTCACCTTCACCACCGAGCCGGAAGAGTAGGGCGCCGTCGGCCC
Source organism: Pseudomonadota bacterium (assembly GCA_039822785.1). Taxonomy (GTDB): domain Bacteria; phylum Pseudomonadota; class Alphaproteobacteria; order Rhodobacterales; family Rhodobacteraceae; genus Thermohalobaculum. Next base: position 360,664 of record JBCBMO010000001.1, on the reverse strand, counting down.
CGCTAGTGACCTGAGAGGACGAGGGTGCGGACCGGCAGCATGATGGCCTGGATGCGCAGCATGGCGGCGTGAACCACGCCCACGGTGTCGACCACGTGATAGAAGACGAATTGAGCGGTGCTCAAATCGCCGTTCTCGAGCTGATCGCCGAAGTTGGTATAGGCATTGGCGATGCAGGTGCTGCCCGCCGGGATGCCGCTGGTGCCGCCCTCGAAGAGCGGCTCCATCGTCACCATGACGGTGCCGGGGCGCACGACCTCCTGCACATCGCGAAGCTGGTCGGTCGGGCGGAACTGGCCTGACGCAAGGACATCCTGCTTGCTGACCACCACCATGGGCACCACCGTAAAGGGCATTGAGGCGCAGGTGATCTCCGCCACCATCCCCGGCTCCAGCACCTGCGCGCTGATCTGGCCGAAGCCCGCGGTGAAGATCCCGTCCAGGTGATCCTCCGGCACCAACAGGCCGGCGGGGCGCAGGACGGGGCTGACGAAATCGCCCTCGCGAAGTTGGAACTGCTCGACCCGGCCACTGATCCCCGCGCGCACGACGGTCTTGGAGAGCGCGACCTCGGCTTCGGCCAAGGCGGCCTCCGCGCTCGCGCGCTGGGCGGGCAGCAGGGTGTCGATCTCGGTCTGCACCGCGTCGCGGGAGGCGGAGGCGGCGCGCAGCGCGCCCGTCCGGCTCTCGACCAGGTTGATCAGGCGGTCGAGTTCCTGACCGGCCACCACGTCCGGGCTCCGCTCGGCCAGGGTCTGCTTGCGCTCAAGCTCCGTGCGGGCCTGGTCGAGCGATCCCTCCGCCTGGCGAACCGTGCCCTCGGCCGCCGCGAGCTGGTCCTCTGCCACCGCCAGGGCTGCCTCGACCTCGGCGATGCGCCGGCGCGCCGTTTCCGCAGCGCTTTCCTGCGCCGAGGCATCGAGGGTGAAGAGCGGCTGCCCCGCCTCTACCAGATCGCCGGTCCTCACCTTAATCTCGGCCACACGGCCGCCCGCCTCCGGGAGGATCGTGACGGTGCGGAAGAAGGAGGTCACCGCGGTGGTGGAGGGGTGGTAGTAGAAGATCGTCGTGATGAGCGAGATCGTGAGAACGGCGCAGGCAGTGATCCCCCAACGCAGCTCGTACCAGATCGAGAAGAAGGTGATGTCGACGCCCAGGGCCTTCCCCTGCACCCGCGTGCGGTAGAGGTAGTCCGGCAGGATCGTGACCAGCGAGCAGAGCAGCGTCTCAAACATGGCCGCCCCCCTGCGCCATGGGTTGCGGAGCAGGCGGCGCCACGGGCTCTGGAACGGGCTCAGGCACGGGCTCTGGCACGGGCCTAGGTTCCGCCGATCGCTCCGCTGCTGGGGGCACCGGCGCGGGCTCGGCGGGCACTTGCGCCTCCGCGCCCTCGGCTCGGCGGCCGGACATGGAGGAGAGCGCCGAGGCGATGGCCCCCAAGGGCCCCGAGATATCCGGCAACTTCACAGCCGCCAGAACCAGGGCGGCGACCCAGAACAGGTTGTTGTGGGTGAACAGCGCCAGGATCGCGAGCACCCCGATCAGCTGTAACTGCGTGCTCTCGGCCTTATGCGCCATCTGCTCGGGCAGGGCATGGAGCCTGAAGTACAGCACCCCCATGCCGACGATGGCGAGCACGACCGAGACGGCCATGATGACGAAGAGCTGGTCGACCTCCCCCGGCGGGGTGATGAAATGGGGCAGATGCTCGCCTGCTGCCGGATTCATGCCTTCGGCCATCCCAGCCTCCCGCTCGGTTGCGTCGCGGCAAAGGGGTGCCACGCGGGCGGCGTAGGGGCAAGCCATCGCCATGGGGCACCGCCAGGGGCAAAGGCGGGCAAAGGCGGGGCAGGGGCGAGGCCAGGGGCGGCGGGCCACCCGACGGCCCATGCTTGTCGGCCTGCGCGCGGGTTCGTATAGACACAAAACAGGCGCAGCAACGTCACGGGGCTTCCATGGCCGGACACTCCAAATGGGCCAACATCCAGCATCGCAAGGGGCGCCAGGATGCGGCGCGCTCTAAGCTCTTCTCCAAGCTAGCCAAGGAGATCACCGTCGCCGCGAAGATGGGCGATCCGGATCCCGACAAGAACCCGCGCCTGCGCCTGGCGGTGAAGGAGGCCAAGTCGAACTCGGTCCCCAAGGACGTCATCGACCGCGCGATCAAGAAGTCTCAGGGCGGCGACGCCGATAACTATGACGAGATCCGCTACGAGGGCTACGGCCCCGGCGGCGTGGCGATGATCGTCGAGGTGATGACCGACAACCGCAACCGCACCGCCGGCAATGTCCGCTCCTACTTCTCCAAGAACGGGGGGAACATGGCGGAGACCGGGGCGGTCAGCTTCATGTTCGATCGCAAGGGCCAGATCCTGTACCCCGCGGACATCGGCGACGCCGAGGCCGTGCTGGAGGCCGCCATCGAAGCGGGCGCCGAGGACGTGGAGAGCGCCGAGGACGGCCACGTCATCTGGACCGAGCAGGCCGATCTGAACGATGTCTCGACGGCGCTGGAGGCTGCCCTGGGCGAGGCCGAGAGCACCAAGCTGGTGTGGAAGCCCCAGACCCTGACCGAGGTCGACGAGGACGCAGGCGCCACGCTGCTCAAGCTCATCAACACGCTGGAGGACGACGACGACGTCCAGAGCGTGACGGCCAATTTCGACATGTCCGACGAGGTCATGGCCAAGCTGAGCGCCTGAGGGGATGCCCTTCCTCGCGCGCGAGAAGCTCGAGCGGCTGGCGGGGCCGGTGCCGGTGGGCTGCGTGTGGCTCGGCCTGGGCTCGGCCACGGCGGCGGAGATCACCAGCCTCAGCGGCGCGCGCATGGCGGTGATCGATGGCGAACACGGCGAGGCGACGGCCCTGCGCATGCCCGACATGCTGCGTGGGCTGGCGGTGGGCGGCTGTGCCTCGCTGGTCCGGGTCGGCGACCTTAGCCATGGCACCGTGAAGCGGGCGCTCGATGCGGGTGCCGACGGCATCCTGTTTCCCCAGATCGAGAGCGCGGAGGCGGCGCGGGCCGCCGCGTCCTCGGCGCTCTTCCCGCCGGCGGGCACCCGGGGCTCGGCCTTGGGCGTGGTGCGCGCCGCGGGGTTCGGGACCGAGGCAGATTACAAGACCGCCTGGAACGACCGGGCGCTGGTCGCGGTGCAGATCGAGAGCGTGGCAGGCCTGACGGCCGTGAACCGGATCGCAGAGGTCGGCACCGTCGATATGCTGTTCTTCGGGCCTTACGACTATGCCGCCTCCGCCGGGCTGGATCCGGCGGCGGACACGGATGTGCTCGTGGCGGTCCTGGCGGAGATCGTGGAGGCCGCGCATGAGCACGGCAAGATCGCCGGCGTGTTCCCCTGGCCGGGGGCGGATATCGCGAGCCTCGCCGCTGCCGGGGCCGATTTGGTCGCCATCGCGTCGGACGTGCGTGCCATCGCCGATACCGTCGCTGCAGCAACCGCTGCTTTGGAGGCGACGCGATGAAACCCGGTAGCCATCCTCTCGACCCGCGCGGTCTGATCCGGGAGGCCTTCGCCATCGAGGGCATCGGGCCGGAGGATTGCCGGTCGATCTTCTTCGACTGGGCGATCGGGCTGGCGGCGGACGTCGATCCGGGCGAAGCGGCGGCGGTGCTGCGCACGGCCTATGCCGCGCCGGAGGGGCATCCGATGACCGTCCTGTTGCTCGATGCGGCGACGCGCGAGCCGGGCGGGCGCCGCGGTGGTGCCGCCGGGCGCCGGAGCCGCCCCTAGCGCGCCATTTCGCGGCTGATGAGGCGCGTGGTCTGATCGCGATCCCATCCCTCGGCAGCCGCAAGTGCGAGGGCGACGTGAACCGTCGCATGGATCGCGGGCAGGGTCCGGCACCCGCCGACGATGACGCCGCAGTCGGCGAGCCAGGCGCCGGCGGCATAGGCCTCCGACGCGACGCCGCCTGCGGGGACCTGGGTGCTGATGACCACAGGCACGCCGCGCTGGGCGAGGTTCGAGAGGATCGGCGCCAGGTCCTCGGCGGCCGGCAGGTTGCCTTGCCCAAAGCCCGCCAGGATCAGCCCGCCCAACCGCTCCCTCAGTCCGTTGACGAGACCTGTCAGAACGGCGGCCTGGGCCGCGCCGCTTTCGGGCTGGGGTGCGAAGATCGGCACTGCCTTGGCGCCCAGATGCGGGGACAGACGGGTCAATTGAACCAGCAGCGCCGCCGGGTCGGCGTGGCTCTTCGTCTCCGCCGGCGCGGAGTGGGGCGTGGGGATGGCGAAGGCGGCATCGGCCCGGGTGTCGACCTTGAGGACATGATCGCCGGGCATCGTCGCGCCGGCGAAGGCGACCCACACCCCCGGCGCACCGTCGGCCACCGCATCGAAGGCCGTCGCGAGGTTGCCGGGCGCGTCGGTGCCGGGGCGCAAACCCGCCCCCTCGAACATCGGCCGCATCGAGCCCGTCACCACGACAGGTGCGGCGAGCACTGCCGAGGGCGCCCCAGCCTCCCACAGGGTCGTCAGCAGGGCCAGTGCTGCGGCGCTGTTGGCCAGTGTGTCGGTGCCGTGGAGCACGATGCTGCCGGCAGCCCGCTCCCCCTCCTGGGCGCCCTCGATCACCGCAAGGGCGATCCGGGCCCAATCCGCCGGCACAGCGTCGGTCGAATCGATAGGAGGCTCGAGACCGCGCCATCGGATCGGGGGCAGGGGGCCCGATCCCAGCGCCCCTGCCGCGACCGCCGCCTGAAACCGCGAAGTGAAAACACCGGCCGGCAGGGGAGCGAGCGGTGTGCCGTCGGACCCGATCGTGCCGCCGCAATAGACGATCTGTACCGGGTCAGGCACGGTTCACGCTTTGAAAGTCGGCGATCGATGCTACTGTTTTCGGATAGTCGAACCAAAGAGGAGATACCGACGATGCGTTTTCTGCTTCTGCCGCTCTTCGCCCTGGCCGTGATGAGCTTCGCGGCACCTGCCATGGCGGCGGGCTGCAACTACTCCACGACGACCGAACGGACGACCACCGACGGTCAGACGAGCTGACCATAGAGCCGCCCTGCATTGACCGCAGGGCGGCGACGCCGACCGTTGGACCGCCCATGGTCACACTGAGGCCGGGTCACTGATCGCACCCAGGATCCTCGCCCAGGCCCGTGCACCCTTCTCGAAACTCGCCAGGTCGTATTTCTCGTTCGGCGAGTGGATGGCGTCATCCGCCAGGCTGAAGCCGATCAGCATCGTGTCGAGCCCCAGCGTCGCCTTGAACTGTGCCACCACCGGGATCGAGCCGCCCGAGCCGATGAAGACCGCTTCGGTCTCCCATTCCTCGCTGAGCGCGCTTCGCGCGGCCTCGAACTTCGGATCGCCGGTTGCCATGACGATGGGATGCCCGCCCGTGTGCGCCGTGAAGGTTGCGCTGCAATCCGCCGGGAGCCGCGCCTCGACGAAGCGGCGAAAGGCAGCACGCACGCTCTCCGGGTCCTGCTCGCCGACAAGACGGAAGGAGACCTTGGCCCGTGCCTCCGCCGGGATGACAGTCTTGAAGCCCTCGCCGGTGTAGCCGCCGGTGATCCCGTTCACCTCCGCCGTCGGGCGGGCCCAGGTCTGCTCGAGACAGCTCATCCCGCGCTCGCCCCAGGGGTCGGAGAGCCCCACCGCGCCCAGGAAGTCGCTGGGGTCGAAGGGCAGTCGCGCCCAGCTCTCGCGCAGATCGGCCGCAAGCTGCGGCACGCCGTCGTAGAAACCCTCGATCTGCACCCGCCCCTGATCGTCGTGCAGCGCGCCGAGGATCTGGGTCAGCACCGTGATCGGGTTCGCCGCCGCCCCGCCATAGAAGCCCGAGTGCAGATCGCGGGAGGGGCCGTGGAGCACCAGCTCCTCGCCGACCGTGCCGCGCAGCATCGTGGTGATCGCCGGCGTCTCGGCGTCCCACATGGTCGTGTCGCAGACGAGCGCGATCTCGGCTGCACTCAGCGTCTCGGCATGGGCGGCCAGGAAACCGGGCAGGCTGCGCCCGCCGCTCTCCTCCTCACCCTCCACCAGGATGGTGACCTTGCAGGGCAGGCGCCCCACCGTGGCCTTCCAGGCGCGGCAGGCCTCCACGAAGGTCATCACCTGGCCCTTGTCGTCGGCCGTGCCGCGACCCCGGATCACCGGGGTGCCCGCCGGCCCCGTCTGGACCGCGGGCTCGAAGGGCGGCGTGTGCCATAGCGCCAGAGGATCGACCGGCTGCACGTCGTAGTGGCCATAGAACAGCACATGCGGCCCGTCGCTGTCGTGATCGGTCGCCAGGACGATCGGATGGCCCTCGGCCTCATGTGCGCTCGCGTCGAAGCCCATGGCGCGCAGGTCATCCGCCAGCCAGGCCGCGGCACGCTCGCAATCGGCGGCATAGGCCGGATCGGTCGAGATCGAGGGGATCCGGAGCCAGTCGAAGAGCCTGGCGAGTGCCGCCTCCCGCCCCTCGTCGAGCCGGGCGAGCACGGCGGGCAGGGCGGTCGTTGCAGCAAGCGTCGTGGTCATCGGCGGCCTCCTCATCGCTTTGCCTAGGCCTAGACCTCCGGCGTTCCCCCATCAAGCGATAGGCCTGAGCAATCGACGTCATTCAAAACTGTTTTAGGATGCAATCATCGTTTCGATGTATTCGCTGAAGGCCGAAAAGTAATCTTTCGTTCATCTCACTTATTCATCTTCGTGGACGTGGAGTTACTGACGCCGCCCGCAAGGCTGCGCCGCTTACTTATCGAGGACACGATGACCGTTTTGCGTAGTCTGGACTATCCCGCCACGCGGCGGGCACCGCCGCCGCCACGCCCAATGCCCTATCGCGGTAACCTTGCCGATCTCTGCCGCGTGCTGGCCATTGCGGCGGTCTTCTTGATGGCCGGCGCGATGCTGGCCAGCAGCGCCCTGGGCGCGACGATCAAGCCCGTGGAGGGTCCCGGGAACTCGCCCGCCACAAACTTTCTGGATCATCCTTTCGCGGGCGGCGCGCTTTCGACCACGTCCCAGTTGATCTGGAACAGCAGTTTGATCGCGACTGAACCGGTGACCCTCACGGGGATCACCTTCTTCACTGCGCCGTCGGTGACGAGCACGACCGCCGAAACCCTGACGATTAGCCAGATGACGCTCTCGGCGACCAGCAGCACGAGCAGCAGTTTCTCCAACACCTTCGCCAACAACGTCGCGATCGACCCGGTGACGGTGCTAAGCGGGCCGGTCACCTTCGCGCCGACCGGTGGTAGTGCGCCCGATACCTTCACGGGCGGCTTCACCTTCGACTTTGCGGTGCCCTACACCTACGATCCGGCGGCCGGTAGTCTGATGCTCAGTATCGAGGTCGCGACGGGTGCTTCCCTTCCTGACCTCGACCGCCAAATCTACAACGCAACCGGCGCAAGCTACGTCCAGGGCTTCAACGGTCAGATATCTGGAACGCAGTACCAGAACTCCGCGCTGATCGTGGAGTTCACGACCGGTGAGGCGCCGGGCGATGGTGGGGATGACGGGGGCACGGGTCCGGGCCTGCCGGCGGTCCCACTGCCGGCCGGGCTGCCCCTGATGCTCGCCAGCATCGGCGCCCTGGCCGCACTGCGTCTGCGCAGTCAACGGAATGCGGGACGGGTCTGACCCCGGACCTGACCAGGCGGGGCTTGTTCCCCCTCAGCCGCCCTGCCGCCCGCTTGGATCGCCCGTGCCCACCCCGCGGGCGATCCACCCTCCACCCAGCACACGGCTGCCGTGCAGCGCGTAGAAGACGCAGGCCTGGCCCGGTGCGACCCCTTCCTCCGCCGCCGCGAGCTCGATGGTCGGCAGTGCGTCCCCGGGTCCCGGCAGCAACCGCGCCGGCACCGGCGGCCGGGTCGAGCGCACCTTGACGCGCAGCTCCACCCCCGCCGCCGGCAGATCCGACAAGGCCTCGTTGCCAAGCCAATTGATCGAGGCGAGCGGCACCCGGCGCGTGGCCAGCGCCGCGCGCGGCCCGACCACCACCCGGCGCGCCTCGGCATCCAGGCGGATCACATACAGCGGATCGCCGCCGTTCGCGTTCGACAGCCCAAGCCCGCGGCGCTGCCCGATCGTGAAGTTGAGCACCCCGCTGTGCTGGCCGAGCACCCGGCCCGCCGTATCGACGATCTCGCCCGGCTCCGCAGCCCCTGGGCGCAGCTTCTCGATGACCGAGCGATAATTGCCGTTCGGCACAAAGCAGATGTCCTGGCTGTCCGGCTTATCCGCCACCGCCAGCCCATGCGCCGCGGCAAGCGCGCGGGTCTCCGCCTTGGAGGTCAGACCACCGAGCGGAAAGCGCAGATAGGCAAGCTGTTCCGGCGTGGTCGCGAACAGAAAGTAACTCTGGTCGCGGGTGGCATCGGCGGCCGCATGCAGTTCCGGCCCGGACGCGCCCATGACGCGGCGCACGTAATGGCCGGTGGCCAGGCAGTCAGCCTCCAGATCACGGGCGGTCTCCAGCAGGTCGCGGAACTTCACCCGTTCGTTGCAGCGCACGCAGGGAATCGGCGTCTCGCCCGACAGGTAGCTGTCGGCAAAATCCTCGATGACGCTGTCGCGAAACCGGCTCTCGTAGTCGAGGACGTAATGGGGGATCCCCAGGCTCTCGGCGACACGGCGGGCATCGTGGATGTCGCGCCCCGCGCAGCAAGCCCCGCGCCGGGCGGTTGCGGCACCGTGGTCGTAGAGCTGCAGGGTGATGCCGATGACGTCATACCCCTCGCGTGCCAGCATGGCCGCCACGACGGAGCTGTCGACGCCGCCAGACATGGCGACGACGACCCGGGTCTGAGCCGGCGGGCGGTCAAACCCGAGGCTGTTGCGCGGGCCCTGCGGCCGCTGCACAGGCGCCGTAGGCCCTTCGATCGCGCTCCGTTCCTGCTTCATTCCGGTTTAAGTCCTCGGGGTTATGCTCGCCGCATAGCTATGGGATCTCCCGGGAGGTGTGCAATAGAAACTGAGACTGCCTACTGCATCGGGCCCGATGGGGAACGGATGACAATCTCCGATCTGCCGTCGCCCGATACCCAGCGTTGGGTGCCTCGCCGCAAGGCGAAGGTCGTTGCCGCCATCGAAGGCGGGCTCCTCTCCGAGCAGGAAGCGCTTGAGCGCTATAGCCTGACGGAGGAGGAATATGGCCTTTGGCGCGCGGCGCTTAGCCGTCATGGCATGCGCGGCCTGTGCGTGACCCGATTGGGTCGGCACCGGCGGACTTCAGAATGAAGCCGCCCGCCGCGAAAACTTAACGCCGATACGTAAGACATCATTTACTTGATTACTGTCTCTTCCATATGGTGATACGCGTTGGTTGTGATGTGGAGTTAGACGTCATGAGAATTCTGCTCATCGAAGACGACCCGTCGACGGCCGACAGCATCGAAGCGATGCTGGGGAAAGCCGACCTAAACGTCTACGTGACGGATAGTGGCGAAGAGGGCATCGAGCTCGCCAAGCTCTACGATTACGATCTGATCATCCTCGATCTGAGCCTTCCAGACATGAACGGCTACGATGTGCTGAGGAAGGTGCGGATGGGTCGTGTCGATACGCCGACACTGATCCTGACGGGCCAGGCGGGCATCGATGCGAAGCTCAAGGGCTTCTCTTCGGGCGCCGATGACTACCTTACTAAGCCGTTCAACCGCGACGAGCTCGTGGCCCGGATCCACGCCATCGTGCGCCGCTCACGCGGTCATGCACAGTCGGTGATCCGCACGGGCAAGGTGGCGGTGAACCTGGATGCCAAAACGGTGGAGGCGAGCGGCCGCCCCGTGCATCTGACCGGCAAGGAATACCAGATGCTGGAGCTGCTGAGCCTGCGGAAGGGCTCGACGCTCACCAAGGAGATGTTCCTGAACCATCTCTACGGCGGCATGGACGAGCCCGAGGTGAAGATCATCGACGTCTTCATCTGCAAGCTTCGCAAGAAGCTCGCCTCGGCGACCGATGGCGACAACTACATCGAAACCGTCTGGGGCCGCGGCTATGTCCTGCGCGACCCGCTGCCGGAAGCCGCCATCGACATCCCGGCCTAGGCGCCAAGCACCATCCGAAGATCTCTCCATGCCAGCCACACGCGCCAGCCTGGAGGGTTGATCACAGTAGATGGGTAGCGCCCAAGCGATGCCTGGGACCTGCCGCAGGCGATCAGCTCGTTGAGCTGTCGCCGGCGGCTGAGGGGCTCGGCAAGACCGGGGTCGGCGCCTTGGTCGAGGCCCCGCCCAAGGGATCTTCCTGGCGCTGAACCGAGCCCTCGAAATGGGCGCCGCTCTCGATGGCGATCGTCTTGTGCACGATATCGCCCTCGACCACCGCGGAGGAGGTAAGCCGCACCTTCAGGCCGCGCACCCGTCCGACCACCTTACCGTTGACCACGACATCCTCCGCCGTGATCTCGCCCCGGATCACCGCGCTCTCCCCAACGGTCAGAAGATGGGCGCGCACGTCGCCCTCGACCGTGCCCTCGATCTGGATATCGCCGCTGGTGACGACATTGCCGGTCACCGTCAGATCGGACGACAGCAGCGAAGGCGAAGGCTTCGGCTTGGCCGGAAAGGACGGCGCGGGGGCCTTGTCCGCCGCCGGTGCGCGCGGGGCCTCGGGGCGGCTGGTCGCGGCGGGCACTTTTGCCGCCTCAGCCGAGGGGGTGTCGCTAATTTTGTTCTTAGAGAACATCGCGGGCTGCCTCGATAAAGGTCATCGGATTGACGGGACGGTTGTTCAGACGCACTTCGTAGTGGACGTGGACACCGGTGCTCCGCCCGGTACTGCCCATATCGCCGATGCGATCGCCCTTCTCGACACGCTGGCCGAGCGTTACGCGCGCTTTGTTGAGGTGAGCATAGAGCGTCTCGAAGCCGAATGCATGCCGAATCTCCACGACGATGCCAAACCCCCGCTGGCGCCCGACGAAGGTGACGACGCCCGAGGCGGTCGCCTCGATGGGCGTGCCGCGTGGGCCGGCCCAGTCCACGCCGTTGTGCATGCTGCGGCGCTTGCGAAACGGATCGCGGCGCGGCCCGAAGCCGCTCGTCATCCGCGCACCCCGCACCGGTTTGGCAAAGGGCACCCGCTGTGCTGCGAACTGCATCACGCTGAGCCGCTCCAGATCCGCAAGAAGCTCCGTCATGCGCGCATCCTCGCCGTAGCTCGCATCCGCGTTGGCGAGCTGCAGCTCGGTAAAGGGTCCGCCCTTGCCGCTGTAGTCCGCCGAGATCCGCGCGAGCAGATCATCGACGTCGATGTTCGCCCGGTCGAACATGGTCTCCAGACCCGAAAGGCCGGTGTCCGCCATGGTCTTGAGATCCTCGAGCAGCTGCGTCTCCCGCGCTGCAATGGCCTTCTTGTCGTACTCCAGCGTCACGAGCTGCTCGGCCATCGCCGCGTTCTTCGCCAGGGCGAAGTCGCGCTCGGCGATGACGCGGTCGATGGCATTGCCGATCGTGCCCATGGCGCCATCGCCGCCGCTGGACCGCGACTCAGCGTCGATCAGGGCCATGCGCAGCGAGGTCACCTCCGCCTCCGCCGCATCGACCGCCGCAGAGAGACGGCGTCGCTCCCGCTCGGCCTCATCCTCGGAGTGCTGCAGGCTCGCGAGCGCGGCCTCCGTCTCCGCCAGGGCCGACCGTGTCGCGGCAAGCTCGCGGTGGGTTGCAGAAAGCCGATGGGTGGCTTCGGCCCGCCGCCGCGCGGTCTCGAGCTGCTTCATCTCGGCCGACTGCAGCGCCGCATAGAGCGAAGTCACCCGCGCCTCCGCGGCGACGGCGACCATATCGTCCTTGCCGGAAGGGCCCCAGATGAACGCCGCACAGGCCGCGGCGGCGCCGATTGAAACGCCGATCGTGAAGGTCGCCGCGCCACCGCGCAGCGACCCTCTCTTCGTTCCGTCGGCTACCGACGCGATGCCGTCAGGATGCGGTCCCTCTGACCAGCCTGACGATTTCGACGAATGAGAAGTGCTCATTCCCGGTCAATCTCACCACTGTCCCATGCCACGCGGGTTTTATCTTGAGCTGCGCAGCGTTAACGACGGTATATCTGGTGACATCCGGTTCGCCAACCTCGTTTCGCCGATATGATCCTGCATCTGCCGGGATGCCTTCTTGGATCCGGGGCAGACAGGATCAGCCCGCCTTCACCGCCTCCAGCACCGCGTCCACATGGCCCGGGACCTTCACCTTGCGCCATGCCTCCAGGATCTTGCCGTCGGGGCCGATCAGGAAGGTGCTTCGCTCGATCCCCATGTAGGTCTTTCCATACATGGATTTCTCTTTCCAGACCCCGAAGCGTTCACAAAGATCGCCTTCGGCATCGGACAGCAGCGCGACCTTGAGCCCGTGCTTGGCGACGAACTTGTCGTGCTTGGCGGCGGTGTCCTTGGAGACGCCGACGACCGCGGCCCCGGCCGCATCGAAAGCGTCGATCTGCTCGCTGAAGCCGATCGCTTCCTTCGTGCAGCCGGAGGTGTCGTCCTTGGGATAGAAGTAGAGGACGAGTTTCTTGCCGGCGAAGTCCGCCAGCGACAGGTCGCGCCCGCCGTCGGCCGGCAGGCTGAAATCCGGCGCCGCATCGCCCGGTCCTGGAAGGTCGCTCATCCGTCATCTCCTCGGTTCTTCGCCCTGCCGCGCAGTGCGGGCGAGCTTGCGTCGTGATGAGGCCGCACTTGCGCCCGGCCCCGGCGGCGCAGAAAGTAGTGTTGCGGCGGCGATGGCAAAGCACGGGGCGGCTTTAGCGGAACGCCGCCGATGGCCGTCCGCCCCCGGCAGATCAAAGCAGCCCACGAGAGCAGCTCGCGTAGGAGAAGACGTGACCAAGGCCCGCCTGCAGGCTGGACAGCATGCAAGGACCCAGCGCCGACCCGGGTTGATCGCCCACTGCGCGGGGGGGTGCCGTCGGCTGCTGCGCCTGGCGGCATCGGTGGTCTTTGCCGCCTGCTTGGTGGTCGTGTTGTTCGTCGCGGTGCTGCATCGCGGGCCGATCGCCTTGCCTAGCCTGCATACGGTCATGGAGGCTCAGTTCGCCGCGGTGAGCGACACCATCGCCCTGCGCGTGGGCGGCACGGCGCTGTCCTTGGACAAACAGACCGGATGGCCCGTCGTTCAGGCCCGGCAGGTGCGGGTGATCAACGCGGTGGATGGCTCGACGCTGCTGTCAGCGCCGGTACTAAACATCCGGCTGTCGATGCGGGCGCTGCTGAGCGGTGAGATCGAGCCCGTGTCGATCGCCCTCCTGAACCCCAGTGCGCGCGTGGTTCGGACTGAGAGCGGGCTGTTCCGGCTCGACCTCGGCGCCGCTGGACCGCCGAGCGACGCGGCCCCGACCCGTGATCTCTACGCCGCGCCCCAGGTGGCCGCGGAAGATGACCTGGCCAACCCCACCGGGTTTGAGATCGTCAGCGACGTGCTGGATGGCCTTGTCGGGGATGGGCCGCTGCGCCCCGGCACGGTCTGGCTTGAGCGGGTAGAGATCCGCGATGCCGATCTGATCTTTCGCAACGCCGTCACCGGCAACGCCCTGCGCACCAGCGGCGGCAGCCTCACGCTCGTCCGCGAGGAGGGGGAGCTGGTTGGCGATCTCCGCCTGCCGCTCGTGAAATCGGACGGCACCCGCACCGTGCTCACGGCCCGCGGGGTGCGCCGCCGGGGGGATCCCTCGATCGCGCTGTCGGCTAAGTTTGCGGACTTCAGGCTCGACCGTCTGGCGGGCGAGATCACGGAAATCGCCTGGCTCGCGCCCTTTGCGACCAGCTTGAGCGGCAGCGTCGAGGCGCAGGTCGGTGCGGGTGGCGGTCTGCGGGATTTCGTCGCCGACCTCAGGGCCGGGCAGGGAACCCTTGCCCTCCAGGACCGCGCGATCCCGTTCGAACAACTCGGCGCCCGTGTCGCCTTCGACCCCCTCACGGATCGGCTGCGCCTGTCGCATGTGGACATCGCGAGCCCAACGCTGGACGCCGACTTCGCCGGTGTCGTGACATTGGACCGCGACGCCGACGGGGGGATCGCCGGGCTCTCGGCCGAGTTGAGCGTCGCGCAGTCCACCGTTTCGCTGCCCGAGCGCCTTGCCGCGCCGGTCGATATCGAGGGCGGAAGCCTCTCTCTCAGGGCCAACCTCTCGCCCTTTCGGATCGACATCGCCGATAGCCATGTCACCCGAGGGGATCTGACCGTAAACGCCGCCGGCTGGATCGGGCTCGAGCGGCCCTCCGCCGACACCGAGCCGGTACTCACAGGATCTGTCCGGGCGACGGCCGAGAACGCGACGGTGGTCGATCTCAAGGCACTCTGGCCCGTCGGGGCCGGCGGCAATGCCCGCGCCTGGGCGCTGGAGAACCTGATCACCGGGCGGATCCCGGCGCTGGTCGCACAGGTCGCGCTCGGACCCAGCCCGGATGTCTCCCTCGATTTCGTCTTCGAGGATGTCACCAGCATCGCCATGCCGGGCATGCCCCCGATCACCGGCGCGGCGGGGGAGGCGCAGGTCCGCATCGACGACATGAGCCTGGCGCTGCGCCGCGGCGGGGTGTCGCCCGACGGTCGGCGCGAGATCGACCTGGCGGGCTCGCACATGCGGATCACCGAGTTCTCCGGCACCCTCACTCCGGCCGACATCGTGATCGAGGGGCAGGGGCCCATCGATGCGGTCCTCGACCTGATCGACCGAGCGCCGCTTTCGCTGGTCAGCAAGCTGGGACTGCCGCTGTCCGATGTCGGTGGCACCGTGACCCTGACCGCGGGTCTGCGCTTCCCGCTGATCAAGGCACTGCTGGTGGAGGAGATCGACGCCGATGTCTCGGCCGATCTGCGGAACGTCGCCATGGCGGTCCCGCTGGGCGAGCGTGAGCCCTGGCCGGTCGGCGCCGACCGGCTGGCCCTGCGCGCCTCGACCACGGTGCTGTCGCTGCAGGGGGGCATTCGCGTGGCGGGCGCGCCGATGGCCTTGGCCTGGCGCGAGAACTACGGCGGGCAGACCGGCGATCGCACCCTCACCCTGGCCGGGCGCGCAACAGTGGACACGCTGCGTGATCTCGGCTTCGACCTCGCCGCGCTGCGCGCCGGCAGCGTCGATTTGGACATGGCGCTGACACAGCAGGGATCCGCCGCCCCGCGCATCGCCCTGGACACCGATCTGACGGATGCCGTCATCGAGCCGGCGGGACTGCAGTGGCGCAAGGCCCAGGGGACCAGTGCTACGGCCGTGCTGGTCATTATCCCGGACGAGCGTGTCACGATCGAAGGCCTGCGCTATCGCGGGGGTGGGCTATCGCTGGCGGGCAGCGGCGTCTTGAGTGCCGACGGCGCCGTGGTCCAACTCGCGATGGAGGAGGTCATCGTCGATGGCCTCGCCGATCTGTCCGTCTCAGCCAGGGATCGCGATGGCGTGCTCAGCGTCAATCTGACCGGTCAACTCCTCGACGTCAGCCTGCTCGGCGACAGCAGCACGGGCGCGGGCGATACCCGCGTGGAGGCCGCGGTCGACATCGAGCAACTCGTCATCGTGCCCGAGCTCGTTCTCGTCCCCGCGCGCGGACGCCTGATCGTCAGCGAGGCCGAGGGCGTCTCAGCCATCTTCGAGGGCCGGGTGAACGGCTTCGCCCCGATGTCGGGCAGCCTGACCCTGCCGAACGGCAGCGGCCCGGGCGACGTGACCATCAGCAGCGACGATGCCGGCGCCTTCCTGCGCTCCACCGGACTGGCGGAGGAGGCACAGGGCGGCAGGCTGACCCTGCGCGCCGCCTTGGCGGACGGCGGGATGGATCGGGTGACGGGCACCGCCATCATCACCGATGTGCAACTCACCGAAAGCAGCGTCCTGCGCCGCATCGTCCGTCGCGGCGACAGCGAGGAGCAGATCCTGCGGGAGAACACCGGGCTCTCCTTCAATCGGGTGGAGATGCCGTTCGTCTACGACCGCGGGCTGATCACGCTCGACAATGTGGTCGCCACGGGCCCCGCCCTGGCGGTGCGGCTCGAGGGGACGGTGAGCCAGGCGGACGGGCAGATCGCCGTGCGCGGCGTCGCCTCGCCGGCCTATGCGCTCTCGGGCTTTCTCAATCGCGTGCCCGTGCTGGGCCGGATCCTCACCGGGGAGCGGGGCGAAGGCCTCCTTGCGCTCACCTTCAGCGTCACCGGCGACTACGAGGATCCGGACATCAGCGTCAATCCCCTGTCCTTGCTGACGCCCGGCATCCTGCGGCGCGTCTTCGACGGGTCGGTCACCCTCGACGGTGCCCCGCAAGGGGACGCATCCAGCCGGGAGCGGCTATTGGGCCGGCCCGAGTGACGCCAGACCGACCATGGCGCGGATCTGGCTGGGACTGATCCCGACCTCCCTCAGCGTTGCCAGCGCACGGGCATCGTCACGCTTGGCGAGCCGGCGGCCCGCGTCGTCTCGGATCAGCCGATGATGGCGGTAGATCGGCGTCGGCAGCCCCAGCAGCGCCTGCAGCACCCGATGGATGGCGGTCGAGGGGAAGAGATCGGCGCCGCGCGTCACATGGGTGATGCCCTGATGCGCATCGTCCACGACCACGGCCAGGTGATAGGCCGCGGCCCCGTCCCGCCGGCGCAGGACGATGTCGCCCACGGTCGCGCGGAGCCTCGCGGGGTCGAGCCGGTGGCGAGTGGCGCCGTCGCCCCCCGCCTCTCCCAGATCGTCGAACGACAGGTCGCTCAAGGCCGCATCGCCGCCCAGTGATCGGATCGCCGCCTCTAAGTCCAGGCGCAGGGCCGCGAGCCCCGCAGGCACATCGCGCCCACGGCAGGTACCCGGGTAGAGGATACCGTCCAGGGCCGGATCGGCGCCCTCCTGCGGGGCCGCGGCGGCCTCCCGCACATCGCGGCGGCTACAGATGCAGCGATAGACCAGGCCGCGCGCCGTCAAGGCCTGAAGGGCCGCGTCATGGGCTTCCGCCCGCGTGCTTTGGAACAGCGGCGGCGCATCGAGGGTGATGCCGAGCCAGGCCAGATCCTCGAGGATTGCGTCGACGTATTCGGGGCGGACACGCCCGCGATCGAGATCCTCCAGCCTCAGCAGAAACCTTCCCTGGCTCGCGCGCGCGGCGTCATGGGCGAGCAGGGCGGAATAGGCATGGCCAAGGTGCAGGGGGCCCGTCGGGCTCGGCGCGAAGCGCTCTGTGTCGGAAGCGCGACGTTTCTGCATCGCTTGATCAGCGGCAGGCATCAAGATCTGCACCTTCATGTTGCATTGCACAAAAACATCCCATAAGACGCCCAAAGATCATTAGATCCTTATGGAGGTGTCATGTTCCCTCAACAAATGACGCAGGCCACGGAGGTGATGGAGGCTTGGCAGAAGCCCGCGCGCCAGGCCTTTGAGCTGTGGATCAGCTTCTTCCCAGTAGCCCCTGCTTTCGGTGTTACGTGGCGGTTCGCCGAGGGCCTGCCGTTCGAGGTACCGGGCACGCCGGTCACCCCGAAGACCGCCGTCAAGCCGGTGGTGAAGCCGGTCGCTAAGCCCGTCACCAAACCGGTCGCCAAGGCCGCACCGAAGCCTGCTGCCAAGGCGGCGCCGAAAGCGCCGGCAAAGGCCGCGGAGCCGGCGCCCCAACCCGCCGCCAAGCCAGCTCCGGAGCCCGCACCCAAGCCTGTCGCGGTCGCCGAGGCGAAGCCCGCGCCCAAGCCGGCCCCGAAGCCCGTTGCGAAGCCCGCAGAAACCGCCGCCCCGAAGGCCGCGGCACCTGCGCCGGCCAAGACGGCGAAGAAGGGCAAGCCCGCGGGACTTTTGGCGGAGAAGCCGGCCAAGATCGACGATCTGAAGATGATCAAGGGCATCGGCCCGGCGCTGGAGAAGCAGCTCAACGGTCTCGGCATCTATCAGTTCGAGCAGATCGCCGGCTTCAGCGAGAAGGACCTGACCTGGGTCGACGACAACCTGACCGCCTTCAAGGGCCGTTGCTTCCGCGACGACTGGATCGGCCAGGCCAAGACCCAGATCGCCTGATCCCTTTCCTGATCCAGGGGGGCGGCGGCGCCTAACCTGCCGCCTCAACGATCGCGGCAAAGTCGGTGGCCTTGAGGCTGGCGCCACCGACCAGCCCGCCATCGACGTTCTCCAGCGCAAAGATCTCGGCCGCGTTGCCGGGCTTGACCGACCCGCCGTAGAGCAGGCGCACGCCCTCTGCCTCGGCGCCCAGGCGATCCGTCAGCCGCGCACGCAGGCTGTCGTGCACCTCCGCGATCTCCGACAGGGTGGGCGTGCGGCCCGTGCCGATGGCCCAGACAGGCTCATAGGCCACGACCAGCCGCGCCGCACCCGCACCATCGGGCAGCGACCCCTCGAGCTGGCGCGAAACGACATCCAGTGTCGTCCCCGCATCGCGCTCCGCCTCGGTCTCGCCCACACATAGGATCGCCATCAGCCCTGCGCGCCAGGCGGCTTCGACCTTCGCACGGACCACCGCGTCGGTCTCGCCATGATCCGCCCGCCGCTCTGAGTGGCCGAGGATCACCGCCGTGGCCCCCGCGTCCGCCAACATTTCAGCCGACAGATCGCCGGTATGCGCGCCCTTCTCGGCCGCATGACAGTCCTGCCCACCGATCCCGACCGCACTGCCCGAGGCCGCCGCGGCAAAACCCGCAATCAGCGTGGCAGGCGGGCAGATCAGGACATCGGCGCCGGTGCCGCGCACCCGCTCGATCAGGCTCTCAAGCTCCGCGCGCGCCGCGCCAAGCCCGTTCATCTTCCAGTTTCCGGCGGCAAGCGTACGGCGGGGGGCGGTGGCGCTCATGAGACGGTCCTTTGTGATCGCGATCCAGTCGCCGCGACCATAGAGAGAAGGACCGCCCTCTCAAGCGCTGATGCGTCGGCAGAGGGGGTCGTCAGGCGGGATCGGCGAACTTGATCGACTCGCCGCAGCCGCAGGCCTCGACCACATTGGGGTTGTTGAAGACGAACCCGCTCTCCAGCAGCGATGTCTTGTAGTCGACCTCGGTGCCGAACAGGAACATCTGCGCCATGGGGGCGACCAGCAGCCGGGCGCCGTCTTTCTCGACCACCACGTCGTGCTGCGCGATCTCGGTCGCGTGCTCCATGGTGTATTCCATGCCCGCACAGCCGCCCTTCTTGACGCCGATGCGCAGGCCCTTGACCTCGCCGCCATCCATCAGCGCACGGATGCGCTTGGCGGCCGCATCCGTCAGCTTGACCGGGTCCTCACCAGGAATGCCGAACATCGCTTACCTCACATCAGCCCGAGTTCGAGGCGCGCCTCGTCGGTCAATCGGTCCATGCCCCAGGGCGGCTCCCAGACGAGCGCCACGTTCACGGTCTTCACCCCCGGCAGCGGCTCGATCGCATCGGCCACCCAACCCGGCATCTCGCCCGCCACCGGGCAGCCCGGCGCGGTCAGCGTCATATCCACGTCCACATGCCCCTCGCCGTCGATCCGGACCGAGTAGACGAGGCCGAGATCGTAGATGTTTACCGGGATCTCCGGGTCGAACACGCTGCGGCAGGCCTCCACCACGCTGTCATAGATCGGGTGGTCCTCGCTCGAGGGCTTGATGAGAGGCTCACCCTCCTGCAGTTCGGTCTCGCTCATCGGCCCAGTCCTTGGTGGCGTCGATGCTACATAGAAACGCCGGTCGCCCGCGTCAAAGGGCGGCGCAACCAGAACCCTAGGCCAAATCGTGCTGCACTGCCACCAAAGTCGGGCCGCGCGCCCCTAAGCGTCGACACGGAGGACGATGACCCCGACCACGGCGATCACCCCGCCGATCGCGATCCGGTGCAGCGCATAGGTCAAGGTGGCGCGGGCCTCCGCATCCGCGAAGGGCACGCCGGGCGCCGCCCGCACGCTCAGGCGATCGCCCTTGGCGTGATCGCCAAAGAAGGCTTTGCTCACCGGGGCATCGGCGGCATAGGCCGCACCGTCCAGGGTATAGCGCACCTCCAGGATATGGCTCTTGAACCATTCGCGCGGGCTCTCGATCCCCACGCCGTTGACCGAGACGCTAGTGACCCGCGCCCGGCTCCGCCCATGGGGTTGATCGATGCGCTTGGCGGTGACCTCCGCCGTGACCTCACGCCCATCCTCGCCAAGCTGCCAGGCGGCCCAGAGGGTCTCGCCATGCCAACCCGCGACGCCAAGGCCGAGGCCCAGAAGCACCACCCCAAAGAGCTTTCCACCGAGGCTCATGACAGGCCCCCTGATCCGTTCACCCACGATCCAAATCGCACCGGAATGGGTCGATACGAGGGCGCGCCGCCCGGCGATACCAGGGCGCGCCGCCTCAGGCCCTGTGCCCCTTGACCGAAAGGCGGCCACCGCGCATCAGCGGCCGATGACGTTTCGCTTCCACCTCGATGCCACCGACGGCAAGGCCCGCCTCGGCCGGGTCGAGACCCCGCGTGGCACCATCCACACCCCCGCTTTCATGCCCGTCGGCACGGCGGCGACGGTGAAGGCGATGCTGCCCGAACAGGTGCGCGCGACCGGCGCAGACATCCTGCTCGGCAATACCTATCACCTGATGCTGCGGCCCGGCGCCGACCGGATCGAGCGCCTCGGCGGGCTCCATCGCTTTATGAGTTGGGACCGGCCGATCCTCACCGACAGTGGCGGCTTTCAGGTCATGTCGCTCGCGGAGCTGCGCAAACTCACCGAACAGGGGGTGTCCTTCACCTCCCATATCGACGGCTCCAAGCACATGCTGACGCCCGAGAGCTCCATGGCGATCCAGCGCCAGCTCGGCTCTGACATCGTGATGGCCTTTGACGAATGCACGCCCTTTCCGGCGGACGAGGCGACGGCGAAGACCTCGATGGATCTCTCGATGCGCTGGGCCCAGCGCTCGCGCGATGCCTTCGGCGACCGGCCGGGCCATGCGCTCTTCGGCATCCAGCAGGGCTCGATCTATCCGGATCTGCGCGCTGCCTCGGCCGAGGCTTTGAGGGCCATCGATTTCGACGGCTATGCCATCGGCGGCCTCGCGGTGGGCGAGGGGCAGGACCTGATGTTCGACGTGCTCGACTATGCCCCGGGCCAACTGCCGGCGGACAAGCCGCGCTACCTGATGGGCGTCGGCAAGCCCGAGGACATCCTGGGCGCCGTCGAGCGCGGCGTCGATATGTTCGACTGCGTGCTCCCCACCCGCTCGGGCCGGACGGGACAGGCCTTCACCCGGCGCGGCGACATCAACATCAAGAACGCCCGCCACCGCGACGACCCGCGCCCGCTCGACCCGGACTGCAGCTGCCCCTGCTGCCGCGCCTATAGCCGGGCCTATCTCCACCACGCACAGCGCTCGGGTGAGATCATCGGCATGATGTTGATGACCGCGCACAACCTCTGGTTCTATCAGGAGTTGATGGCGGGCCTGCGCGCCGCCATCGCCGAGGGCCGCCTCGCAGAGTATGCCGCCGCCTTCCGCGCCGAGCGCGCCAAGGGCGATCTGCCCCCCCTCTAAAACCCGCCGCCGCAGTCGGGGCGGGTCAACGCATGCCTCAGGTTGCACCCGGGGGGATCGCCGCAGGCGACCGGCAAGGCCGGCGCGTCCTCGAGGCGCCCCGACCGTGGCATCATGCTCGGCAAGAAGCCCCTCGGGCTTCTCCCCAGCCCCTACGTCTAACCCCCCAAACGCACGACCTCGCAGCACCGGGGAAACCGCCGGCCCCTCAGCGCTCCCGAGGACTCATCCCGGCGACTAGCCGGGATGCCGCTTGATCGAGGGCTCAGAAGCGAATGGAGCCGCCGATGGAGAAGATATGCGCACCGCCGTCATACTCGACGATCGAGCCCGCGAAGGGCCCGCTGCGGATCTCCACCTCGGGGTTCTCCAGCGCAAAGAGATAGGAGTAGGCGGCATCCACCGTGATGTCCTGGCCGAACATCTCCATGTCGTAGGAGCCGCCGGTCGAGACCCAGAGGCGGTTCGCATCGGGCACGCGCACCGTTCGGCCCTCGACCGTGGCAGTCGAATCGATGGTAGGTGAGTCGTCATAGGCGAGGCCGCCGCGCAGGGTCAGATCCTCGGTCACGTCGTACTCGCCGCCCACGGCCACGAAGAACGCGTCCTCGTAATTCTGCGGATCGCTCGCCTCGAAGCCTAGATCGGGGATGCTCGTGTCGATGGCGTCGAAGGCCGACCAGAAGATGCCCCTCACCTCCGCGCTCACGCGGATATCGTCCGTGATCTCCTGGGTCACGCCGAACTGGATCGTCGCCGGCAGGTTGGCCGAGACCGAGCTGTCGAAGACCACCCCGGCAAAGCCGTTCAGCGGCGCGGGGGCAAGGCTCGTGAAGGCCGCGTCTGCCGCCACGTCGAACTCATAGCCATGGTGATAGGCGAGGCCGATCTGCGTGCCGTCGATCGGCTCCCAGAGCGCGCCGAGCGAAAAGCCGAACTGAATGTCCTGACCGTCGAGGATCAGCGCGGAGTTGGTGAGCCGCGCATCGAGAAACAGCACATTGACCGAGCCACCAAAGGCCAGCCTGTCGTTCACCTGGTAGGAGATCGCCGGCGAGGCCTCCACCGTAATCAGCGATGACGCGATGCCATCCGCCGCGCCGATGAAGTTGTCCGGGTTCTCGGTCGACAGGCCAAAGGGCGACTTCAGGCTAAAGCCCAGCACCACCTCCTCGTTGATCCGGTATCCGATGGCGGAGGCTGGGACGATGCCGCTGCGGTCGGCATTGGTGCTGGTCTCGACGGTGGCGGGCAGACTGCTTACCGGCACCTCCACCCCGTTGAGGACGGCGCGCCTGGTTTCGCCATCGGAGATCGGGCCGATGAACGACAGGTTGCCGCCGATGGCGAAGGACTCGATCTTCGACAGCGCCGCCGGGTTGAACCCCGCATAGGTCGGGTCCTTGGCGCCGGACACGCTGTCCGCAAAGGACATGCCCTGCGAGGAGGTCGAGCGTTCGTTGAGCTGAAAGGCACCCGCCTCAGCCAGCTGCGGTGCCGCGAAAAGCGCGCAAAATGCCGTGCCAGCCGCCAGACGGCTGAAATTCCGGGTCTTCATGGACCATTCCCTCCAACTGTCGCGATTCATTCACATTCGCGATCTGTCAGTCGGCTCCGATATCTGCCGACCGCTTTCAAGGGATAACGTTACGGAAGCTTTGATCACAATTGACGTAAACGTAAGGTCACCGTTGCAATCTTGCCATGGCCCACCCGCAGTGCCGGCCTGATGCCGCCTCGACGCCCCCTCGACACCGCGTCCACGGCGACACTGGACGCTGTCGGAGCCCTTCGCCATAGTGCCGGCGGCAACCGGGAGAGACCGCAAATGCGCCTGATGGATTGGTTCCTCGAACTCGTCACTTGGTGGAACGGCCAGACCATCGGCACCCGCCTGTTCACGGCACGCCATGGCGTGCTGGTGGGCGAGGACGAGGCCGGCAACAAATTCTATCGCACCGAGGACGGCAGCCGGCGCTGGGTCATCTACAACGGCGAGGCGGAGGCAAGCCGCGTCTCGCCTGACTGGCATGGCTGGTTGCACCACACCTATGACACGCCGCCGACCGATGCGCCCTTGCCGGTGCAGGTCTGGGAAAAGCCGCATGTGCCGAACCTGACCGGCACCGATCAGGCCTATCGGCCTCCGGGCAGCGTGTTGACGCCGGCAACCCGGGCGCCGGCGCGCGGCGACTACGACGCCTGGCAGCCGGAGTAAGACGATGGCGGAGAACATGGGGGAGACCCTCGTCGGCGCGCTCGTGCTGGCCGCGACGGCGGGTTTTGTCGGCTATGCGGCAACGACGGCGGATCTTGGCTTGGGCACCGGCGGCGGCACCCAGATCGTGGCGGCCTTCGGCAAGGCCGAGGGGCTGGCGCAGGGCGGCGACGTGCGCATCGCCGGCGTCAAGGTGGGCTCCATCAGCCGCATGGAGCTTGACACCGACACCTTCGAGGCGCGCGTGACCCTGACCCTGAACCCAGGCGTTCTGGTGCCCGAGGATAGTGCGGCCAAGATCACCCAGGCGAGCCTATTGGGCGACAGCTACATCGCCATCGATCCCGGCTCCTCGGAGTACATGCTCCAGAGCGGCGAGGAGATGGAGTACACGCAGGACAGCGTCAATCTCCTCGACCTCGTCGGCCGCTTCATCGCCGGCGGCGGTGGCGAGTGAGCAGGGCGTGAGCGGGGCGTGAGCGGGGCGTGAGCGAGGCCCAGGCCGGGCAGGGCGCGCCGAGCACGCCGGATTGGTCCGCCGCGCGCTATGCCCGCGATGCACGCTTCGTCGCCGATCTCGCGACACCGGTGCTCGATCTGCTCGGGCCTGTCCAGGGGCTCGAGGTGCTCGATCTCGGCTGCGGCGACGGGCCGATGACCGCGGCCCTCGCCGCGCGGGGCGCACGGGTCACCGGCGTGGATGCCTCTGCCGACATGGTGGCGGCCACGCAGGCGCGGGGCCTGACGGCGCAGCAGGCCGATGGCCAGGCGCTTCCCTTCGAGGGTGCCTTCGATGCGGTCTTTTCCAACGCGGCGATCCACTGGATGCCGGACCAGGACGCCGTGATCGCCGGCATCGCGCGGGCGCTGCGCCCGGGTGGGTTGCTGGTGGCCGAACAGGGCGGCCAGGGCAATGTCGCCGCCATCCGCACCGCGCTGATCGCCGCGCTGGCGGAGGAGGGGATCGACACGACGCTCGACGAGGTCTGGGCCTTTCCCTCCGCGCCTGCGCAGCGCGCCCGGTTGGAGCGTCATGGCTTCACCGTCGAGCACTGTGACCTGATCCCCCGGCCCACGCGCGTCGATGCGGGCATGGAGGCCTGGCTCGGTACGCTGGCCGCCCCGGTGCTGGCCAGGGTCGCTCCTGACCGCCGCGAGGCCTTCATCACGCGGGTCACGCGGCTGGTCACTCCGGCGCTGCGTGCCGAGGACGGCACCTGGTGGGCCGACTACGTGCGATTGCGCTACCGGGCCATCCTGCGCTAAGGCGCGCGCATGATCGCGCTTCGTCCAATCCTTCGGCGAGCATGGCCGCTTCTGGGCTCAGCGGCCCTGGTTGCCGTTGCGGCCGGTTGGAGCACAAGCCTCCCATCCCCGGTCAAGGCGCAGATCGTCACCTCCCCGCTCGAGGCGCCCACCGCCAACGAAGGTCGCATCGCGCTGCCCCCGCCCCGCGGGCAGCGCGGCGTGCGTCTGCTGCCAAATGGCGTCTCTGCGCGCGACAGCGCGACGATCCTGCAACCTGATGTGGGAGAGGGCGCGGCGAGCGATCTCTTCGACGACCGTTCCGCAGACGACGACAGCGCGATCCTGACGCCGCCGCCGGGCAGCGAGGACCCGGAGATCAGCCTTCTGCCCACCGAGGACGATGTGCCGGAGGAAGGCGTCCTGACCCCCTTTGGATCGCCCGATCGCTTCCGGCCCGCGCCCTTCCGCACGCCCGCCTTCCCCGAACGGGATCGGACGATCCGCCTCGGCGCGACGACGGGGACCGAATTCGCCGAACTGCGCGTGCTGGACATGCTGACCGGCGATACCGAGACCATCACCGTGGCGCGCGGCGAGGCGACGCCCTATCAGCGCCTCTCACTCACCCTCATCGAGTGCGCGCGCCCGGACCGGGCACGGGGGGTCGGGGACATCGGCCTGTTGCAGATCAAGGATACCGGGCAGGTCACGCCCGAGGGCGACGATGGCGAGGTCTTCAGCGGCTGGATGTTCGCTGACAGCCCGGCGCTCTCGGCGCTCGATCACCCGCGCTATGATGTCTGGCTGATCTCCTGCAGCACCTTGTCAGAGGAGGCTGCGGCGGGGAGCGACCAGAAATCCGCCGAGGTGAGCAGCGACTCCTCGAGCAGTGCGCGGTAGACCGGGCGCGTGATCGTCATCGCCCCCATGGTCACCAGGTGATCGGTGACGAACTGTGTGTCCAGAAGGCGGAAGCCACCGGCACGCAGCCGTGCCACCAGATGCACCAGCGCGATTTTCGAGCCATCGCGCATGCGGCTAAACATGCTCTCGCCGAAGAACGCGGCACCAAGGCGAACCCCGTAGAGCCCGCCGACCAGCTCGCCCTGGGACCAGACTTCGACCGAATGGGCGTTTCCCTGCGCATGCAGCGCGCTGTAGAGCACCGCGATCTGGCGGTTGATCCAGGTCTCGTCCCGCTCGGCGCAGGCATCGACGACCGCATCGAAGGCTGAATCGACCCGAATCTCGTAGTCGTCGCGCCGCACCCGTTTGCGCAGGCTGCGCGAGACCCGGAAGCCGTCGAGCGGCAGGATCCCGCGACGACGCGGCTCCACCCAGAAGATCTCATCCGCCTCTGCGCTGTCGGCCATGGGAAAGACGCCGACAGCATAGGCCCGAAGCAGAAGCTCCGGCGTGACCTCTCCGCTTAGCGGCGTGTCCTTCATCGCGGTGACCCCATGCGGCGACCCCGTCTGCCTTATGCAAACCGTGTCATAGTCGAACGACATGAAAAAGACCGGCTAAACGCCGCCGTCGTCCTGGTACTTCATCGCAACCAGCCGACACAGGCCCGCTACGCGCTACTCCAACGCACCCGCGGCCAGCCATTCCTCCAGCCAGTGGATGTTGTAGATACCCGCTTTGATCTGGGGCGCCTCCAGCAAGGCGCGGAAGAGCGGCGCGGTGGTATCGACGCCATCCACCACCAGCTCGCCGAGCGCCCGGTCAAGGCGCGCAAGGCAGGCGTCACGGTCCACGCCGTGGACGATGAGCTTGCCGATCAGGCTGTCGTAGTAGGGCGGGATCCGGTAGCCGGCGTAGAGGTTCGAGTCCATCCGCACGCCGAGACCGCCGGGCGCGTGATAGGCGCTGACCGTGCCGGGGCAGGGCGCAAAGGTCGGCAGCCGCTCGGCGTTGATCCGGCATTCGATGGCATGGCCCTGGGGCACGGCCTGGTCCTGCGCGATCGAGATCCCTTCGCCGGCGGCGATGCGCAGCTGCTCCGCCACCAGGTCGACGCCATAGACCATCTCGGTCACCGGATGCTCGACCTGCAGCCGGGTGTTCATTTCGATGAAATAGAACTCGCCGTTCTCATACAGAAACTCGATGGTGCCGACGCCGCGATAGCCCATCTCGGCAATCGCCTCGGCACAGGTGGCACCGATCTTGGCCCGGGTCGCCGCGTCGATGATGGGGGAGGGGGCCTCCTCGAAGACCTTCTGGTGGCGCCGCTGCAGCGAGCAGTCCCGCTCGCCGAGGTGGATGGCATTGCCCCGGCCATCGCCCACGACCTGGATCTCGATATGCCGCGGCAGGCCGAGGTATTTCTCCAGATAGACCGCGTCGAAGCCGAAGGCGGCCTTGGCCTCGGCCCGGGCGGAGGAGAAGGCAGTCGGCAGATCCTCAGCCGTCTTCGCCACCTTCATGCCGCGCCCGCCGCCGCCCGCCGCCGCCTTCACCAGCACCGGAAAACCGATCTCGGCCGCCGCTGCTTCCGCCGCCGGGAGCGTGTCCACCGCACCGTCGGAGCCCGGGACGCAGGGGACACCCAGACGGCGCATCGTCTCCTTGGCGCTGATCTTGTCGCCCATCAGGCGGATATGCTCCGCCGTGGGGCCGATGAAGGTCAGGCCGTGCTCCTCGATGATCTCGGCGAAACTCGCGTTCTCCGACAGAAAGCCATAGCCGGGATGCACCGCCTCTGCGCCCGTGATCTCGCAGGCGGTTACGATGGCGGGCATGTTGAGATAGCTCTCGATGGAGGGGGCGGGGCCCACGCAGACGCTCTCGT
Source organism: Pseudomonadota bacterium (assembly GCA_039822785.1). Lineage (GTDB taxonomy): Bacteria > Pseudomonadota > Alphaproteobacteria > Rhodobacterales > Rhodobacteraceae > Thermohalobaculum. The sequence continues at coordinate 332,993 of JBCBMO010000001.1, read as the reverse complement.
CGGCCATGCGCACATGCATGGCACCCGCATCGGCGGTCGAGTGGATGGCCACCGTCTGGATGCCCATCTCCCGGGCCGCACGGATCACCCGCAGCGCGATCTCACCGCGATTGGCGACAAGGATCTTGCGAAACATCAGTCGAGGATCACGAGCGGGGCGCCGAATTCCACCGGCTCGGCATTGGCAACGAGTACCTTGGAGACCTTGCCCGCGCGCGGGGCGGGGATCTGGTTCATGGTCTTCATCGCCTCGATGATCAGCAGGGTCTGCCCCTCGGCCACCTGATCGCCCACCTGCACGAAGGCAGAGGCACCAGGCTCGGGCGACAGATAGGCCGTGCCGACCATGGGCGAGGTGACGGCCTCACCGCTCTCCGCCGCCTCAGCGGGCGCGGGGGCCGGGTTGGGCGCGGGCGCCGCAGCAGCAGGGACCGGCATCGGGGGGGCGGACAGCACAGGCGCTACAGCGGGCGCCATCGCCTGGCGAGAGAGGCGAACCTTAAGCTCGTCATCCTCGCCGTATTCGCGTTCGACCTCGATCTCGGTCAGATCGTGCTCACGCAGCACCTCTGCCAGCGCCTTGATGAACGCGACGTCGGCGTCGGTATCCTTGCCCATGATGTTCCCTCGGACCGCCAGGCACCGACGTCGCCGCGCCGGTCGAGGCTGCGAGTACCGCCTCTGCCCGGCTGCGTCAAACCGCCGGACGAGGGGGGCGGGGCAGGCGGGCAAGCCGCCTGCAGGGAGGGGGTATCAGTTCGTTGCCCGGCGTGCCGCTTCGATCTCCGCGAGCAAGCCGTCGATCGGCAGGGCGCCCCGGACAATCCGGTCACCCACGATGAAGGTGGGTGTCCCGCGAACCCCCAGCGCATCGGCAAGGCGATAGGTCTTCTCGATCTCCTCGACGATCTCCGGCGAGTTCGCGAGCTCCTTGAGCTCGGCGATGTCAAAGCCGAGCTGCCCCGCGATGCGATAGGCGATGGTCTCGGTCAGGTCGCCCTGGAACAGCATGAGTTCGTCATTCAGCGCAGGGTATCGCGCGGGATCCAGGCGAAAGGCAGCCATGGCCATCCGACCGGCAGCAACCGAATCGGGACCCAGGATCGGATACTCACGCACGATCAGCCGGACGCGGTCGTCGCGCTCCAGCACCTCTTTGACCACCGGATGAGCGCGCTTGCAGAAGGCACAGCGATAGTCGGCGAACTCCACCATGGTGATGTCGCCGTCCGGATTGCCGCCCTCCCAGTGGTAGGTCGTGTCGTGCAGGGCCGCCATGTACTGGCGCACCCGCGAACTCTCCGCCAAGCGCTCCGCGCTCTCCTGCTGCGCCTGCAGGGCTTCGATAGCTTCGCGGATGACACCTGGATTATCAAGCAGATAGCTGCGGATCGAGTCGCCGAAGGCCTCACGCTCGGCCGGCGTCATGCTGTCATAGTCGATCGTCTGCCCAAGCGCCGGCGCAGGCGCCCCGACGAAAGCCAGGAGGACTAGGGCAATCGCACCGCTCCAGGCGCGCATGGCAGATCGGATCATTGTTACTCGTCCTTTCGGGCACGCTCAGCGCGCCAACCACGTCAAATTGTGCCGGCGCAGTATGCGGTCGCCGACTGTTCACGATCGGTCACTTCATCGCGAGGATATCCTGCGCGCGCAACCAGCCGGGCGAACCCTCGGGCAACAGTTGCACCGCGCGGCTGGCATGCAGGACCGCATCCTCCCGCCGGTTCGTCGCCGCGAAACGCTCCGCCGTCACCAGGGTCGCCATGGCGCGGTTGCCGGTGCGGTCATAGGCGATGGCGAGCGAGCGAAGCATGGAGAGATCGCCGGGATCGCTGCGCCGCGCGGCCTCCAGGGTCTTCAGCGCCTCCTGCGTCTCTGCCTCGCCGCCAAGGGCGAGCAGCACGCGGCCAAGGCCCGACATCAGCAGCGGAGTGTTGGGGGCGAGGGCGTTGGCCCGGCGATACTCCGGCAGCGCCGCCTCCGCGTTGCCGCTCTCGTACAGGATCTGGCCACGCAGCTCGTGGTAGTAGGCATCGTTCGGGCGCATCGCCATGAGCTCATCCATGGTGCCCAACGCGCTCCGCAGGTCGGGCAGGCGATGCTGCGCCACCGCCCGGGCATAGAGGATGAACTCCGTCTCGGGCTTGTCCTCGTCCTCGCTCAGCACGCGGCGGGGATTGCTCAGAAAGCCCCGCAGTTTGGCGCGCGCCCTGGCGTGCCAGTAATCGACCTCGGGGTTCTCCGGCCAACTGCGGCTCTCGGCGGCCGTGGCCTCTCGGTCGATCAACTGCATGCGCTGGGTCGAGAGCGGGTGGGTCTGCGTGTAGGGATCGAGGCTGCCGAAGGTCAGCACTTCCTGGCCGCGGAACCGGGCCACGACATCGCGCAGACCGCTCGGATTGATGCCGGCGCGCTTCATGTAGCTGATCGCCGCCTGATCGGCGGAGGCTTCCTCGGACCGGCTGTAGCGAAGGATACCGCGCCTCAAGGCCTCCTGCGTGCCGAGCCCGAGACCAAGGCCGGCCGGGCCAGCGCCCGCCACCGCCGCGGCGATGCCAAGCGCCATGCCCAGCAGCGCCGGGCCCTGCGCCTGTTGGAGCGCGATCTGACGGCGCGCCAGGTGACCGCCGGCGATGTGCCCAAGCTCGTGCGCGATGACCGCCTGCAGCTCCTCCGGCCGGTCGAGGCGCGAGATCAGACCGGTGTGCAGGAAGACATTCGGCCCGCCGGCCACGAAGGCGTTCAGCGAGTCCGCGTTCACGATGAACATGTTGATCGAGGACTGAGACATCCCCGCGGCCGTCAGCAGCGGGCTGGTCATCATCGCCAGCGTCCGCTCGATCTCGGCGTCCCGGACCAGCGAGATGCCTCGCGCCGAGGCCTGTTGTACCGGCAACAACACCATGGCGAGGACGAGCATGACCGTGCCGGCCCACCGCGCGGCCGCGGTTAGCTTCGCCAGACGCCGCATCCCTGTTCCCCGATCCGCTTGCCGCATGGCTCCCTTCGGCCGGTGCTGCGCGGTCTTGCCGCCGCCGTGCTGCCTGCAACGCATATCGTGCCAGCCTCCAGCGGTGTCTAGTCAGGGCTCGTCCTGGAACAAGGCCCCCCGCGATCGCTCGGAGATCAACATGCCGCTTTCCGCCCGCAGCGCAACGGCGCCCTTCATTGCGATGGATATCCTGGCGGAGGCCGGGCGGCTGGAAGCGGAGGGCCGCGACATCGTCCATATGGAGGTTGGCGAACCGGCCTATGGCGCGCCGCGGGCTGCGCATGAGGCCCTGGCAGCGGCGCAGGGGGGCCTCGGCTACACCGGCGGCCTGGGCCTGCCTGCCCTGCGCGAGGCGATCGCCGAACTCTATGCCCGGCGCTACGGGATCGCCCTGCCGGCCGACCGGATCGTGGTGACCGCGGGTTCCTCCGCCGGCTTCGTGCTCGCGTTCCTGGCCCTCTTCGACGCCGGCGCGCGGGTGGCGCTGGCCGATCCCGGGTACCCGGCGTATCGCAACATCCTGGGCACGCTTGGACTGACCGCCGTGCGGATCGAAGCGACGCCCGAGACCCGCTACCAGCCGACGCCCGCGCTGCTGTCGGCCGCTGCGGCAGCGGAGGACGCCATCGGCGGGCTCATCCTCGCCAGCCCCTCCAACCCCACGGGCACCATGTTGGATGCGCCGACGCTGGCCGCGCTGATCGATGCCTGCGCAGCCTCGGGCGTCAGCCTGGTGGCGGACGAGATCTACCACGGCCTCACCTATGACGCGCCGGCGCCCACGGCGCTGGCCCATACCGACGAGGTCGTGGTGATCAACAGCTTCTCGAAGTACTGGGCGATGACGGGCTGGCGGATCGGCTGGATGGTGGTGCCCGAGGCGATGGTCCGCCCGGTCCAGAACCTCGCACAGAACCTCTTTATCTGCGCGCCGCACCCCGCCCAGATCGCCGCCATCGGCGCCTTGAGCGAGGCGGGCGAGGCCGAAGCCGCCAGCCACATGGCCGCCTATCGGGCGAACCGGGAGCGGATGATCGCCACGCTCCAGACGCTCGGCTTTACCGGGATCGCGCCGGCGGATGGCGCCTTCTATGCCTATGCCAGCCTGCCCGAGGGCACCCCGGACAGCACGGCCTTCTGCCAGAGGCTCTTGTCCGAATACGGCGTGGCGGCGACGCCAGGGCTCGACTTCGACCCGCTGCGTGGCAATCGCACGGTGCGCTTCTCCTACGCCCAGTCGCCCGAGCGGATCGAGGAAGGGTGCAGCCGGCTCGCCAAGATGATGGCGGCCGGCTAATCCCTCGGTTGGGCGCCTAGCGGCGCAGAGACGGTTGGGCGCCTAGCGGCGCAGAGACCACCATCCGCGGCGCTTCGGCTTCGCCTCGCCGTCGGACGCGGCCTCTGCTTCGGCCGCCACCGGCGCTGCCGGGGTTGCCTCCAACACCTCCGCGTCGACCTCCGCCTCCTCGGGCGCCGTCTCGGGCGCCGCCACAGGCGCCGTCACGGGCGTCTCGCCAACCTCGGGCTCAGCGGCGGGTTCCGAAACGCTCTCCTCGACCGCTGGCTCCTCGGCAGGCGTCTCCGCGATGGGCTCCTCGACCGCGTCAACGCCGTCAGGGCTGACGGCAACTGCGTCGGTCGCAGCTGCCTCCGGTGCTTCCTGCGCGGCGTCGTCCGGCGCCGAGGTCTCCTCTTCGCCGTTCTTGCCGCGCCGACCACGCCCGCGGCTGCGACGCCGACGGCTGCGGCCGTCGCCCTCGCTCTGCTCCGGCGAAGGAGTGGGGGCCTCTGCGGTCTCCGCCGCGCTATCCTCTGTTGGGTCTTCGCCCTCGGCAGCCGGCTCGCCTGACTCGCTCTCGGGCTCACTGCCTGGCTCGTTGGCGGCCTCGAACTCGTCGCCTTCGCCGTCCTCAGCACCGTTTTCGCCACCGCGGCGCCGGCGCCCGCCACGCCGACCGCGGCGGCGCTTCTTGCCGCCGCCGTTGTCGTCTCCCGGGCGGCCGGCGCTCTCGGCCACTTCGGCGGCAGGCGGGCTCTCGGCGGCGGCCTCGCTCTCCTCAGCCAGGGCCTCCTCCACGATCGCGCTGGCCGTCAGCACGGGCTCAGGCGCCCGCTCGGGCCGCGCAGCGGTCTTCAGCCGCTCGATCGCATACTCCGGGCTCGTCATGGTGGGATCGCCCAGAAGCTGGACCGACACGCCATAGCGCTCCTCGATCCGCGCCAGGTGCCCGCGCTTTGAGTTGACGATGTAGTTGCAGATGCCGACCGGCGTCGTCGCCACCAGTTCCCGCGCGCGGCCCTTGACGCCTTCCTCCTCCAGCTCGCGCAGGATCGCCAAAGCCATGCTCTCGTCCGAGCGGATGATCCCCGTGCCGTGGCAATGGGGGCAGGGCTTGGTCGTCGCCTCCAGCATCCCGGGGCGCAGGCGCTGACGGCTCATCTCCATCAGCCCAAAGGCGGAGATCCGGCCGACCTGGATACGGGCGCGGTCGCTCTTCAGCCGCTCCTTCATCCGCTTCTCGACCGCGCGGTTGTTCCGCCCCTCGTCCATGTCGATGAAGTCGATGACGATGAGGCCGGCCAGATCGCGCAGGCGAAGCTGGCGCGCGACCTCGTCCGCCGCCTCCAGGTTGGTCTTGACCGCGGTATCCTCGATCGACCCCTCGCGCGTGGAACGCCCGGAGTTCACGTCGATCGCCACCAGTGCCTCGGTGATGCCGATGACGATATAGCCGCCCGACTTAAGCTGGACGGTCGGCGAGAACATGCCGTTCAGGTAGCTCTCGACCTGATAGCGGATGAAGAGGGGGGTCATGTCGCTGTACTGCTGCACGTTCTTGGCGTGCGACGGCATCAGCATCTTCATGTAGTCCTTGGCCTCGCGGTAGCCGTCCTCGCCCTCGACCTGGATCGTGTCGATCTCCTTGGAGTAGAGATCGCGGATCGCGCGTTTGATCAGGCTGCCTTCCTCGTAGATCAGGCAGGGCGCGCTGCTCTCCAGGGTCGTGGCGCGGACCTGCTCCCACTGGCGCAGCAGGAACTCGTAGTCGCGTTTGATCTCGGCGCGCGTGCGCTCGGCGCCGGCGGTGCGGACGATCAGGCCCATCCCCTCCGGCACCTCAAGCTCACCGACGATCTCGCGCAGCCGCTTGCGGTCCGGCGCATTGGTGATCTTGCGGCTGATCCCCCCGCCACGGGCGGTATTGGGCATGAGCACGCAGTAGCGGCCCGCCAGGCTGAGGTAGGTGGTCAGCGCCGCGCCCTTGGTGCCGCGCTCCTCCTTGACGACCTGCACCAGCATGATCTGGCGCGATTTGATGACGTCCTGGATCTTGTAGCGCCGGCGGCGGAAGGCACGGGCGGCGAGATCCTCTTCGCGCACATCGTCAGCGCCGACGGTATCGACCTCGTCGGCATCCTCGCGGTCGCTGTCCGCATCGTCGTCGTCATCGGTGCGCTTGGCCTTCGGCTCGGCAGGCTCGGCCGAGGCCTCGTCCTCCGCCCCCTCGGCCTGTTTGCGGCCCCGACCCCGTCCGCCGCGGCGTGACCGCCGCGGTTTCGCGGGGCTCGTATCGTCTTCGGTGGCGGCCTCGGCCTCCGCGTCTCCCGCGGCATCGCCCTCGGCAGTCTCGGCCTTGACGGTCTCGCCCTCCGCTCCGGCACTGGCCTCCTCGGCCGCGGGCGCGGTCGCCGCGTCCTCCGTGGCCGCCTCGCTCTCCTCGCCAACCGGCTCCTTGCGCCGGCGACGAGAGCGGGAGCGTCGCCCAGGCTTCGCCGCTGCCGCCTCGGCTGCGGGCTCAGCGGGGCTCTCGGAGACCTCAGGGGTCTCGGCCCCGGGCTCGGCATCGGCCTGCACAGGTGCCTCAGGCGCGGCCTCAGCATCGGCAGGAGCCTCGGGCGCCGCGGCCTCGACCGGTGCCTCGTCGGCGACGGCTGCCTCTTCGGCGACCGGCGGTTCGGGCTCTTCGGCGACTTCGGCCGGGGCCGGTATTTCCTCCGGCTTCTGCGATGGCGCCGCACCGGCACCCTCGGGTGCCTCCGGCGGCACGTCACCGCGCAGGACCTCGTCATCGTCACCGAGGCCCGCACTCTCGGCCATCGTGGTTGGGGGCTTGGGATCGCCATCCTCAGCGGGCGGCTCGTCCACCGCCGCCTCGGTCGTCTCGGCGGGCGTCTCGGCGGGCGCCTCGGCGGCCTCCCCCTCGGTCGCCTCGGCCTCGGTTGTGTCCGCCTCACTCGTCGCCGCGGCAACCGCCTCGTCGACAGGCGCTTCCTCTGCCGACGCATCGGCCTCAGGCGCTTCACCCGCAACTTCGGTCGTCGGCGCCTCTGCAGCCGCATCGGACACTGCAACATCCTCGACGGGCGTTGGTGCCTGCTCTGCGGCCTCCGCGTCGGCCGCGGCGGCGACCTCCGCATCAGGGGCAGGCCCCTCGACGGTGGCTTCGGCCTCGGCGCTTGCGGTCTCATTCGACCCGGCATCGTCCGTCACTGTCTCGGGCGCAGCGTCAGTGACTTCGTCGTCGCTGGCGGCCTCAGCCGGCTCAAGGTCGATCACGCCGAAACCGGCGATTTCGACCGCCTGCTCGGCGGTCTCTGCCGGCTTCTCGGCCTCTGCCTTGCGACTGCGCCCGCCGCGGCGGCTCTTGCGCGCCTTGCCGCCGTTCTCACCGTTGCCGCTCTCCTCCGCGGCGCGGGCAAGGGCTGCCTCCTCGGCGATCAGCGCTTCGCGGTCGGCCACCGGGATCTGGTAGTAGTCCGGGTGGATCTCGGCAAAGGCCAGAAAGCCGTGGCGATTGCCGCCATAATCGACAAAGGCCGCCTGGAGCGAAGGCTCTACGCGGGTGACCTTGGCGAGATAGATGTTGCCGGCGAGCTGCCGTTTGTTGATCGACTCAAAGTCGAAGTCGTCGACCTTTTGTCCGTCCACCACCACGACCCGGGTCTCCTCCGGGTGGGTGGCATCGATGAGCATTTTCTTAGCCATATAATCCTGTTGCGCCCACACAGCGCGACGGCGTAGGGCGCGGGGATCCCCCTGGCCTGGCCGACGACGCGCCGGCGGGCGGCGCTTTCTTGTTCGGGACGGGCAGGGTGCCGGCGCGACGGCCCCGAGCGGCGCGTCGCGCGCTCTGGCCGGTCATCGGTCGCGGGCGGAACCCTCGCCATCTCTGTCTCATCCTCACGCCGCAGGGGCGCCTCGTGCATCATGTCCCCGGGCATCCCGGGTCTGTCAAAGGCCCCCGAGGCGGCGAACCGCAAGTAGGGGTAAAGCATCTGTCCGAAGCCGGCGCTGCGCCGCGCTGCCATGATCCAAGCAGCCGTCGCGCCGGTCTGGTCGCACCTGTCGACCCAGACCTGATACAAAGCGTTGTGATGTGTGACAAACGAATTCTCGTTGCGCCTTGGGACGGGGGCTTACGGGCGCTAAGGTGATGGTGTGGGGAGCACGTGCCGGCTGGGGAGCCGAAGGATGGGGCATCGATACCGGCCGCGTGCATGGAGCGGCCTTTCCATGGTCATACGCTGGCTAGAGCGGGGTGCGGTGGTCTGTGTGGCGCTCCTCACCCTCATGGTTCAGCTCAACGCGCGGGAGAACGCGCCCCTGCCGCGGCTGACCGCCATCGCCGTCGCCACGCCCGACGCCACCGGCCTGCGGCAGGTCGAAGTCACGGTCACACCGCCTGCCACCATGCCGATGCAGGTCCTGCGCACTGACGACGCCCTGCGCGTGCGTTTTCCCTTCGCCGACCCCGCCTTTCTGCCCAACGTCACTGGCGAGGCGCGTGTCGAAGCGGTCGATGGCGCCGTGACCCTCGTCCTCTCGGGTCTCAGCGATGCCGCGATCCGGCGGGACCCCAGGTCGGCGGACGCCGCCGAGAGCGGGCGCCTCGCCTTCGCGCTTTATCCTGTCGAGATCGCGCCGCCGCCCGGGGTGGCGGATATCCCGCTGCCCCCGCCGCGCCCGGCCACCCTGAACGAGGGCGTCTTTACCGTGATGATCGACCCTGGCCACGGCGGTTACGACCCCGGCGCCGCGGTCGAGGGCTTCGTTGAGAAGCGCATCACCCTGATCTTTGCGCGCAGGCTCGCCGCCAGGATCGCCGGGATACCCGGCATGCGCCCCCTGCTGACCCGCAGCGGCGACCGCTTCGTCCCCCTCGGCGAGCGCCAGCGCCTGGCCGTGGCCGCGGGCGCCGACGTCTTTCTCTCGATCCACGCCGACACGGTGACCGAAGGCAATGCCTCGGGCCTCTCGGTCTATACGCTCGACCCAGCGGCGGAAGGTGAGACGGTGGAGGCCATCGCCACCGAGGCGCCGCGCGACACGGTGGTGCGCGGGCTCGATCTGGGCGGACAGGGGGATGATGTGGCGCGAATCCTGGTCGATCTGGCCCAGCGCCGATCGGGCCGGCAAAGCCGCTCCTTGGCCGATCACCTGCTCGCCGATCTGGGCACTTCCTTCGCGCTTCTGCCCAGCCGGCCGCACCGGCACGGTAACTTTCGCGTGCTGCGCACCGCCGATGTGCCAGCGGTGCTGATAGAATTGGGGTTTCTGAGCAGCGCGGCGGATCGGGAGCGGCTCGACGACCGGCGTTGGCAGGCCCGGCTGGCCACCGAAATGGCGGCGTCGATCGACCGCTGGCGCCAATCTCTCGCCACGAAGCCCGGGCAGAGGTAAGAAAGGTTACGGACGACGGGACGCTGCAGTGCAACGTTGGGGTATACGGCACGCGCTGTAGCGGCTGCGGGCATGTCCCGTCGCGTAGGGTAACAGGATTGGAACGGCATGCTGCGGCTGGCAGGCACTTTCTTTGCGTCCCTGGTGATCGCGACCCTGTTCGGCGTGCTGGGCATGACCGGGATCGTCGAGATGTACGGGCGCGACCTGCCGGGCCATGACGAACTGGTCGACTATCGCCCCAAGCTGCTGAGCCGCGTCTACTCCACCGATGGCGTGGTGATGGCGGAGTACGCGACCGAGCAACGCGTCTTCGTGCCGGTCGAGGAAGTCCCCGACATGGTGAAGCACGCCTTCATCTCGGCCGAGGATAAGAATTTCTACGAGCATCCCGGCGTCGATGCCATCGGCATCGCCAAGGCCATGGTCCGCTATGCCCAGGCGCGTCTGGCCGGGCGGTCGGTGCGGGTCGCCGGCGCCTCGACCATCACCCAGCAGGTGATGAAGAACTTCCTGCTCGATAGCGACCGGACCATCGAGCGCAAGATCAAGGAGGCGATCCTGGCGGTGCGCATCGATGGCGCGCTCACCAAGGACCAGATCCTGGAGCTTTATCTGAACGAAATCTTCTTCGGTGCCCGCTCCTACGGGATCGTCGCGGCGGCACGCACCTACTTCGACAAGCGCCTGGACGAGCTTGAGCCGCACGAGGCGGCCTATCTTGCCGGCTTGCCGAAGGAGCCCTCGAACCTGCATCCGATCGACAACCGCGACCGCGCGACCGCCCGGCGCAACTATGTCTTGCGCGAGATGCGGGAGAACGGATATTTGCCCGACGCCGCCTACCAGGAGGCGCGTAGCCTACCGCTCGGCACCGTGCTGGATGAGGCCCGCACCGTCCGCGTGGCCGAGGGTGGGCCGCTCGGCTTTTTCACCGCCGAAGTGCGGCGCCAGGTCTCCAGCGAGTTGGGCCGCGAGGAGCTGTTCGAGGGCGGGCTCGCCGTGCGCGCCACGGTCGATCCGCGCCTTCAGGCCGCCGCCGGCGCTGCCCTGCGCCGCGGCCTGGAGGCCTATGACCGCGAGCAGGGCACTTGGCGCGGCCCCCTCGCGACGCTGGAGAACGTGCCGGCACCGCAGGAGGAGACCGCCTGGCGCACGCTGCTGGCCCGCGCCGATGTGCCCCGCGATGTGCCCGGCTGGCGCCTGGCCGTGGTCTTTGCCAGCGACCAGCGCGCCGCGACCATCGGGATCGAGGGCGTCGAGGGGACGCATGATCTGGAGATCAACGGCGAGACCTGGATCCGCCGGCGCCTGATCGACGGTGAGCGCCTGCCGCGCCCGACCTGGGCGCAGGATCTCTGGGCGCCGGGGGATCTGATCTTCGTGGCGGAGGACCCGGAAGATCCCGGCGATTGGGACCTGCGCCAGCTGCCGGCTGTCCAGGGCGCCTTCGCCGCCATGGACCCCGAGACTGGGCGCGTGTTGGCACTCTGGGGCGGGTTCTCCTATGACCAGTCGGTGTTCAACCGCGCGACCCAGGCCAAGCGCCAGCCGGGCTCGTCCTTCAAGCCCTTCGTCTATGCCGCAGCGCTCGATGCGGGCTACACCCCGGCCACGGTGGTGAACGACGCGCCCGTCGCCGTGCGCCTCTCGAACGGCGAGACCTGGCGGCCCAAGAACTCCTCCGGCGATGCCTACGGGCCGACGCCGCTGCGCCGGGGCCTTGAGCTCAGCCGCAACCTGATGACCGTGCGCATCGCGCAGCAGGTCGGCATGGACCGCGTCGCGACCTATGCTGAGCGCTTCGGGGTCTATCAGAACATGCCGCATCACCTCGCCTTCGCCCTCGGCGCAGGCGAAACCACGCTCTACAACATGGTCGCCGCCTACGGGATGTTCGTGAACGGGGGCAAAAAGCTGCGCCCCACCGTGATCGACCGTATCCAGGATCGGCGCGGGCGGACGATCTACCGCCACGACCCCCGCGGCTGTGAGGGCTGTGCGGTGCCGGCGATGCGCAATGCCCCGCTGCCCACGCTGATCGACCAGCGCCAGCAGATCATGAACCCCTCCACCGCCTTCCAGATCGTCTCGATGATGGAGGGCGTCGTGAACCAGGGCACTGCGACCCGCACCGTCGGGGGCACAGGCTTACCGCTGGCTGGCAAGACCGGCACCACCAACGACAGCAAGGACGCCTGGTTCATCGGCTTCTCGCCGAAGCTTGTGGCGGGCTGCTTCATCGGCTTCGACAACCCCACGCCCATGGGCCGGGGTGCCTATGGCGGCACGCTCTGCGGCCCGGTGTTCAAGGAGTTCATGGTCGCCGCCCATGAGGGGGTGGAGGATCCGGGCGTCTTCAGCCCGCCCGATCAGTCCGGCCTGGTGACGGTGAAGATCGACCGTGCCACCGGGCGGCGCCTGGCCGACGATGCGGTCGGCCCGAACGTGGTGGTCGAGGTCTTCAAGCTCGGCAACGAGCCCATCCTCTTCGCCGAGGCCTCGGCGCTGGCGGGCGACAGCATCCTCTTTGGCACCGACTTGGTGCAGGGCGCGCTGCCGTTCTCGCTCGATGACGACAACCAATCGGGCGGCGGCATGATCCCGTCGTCCGGGCCCAGTGGCGGCACCCGCCCGGCACGCCCCAGCCCGCCCGCCGCCGTCGGCTTCGGCACCGGCGGCCTGTACTAAGGCCGCCCGCTCGCCTCAGATCTTGAAGGGCAGGGTGGTCAGCGTGCCACCCACCCGGGCGCCGTCCTTGATGACCGTGACCGCATCGCCCGCCTCGGCCTCGGTCGAGACGAGGGCGTAGCCGATCATCCGCTGCAGCCGGTACGACCAGGCGCGGTGGGTCATATGGCCGACCACGGTGCCTTCACGCTCGATCTCCAGCCAGTCGGTGTGGTCTTCCGCCGCTCCACTATCGAGCATGATGCCGAGTTGGTGACGCGTCACCCCCTCGGCCTTGATCCGGCGCAGCGCCTTCACGCCGATGACGTCGTCGTCGACGTCCAGATCGATGAAGCGGCCCATGCGGACCTCGAAGGGGTTCGTCTGCTCGTCGGTGTCGATGCCCCAGTTGAGCAGCCCGCTCTCGGTCCGTTCCGACGGGTTGGGATAGCCAGGCCCGATCTCGAAGGGCGCGCCGGCCTCCTTGACGATGTTCCACAGCGCATCGCCCTTGCTGCCATCCAGCAGGTAAAGCTCGAAGCCGCCCTGCTTGGACCAGCCCGCACGGGAGACCTTGACCGGGATCCCCTCGATCACCGCGTCGTCAAACCAGAAGTACTTCAGCGACCGCACCCAGTCGCCGAAGATCGAGGCCACCACATCCTCCGCCTTCGGCCCCTGCACCGCAAGCGGAGAGACATCGGGCTCGCTCACCTCCACATCCAGCCCCCGCTCCCCGGCGACACAGCGCGCCCAGAGCCAGATGTCGGAGTTGCCGATGGACAGCCAGTAGCAGTCCTCGTCGAGCTTGAGCGCGATGGGATCGTTGATCAGCACCCCGCGGTGATCGCAGATCGCGACGTATTTGCCCTGCTTGACCTGCTGCTTCGAGAGATCGCGCACACAGAGGATCTGCGCCAGCCGCGCCGCGTCCGGCCCCTTGAGCTGGACCTGACGCTGCACCGCGACGTCCCACATGGAGACACCCTGGATCAGCCGCCAATACTCCGCCGCCCGGTCGCCGTAGCCGCGCGGCACCAGCATGCGGTTGTAGGTCAGAAGCGACTCCGCCCCCTCCGCGATCGTGGAGCTGTAGTAGGGCGATTTCCTCAGCCGCCCCGCTGCCAGGATCTCTGCCATCATGCCCTCCTACCGGTTGTCGATCGATCTTCCCGGTACCACCGAATTCCATCCTAGGCATCAGGATTCCTGCCCGTGACGGCCGCTCCCTGGTGTCGTGCGGCGGGTGCCTTTGACGCGCTGGGCCCGGACCGCTATTTCTCGCCGATCCCGCCAACCCTGCCGGAGCGCGCCCATGAAGGCCGAGGTCCAGAACATCGTTGCCGAGATCGAGAAGTCGCTCGAGCTTCTGCGCCAGCGCCTGGGGTGGGAGACGGCGGAAGCACGGCTGGAGGAATACAACGCCTTTGCCGAGGACCCTGAGCTGTGGAACGACCCGGCCAAGGCGCAGAAGCTGATGCAGGAGCGCCAGCAGCTTCAGGACGGGATCGACGGCTACAAGGCGCTCGCCCAGGGTCTGACCGACAACATCGACCTCATCGAGCTAGGCGAGATGGAGGAGGATGAGGAGGTCGTGGCCGAGGCCGAGGCCGCGCTCAAGACCCTGCAGGCCACCGCGGCGGAGAAGGAGATCGAGGCGCTGCTGTCCGACGAGATGGACGGTGCGGATACCTTCCTGGAGATCAACGCTGGGGCAGGGGGCGTGGAGGCCTGCGACTGGGCGCAGATGCTGGCCCGCATGTATGTCCGCTGGGCGGAGCGGCGCGGCTTCAAGGTCGAGCTTCAGGCCGAGAGCGCGGGCGAAGAGGCGGGCATCCGCTCGGCCACCTATCAGATCAAGGGCACCAACGCCCATGGCTGGCTGAAGTCGGAGAGCGGGGTGCACCGGCTGGTGCGCATCAGCCCCTTCGACAGCCAGGCGCGCCGGCAGACGAGCTTTGCCTCGGTCTGGATCTACCCGGTTATCGACGACACGGTGGAGATCGACATCCAGGACAAGGATATCCGGGTCGATACCTATCGCTCCTCCGGTGCGGGGGGTCAGCACGTGAACACGACCGACTCTGCGGTGCGGATCACCCACCTGCCCACCGGTATCGTCGTCACGAGCTCAGAGAAATCGCAGCACCAGAACCGCGCCATCGCCATGGCCGCGCTGCGCTCCAAGCTCTACGAGATGGAGATGAAGAAGAAGACCCAGGCCATCCAGGACGCGCATGAGGCGAAGGGCGAGATCGGCTGGGGCAACCAGATCCGCTCCTACGTCCTGCAGCCCTATCAGATGGTCAAAGACCTGCGCACGAACGTGGAGACCTCGAACACCCAGGGCGTGCTGGACGGCGACCTCGATCCCTTCATGGCCGCGGCGCTGGCTCAGGAAGTCACGGGCAAATCCCGGGCGGAGGCCGCCGGCGACGCCGCCTAAGGAATGCAGCGCTGATCGTCGCGGAATTGCCCCAGCGAGGCGCCCAGCAACAGCCGGCTGCCGTCGTCCTCGACGCGCGTGGTTAGACTGAACAGATGGCGGCCGACGCGCCATCGGCAGAAATCGAGCTCGGCCGCACCCTCGAACGGCACGTCAAGCACATGCGATACGAGGTTTTCTCGCACCATCAGCGGTTCTAGCGGGGCGATCTCCTCCCTGGGGGTGCCAATCACGAAGTGCAGGGCGAGCCAGGCCACGTCGTTGGTCGACCGCGGAAACTGGGTCAGCAGCACGGCCCGCACGACGCCCCCTCCCGGACCGTCGAACTCGTCGCGCCCTGGGTGGTCGAGCTTGCGATCCGCAAGTGCGATGCCCAATCGCGCGGCCACCGTCGCGGTGTCGAGCAGATCGACGGTACCGGCGATGTCACGAAAACGATCCATCAACATCGCACCCTCCATCATCATCCGCAGGTATCAGGAAGGGATGGGGCAGGGTAGGCGGGTTGCCACGCGGGCTTTGCCGTACGCCTGCCCAGATTGTCGCGCTATCGTCCTGGCGCGCTTTCGCTTGGGCGGAACCTGAAGGGAGCGATGCATGATCGCCGTCTGCCGTTGGGCTATCTGGGGCTGCTTTGCCCTCATGCTCACGACGCCTCCGGCCCTCGCCGACGGCGCCAGGGTTGGCGCGTCAACGCATCCGGTCACCGAAACGGCCTGGGCGCAGATCGCCCAGGTACAGGCCGCCGTCGCGCGCTATCGCGACTTCGACGCGGCGATGGCCGATGGCTGGTTCCCCTTCGGCGGGGAGGAGCCGCTGGTGGGCCAGCACTTCCACCACGCCGACAGCCCCGTCTACACCAGCGAGACGCCCCTCGATTTCGGCCGGCCTACGAACCTGATGTACGCCAAGATCGACGGCGAGATGGTACTGACGGGCGTGACCTTCGGCGTGATGCTGCGCGCGGGAGAGCCCCTGCCGGAGGGGTTCGATGGCGCGGCCGACGAATGGCATATGCATGACCTGGACGAGATCATCGCCAATGGCATGGCCGATCGGCCCATCGTGCGCTGGCTGACCAAGTTCTGGCTGCACTACCTGCACCCAGCGGGCCGAGAGGGGCGGACCCGCCGCGCCATGCTGCATGTCTGGGTGACGGTGGAGAACCCGGAGGGGCCCTTCGCCCTGCAAAACCCGGCGCTGGGATATCTCAAGCACGGGCTCAACCCCGCGCTGGCCGCCGACCGCGATGCGGCGGTGGCACGAGGCTTGGCGCTGGCGGCACCCAGCGGCTGTGAACAGACCTACCGGCCGCGGCTCCTGGTCTCCGGCGCCTCGAACGCCCAGTACCGCCGCGTGATGGAGGGCTGCGAGGCGGCTGCACAGCAGGTGCGCCAGGCGCTGCGCTGGGGCGGGCTCGACACCACCGCCCCGGTGGCGGAGGAGGCGGCGGACCGCATGGCGAGCCTCTATTGGATCACGCTCGACCGCGATCAGCACGCCCGCGTCGGTGCTATGGCCGACCACGGCAACGCCTTCTGCGAGCCCGCGACCTAGGCAAATCTGCTATCCTTGCCGTCGGTTCCGGCGCGCTGCAGCGTAATCCTGCAGAGCATTGGCGCCACGGGAGCATGATCATGCGACGACACGGATCCTGGCTGGCCCTGTTTCTGTGGTCGGTCCTCACCCCCCTCAATACCGCCGCGGATGGCGGGTCGGCGGCGGATGGCCCGCTGTCGGCCCAGACACTGGTTCAGACCCGGGCCGAGCTGGCGCTGGTGGCTGAGGCGGTCGAGCGCTATCGCGACATCGCGGTCGCCAAGGCCGAGGGCTGGAGAGCCTTTGGCGGTGACGAGCCCATGGTGGGCCAGCACTGGAACCATCCGGAGGGGCCCGACTACACGCTCGACACGCCGCTCGATTTCACCCGCCCGAACAACCTCATGTACACCTGGATCGAGGGTGAGCCTGTGCTGACCGGCGTCGCCTTCGTGGTGCGCGTCGGTGAGGGGGAGCCGATGCCCGAGGGCTTCACCGGCTCGGCCGACCACTGGCATGTCCATGACCTGGAGACGATCCTGGCCGGCGCCCTGGCGGATCGCCCGATCCTGCGCTGGCTGGGGCGCCGCTGGGTCGACAACAGCTTTCCGGGCGGGGAGGACGGGCGCAAACGCCTGGCGATGCTGCATGTCTGGGTGACGGTGCCCAATCCCGACGGCCCTTTCGCGCTCCACAACACCGCGCTGCCGTACCTCAAGCACGGGCTCTCGCCGCAGGACGCCCCGCGCTTCGACGACGCGGTGGCGCGGGGCCTGGCGCTCGCGGTGCCGGAGGGTTGCGACAACGTCTTCGGCGGCCGCTTGTGGCTAGCCCAGGCGACCCGCAGCCAGCGCCGCCGGGTCATGGACACCTGCGCCGAGTTGAGCGCGAGCATCCGCGCGGCCTTGCCCGGCGGGATCGACCATGCCTCGCCCGTGGCGGCGGAGGCCGCGGACCGCATGGCGGGCGTCTACTGGATCACGCTTAAGCGCGCACAGCACGACAAGGTGGCCTCCCTCTCCGACCACGGCGATGCCTTCTGCCGCCCGCCCGCCGGCATGGCGCCACCGGGCTGACGTCAACGGGCTGACGTCAACCGGGTTGACGGCGGCGCGCCACCCTGCACCTTCCCTGTCACGGCCAAGGCGAGGAAGGCATGGACGGCGAGACGACGGGCACGGGCACAGCGGCCGCGGACATGACGCCGGAGGAGGCGGAGGCCGAGATCGCCCGCCTCTCAGCCGAGCTTCATCGCCATGACGAGGCCTATCACCGCGACGACACGCCGGAGATCTCGGACGCCGACTACGACGCGCTGAAGCGGCGGTTGCGCGCGCTGGAGGCCGCGCATCCCGCGCTCATCCAGGCGGACAGCCCGACCCAGACCGTGGGCGCCGCCCCGGCGGAGGGGTTCGCGAAGGTCCGCCACCGCGTCTCGATGCTATCGCTCGGCAATGCCTTCTCGGACGAGGACGCGACCGAGTTCGACGCCCGCATCCGTCGCTTCCTCACCCTCACCGCCGAAGAGCCGGTGGCCTACGTCGCCGAGCCCAAGATCGACGGGCTGTCGCTCAGCTTACGCTACGAGGACGGCGTGCTCGTCGAGGCCGCGACCCGCGGCGACGGTACCGAGGGCGAGAACGTCACCGCCAACGCCCGCACCATCGGCGACATACCCCAGCGCATCAAGGGCGCCCCCGCGGTGCTGGAGGTGCGCGGCGAGGTCTATATGACCCAAGCCGACTTCACCGCGATGAACGCGCGCCAGGCCGAGGCGGGGCAAAAGATCTTCGCCAACCCCCGCAACGCCGCCGCGGGCTCGCTGCGCCAGCTCGACAGCACGATCACGGCGGCCCGGCCGCTACGCTTCTTCGCCTATGCCTGGGGCGAGCTGTCCGAACCCCTGGCCGAAACACAGTGGGCCGCCTTGGAGCGGTTCCGTGCCTTCGGCTTCGCCGTCTGCCCAGAGACCCGGCGCGTCGACGACATCGCCGCCGCCATCGCGCATTACCGCGAGATCGAGGCGGTGCGGGCGTCGCTCGGCTATGACATCGACGGCGTGGTCTACAAACTCGACCGGCTGGACTGGCAACGCCGCATGGGGTTTCGCTCGAACCAACCCCGCTGGGCGATCGCGCATAAGTTCCCGGCGGAGCGGGCGCAGACCGTGCTGGAGGGGATCGACATCCAGGTCGGGCGCACCGGCGCGTTGACCCCCACCGCGCGGCTGCGCCCGGTCACCGTGGGCGGTGTGGTCGTCTCCAACGCGACGCTGCACAACGAGGATTATGTCGCCGGCCTCGGCGCCAAGGGCGAGCCGATCCGGGAGGGGCGCGACCTGCGCGTGGGCGACACCGTCACGATCTACCGCGCCGGCGACGTGATCCCCAAGGTGATCGACGTCGACATCACCCGCCGCCCCAAGGGCGCCGTTCCTTACGCCTTTCCGCATCGATGCCCCGCCTGCGGCAGCCCCGCGGTGCGGGAGGCCGGCGAAGCCGTGCGCCGCTGCACCAACGGGTTCACCTGTCCCGCCCAGGTGGTGGAGCGGCTCAAGCACTTCGTCAGCCGCGGCGCCATGGACATCGAGGGGATCGGCACGAAGCAGATCGAGGCCTTCTGGACCCTCGGCTGGGTGAAAGAGCCCGCCGACGTCTTCACGCTGCAAGCACGCTTTGGGTCTGAAGGCACTGAACTGCAGCGCCTTTCCAATCTCGAAGGCTGGGGTCAGAAATCGGCAGACAACCTCTTTGCCGCGATCGAGGCGCGCCGGACCGTGCCCCTCGGCCGCTTCATCTTCGCCCTCGGGATCCGCCATGTGGGCGAGACGACGGGCAAGCTCTTGGCCCGCAGCTACGGCGATTGGGAGCGGTTTGAGCGCGCCATGGTGGCGGCGGCGGAGGATGAGGAGGCGCGCGCCGCGCTCCTCGACATCGACGGAGTGGGCGCGACACTGGCCGATGCCGTCATTGCCTTCTTCGCCGATGCCCACAGCCGGGAGGCACTCGCCCGGCTCATCGCTCATGTGAAACCGGAGCCGGAGAGCGCACCCGTCGCCACCGACAGCCCCGTGGCCGGCAAGACCGTCGTCTTCACCGGCAAGCTGGAGCGCATGAGCCGCGACGAGGCCAAGGCCCGGGCCGAGAGCCTGGGCGCCAAGGTTGCCGGCAGCGTCTCCGCCAAGACGGATATCCTGGTGGCGGGCCCCGGCGCGGGCTCCAAGCTGAAAAAGGCCGAGGATCTGGGCGTCGAGACGATGGATGAGGACGCCTGGCTCGCCCTGATCGGCGATTGACCACTTACGGCGCCCGGGCGAGATACGCCTGATGGCACGGTCAGAGCTTCTCAATCCGCTGTTCGCAGGCGTCGATACGCTGAAGGGGATCGGGCCGCAGGCGACGCGCGCGCTCTCCCGCCTTGGCATCGAGACTCGGCACGATCTGCTGATGCATATGCCGACCGGGGTCATCGACCGCCGCCCGGTCGACACGCTGTCGGGCGTGCTGCCGGGCCAGGTGGTGACGATGGCGGGAGAGGTCACCGGCCACCAGATCCCGCGCCGGCCAGGCGTGCCCCACCGCGCGACCCTCGCTGCGGCCGGCACGGTGCTGGAGCTCGTCTTCTTCCGTGGCAAGAGCGACTGGATCACCGCGCAACTGCCCATCGGCCAACACCGCGTCGTTTCAGGCAAGCTCGACCGCTACGACGACCGCTGGCAGATGCTGCACCCGGACTTCATGCTGAGCGAAGCAGACGCCGCCGAAATCCCGCCTTTCGAGCCCGTCTATCCACTGTCCGAGGGGCTCAGCCAGCGCCAGGTTGGCCGCGCGATCCGCGAGGCGCTGGAGGCGCTGACCCCGCTGCCCGAATGGCACGACCCGGCGCTGATCAAGCGCGAGGGCTGGCCGAGCTGGCAGGACGCGCTCACGGCGGTGCATCTGCCGGAGGGGCCGGGCGGTTTGGGGGCAGGGGCGCCGGCCCGCCAACGCCTCGCCTATGACGAGCTTCTGTCGCACCAGCTGGCCTTAGCACTCGGCCGCAGCCAGATGCGCCGGGGGCAGGGGCAGGTGACTGTCGAAGGCCCGCCGCTGAGCGAAGCGGCTGCCCGCGCCTTCGGCTACGCGCCCACCGGCGCGCAGGACCGCGCTCTGGCGGAGATCCGGGCCGATATGGGGGCGCCGGAGCGGATGATGCGGCTGCTGCAGGGCGACGTGGGCGCGGGCAAGACCTGGGTCGCGACGATGGCGCTGATGATCGCCATCTCCGCCGGTGGGCAGAGCGCGCTGATGGCCCCGACCGAGATCCTGGCGCGCCAACACGCCAAGGGCCTCGCCCCGATCGCGGAGGCTGTGGGGGTGCACCTCACCCTGCTGACCGGGCGCGACAAGGGCACCGTGCGGCGCGAGAAGCTGGAGGCCATCGCCCAGGGTCGAGCCCAGTTCGTCATTGGCACCCATGCGCTGTTCTCGGCGGACGTCGATTTCGCCGACCTGCGGCTGGCGGTGATCGACGAGCAGCACCGCTTCGGCGTGCGCCAGCGCATGGAGCTGACGGCCAAGGCCCCGCGGGGCTGCGATCTCCTCATCATGACTGCCACGCCGATCCCGCGGACCCTGGCGCTGACCGGCTACGGCGATCTCGACATCTCGGTGCTGAACGAGAAGCCGCCGGGACGCCAGCCCATCGACACCCGCCTGATCTCGACCGAGCGGGTCGAGGCGGTGATCGACCGCCTCAAGGCAGCGCTGGCCGCGGGGCGGCGGGCCTATTGGGTCTGTCCGCTGGTCGAGGAACGCAGCGACAGCGACCTGGTGGCGGCCGAGGCGCGCGCGGCGGATCTGGCGGTCCGCCTCGGCGCCGAACATGTGGCGCTGATCCACGGTCAGATGCCGTCGGAGGCGAAAGACAGCGCAATGGCGGCCTTCCAGGACGGCCGCCGGCAGGTCCTGGTCGCCACGACCGTGATCGAGGTCGGCGTCGATGTGCCGGAAGCGACCATCATGGTCATCGAACAGGCCGACCGTTTCGGCCTCGCGCAGCTCCACCAGTTGCGCGGCAGGGTCGGCCGCGGGGCAGGGGCCTCGCACTGCCTGCTGCTCTATGCCCCGCCGCTGGGTGAGACCGCCACCGCCCGCCTGCAGGTCATGCGCGACACCGAGGACGGTTTCGTCATCGCGGAGAAGGACCTGGAATTGCGCGGCGCGGGCGATCTGATCGGCACGGCCCAGTCGGGGCTGCCGCGCTTTCGCGTGGCCGACCTGGACGTCGACCGGCGCCTGATGGATATCGCCCATGACGATGCCCGGCGGCTGCTCGCAGTGCGTGAGGGGATGGGGGAGGAACGTCGGGAGGCGCTGCGGCACCTCCTCTACCTCCAGGGCCGCGAAACCTCCGTCAAAATGCTGAAATCCGGTTAAGGCGCCGAATGTTCCAATAATGTTCTTGCGACTCGTCGGCACTTATGGTGAACATACCATCAACGAAGCGAGAGAGTTGATGGAGAACCGCCATGACAGCCGCCGTGACCAAGGCCCGTTCGTTCCTGCACCGTGCCCCGGCCGAGGCTGCTGGCGATGCGGCGGGTCTCCTTGCCATCTGCGTGATGGTGTTTGCCGGTTTCACCCTTCCCGCGCTGTTCTGAGCGCGACCCGAGGCCCGCGACCCTGAAGGGCATCGCTCGACGCACTGCTGGATCCACCCTCACGCTCTCCGGCACGCGACGCGATCATCCACCCCGGTCTCCACGCCCCCCTGTCCCTCGGCGTCGTGAGATCCAGCCCGACGGGTACGCCTCCTGACCGGTCCTCCTTGCGGGGACCGGTCTTTTTCGTTCCGGGTTGGGGGGTAGGGGCCCCTTAGCTGGCGCTGCGCCAGGCGAAGAGCTCGCCGCGCGGGCAGACCGGCTCCACGTCGTCGGCGCCGCGATGGGCGCGGGCAGCGCTGGCCCGGCGGCGGGAGGCATAGGCCCGCGCCTGTTCCTTGGCCTCGTCGCCGCCTTTCTCCACCGCCTCGGCCCAGTCGAGGGCGGTGATCCGGGCGTCCTCCGAAATCCCCTCCAGCGTGTCGCCAAGGCCGGTGCGCAGCCGTGCGACCAGCGCCATGACCGCATCCAGACGGTGGCCGAGCAGCGCGCGATCGCCCAGGGCGCGGTTGAAGTCGTGGATCTTGTCCTCCGCGGCCGAGCGGAAGGCGAGCACGGCCTCTTCCTTGGCCGCGGTCATCGCATGGCGGGCCGAGCCGAAATAGCTGCGCGCGGTCGAGTTGTCATGGGCGTTGCGGCGGAGCTCGTAGAGCGCCCCTTCGAAGCGATCCGACCCGCGGCCGCCGCGCATCGCCGGCACCGCGACCGAGCCGCGGTACAGGTCAATGGTGATCGGATCGAGCCCGGTGCCAATCGGCGAGACCAGCAGCATGTCGAAATCGCCCGAGACATCGAGGAACTCGAAGGCGCCGAGGCCCCGGCAGAAGTCGAGCGCCGCGCCGAAGGTCTTGATCTCGGAGCGTTCGACCGTGCGGGCAGGGCCGTTGGGCTCGGCCGACTCCATGGGTCCGTCCGTATCGACGAACCATAGCTCGGCGGTTTCCTCTTCCTTCAGCGCCCGCCGCGCGATGGCCCGCAGCGCATGCGGAACCGTCAGAAAGTGCTGGGCACGCTCCTCTGACCACGGCGCCGTAGGATCGTCATCGCGCATCCGCTGGGTGACCGTGATCGAGGGAAAACCCCCACCTCGGACCGCCGCCAGATGGCGCGACAGCTTGATGTCGAAGTCAGTGAAAACGTTCCGATGGATCACGTTCGAGATGATGACAGGACGGCCGTCCACCACCTCTCTGAACTGAATGTCGGATAGGGAGATGCGTTCAACACTCGGCTGAACGATCATCTCGAACAAGGTTAAGTCACGCATCGAAGTACCCTCTACACACCCTTACATCAAAATTACGCGAAGTCGCGTCATAGGGGAAGCGTGACCGCCGTTTCGCTGTACACGCGATTATGGTGAAGTTTCCCCGAACGTTTATTATGTTCGCTTTTAATCACTGGGCGGCGACTGTCTGGCGTTGCACGACCTGAACATCGCCGGGAAAGGCTTTGTCGAACTGGAAGAATTCCTTCTCCGTGATCTCCACGTCCAGCAGCACGCCATCCTCTGTGTCGCTACGCGCATGCACCTCTGCACGGCTGTACAACCAAGCCATGGCCGCCCCGGCGCTATGCGCCAAAGCGAGACGCAGTGCGAGCCGCCTCGGGAACAGCCGCTGCTCGATCATCAGTAGCAGATTCGAGCAGTTCTCACCGGTCGCCGCGGAGACCGCAATCGCATGGTCGGAGAGCGATCGAGGCCGGTTGGCGTCCTGCGATGCCGATGGCAACAGATCGATCTTGTTCTGCACCTCCAGCATGCCGGCGCGCGCCTCCTCCGTCAGGCCAAGGTCCTTGAGGACGGCATGCACCTCCCGGCCTTGCAGATCGGTGTCCGGATGCGAGGCGTCGCGAACATGCAGAACCAGATCGGCCTCGAGCACCTCCTCCAGCGTCGCGCGAAACGCCGCAACCAATTGAGTCGGCAAGTTGGAGATGAAGCCCACCGTGTCCGACAGGATCGCGATCCGGCCCGAGGGCAGCTCAAGCCTGCGCATCGTCGGATCGAGCGTGGCGAACAGCATATCCTCCGCCTGGACATCCGCCGCGGTCAGGCGGTTGAACAGCGTGGATTTGCCCGCGTTGGTATAGCCGACGAGCGCGACGACCGGGTTGGGCACGCGGCGGCGCTTCTTGCGGTGAAGCGCCCGGGTGCGCACCACCTTTTCAAGCTGGCGCCGGATCCGGGTGATCTTCTCATCGATCATCCGCCGGTCTGCCTCGATCTGCGTCTCGCCGGGGCCGCCCATGAACCCGACGCCGCCGCGCTGACGCTCGAGGTGCGTCCAGGAGCGCACAAGCCGCGATTTTTGGTACGTCAGATGCGCAAGCTCGACTTGCAGCACGCCCTCGCGCGTCTGGGCGCGCTCCCCGAAGATCTCGAGGATGAGGCCGGTTCGGTCCAGAACCTTGACCTTCCAGGCGCGCTCCAGGTTGCGCTGTTGAACAGGGCTCAGCGCACCATCGACGATGACCAGCTCGATCTCCGCGGCGGCGAAGCGTTCGCCCAGATCCTCGACCTTTCCAGGTCCCAGCAAGGTGGCCGGGTTCGGCTTCGGCACCGCCGCGATATCGGCATCCACGGGGATCAGATCGATGGCATGCGACAGCGAGACGGCCTCGGCGAGCGCAGCATCGGGGTCCGGCGCATCCGCGCCGCGCAGGTCGACGTGAAGCACGAATGCCCGGGTCAAAGGCGCCCTGCCCCCATGGTGGTCCTCAAGCTATGACGGATGCTGCGCTGCGACGCGCTCACTCGGCCGCGTCCTGGTCGAACAGGCTGAAGGGCTGCGCGGGCATCACCGTCGAGATCGCGTGCTTGTAGACCAACTGGCTTTGCCCGTCCCGGCGCAACAGCACACAGAAATTGTCGAACCAAGTAATGACGCCCTGAAGTTTTACCCCATTCACCAAAAATACCGTGACGGGGACTTTCTGCTTACGAATGTGGTTCAGAAACACGTCTTGCAGGTTTTGCTTGTTTTCGTTGGCCATTTCGCCTGTCTTTCATCGTTGGTGCGGCGTCCCATAGCGCGGCGACGCTCACCGTCGGGACTGTGGTAGCTTGCGCCCTGTGTTTCCACCTTTTTTTTCCACCATCAACGGCAGCGCCCAGCTCTGTCCCCGAAAAATCGCAATCACCGCAAGCGTCTCGATCCGACCCAGCACCATGCCGGCTGCCAGGATCACGCGCTGCAGTGCGTCAAGATTGGCGAAGCTCGAATGCCCCTCCGCCACGGCGGCAAAGGCCGGCCCGGTGTTGGAGACCGCGGCGATGGCGCCAACCAGGCTAGTTTGGAAGTTGAGGCCCGTCATCGCCAGCGCCAGCGTCACGGCGAAGATCGAGCCCGAGTAGAGCATGATGAAAGCCCAGCCGAGGAAAGCGCCCTCGCCCAAGCCACCGTCGCTCACGCTGCCCTCGCCCCGCCCGTGGACGGCCATGGGCTGCGCCAGGCGCTCAACCTCCCGCATGCCGTGGCGCAGTAGCACGGCGGCCCGGATCAGCTTGATGCCACCCGCGGTGGTTGCCGCCCCGCCGCCCAGCGCGCAGAGCCCGAGCAAGATCAAGGTCGGCGTCGTCAGGCCCGCCCAGGCCTGGGCGCTGTCCCAGGCCGTGCTCTCATAGCCCGTGGTCGTAAGATAGCTGAGCACCGTAAAGGCCGTGCCCCAAAGTGCCGTTAGCGCGCCGCCCTGCCCCTCCACGTTGTCGAGCGTCAGCGCGGCCGACCAGTGGCGCACAAAGAGCAGCGCCGTCGCCGCCAGGACGAGCAGCGCCATGAGCCGCAGTTCCGGATCCTCCCGCAGCGGCACGCTCGCGCCGATCCGGCTGGCATCGCCATAGAAGCGCGAAGTCGCGGCGGCGCAGAGGAACACGGCAGCGATCATCTCGATGGGGATGCTGCCGCTCAACGCGATCCCCTCCGCGCTGGGCGAGACCCCGGCGGTAGAGACGATGCCGAAGGCATGGATCACCCCCGCAAGCGAGACCTCGCCCGCCAACCCAAACAGCATAACGAGCACCACCGTCATGCCCGCATAGACCGGCAGGATCGTGCGCAGCGCCCGGTGCACCCGCGTCGATGCCGCCGGCGCCTTGGCGCCCAGTTCCGCGAGCCGCACCGCGGTCGAGGTCTGATCGCTGAGGCTGAAGGCCTGGGTGCGCACCTCGAACCCGCCCATGCGGCGCGGGGCGAGGATCACGTAGGCCGCCGTCAGCGTCATCAGCCCGCCGAGCCAGGCGACCACGCCGCGCCAGAGATGCAGGCTGTCATCCACCCGCGTGAGCGTCGCATAGCCGGTGGAACCCGTGGTGGTGAAGCTCAGCACCATCTCGAACCACGCACCGACCCAGCCGAGCTGCGGGGTCAACATCACCAGCGGGATCGCCATGAAGACCGGGAACAGGATCCAGGCAGCCAGCAGGGTGATCAGCTCGGTCTGCGTCGTCGCCGTCCGGGCGCGTCCCGCCAGCGCCACCCCGATGATCGCCGCCGCAAACCCGGTGAAGAGCCCGGCATAGAGGAACGCGCGGGCCACCCGCTCGTCGCCCTCCAGCAGCGCATGGAACATCGGCACCGCAAAGGCGGCCGCGACCAGGCCCAGGCAGGGCGCAAAGAGCGGCGCCGCTTCCGATCCGGTACCCAGGCGCCGCAAGGTGCGGCGCGCCCTGCCCTCGATCCGTACACCCCGGGCCACGGCCGCTCCCTCAGAAGAAGTCGATGGAGACGCGGAACATCTGCTCCACCTTCTTCACCGCATCGCGCACGGCGAACAGCACCAGGACGTCGCCGACACCGATAGTGACGTCGCCGCTTGGCATCTTCACCTCGCCGCCGCTCAGCACCGCGCCGACGATGGCACCCCTCGGCAGGCTGATATCGCGCAGCCGCTTACCCGCGAGCGCGGAGGTCGACATCACCTGCGCCTCGATCACCTCGCCCGCGCCACCACCGATGGAGTAGACGGCCCGGATCTTGCCGCGCCGAACATGGCGCAGGATCGAGCTGACGGTCGCCGCCCGAGGGTCGATTAGCGCGTCGATGTCGAGCGGATCCGCCAGCCGGTCATAGATCGGGTCCTTCGCGAGCGCGATGGAGATTACGGGCTTGATCTGCTCGGCGAGCGCACAGGCCAGCAGATTGGTGCGGTCGTCATCGGTCAGCGCGACGATGGCGTCGGCATCCTCGATCCCCGCTTCCTCGAAGATGCCGGGGTCGAGCGCGTCGCCGTTCAGCACCACCGTGCGCCGAAGCCGGTCGGCGGCCCGCTCCGCGCGGTCCCGATCACGCTCGATCATGGTGGCGCGCTGGCCGTTCTGATCCTCGATCCGGCGCGCGACGCGAAGGCCGACATTGCCCGCACCCACCACCAGGATCCGGGTCGCCGCCCGGTTGGTCTTGCCGAAGATCCCAAAGGTCCGCTGCACGTCTTCCTTCGCGGCGACGAAATAGACCTCGTCATCGGGGAACAGCTGATCCTCCGGGCTGCTGGAGAAGAGCCTGCCGTCCCGGCGCACCGCGACCACCCGCGCGCGCAGCGTGGAGAACAGCTCCGACAACTGGCGCAGCGGGGTGTTGGTGACCGGGCAATCCTCCTCCAGCCGAATGCCCACGAAGTTCACCAACCCATCGAGAAAGGGCTCGATATCGAAGGCGGCCGTGGCGTTCAGCCGGCGCAGGGTGACGCGGGCCACTTCGTTCTCGGGGCTGATGATCACGTCGATCGGCAGGTGATCGCGGCGGAACAGGTCGGCCCATTCGGCCTCCAGATAGGCCTCCGTCCGGATCCGGGCGATCTTGGTCGGCACCTGGAACACCGAATGCGCCACCTGGCAGGCCACCATGTTGACCTCATCCATCGAGGTCGCGGCGATCAGCATGTCGCAATCGTTGGCGCCCGCGCGGGCCAGGATATCGGGCAGCGAGGCGAAGCCGATGACACCGGAGACGTCGTAAAGATCGGTCAGCCGGCGCACCAGGGCGCCGTTGTTATCGATCACCGTCACATCGTTGCCCTCACCGGCAAGGTGACGGGCAATCTGGGAGCCGACCTGACCGGCGCCGCACACGACGACTTTCATGCAAGCTCCAAGACGGCCGCAGTGGCGCCGACTATGGGCGCCCGCGCCGCCGCGGGTCAATCGCCTGTGGCCGGCTGCGCCCTGCGGTGCAAACGCGTTTACCACGCTGTCTCAGACTGCTACCCAACTCATCGAAGATTTCACATCGACGATGGGAGGCCGCCATGCAGCGCGTCATCACCGCTTTCGCCCCGCTTCTGGCGCTCCTCCTGACACTCTTGCCGCTCCCCGGCGCGGCCGGCGTGCTGGAGGAGGTGGTCGAACGGGGCACCCTGCGCGTGGGCGTCTCCACCTTCGTGCCCTGGACGTTTCGGAGTGTCGACGGCACGCTCGAGGGCCATGAGATCGACATCGTCGAGCGGATCGCCGGCGATATCGGGGTCGAGGCCGAGCTTGTCGAGGTCCCCTTCTCCGAGATCATGGATCGCCTGAACGCCGGTGAGTTCGACATGATCGCCGCCGGCATGGCGATCACCCCGGCGCGCGCGATGCAGATCGGCTTCACCCAGCCGTATTTCTTCAGCGGCATCACGTTGGCGACCAACAAATCGGCAACCGCGGATCTCGAGAGTCTGGCGGATGTGAACAGCGCGGAGATCAAGATCGCCGTCGTGGCCGAGACCTTTTCGGCCAGCCTCGGCGCACGTTTGTTCGATGAAGCCGAGATCGTCGCCTTCGACACCGCCGATGCTGCGCAGGCCGCCGTCCTGTCGGGCGAGGCGCCGATCTACCTGGCGAGCGAGCCGGAGGCGAATTTCTTCGCGCTCGAGAACCCCGATGCCATCGATGTGCCCCTGTCGGAGCCCCTGGTGCGCTCCTCCGCCGGGTTCGGCGTGCGCAAGGATGCGCATGAATGGCGCGAGTTCCTGAACGCCTGGATCGTCGCGCGCGAGGCCGATCTCTTTCTCAGCAGCACCTACGACTTCTGGTTCGAGAGCATCGAGTGGACCGCCCGCGTCGGGGAGACGGACCAGTGATCGCGCTGCAGGCCCCCAGCCATCACCCGCTGTTGGCCATGGGCATGCTGGCTGCCACCCTGGCGGCGACCGCGATCGCCGAGGAGTTCCAACTCGGCGCCGGCCGGGAGGACAGCTTTCGCGCGCAGATCTTCGACGATCAGGACAACTGGCGAGAGGTCGAGGGAGAGGAGAACACCTGGCGCATCGAGCCCGAGGTAGACCCGAACCGAAGCCAAACCGACCGCATGCGTCTCCTGGAGGACGACCGCAACTTCATCAGCCGGCGGCTCTACTCGACGCGCCGTGGGCAGGCGGGATCGCCCTACTGAGGCCTACTGCGTGAGGTAGGGAGAGCGGTATTCCCAGGCCACCGGGCCGGTGGCATGCGCAGGCCAGCGCGAGCCGTCCGGCAGGGGCGTCAGATCCAGGTCCGGAAAGGGTACGGCCCTCAGCGCCTCGGTGGCTGAAGGGGCTCGGACATAGCCGCCGCCCAACTCCCGGCCCTCGCCGCGCTCGCAGATGAAGAAACTGAAGTACTTCATGGTTGTGGCCTGCCATCCAATTCCCGCGGAAATGGGGCAAGCTTGGGACGGTTTCGCGCCCAAACGCTCTCTCACCCCGACAAAGCCCGCGGCTCACCCTCGTCGTCACCCACGGAGACGACCTAGCGCGTTCGTCAGAGATGACAGCGATAGGCCGGGCCCCATCGCGGCATAGTCAGGCCCCAGGCGCCGGGTTCGGCCGGGCAGCGCCAGCGGCTCAAAGCGCGTCGTCATCCGCTGCAGACCCGCATCGGCGCCCGCACGCTGGATGGCAAGCGTCACCTCCGTCACGTGCAGCGTGAAGGCCGGCGGCGGGAAATGCGGCCGGCCCGCCGCCGTGGCCTCGGCCAGTTCCGCGATCCCTAGGCATTTGTCCTGTTGGCCCATCTGGGCACGGCGCAGTCGCTTGAACCAGGTCCTTGGGTGCCAGAGCGGCCCGTCCGCGCCGGACGACACCGACGCCCGCGGCGGGATCAGCAGCAGGCGGTGACCGCCGATCCCGAAGAGCCGCTGCAACAGGCTCGACCGGCGCACGGCATGGGCGTGCCGGGCCTTGAGTGCCATGGGCGCGAAACGCTCCAGCCGCACCGGGCATTCATAGTCGCGATAGGTATCGGCGCTCAGCACCCCATCGCGCCCCACGATCTGCGCCCGATGATCGAGCGGGGCGGCGATGGAGCAGGTGAGCCGTGCTGCCACCCCGCTCTCGAAATCCAGGGTCGCGACCGTGAAATCGGGTGTCTCGATCGGCCTTTCGGACTTGTCGGGCATGGTGACCTTGGCAAAGGCCGTGACCGACCGGACCGGACCGAAGAGCGCGCAAAGCCAGCTCAGGTGATAGCCGGCATGCTCAAGTGTGCAGCCGGTCTGATACTCGTGGTGCACGGGCCAGGGCGCGCCGCTGACCGACCGCCAAGTCTCCGGCCCCAGAAACGGCACCGGGTTGTCGTCGAACTCCGCATAGACCAGCCGCACTGGCCCGACGGCCCCATCCGTGACCGCCTTCCACAGCGTCTGCGCCGTCGAGCCCAGCAGGTTCGAGGGCGCGCAGGACAGCCGCAGCCCCTTCGCCACCGCCAGCGCGACCAGCGCCTCCCCCTCCGCCAGATCGGTGACGAAGGGTTTTTCGGAGTAGACGTGCTTGCCCGCGTCCAGCGCGGCCCGCGTTACCGGACCATGGGCCTCCACCGAGGTGAGATTGACGACCGTGTCGACCTCGGGGTCCGCCAGCATCGCCTCATAGCTGTCGTAGCGCGCCAGGCCCCAATGCGCGGACGCCGCCGCCAGCCGTGCCGGATCGCGGTCGAAGATCCCGGCCACGGTGAGCCGCGGATGGCGGTCCATGGTCGCCATATAGAGATCGAAGACATAGCCGCAGCCGACCACCCCTAAGCGCACGGGCCGCCTCCCCGAGGTCTACTCAACTGCGAACCACGCTGTTCCGACGCGCTGCCTAGTCCTCGACCAGGGCGGCGTCGGCAAGCTCCTCGCTGACCGCAATCCGGACCCCGCCGCGGGAGGTGGTGGAGACCCCCAGCATCTTGAGCTTGCGGTGCAGGGCCGAGCGCTCCATCCCCACAAAGCTCGCGGTCTTGGAGATATTGCCGCCGAAACGGTTGATCTGCGCCACGAGGTATTCGCGCTCAAACAGCTCCCGCGCCTCGCGCAGCGGCAGCGACGCGACGGTCGACAGCAGATTGCCGAGACCGACCTCGCCCAGCTCCGGCCCGCTGCCCGGCAGCTCGTCCGGCTCGATCATGCGGCTGTCGCTGCCCAGGATCAGCACCTGCTCCATCATGTTGCGCAGCTGCCGCACGTTCCCGGGCCAGCTCCGCGTCTGCAGCGCCGCCAGCGCGCCTTCGGACAGCACGCGCCGCGCCAGCCCCTGCTCCTGCGCGAAACGATCGAGGAAGTAGTTGGCAAGCTCCGGAATGTCGTCGCGCCGGCGGTCTAGCGAGGGCACCTCGATCGGCATGACGTTCAGGCGGTGAAACAGATCCTCCCGGAAGCGCCCCGACGCGATCTCCGCCTCCAGATCCCGGTTGGTGGCCGAGATCACCCGCACATCGACCCGCACCGTCGCGCTGTCGCCAAGCCGAGCAAAGGCCTGATCGATCAGCACCCGCAGGATCTTGGACTGGGTGCCATAGGGCATGTCGCCGACTTCGTCGATGAAGAGCGTGCCGCCATGCGCCTTCTCGAACAGGCCCGACTGCACGCTGCCGTCGTCCCGGGTGCGCCCGAACAGCACCTCCTCCATCCGCTCGGTGTCCACGGAGGCTGCGTTGACCACCACAAAGGGCTTTTCGCTGCGGTCGGAGTGCGTGTGGATGTAGCGCGCCGCCACCTCCTTGCCGGCGCCCGGCGCACCGGACAGCAGCACCCGACTGCCGCCGCGCGCGACCCGGTCGAGCTTGCCCTTCATGGTGGTCAGCGCATGGCTCTTGCCGATTAGCCGCAGCCCCTCTACCTCCGCCTCGCGCAGGGTCGCGTTCTCCCGGCGCAGGCGCGAGGCCTCGAGCGCGCGGGAGACGACCACCAGCAGCTGATCGACGTTGAAGGGCTTCTCGATGAAGTCGTAGGCGCCTTGTTTCACCGCCGCGACCGCCACCTCGATGTTGCCATGGCCCGAGATGATCACGACCGGCACGCCCAGGTTGTTGCGCTTCACGGTCTTGAGGATCTCGATCCCGTCCAGGCGCGAGCCCTGCAGCCAGATGTCCAGGATGATCAGATCCGGCCGTTGCGCCTCGATCGCCTGAAAGGTGCTGTCGGCATCGAAGGCCTCCCGCGTCGTATAGCCCTCGTCCTTCAACAGGTCCCCGATCAGGTCCCTGATGTCCGCCTCGTCGTCCACGACCAGAATGTCAGCCATGCCCATCTGCCTCATGCTCTCGCTTATGCGTTTGTCCTGCCGCCCGTCTCACCGGGCGTATCCTCGTCGGTCCCGTCGACCTTCGTGTTCGTCGGAGCGCCGCCAGCAGCCGCTTCGGCAGCCTCGCCCAGGGGCAGGTGCAGCGTGACCTGTGCCCCATCGCAGCCGCAGGCGGTCGCCGCATCGCCGAGCGAGAGGGTGCCGCCATGCTGCTCCACGATCTTGCGGACGATGGCGAGCCCCAGCCCCGTCCCCTTGATGCGGGTGGTGACGTAGGGGTCGCTCAGCCGCTCGCGTCCCTCCTGCGGCAGGCCGATGCCGTTGTCGCAGATGTCCAGGCACCAGCCCCGCGGCATCGCCGTGATCCGCACATGGACCCGGCCGTCCGGCGCCTGATCGCCATCGCGCTCGCGCCGCCCTTCAATGGCGTCGGCGGCGTTCTGCAACAGGTTCGTCAGCGCCTGGCCGATCAGCCCCCGGTCCGCCATGACCGGCAGCGGAGCCTCCGGCATCTTGAGTGTATAGGCGATCCGCCGGCCGGTCTCGCCGGCCTGCCCACTCTCCTGCAGCAGCACCGCGTCGCGGACCAGATCGCCCAGATCCACCGCCTCCAGCACCGGATCGGGCATCTTCGAGAAGCGGGCGAAGGCATCGACCATGCGCCGGATCTGATCCGCCTGGCGCGTGATCACATCGAGCATCTTCTCGACCTGGGCACCCTCCTCGCCCAGCCGTCCGGTGAACTTGCGGCGCATCCGATCGGCCGAGAGCTGGATGGGCGTCAACGGGTTCTTGATCTCATGGGCAATGCGCCGCGCGACGTCGCCCCAGGCCGCCATGCGCTGGGCCGAGGCAAGGGCGGTGACGTCATCGAAGGTGAGCACCCGCCCTTCCTCCGGCGCCGACGGCGATTTCGGTGCCACGCGGGACAGAAACTCCCGCTGGTGGCCATTGATCGACACGCGGACCTCGCCCTGTCCGATCCCCGAAGGTGCGGTGAGCGCATCGTCCAACAGCGGCGCAAAGGCCGGGACCAGATCGCTCAGCGCCCGCCCCTGAACCGAGCGGGCGTCGAGATCCAACAGGTCCATTGCAGCCTGGTTCACCATGTCCACGCGCCCGTGGCCATCCAGGCTGAAGACCCCCGCCGTGACCCCCGACAGCACCGCCTCGGTCAGCCGGCGACGCCGTTCGGTGTCGCGGTGGGCGGCCACCAGCGCCTCTCGTTGGCGGCTGAGTTGGCTGGCCATGCGGTTGAAGCTGCGCGACAGGACCGAGATCTCGTCGCCGCCCCGCTCTTCCTTGACGCGCACCGCCAGATCGCCCTGCCCGATCCGCTCCGCCGCCCCTGCCAGCCGGCCCACGGGCCGCGCCAGCCGCTGCGCGAACCACAGCCCAGCAAGGGTCGAGGAGGCGATGACCAACAGCGCGAAGCCCACGTAGATCAGCGCGAAGTCCCGCAGGATCGTTCCTCGCTCGGCCTCCAGCTGCTCATAGAGCTGCACCGTCGCCTCGGTCTCGTCGAGGAGCCTTAGCACCTCCCCCTCCACCGTGCGGGAGACATAGAGGAAGGCATCGAAATAGTTGGTGAGGTACACGAGCGCCCGGATCTCGTTGTTCACCTCGTCGTTGGTGATCACGACCTCGCCCATGCGCGCGCGCGCGATCTCCTCGTCCGTCGGCGGCTCGAAGCTGAAGAGATAGCTGAACTCGCCGCGGGCCACGATCTCCCGGTCGGCATTGAAGACAAAGGCCTCGGGCAGGTCGCGCAGCAGCGCCTGGTTGCGGACGATGTCGTTGAGCTGGGCGCCGGTGACACCGCCCTCCATCGCCGCGCGGTTGAGGTCGTTGGCCATGGCCAAGACATCGCCGCGGATGTTCTCGCGATGCTCCGATTCGTAGGCCTGCGCCACCTCCAACGCATTGCCGACCACGCTGCGCACGCGGTCGGAAAACCAGCTCTCGATGCCGAGGTTGACCGAGGCGGTGGCGAAGACGGCCACGATGACGGTCGGAAAAAGCGCCACGGCGGCGAAGGTCCCGGCCAGCCGCAGATGCAGCTTGGAGCCCATCTTGCCAGCGCGCCGGGCCGCAAACAGCGTCGCGATCCGCAGCGAGATCACCAAGCCGAAGGCGCCGAGGTAGGCGATATCGGCCAAGAGGATCAGCCGCAGCGCAAGCCCCGCCTCGCCGCTCGAATCCCGCCCGCCGAGCAGGAAGACCGTGAGCACCCCCAAGACGGGCCCCAGGAGCGCGAGCGGCACCAGCGTGCGCTTCTCCACCCACTGGGTCAGGGACAGGGTGCGGCTGCCCCCCGTCTCCGGCCCCTCGAGGGTGGTGTCTGCACTCACTGCCCTGCCTCCGGTCTTTTGCCCTTACTGGGCGCCTTGTGGCTTAAGACCGAACAACCCCTATGGGATGTGTCACTGTTGCCCGGTTACATCAGTTTCTTGCCGCGTGTGACCGGGATGTCAAGCTCTCTGATCTTCTTGCGCAACGTGTTTCGGTTGATCCCCAGCACATCTGCGGCCCGCAGTTGATTGCCCCGGGTGGCCGCCATGGTCAGCGCGATGAGCGGCATCTCCACCTCGCGCAGGACCCGATCATAAAGGCCATCGGGCGGCAGGCTCTCGCCGTGAAGCTGGAAGTACCGGCGCAGATGCAGCTCCACCGCTGCGCCGAGCGTGCGGCCGACCTCGCCTGCCTCCTCCCCGTCGAGCGCGCCGGAGGGGCCGCGCTGCGCCATCTCGGCCTCGATGACCTCAGCACTGACGACATCGTCGGGGCAGAGGACGGCCACGCGGCGCACCATGTTCTCGAGCTCACGCACGTTGCCGGGCCAGCGATAGGCCTTGAGCGCATCCATCGCCGCGGCGTTCAAGCCCTTGCGGGGCAGCCCCTCCTTCTCGGCTCGCGACAGGAAGTGGCGGACCAGATCGGGGATATCGTCCAGCCGGTCGCGCAGCGGCGGCAGGCGGATCGGCACCACGTTGATGCGGTAGTAGAGATCCTCGCGAAAACGCCCCTCGTTGATCAGACCCCGCAGATCCTGATGGGTCGCTGCTACGATCCGTACGTCGGTGCGCCGCGGGGCGCGGCCGCCGACAGTGGTGAACTCGCCCTCCTGCAGCACCCGCAGCAGCCGGGTCTGCGCCTCGGGCGGCATGTCGCCGATCTCGTCCAGGAACAGCGTGCCGCCCTGGGCCTGCTCGAAGCGCCCCGTCGCCCGTTCGGTCGCGCCGGTAAAGGCGCCCTTCTCGTGGCCGAAGAGCTCGCTCTCGATCAGCTCGCGCGGGATCGCGGCCATGTTGATCGCCACAAATGGCCCGCGGGAGCGGCGGCCGAAGTTATGGAGCGCGCGCGCCACCAGCTCCTTGCCGGTGCCGCTCTCGCCCGTGACCATGACGCTGAGATCGGTGTTCATCAGGCGCGCGAGGACGCGATACACCTCCTGCATTGCCGGGGAGCGGCCGATCAGCGGCAGGTTCTGCTCGGGCGCCTGCGCCTCCTCGGCGGGTACGGCGCGGCTTGTCCGATCGCCGAGGCCCTTTTCCACGACCGCCAACAGCTCCTTCAGATCGAAGGGCTTGGGCAGGTACTCATAGGCGCCGACCTCCGCCGCGCGGATCGCCGTCAGCACGGTGTTCTGCGCGCTCATGACGATGACCGGCAGGTCCGGGCGGCGGCGACGGATGGCGGGCAGCAGATCGAGCGCATCGCCGTCGGGCATATGCACGTCGGTGACGACGATATTGCCCTCCCCCTCCTCGACCATGCGCCAAAGGGCCGAGGTCGAACCGGTCGCCCGCACCCGGCAGCCGATCCGCGCCAAGGCCTGGCTCAGGACGGTCCGGATCGCCCGGTCATCGTCCGCCACCAGAACGGTGCGCCCTGCATCGGCGACATTCATCGGCTCCCCCCTGCTGATACCGTCTCGCCATCCCCCAAACGACCCTCGAGAGGCACCCCTGCCTCAGCGCCCGCTTCGGCCGCCGCTGCCGCCGCCTCGGCCTCCGCCAGCTCCCGGCTGGTGGCGATGGGCAGGCGCAGTTTCATGCGCGTCCAGCCCGGCTCGCTCTCGCAGGAGATCACGCCGCCATGCTCCGCCACGACCTTGGAGACGAAGGCGAGGCCGAGCCCCGTCCCCGTCGATTTCGAGGTGACGAAGGGTTCGAACAAGTGATCGACCAGCGCATCGGGCACGCCGCGACCGTTGTCCGAGATCGTGACTGCCAGCGGCAGGCTCGCGCGCTTGCCCGACGGCGTGCGGACCTTGATGCCGGTGCGATAGGCCGTGCGCACGATGATCAGCCCGCCGACCTCCGGCGTCGCCTCCGCCGCGTTCTTCAGCAGGTTGATGAAGACCCGCACCAGATGATCCGGATCGCCCATGACCGGCGGCAGCGAGGGGTCGTACTCCTCGATGAACTTCACATGCGCGGCAAAGCCTGCGGCGGCCGATTTCACCGCCCGGTCCAGCACGTCGTGGATGTTGACCGGGATCGACTGCACCGGGCCGATGGCACCGAACTCCTCGACCCGCGCCAAAAGCTGGGTGATCCGGTCGCTCTCGGCGCGGATGAGCTCGGTCAACTCCCGCGCCTCCCCCTCGACGCTCATCTCGAGCAGTTGTGCCGCGCCCGAGATCCCGGCGAGCGGGTTCTTCACCTCATGCGCCAGCATGGCCGCCATTCCGGTGATCGAGCGTGCGGCATCGCGATGGCTGAGCGAGCGGTCCATGCTTTCCGCGATAGCTCGGGGATGGACGACCAACATGTAGCAGGTCGCGGGGCCCTCTGCCGGAACCGGGGAGACGTGGAGATCCACCAGGCGCGCCGACCGCTCGGGCAGCGTAAGTTCGACGCCGTAATCGGCCATCGACGTACCCTGGGCCAGCGCCTGGTCCACCAAGCCGGCGGTCCGGCTCATCGGCCCGACCAACCCGGCCAAGGATTGGCCCCTCAGGCTGCGCTCCGAACTCGCGAGAAAGTTCTCGGCGGCGGCGTTGACCGCGCGGATGCTGCCGTCGCCCTCCAGGATCAGCGCCGGATTGGGCAGGGCGTTCCAGAGCTGGGTGTCCGTGGGAACCGTCGTCATGCCGCCTGCCTCTCCGCCTCGGCGCAGAGCGCCTCTTGGTACGCGCCCGAGATGACATCGAGTAGTGCCGCCGGGGTCTCTGCCCGCATTGCCTGGGGCCTGAGCGCCGCGCCGCCCGGCAGCCGCGCCAGATACCAGCCCATGTGCTTGCGGAAGCTGCGCAGGCCAATTGCGACGCCATAGTGGGCTAGATGGGCCTCAAGGTGCTCCGCGATGAAGGACGCCAGTGCTGATCCCTGTGGGATGGCCGGTCGGGGACGCTCCGCCAGATCCGCGGCGATCACGCCCGGCTGCCAGGGCGCCCCCTGTGCCCCGCGCCCGACCATCACGGCCGCGGCCCCCGATTGCGCCAGTGCCGCCCGGGCGGCACTCGTATCGGTGATATCGCCGTTGGCGACGACCGGGACCGCCACCGCCTCCACCACCGCGCGGATCGCCGCCCAGTCGGCCTGCCCCTGGTAGAAATCGCAGCGGGTGCGGCCGTGCACCGTGATCATCCGGATGCCCGCCGCCTCCCCCCGCCGGGCGATCTGCGGGGCATTGAGGCTCTCGCGGTCCCAGCCGAGGCGCATCTTGAGCGTCACCGGCAC
The DNA here is from genome assembly GCA_039822785.1 of Pseudomonadota bacterium. Classification (GTDB taxonomy): domain Bacteria; phylum Pseudomonadota; class Alphaproteobacteria; order Rhodobacterales; family Rhodobacteraceae; genus Thermohalobaculum. The sequence goes on along the minus strand of JBCBMO010000001.1, from coordinate 294,875 downwards.
ATCGACGGCGCCAACTACCGCCTCGATCAAGCGCAGCGCATGGTCCGGGTCGCGCATCAGCGCCGAGCCCGAGAGACCGCTGGTCACTTTCTTGGCCGGGCAACCCATGTTGATGTCGATGATCCGCGCGCCCTGCCCCGCCGCCCAAGCCGCGGCTTGGACCATCGGGCCTGCCTCGCGCCCCGCGATCTGCACCGCCGTCAGCGGCTCGTCGGCGGCGATCTCGGCGCGGGTCACGGTCTCCGCGCGGCCGGTCAGCAGCTCGCCGCTGGCCACCATCTCCGACACAACCAGGCCAGCGCCGAAGCGCGCGGCCAGAGTGCGGAAAGGACGGTCAGTGATGCCCGCCATGGGGGCAAGCAGGACCGGGTCAGTGATGCCGAGATCGCCAAGACTAGAGGGCATGCTCAATTCCTATGCAGTGCCCTGACGATAATCCCGGCCTCTTGTCTCGCGCAAGGGTGGGTCATAGAGCTACGCCCGCCGGCGCGCCTGCACCACCCAACGTCACCGCGCCGCCGCATGGCCCTTCGCCCGTGCGTGCCGCAAGGGAGCCTCACCGTGAACAGCGCCGCGACCGCTGCTGGGACCAACGCCGCCGATGTCGTCGCCATCGTGGTGGCTGCCGGCAAGGGCCTGCGCCTGGGCGGCCCGGTCGCGAAGCAATATCAGAGCATCGAGGGCCAGACGATCCTGGCGCGCACCCTGCAGGGGGCACTGGCCTGTCCCGCGATCGGCTGCGTGGTCGTGGCCATCGGTGCGGATGCCCGCACGCTCTATGACACGGCCGTCGCCGGGATCGAAGACCCCCGCCTCGCCCCGCCGGTCCTGGGTGGGGACACCCGCGCCGAAACCGTGCGACGCGCGCTGGAGGCGGTGGTGCCCCAGCAGCCGCGAACGGTGCTGATCCACGACGCGGCCCGCCCCTTTGCCAGCCCTGCGCTGTGGTCCCGGCTGATCGACGCCGCCGCCAACCAGGGCGCCATCGCCGCCGAGCCGGTGGTGGACGCGCTGTGGCGCGCCGGCAATGACGACATGGCCGACACGCCCGTTCCCCGCGCGGGCCTGTGGCGCGCCCAGACGCCCCAGGCCTTTCCCTTCCAGGCCCTGCTCGCCGCGCATCGTCTGGACGCCGAGAGCGGGCTGCCCCCGGCGCTTGACGACGCGGAGGTCTTCCGCCGTGCCGGCCATGCCGTCGCCCTGATCCCAGGCGAAAGCGACAACTTCAAGATCACGACCGGGCCCGACCTTGCGCAGGCCGAGCGCATTGTCGCGCAGCAGGAGGGGGCGAGCATGGACATCCGGATGGGCCACGGCTTCGACGTGCACGTCTTCGGGCCGGGCGACCATGTCTGGCTCTGCGGCGTGAAGGTCCCGCACCAGCATGGTCTGGTCGGCCACTCCGACGCCGACGTGGGCCTGCACGCGCTATCCGACGCGCTTTATGGCGCCTTGGCGGAGGGGGACATCGGCACGCATTTCCCCCCCTCCGATCCCCAGTGGAAGGGCTGCGAGAGCCACGTCTTCCTGTCCCATGCCGGTGAGCGCGTCAGGGCCCGGGGCGGGCACATCGCCAATGTCGATCTCACGCTCCTCTGCGAACGCCCCAAGATCGGCCCGCACGCCCAGGCCATGCGCAGCCGCATCGGCGAGATCCTCGCCCTGGACCCCGAGCGCATCGGCCTGAAGGCGACGACCATGGAACGCTCGGGCTTTATCGGGCGGGAGGAAGGGATGGGCTGTATCGCCACCGCCACCGTGATCCTGGGGTCTGCATGAACACCGGTTCCCTGAGCCCCCTCGCCCGCTTTGCCACCCTCGGCCCCGTGGGTTTTCTGCCGGTGGCGCCGGGTACCGTGGCCTCCGTCATCGCGGTGATCGCCGTCTTCATCCTCCACCGCCTCGGGCTCTTCTGGTCGGTGGGGCCGGCAACCCTTGCCGTCTGTCTCCTCGGCTATCGCGCCTCGCAGCTTTACATGGCCGAGACCGGGAAGGGCGATGACGACGACCCCCAGGAGATCGTGATCGACGAGGTCGCGGGCATGATGATCGCCCTCTGGCCGCTCTCGCTCGGCCTGACCCTCGCCGGTGCCGACCCCACGGTCTTCCCCTGGCCCGGCGTCGTCTTCGCCTTCGTGATGTTCCGCGCCCTCGACATCCTCAAACCCCCGCCGATTTCCTGGGCGGAGAAGGCCCCAGGCGCTAAAGGGGTGATGTTCGACGATCTGCTCGCCGGGGTGCTGACGGCCCTGGCCGCGACGCTTGCCGCGGGGATTGCGCATGGATGGTTCTGACCGGCTCGCGAGCCTGGCGGAGACGTTGCTGAGCCTCTGCCGGCGCAAGCAGCTGATGGTGGCCACCGCCGAGAGCTGCACTGGCGGGCTGATCACCGCCTGCATGACCGATATCCCCGGCTCCTCCGCCATGGTGGAACGGGGGTTCGTGACCTATTCGAACGAGGCAAAGACCGAGATGCTGGGGGTCCCTGCCGCCCTGATCCACCAGCACGGCGCGGTGTCCGAGCCCGTGGCGCGTGCCATGGCCAAGGGTGCCCTCACCCGGTCGCGCGCCGATCTGGTGGCCTCGGTCACCGGGATCGCGGGCCCCGGCGGGGGCAGCGCGCATAAGCCGGAGGGGTTGGTGCATTTCGCCTGGGCCTCCCGCCTCGGCGATTTTCTGCACCAGCGCGTGGAGTTCGGCGCCATCGGCCGCGGTGCTGTGCGCGCGGCGACGGTGGAATGCGCGCTCGACGGGCTTGTCAGCCTGGCCAAGGCCCAGTGATCACAGTGACCCAAACCCCATGGCAGTAACTAAGCGCAAGCCGCCGGCACCCGGCCTCCCGGACGACGACCTTGGTGCGATCGCCGAGGCCGCCTGGACGCGGCTGACCCGCGGGGCCGCCGACAAACGCGCGGCCTTCAACGTCTTTCAGGTCGCCACCCTGGGTGCGCAGGGCTGGCCGGAGATCCGCAGCGTCGTGCTGCGCGGGGTGGACGCAGTACAGCGGCGCATCCTGTTCCACACCGACCGCCGCTCGACCAAGGCCGGCGAGATCGAGGCCGATGGCCGCCTGACCGCGCTGTTCTGGGACCCGCGGGCCAAGCTGCAGCTGCGGCTTTGGGGCCAGGCCCGCCTCCTGACCGAGGACCCGATGGCCGAGGAGGAGTGGCTGCGCCTCACCGGCCCGGGCCGCGAGATCTATCGCAACGCCCTCACGCCGGGCCGGGCAATGGCCGGCGCCGCCGATGGCGATGCCCGGATCGAGGGCGACGGGCGCCACGTCTTCGCGGCGGTGCCGGTGACCGTCATGCGCTTCGAATGGCTACACCTGCGCACGGCCGGCCATCGCCGCGCCCGTTTCGACACCGGGGCCGAGGGTTGGACCGGCCGCTGGATCGGCCCCTGAGCCCGACCGCCGCCCGGTCTCTGATCGGCGAAAAAAGTCTTCCCTAGCGTGAGCACCCTCACACTCGTGCCGCGACGAGCTGTGCCAGAACGGCACGGACGACGGCAACGACGGGAGGATACGATGCGCCGCTTGACGGCCACGTTGGCCCTCCTCGCCGGGGGCGCTTTCGCATCGCCGCTCGACGCGGACACGGCCAACCAGACGAACGCGACGATCAATCCGGTGCCTGTGACGACGCAGGCGCGGGACCAAGCCCAAACCGTAAACCAGACCCTGACCCAGACCGCGGGCGTCTCGCGCGCGATCGACCACTACGCCCAGGCGCCCGAGGTATCGGGCGACCGTTTCCGGCTGTACGGCGCCCGGCGCGATGACCGGTCGTTCGAGCTCTCGGAGCGGATCAGCTTTGAGCCCTTCGACCCTTCGACGGGCACGCTGGAGCAGGTGCGCCTGGTGCTCGAACTCACCCTGCGCCACTGGTACCGCGGCACCGCCAGCGACGGCATTCCGCTCGATGAGCCGCCGGAGCCGGTCTCCGTGGCGGGGTCGCTATCCAGTCGGCTCGACGTGATCGGGCCGGACGGGACACCGCTCGCCTCGACCCTGCTTACGACCCCGCGCAGCGGTTGCGCCGGTACGGGGGAGTGTCGCTTCAGCGGCGCGGGGACCGAGAAGATCGCCCTGACGCTGTTCCCTGAGACGCAGGCGTTCCTGACGGGCTCGAGCATCCCGGTGATCCTGCGCGTGACCTCGCAGGACAGCATCACGGCGCAGGTCTGCCCCGACACCGAGGTTTGGGACGAGTGCGCCATCGACCACGCCGGGCTGCGTCTGAGCGCGGAGCCCGACGGGATCGCCCTGCACTACGATTATCGCTCTGCGCCCGCCGCCGGGCCGGGTGATGAGACGGCGGTCCAGGGGGTTATCGCCACCCTGCACAGTGGCGGCCACGTGGCGAGCGGGCGGATCCTCCTCGCGGTTGGGGCCGTGACCGTGGCGATTGCGCTGATCGCGACCGCCGCCGCCTTCGCGATCAGGCGCCAGGCACGTCGGCGCAACAAGGACGAGGCGGCGTTGCGCGGCTAGGGCGCAGGCACCACCGACCAAGCGGCCAGGGGACCGCTTGGTCGAGGGCGACCGAGAAGCAGGGCTTGCGGCAGGGCGCCGCAGGCCCAGCCGGCGGGGCGTAGGCGCTTGACGGCTGTGTGGAACTCGCGTTGGCATCCCTGCCGGCAGTCAGAAGGCATCGCCACCTGTCGGCAGATGTCCGTCCACGGAACAGAGGCGGGAAACACATGCGCCCAATGGGCAGCCCGGTCACCAAGCCGTTTATCACCCTCGCACCCTCCGGCCCTGATCGGGCCCGGTGCGCCATGCGAGCTGTCGCTACGGCGATAATGGGGGGTGCGGCATGAAGCTTGCCGATTGCGAGGTCTTCGTCGTCGGGAACCCGCCACCGCGCAAGGGCGGGCGAACCTTCATCTTCGTCAAACTCGTCACCGCCTGCGGGATCGTGGGCTATGGCGAGGTCTATGCCGCCACCTTTGGCCCGCACCTGGTCGCCGACATGGTGCGCGACGTTTATGCCCGGCATTTCGACGGCGCCGATCCCCACCGGATCGAGCATCTTTGGCGCGTCACCTATGGCTCGGGCTACACGCTGCGCCCGGATGCCACGCTGGTGGGGGTGCTGAGCGGGCTGGAGATCGCCTGTTGGGACATCATCGGCAAGGCCGCCGGTCGCCCGGTCTATGACCTGATGGGCGGGCGCTGCCGCGAGCGGGTGCGCAGCTATACCTACATCTACCCAGCCTCCGGCGATGTGTATCCCAAGGACGGCGCCTCCTCGGTCTATGACGATCCGGATGCCGCAGCCGCGCGGGCGCTGGAGTACGTCGATCGCGGCTTTACGGCGGTGAAGTTCGACCCGGCAGGACCCTACACGGTTTACGACGGCCGCCAGCCGGATCTCGCGGCGCTGGAGCGCTCCGCTGCCTTTTGCAAGGCGCTGCGGGAGGCCATAGGCACCCGCGCGGACCTGCTGTTCGGCACCCATGGCCAGTTCTCGACCGCGGGCGCCAAGCGCCTGGCGCAGATGATCGAGCCCTACAAGCCCCTGTGGTTCGAGGAGCCCGTGCCGCCGGAGATGCCGGAGCAGATGGCCGAGGTCGCCCGGTCGACGAGCGTGCCGATCTCCACCGGCGAGCGGCTGGTGACCAAATACGAGTTCGCCCGCGTCCTCGCCCTCGGCGCGGCCTCGATCCTTCAGCCCGCGCTCGGCAGGGTCGGCGGGCTTTGGGAGGCCAAGAAGATCGGCGCGATGGCGGAGGCGCACTATGCCCATATGGCCCCGCACCTTTATGCCGGGCCGATCGAGGGGGTGGCGAACATCCACCTCGCGACCTCCATCCCCAACTTCCTGATTCTCGAGAGCATCGAGGAATGGGGCGGCTTCCATGCCGAACTGCTCACCACCCCGGTGCGTTGGGAGGAGGGCTACGTCATCCCCCCCACCGAGCCCGGCCTCGGCACCGCCCTCAACGAAGAGGTCGCCCGCGCCCACCCCTATACCGGCGACGAGCTTCACCTGGAGATGCAGGAGGCCCCCCGCGAGCCGTGACAGGGTCTGGCCCGGCGATCACGGCTTGAGGCAGGCGGGAGCGTCAGTGGGGGGCGGCGAAGGAGGCGTCTTCGGGGGCGCCATAGATCTCGGCGGCGCGTTTCTCGAAGGCGCGGACGATGCGCTGCATGGCCTCGTTGAAGACCACACCGACGACCGCCTGCAGGGCGCGGCTCTTGAACTCGAAGTCGACGTAGAAATCGACCTCCGAGCGCCCCTCGTTGCGGTCGCGGAATTCCCAGTGGTTGTTCAGGTAGCGAAACGGGCCGTCCAGATACTCGACGTCGATGATCTTGCGCGCAGGATCGAGCGTCACCCGGCTCCCGAAACGCTCCCGGAAGACCTTGAAGGAAATCACCAGGTCGGCGTCGATCTGTTCCCGCCCGTCGGGCAGCGTCTTGCGTGAGCGGACACGGCAGGCGGAGCACCAGGGCAGGAACTTCGGATACTCCTCCACCGACGCGACGAGATCGTAGAGCTCATCGGCGCTGTAGGGCAGAACCCGTTTTTCCGCGTGTGTCGGCATACCGCCCCCGTCATCTGGTCGGCGCTAGATACGTATCGCGAGATTAAGATCAACCTTGCGTCCGCGCTGCGCGTCCCTTTGACCGGGTGCACGCGGCGCGGACGTGGCAACCGGGCGGCTGCATCGTGGAAAAGGCCGCCGGCCGCCTCAGGCGCGCCGGGCCTGCCGGGCGGCCCGCAGCCGCGCGAAGTCATCGCCCGCGTGATAGCTGGAGCGCGTGAGCGGCGTGGCGGAGACCATGAGGAAGCCCTTGGCATAGGCCACCCGCTCATAGTCGGCGAAGGCCTCGGGCGTCACATAGCCGGCCACGGCATGGTGCTTCGGCGTGGGCTGCAGGTACTGGCCGATCGTCAGGAAATCGACGTCGGCTGCGCGCATGTCGTCCATGACCTGATGCACCATGGTCCGCGTCTCGCCGAGACCGACCATCAGCCCCGACTTGGTGAAGGTCTGCGGATCGAGCTCCTTGACCCGCTGCAGGATCCGCAGCGAATGGAAATACCGGGCCCCCGGCCGCACCTCGGTATAGAGCGCGGGCACCGTCTCCAGGTTGTGGTTGAAGACGTCGGGCTTGGCCTCGACCACCTCCTCCAGCGCCTCGTCGGGGCAGCGGAGGAAGTCCGGCGTCAAAACCTCGATCGTGGTCTCGGGGTTCTTGCGGCGCACGGCCCGGATGGTCTGCGCGATGTGCCCCGCCCCGCCGTCCGTCAGGTCGTCACGGTCCACGCTGGTGATGACCACATGGTTGAGGCCCAGCTTCTCCACCGCATCGGCGACGCGCACGGGCTCAAAGGCGTCCAGCGCGTCAGGACGGCCGGTAGCGACATTGCAGAAGGTGCAGCCGCGGGTGCAGATCTCGCCCATGATCATCATGGTGGCATGACCCTGCGCCCAGCACTCGCCCACGTTCGGACAGCCCGCCTCCTCGCAGACCGTCACCAGCTTGTGTTCGCGGATGACCTCGTGGGTGGCTTTGTAGCCGGCCGAGGTCGGCGCCTTCACCCGGATCCAGTCCGGCTTCTTGGGGCTCGCGTTCGTCGGGCGGTGGGCTTTCTCAGGATGACGCTGCGCGCGATCGCTCAGATCGCGCGGGGCCTTCTGGGATGGCTTGTCTTGGTTCTGCATGGGTCTGGTCATGGCCTTTGGTCCGGACCGTTCCATATAGCCACGTTCAAGATTTTCGTCACGTGGTGTGCGACTTCGCGGTCAGGCGTTTACGCCGGAGAAGTTCATACATGATCTAGTGGCAGAGAACAGGCAAACGCGCAGAGCAAGAGGACGTCCAGCTATGAATATGAATACCACGCTCGCCGAGGTAGAGACCGGCGCAATCGTTGCCCCGCCCGCCAAGGCGAAGTCGCCCGCCTGGGTGGAGAAGGGCCTCGCCGAGGCTGCGGCGCACAACGCCCGTCATGCTCGCCGCTTCGAGCTTCTCCCGCCGGCGCCGGAGACCATTGGCAGCTCGTCCCGGGAAGTGAAGCTGGCGATGCAGGATCTGCCCACGCGCCTCGCGCTTGGCGGCTGCTACCTGGTCTTCTGGGGCACTGCCGCGGCCGTCGCCTTCGGCCTGTTCCTCTGACCTGAAACGCGCCCGCGCCGCTTCCCGCGCTGGGGAGCGGCCTGGGGAGCAGCCTGGGCATGGCCCATGGCCATTGACGCTGCCAGGGGGCGTCACTATCCCCCCGGCATGATCCAACCCATTCACATCATTGGCGGCGGGATGGCGGGCTGCGAGGCAGCCTGGGCCGCAGCCTCGCTCGGCGTACCCGTCGTGCTGCACGAGATGCGGCCTCAGGTGCGCACCCATGCCCATCAGACCGATGGCCTGGCGGAACTCGTCTGCTCGAACTCCTTCCGCTCGGACGATCACACGGCCAATGCGGTCGGGCTGCTGCACGAGGAGATGCGGCGCGCAGGCTCGATCATGATGGCCGCGGCCGTGCCTGCGTCGGTGCCCGCCGGCGGCGCCCTGGCGGTCGACCGGGAGGTCTTCTCCGCGGAGGTCACCCGGCAGCTCTCGGCCCATCCCCTGATCAGCATCGAACGCGGCGAGGTCGCGGGCCTGCCGCAGGCCTCCTGGGACAGCGTGATCGTGGCGACCGGGCCCCTCACCTCCCCTGCCCTCGCCGAGGCGATCGGTACGCTGACGGGCGAGGAGAGCCTGGCCTTCTTCGATGCCATCGCGCCCATCGTCCATGCCGACAGCATCGACATGAGCCGTGCCTGGTTCCAGTCGCGCTACGACAAGGGTGAGAGCGAGGAGGACCGCACCGCCTATCTCAACTGCCCGCTGGACCGCGACCAGTATGAGGGCTTCATCGACGCGCTGATCGCGGCCCCCAAGACCACGTTCAAGGAGTGGGAGAAGGACACGCCCTATTTCGAGGGCTGCCTGCCGGTGGAGGTCATGGCCGAGCGGGGGCGCGAGACCCTGCGCCACGGCCCGCTGAAGCCCGTCGGTCTCACCAACCCGCATCAGCCGGACGTCAAGCCCCATGCCGTGGTTCAGCTACGCCGCGAGAACCGGCTCGGCACGCTGTTCAACCTGGTCGGCTTTCAGACCAAGATGACCTACGGCGCCCAAGGAGCGGTGCTGCGCCTGATCCCCGGCCTGGAGCAGGCACAGTTCGCCCGCCTCGGCGGGATCCACCGCAATACCTTCCTGAATGCGCCGCGCCTGTTGGATGGCAGCATGCGGCTGAAGGCGATGCCCCGCCTGCGCTTTGCCGGTCAGATCACCGGGGTCGAGGGCTACGTCGAGAGTGGCGCCATGGGCATGCTCGCCGGACGCTTCGCCGCCTGGGAGCGGTTGGGCCGGCCGGTGACCCCACCGCCGCCCGAGACCGCGCTGGGCGCACTGCTCAACCACATAACCGTGGGTGCGGAGGCGTCGACCTTCCAGCCCATGAACGTGAACTTCGGGTTGTTCCCGCCGCTTACGGCCCCGCTGCCCAAGGGCCGCAAGGCTGCGCGGAAACAGGCCCGCGCTGCGGCAATGTGCGATCGGGCCCTTTCCGCCGTCGATGCTTGGGTTAACACTACCGCTGTGGGCGAGGATGCCCTGGGCCGCAGCGGACAGACAGTGGTGGCGTGAGCGAGACAGCGCAAACGGACAAGCTCGAGGCCGCCTATGCCGTGGAAGACGTGGCCGAGGCGCGCGCCTTCTACGACACCTGGGCTGAGGGCTATGACGAGGAACTGGCCCGCAACGACTATCGCACGCCCGATCGCGCGGCCGAGGCGCTTGCCGCGCAGGCGGCCGACCGCGGCGGGGCCCTCGCCGATTTCGGCTGCGGCACGGGGCTCTCGGGCCAGGCCTTCGCCGCGGCGGGCTTCACGGTCATCGACGGCTATGATCTGTCGCCGGGTATGCTGCAGCGGGCGGGAGAGAAGGGTGTCTACCGGCGCCTCGCGCTCTGCGATCTCTCCCAAGCGCTCGACATCGAGGATGGGGCCTATGCCAACGCCGCCGCGGTCGGCGCGCTCAACCCGCAGTTCATGCCGCCCACGGTGATCGACGAGATCCTGCGCGTCCTCAGCCCCGGCGGCTGCTTCGTCTTCTCCGTCAACGACCGCCATAACCCCGGGCCCTTCGAGGGGCGGGTGATGGACCTAACGGACTGCGGCTACGCAGAGCTGCTGGTGCGGGAGAAGGGTGGGCATCTGCCCGGTATCGGGTTGGAGAGCACGCTCTACCTCCTCCGCCGTCGCTGAGCGGGCGCCCCTGCGCGCCCCTGGCGCCTCGCTTTGGACCAAGTTCCCGGCTAGCCAGGATGCGGTACTGAGAAAGACGGGGCGTCGCGATGCGTCGGGTGGTTCTAACAGCGGCCTTTGCCGCCCTTCTCAGCATGACCGCCTTCGCCCCACCCTCGACCGCCCAGGATCGAGAGGGCATCAATCCCTGCGGCCTCGGCGGCTTTGATGCCACCTGCCGCGTCGCCGACGGGGAGTACCGCGCCTTCAAGCCCAAGGGCGAAGGGCCCCATCCGGCGCTGGTCTACCTCTACGGCTCAGGCGGCCGGGCCGACCGGCAGTACCAGAGCGACTATTTCCGCGATGTCGTGACGAGCCGGGGCTATGTCCTGATCGTGCCGGAGGCGCTGAAGGTCGTCGATTACGTCACCGGCACCGATACCGGCTGGTCGCGGGCGGCGCGGCGCGACGAGCATCCCCGCGACGATATCGCCTTTCTGCGCCGGGTGATCGAGCACGCGCGCAGCCGGTTTCAGATCGACCGGCGTCGCGTGCTGATCGTCGGCCAGTCCGACGGCGGCTTCCTGATCTGGGAGATCGCCTGCCATCAGCCGGACGTCGCCGCGGGCTATGCCGTGCACGCGGGCGCCTATGGCGGTCCCCTGCCCCGGTCCTGCCGGGCGCCGGTGCGGTTTCATCACACCCATGGGCGCGCCGATTCCATCGTCCCCTTCGAGCGCGATCTCTACTGGCGCGGCTGGCCTGAGAAGGTCGGCGCGAACCCGGTGGAGGGTCTGGCCCTCCTCGCCCGAACGAACGGCTGCCGGCCGCAGGGCGAGCGGAGCCGGTATCGCGGCTTTACCCGCACGCAATGGCAGGGCTGCTCCAGCAGCGGCGCCGTGGAATACCTGATCCACAACGGCGGCCATGGCTATCCCGGGCGCTGGCTGCCGGCGGTCCTCGATTGGTTCGAGGGCTTCGAGCTTGCGCCACCCGCCCCGGGCCAGCGCAACATCCGCCGCGTGGGCCAGGACAGCCGGTTCAAGGCCGTACCTGGCGCGGCGGCGGAGTGAACCTCACCACCGCCCCGTAAGGGCCCGCCAGGTGTAGGGTGGCGCCAAGACCGCATCCGTATCCGCCGCCAGATCCGCAAGCGTTGCGCCGGCCTTGGCCCCGCGGATCGTGCGCTCGGCGCGGATCAGGGGCAGGAAGGCAGGCGCCGTTCGCCGCCCCAAAGCCCGGCGCAACGAGCTCAGCTTGCGCCGCGCGGCCTCGCCGTCGGCCACCAGCGCCGCGATGGCGGTCCGCTCCGCATCGTTGGGCTCTCCCCGCACCAAACGGCCGGGGGTCTCGGGGTCGGCGGCGGGCAGCAGGACGACCCCCTCGCGCGCCATCGGCGCGGCGTGGCGCAGGGTGAAACCGGCCGCCGCCAGCAGGCCCGCGGCATCGGCCGCTTGGTTAGACGCCTCAGCCGGCGCGATCCCGAGCGCGGCAAGGGACAGCCGATAGCAGGCGGCAAAGCGCGCCTCGGACCAGTCTTCCCAGCCCGCGCGGTCGAGCGGCGCCGCCAACTCGATCTCCCGCGCACTAATCATGGCATGGGCATCGGCGATGCCAGGCGCGAGGGGACCCGTCATCAGGTCATGAAAGGGTCCGGCGACCTCATGCGCCGCCACCAGCGCATCGGGCGCCTCCCCCCGCTCGGCGGCGCCCAGGCGATCGCGCCAGAACTGCAGCCGCATTCGGGCAAGGAGCGGCCCCTCCTCCGCGCCAAGGCCGCCCCCCCTGCCCCGGGCTGCCGCGCGCGAGAGTTCGATGTCGAAGGCGCCGAGCACCATCAGCCGCTCGCGCGCAGGCTCCGGCGCGAAGAGGGCGGCGAGGAAGAGCGGGCGATCGAGCCTGCGAACCAGATCGGCCGCCGGGCTGAGCCCGGCCTCAGCCATCCGAGGCGAGATCGGCTGGGCGCAAGGGTGGGTGCGCGGACGCTTCGTCCTCGACCGTGGCCCCGGCGCGCAGCAGGCGGTAGACCATCGCCGCCTCCAGCGCCTGGAACGAGGCGTCGACGATGTTGGCGGAGACGCCGACGGTCGACCAGACCTCGCCGCTCGCGTCGGTGCTGTCGAGGAGGACGCGCGTCACGGCCTCTGTGCCCGCGCCGATGATGCGGACGCGGAAGTCGACGAGGCGCAGGTCCTCGATCAGCGGCTGAAAACGCCCGAGGTCCTTGGAGAGTGCCCGCGCCAGTGCGTTGACCGGCCCCTGGTCGGCGCCCGTCTCCGGGTCGATGCTCTCGGAGGCGGAGATCGTGCGCACCCCGTCGATATGCACGACCACCACCGCCTCGGAGACCGTGACACGCTCACCCAGCGCATTGAACCGCCGCTCGACGGTGACGCGGTAGCGATCGACGGTGAAGAAGCTCGGCAACTGGCCGAGGGCGCGGCGCGCCAGGAGCTCGAAGGAGGCCTGCGCGCTGTCGTAGGCAAAGCCCTGATCCTCCCGCTCCTTCACCTGTTCCAGCAGCCGGGTCAGGCGGGGGTCCTTAGGGTCGGCCTCGATCCCCGCCTCGGCCAGGCGGCGCAGCAGGTTGGAGCGCCCGGCCTGGTTCGACATCGGGATGACCCGCGCATTGCCGACCAGCGCGGGGTCCACATGCTCATAGGTGCTGGGATCCTTGAGGATCGCCGAGGCGTGGAGCCCGGCCTTATGCGTAAAGGCCGCCGCCCCGACATAGGGCGCATGACGGTTGGGCTGGCGGTTCAGGATCTCGTCAAGGAGCGCGGAGAGACGGCGCAGATCGGCCAGTTTCTCGGCGGCGACCCCGGTCTCGAACCGGCTGGCATAGGGCTCCTTCAGCAGGAGCGTGGGGATCAGCGAGCAGAGGTTGGCGTTTCCGCAACGCTCCCCCAGCCCATTGAGCGTACCCTGGATCTGGCGCGCCCCGGCCTCCACCGCCGCCAGGCTGCCCGCCACCGCGGTCTCCATGTCGTTGTGGGTGTGGATGCCGATCCGCTCGCCGCAGAAGCGGGCGCAGACCTCGGCCGTGACCGCGCCGATCTGCCCCGGCAGGGTGCCGCCATTGGTGTCGCAAAGGACTGCCCAGCGCGCCCCGCCCTCGAGCGCGGCCTCAAGGCAGGCGAGCGCGTAATCCGGGTTGGCCGCATAGCCGTCGAAGAAGTGCTCGGCGTCGAACAGCGCCTCCCGGCCCAGGGCGACCATATGGGCCATGGAGGCGCGGATGTTCTCCAGGTTCTCCTCAAGCGTGACGCCGAGGGCGCGTTCGACGTGGAAGTCATGCGCCTTGCCGACCAGGCAGACGGCGGGGGTGCCCGCATTGGCGACGGCCGCCAGCACGTCGTCATTGGCCGCCGACCGGCCCGTCCGCTTGGTCATGCCAAAGGCGGTGAAGCGCGCCGTCGCGACCCGCGGCGGGGTATCGAAAAACTCGCTGTCGGTGGGGTTCGCCCCGGGCCAGCCGCCCTCGATATAGTCGAGGCCGAGCGCATCCAGCGCCGCCGCGATGCGCCGCTTGTCCGAGACGCTGAAGTCCACCCCCTGCGTCTGCTGCCCGTCCCGCAGGGTGGTGTCGAAGAGATAGAGCCGCTCGCGGGTCATCGCGCGCCCTCCAGAACCCAGCGCCACCCATGGCGACACACGGTGCTCATGCGGTGGCCTCCAGCTTTGCCGCGTCGAAGCTGTCGGTCAGCACGTAAGGTGGGGTCTGGCCGTCGCGCACCTCGACGCCCGCCGCCGTCAGCATCGTCCGGATGCCGTCGGCGGTGGCGAAGTCCTTGGCCTTGCGCGCCTCGGCCCGGGCGGCGAGCAGCGCCTCGATCCGGTCGGAGGGGTCGCCTGCCGCCGCCAACCGCTGCGCCTGCTGCGTCTCGGCCCCCTCCAGCCCCTCAAACCCAAGCAGTGCGAGACCGGCCAGGAAGCGCTCCGCATGGCCCGCACCGCCGGTGGACAGGAGCGCCTTGGCCTCCTCATCGACCGCGCGGATGGCGTTCCAGGTGTTGAGATCGTCCGCCACGGCCTCGACCGCCGCCTCGAACCGCTCGGCGGGTGCTGTGCCCGCCGCCGCATCCACCGCCCGTCGCCAGCGGCGCAGGATCGTGTCGGCCTGCTCCACCCGCTTCTCGGTCCAATCGAGCGGCTGGCGATAGTGGGTGCCGAGCAGCAGGAGGCGCATCACTTCGCCCGGGATCCCGCGGTCGAGCAGGTCCTTCACGGTGAAGAAATTGCCCAGGGACTTCGACATCTTCTCCCCCTCGACCATCAGATAGCCGTTGTGCACCCAGATATCGGCCATGTCCGGGGTGCCATTGGCGCAGCAGGACTGGGCCCGCTCGTTCTCGTGGTGAGGAAAGGCGAGGTCGATGCCGCCGCCGTGGATCTGGAAGCGCTCGCCCAGGATCGCCTTGGCCATGGCGGAGCACTCGATGTGCCAGCCCGGTCGGCCGCGGCTCACGATCTCCCCACCCACGCGCGGCCCGTCCCATCCAGGCTGGTCCGGCGTCGAGGGTTTCCAGAGCACGAAGTCCATGGGCCCCTTCTTGTAAGGCGCCACGTCCACCCGGGCGCCGGCGATCATCTCGTCGACATCGCGGTGCGAGAGAGTGCCGTAGCCGTCCCAGCTTTCGACGGCGAAGAGGACGTGGCCCTCAGCGGCATAGGCGTGGCCCTTCTCTATCAGCGTCTCGATCAGGCGCACCATGTCGGTGGGCTGCTCGGGCGCGTTCACATAGTCCGTCGCCCGCGGCATGTGATCGGGCTCCAGCGTGCCCAGGGCGGCCATGTCATCCAGGTACCACTGCGTCGTTTCAGCGGTGATATCGCCGATGGGCCGGCCGCTCTCGTCGGCACGCTTGATGATCTTGTCATCCACATCCGTGAAATTGCGGACATAGGTGACGTTCTCGGGACCATAGAGATGGCGCAGCAGCCGGTAGAGGACGTCGAAGACCACCACCGGTCGGGCGTTGCCGATATGCGCGCGGTCATAGACGGTCGGGCCGCAGACATACATGCCCACATGGCCGGCCGCATCCGGCACGATGGGCTGTTTCGCCTTGTCACGGGTGTTCCAGAGCCTGATTTCACGCATCCCGTCCTTCCCGCCGTCCCTGTGGACGGTCCTGTCCCGCGGGCGGGTATCTCAGGGCCTTACTGAGGAAAAGAGAACGCCGCCCGCCTGACCGATGTCAGCCGATAATCCCGATGCAGCAGCTGCAGATCGCGGTGTTCATGGGGTGTGAGTGCCCGATCTCGCCCGCGATGGCAAGCGCGGCGAGCGCGCTCAGGCGGGGATCGCGGGGGTCTGCGACAACAGCGGCATGAGCGCGGCCATCTCCGGGCCCCGGTCGCGCCCGGTGAGGGCGCGGCGCAGCGGCCGGAACAGCGCGCCGCCCTTGCGCCCGGTCTCGGCCTTCACGGCCGCGGTCCAGGCGCCCCAGGTCGCCTCGTCCCATGGCCGCGGCGGCAGGAGGGCGAAGGCAGTGGCGACGAAGTCCTGATCCTCCGCCGCGATGACGGGATCGGCGCCCTCGCGGCAGAGCGTCCACCAGTCCGCTGCCTCGGCCAGCCGGTCGAGATTGGGCCCGACCGCCGCCCAAAAACCCGCCTGCGAGGGAGCGGGCACGCCAAGGGCGCCAAGCCGATCCGCCACGGCCGACAGCGGGAGCGCGCGCAGCGTCTTGGCGGAATGCAGCATCAGCTCGGCTTCGTCGAAGCGGGTCGGCGCGCGGCCGAAGGTGTCGAGGGCGAAGCCGGCCACCACCTCCTCAAGGCACGTCGCAACCTCCACCGGGCGCGCAGATCCAAGGCGAGCGAGGAAAGCGACCAGCGCGACCGGCTCCACCCCCGCCTCCCGCAGCGAGGCGACCGAGAGGGTGCCGAGGCGCTTGGAGAACGCCTCCCCTTCCGCCCCGGTCAGCAGGGAGTGGTGGGCAAAGGCCGGGGCGGCATCGCCGAGGGCGCGAAAGATCTGCTGCTGTACCCCGGTGTTGGTCACATGATCGGCGCCCCGCACCACATGGGTGATCCCAAAGGCCGCGTCATCGACGCAGGAGGCGAGCGTGTAGAGGAACTGCCCATCCTCCCGAATCAGCACAGGGTCCGAGACACTGGCGCAGTCGACCCGCTCGGCGCCGCGGATGAGATCGTCCCAGGTCTCCTCCTGCCGCTCCAACAGGAACCGGTGGTGCGGCAGCCGCCCCTCTGCCCTGAGCGCGGACTTCGCCCCATCGTCCAGCGAGAGCGCCGCCCGGTCATAGATCGGCGGCAGGCCGCGCATGGCCTGGGCGCGACGGCGAAACTCCAACTCCTCCGGCGTCTCGAAGGCCTCGTAGAGCCTGCCGTCGGCGGTGAGCCGTGCGGCGGCCTCGCGGTAGAGATCGAGACGCTCGGACTGGCGCGCTTCCTCGTCCCAAGCGAGGCCCAGCCAGTCGAGATCGCGGCGGATCGCATCGGAGAATTCGGGCCGTGAGCGGGTCGCATCGGTGTCGTCGAGGCGCAGCATGAACTGCCCGCCCCCTGCCCGCGCATAGGCCCAGTTGAGCACAGCGCTGCGGATATTGCCGACGTGTAGATAGCCTGTCGGCGAGGGCGCAAAACGCGTGCGGATCATCCTCCGAGCTCACTCTCCGGCGTGCGGTCAAGACCGGGCTTGAAGCGCCGGGCCGCCTCGCGGATGTCCTCAAACGCGACGGGTGCGAACCAATGGGTCAGCAGCACGTCGACATTCATCGACGAGCGATTGAGCCGAAACTCGCGTAGCTGGCTCTCGGTGAAGCGGGCGCGCCGGTGGGCGTCCTCCGTCAGCACGACGCCGAAAGCGCGGCTCGCGAGCCCCGGCAGCCATTTGATACGCTGTCGAACGATCTGGTAGGATTCCACGTCGTGCCAGGGGAAATGCATTAGCGACAGCCCCCCGACCGGCATCGCAATCCCCTCGGCATCGACCGAGAAAACGGGCCGGCGCCGGAAGAACAGCGCCAGGGCGAAGCCGATGAAATAGAGCGCGAAGAACATGCCGAAGATGATTGCGGCCCATTTGATGGAGCTCGCGTAATTGCGGAACCAGTCGACGCCGATGAAAGCCAGGAGCACGAAGGCGCCGAAGATCATCAGTACTGCCGGTTTGCGCCGCGACGCCATGACGACGTAGCGATCCGGCCCCGACTCTACGCGGGCGGTTTCGCTCGGGGCGTGTACCTCCATCGATCTAATCCCGTATGCCCTAGACCTAACCTGCTCTGCCGCGCCACTGTCGGCACGCTGGCGTGCACTCACCGCTGTTCTTCTACGAGTCGATGCGGTCACGCCACCTGTTCACGATCGGATAACGCCGATCCAGCCAAAATGCCTTCTTGGTCAGCTTGGTGCCCGGTGCCGACTGAAACCGCTTATACTCGGAGAGATAGAGCAGCCGCTGCACCTGCTCCACCTCTGCGGGGTCGTGACCGGCTGCGACGAGCTCCGAGAGCGAAGCCTCATCCTCAACCAGGCCCTGTAGGATCGCATCCAGGCGATCGTAGGGCGGCAGGCTGTCCTCGTCCTTCTGGTCCTCGCGCAGCTCTGCCGAGGGTGGTTTCTGGATCACGCGCGCCGGGATCACCTCCCCCGCGGGGGCCTTCATCCAGTCAAAGTGGTTAGCATTGCGCCAACGCGCAGCATCGAAGACCCGGGTCTTATAGAGGTCCTTGATCGGATTATAGGCGCCGTTCATGTCGCCGTAGAGCGTGGCATAGCCGACTGCGACCTCCGACTTGTTGCCCGTGGTCAGGAGCAATTCGCCGAACTTGTTGGACAGGGCCATCAGGAAGGTTCCGCGCAGGCGCGACTGCAGGTTCTCCTCGGTCACATCCGCCGACAGCCCGCCGAAGAAGGGCGCAAGCGAGGTCTCCAGCGTCTCCACCGCGGGGCCGATGGGCAGCGTCTCGAGCCGGACACCGAGTGCCTTCGCCACGGCTGCGGCATCCTCAAGGCTCGCGGTCGAAGTGAAGCGGGAGGGCAGCATGATCGCACGCACATTCTCCGTCCCCAGGGCATCGGCGGCGATGGCCGCGACCAGGGCGCTGTCGATGCCGCCCGAGAGACCCAGCAGCACCTTCGAAAACCCGGATTTCGCCACGTAGTCCCGCGTCGCCGAGACCATGGCGCGGTAATCGAGCGCGGCCGGGTCCGGCAGCGGCACGGTCTCGCCCGGCATGATCCGCCAGCCCGCCTCGGTCGCGGTCAGGGTTATGAGCGTCTCAGTCTCTTCGAAGAACGGCATCTGCACGGCAAGCTGACCGCCGGGGTTCACCGCAAAGCTGCCGCCGTCGAAGACCTGGTCGTCCTGTCCGCCCACCAGATTGAGATAGACCAGTGGCAGCCCGGTCTCGACCGTCCGCGCCACCGCATGGGACAGGCGGATGTCGTATTTGCCGCGCTCGAAGGGGGAGCCGTTGGGCACGAGTAAGGCCTGTGCACCGCTCTCCGCCAGACCCTCGGTCACGTCCTCGAACCAGATATCCTCACAGATCGGGAAGCCGACGCGGCAGCCTGCGATCTCGACCGGGCCAGGTGCAGGCCCCTCGCTGTAGAGGCGTTTTTCGTCGAAGACACCGTAGTTCGGGCGGTGATGCTTCTGAAACTCGGCGCGGATACCGCCCGACTGCAGCAGAACGTAGGAGTTGTAGACACCATGCAACCCGGCAAGCGGCGCGCCCACACTCAGCGCCGGCCCGTCGCCGCAGGACTGGGCGAGCGCCTCGATCGCAGCACGGCAGTCGCGCAGGAAAGCCGGACGGACGGAGAGGTCGAGGAGCTGGTAGCCGGACAAAAACATCTCCGGCAGCATGACGAGATCGGCACCAAGGTCGCGGCCCCGCCCCCAGGCTGCCCGGGCCTTGGCGAGATTGCCGTCCAGATCGCCCGCCACGGCGTCGTACTGCGCCAGAAGCACGGTTAAGGTGCCGTCGTCTCGGGCCATCGGTCCTCTCTTCGCCTGCTGACGCTCCGTCTGCCGAAGCGTCACGACCGGATCGATAGGCCGCGCCGGCCGCCGCGGCAACGCTCCAAACCGGCACAGGCGCCGACCGCCGAGCGCTCCTGACGATGCGGCAGGGCCAATTTGCCTCTTAAGATCACCGCCATGCCGGTAAATGGATCATTGTGAGCCATCTTCCTGCCAAATAGTTTGGTCAGACAACGATGCAGTGGCACAAGGGCGCAAGCCCCGAACGGGTAGATCAAGGGATCGGGCGATGCGGAGTATTGCAACAGCAGCGGTGATGGTCGGCCTTGGTGCAGGTGTGGCGTTTGCCCAGGACGCCACCGCAGTTGCGACCAAGGAGTACGACAGCGGCGCGACCTACCAGGGTGAGTTCCAGGACGGCAAACAGCACGGCCAGGGCACCTATCGCGCGCCGGACGGGTACGAATACACCGGCCAATGGGTTGAGGGTAAGCGCCAGGGTCAGGGGATCGCGCGCTTCACCAATGGCTCGGTCTACGAGGGCGCCTTCCTCAACGACGTCCCCCACGGCACGGGCACCATTACCTATGCCAACGGCGGCACCTACACCGGCGACTGGGAGAACGGCGTCATCCAAGGGACGGGCCGCGCCGACTACGGCAACGGCATGACCTATGAGGGTCAGTTCAAGGACAGCGCCCACCACGGCACGGGCATCATGGTGCGCGACAACGGCTACCGCTACGAGGGCGAGTGGCAGGCGGGCGCGCAGCATGGCCAAGGCACCGTCACCTACCCCGACGGCGCGGTCTATACCGGCACCTTCCTGAACGGCGTGCGCCAGGGCCAGGGCAAGATCACGCTGGCCGACGGCTTCGTCTATGAGGGTGAGTGGCGCGACGGTCAGATCACCGGCACGGGCTCGGCGAGCTACGCCAACGGCGACAAATACACCGGCGAGTTCGTCGAGGGTAAGCGCGCGGGCCAGGGCGTCGCGATCTATGCCTCGGGCGACCGCTACGAGGGGATGTTCCAGAACGGCGACCGCCACGGCGAGGGCCGCTTCGTCGGCACCGATGGCTACACTTATGTGGGCGCCTGGATCGAGGGCCGGATCGAGGGCGGGGGCGTCGCCTCCTACCCCAACGGCTCGCGCTACGAGGGCAGCTTCGTTGCCGGCACCCCGCACGGCGAGGGCCGCATCATCTACGCCGACGGCGGCAGCTACACCGGCCAGTGGGAAAACGGCGTGATCACCGGCAAGGGCATCGCACAGTACGCCAACGGCTCGGTCTATGAGGGCCAGTTCCTCAACGCCCGTCACCACGGCGCCGGCACCATGACCTACCCGGATGGCCATGTGTATGCCGGCGGCTGGGAGAACGGCGTGCAGGCCGGCGAGGGCAAGCTCACCTATCCCGACGGCGCGGTTTACGACGGCGCCTTCGCCGACGGCCGCCGTCAGGGTGAGGGCAAGCTGATCCTGGCCGACGGCTTCGTCTACCAGGGTGGCTGGCTCGAGGGCGAGATCCACGGCGAGGGCACCGCGACTTATCCCAACGGCGATGAGTACCGCGGCAACTTCATTCGCGGCCGCCAGCACGGCTTCGGCGTGATGGCCTATGCCAACGGCACCGTCTACGAGGGCTGCTGGGAAGACGGCCAGCGCGCCGGCGGCGAGAACCAGGACTGCGCCACGCAGTAATCGTCACCAAACGATGCTATCCTCCAAGGGCTCGGCCGCTGGCCGGGCCCTTTGTCTTTGGGAGGGAAAACAATGGATATCAGGGAGTTGGCGGCGGAGTTTTATGCGCTGATCAAGGACAACAAGATCGCTGAGGCGCAGGAGAAGTTCTACAGCGACGACATCCGCTCGATCGAGCCCATGCCGGGTGAGCACTCGGACGTCACGGGCAAGGCGGCGCTGGCGGAGAAGTACAAGTGGTGGGAGGCGAACGCCACCGTCCACGACGAGGGCATGGGCGATGGGCCCAAGGTCCATGGCGACCAGTTCGCGATCACCTTCTGGATCGACGTCACCATGACCGGCATGGATCGCATGAAGATGGACGAGGTCGGCCTCTACACCGTCAAGGACGGCAAGATCGTCGAGGAACGCTTCTTCTACTGACGCCCGCGCCTGGTACTCCGCCCTTTTCTTTGCCGGGGTTCTGGGGCATGAGGGCCTTATGACGTGCTGCGCTCAGGTTCGCGACATCCAGCTTGGCTGCCCCTTGGGCGGCCTTCTGCTGCTTATGCGCCCCTGAGCGTGCCGGGAGATCGGCGCGCGCGCTCAGGGGAACGCGAACGCGCCGGCAGCCACCCGGAACCCGAGACATCTCGAGATACCCATGCAGAAAATCAATCTGGCTGAGAAGCTGGCCACCTTCGACACCCACTGGGATCCGAAGGTCGTCGCCACCTACAACGATAACGACGTCATGGTGGTGAAGTTTCAGGGGGAGTTCCCCTTCCACCACCACGACGACACGGACGACTTCTTCCTCGTGCTCACGGGCCACGTGACGATGGACTATGCCGATGCGCCCTCGGTCACCTTCGGCCCCGGCGAGATGGTCGTCGTCCCCCGCGGGATACGCCACCGACCGCGCGCCGAGACCGAGGCGCAGGTTCTGCTGATCGAGCCGAGCGGCACCCCGAACACTGGCGATCCGGCGACGGCCGCGCCGAAGCCCCGGATCTGAGGAAACGCACCATGAGCACCACCGATACGCCTGCGCAGGCCGAAAAAGCGCGCGTCAAGATCTTCGACACCACCCTGCGCGACGGCGAACAGTCGCCCGGCGCCTCCATGACGCTGGACGAGAAGCTGCAGATCGCAGCGATCCTCGACGAGATGGGCGTCGACATCATCGAGGCCGGCTTCCCCATCGCGTCGGAGGGGGATTTCGAGGCGGTCAGCGAGATCGCCAAGGTCACGAAATCGGCCACCATCGCCGGGCTCTCCCGTGCCAATTTCCGCGACATCGACCGGTGTTGGGAAGCGGTGCAGCACGCCGCAAGCCCGCGCATCCACACCTTCATCGGCACCTCGCCGCTGCATCGGGAGTTCCAGCTCTCGATGGACAAGGAGCAGGTGCTGCAGAAGATCGCTGACACGGTCTCCCACGCGCGGTCGCTGTGCGAGGACGTCCAGTGGTCGCCCATGGACGCCACCCGCACCGAACGCGACTACCTGGCCGAGACCGTGCGCGTCGCCATCGAGAACGGGGCCACGACGATCAACATCCCCGACACCGTTGGCTACACGGCGCCGCGCGAGAGCGCGGAGATCATCGCATTTTTGCGCGATGCCCTGCCTGAGATCGACCAGTGCACGATCTCGACCCATTGTCACAACGACCTCGGCATGGCGACGGCCAACGCGCTGGCAGCGGTGGAGGCCGGGGCACGCCAGATCGAGTGCACGATCAACGGTCTGGGCGAGCGGGCCGGCAATACCGCGTTGGAGGAGGTGGTGATGGCCCTGCGCGTGCGCGGCGACATCATGCCCTTTGCCACCGGCATCGACACCAAGCGGATCATGGCCGCCTCGCGCCTCGTCGCCTCGGTCTCCGGCTTTCCGGTGCAGTACAACAAGGCCATCGTGGGCAAGAACGCCTTTGCGCACGAGAGCGGCATCCACCAGGATGGGGTGCTGAAGAACGCCGAGACCTTCGAGATCATGATGCCGGAGGATATCGGCCTCAACGCCACTAACCTGGTCATGGGCAAACACTCCGGCCGCCACGCCTTTCGCACCAAGCTGGAGGAGTTGGGCGTCGAGATCGGGGACAACGCCCTGCAGGAGGCCTTTGTGCGGTTCAAGGCGCTGGCCGACCGCAAGAAGGAGATCTACGACGACGATATCCTGGCGCTGGTCTCCGAGACTCAGGCCGGCGATGCGGCGGAGCGGATCAAGCTCAAGTTCCTGCGGGTGATCTGCGGGACCGAGGCGCCGCAGTCCGCCGACATCATCCTGGAGATCGACGGCAAGGAACACCGCTATACTGCGAACGGCGACGGCCCGGTCGATGCGGCCTTCGCCGCGGTCAAGGCCCTGGTGCCGCATGAGGCGCGGCTCGAGCTCTATCAGGTGCACGCAGTGACCGAAGGGACCGATGCGCAGGCCACCGTCAGCGTGCGGATGTCAGAGAACGGCAAGATCACGACCGCACAGTCATCGGACACCGATACTGTGGTGGCTAGTGCACGCGCGTATGTTCACGCCCTGAATAAACTACTGATTCGTCGAGAGAAGTCCGCACCGGACAGTGATATCGCCATCTGAAGATACGAGACATCTCGCGCACTACGGCGCAGGCCATCGTTAAGGCCTGCGCCATAAGCGTTTTAAGGGCGTTTATTCTGTCGATCATTTTCCGCGTCTACTTTTGTGGACACATTTGTCGCAGTATGAAATGGTTCAGAAAATAAGCGGTTGGGAAAGGAAACGTCATGTCGGCCCCGGCGAAGCTTCGGCTCGATGATCAGCTCTGTTTCTCACTCTACGCCGCCACCAACGCCATCGTCCGCAGCTACCGCCCCATGCTGGCGGAGATCGGACTGACCTATCCGCAGTACCTTCTGATGCTGGTGCTTTGGCAGGATGGTGGGCGTACGGTGCGGGAACTGGCGGACCGCCTGAAGCTGAGCCCGAGCGCCGTTACCCCGCTTGTCGACCGCCTGGAAGTCGCCGCCCTGGTGCTGCGGCGGCGGGACGAGCGGGACCGGCGGGTGGTTCACGTGGAACTGACGGAGGAAGGCCGCCAACTGGAGGCGGAGGCCGCGGCCGTGCAGCACCGCGTTGCCTGCGACACGGGGCTCGGCGAGGCGGGTCTGGCTCAGATGCGGGACGAACTGCTCGCCCTGGCTGAGCGTCTGTCGCGTGAAACCGAGAGCGCCGTGCCGGAGCCTATGCGCGTCGGCTGATCCTCGGATCGGTTAGCGTTTTGTCCATGTCTCTAGCTTAGGCACGGCTTGGCTTCGGCCGTCGTGCCAGGTCGAAGCCTCTACGGAACCGGGCGGTTGGCCCGGTGACGTAGCGGCGCGTTGCAAAGCTGTCACGATTTCTCGGTTTGTCTTTGCAGTGCACCGCGCCCCTCCGTATAAGCGGCGAACCGATGCGGCAGGAGGGCGGCCCGAGAAACCGCCACCGCGGAGGAACGGGCAGCATCATCCACACCACGGGGCACGCATGTTTGGCGGATTGTTCGGCATGTTTTCGAGCGACATGGCCATCGACCTCGGCACGGCGAACACGCTTGTCTACGCCAAGGGCAAGGGGATCGTGCTGAACGAACCCTCGGTCGTGGCCTTCCAGACCATCCAGGGCAAGAAAGAGGTCAAGGCCGTCGGCGAGGACGCCAAGCTCATGCTCGGCCGCACCCCCGGCTCGATCCAGGCAATCCGCCCGATGCGCGACGGCGTCATCGCGGACTTCGAAGTCGCCGAGGAGATGATCAAGGAATTCATCAAGAAGGTGCAGCCCGCCACCCTCTTCTCCAAACCCCAGGTCGTGGTCTGCGTGCCCTATGGCGCCACCGCGGTGGAAGAGCGGGCGATCGAGCAGTCGGTGATCTCCGCCGGCGCGCGCAAGGCATACCTCATTGCCGAACCCATCGCGGCGGCCATCGGCGCGGGCCTGCCGATCACGGAGCCCACCGGCAGCATGATCGTCGACATCGGCGGCGGCACGACCGAGGTCGCGGTGCTCTCGCTGTCGGACATCGTCTATGCCCGCTCGGTCCGCACCGGCGGTGACAAGATGGACGAGGCGATCATCAGCCACCTGCGCCGCCAGCACAACATGCTGATCGGCGACGCGACGGCCGAGAAGATCAAGAAGGAGATCGGCACCGCCCGCATGCCCGCCGATGGCGTGGGCCGGACGATGACGATCCGCGGCCGCGATCTGCTGAACGGCGTGCCGAAGGAGCAGGAGATCACCCAGGCCCAGATCGCCGAGAGCCTGTCCGAGCCCGTGCAGCAGATCGTCGAGGCGGTCATGGTAGCACTCGAGGCGACGCCCCCGGATCTGGCGGCCGACATCGTCGACAACGGCGTCATGCTCGCAGGTGGCGGCGCGCTGCTGGGCGGGCTCGACATCGCCCTGCGCGAGCAGACGGGCCTCGCGATCTCGGTGGCCGAGGAGCCGCTGCACTGTGTGGCCCTGGGCACCGGCCGGGCGCTGGAACATCTCGACAGCCTGGGCCATGTTATGAAGATCAGCATGTGAAACCATTTCGGTCAGTGGATCGCTGAGGGGGACTGGCGGCCATGGCGCGCCCGGGACAGGACAGGGCGGCAGAGCTTGAGCGGCGCATCAGAACGGTGCTGCTCGGCGTCATCGTGGTCGTCTGCCTGATCCTGCTCGGCCTCTGGCGCGCCGAGAACCCGCGGCTGGTGCAGCTTCGCATGTCGCTGGTGGACCTCGTCTCCCCCAGCCTCGACTGGGCGGCGGAGCCGGTGGAGTTCACCACCTCCATGGCCCGCGACTACCGCAGCTTCATCGACGTCTACACCCAGAACCGCGAACTGCGCCGCGAGATCGAACGGCTGGAGGCCTGGCGGGAGACGGCGCGTGCGCTGGAGGAGGAGAACGCCCGGCTGATCGCGCTGATGAACGTGCGTCTCGCCCCAAGGCTTGGCTTCGTGACCGGCGATATCATCGCCGACTCAGGCGGGCCGTTCTCGGAGTCGGTGCTGGTGAACGTGGGCCGGCGCGACGGGGTGGAGGACGGCGCCGCGGCCGTCGATGGTCGCGGTCTGATCGGCCGGGTTGTCGGCACGGGCGAACAGGCAGCCCGGCTGATGCTGGTCACCGATTTCTCCAGCCGCGTGCCGGTGGTGATCGAGCCCTCGGGGCAGCGTGCGATCCTGGTCGGCGATGCCTCCGCCGCGCCGCGCCTTGCCTTCATCGGGGAGCCGGACGGTGTGAGCCCCGGCGATCAGATCGAGACCTCGGGCGACGGAGGGGTCTTTCCGCCCCGCCTGCCGGTCGGCCGGGTGATCGACGCGGAGGGGACGTTGCGCGCCGCGCTCTCGGGCGATCTGGACCGGCTCGAGTTCGTGCGGCTGCTGCGCTACAACCCCGACCGCACCATCGACGGGCCGGGACGGCTCGTTGGCCCGCCCCCCGCCGTCACGCCGGCCGCGCCAGGGCTGGAGGCCGCGACCGCCGCGGAGCCGCGGGGCTGAAGGCACGTATGGTCCCGATCCTCGAAGTCATGGTCCCCACCACTGCCGCCCTCTGGCGCATGGCGCTGATGGTGGCCCTGGGTCTGGCCGCGATCCTGCTGGAGGCAGCCCCCGTGGGCATGGCGCCGCACAGCCTACCCTCGCCTGACCTCTTGGCACTGGTCGTCGTGATCTTCGCGATCCGGCGGCCCGATGCGGTGCCGCTTCCGGTGGTCTTCGCGCTCGGCCTGACACGCGATTTGCTGACCGACCTGCCCGTGGGTGCGGGCGCGCTGGCCCTGGTGCTGACCGCCGAAGCGATGCGGCTCATGAGCGCCAATCTGCTGCGCGGTAGCCTCCTGCGCGAGGGGCTGATTACCGCTGGCGTGCTGCTTGCGACCTTCGCCCTGCCCTACCTCCTGGCGCTGATCCTCTTCGTGCAGCCGCCCTATGTGCTGGCCGTCGTCCGCCAATGGGTGATTACCGTCGCCTGCTGGCCCGCGATGCTGGTGCTGATCCGATGGGGCTGCGGGATCCGGGGCGTCGGCGATCCTCAGCCGCGCCGGCGCCAGCCTGCCTGGCACGCGGAGAGCGCGCATGACCGCTAAGCGTCGCCGCCAGGCCACCGCGGCAGAGGGAGTGGCACCGCCCGGGCCCCGCCTCAGCCGCCGCGCCTTGGTGCTGCTAGGCGCGCAATGCCTGGTGGCAGGCACCCTCGCCTGGCGCATGCGCCAGTTGCAGATCGAGGAGGCGGAGCACTATCGTCTGCTGGCCGAGGAGAACCGCATCAACCTGCGCCTGATCGCGCCGGCCCGCGCGGAGATCTTCGATCGTCTGGGCCGGCCGCTGGCGGTGAACCGCCAGAACTTCCGCATCGTCATGGTGCGCGAACAGGCGGGAGAGGCGGAGGCCGTGCTCGACGAGCTCGGCCAGATCGTCCCCCTGCCGGAGCACATCCGCGAGCGTGCGCTGCGCGAGCTCAATTCAAAGCCCTCCTTCGTGCCCGTCCCGGTGGTCGACTACCTGGACTGGCCCGCCTTTGCGGCGGTGAACGCCAATGCCCCTGCCCTGCCCGGCGTCCAGCCCGAGGTGGGGCTGTCGCGCCACTACCCCCACGGCTTCGAGACCGCGCATGTGGTCGGCTACGTGGGCCGGGTCACCGAGCGCGACCTGGAGAACCCCGACGACGACGACCCGATCCTGCAGGTGCCCGAGTTCCAGATCGGCAAGGACGGGCTCGAACGCTCGGTGGAGCATGACCTGCGCGGCACCGCCGGCACGCGGCGCATCGAGGTGAACGCCTATGGCCGCGTCATCCGGGAAATCGACCGCCAGGAAGGGCAGGCCGGCCAGGATCTGTACCTCACCATCGACCTCGATCTGCAGCGCTACGTGCATGAACGCCTGGGCGAGGAGAGTGCGGCCGTCGTGCTGATGGACTGCAACAGCGGCGATCTGCTGGCGCTTGCCTCGAACCCCAGCTTCGAGCCCAACAAGTTCGTCACCGGCATCAGCCATACCGACTATGGCGCCTATCTCGCCGACGATCACCGGCCGCTGCACAACAAATGGGCCTCGGGCATGTATCCGCCGGGCTCGACCTTCAAGATGATCGTGGCCCTGGCGGCGCTGGAGGCCGGCGTCGTCGGCGTGGGCGAGACCGTCTTCTGCAACGGCGGCATGCAGCTTGGCAGGCGGCGCTTTCACTGTTGGAAGCGCGGCGGCCATGGGCACATGGGGCTGATCGACAGCCTCTCGCAGTCCTGCGACGTCTACTACTACGAGATCGCCAAGCGGGTCGGGATCGAGAAGATCGCCGCCATGGCGCGACGGCTGGGTCTTGGCGTCTCCCACGACGTGCCGAATCCGGCGCTGAAGACCGGGCTGATGCCCACGAAGGCCTGGAAGGAGCAGAACCGCGACGAGGGCTGGCAGGTCGGCGATACGCTCAACTCCGGCATCGGTCAGGGGTTTGTGCTGGCGACGCCCCTGCAACTGGCGGTGATGACGGCCCGCCTGGCCACCGGCAAGACGATCGAGCCGCGCCTGGTCCGCGCCCGCGCGGGCGTGCCCGTTGGGGTGGCCGAGGCGCCGGATCTCGGCCTCAACCCCTATCACCTGCGCCTGATGCGCGAGGGAATGGACGAGGTGGTCAACGGCCGCCGCGGCACGGCCCGCCGCTCGCGCATCACGGCGGAGGATTACCTGATGGCCGGCAAGACCGGGACCAGCCAGGTGCGCAACATCACCGCCGCCGAGCGCGCGCGCGGCGTCTTTCGCAACGAGGACCTGCCCTGGAACCGCCGCGACCACGCGCTCTTCGTGGGTTACGCCCCGGCGGAGGCGCCGCGCTATGCGATAGCCGTCGTCGTCGAGCATGGCGGCGGCGGATCGAAGGCGGCCGCGCCGGTGGCGCGCGATGTGCTGATGCGCGCACGCTGGGGGGCTGAGGTCCCACTCTCCGCCTATCCGCCCGGTCAGCGGCCCGAGCCGCCGCCGACCCTGCCGACCCCGCGCCCGGCGATCGGCACGGATGCCCAGCCCACAGCACCCAGGGTGCGCACATGAGCGGCGTCGCCCGTATCGGTGGGATTTCGCGACGCGCCTCGGAGAAGGCGCGGACGCCCGCGATCCTGCCAAAGCTGCTGCGCCTCGACTGGGGGATGATCCTGGTGGTCACCGCCATCGCCGCGGTGGGCTTTCTGATGCTCTACTCCGTCGCCGGCGGCAGCACCGATCCCTGGGCCTCGCGCCAGATGACCCGCTTTTCGGTGGGTCTGGTCATCATGCTCGGCATCGCCCTGGTCGATATCCGGGTCTGGAAATGGGCCTCTCCCTTTGCCTATTGCGCCGCGCTGGCGCTGCTGGTGGCGGTGGAGTTCGTGGGCGTCACCGGCATGGGCGCCACGCGGTGGATCCAGGTGGGGCCGCTGCAGCTCCAACCCTCCGAGCTCATGAAGATCGGCCTCGTGATGGCGCTCGCGCGCTACTACGACTGGCTGCGGGACGACCGCGTGTCCCATCCGCTGTGGCTGGTACCGCCGATCCTGATGATCCTGGTGCCCATGGCGCTGGTGCTGAAGCAGCCCGACCTTGGCACCGCGCTGCTCCTCGGCCTTGGCGGCACCATCGTGCTATTCCTGGCGGGCGTGTCGCTCTGGTACTTCATCAGTGCGGCACTGGCCGCCGGGGGCACGATCTGGGCCGTCATGGCCTCCCGCGGGACGGAGTGGCAGGTGCTCAAGGAGTACCAGTACCGGCGCATCGACACCTTCCTGAACCCTGAGAACGATCCCCTGGGCGCGGGCTATCACATCACCCAGTCCAAGATCGCCATGGGCTCCGGCGGGCTGGAGGGGCGGGGTTTCATGCAAGGCACCCAGTCGCGGCTGAACTTCCTGCCCGAGAAGCACACCGACTTCATCTTCACGACCCTGTCCGAGGAGTTCGGCTTCATCGGCTCGTTCTCGCTGCTGGCGCTTTACATCGCCATCGCCGCGCTCTGCATCCTGTCGATGGTGCGTAACCGCGACCGGTTCGGCGCCCTGCTCACGGGCGGGCTGGGGGCGGCCTTCTTCTTCTTCTGGGCCGTCAACATGGCCATGGTCATGGGGCTGGTGCCGGTGGTGGGGGTTCCGCTGCCGCTGGTGAGCTACGGCGGCTCGGCCATGCTGGTGCTGATGATCGCCTTCGGCCTGATCCAGTCGGCCCATGTCCACCGGCCCGCCGCCCCCTGAGCGGACCCAACGGCACGCGCCGGCCAACCCCGACCATAGGGCAGATGATGACGAGCCAGACCCCCGTCGTGGTCTTTGCCGGCCGGCCGGAGCAGCGCGAGGCCTATGAGCGCGACCTGCGCGCCGCCGCCGGGAAGGCCGGCCTCAGGATGACCCTCGTCATGGACCCCGCGGAGGCAGACCCCGCCGCCGCCGATTACCTGATCCTGGCACCGAGCGGACCGGTGACCGACTTCACGCCCTATATACGCCTCAAGGCGATCCTGAACCTCTGGGCCGGGGTCGAACAGGCGCTGGCCCTGCCCCTGCCGCCCGCCGTGCCCCTGGTCCGCATGGTGGAGGAGGGGCTGACCCTAGGGATGCTGGACTATGTCACCGGGCATGTGATGCGCCACCACCTCGACCTCGACCGCTACATCGGTAACACCTCCGCCCTGCCCTGGGAGGCGAACGCCCCCCCGCTGGCGGCGGAGCGCAAGGTGACCCTCCTCGGCCTCGGCGCGCTCGGCGGCATCTGCGCGACGCGGCTCGCCGGTTTGGGCTTTCAGGTGCATGGCTGGTCGCGGACCGTGCGGCATGTCGAGGGGGTGACCTGCCATCACGGCGCAGATGGGCTGATCGCGGCCCTGGACGGGGCGTCGATCCTGGTGCTGCTGCTGCCGCAGACGCCTCAGACGGTCGGGATCGTCGGCGCCTCGGCGCTCTCTCGGCTGGCGCCGGGTGCGGCGGTGATCAACGCTGGCCGCGGTCCCCTGATCGATGACGATGCGCTGCTGGCGGCGCTCGATCGCGGGCACCTGGGTCACGCCACCTTGGATGTCTTCGACGTCGAACCCCTACCGGTCGAGCATCCCTTCTGGACCCATCCAAACGTCACGGTGACGCCCCATATCGCTTCCATTACGCGATCCGGCACGGCCTCCAGGGCATTGGTGTCCCAGGTCGCGCGGGGCGAAGCGGGCCAGCCGTTCCTGCACGTTGTCGAACGCGACAGGGGCTACTAGGGTCGCGCGCTTAAGCCAGGGGACGGCCGCATGACGAAGGACAAGGGCGAGAAGGACGGCGAGGAGGTTCGGGCGAGCGTCCGAGGCCATCGCCAGCGATCGGTCTTCCAGACGGTCCGCCTGAACTTCTTCGCCGGGCTCGTGGTCGTGGGGCCGATCATCCTGACGATCTGGCTGACCTGGTACATCATCACCTTCGTCGACAGCCAGGTGATGCCGCTGGTCCCCAGCCCATATGACCCGCGCACCTATCTGGGCGCCGATGTGCCCGGCTATGGGGTGCTCGTATTTTTTGTCTTTACAGTTGTTGTCGGATACTTTGCTAAGAAAGTCTTCGGAAAACAGATCATTCGACTCGCGGAAGGTCTCGTTGATAGGACTCCAATCGTTAGATCTATTTATAACGCATTAAAGCAATTAATGGAGACAGCATTGACGAACTCGAACACGTCTTTTCGACAAGCTTGTTTGATTGAGTATCCACGCCGGGGCTTGTGGGCCGTTGCCTTTATCTCTACAGATGCGAAAGGTGAGATCACAGAGACTACTGGACTTGAAATGGTTTCAGTTTTTCTACCAACGACACCAAATCCGACATCAGGTTTCTTGCTGTTTGTGCCGCGTGAAGATGTGATCCCACTTGAGATGACAATTGAGGACGCTGCCAAGATGGTTATTTCTGCCGGTCTTGTTGTGCCACCGACAAAGGCGGAACAACTCGCACAGTCTGAAGAAGTCGCCGCTCGCCGCCGTGCCTTTGCAGACGCCGTCGCACCGATCGGTGACGACCGGCCCTGACGCGACCAGCTCAGTCGGACCATGTTCACCGCCGTTGCCACGGGCTTCGGGACGGCGTTCTCGCTGATCCTGGCCATCGGGTCGCAGAACGCCTTTGTCCTCCGCCAGGGGTTGATGAAGGCGCACGTGCTGCCTGTGATCCTGGTCTGCGCCTGCTCCGATGCGATCCTGATCACCGTGGGTGTCACGGGCATGGGCGCCGCGGCCGCTGCCTTTTTGGCGGTGATCGAGGTCATTCTCTGGGCAGGCGCTGCCTTCCTGATCGTCTACGGCGCAATGGCCGCACGCCGTGCGCTGACCCCCGGCAGCCTGAACCCAGCCGATGAGGGGAAGGGGTCGCTCACCGCAGCCATCGTCACCTGTCTCGCCCTTACCTGGCTCAACCCGCACGTCTATCTCGACACGGTGATCCTCATCGGCACGGTCTCGCTGCCCTTCGTGGAAGCCGGGCACGGGGTGGCCTTCGCACTCGGCGCGGTCTCCGCCAGCTTCGTCTTCTTTACGATACTCGGGTACGGCGCCGGTCTGCTCGCCCCGTTCTTCGCCCGACCGGCCGCCTGGCGCGCCCTTGATGCGCTCGTCGCCCTCATCATGTGGTCGATTGCGGCATTGCTGATCGCAAGTGCGCTCAACGGTCAGGGCGTCTCCGGCATCGCGGGCCTTATCCCTGCGTCCGAATGACGGTGAGGAAGTCCTCGCCGAACTTCTCCAGCTTGGCCCGACCGACCCCGTGGACGACCGCCATCGTCTCCAGGCTGGCGGGCCGCTCCTGCGCCAACGCCACCAAGGTGCGGTCCTGGAAGATCACATAGGCGGGCACCCCCGCCTCCTCGGCGATCCGCCGACGTTCGGCCCGCAGCGCTTCGAAAAGCGCCGCATCCGCCTCCGATAGGTCTATGGGCGGGCGCGCGGCAGAGCCCCGCTCGCGTCGCTTGGGCCGCGCCGCCTCGGCGGGGCGCAGCGTGACCGGCCGCGCGCCGCGCAGCACCTCCCACCCGGCCTCGGTGACGGCCCAGGCACCGTGGCGCTCGCCGTCGATATGGCACAGGCCCTGGGCATAGAGCTGACGCAACCAGCCCTTCCAGGCCCCCTCCCCCCAGGCCGCACCGACGCCGAAGGTCTTGAGCGCATCGTGACCGAGCCGCGCGATCCGCTCGTCCGACACCCCGCGCAAGACGTTGACGATATGACCCGCCCCAAAGCGCTCCCCCGTCCGCAGCATGGCCGACAGGGCCATCTGCGCGGGCTCGGTGCCGTCGATGGTCGCGGGTGGCGTGCGGCAGGTATCGCAGTGCCCGCAGGGCGAGGTCTCCTCCCCGAAGTACCGCAGCAGCGAGACCCGCCGGCAGGTCGGCGCCTCCGCCAGCGCCAACAGCGCGTTCAGCCGGGCATGGTCCGCGCGCTGGCGCTCCTCGGGTGCGCCGGACTCGTCGATCCGGGCGCGGGCCAGACGGATGTCATCGGTGCCATAGAGCGTCAGCGTCTCCGCCGGCAGGCCATCGCGCCCGGCGCGCCCGATCTCCTGGTAATAGGCCTCGATCGACTTCGGCAGATCGGCCTGCAGCACAAAGCGCACATCCGGCTTGTCGACCCCCATGCCGAAGGCGACCGTGGCCACCATGACCATGTCGTCGGCGCGCGAGAAAGCGCGCTGACGCCGCTCACGCTCCGCGGCCTCCAGCCCCGCATGATAGGCGAGCGCGTTGATCCCCTTGGCCACCAGCGCCTCGGCAATCCGCTCGGTCCGCGCCCTTGTCGCGGCGTAGACGATCCCGGATTGGCCGCGCCGGGGGCTCACCCAGTCGATGATCTGGGCATTGCCGCCGGCCTTGGGCTCGAAGGCGAGGAACAGGTTCGGCCGGTCGAAGCCGCGCAGGAAGACCCTGGGCTGGCGCCCGGGGAACAGCCGCGCGACGATCTCGGCCCGCGTCTCCTCGTCGGCCGTGGCGGTGAAGGCGCCGACGGGCACGCCAAGGGTCTGGGCGAGCGGGCCAAGACGCAGGTAATCGGGGCGGAAGTCATGGCCCCACTGGCTGATGCAATGCGCCTCGTCGACCGCCAGACGCGCGACGCCCAGGCGCGAGAGCCAATCGCAGAACCGGTCGGAGGCCAGCCGCTCCGGCGCCACATAGAGCAGCTTGAGCGTGCCAGCACCCAGCCCATCCAACAGCCGGCCGCGTTCCTCCTCCGGCGTGGCGGAGGAGAGCGACCCCGCCTCCACCCCCGCGGCGCGCAGGGCGCTCACCTGATCCTCCATCAGCGCGATGAGGGGGGAGACGACCAGGGTCAGCCCCGGCCCGGTCAGCGCGGGAAGCTGATAGCAGAGCGATTTGCCCCCGCCCGTCGGCATGATCGCCAGCACATCCTCGCCGCCGATCATGGCATCGACGATCTCGCGCTGGCCCGGGCGAAAGCCATCGAACCCGAAGACCTCGGCCAGGACACCCGCGGTGGGGTCTAGCGCATCGGCGCTCACTCCGCCGTCTCCGCGTCCGCCCGCCACCAGGTGCCGGGACCGGACCACCAGCCCCACCAGCCGTACAGGCTCCCGGTCTCGGCCCGCCGGAAGGCGCTGTCGTGCACCAAACGATCCGCCGGCAACACGCCGAAGGGCACAACGTACAGCCCCGCCGTCAGCACCCGATCGAGCGCGCGGGCCGCGTCCTCAAAGGCCTGGCGGCCCTCGGCGGTCAGCAGCGCGTCGATCGCCGCTTCCACCGCCGGATCCGCGACGCCCATATAGTTGCGGGTGCCCGGCGTCCCCCGCCCCGCCGCACCGAAGTAGAGCCGCTGCTCGGTGCCGGGCGAGAGAGACATGGCCCAGCGGTTCACCGTGATGTCGTAGTCATAGGCGCGGCGGCGCTCCTCCCACTGCGCGGCATCCACCCGGCGGATCTCCAGCCCGACGCCGAGGGGTTTGAGCGCCTCCCCCCAGATGCCGGCGAGCGTCTCCTCCTCAGCGGCCCTCACGAGCACGCCGAGGGTGAGCGGGCTGCCATCGGGCCGGCGGCGCAGCCCGCCTACGACATCGAGGCCCGCCTCATCCAGCAGGGCGGCGGCCCGGCGCAGCGCCCGGCGGTCGCGCCCGGTGCCGGCGGTCTGCGGCCAGCGCGCCGTCCCCTCCAGCGTGCCCTCCGGCAGGGTCTCGGCAAAGGGCGCGAGCACCGCCCGCTCCCCCGCGCTCGCCGCGCCGTCAAAGGCCAGCGCCGAGCCGCCGAAGTAGGACGGGATGCGGGTGTAGGCGCCGCGGTAGAGCCGCTCGTTCACCCAGGCCCAATCGAAGACCAGCCCTAGCGCTTGGCGCACGCGGCGATCCTGCAGCGGCGCGCGGCGGGTGTTGAAGACGAAGCCGCGCATGCCCGTGGGCCGCTGATGGGCAATTTCGCTGCGGGTCAGACGACCGTCACGGATCGCGGGAAAGTCATACGCCGTCTCCCAGCGCGCAGGGTCGGCATCGCTGAAGAAATCGACCTCCCCCGCCGTCACCGCCTGCCAGAGCGCATCGCCCGAGCGGAAGAAGTCGACGCGTACTTCCTCGACGTTGTGCAGCCCGCGGTTCGCGGGGCGGCCCGCGCCCCACCAGTCCGGATCGCGGCGAAACGTGACCTGCCGCCCAGGCTCCGCCCGCTCGACCACATAGGGGCCGGATCCGATGGGCGGCACTAGCGGATCCCCCGCCAGATCGTCCTGCCAGGGCGCCGCCTTCTTCAGGATCGGGCGCAATCCGAGCAGCAGCGGCAGCTCGCGGTTGGGCGCGCTGAAGGTGACGGTCACCTCCCCCGGCGCGCTCTCCTCCACCGCCGCGACCTGGGACCAGGCGGCGCGGTATCGGGGATGCCCCTGCTCGCCCAGCACCTGCAGCGACCACAGCACATCCTCCACCGTGACCGGGCTGCCGTCGGAGAAGCGCGCCGCAGGGTCCAGCACAAAGGTCACGCCGCTGCGGTCCGGAGGCACCCGCACGCCCGACGCTAAGCTCGCATACAAGGTGAAAGGTTCCGCATAACTCCTTGTAAGCAGTGTCTCATAGACCAGCGACCGCATGACCCAGGGGGTCGATCCCTTCAGCACAAAGGGGTTGAGGCTGTCGAAGGCGCCAGTCTCGCCCAGCACCATCGTGCCCCCCTGCGGCGCGTCGGGCGAGACATAGGGGAAATGCGCGAAATCCGGCGGCAAGGCGGGCTGGCCGTGCATGGCGATGCCATGCACCACCGGCGCGGCCGGATCGGCGGCCGCCGGAAGCACACCAAAAAGAGTGGCGGAGAGCAGAAAAATCAGCGGTTCATGAAGGTTGCGAAACATTCTTGATGTTCGGCGGAAAAGTCTCTTGCGACCCCAGCGCATAGTGCGTATCGTTCCCTCACTGCTCGATAGGTTTCTTGCCTGTATGAAACCTGCCTCAACACCTGACGCGCCCCCTTGTGGGGCGCTTTTTTTTGGTCGGCCGTGACGCTGAGACTGTTTCCCGGCCCCGTCCTGCCCCGCTATACCCCGCCATGCAACGGGCCGCACGACCTGTGTGACCCGATTTCACGAGGCATGAACGAAGGAGAGCGGCATGTCGGTCGAGGGCAAGGTAGCGGTCATCACCGGATCGAATTCGGGCATCGGCCTGGGCGTGGCGGAGGAGCTCGCCAAGCGCGGCGCCAAGGTGGTCCTCAACTCCTTCAGCGACAGCGCCGAGGATCATGACCTGGCCAAGAAAGTCGCCAGCGATACCGGTGGCGAGGCGGTCTATATCCAGGCCGACATGTCCAAGGGCGACCAGTGCCGCGCCCTGATCGAGAAGACGGTCGCGCATTACGGCAAGTGCGACATCCTGGTGAACAACGCCGGGATCCAGTTTGTCTCCAAGATCGACGAGTTCCCCGAGGAGAAGTGGAACGCGATCATCGCGATCAACCTCACCTCTGCCTTCCACACCACCGCCGCCGCGCTGCCGGTGATGCGCAAGGCAGGCTGGGGCCGGGTCGTTAACATCGCCTCGGCGCACGGGCTCACGGCCTCGCCCTTCAAATCGGCCTATGTCGCCGCCAAGCACGGGATCGTCGGCCTGTCCAAGGTCGTCGCGCTCGAGACGGCGGAGGAGCCGATCACCTGCAACGCCGTTTGCCCCGGCTATGTGCTGACCCCGCTGGTGGAGGGCCAGATCCCCGATACCATGAAGGAATACAACATGAGCCGCGAGGACGTGATCCGGAACGTCCTGCTGGAGCGCCAGCCCTCGAAGGAATTCGCGACCGTCGCCCAGATGGGCGGGACAGTGGCCTTTCTCTGCTCCGATGATGCAGCGCAAATAACCGGCACCGCCATCTCGGTCGACGGAGGCTGGACAGCGTTGTGATTAAATCGTTGGCATGACAGCAGAAAAGTGACGGTTTCTCTCGAGTAGCGGTTGAAAACGCTGCGGTGCATCGCGATTTCATGCTTAAGAAATGGCAGATTGGATCGGGATTTTTTGACATGCTGAACGAAGAGGCCCTCTCGGCGTTGAGCGCGCTGGGGCACGCTCGACGTCTCGATGCCTTCCGGTTGCTTGTGTCCGCCGGCCCGTCCGGCTTGTTGGCCGGCGAGGTGGCCGATCGTTTGAATGCGAAACAAAATACCATGTCGACCAACCTCGCGGTGCTGTTGCGCGCGCGGCTGGTCAAGGCGCGGCGCGAGGGACGCGGGGTGCGCTACACCGCCGATCTCGACACCTTCGCAGCGATGCTGACCTTTTTGATCGGCGATTGCTGCAGTGGCCAGCCGGAACTCTGCGATGACGTGATGCGGCTGATTGGCGAGAGCACTGCTTCGAAGGCCCTGGTACGAGAACCTGAGAACGCCTGAGCAAGCCTGACTGGGGCGCCGCGTCCCGCTATAAGCGCGGCATGACCTCCTCGGACGGCGCATCCAAGCACGACTTCCCCGCCGCCAGTGGCGACGCTGGCGGCGGTCTTAGCGTTTTCGCCAGCAACGGCCCGCCGCCCTGCCCGCCGCGCTTCAACATCGCGGCCCATGTCCTCTCTGCCGCTGCGACGACCCCCCAGAAGATCGCGCTTCAGGTCCTCGCCGACGCCCATGGCGCGGTGGCGGAGACCTGGCGCTTCGCCGATCTCGATCGCCGGATCCGGGGGCTGGCGGCGGGGCTCGGCCGGGCGGGGCTGAAACCCGGTGACCGGGTCGCCCTGCGCTTTGCCAACAGTGCCGACTTTCCCCTGGTGTTCTTTGCGACCATCGCCGCGGGCGGCGTCGCGGTGCCGGTCGCGGCGCAGCTAATCCGCGGCGAGGCGGCGGCGATCCTGCATCGCGTTGCACCGCGCTTCGCGGCTTTCGGCCCGGGGCTTGACGCGCCGCTGCCCCCCGGCACCGCCGCCCTGGGCCCAACGACCCTGGCGGAGATGGCGACCGAGGCCCCCGGCCCCGTTGCCGATACCGCGGCGGATGATCCGGCGTTTCTGATCTTCACCTCCGGCACCTCCGGCAGCCCGCGGGGGGTGCTGCATGCCCAACGCTCCGCCTGGGCGCGCCGGATGATGTGGCAGGGCTGGTACGGTCTGAGCGAGGCGGACCGGGTGCTGCATGCGGGCGCCTTCAACTGGACCTATACGCTGGGCGCGGGGCTGACCGACCCCTGGGCCGCGGGTGCCACGGCGCTGGTCTATGCAGGCCCGCCCGACCCGCTGATCTGGCCGCGGCTGGCGGCGCACCACCACCCGACGATCTTTGCCGCCGTCCCGGGGGTCTATCGCCAGATGCTGCGGGCCGAAGACGACCTGGCGGCGGCCTTTGCCCCCCTCCGCCATGGGCTGACCGCGGGCGAAAAGATGCCGTCGAGTGTCGCCGACGCCTGGAGCGCTCGCACGGCCAAGCCGATCCACGAGGCGCTGGGCATGACGGAGCTCTCCACCTTTATCTCCGGCGCGCCGGACCGGCCCGCACCGCCGGGCGCCATCGGCTATCCCCAGCCCGGCCGCCGCGTCGCGATCCTGGCTGAGGACGCGGCCCCCGGCCAGCGCCACCCCGTCCCGCGCGGCACGCCTGGGCTGCTCGCCGCGCACCGCGCCGACCCGGGGCTGATGATCGGCTATTGGCAGGATCCCGCGGCCGACGCAGCGACTAGCGAAGGCGACTGGTTTGTGCCGGGCGACCGGGGGGTCATGGCGGCGGATGGTGCGATCACCCATCTCGGCCGGGCGGACGACGTGATGAACGCGCTGGGCTACCGCGTCGCCCCGCAGGAGGTTGAACAGGCCCTCGCCGGCGCCCCCGGCATCGCGGAAATCGCGGTGGCAGAACTGCCCATGCGCACCGATCTCAGCCTGATCGCCGCCTTCGTCGTACCCGCGGCAGATTGGGACGGCACCGCGGTGCTGGAGGCTTGGGCGGCCGACCGGCTCGCGCCCTACAAGTGCCCGCGCCTGTGGATCGAGGTCGACGCCCTGCCCCGCACCGCCAACGGCAAACTGCGCCGCCGCGCGCTGGTGGCCGAGCATCGGCGCGACACGACGGCGTGAGCAGTCTCGCCGGCCCTGCCCATGCCGGCTTGCCACGCCGCGGCAAAACGCCCAT
This sequence comes from Pseudomonadota bacterium, assembly GCA_039822785.1. Classification (GTDB taxonomy): domain Bacteria; phylum Pseudomonadota; class Alphaproteobacteria; order Rhodobacterales; family Rhodobacteraceae; genus Thermohalobaculum. The sequence continues at coordinate 255,396 of JBCBMO010000001.1, read as the reverse complement.
GTCCACTCCCTTGAGTGCGCCGCGCGCCAACCACGAGAAAGGCTGCAGATGATCGCCCTCGACATCGTTTCGGACCCGATCTGCCCCTGGTGCTACATCGGCAAGACGCGCCTTGACCGGGCTATCGCCGCGGTGGGGCACGACCCCTTCACGCCGCGCTGGCGGATGTTCCGCCTCAACCCCGATATGCCGGCCGAGGGCATGGACCGCCGCGCCTATCTGGAGGCGAAGTTCGGCGGGCCGGATGGCGCCGCCCGCGTCTATGGCCGCATCGCCGAGATGGCCGCCGCCGATGGCATGGAGCTCGATCTCGACGGGATCACCCGCACGCCCCAGACCCTCAACGCCCATCGCCTGATCCGCTGGGCAGAGAACGAGGGCGCCCAGACGCCCGTGGTCGACGCGCTCTTCAAAGCCTATTTCGAGGAGCGCGAGGACATCGGCGACCCCGCCGTCCTGACCCGCATCGCCGGCGAACACGGCATGGACGCGGAGGTTGTCGCCCGCCTGCTGGAGGGCGAGGCCGACAACCAGGCCCTGGTCGAGGAGGAGACCGCAGCGCGCGACATGGGCGTGACCGGCGTCCCCTTCTACGTCATCCAGGGCCGCCACGTGATCCAGGGCGCCCAGGACACCGAGACCTGGATCAAGGTCATCACCGAGATCAACGCCGCCCTGGAGGCGCGCGGTCGGGAAGTCGCCGAGGCCCAGGAGGGCGACGCATGAACATGCTGCTGGAGACGCTGAACACGGTCGGCTCCCATCCCGTGCCCTGGATCGTCGTCGCCTTCGTCATCCTGGGTGCGCTCGCGGTCATGCGCAAACGCGCGACCTGCCCCCATCTGCGCGGCACAGCCACGGTGTCGTACGAGGAGGCCAAGGCGCGGCTCGATCAGCCCTTCGTCGCCGGGGCGGGCTATGCCTTCACCATCGTCATCGGGATCGCCGCCATGGTGACGGGCTTGGCGATGATCGCCAACTCCATCGCGCCGGTGGCCGCCTTCGTCGTGCTCTCCGCCGGGATCGTCACCGTGCAGATCGCCCCGCACTTCCTGCGCCTGCGCGAGGGGTACGACCGCGTGATCGCCGCACGGGCCGAGGGGCCGGACGCGCTCGCCTTCGCGCGGGAGCGGGTGGAGGATACCTACACCGGGCTCATCGCCATGAGCGTCGGCATCGCCGTGGTGCTGTCGCTGGGCCTGTTGGTGAGTTGAGGCGGCGACCGCTACGCCGCCTTGCCCAACCCCTCGCGGCCATGCGGCGAGGTGAGGTCCAGCACCGGTCCCGCGGGGACGATCCGAGTCGGGTTCACGGTCTCATGGCTCTGATAGTAGTGGTCCTTGATGTGGTCCATCCGCACCGTCTCGGCGACGCCCTGCCACTGATAAAGCTCCCGCAGAAACCCTGACAGTGCAGGGTAATCAGCAATCCGCCTCAGGTTGCACTTGAAGTGACCGACATAGACCGCATCGAAGCGGATCAGCGTCGTCCACAGCCGCCAATCCGCCTCGGTGATCTGGTCACCCATTAGATACCGCTGGCGGCTCAGCCGATCCTCCAGCCAGTCGAGCGTCTCGAACAGCGGGTGGACCGCCGCCTCATAGGCCGCCTGGGTCGTGGCGAACCCGGACTTGTAGACCCCGTTGTTGACCGTGTCGTAGACGCGGGTATTCACTGCCTCGATCTCCTCCCGCAGGGCCTGGGGATGATAGTCGGCGTCATCGCCCGTGACGGCATCGAAGGCGCTGTTGAACATCCGGATGATCTCGGCGCTTTCGTTCGAGACGATGCGCCCCGTCGCCTTGTCCCAGAGCACTGGCACCGTCACCCGCCCTGTCATGGTCGGCGTATCGGCGAGATAGACGTCGCGCATGAAGGCATGACCCGACAGCCGGTCGCCCGTCGCACCCTCGTAATCTGTGCCGAAGTGCCAGCCGTCCTTGCCCATAAAGGGGTGCACGACGCTGACATCGATATGCGGGGCCAGCCCCTTGAGTGCGCGAAAGACCAGGGTCCGATGCGCCCAGGGACAGGCATAGGCGACGTAGAGATGATAGCGCCCGCTCTCGGCCTTGAAGCCGCCCTCACCGCTGGGGCCCGCGGCACCGTCGGGGGTCACCCAGTGTCGAAAGGTGGAGGCGGCTCGCCGAAAGTTACCATCGGTGGATTTGGTGTCGTACCAGCGATCGTGCCACTCACCGTCGATCAGCAAGCCCATGTCATTCTCCCTCTCAGTTGAACAATGACCCAAGGTGATGGGCCTCGCTTCGATGCTCATTTTCTAAGCATCACAGGGTGATGCGACCAAAAAACCCCTGCGGCACTTTCGTGAAACTTTGCAACAAACGGCAAAAGGGGGTGATTTATGCGCGGATCTTCGGTATCACCCAGCTACACACCGTGACCGGTGACCCCTGTCTCAGCGACCAGTTTGAAGGACGGTGCCATGTTCGACACCCAGTCTGAAAAGACGTCTCCTACGACCAAGGACGTACGCGAGGCGACGGCGATCGACCCCAAGCACGCCGAGGCTGTGCGTTGGCTCGATGATCGTCGCGCCACCCGCTCGGCCCTGCCGCCCGCGCGACGCCCGGCCGTCGTCCACAGCTAATCCCACCAACCACCGACACGCCGGGGCGCGCCGCACAGGGCGCGCCCTTTTTCGTTGGGTGAGCCTGACGGCCTGGGTCAGGCGGCGTCCGTGGCGAGTTTCGCGAGGTCGCGCGCAACGGCAAAGGCGCCCTTGAGCTTCGCATCCTCGCCCGACCAGTCGCGCCGGACGATCAGGCGGGTGTCCTTCACCTTGGCCAGGCCGTTGTTCTTCTGGATGTACTCCGCCAGACCGGCGGGGTTGTCGAAGCGGTCGTGGCGGAACTGCACGGTGGCCCCCTTAGGCCCCGCATCCAGCTTGGCGATCCCCGCCTTGCGGCACATGGATTTGACGCGCACGACCTTCAGCAGCGTCTCCACCTCGCCCGGGGGCTTGCCGAAACGGTCGTGCAGCTCTGCCGCGAACCCCTCCAGATCGCGCTTGCTCTCCAGGTCCGAGAGGCGGCGGTAGAGGCCGAGCCGGACATCGAGGTCGGTGACATAAGTATCGGGGATCAGCACCGGCACGCCCAGGTTGATCTGCGGCGCCCAGGTGCCGTCGTCCTCTTCCTCCGCCGTTTCGCCCGAGCGGAGCTTGGCGATCGCCTCCTCCAGCATGTCCTGGTACAGCTCATAGCCGACCTCGCGCACATGGCCCGACTGCTCCTCGCCCAGCAGATTGCCCGCACCGCGCAGGTCGAGGTCGTGGGAGGCCAGCGTGAACCCCGCGCCCAGACTGTCGAGGGACTCGAGCACCTTCAGCCGCTTTTCAGCCTGTGCTGTCAGGGGTTTGCGCGGCTCTGTTGTGAGATAGGCGTAAGCACGCAACTTGGATCGGCCGACGCGTCCGCGGATCTGGTAGAGCTGCGCGAGGCCGAACTGATCCGCCCGGTGCACGATCATCGTGTTGGCCGAGGGGATATCGAGCCCGCTCTCCACGATGGTGGTCGACAGCAGCACATCGTATTTGCCGTCGTAGAAGGCGTTCATCTTGTCGTCCAAGATCCCGGCCGCCATCTGGCCATGCGCCACCAGATACGACGCCTCCGGAACCTGCTCCTGCAGAAAGGCTTCCATCTCTGGCAGGTCCTTGATGCGCGGCACCACGAGGAAGGACTGGCCGCCGCGGTAGCGTTCGCGCAGCAGCGCCTCGCGGATCGTGACCTCGTCGAAGGGCGCGATGTAGGTGCGCACCGCCAGGCGGTCGACCGGCGGGGTCGCGATGACCGACAGTTCCCGCACGCCGGACATCGCCAGTTGCAGGGTCCTCGGGATCGGCGTGGCGGTCATCGTGAGCACATGCACGTCCGAGCGCAGGGCCTTCAGCCGCTCCTTGTGGGCGACGCCGAAGTGCTGCTCCTCGTCGATGATCAGCAGGCCGAGATTGCAGAACTTCACCGATTTGGCGAGCAGCGCATGGGTGCCGACGACGATGGAGATCTCGCCCCCCTCCAGCCCCTTGCGGGTCTCGGCGGCGTCCTTGGCCGAGACGAAGCGGGAGAGCTGGCGCACCCGCAGCCCGGTGCCGCGGAAGCGCTCGGTGAATTGCTTGGCATGCTGGCGGGAGAGGAGCGTCGTGGGCGCAATCAGCGCCACTTGGAGGCCGGAGGCGGCGGCCACATAGGCCGCCCTCAGCGCCACCTCGGTCTTGCCAAAGCCCACGTCACCGCAGATCAGCCGGTCCATCGGCTTGCCCTTGCCGAGATCGGCGATCACGTCCTCGATGGCGCGCAGCTGATCGTCGGTCTCGGTATAGGGGAAACCGGCGGCGAACTTGGCATAGCCGCCTTCCTCCGCCTCCAGCCGCTCCGCCTTTTTCAGTTCGCGCTGGGCGGCCACCGCGATCAGGCGCTCGGCCATGTCGCGGATCCGGGCCTTCATCTTGGCCTTCTTGGCCTGCCAGGCGCCGCCGCCCAGCCGGTCGAGCTCGCCGCTCTCCTGCCCATAGCGCGACAAAAGCTCGATGTTCTCGACGGGCAGATACAGCTTCGACTGCGCGGCGTATTCGAGCGACAGGCACTCGTGCGGCGCGCCTGCGGCCTGCACTGTCTCCAGGCCCAGGTAGCGCCCGATGCCATGGTCCACATGGACGACCAGATCGCCGGTCATCAGGCTCTGCGCCTCGGTCAGGAAGTTCTCGGCCCGGCGCGACCGGCGGCCGCGGCGGATGAGCCGGTCGCCCAGCACATCCTGCTCGGCCACCACCGTCGCCTCGCGGCAGGTGAACCCAGCCTCCAGCGCCCAGACCATAAGGGTCAGGCCAGGCCGGATGCCGCGCCAATCATCGGCGGTCTGGGTATCCGCCAGCCCCTGTTCGGCGAGCAGGCCCGACAACCGTTCCCGCGCGCCTTCGGAGTAGGTGGCGATCACCACCGGCCCCTCGCGCAGCTTGGCGCGCAGGTGGTCGGCCAGGGCACCGAACAGATTGGCGCCCTCCTGCTGACGCTCCGGCGCAAAGGACCGGCCCGGCCGGCCGCCCGCGTCGATCACCCCCGGCCCCGGACTGGTGCGATGCGGGGTAAAGGCGCGGATCGGGCGCCCCGCAAGGACGCCCTGCCACCCCTCCTCGTCGAGGTACAGAAGCTCAGGCGGCAGCGGGCGGGAGGCACCGCCGCCCCCCGAGACGCTGCCCCCCGAGACGCTGCTGCCGATCCGCCCCGCCTCGACGCGCGCGCCGTAGTGGTCGCGGATCGTCTCCAGCCGCGCGGTCAGCGCCGCATCGGCCTGGTGGTCGAGCGTCACCGGCGCCTGCGGCAGATAGTCGAACAAGGTGTCCATCGCCTCGTGGAACAGGGGCACCCAATGCTCCATCCCCTGGTGCTTGCGCCCCTCGCTGACCGCCGCATAGAGCGGATCGTCCAGCCGCGGCGCACCGAAGGTCTCGCGATAGCGCGCACGGAACCGGGCGATGGAGGCATCGTCCAGGATCACCTCCGAGGCGGGCGCCAGGTCGATCCGCTTCACCTTGGCCACCGTCCGCTGGGTGGAGGCATCGAAGCGCCGCGCGCTCTCCAGCACGTCGCCGAAGAAGTCGAGGCGGACCGGGTTGGCATGGCCCGGCGGGAAGATATCGATGATCCCGCCCCTGACCGCGTAATCGCCATGCTCGGTGACGGTGGAGGCGCGGTTGAACCCCATCCGCGCGAGCCAGGCGGTCAGCCCCTCCACCTCACAGCGATGGCCGACGCGGGCGAGGAAACTCGCCTCCTCGATCACCGCCTTCGCCGGCACCCGCTGGATCGCGGCATTGAGCGTGGTGATCAGCACCGAAGGTGCGGTCGGCGCGGCATGGGCGAGGGTGGCGAGCGTCGCCATCCGCTCGCTCTCGATATCCGGGTTGGGCGAGACGCGGTCGTACGGAAGACAATCCCAGGCCGGAAAGCCCAGCACGGGCAGGCCCGGCACCCAGAGCGCCAGGGCCTCGCGCAGGGCGGCGGCCCGGGCATCGTCGCGCGCGACATGGATCACCGGCCCGCCTGCCCTCTCGGCCAGGTCGGCGACCAGTTTGGCATCATAGCCCTCGGGCGCGCCACCCACGGTGACGGCACCGGGCGCGAGCGGTTCATGCTTGTTCACGGCGCGCGAGGTAGCCCGGTCGGGCATGCGCCGCAAGGTTGCAATCACGCTCTCGCGCGCAGGCCGCTTACCGGGTCAGGCCGGATCGTCCTCCACGACAGGCCGGGGAGGATTTGAACAGCGTCGCGCCGTGGGATCGGTTATGCTGCACTTGCGAATTTTCATTGACGGAGCTTATCGCCACTAGGGGAAAATCAATGGATGTCACCTGCCGTTCTCGTCTTCACAAAGGAGGCAGCGTCCTCACTCGCTGCACGGGCGTGATCCTCGCGACAGCGTTCCTCGCCATGCCCGCCGCAGCCCTCGAGCAAGTCGAGGACTTCGGATCGAACCCGGGCGCGCTGGACATGTTCCTCCACCTGCCCCAAGGCGACACGACGGGGCTGCCGCTTGTCGTCGCGATGCACGGCTGTACCCAGAGCGCGGGCGGCTTCGACGACGAGACGGGCCTGGCCGGGCTGGCGGAGAGTGCAGGCTTCGTCCTGCTGCTCCCCCAGCAGCGGACCGAGAACAACGAGATCGATTGCTTCAACTGGTTCGAGCCCGAGGACAACGAACCGAACATTGGCGAGAGCGCGTCCATCGCCGCGATGATCGATCACGCCGTCGCGACCCTCGGCGTCGACGAGAGCCGGATCTTCGTCCTGGGGCTCTCCGCCGGTGGCGCGATGACGGCGGTGATGATGGCGAATTACCCAGAGCGTTTCGCCGCCGGCGCCATCGTCGCCGGGCTGCCCTACGGCTGTAACCACCCCTACGGCCTCAGCTCAGGGCTCTGGTACTGGTTCAACGTCGTCTTCGGCGAAGCGGCCGCCGCGACCTATTCCTGCGGTCTTCGCGGCTATGCGGCGAGCGACCGCGGGGCGGAGGAATGGGCGAACTTCGTCCTCGACGCCCTGGGGCGCACGCCGGCGTCCTGGCCGAGGGTGTCGATCTGGCATGGCGATGCCGACGAGACGGTCGACGTCGCTAACCTGCGCGAACTGGTCGAACAATGGACCGCGCTGCACGGGATCGATGCGACACCCGACAGCCAGACGACCGACGCGGAGAGCGGCACGATCCGGGAGACCTATGTCGATGGCAGCGGCACCGTGCTGGTCGAGACACACCTGCTACCGGGCTACCCGCATGCCTTTCCGATCAATCCGAACGGCACACCGCCCTGCGGCACCGACGAGGCCTTCATCACCGATGCGAAGATCTGTGCGGCGCGTCAGGTGATCGATTTCTTCGGCATCGGGCCCTGAGCCCGATCTGCGCGACCACCGATCAGAGCGCCAGTTCGTCTTCCTGGGGGGCGAAGGCCGCGTCGAGGGCGGCATGGTCGACCTCGGCCAGGGTGGCGGGGGACCAGGCGGGGGCGCCGTCCTTGTCGATGATCGTCGCCCGCACCCCCTCATAGAAATCCGGATGGGTCATGCAGAACCGGGCCAGCCGATACTCCAGCCGCATGCACTCCTCGAAACTCAGCGCCGCTCCCGCCCGGATCTGCCGAAAGGCGATCTCGGTACAGGTCGGCGACTTCGCGGCCAGGGTGGCCAGTTGCCCCTTCGCCCACTCCGTCCCCAGCCCTTCGAGCCTGTCGATGATCCCGGCGACACCCTGTGCCGCAAAGACCCGGTCGATTGCAGGCTGCTCGTCCAGGCCAAGGCGCTGTGTGAAGCGCTGCGGGCAGTCGTCGGAGAGCCCGAGATCGAGCGTGCGTCCCGCCGGCGCTGTCTCCCATCGCCCCTCCGCGAGCCAATCGATGAGCCATGCAAGCCGGTGCGACGGGATCTGGAAGTCGGCGATACCCGCCCGCACCGCGGCCTCGCCCTTCAATCGCGCGCCGGTGAGGCCGAGCCAGAGGCCGGTCTGGCCGGGCAGGCGCGGCAGGAACCAGGTGGCGCCCACGTCCGGGAACAGGCCGATGCCGGTCTCGGGCATGGCGAAGACCGTGCGCTCGGTCGCGATACGGTGGCTGCCGTGGATCGAGACCCCAACCCCGCCGCCCATCACGATGCCGTCCATCAGCGCCACATAGGGTTTGGGAAACCGCTTGATCTTGGCGTTCAGCCGGTACTCGTCGGCATAGAACTGGAAGTTCGCGCGGCCGCGCTCGCCCCCCGGGCGCCCGGCCTCATAGAGCGCGCGGATATCGCCGCCCGCGCAAAAGGCGCGGTCACCGGCGCCCTGGATGGCCACCACCTGCACCGCGTCGTCCTTCGCCCAGGCATCGAGCTTCGCCTCCAACGCCAGCGCCATGGCATGGGTCAGCGCATTCAGCGCCTTGGGCCGGTTGAGGGTGACGAGGCCAAGCGCGCCGCGGTGCTCGAACAGGATGTCCTCGCTCGCGTCCTCCGCCGTCACCATGCCCATTCCTCCAGCCTGCAGGCGGACCCCGCCGTATCGCGCCGCCGCATCGGGGCACGGACTAGCACCCCCCTCGCGACGGCGTCGAGCGTGACCAAGCGGCAGGGATCGCATGCCCAGGAAGACCGCGATCCGTCGCAACATCGCGCTGCGGCGATGAGAAGCCTTGGCGCAGAGCCGCAACTCGGTGCCCGATGCATCCCCGAAGCAGGACTGAGGAGAACGGCAACAACGGCTTGTTCGCTCTTCTCTGCCTAGACTAACGCAGGGAGGGCGCGGGCGCCGAGGGCGCGCGCTGCATCCTCAGCGCAGCGGCAACCCACCCGCACGCCGCCCATCGGTCGGCACCGATGGGCGGCCTTGAACGCGCAGGGCGACCCGTGCCACCGTCACGATCCCAGACAGCCGACCCAGCGCAAGAGCCATCCCATGCTGCCACCGACGCCCTTTCCCGCGCTGCGCCACCGCCGCCTGCGCCGAGCCCCCTGGATTCGCGCCATGGTCGCCGAACAGGCGCTCAGGGTGGACGATCTCATCTGGCCCTGCTTCGTCATCGACGGCGACGACCGGGCGGAGGCTATCGAGAGCATGCCCGGCGTCTCTCGCCTGACCATCGACCGGCTGGTGGAGAAGGCAGGAGAAGCCGCAACGCTCGGCATCCCCTGCATCGCGATCTTCCCCTACACCGACCCCGCGCTGAAAACCCCGGGAGCGGAGGAAGCCTGGAACCCCGACAACCTGGTCTGTCGCGCCACCCGAGCGGTCAAAGCCGCCCATCCGGGCCTCGGCATCCTGCTCGACATCGCCCTCGATCCCTATAACGCCGATGGACACGACGGCTTCGTGCGCGATGGCGTGATCCTCAACGACGAGACGCTTGAGGCGCTGGAGCGTCAGACGCTGGTGCAGGCGGCCGCAGGGGCCGACATTCTCGGCCCCTCCGACATGATGGACGGCCGCGTCGGCGTCATGCGCAGCGCGCTGGAGGGGGCCGGCCACCACGACGTGACCATCATGAGCTACGCCGCCAAATACGCCTCCGCCTTCTACGGGCCCTTCCGCGATGCGGTCGGCTCCTCCGGCGCGCTCAAGGGCGACAAGAAGACCTATCAGATGAACCCGGCCAATACCGACGAGGCGCTGCGGGAGGTCGCCCAAGACCTCGCCGAAGGCGCCGACATGGTCATGGTGAAGCCGGGCATGCCCTATCTCGACATCTGCCAGCGCGTCTCCGAGACCTTCCGCGTGCCCACCTTCGCCTATCAGGTCTCCGGCGAGTACTCGATGCTGCGTGGCGCCATGGGCAACGGCTGGCTGGACGAGGACCGCGGGATCATCGAGAGCCTGATGGCCTTCCGCCGCGCCGGCTGCTCGGGGATCCTCACCTATTTCGCCCTCGATGCCGCGCGCCTGATCCGCGGCGGCTGAGGGCGCGGCGCCCGACGCCGGCCGCTGGCGCCCTGCGGTCTGCTCGCAGGCCGGGACTTGCCCTCTTCTTGGAGACAGGCACTTGCCCTCGGCCGGATCGACCCGACATCTGGGGTCGATCCTGCACCGCACCGAGAGGGTTCCATGCGCCTCAAGCTCTTCGCCGCCGTCGCCTGCGCCGCCGTCGCGGGAGGGCTGTTTCTCGCGGACTATACCCCACCCGCAGCGGCCCAGGCGCGCTATAACACCGAGGCCGCATCGGTGGAGGTCACCCGCCTCGTGAGCGGCCTCGACATCCCCTGGGCGGTCGCCCCGCTGCCGGAGGGCGGCGCGCTGATCACCGAGCGCGACGGCAGGCTTCTGCACTTCGACGCGCAGTGGCGCCGCAAGACCGTGGCCGGCGTGCCGGAGGTCGCGGCGAGCGGCCAGGGCGGTCTGTTGGACATCACGCTGGCCGCCGATTTCGCCACGACCGGCACGCTCTTCCTCACCTACAGCGAACCCGCCGGCCGCGGTGCGCGCACCGCTATGGCCGCCGCCCGCCTGTCCGAGGATCGCAGTAGCCTCGAGGACGTCACCGTGCTCTTCCAGCAGGAGCCGGCACTGCGCGGCGGGCGCCACTTCGGCAGCCGCGTGGTCGAAGCGGCGGATGGTACGCTCTTCGTGACCACCGGCGACCGGGGCGACCGCCCCCTCGCCCAGGACCCCCAGGGCCATGTGGGCAAGGTCGTCCGCATTGCCCGCGACGGCAGCGTGCCCGAGGATAATCCCTTCGCCGATGGCGAGTCAGCCCTGCCGGAGATCTGGTCCATCGGCCATCGCAACATCCAGGGTGCTACGCTCGATGAGGAAGGCCGGCTCTGGACCCTCAGCCACGGCGCCCGGGGCGGCGACGAGGTGAACCTGGCCGAGGCCGGCAAGAACTACGGCTGGCCCGTGATCTCCTACGGCCGCCACTACTCCGGCCTGTCGATCGGCGAGGGGACGGCGCAAGAGGGCATGGAGCAGCCCAAGTTCTACTGGGACCCCTCCATCGCCCCCTCGGGCATGGTGGCCTACACGGGCGATGCGATCCCGGCCTGGCGGGGCGATCTCTTCGTCGGCGCCCTCAAGTTCGACTATATCGCCCGGCTCGAGCGGGACGGCGACCGGATCCTTGGCGAGGAGAAGCTCTTCGAGGACATCTACCCCCGGATCCGCGACGTGGTGATGGGGCCGGACGGCACGCTCTGGTTCCTGTCGGAGGGCGAGGGGGCCCTCTACAGCGTTTCGGCGGCAGGCAGCGGCTAAGGGGAGGCCCTCGGACGGCCCTCGGACGGCCCGGGGCACAGCCCTGCCGGGCCGCAGCGCCCCTTGCCCTGATCCCGGCCGACGGCTAGGGCGGGGCCATGACCGCACCGCTCACCCCGCTGGCCGCCGCCCTCCCCGCCACCGTGCCCTTCGTGGGGCCGGAGCAGCAGGAGCGTGATCGCGGCAGCCCCTTTCGCGCCCGCATCGGCGCGAACGAGAGCCCCTTCGGCCCCTCGCCCCGCGCCATCGCGGCGATCCGAGAGGCCGCGGCCGAGAGCTGGCAATACGCCGATCCCACCTGCCATGACCTCAAGACGGCCCTCGCCGACCGTCTCGGGCTCGCCCCCGACTGCCTGGTGATCGGAGAGGGGATCGACGGGCTCCTCGGCCTCACCGTCCGCCTCTTCGCGGGGCCCGGCGACGTGGTCGTCACCTCCGCGGGCGCCTACCCGACCTTCAACTACCATGTCGCGGGCTTCGGCGCCCGGCTCGTCACGGCCCCCTATCGCGACGATGCCGAGGATCCGGAGGCGCTTGCCGCCGCCGCCATGGAAGAGTGCGCGCGCCTCGTCTATCTCTCCAACCCCGACAACCCCATGGGCTCCTGGCTGACGGCGGATCGCCTCGCCGCGCTGCTCGACGCCCTGCCGCCAGGCTGTCTGCTCTGCCTCGACGAGGCCTATGGCGAATTCGCCCCGACCGACGCCATCCTGCCGCTCGACCCCACCGACCGGCGGCTGATCCGCTTTCGGACCTTCTCCAAGGCCTATGGTCTGGCGGGCCTGCGCATCGGCTACGCCATCGCCCCGCCGGAGGTCGCGGCGGCCTACGACCGGGTGCGGAACCACTTCGGGGTGAACCGCCTGGCCCAGGCAGCCGGCATCGCCGCACTCGCCGACCAGCCCCACCTCGCCCAGGTCCTGGCGGACACCGCCGCGGCACGCCGCGAGATCGAACGGATCGCTCGTACCAACGGCCTCACGCCCCTCCCCTCGGCCACGAATTTCGTCGCAGTCGATTGCGGCGCCGATGGCGCCCGCGCCCGGGCGGTGCTGCAGGGTCTCCTGGCGCGCGACGTCTTCGTGCGCATGCCGGGCATCGCCCCGCTCGACCGCTGCATCCGCATCGGCGCCGGCACCCCCGCCAACCTGCGCCTGCTGGCCGAGGCCCTGCCCGGCGCCCTGGCCGCCACCCAGGCCGAGACCGCGATCGACACTCCCCACGCCACCTGAGCCAACGCCCCAAGACACCGCCAAGCCGGGGCCGGGCTGGGTCAAGGATCGCGCAGCGACCGGCAGCGCCGGCTCGTCCTTGACGCAGCCCGGCCCTGGCGCATGCTCGATCGGAAGCCCCCTGGGGCTTCTCCCCAGCCCTCACTGCCGCATCCACCACCCGCACGGATGTCCACCCGCCGGGGAAACCACCGGCCACGACGCGATCCCGAACGACCCATCGCGGCGACCAGCCGCGATACCGCTTACCTCAAAACCCCGGCTCAGCCCGTCAATACAGGGTCCGCCGCTGCCGCGGTCTCAGCGCCGCATCATAGGACGCCGCATCGAAGCCCGGGTCGCCGCTGCGGGTCATCTCACCAGCGCTCGGCACGGCGCCGGGCGCCAGTTGCGCCGCCGGCTCCCAAAGATCCGAGCGGATCAAGGCCCGGGCGCATTGGAAGTAGACCGCCTCCAGGCGCAGCACGATCACGGTCGCGGGCAGCGTGTCCTTGACCGCGAAGCGCTGGCGCAGCGCCTCGTCCGCCGCCACCTCCGCCCGCCCCGCCAGGCGCAGCGTCTCCAACACGCCGGGGATCAGGAACAGCAGCGCACAGCGCGGGTCGCGCACCAGGTTGCGCAGCGTATCCAGCCGGTTGTTCCCGCGCCGGTCCGGGATCAGCACCGTCTCTGCATCCTCGATCGCAAAGGCGGCGCCGGTCGCATCGCCGCGGGGCGAGCAATCCACCCCTTCGGGCCCCACGGTGGCGATGGCGAAGAACCGCGCCCGCTCGACCCAGGCGCGATAGGCCGGCGTCAGCCCGCGCGTCTCCTTGCTCAGCGACTGTCCGGCGGGCTGTGCATAAAGCGCCTCCAGGGCCGCCACGCTGGTGATGGGGGTGTCGATCCGCATGCTCTGCTCCTCGGTCACGTCACGGCCCTGTCCTACCCGCCGGCGCGGGCGACGGCCACCGCGAGGTTCCGCTGCCCCGCCCGCTGCCCCGCCCGCGTTGTGCCGCCCGCGTTGCGCCATCGGGGCCGAGCGCTTACGGTCGGCCCACTCCATGGCTCGACAGGGGGAAGCCTTGGCCCATCCGCTCAGTGGCGCCGATCTCGCCACGCTGACCGCCGCCGTGCAGGACGGGGGCGGCGTCGACGACCGCCGCGCCATCCTCGCCATCGCGGGCGCCGCGCTCGGGCGCGCGCCCTTCACCCTGGCGGAACGGCTGATCCCCCTGCCAGCGCCGGATGTGGACGGCCCCCCGCTCTTCGTGCTCGGCCATTGGCGCTCGGGCACGACGCATCTCTACAACCTGCTCGCCGCCGGCGGCTGGGGCTACGTGCCCCCTGTGGCCGTCGGCATGCCGCACGAGATCTTCACCCTCGCGCGCCTCATCCGCCCCCTGCTCGAGCGCCAACTGCCCGAAACCCGGTACATCGACAACATCCCCGTCACGCCGACCGCGCCGCAGGAGGACGAGATCGCCATCGCCAACATGTCGCCGCTCTCCTTCTATCACGGCCTCTACTTCCCCCGCCGCTTCGACGCGCTGATCGACCGGGGCGTCTTCCTCGACGGGGTGGATCCGGCGGGGGTGGCGCGCTGGCAGGCAACCTTCCGGCGGTTCCTCGCCAAGATTGCCAAGCAGCAAGGCCGGCGGCTTGCCATCAAGAACCCGGTCTATACCGCGCGCCCGGCCATGCTGGCGGCGATGTTCCCGGGCGCGAAGTTCATCCACATCCACCGCGATCCGCTCGATGTCTTCCTGTCGATGCGCAATTTCTATGCCCGGCTGCTTGAGGTCATGGCGCTCCAAAGGGTGCCCGAGGACCTTGATGTCGACGCGACCATCCTGCGCGTCTACGACCGCATGATGGCCACCCTGACCACAGAGACCGCTCAGTGGCAGGCGCCCGACTGGGTGGAGCTTCCCTATACCCTCCTCGATCAGCAGCCGCTGGAAGCGCTAGGGCTTATTTACGAGACGCTGGCGCTGCCGGGCTTCGACACCGCGCGCCCGGGCTTCGAGCGCCACCTCGAGGGGGTCAAGAGCTACGCCAAGAACCGCTTTGCGCCCGAGCCTGCGCTTGCCGCCAAGCTCGACGGCGCCTGGGGCCGCTGGTTCGATCACTTCGGCTATGCCCGCCCCGGCAGCACCGCCGTAGGCGACCAGAGCATGGGGAGAAGCGCCTGATGAACCGCATGATAATCGCCCTGCTGGTCCCGGTTCTGATGATCATCCTGACCGCGATCGCCCTGTCCGGCCCGCCGGAGCCGATGGAGACCGTCTTCGCCCCCGAGCAATGCGAGCGCGTCGCGGTCCTTGACCGTCGCCTGCGCCCGATCGAGGGGATCGAGGACATCATCGCCCTCAACGACGGCCGTCTCTTCTTCAGCGCCCATAACCGCCGCTTCGCCGAACTGCCCGTGCGCGGGATCTACTACTCCTCCCTCGAGAACCTGGATCTCGCCCAGGCAGAGGGGGAGGACCTGCGCGTCATGGCCGTGCCGGGAATCTCACGGGCAGTCCAAAGCGTCTATCCCCATGGCATGGCCATGGACCGCAGCGGCGAGCGTCTCGCCTTCGTCAACCGACCCTTCGAGGAGCCGGTGGAAATCGTATGGGGCACGATCAACGGCATCAATTTCGTCCCCGCCGGCCGCTGGGCCGCGCCCGAGGCTTGCCGCGCCAACGACGTGGAATGGCGCGGCGCCGAGCTTCTGGCGACCCGCGACCGTGCGAGCTGCGAGTTCTCCGTCAGCGACGTGATGCCCGGTGCGGCGACCGGCAGCCTGGTGAGCGTGGGCCCCACGCGCGCGGCGGAGCTCGAAACCGGCCTCGCCTTCGCCAACGGCGTCTCCCTGATCGGCGGGCGCGTCCTGGTGGCCGAGACGCGACAGGACCGGCTCCGCGTGCTCGGCACTGAGGAGATGATCGAGCTGCCGGGCGGGCCCGACAATCTCTCCCGCGGGCCCTTCGGCACCGTGATCGCAGCACTGCACACGGATCTGTTCGATTACTGGATGTACAGTCTGGGCTATGTCGACACGGCCGCCTCCCGCGTGGTCGCGATCAACCCGGAGACCGGTCGCATCGACGTCCTCTACGACGATCCGCTCGGCAAGCAGTACTCCGGCGCCTCGGTCGGCGTCTTCGTCCAGGGGCGGCTGATCCTGGGCTCGGCCTTCGACAGTGGCATTCTGGTCTGCCGCCGCTGACGCCTTGGCCCGCATCCTCGTCACCGGCGCGGCGGGTTTTCTCGGCCGCCACCTGACCGCGACCCTCGCCGCCCGCGGCGACCGGGTGACCGCGCTCGACCTCGACCCCCTCGACGCGGCCGAGGGGGTGGTCCCCGTCATCGGCGACGTCACCGACGCGGGCGCGCTCAAGCGCCATGCCGAGGGGCATGACGCGATCCTCCACGCCGCCGCCATCGCGGATCTCTGGGCCCCGGGCGACACCCACGACCGGGTGAACCGCGGCGGCACTGAGGCAGCCGTCGCAGCGGCCGAGGAGACGGGCGCCAAGCTCGTCTATGTCTCGAGCTACACGACCCTCGTCGCCGTGGGCACCAAGCCTGGCGCCCGACTGGATGAGCGGGTCGCGCAGCCGCCCGAGGCCCTGCTCGGCCCCTATCCCACCGCCAAGCGCCGTGGCGAGATGGCGGTGGAGGCAGCGGCGAGCCGGGGTCTCCACGCGCTCTCGGTGCTGCCGAGCGCGCCCATCGGCGCCGGCGATCTGCGCCCGACACCGCCCGGGCGGATGACCCTGGACCTGGCGCGCGGCGCCACGCCGGCGCTGATCGATACGGTGCTCGATCTCGTTGATGTCTCGGCGCTGACCACCGGCATCCTCGCCGCCCTGGACCGGGGGATCCCTGGCCGGCGCTACTTGCTGACGGGCGAGCAACTCAGCCTCGCGGATTTCGCCGGCAAGGTCGCGGCCCTCACCGGCACCCCGGCACCGCGGGCGCGCGTCCCCCTCGCCGTCGCCCTCGCCGCAGCACGGGTGGAGGCGAGCCTCGCCGCGCTCACCGGCCGCGCGCCCACGGCGCCGCTCACCGGTGTCCGCCTCGCCGCCCGCCCGGTCAGCTTCGACACCACCCTCGCCGCGCAGGAGCTGGGCTGGGCCCCGCCCCCCATCGACGCCGCCCTCGCCGCCGCCATCCAGGATTTCCGCGAGCGCGGGCTCCTCTAGGGAAGATCGGAATAGGTGCGCCCCTTCCAGGGCGAGGCCTTGCCCAACATATCCCGCCGGGCGCTGTCGAGGGTCATCAGCACATAGAGCACCGCCACAACCGGCAGCCCTGCCGCCACCAGCGCCGATCCGCCGTAGAGCCGCAGGGTGGGCCAGAAGCAGAGCGCCTGCAGCCCCCAGGCCGCCAGCCCCGCGATCATCAGTCCAGGCTCGAGGCTGAGAAGCCCCAGCACCGCCGCCAAGGGGCCGGAGAGGTAGAGGAACAGCATCCCCACCACGCAGCCGAGCAGCAGCAGCCAGGAGCGGCGCAACTGCGGAAAGGCCGTGCGCGCCACCGTCTCCCAGATCGTCGCCAGCCGGTCGGTATCGCGCAGCGACACAACCTCCCGGTCCGCAAGCCCCAGCCAGATCGCCCGGTGCTCACCGTTGCTGACCGTGCCCTTGGCGCGCGCCTGTACCGTCCCCTTGAGGCGAGCGGCCAGGGTGCAATCGTCGATCAGGGCCCCGCGCAGCGCCGCGATGCCCCCGGTCTGTGCCAGCCGCGCACGGTCGACCAGCATGCAGCCCCCCGCCGCCCCTGCGATGGCCGAGCGCGCATCGTTCACGGCCGGAAAGGGATAGAGCTTTTGGAAGAAGAACACATAGGCCGGCACCAGGAGCCGCCCGATCCCACGCCCCACCGCCAGCCGCGCCATCAGCGAGACCAGCACCCGCCCCTGCCCCGCCGCGACCAGCCGCGCGAGCGTCTCGGGCGCGTGGACGATGTCGGCGTCGGTCAGCAACAGCCATTCTGCATCCGGCGCGCTCTCGGCCGCCGCCTCGATCCCCTGCTCCACCGCCCAGAGCTTGCCGGACCAGCCAGCGGGCAGCGGCTTGCCGGTGACGATCTGGATCGGCCGGGCCGAGCGCGCCGCGACCCCTGCCGCCAGCGCCCCGGTGCCATCGGTCGAATTGTCGTCGACCACCACCACCGAGAAGCGGCCGGGATAGGCAGTGGCGGCATGCGCCTCAAGCACCGCGACGATGCTCTCGGCCTCGTTGCGGGCCGGGATCACCGCGACCACCGCCGGCCAGTCCTCGCGCGCGGGATGCTCCCCCAGACGCTGATCCGCCCGCCAAAAGCGGTGCCAGAACAGCATCATCCCAGCCCAGGTCAGCGCCGACAGGCTGGCCGCCCAAATCATCACCTCGGTCATGGCGCCCGCCTAGCCCGCGCCATCGGGCCCCGCAAGGCCGCCATGGGCCGTGACCGCCGCGCCAGGGCCACGGTCCGCCGCCGTTTGCAGCGCAGCATGGACAGGGCACCCCGGCCTCCCTAGGTTGGGCGCGACGGGTATCGAAGGGGCTCGACATGACCGTGCACCTGCAAGCCGAGCCGCCCCTGGTACCGGGTGGCGGCCAAGGCTCCGCTGATGCGACCACCATCGAAACCCCCTCCGGCAAGGGCTCGGGCGACGAGAACTTTCCCGTCGGCTCCCGCCTCATCGCGCCGGCGCTGCGGCCCCATGTGATGCGCTACTATGCCTTCGCCCGCGGCACCGACGACATCGCCGACGACGAAGCACTGAGCGCCGAGGAGAAGATCCGCCGCCTGGACGCCTGTGAAGCCGCGGTGAGGAGCGGCACCGGCGCCCCCGATTTCGCCGTCGCCCTGCACCATAGCCTGGCCGAGACCGCGGTCGGCGTGGATTGCGCCACCGACCTGCTGATCGCCTTTCGCCAAGACGCGCGCCAGGCCCGCTATGCCGACTGGCCGGCGCTGCTCGGGTATTGCCGTTACTCCGCCCACCCGGTCGGGCGCTACTTGCTGCACCTGCACGGGGAGGCGCCCTCGACCGCGACGGCCGGCGATGCGCTTTGCGCTGCGCTCCAGGTGCTGAACCACCTGCAGGACCTGGGGACGGACCGGCGCAGGCTCGACCGGGTCTATCTGCCCCAGGACTGGATGGCCGAGGCTGGGATCGACGAGACCGCGCTCGATGCCGACCATGCCTCTCCCGGCCTGCGCCGGGTCATCGACCGCTGTCTGGACGGCACCGATGCGCTGCTCGACACGGCCCGCCCCCTGGCGCGGCAGATCCAGAGCCGCCGGCTGGGTGCGGAGACCGCAGTGATCCAGCGCCTGGCCGAGCGGCTGGCGCGGCGTCTGCGGCACGAGGATCCGCTGGCCGGGCGCGTCAAGCACAGCCGCCTGGACTATGCCGCCGGCGCCCTGGCCGGTCTTCGCCGGCTGCTCTCGGCTTCGGTCTGACATGCTGCAGCGGATCGAGATCGAGGATACCGCGGCGCTGATCGCCCGCCTGACCCCCGCGCCCGCCGCGGGCCAGGACGCCGCCGCCGCCGCCGCCGCGATCACTCGGGCAGCGGGCTCTTCCTTCGGCCCCGGCATGCGCGCCCTGCCCACACCGCGGCGCCGCGGCATGTGGGCGCTCTACGCCTTCAGCCGGGTGATCGACGACATCGCCGACGAGCCCATGCCGGCAGAGACCCGGCGCCAGCTGCTGGCCGCCTGGCGGGCGGAGATCGAGGCGCTCTATGCGGGCGATCCCGTCTCGGCGATTGGGCAGGCGCTGCTGCCCGCGGTGCGCGACTACGACCTGCCCCAGGCCGAGTTCCTGATGCTGATCGAGGGGATGGAGATGGACGCGGAGGGTCCGATCGTGGCCCCGACCATGAGCGAGCTTCGTGGCTATACCCGCCGGGTCGCCGGCGCGGTCGGTCTGATCTCCATGCGGATTTTCGGTGCCTGGCGCGGTGCGCTGTCGGCCCGCTTCGCGCTCGCCCTGGCCGATGCGCTGCAGCTCACCAACATCCTGCGCGACGTCGCCGAGGATACGATGCGCGGGCGGCTCTATCTGCCCGCCGAGATGCTCGCGCGCCACGGCATCGCGCCCGATCCTGCAACGGTGCTTGGGGCCCCTGCGCTGCCCGACCTCCTTGGTGAGATCGGCCAGCTCGCCCGAGCCGAGTTCGACGCGGCGCGCGCGGCGATCCCGGGCCACCCTCGGGTGCCGCTGGTGCCCGCGCTCATGATGATGGGCGTCTATGAGGCCACTTTGAACGCCGCTCAAAACCGCGGTTTCCGGCCTGAACCGCGGGTGAGCCTCAGCAAGGGCGCCAAGCTGCGCGCCGCCCTCACCGCCATCTTGGACCCTGCCGCGCACCGGCCGGCGGCCGGCTGAGCCATGGCCGACGGTGCCCACCCCGCCGCCGATCCCGGCGAAGGCACTGTCCATGTGATCGGCGCAGGCCTCGCAGGCCTCTCCGCCGCCCTGACCGCCGCCGAGGCCGGGCGCCGTGTCGCGATTTGGGAGGGCGCAGGCCACGCCGGGGGCCGCTGCCGCAGCTTCCACGACGCGGTGCTCGACCGGCGCATCGACAACGGCAGCCATCTGGTCCTGACCGGCAACGACGCGGTGCAGCGCTACCTTGGCCGCACCGGCGCGCCAAAGGGGTTGGTGGCGGCCCCAGACGCGATCTTCCCGATGGTCGATCTCGCCGCGACGGGCGCGGACCGCCGCTTCGCCGTCCACCTCAACGCGGGGCCGATCCCCTGGTGGCCGCTGGTCGCTGGGCGCCGGGTGCCCGGGACGCGGCCCTGGGACTATCTCGGCGGCTGGCGGCTGGCCCTCGCCGGGCCCCAGACCACGGTGGCCGAGGCGATCCGCGACCGCGGCCCGCTGTGGCGTGCGCTTTGGGAGCCCCTGACCCTCGGCATTCTCAACACCACGCCGGAGCGGGGGCATGCCAGGCTCCTGTGGCGCGTCCTCGAACGCACCTTTCTGCGCGGCGCGGGCCCCACGCGGCCCATGTTCGCGCCCGAGGGGCTGGGGGAGGCCCTGGTGACCCCCGCCCTCGACCGCATGGCGGCGCTGGGGGTCACGGTCACCTACAATCGCCCCCTGCAGGCGCTCGAGCGTGCGGCGGGGCGGATCGAGGCGCTCGCCTTCTCGGACCGGCGCATCGTGCTGGGGCCGGGCGATGCGGTGATCCTGGCGCTACCGCCCGGGCGACTGCGCCGGATAATGCCAGAGATGGACCCACCGGTGGACGATGGCGCCATCCTGAACGCCCATTTCCGGGTGCGCCCCGAGACCCTGCCGACCGACACGCCGCCGCTCACGGGCATGATCGGCAGCCTGGGGCAATGGGTCTTCGTGCGCGGCGACGTCATAAGCGTCACGGTAAGCGCTGCCGATAGTCTCGGCATCCTCGCAACACCACGCGAGGAAATTGCCGCAACCCTCTGGCGTGAGGTCGCGGCGGTGCTTTGCTTAAAGGAGACTGCGCCGGAGGCAGCCCGCATCATCGTGGAAAAGCGAGCCACCTTTGACCAGTCGCCAGGCGGTGTGGCACAGCGGCTGGCAGCGCGGACCGATCTGGCGAACCTGATCCTAGCGGGCGATGCCACCGATACCGGTCTGCCGGCGACGATCGAAGGCGCCGTCCTGTCGGGCGAAATCGCGGCAGGCCACGTCGCAGCCATGGCGGCGGGAACGGTAGAACGAGCAGGACGCGAATGAAACGAACCGTGGGGCTGGGTGTGACGATGGGCGGAGCGGCAGAAGCCGCGCCGCTGCCCGAGCATGAGGCGGCGGCCATGCTTGGCATCCCAGGCGCCGAGGCCGACGCGCAGGCGGCGCCCAGCAGCTGGCACGAACGCACCGCGGTCATGGAGCAGCAGCGCGAGGCGCTGTGGCGCGAACAGCGCGACGATGGCCACATCGTCTTCGAGCTGGAGGCCGACTGCACCATCCCCGCCGAATACGTCCTGCTGCGTCATTTCCTGGGCGAAATCGACCCGGCGCGGGAGGCGCGCATCGCGCTCTATATCCGCTCGGTCCAGAACGAGGACGGCTCTTGGCCGCTGTTCCACGACGGCGCGGGCAATATCTCAGCGACGGTGAAGGGGTACTGGGCGCTCAAGCTCATCGGCGACGACATCGATGCGCCTCATATGGTGAAGGCGCGCAACTGGGTGCTGGCCCAGGGCGGGGCCGCCACGGCCAATGTCTTCACCCGCATCATGCTCGCGCTTTACCGCGAGATCCCCTGGCGCGGCATGCCCTGCATCCCGGTCGAAGCGATCCTCATGCCGGAATGGTTCCCCTTCCACATGAGCAAGATCGCCTATTGGTCGCGCACGGTGCTGACGCCGCTGCTGATCCTCTACGCCAAGCGCGCAAAGGCGGAGAACCCGACCGGGCGCGATATTCGCGAGCTGTTTGTCGTCCCGCCCGAGCAGCAGAAGACCTGGCAGGTGAACCCCACCGGCAGCCGCATCGGGGAGATGTTCCTGCTGCTCGACAAGGCGCTGCAACACGCCGAGCCCTTCTTCCCCAAGGGCACGCGCGAACGCGCAATCCGCAAGGCGGAGGAGTTCACGCTGAGCCACCTCAACGGCCAGGACGGGCTAGGCGCGATCTACCCGGCCATGGCCAATGCGGTGATGGCGCTGCGCGTCCTCGGCTATCCCGACACCCACCCTGCGATGATGATCGCGCGCGAGGCCGTGGAGCGGCTGATGGTGGAGCGCGGCGAACAGCTCTACTTCCAGCCCTGCGTGAGCCCCGTCTGGGACAGCGCGCTCGCCGCCCATGCGGTGATGGAGGCGGGCGAGCGCGAGGATCCGCGGCTGACCCATATGCTGGATTGGCTGGCGGAGAAGCAGGTGCTGGACCACGTGGGCGACTGGGCTGTGCGCCGGCCGAACCTGCGCCCCGGCGGCTGGGCCTTTCAGTACGAGAACCCGGATTACCCGGACGTCGACGACAGCGCCGTTGTGGTCATGGCCATGCACCGCGCGGACCCCGAGCGCTATGCCGAGAACATCGACCGCGGCTGTGAGTGGCTGGAGGGGATGCAGTCCCGCTCCGGCGGTTGGGGCGCCTTCGATCCGGAGAACGAGCACTACTATCTGAACTCGATCCCCTTCGCCGACCATGGCGCCCTGCTCGACCCGCCGACGGTGGATGTGACCGCGCGCTGCGTGGGATGCCTCGCGCAGGTGGACGCCCAGAAATACGCCGGCAGCATCCGCCGGGGCATCGCCTTCATCCGCGCCGAGCAGGAACCGGACGGCTCCTGGTACGGCCGCTGGGGTGCGAACTACATCTACGGCACCTGGTCCGCGCTGGTGGCCTTACAGGGCGCGGGCGAGGATATGAGCCAACCCTACATCCGCCGCGCCGTGGACTGGCTGAAGGCGCAGCAGCACGAGGACGGTGGCTGGGGCGAGGGGCTGGAAAGCTACGAGACCCAAGGCGAGGGTTTCGATCAGCGCTCGACCCCGTCACAGACCGCCTGGGCGCTGCTCGGCCTCATGTCCGCCGAGGGACCCGAGAGCGAGTCCGTGCGTCGCGGCATCGACTGGCTGTCCCGCGCCCCGCGGGAGGAGGACGGTTCGCGCTGGGTCGAGCCGCATTACACCGGCACGGGCTTCCCCAAGGTTTTCTATTTGAAATATCACGGTTACGCGGCGTTCTTCCCGCTTTGGGCGATGGGGCGCTACGAGAAGCTGATGGCCTCCAACGACCGGGAGGTGCGCTGGGGCATCTGACCCAGCGGCCCCTGCTGGACCCGTGATCGCGCCATGACCGCTCCGCTTCCCAAGGTCGGCATCGTCTGCGGCTTGGCGCGCGAGCGTATGGAGCTGGGGCTGCTCGGCGACGATCCCCAGGTCACGGTGACGATCAGCGGCGCGCGGCCGGCGGTGGCGGAGGACCAGGCAAGGGCACTGGCCGCAGCGGGATGCCAGGTGCTGGTGAGTTGGGGCCTGGCCGGCGGGCTGGTGGCGGGTCTTGAGCCCGGCGACCTCATCGCACCCCGCCATGTGATCGACGAACAGGGCGTCGAACGGCCCCTCGCCCCGGTTCCCCTCACCCTGGCCGGCAAGCAGCCTGCGCGGCTGCTGGGCGCGGAGCGCGTGATCATGACGCCGGCGGAGAAGACACGGCTGGCCGAGACCCTGGGTGCCGCCGCCGTGGATATGGAGACCCATCGCGTTGCGCGTGCTGCCGCTGCTGCTGGCCTGCCGTGCCTCGCGCTACGCGCCATCGGCGATCCAGCGGACCGGGCCCTGCCGGGTCTGGCGACCGAGGCATTGGGGCCCGACGGGAAACCGCAGATCGGCACGGTGCTGGGTGGCCTGTTACGAAAACCCGGCGATCTGCCCGCGCTCATGCGGGCCAAGGCGGACAGTGATGCCGGGTTCGCAGCACTCAAAAGGGCCGCCGAGGGGCTGCGGCACCATCTGGCAAGCCTCTAGCGCTTGTTTCCGCGATGGACGGGCACAGTATACCCGCCGTCAGCGAAACCCCGACGGCGGTAGCGACTACTCCGCGGCGATGTTGCGGATCTTGCTCATTTCCTCGGAGACGAGGCGCTCGTGATGCTCCTCCGCCGAGCGGGCCTGGGAGAGGTCGATTTCCTTGGCCATGGGCCCGGACGTCTTCAGCCCGCTGACAGCGAGCTTGAGCATCTTCAGCGGGTTGGCGAAGGCGACATTGGCTGCCGTCGGCTCATAGCCGCAGTGGGCCATGCAGTCATGGCACTTCTCATAGTTGCCGGTGCCATACTTCTCCCACTCGGTCGTCTCGAGCAGCTCGTTGTAGGTCTTCGCGTAGCCCTCGCCGAGCAGGTAGCAGGGCTTTTGCCAGCCGAAGACATTGCGCGTCGGCATGCCCCAGGGGGTGCAGGTCATCTCCTGGTTGCCGAGCAGGAAGTCGAGGAAGATCGGCGAATGGCTGAGCGACCACTTCTTGGCGGTCCCGCGGCTCTCGCCGATGCGGAAGACCTCGCGGAAGAACTCCTTGGTGCGCTTGCGGTTCAGGAAGTGGGCCTGGTCCGGGGCGCGCTCATAGGCGAAGCCCGGGCTGATCGAGATCCCGACGCCCATCTCGGTGCAGTAGTCGAGGTAATCCGCCAGCTCGTCCGCGGGATAGCCTTCGAAGATCGTCGCGTTGACGTTGACCTTGAAGCCCTTGTCCTGCGCCGCCTTGATCGCCTTCACCGCGCGCTCGAACACGCCCCTTTGGTCGACCGCCTTGTCGTGATGCTCCTTCAGACCGTCGAGGTGGACCGAGAAGAACAGGTACGGCGAAGGCTCGAAGAGATGCAGCTTCTTCTCGAGCAGCAGCGCGTTGGTGCAGAGCGAGACGTATTTCTTGCGCTCGACCAGGCCGCGGACGATCTCCCCGATCTCCTTGTGGATCAGCGGCTCGCCGCCGGGGATCGCGACCATGGGCGCCCCGCATTCCTCGGCGGCCTGCCAGCACTCCTCCGCGCTCAGGCGGCGGTTCAGGATCAGGTCGGGATAGTCGATCTTCCCGCATCCCGGACAGGCCAGGTTGCACTTGAAGAGCGGCTCGAGCATCAAGACCAGGGGATAGCGCTTGTTGCCCTTCAGCTTCTGACCGATGATGTAGCTGGCGACGCGGAGTTGCTGTCGAAGCGGGACGGACACGGCGTAGTCTCCTTTAGAAACGTTCGGTCGATGTGGCCTTATTTCACGCCTACGGCAAGGCGTGAGGGCGGATAATCGTCTTCGACCTCTCTCGGAAGACGAAAAGTCACGTCCTCCCGCACGCCGTCGCGTTCCTCGACGGTCACATCATGCCAGCCGGCCAGCCGGGCCAGCGTCTCGCGCACCAGGATTTCGGGTGCCGAGGCGCCGGCGGTGACGACGAGGCACCCGACACCGTCGAGCTGGTCCTTCGACAGCTCCTCGGGGGTGGGCAGCAGGAAGGCGCGGCAGCCCTCCGCCTCCGCGATCTCGACCAGGCGGTTGGAGTTGGAGGAGTTCCGGGCACCGACGACGATCACCAGATCCGCCTCTGACGCGAGATCGCGCACGGCCTGCTGGCGGTTGTGGGTGGCAAAGCAGATGTCGCGCGTATCTGGGCCCTGGGTATCAGGCCAGCGCGCCATGATGGCGTCGATGATGCCCTCGGTGTCGCTGACCGACAGGGTGGTCTGGGTGACATAGGCCATGCGGGCGTCCGGCGGGAAGTCGAGCGCCTCGACCTCGGCGCGGTTCGCGACGACGCTGACCGGCCCGTCGATCTGGCCGAGGGTGCCTTCCACCTCTGCGTGGCCGCGATGGCCGATCAGGATCAGGTGGCGCCCGTCGGCGACGTAGCGCCGGCCGCCGATATGGACGCGGGCAACCAGCGGACAGGTCGCATCGATGACCTCATGACCCGCATCGGCCGCCTCCTCCTCCACCCGCCGGGCCACGCCATGGGCACTGAAGACGACCGTGGAGCCGGCCGGTACCTCGTCCAATTCCTCGACAAAGACCGCGCCCTTGGCGCGCAGACCGTCGCAGACCCGGGCGTTATGGACGATCTCGTGGCGCACATAGACCGGCGCCCCATGCATCGCGAGCGCGCGCTCCACCGTCTCCACCGCCCGATCGACACCGGCGCAGAAGCCGCGGGGATTGGCCAAGAGGACCCGTAACGGCGGCTTCTCCGTCGTCTGTCCCATGAATGGCCCTCCTAATCGGTCGTCACGTCGGCGGTCATGCGGCGACACCCCTCTCCCGGTACCGCGCAGTGTAACGCAATTATGTCGCAGCCTGGGGCGCGCCTAGGCCTGGCGCAAGCGTGTGCGCCATCGTGAGGTGAGCCCCGGCGGAGGTGTGGCGACGATGCTGCAGCGCGATAGCGGCAGCCATCGGCGGCCTTAGTCGGCGGGGCTGGCGGCGGCCACGTTGTTCTCACGCAGATGTGCAATGAGGCCGTCGCCGCCGCCCTGCTGCACGATCGCGGCGAACTCGTCGCGTTTGAGGCGCAGAAAACTGGCACCGCCCACCATGATGTCGATCACCAGGTGGCCGCGCTCGTCAAAATCGCGGATCCGCCATTCGGTCGGCAGCGTGGCCCCGTTCGCTCGGGGAAAGTCGACCTCGACCAGCAGATCGCGGCGGGCGGCCCGGGTGCCGCCGATGGCCGGGGCACTCTCGAGCCCGCGCTCGAAGTTGGTGCGGTAGAGGTTGGCGAGATAGCCGGGCAGCAGCCCCTCGGCGGTGGTGCGCTCCTCCTCGGACAAGTCGTCCTCCAGCGGATCGAGCAGGAAGCGCCGCCAGATGTCGAACGCAAACGCGGCGTCGATGGCGCCCTGCAGCGCGGCCATGCGCTCCTCCTCCGGCTGCGCGCTGCTGCTGAGCGCGTCATAGGCCTCGTCGACCAGGGTCGTTGCGGTGGCCACGGCCGCTTCCTCCTCCGCCGCGATGGCGCGGGGGCCCGATGCAATGGCCGTGAGGGCGAGAGCCGCGAGAAGCAAGGCAACAGGGCGCATAAGGGTCTCCGGACTGGTCTTGTGACTGCGTTCAATCGCCTATCGCGGGGCTTCCGTCGGCGAATGCGGCAGGGCGCCCTGCGATCATGGGCGTCAGGGCAAAGATCATCACCAGGCTCGCGACCAAGGCAATGACCAGCATGACCCCCATGCTCGCCGTGCCCTGATGATCGGAGAGCGCGAGGGTCCCGAAGGCGCCGATGGTGGTCATGGCAGAGCCGAGCGCGGCGCGCGGAGTTGAGGTAGAAAACACGCTCTCCCCGCTGCGCGCGGCGCGCACGGCCAAGTGTACGCCGGTATCGACACCGATCCCGATCATCAGCGGCAGGATGATCACATTGGCGTAATTGAACGGGATATCGAAGAAGGCGCTGGCCCCGAGCGTCACGATCGCCGCCAGGATGAGGGGCACCAGGATCGCCGCCAGCAGCCGCCCGGAGCGCAGGACGAGCCAGGCGAGCACCGCCGTCGCCGCCAGCGCCAGCCCGGCCGCCTGGGCCATCGCAGCGGCGACAGCATCCGCGGCCCCGGCGATCTGTGCAGGCGGCCCGCCTGCGGCGGGCAGAGCAGCGGCGACCGCGTCCACGAAGGCCACCCGGCTGTCGGGATCGCGAAGGTCGGCGACGGGCGCGATATCCACGCGCAGGCGCCCATCCTCCGCGCGAAAGCGCTCGGTCATACCCTCGGGCAAGTCCTGGACGGTGACCTCGCCGGCCTCGAGGATCAGGCCGATGCGCTCCAGAAGCTGAGGGAAGAAGAGGAAGAGCGCGGCATCCGCCTCCGCCCCGGAAAGGGCGCCGGGGGCTGCCCGCCAGCCGCCAAGGGCCTTTGCCAGACGCGCCCCCTCCGGCCCGGGCCAGTCGGTGAGGCGGGACGGTAGAGCATCGAGATCGGCCTCGACCAACCCGGTCGGCGTGCCGATGAGCGCGAACTCGATCGACGGGAAGGCGAGGTCGATCTCGTCGAGCTTTTCGAACTGATCCTCGGGCACCAGATCGCCCAGCCAGACCGCCTGGTCGACGGGCGCCAGGGTGCGCGCCGTGGCGGCCGCTGCGGCCGCTTCCTCCGCCGTCTCCGTCAGGAGGCTGAGGCGGAGCGGCGCCGTGGACCCCTCATCGAACAGCCAGTCGTAAACGGTGACCGAGGGGGCCGCCGCTGCGCGCAGCGACATCGGATCGGCGTCGAACCGCGCTTGGGGTGCGGTGGCGAGCGAGGCTGCCGTCAGCGCCAGTGCTAGCGCGGCACCGACGCGGGCGTAGCCCAGGCGCGGCACGCGCAGCGGGCCATGACCGCGCAACAGCGTCGGGCGAAGCCGCAGCGCCGCGGGGATCAGCGTCAGCGTCACCAACAGCGCGATCAGCACCCCTGCCCCGCCGATCACCCCCAGCTGCGCCATGCCGACGAAATCCGTGGTGGTAAAGGCCATAAAGGCCAGGGAGGTCGTCACCGCCGAAAGCGCCAGGGCGCCCCCGATGCTGCCCGCGGTGGCCTGAAGGGCCTGATCGGCGTCGAGGCCACGGCCCGCGTCCTCATCGAGATGGGTCATCAGGTGGATCGCGAAATCGATCCCCAGGCCCACCATCAGCACCACGAAGGCGATCGAGATCAGGTTCAGCGCCCCGACCAGCACCGCCGCCGCACCCGTCGTCAGCACCAGCGTGACGAGCACGCAGGAGAGCGCGAGGCCCACGCGCGACGCGCGCCCCACTGTCGCCGCCAGGATTGCCGCCACCAGCACGAGGGAGGCGCCGAGCGACAGCGGCAGGGTCGCGGTCACGCTCTGCACCTCCTCCGCCCGCAAGGCAGGGTCACCGGTGACGCCGATCTCGACCAGGGCGGCAAGATCGGGGTCGAGCGCCGCGATCTCTTCGCCAACCGCGGCGAGCGCGGGTTTGGCGGCGTTGAGACGGGTGAAATCGAGGACGGGCTTCACGGTGATGACCCGCTGCACCCGTGCCGATCCGGTGTCGAGCAGTCCCGACCAGTCCAGCGGGCGCGCCTCGCCCGCGGCGAAGGCCTGAAAGGTCGTCGCCGCCTCCGCCATCAGGGGGGCGAGATCGGCGGGGTCCGAGCCGCCCGCCTCCGCCAGGGTCATCGCCCGGTCGAGCGCGGCGAGAAACCCCTCGACGGTCTGATCGGCCCGAAGCTCGGCAAGCAGGGTCGAGGCGTTGGAGAGCCGCCCCAGCCGGTCGCGCAAAGTCTCCACGTCGTCGTAGAGCAGCCCGTGCGCCAGCAGGAAGGGATCGGCCGAGGGGGCAAAGACGCTGTCCACCGCCGCCCCGCGCGCCGCGATCCCCGCGCTCAGCCGCGCGACCGCCGCCTCCACCGCGTCGGCATGGGTGCCGCGGACCACGACAAGAATGGTGTTCTTGACCGCGGGAAAGGCCGCGTTGATCGCCTGCGCGCGCTCTTGGAACGGCAGGCTCGGGTTCAGCATGCGGCTGCTGTCCGTGTCGATCCTCAGGAAGGTCGCCGCCCCGATCGAGGCCAGCATAAGCGCCAGGATCACGATCAGAACCGGCCAGGGCCGGGCAAAGGCACCGCGGACGAGCACGATTGTTGCCCGATCCAGCAGGTGAGCTTTAGCGTCCATTGAGCTGATTTCTGACATGTTTTTCATCAACAGTGCTTTTCGGGCCAGCAGTGGGGCGGCCGAGGTAGAAAGGCGGAGACCTAAGCTTGTTGTCGGCTGAACCGCACGCTACCTTCCAGTTCGACGGACGCCAATCCGTTTCGGACACCACCCGATATTCCTTGCTAGTGCAGGATCTTACGAAGCGGAGCTAATACATGATCCTCGGTACATGGCTGCGTCGCCTGGTGGCGGTGTGCATGATCAGCGGGCTGGCAGCCTGCGCTTCAGCACCGGAAGGCGAAGGGTTCGCCGCGCAGGATCCCTATGAGGGGACCAACCGCAACATCCATGCCTTCAACGTGGCCTTGGACAAGAACGTCCTGCGTCCCGCGGCGAAGGCCTACGATGTGGTGGCCTATGGGCCGATCCAACTCGTCCTCGGCAACGGTCTGAACCATCTGGACCTGCCGGTGGACTTCGTGAACTACCTGCTGCAGGGCGAAATGCGCATGGCCGGGCGGGTTCTGGGGCGCTTCACGGTCAACACGGTGATGGGCGCCGGCGGCCTGCTGGACCCGGCGACCGAGTTGGGCCTGCCGCGCGAGGAGACTGACTTCGGCATCACGCTCGGGAAGTACGGCGTCGGCGGCGGTCCTTTCTTGATGCTGCCGCTGCTTGGCCCCTCGAACCCGCGCGATTTGGCGGGCTTCGTGGTCGATACCGCCTTCCGGCCAACGACTTACCTCACTTTTGCGAACAGCGCCCAGATCTCGAACGTCGTCGGCCCCTCGCTCACGGCCGTGGATCGGGTGGATACGCGCAATGCCAATGCCGATCTGATCGACGAGATCCTCTACGAGGCCCCGGACAGCTACGTCACCCTGCGCTCCTTCTATCTGCAGCGGCGCGAGGCGCAGATCACGGGCGGCACCGACGAAGCGCTGCCGGATATCTTCGACGAGGAGTAATCGGCTCGCGCCGCGGTTGTCGATGGCGTCAGCCGAGCGGCATCAAGCTGCAACAGGTCAAGGCCCGGCAACGCGCCGGGCCTTTGTCGTTTCTTCCCTCACCTCGGCGCGATGACTAGGCTCTGGCCGCGAGCACGAAGAAAAGACGACAGGGCCCATGACCCATCCGGAGACGACCACCACCCGTCCGAGCTTTGCCGCGGCCCTCGCAGAGACGGCCGATGCGGTGGAGCAGACCCTCGACGCCTGCCTGCCCCGGGCCGCGGGCGACCGGCCGGGCGAGGACGCGCTGATCGACGCCATGCGCTATGCCGTCATGGGCGGCGGCAAGCGGCTGCGGGCCTTTTTGGCGGTCGAGACGGCGGCGGTTTTCAGCGATGGGCAACAGGGCGCCCTGCGCGTCGGGGCGGCGCTGGAGTGTCTGCACGCCTATTCGCTGGTCCACGACGACATGCCCTGCATGGACGATGACGATCTGCGCCGCGGCAAGCCCACCGTTCACAAGCGCTGGGACGAGGCGACGGCGGTGTTGGCGGGCGATGCGCTGCAGACCATCGCCTTCGAAATCCTGGCCGATCCCGCGACGCATGCCGATGGCGGGCTGCGGGCGACGCTCTGCCTGCGGCTCGCCCAGGCCTCCGGCGTCGCGGGCATGGTGGGCGGTCAGGCCCTGGATCTGGCGGCGGATCAGGGCACGCGGCTGGATGCGGCGGCGGTCAAGCGGCTGCAGGCGATGAAGACCGGCGCGCTGCTCGAGGTCTCGGCCGAGCTTGGCGCGCTGATCGGCGGCGCCCTGCCCGGCCAGGTCTCGCATGTACGCGCCTATGCCCGGGCGCTGGGCGAAGCGTTTCAGATCGCCGATGATCTGTTGGACGTCACCGGCACCGAGGAAGAGGTCGGCAAACGCGTCGGCAAGGATGAGGACGCTGGCAAGGCGACCTTCATCGATGTGCTGGGGATGGAGGGGGCGAAGGCCCGGGCCGCCGCCCTCGTCGACACCGCCGCGGCGGAGCTCACCCCCTTCGGCGACCGCGCGGCGCTGCTTGTCGAGGCAGCGCGCTTCGTGGTGACGCGCCGCTCCTAGTCGGGCTCCTCACCGGGCCTGGGGGGCTCAGTCCTCCCGCCAGGCGCGGTTGATGTAGTCGGTCATCGGCTGGACCAGATACTCGATCGGGGTGCGATCGCCGGTCTGCATGAACACCTCCGCCGGCATGCCCGCCACCAGCTCCAACCCGTTGAGCTTGGCGAATTCGTCCGGCTGGATGGTCACATCGACCTTGTAGAAGGACCGGCCCGTCGATTGCTCGGTGAAGGCATCGGCCGAGACATTGAGGACGTTGCCGAAGACCTCCGGCGTGGTGCGGGCGTTGAAGGCGGAGAGGCGCAGCACGGCCTCCTGGCCCACATAGACCTGGTCGATATGCTGGGGTTCGACCCGTGCCTCGACCACCAGCCCGCTGTCGTTCGGCACGACATAAAGGATCGGGTCGGCTGGGCGGATCACCGACTTCAGCGCGTGCACCTGCATGTCGTAGATGATGCCCGAGCGTGGCGCGCGGATCGCCAGGCGGCTGAGCTGATCCAAGAGCTGAATGCGCCGTTCCTTCAGTTCGAGCTCACGGAAGCCGAGTTCGCGCAGCTCGGTGATCGCTTCCTCCCGCCGTTCGGCATCGAGGCTGAGGAGCTGGTCGTCGATCTCGGCCATCTGGCCACCGAGTTCGGCCTTGCGGGCGATGCGCTGGCCTTCCTGGCCCAGGAGGCGCGCGGCCTCCCGCTCCAGCGCCATGACGCGATCCATCCGGGCAAGGCCCTTGTCGGCGAGGCTGCGGACATCGCCCAGCTCCTCCTCCGCCAGCTCCTTCTGGCGCACCAGCGAGGCAAGCTCGGCGTCGACACCGATGATCTGCTGCTCGACCTGGCGCTTGCGCTCAAGATAGACCTCACGCTCCTGGGCGGTGGACCGGCGGCGCGCTTCGAACAGCGAACGCTGGCCGTCGACCAGGGCCTGAACCGCCTGGCGCTCCAGGGCGACCTGTAGCACTTCGGCGTCGAAGAGGATCACGTCCTGTTCGGCCTGCTCGGCCTGAAGCCGGCCGCGCCGGGCCATGATCTCGAAGAGCTGCCCCTCCAGCGCCGCAAGCTCCGAACGCAGGCGAGTCCCGTCGAGCTCGATCACCACCGAGCCCGCATCGACGACATCGCCCTCGCGCACATGGATCTCGCCCACGACGCCGCCCTCGGGGTGTTGGACGACCTGACGCTGGCTCTCGACGCGCAGCTGCCCCTGGCTCACGACGGCGCCGGCAAGCGTGGCGGTTGCCGCCCAGCCGCCGAAGCCGCCAGCCAGGATCAGCACGCAAACGAGGCCAATGGCGCCGTAGCCCTGGCCCGACCAGCCGTCGCGCGGCTCTTGATCGTCGTCTTCACCGGTCATGGTCTCGCTCCTCTCGGATCGGCCTTCAGCTTAGCTCGCGCCCTCGCCGGGCTCTCTTACACGCATCCCGTCTTGCAGGGTCATCGGCGGCCCCTCCGACCGCGGCACGGCGGGGCCCACGTTCTTCGGGGCCTCCGCCGCGGCTTCGGTCGGCGCCTTGCCGTCCTCGCTTTGGCGGCCGCCGACAAGTTGCGGGTAGTTCCGGGTGCGCTTCTTCAACACCTCGTCCCGCGGGCCGAAGTCGACCTGCACGCCCTTGTCGAGCATGAGCAGGTAGTCGCAGGCCGCGATCGCGCTGGGTCGGTGGGCGATCACGACGACGGTCCGGCCGCGGGCCTTGGCATCGCGGATCGCGTCGATGACCGCCTGTTCGCCCGGGGCATCCAGATTGGCGTTGGGCTCGTCCAGCACCAGCACCGGCGGATCGCCGTAAAGCGCACGGGCCAGCGCCACCCGCTGGCGTTGGCCACCGGAGAGGCGCGCGCCCCCTGCCCCGATCTCGGTGTCGTAGCCCTGAGGCAGGTTCAGCAGCATCTCGTGCGCCCCGGCGCGCTGTGCGGCGCGCACGACCTCGGCGTCATTGGGCTGCTCGGCGAGGCGGGCGATGTTCTGGGCCACCGTGCCGGCGAAAAGGCCGCCGTCCTGGGGCAGATAGCCGAAATGCTGGCCAAGCTCCGCCTCTGGCCACTGGTCGATGGGCGCGCCGTCCAGCTTGATCCGCCCGGCGACCGGCGGCCAGATCCCGGTCAAGACCTTGGCCAGCGTCGATTTTCCCGCGCCGGAGGGGCCGATGACACCGACCGCCGTCCCGGGTTTGGCGGCGAAGGCCACGTCGCGCAGGGCGATGGCCTGATCCCCCGGCGCCCGGACGGCGATCTTCATCACCTCCAGCGTGCCCTTCGGCGCCGGCAACTGCGTCTTGCGTGGCTCGTTCGGCACCTGCGCCAGGAACTGCGCCAGATCGCGCCAGCCGCTGAAGGCACGCTGCACGAGCGACCACTGCCCGATGGCCTGTTCGATCGGAGCAAGCGCGCGGCCCAGCAGGATCGACGCCGCGATCATCATACCGGGCGAGAGCTGCTGCTGGAGCACGAGATAGGCGCCGAGGGCCAGCATCATCGACTGCAGGTAGAAGCGCAGCGACTTGGAGGCCGCCGTGTAGCTGCCCGTGCGGTCGGAGGCGCCGATATTGCTCTCGAGCGAGCTGTGGCGCAGCTTGCGCCAGCGCATCATCGCCGCCTCGCGCATCCCCAGGCCCTGCACCGCCTCGGCGTTCTGGCGCATGGCCTCGCCCAGGTTGTCGGCCTCGTTGCCGGACCCTGCAGCCTCCGCCGTCAGCTTCTTCGAGCGCCACTGATTCACCATCGTCAGGGTCACCAGCAGCAGGCCGCCCGCCACCGAGAGCCACCCCAACAAGGGGTGGAAGAGGAAGATCACGGCCAGGAAGAAAGGGGTCCAGGGGATGTCGAAGACGGCGAAGGGCGCCGGCGACGACAGCAGCGTGCGGATCGAATCCAGATTGCGCGACGCCGCGTTCGGCCGCGCCCTGATCCCCGGCGCCACCGCGGTTCGCATGACCGCCGTGAAAACCCGGCTCTCCAGCAGTTCCTGAAACCGCGCCCCGGCGCGCGCCAGCATCCGCCCGCGCAGCCAGTCCAGGATGCCCATCATGCCAAAGAGGAAGGTGACCAACAGGATAAGGGCCACCAGCGTCTCGACCGACCGGCTGGTGAGGACCCGATCATAGGTCTGCAACATGAAGATCGGGCCGGTAAGCATCAGCAGGTTGACGAAGAAGCTAAAGACACCGACCGACACGAAATGACTGCGGCACCGCGCCATCGCCGCCCGCATTTCTGCGACACCGTGCTTGGGCTGCATCCTGTCTGCTCCTTGTCTGGCGGGGACACCGCACCCCCGACCCCGCGCCGACCCGTGTCTATCGGATCGTGCCCTGGGCGCCAACCGGGCGGCCCGCCGCGCCATCGAGAGAAAACGGCATCCCCCGTTTAGGGGATGCCGCTCACCATTCGGTTTCCACGAGGCGCCACCGGGCGCCTCCGGGTTAGATCATCATATCGTCGATGATCTGGACATCCGCTCGGTCCGTGTCGACGAGGCGGGCGAAGATGCCGGCGTCGCTGAACAGAAGGACATCGCCGCGACCCTGGGTGACCCCGATGTCGATCCCGCTCTGGACGATGATGTCGTTGGCGGCGTCGAAATCGACCACCGTCACCATCCCGCGACCCGGCGCATTGATCTCCGGCCCGAAGATGATCTGGTCCATCCCGTCCAGGGTGGTGATCCGGTCCATGCCCTGCGCACCGAACTGCGAGAAGGTGTCGTTGCCTTCGGTACCCGTGACAGTGTCGTTCGCCGAGGTGCCGACGAAGTCCGCGACGATCCCGGCGCCCGTCAGATCCAGACCCGCGATCACCGGATCGTGGTCGGAGCTGCGGAAACTGGTGTCGTCCGAGAACAGTGCCGGATCGCGGCCGAACTCCAGGTTGAAGTCGAAGACGTCCGGCTCGGGCGAGTTGATGTCGTAGATCGTC
Organism: Pseudomonadota bacterium; assembly: GCA_039822785.1. GTDB lineage: Bacteria > Pseudomonadota > Alphaproteobacteria > Rhodobacterales > Rhodobacteraceae > Thermohalobaculum. Next base: position 219,911 of record JBCBMO010000001.1, on the reverse strand, counting down.
GCCCCGGTGACATCGCCGAGCACATCTTCGTTGGCGAAGATGTAGTCGAGCGTCCCGAGCTGACCGTCGAAGACGAAGCTGCCGGTGTCGTCGGCCTCGAAGATCTCGGCCAGGTTGCCGTAGCCCGCATCCTCGAGCGCGGTGACCGGATCCTCCTCCTTGTAGGAGTTGAGATCGCCGACGACGAGGATGTTGTCGGTGCCGCCGCCCGTGGGATCGGTGTCGAGCCAGGCGACCAGCTCGTTAGACGCATCGGTCCGCACCGCATTCCAGAAGGCCGCACCGTCGTTCTGGTCGTAGTTCGGGTCGGCCAGCAGCGCATCGATATCGGCCTGGGTGAAGCCCATCTCGCCACCGTCGAGCGCTTCCTGAGCGGCCTCCGCCAGGTCCTCGAGGCCGCTGTCGCCCTTGGACTTGTAGTGGTTGACCGCCACCGTGACCCGCTCGCCGTTCTCGTCCTCGAAGGTGGCGGCGACCGCCGGACGGTTACGCTGCAGGTTGGTGAGCTGATCGTCCCCATCCACGAAGGGGTTGAGGACATCCGCCACGGCCTGGGTCGCCGCGGAGCTTGCCTCCGTGAAGACCAGGAACTCGGTGGTGCCGACCTGGGTGACCGCATCGGTGCGATAGATGATGCCGGTCGAGATCGCGTCCGTCCCGACGTTCTCGACGCCCGGATCGGCAAAGCCCCAGACCTCGGCCCCGGCCGAGGCGTTCAGGGCCTCCACCAGCTCCGCGATGGCGAAGGTGCGGTCGCCCTGGGCGTCGGTGTCCACCGGCCGGATGCCTGGGTCGAGGAAGTCGTTCTCCAGCTCGCTGAGGCCGATGATATCGCTGTCGATCTCCTCGATGGCGTTCACCAGCTTCTCGAGCTGACGGTCGAACTCGTCGGTCTCGCCGACACCATCCACCGCGTTCTGCGGGTTGGTGTCCGCACCGCGGGGGTCCAGCGTGCCGTCGGCGCCCACGCCCTCGGTCCCCGGGAAGGTGTCGAGGGTGGTGAAGAAGTTCAGCACGTTGAACGTCGCCACCTTGAGGTTGCCGCCCACGTCCTCGGCCTCGGTCGGGCGCGGGTTGGCGTTGGTGTAGTCGGCCTCGGGCGTGTGGATCCGGAACTCCGGCTCCTCCGACCCCGTGGGATCCTCGCTGTAGGTGATGACGCCGGTCACATTGGCCAGCGTGTCGCCCATGCGGAAGTCCTCGCCCGCCGACAGCACGTTGTCGTCGCCATCGGGGATGAAGATCGGGTCCGGGTTCTGGGTCGACAGCCCGTCGTCCAGCACCAGCGAGCGCGATGCCACATCGCGCAGGTGCTGCTCGAAGCCGTCCGCATCCGGGGTGTTGTTCTCGGTGAACTGCTCCAGGCGGCCCTCCGAGCTCACGCGGATGGTGCCGAAGCGATCCAGCTGGAACAGCTCGGTGACGAACAGATCCTCGGGGATCGTGACCAGCATGCCCTCGTAGGCCTCGAGGTCGGCGACGAAGTCACCGTCCTGATCGATGAGGACATCCGCGGTCGGGAACTCCACCACGGTGGCGGTCGGCAGGTCGTTGTCGCTGGAGATCGTGGTGACGACATCAGCGATGATCCGCGTCTCGCCGTCGACCTCCTGCACGATGCCGGTGACCTGCACCAGATCGCCAAGCTCGACCATCGCGTCGGGCGCCTGGATGAAGATGCCCTCCGAGGTGGTGTCGTCGCCGTCGCTGTCGGCGTCCTCCTCCTGGATCGTGAAGCCGCCCAGGCTGCCATCGCCGGTGAAGTCGGCGGTGACGATCGCGGTCACCGTGACTTCCTGACCCTCCAGCGGGCTGACGTCGTCGACACCGACCGTTCGGTCGCCGTCGCCCGCAGCCGTGGAGCCCTGGACCGCCGAGACCAGCTGGAAGTTGCGGCCGTCCTCGATCGTGTAGACCGCCAGCGTCGAGCTGTCCTCGGCCGACACCACCAGCAGGGCCTGACCCGTGGGGCTGTCCTCGGCCGGGATGAACTCCAGCCCTTCGGGGCCGGCGTTTACGGGGCCATCGCCGACCTGTGCGGGGATGTACTGGTCGAAGGTGGCGTTCGCCGGATCGGTGATGTCGTAGACCATGACGCCGCCGACACGCTCCAGCCCGACGAAGGCGTAGATGGTGTCGCCGACCTGGCCGACCACGACGCCCTCGGGCTCCGGCCCGCCATCGTCCGAGCGGTCGTCGAACTCGTCCGGATCGCTCTCGTCGGAGTTGAAGATCTCCGGCACTAGCTGCGAGGTCAGGAACTCGATCTCGGTGCCCGAGTTGAACACCTCCTCGCCGGTCTCGACGTTGAAGATCGAGAAGCTGCGGCCGCCGAAGGCATGGAGCTGGTCGATATCGCCATCGCCGTCCGTGTCGCCGTCGATCACCGAGAACTCGAGCCGGCCGAGATCGGCGTCGTCATCGAGACGATCCTGGAAGGCCGCGTCGAAGATGGTCGGATCGAGGAGCGGATCGCCTGGCGACTCTGGGTTCTCGAGGGTCAGCAGATCAGCGCCGCGGGCGATGTCGCCGCCATCCACGAAGGGATCGTCGCCGCGCCCGTCGCCCTCGTTCGCCGTCACCACGTAGGCGACGCCGTCGATGAGGACGAGGTCGTGACCGTCAGGCTGGTTGAGACCCAGGATCGGCTCGGGGTTGATGTCGATCCCGCCGTCCTCGTTCGACGGGTCGATGCCCGTGCCCTGGCTAAAGTCGGTGGTGCCCGCGGTGAAGACGTTGGCATCCGTCAGCTCGGCCGGCGGGTTGGTCACATCCGGGATCACCAGGATGCCGTTGTTCTCCTGCAGGGTGATGCCGGCGGTGTTGCCCAGGACCTTGACGAACTCGGGCTCGATGTCCGCCGCCGTGCTCGGCGCCGCCGGGTTGATGCGCAGGACCGCGTCGGTCAGCGCGCCGAAGCCGAGGGTCGTCACCGTCGAGATGGTCGGGTTCGCCGCGTTGACCTCGATGATCGAGATCGAGCCCTCGGGGTTCGGATCGGCCGCCGGCTCGTTCTCGTCGCCCGCGCTCTCGCCCTCGTTGGCGACAACCAGGTGGGTGCCCGCGTCGTTCCAGGCGACGCTGTCGGGCAACGGGCCCACCTGCACGACCCCCAGGAACTCCAGCGTATCGGCGGTGAAGAACAGGATCCGGCCGTTGTCCGTGCCGGTGCTGTCCGGCAGCGAGGCCGCCACCAAGTTGCCCGACACGGCGACCGAGGTCACCTCGCTGCTGTCGAAGCCAAGCGTCAGCGGGTCCAGGAGATCCGTCTCGACCGGGTTGGTCGGGTCGCTCATGTCGACCACCTGCACGCCGTCGCCGGAGGTGACGAAGGCCTGCTGCGTGATCGGGTCGAAGTCGACGATCTCGGCACCGCCGTCCAGCAGGACGTTGCCCACCTCTTCGACGTCCAGCACCGCCGGGCTCAAGTCGAGGCCCGCCTGCGGTGTGTTCGGCGGCGTCTCGTTGTTGAAGCTCAGGATCTGCCAGTCGCCAGCGGCATCGGTGTCGACACCATCCTCGATCCGCCCCACGCCAGCCGGCAGGAACGTGCCGTCCGGCCCGATAACCGGCGCGCCGAAGAAGAAGGTGTTCAGGCTCTCGTCGACACCGCCCGTGCCACCGTTGTCCCCATCGGCCAAGGCGACGCTGTCGACGACCAACTCGGCGCCCGTGACGCTCGAGCCCGTGATGCTGTCGGTCGACACCAGCGCGATCGTGTAGGCGCTGTTTTCGATCGAGTTGTCACTAATCGCCTGGTTCGGCGTGACCCCATAGACGTTCACGGCCTCCGGCGAGGCGAGCAGGAAGAAGCCGTTTTCGCCGAGAGCGTCGCCGGCGCCGAAGTCGAACTGGAAGTCGATCGAGCCGGTGGACGCTTCGTCGTCACCCTCGACGACGATCAGGCTAAGACCTTCGAGCGAGGTCCCCGCCACACCGAAGAGCTCGATGTACTCCGCGTCCGTGCTCGTGGTGCTGCCGAGGACCTCGTTGATGACGACATCGGTCGTCGGCGGCTCGGGCAGGACCGTGTCGGCGCGGAACGTCAGGTTCTGGATGCGCTCGTCCAGCGCCGGACCGGTGTCAGCCTCGTTGAAGGCGTTGTCCGCGTCCGGGAAGTTCTCGGCCAGGTACTCGGCCAGCGCGTCCTGCTCGGTGCCATCCTCCGAGAAGGTGGCGACGCCCGTGGTGGCTCCATCGTCCACACCGTCGTCGTCGAGGTCGAAGAGATCGAGGCGGTTGGGGGCCGACAGGTCGTTCAGGGTCGCCAGGATCGGGTCGCCGAAGTCCAGCAGGAAGTCCAGCGTAACCACCCGGAACGTCTCGTTCGGATCGCCGACCAACTCACCATCTTGAACCAGCACGGCGACCAGGTTGTCGTTCTCGTCGAAGACACCGGCGTTCTGAACGCGCTCACCGGGCGTCGTGATGTTGCCGTCCCCGTCGCGGACCTGCGCTTGCTGCGTCTCGTCGAAGGAGAACTTGATGCCCGAGATCTGCAGGAAGCCGCCGTCCACGCTCGGCAGGGCGCTCACCCCGCCTTCGAGGAGTTCGACGAGCTCGGCCCGGGTCACGTCGACAACGGCGAGACCGTTGTTGAAGGACAGGGCGGTGCCGATGTCGTTCTGGCTGATGCCGCCCTCGGGCTTCACCTCGATGCCGTTCTCGTCCACCACCGACGAGTTCGGCACGCGGATCGCCTCGGTACCGCCGGCGGGCACCACGATCTCGCCGATGTTGGCGCGGATGCCGCCGCCGTTCTTGATCGAGATCTGAACCGGATCACCCAGGCTGCCCGCCTCGATGATGTCGTTGGCATAGGCGAGGTTCGCATCGGCGGTGAGGTTGCCGAGGTTGGTCTCCTGCGTGCGCACGCCGTCCGGGTCGTCGGCCGTGAAGGTGCCCGAGCGGTTGCCGTTCAGGAACACGTCCGAGACGCCGAAGACATTGCTCTCGGTCGAGACGATCTCGGCCTGGATCGCGTCGGTGATCGCATCGATCTCCGGGTCGACCAGCCCTTCGGCCCCGAGATCGGTGACGCCCTGATCGTCGGTCGCATAGGCGCCAGAGACCGTGGGATCGTAGCTTTCCTCGATGATGTTCCCGTCCTCGTCGAAGTCGATGACGAGGCGACCGACGTATTTGTAGGTGCCGTCGGTGTTCACCACCGCGGTGCTCGTGCCGCCCGCGTTCTCGACGAAGATCGGGTACTCGCCCTGGACGCTGTCGCCGTCGCGCGGCCGATCATCTTCGTCAAACAGTCGGGTGTTCGAGCCGCCGGCGACGATGATGTCGACGTTCTCCAGCCGCTCCGCGAGGGCCTGCTCGATCGTGATCTGCTGCATGTGGCTCAGCAGGATCACCTTGTTCATGGTCGGGTTGTCGGCGAGCAGCGCGTCGACCTCTGCCTGCAGGATCGCTGCAAGCTCGTCGAGCTGCGCGTCGGTCGGCGTCGAGTCGAAGCTCGCGGGGAAGATGCCCAGATCGTCGCCGGCGCTGGAGATCGAGTCGATCGTCGGCACCGTGGCACCCACGATGCCGATCAGTTCGCCGTTCACGTCCGAGACCGAGGACGAGGTGACGACCTGGCTCAGCGTGTCGGTGTCCTGACCGCCCTCAACCTCGAGCGGCGCCAGGAAGGGATCGGTGTCGAAGCCCAGGTTGGCCGACAGATAGGGGAAGTCGGCGCCCTCAAAGTCCAGCCCATCGAGGTCGGTGCCGGTGAGCGCGGAGAAGTCACCCGGCACGGAACCATCGATCAGGTCGGCGAGGAATTCGGTGCCGAGGTCGAACTCGTGGTTGCCGAGGGCGATCGCTTCGATGCCGAGCTCGTTCTGGATCTGGATGTCCGCGATGCCGGCCGAACCAAAGACCGCCTCGGAGGCGTCGAAGAAGAGGCCCGGGATGATTGCATCGCCCGAGGAGAGCGTCAGCGTGTTGTCAAGAACCCCATCCTCGCCCAGGTCCTCGTCGCGCAGCGCATTCAGCACCGCCGAGAGGTTGTCGATGTTGTCGATGACCGCGGCGTTCGCCTCCTGGTCGGCGATGTGCAGGAGCTCCAGGGTGAAGGGCTCCGGCTCGGGCAGAACGGTATCTTCGCGGAAGAGCAGGTTCTGGATGCGCTCGTCCTGTGCCGGGCCGGTGTCTGCCTGGGTGAAGGCGTTGTCGGCGTCCGGGAAGTTCTCGGCCAGGTACTCGGCCAGCGCGTCTTGCTCCGAGCCGTCGTCGGAGAAGGTCGCGACGCCGGTCGTGACGCCGTCCTCGACCCCATCGTCGTCCAGATCCTGCAGATCCAGGCGGTTGGGGTTCGACAGGTTCGAAAGGATCTCGTCGCCGCTGTCGGCAAGGAAGTCGAGCGTGACAATGCGGAAGGTCTCGTTGGGGTCGCCGACCAACTCGCCGTCGCGCACCAACTCGGCGATCAGGTTGTCGTTCTCGTCGAAGATGCCGGCGTTCTGGACGCGCTCACCCGCAACCTCGATGTTGCCGTCATCGTCGTAGGTCTGCGCGGTCTGGGTCTCGTCGAAGGAGAACTTGAGCCCGGAGATCTGGGGGAAGCCGCCGGACACGCCCGGCAGCGCCGCGACGGAGCCTTCGAGGAAGTCGACCAACTCGCTGCGCGTGATGTCGAGCAGAGTGAGGCCATTGTTGAAGGACAGCGTCGTTGCGATGTCGTTCTGGCTGATGCCGCCCTCGGGCTTCACCTCGACGCCGTTCTCGTCGAGCACCGGGGAGTTCGGCAGGCGGATCGCCTCAGTGCCGCCGGCGGGCACCACGATCTCGCCGATGTTGGCTCGGATGCCGCCGCCGTTCTTGATCGAGACGACAACCGGATCGCCGAGGGTCTCGGCCGCGATGATGTCGTTGGCATAGGCCAGGTTCGCATCGGCGGTCAGGTTGCCGAGGTTGGTCTCCTGCGTGCGCACGCCGTCCGGATCGTCGGCCGTGAAGGTGCCCGAGCGGTTGCCGTTCAGGAACACGTCCGAGACGCCGAAGACATTGCTCTCGGTCGAGACGATCTCGGCCTGGATCGCGTCGGTGATCGCATCGATCTCCGGATCGACCAGCCCGGCCGCGTCCAGGTCCGCGACACCCTGATCGTCGGTCGCATAAGCACCCGAGATCGTCGGGTCGTAGGTTTCCTCGATGATGTTGCCGTCTTCGTCGAAGCCGATGACCAGACGACCCACGTATTTGTAGGTGCCGTCGGTGTTGACCACGGCGGTGCTCGTGCCGCCGGCGTTCTCGACAAAGATCGGGTATTCGCCCTGGACGCTGTCGCCGTCGCGCGGGCGGTCGTCCTCATCGAACAGACGCGTGTTCGAGCCGCCCGCAACGATGATGTCGACGTTCTCCAGCCGCTCGGCCAGGGCCTGCTCGATGGTGATCTGCTGCATGTGGCTCAGCAGGATCACCTTGTTCATGGTCGGGTTGTCAGCGAGCAGCGCATCGACCTCGGCCTGCAGGATCGCCGCCAGCGCATCCAGCTGTTCGTCCGTGGGGTTGGAGTCGAAGCTCTCCGGGAAGATGCCCAGATCGTCGCCGGCGCTCGAGATCGAGTCGATCGTCGGCACCGTGGCACCCACGATGCCGATCAACTCGCCGTTCACGTCCGAGACGGAGGATGAGGTGACGACCTGGCTCAGCGTGTCGGTGTCCTGACCGCCGGCGACTTCCAGCGGGGCTAGGTTCGGGTCGGTGTCGAAGCCCAGGTTGGCCGAGAGGTAGGGGAAGTCGGCGCCCTCAAAGTCCAGCCCATCGAGGTCGGTGCCGGTGAGCGCCGAGAAGTCACCCGGTGTCGAGCCGTCGATGAGATCGGCAAGGAACGCGGTACCCAGGTCGAACTCGTGGTTGCCGAGCGCGATCGCCTCGATGCCAAGCTCGTTCTGGATCTGGATGTCGGCGATGCCGGCCGAGCCAAAGACCGCCTCGGACGCGTCGAAGAACAGGCCCGGGATGATCGCATCGCCCGAGGACAGCGTGAGCGTGTTGTCGGCGATCTCGTCGTCGCCCAGGTCCTCGTCACGCAGGGCGTTCAGCACCGCTGAAAGGTTGTCGATGTTGTCGATGACCGAGGCATTGGCCTCCTGGTCGGCGATGTGGAGCAGCTCCAGGGTGAAGACCGGCTCGGGCTCGATCAGCTCGGTGACGATCACCACGTCGTCGCGGCCAACGCCCGGCAGTCGCGCAAAGATCCCGTTGTCGTTGAACAGGAAGGCCCCGCTCCGGCCCTGCGTCACACCGATGTCCAGACCATCCAGCGCGACGATGACGTCGTTTTCGGGGTCCCAGTCCTCGATGATGACGATGCCGTTCGGCGGCGTGACGAAGCTGCCGTCGAAGACCACCTGATCCGCGCCACCTAGCGTCGAGATCCGGTCGGTGCCCTGCTCACCGTAGAGGAAGAAGCGATCGTTGCCTTCCGTGCCCGTCTGCGTGTCGTTGCCGGCGGTGCCGAAGAAATCGCTGAAAGAGGTACCCATGGTGATCCCTGCCCACTCTATAGTCACGTTTTCTAACCGGGACGCGTGAGCCATGCGCGACGGACTCGTCCCACTCGGGGGCGGTCCTAGCAAGTGGATAGAGGCACATGGATGAATGTTTATTAGCGATTTATTAACAGATTTTCACTGCATTCATGACTGTGGAAAACTTGGCAGTCTGGATAGTGATACCATGCTCACCAGGATTGTGACACTTCGTATTTTTTCGATATCGTGCTGACATAGAAGCGGAATTCTCGCTCTACCGCAGAGCAACGAGGCGTCGACTCAGCAATGGTACTCTTGGGTCTATGCGACACTTCCCCTCGCGCCGCTTCATCAATTTGGCGTCACAAAGTTCACTATTTCACGACATTGGTGTGACGCTCCGTACTCCGTGCGATACCGGCAATCCCAAAGCCAGCGCCGGGTGCTCGTCGCTCTTGCCAGTCACCCGCCCCCCATGCCACAGCCTGCGCCGGCGTCGCGCTGGCCCCCTGGCGGAATTGGTAGACGCGGGGGTCTCAAAAACCCTTGCCTTAGGGCGTGCCGGTTCGAGTCCGGCGGGGGCCACCAGGCGGTGCCGTGCGCGTCGGTCGCCGACGTGAAGGCGGGGGGAACCGACGATGCTGCGCAGGCTCTACGACTGGACCCTGACCCAGGCGGAGAAGCCGCACGCGCTTTGGATCCTCGCCGGCGTCAGCTTCATCGAAAGCTCGGTCTTTCCGATCCCGCCCGACGTGCTGCTGGTGCCCATGATCCTGGCCGCGCCGCATCGCGCCTGGTGGATCGCCTTCGTCTGCACCGTCGCCTCGGTCGCCGGCGGGCTCGCGGGCTATGCGCTCGGATGGGGGGCCTTCGAGACGATCGGCCGCCCCGTGCTCGAGTTCTACGGTAAGATGGAATACTTCGACGACTTTCAGGCGCGGTTCGAGGAATGGGGTGCCTGGATCGTCTTCGGCGCCGGCGTCACGCCGTTTCCCTATAAGGTGATCACCATCGCCTCCGGCACCGTCGCGCTCGATCTGGTGGTCTTCACGATCGCCTCTGTCGCCGCGCGGGGGCTGCGGTTCTTCCTGGTCGCGGCGCTCCTCAAGTATCTGGGCCCGCCCGTGAAAGCCTTCATCGAGGAGCGCCTGGGACTTGTCTTCACCGTCTCTTTCGTGCTGCTCATAGGGGGCTTCGTCGCAGCACGGTACGCTCTATGATGACTGTCTACGGGCGGATCCTGCTGGCCGCCAGCGGGTCCGCCGCCCTCCTGATCGCCGCCCTCGCCTTCCAGTACCTGGGCGGCCTTGCCCCCTGCCCCATGTGCATCTGGCAGCGCTGGCCCCATGTCGTCGCCATCGCGGTGGGCGCCCTTGGCGTCACCGTCCTCTGGCGCCAGCGCCGGGCCATGGCTGCCCTCGGCGCCCTCGCCATGGCGGGCAATGCGGGTCTGGGGCTGTTCCACGTGGGCGTCGAGCAGGCCTGGTGGGAGGGGCCGTCGACCTGCTCCGCGGCCAGCCCACTCGGCCAATCGCCGGACGCGCTGCTCGAGAGCATCATGAGCGCCCCCATCGTCCGCTGCGACGAGGTCGCCTGGTCCTTCCTCAGCGTCTCCATGGCCGGCTGGAACGCGTTGTTTTCGCTGGGGTTGGCCGGGCTCTGGGCCGCCTCGGTGCACTGGCACCGCATGCCCTTCGACCGCGGCGACTGAGAGGCCCGTGTGTATCCCTATCTGCGGGCCCTTGGCATCGTGCTTACGGTGCGCCCCGACCCCGCCGTGGCGCCGGAGGCCCCGAGCATCGTCCGCACCCGCTGCTGGCCCTGGGACGCAGACATGTTCCTGGAGCTCAACAACGGCCGGCACCTGACCCTGTTCGACCTTGGCCGCTTTTCCCATGGCGCGCGCATGGGGCTGTTCGGGGTGCTGAGGCGGCGAGGCTGGGGCCTGGTGGTTGGCGGCGCCTTCGTGCAGTACCGCCGCCGCATCCGCCTGTTCCAACGCTTCGAGATCGTGAGCCGCTGCCTGGCGCGCGACGAGAAGTGGTTCTACTTCGAGCAGACCACGCGCCAGGGCGACAAGGCCTGCTCCAGCGCCCTGGTCCGCGTCGCCGTCGTCGCCGGCCCGAGGGGCACGGTCCCCACCCAGGAGGTCTGTGAGGCCCTCGGCCAGCCCATGTGGCAGGGCACGATGCCGGACTGGGCCGCGTCGCTTGCCTCTGCCGACCGCGAGCGGCCCTGGCCGCCGGAGAGCCTGGGCGCCGCTTGACGGGGCCTCAGCCGTCCAGCACGGCGTCCCAGTAGAGGAAGTCCATCCAGCTTTCGTGCAGGTAGTTGGGCGGGAACTTCCGCCCCTTGTTCTGCAACTCCGCCGCATCCGGCCGATACGGCGGGCGCGCCATCGACATCCCCGCCTCGCGCAGGGTGTGGTTCGCCTTCTTCAGGTTGCACCGGCTGCAGGCCGCAACGACGTTCTGCCAGGTCGTCCGCCCGCCGCGCGAGCGTGGGATGACATGGTCGAAGGTCATCTCCCCCGTCGCCCCGCAGTACTGGCAGGTGAACTCGTCGCGCAAGAACAGGTTAAAGCGCGTGAAGGCCGGGTAACGCGCCGGCTTCACATAGTCCCGCAGCACCACCACCGAGGGCAGCTTCACCGCGATCGAGGGGCTATGCACCTCGAAGTCATACTCCGCCACGATCGAGACCCGGTCCAGGAAGACGGCCTTGATCGCCTCCTGCCAGGGCCAGAGGGAGAGAGGGAAGTAAGAGAGCGGTCGATAATCCGCGTTCAGAACCAAGGCGGGGTGGTCGCGAAGGACCGCCGGTTGTCGCACGAACTGGTTCGCGAAACTCCCGCCCGCTGGCAATGTTGACATCATGGCTCGCCTCGCCGTCGCTTATCGACGCTCGGGGCGAAGTAGGGCTCCGCACACCCCAGCGCCATCACTATATCTGGCGGGCTGCGGCTTGCAACCGTCTAGATTTACGCCCGCGCCGCTATCCATAGCAGCGTCCTGCGACAGTTCCTTGACGTTTCGCTGCCCGGCATCGGTCTTCGGGCGCAACGAGGCGCTTAGCCGACGGCCGTGCCGAGCTTCTCGCGCAGAAAGGAGGCCGCCAGGCCCAGCCCGTCCGGTGCGATGCCATGGGGGGTGCCGGGGCTCACATGAGCGATCACCTCGACCCCCGCGCTTGCCAGACCCTGGCGCGTCGCCTCCAGCGCCGCCACGGGGATCACGTCGTCGCGATCGCCGTGGACCAGCAGCACGGGGGGTTTCGACTTCATCTCCGCGCCCAGCCGTTCGCCGACGAGCAGCCGACCGGAGAAGCCCACCACGCCGGCCACCGCCTGAGGGCGCCGGGGGGCGACATGCAGGCTCATCATCGTGCCCTGGCTGAAGCCGACCAGGGCGGTCTGCGCCGGGCCGACCCCCTCCGCCGCCATGGCCGCGGTCAGGTAGCGGTCGAGCAGGTCGACGGCGGCGGAGAAGCTGACCATCATCTCCTGCTCGCTCGCCCCGTCGATCCAGGGGATGGGGAACCATTGCCGCCCGCCGGGGTTCACGCGACAGATCTCCGGCGCGTTGGGGGCCCGGAAGGCGGCGCCGGGCAGCACCCCCGCCAGCGGCCCGGCCAGGCCCGCCAGGTCGTTCCCATCGGCGCCGTAGCCGTGCAGCAGGATCACCAGGGCGGTCGTTCGCGGGTTGCGCGGCGCCACGCGCGGGCCCTTGAGCAGCGTGTCGGGATCGATCTCGGTCATGGGTCAACCCCTTCGCGTGATTTTGCCTGGGCGTAGTAGGCCCAGAGCAGGCGCGCCGCAACGGCACGCCACGGGGACCAGGCCCCGGCCATCTGCCGCAGCGCCTTCTCGCGCGGCCGCTCGGGCAGGTCGAACAGCATCCGCGCGCCCTCCTGCAGGGCGAGGTCACCGGGTGCGAAGACATCCGGCCGGCCGACGGCGAACATCAGATAGACCTCGGCGGTCCAGACCCCGATGCCCTTGATCGCCGTGAGCGTCGCGATCGCCTCCTCCTCCGGCACCCGGGCGAGCGCCTCGAAATCGAGGTCGGCCTCCGCCAGCGCCCGGGCATAGGCCATCTTTTGGCGCGACAGCCCGCAGGCGCGCAGGCCGTCATCGTCAAGCGCCAGGATCCCGGGGGCGTTGCAGGCATCCGCCGCCTCGAGCTTGGTCCAGACCGCCTGGGCGGAGGCGACGGAGAGTTGCTGGCCGCAGATCGCCCGCAACAGCGTGGCGAAACCGCCGGGCCGCCGGCGCAGGGGCACGCCGTCGACGACCGCCAGGGCATGGGCGAACCGGGGCTCTGCCGCCGCAAGCCACCGCGCACCCTCGGCGACATGGGCATCGGTCTCGATCACAGAGGGCGGAGAGGCGTCGATGCGAACGGCGGTCATGCGCGAGAGCGATGCACGCTCCCGCGCAGGGGTCAATGGCGGCTACTGGCGGAAGGTGCCCAGCCCGTAGTGGTCCGCCAGGCGCTGCAGCGCGAGCTTCAAGACCACCTTGCCCGAGCGTGCCGACCAGCCGAGCCGTTTCTCGCAGGCCTCCAGCCCCTCGAGAAAGCAGCAGACGCGCAGGGCGACGTCCGCCAAGCCCGGGCCAAGCACGCCGAGCGCGGCTGCCACCCGCTCTCGCGCCGCCTGGGGGCCGGCCGCGGGACCCGCGCCGCCGGCCGGGCCGGTGCCGGGATCGATGGGCGCAAGGAAGCGGCTCCAGTCCTGGGTCACGCCGGGGGACATCTGGGCCGCCTCGAAATCGCAGCGCAGCCGTTCGCCGGCCTCAACCTCTGCCGGGCCCAGATAGGGCTTGCCGTCTGGGCCACGCCGCTTGGCGAGCCAGCCCAGAACGCTCTCGCCCAGGTTCACGTTGCGGCTGACCGGCTCACCGTCCACCGGGTCGGGGACGATGCGCTCCCCTTCCAGACGGTGCTGGGCGGCAAAGGCATCGGGCGGTGTCGCGGCCTTGACCGGCTCCGCCGCCGCGAGTACCCGGCGCAGATAGGCCCGGCCGACGTCGGTGATGCGGTATCGGACCGTCGCCGTGCCGCGCTGGACGATCCGGATCCAATCGCGCCGCAGAAAGGCCGCCGCCAGATCCACGTCGAACATCGCGATGGGTCGGCGGAAATGGTTGGCCGCGCAGAAGACGCCGGCCTTGTCGGCGCCATCGGCGACCAACAGGAACGACCCCGGTTCGCAGAGCCTGCGCAGATAGCGCCGCGCCTCCCGCTCCACGACCGCCGCATCGATGTCCTCGCGCAGGGGGGCGCCCCCCTCCTCGCCGAGCGCCGCTTCCAGATCGTCCAGAATGCGGTCCAACAGCGGGTCGTCGCGGCGCTCCTCCACCCGCCTCACGGTGCGCAGAACCGTTGACGGATGCGTCTTGGTCACCGCTGCGATGGCGCGCAGGCTTTGCCCGTGGCCTGTATGCGCCAGATAGACCGCCGCATCGCGGGCGGAGCAAGAGAGGCGCCTTTCACCGAACATCGCGACTGCCTGTTCAAGACACGATGTCATAATCTCGTGTGTACTCATGGGATTACCACGCAAGTTTGATCATTAACGATTTATGGAGGCTTTGCCGAAAAGGTAAACAAGTAGTTAATCACCATCTAACTCATAAAGTTAACTGAATATTTACTTATCAGAGGGCGATGGTGCTGGGGTCAGCGCAACGCCAGGCGCCACGACGGACCCTCGTCCGGCAAACGAGAGGTCCCAAAATGCGCCACCCCACCGACGCCCCCGCCCCCCTAGACGCCGACCATCGACGGCCCCGAATGCTGCTGAAAGCGGCGCGCTGGGCCGCACGCCAAGCGGCCTTCTGCACCGAGGCAGCGCCGATCGAACAGGGCGCGCTCGCTGCCCTGATCGCGCTCGAGAGCACGATGGAGGATCTGCGGCGCCACCAGCCGCATGCCTGGCGCGCCGCGGCGCATGTGCGGGTCCTGGCGCAGCTGACGGCGCTGCGCCGCAGGCTGAGGGATCAGGCGAAGGCGTCGGGCTCGGAGGCCTTGCGCTCTGCGACGAAGGCCGCCAGGGCCTCGTTGATCGAGGGGTCGAGCGGCGGGGCCTGATACTCCGACAGCAGCTTCTTCACCCGCTGGTGGGCGCGCTGGAAACTGTCGGGCCCGCCATCGTCGGCCCAGGCCTCGAACGACCGGTAGTCCAGCACCTCGGAGCGCCAGAAGGCCGTCTTGAAGTTCGCCTGGGTGTGGTTGCAGCCCAGAAAATGCCCGCCCGGCCCAACCTCGCGCAGCGCCTCCAGCGCCTGGCCGTTCTCATCCATCTCGATGCCCGCCGCCATGGAATGCAGCGCCCCCAGCTGATCGGCATCGAGCACCAGCTTCTCGGGCGAGGACACGAGCCCCCCCTCCAGCCAGCCTGCGGCATGGAGCATGAAGTTCACGCCGCCCTGCAGCGCCGCGTTCAGCGTATTCGCGGTTTCATAGCCCGCCTGCGCATCCGGCAGCTTCGAGCCGCAGAGCCCGCCGCCCGAGCGGAAGGGCAGGCCCAGCCGCCGCGCGAGCTGGCCCGCGCCGTAGAGGATCTTCGAGGCCTCCGGCGTGCCGAAGGTGGGCGCGCCCGAGTTCATGTCGATCGAGGTGACGAAGGCGCCGAAGATCACCGGGGCGCCGGGGCGGATGAGCTGGCTATAGGCGATGCCCGCCATCACCTCCGCCAGGATCTGGGTCAGCGTGCCCGCGACGGTCACCGGCGCCATGGCCCCGCCCACGATGAAGGGCGAGACGATGCAGGCCTGACCCGCGCGGGCATAGACCTCGAGCGCGCCCATCATGACGTTGTCGAAGGTCAGCGGCGAGTTGACGTTGATGAGCGAGGTCATCACCGCGTTGTTCGCGACGAAATCCTCGCCGAACAGGATCTCGCACATCCGCACGCTGTCGGCCGCCCGGACCGGGTCGGTGACGGAACCCATGAAGGGCTTGTCGCTTAGGCGCATATGCGCCCAGAGCATGTCGAGATGGCGCTTGTTGACCGCGATATCCGTGGGCTCGCAGACCGTTCCGCCGGAGTGGTGGAGCCACTTCGACATGTAGGTCAGCTTGACCAGCGTCTCGAAGTCGGCGATGGTCGCATAGCGCCGCCCACCCTCGTAGTCGCGGAAGAAGGGTGGGCCATAGACCGGGGCGAGGACCAGGTTGCGCCCGCCGATCTCGACGCTGCGCGCGGGGTTGCGCGCATGCTGGGTAAAGCGCGAGGGTGCGGTTGAGCAGAGCTGGCGCGCCAGTCCCTTGGGGATCCGCACCCGCTCGTCGCGCACATCGGCGCCAGCCTCGCGCCAGCGCGCCAGCGCATCGGGGTTCTCGACGAAGTTGACGCCGATCTCCTCCAGCACGGTCTCGGCGTTGGCTTCGATGATCGAGAGCGCCTCCTCGTCGAGGATCTCCATGTCCGGGATCTTGCGCTCGATGAAGCGGGCGACCTCGAACCGGGGCGCCGTGCGCTCGGCCCGCCGGGCCGCCCCGCCGCCGCCACGCCCGCGCCGGCGGCCCCCGCCACCGCCCTCGGACGCGTCTGTGGCGGTGCCGATGTCGCTTTCTTCCATGACGCTCTCCAAGGCCGACGGATGCCTGCGGCAGCCAGCCGCGGACCTACCCCTGTGATCGCCAAGCTGGCGCATGGGAAGTTGGCAGAATTCGCCCCTCGCCGCGCCAAGAGCGACATCCGCACGACATCCTGCAGCGCAGCAGCCTGCCCGTGACACCGCCCCGGATCGCGCCTATACGAGCGGCGAGCAGACCCCCTTCCATCAGCTTGCGCCCCATTTTGCGGCGCCGGATGCCTGGAGACCCGATGAACGACACCGCCCCACAGCTTGCGTCTGACCCCGGCCTTGCCCACGAGGTCTGCCTGATCGTCGACTTTGGCAGTCAGGTCACACAGCTGATCGCGCGCAGGCTTCGGGAGAGTGGGATCTACTGCGAGATCCACCCCTTCGACCGGGTGGACGAGGCGCTGATCGACCGGCTGACGCCGCGCGCGGTGATCCTGTCCGGCGGCCCCGCGAGCGTCGAGGACGAGGGCAGCCCGAGGGCGCATCCCAAGCTTTTCGCGCTCGGCGTGCCCGTCCTGGGGATCTGCTACGGCCAGATGGTCATGGTCCACCAACTCGGCGGCCGGGCGGAGGGCGGGCACCACCGCGAGTTCGGCCGCGCCACCGTCACGATCCAGGCCGACAGCCCGCTGTTCGACGGGATCGCCGGGCCCGGCGGCACGGCGGAGGTCTGGATGAGCCACGGCGACCGCGTGACCACCCTGCCCCCCGGCTTCAGCGTCGAGGGCGCGAGCCCCAATGCCCCCTGCGCCGTGCTGTCCGACCCCGAGCGCCGTTTCTATGGCCTGATGTTCCACCCGGAGGTCGTGCACACGCGTGAGGGCGCGCGCATCCTCAAGAACTTTACCCACGGCATCGCCGGCATGACCGGCGACTGGACCATGGCCGCCTATCGCGACGAGGCCATCGCCAAGATCCGCGCCCAGGTGGGCCAGGGGCGCGTCATCTGCGGGCTCTCGGGCGGGGTCGACAGCACCGTGGCGGCAGTGCTGATCCACGAGGCGATCGGCGACCAACTCACCTGCGTGTTCGTCGATACCGGCATGATGCGCGCGGGCGAAGCGGACGAAGTCGTGAGCCTGTTCCGCGACCGCTTCAACGTGCCCCTAGTGCATGCCGACGAGAGCGAACGGTTCCTCACGGCCCTAGAAGGCGTGACCGATCCGGAGCAGAAAAGGAAAACGATCGGAAAGCTTTTCATCGATGTCTTCGAGCATCACGCGAAGGCGTCGGGCGGGGCGCAGTTCCTGGCGCAGGGCACCCTCTACCCGGATGTGATCGAGAGCGTGTCGCCGACGGGCGGCCCCTCGGTCACGATCAAGAGCCACCACAACGTGGGCGGCCTGCCGGAGCGGATGGATCTCACGCTGGTCGAGCCCCTGCGCGAGCTCTTCAAGGACGAAGTGCGGGCGCTCGGCCGCGAGCTTGGCCTCGAGCATCGCCTGACGGGCCGCCATCCCTTCCCCGGCCCCGGCCTCGCGATCCGCTGCCCCGGCGAGATCACGCGCGAGAAACTCGACATCCTGCGGGCGGCGGACACGATCTATCTCGACGAGATCCGCTCGGCCGGTCTCTACGATACGATCTGGCAGGCCTTTGCCGTGCTGCTGCCGGTGCGCACCGTGGGCGTCATGGGCGACGATCGGACCTACGACTACGTCTGTGCGCTGCGCGCTGTGACCTCGGTCGACGGGATGACGGCGGATTACTATCCCTTCGAGCACGCCTTTCTGGGCCGGGTCGCCAGCCGCATCATCAACGAGGTCCGCGGCATCAACCGGGTAACCTACGACATCACCTCCAAACCGCCGGGCACCATCGAATGGGAATGATCGGGCGCCTTCTGCGGCGCGTGGTGCGGCTTGCCTGGAACCTGGTGCGCCTGGGCGCCGTCGTCCTGGCGATCACCGTCGTCGCGGTGCTGGCGGCGGAGCGGGCGGCGCTGCAGCAGTACAAACCCCGCCATCTGGAGCCGGTCGACATCGTCATCGTCCTCGGCGGCGGCATCGAGGGCGACTACCACCTCAACATCATCGGCCGAGCCCGGGCGGACCTGGGGGCCAATCTGATCGGTTGGGGCCGCACCGAGCGGGTCATCTTCACCGGCATCTTCGGCAACGGCGGAAGGCCGGAGGAGTTTCCCCGCGGCGAGGCCGGCCTCATGTACGACCGTGCCGTGGCCTCGGGCGCGGACCCCGCGCGGCTGATCATCGAGCCTAAGGCCCGGACAACGCTGGAGAATCTGACCCTCTCCTTCGCGATCGCGGAGGCCGAGGGGGCCCAGCGCTTGGCCATCGCGACCGATGCCTTTCATCTGCCGCGGGCGATGGTTCTTGCGCGCTTTCTCGGCGCCGAGAACATCCAGGGCGTCGTGTCGAAGAAATTCTCCGAGCTTGGCGCCTTCCAGCGGATCGGTCTGCTCCTGCGGGAGGCCATGGCCTGGTGGTACAACCTCTACAAGATCTTGGCCTGGACCGCGCTGGAGGCCGCCGGCGTGCCGGAGAGTGAGCGCGACCGGTACGTGATATGACGGACGCCACCGCCAACGCCCGCCCCGCGCCCCGCCAGACGCTGCGCGCGGCCCTGTGGATGATGGGCGCGATCCTCTCCTTCTCCGCCATGGCGGTCGGCGGACGAGAGCTTGCGGCGGAACTCGCGACCTGGGAGATCATGGCCTATCGGTCGGCCTTCGGCCTGGTGGTGATCATGGCGATCCTGCTCTGGCGGGAGGGGCGCCTGAACGTCGCCACCAGCCAGCCGCGCGAACACGCGGCGCGCAACATCGTCCATTTCGCGTCGCAGAACGCCTGGTTCTATGCGGTTGCCGCGATCCCGCTCGCGCAGCTCGTGGCCATCGAGTTCACCAACCCGGTCTGGGTGGCGCTGCTGGCCCCCCTGATGCTGGGCGAGCGGCTGACGCGGGCCCGGGTGGCGGCCCTCGCGCTTGGCTTCATCGGGGTGCTGATCGTCACCCGGCCAGGCCTTGCGCCGCTGGAGCTTGGCCATGGCGCGGCGCTCTTTGCCGCCGTGGGTTTCGCGGTGACGAACATCTTCACCAAGCGGCTGTCGCGCCAGGAGGCTGCGTTGACGATCCTGTTCTGGATGAGCCTGAGCCAGATGGTCATGGGGTTTGCGATCGCCCTGCCGCTGGGGCTGACGCTGTTCTCCTGGACGCTCGCCCCCTGGATGCTGCTGGTGGGCATCTGCGGGCTGACGGCGCATTTCGCGCTCACCAGCGCGCTCATGCTCATCCCCGCCTCGGCGGTTGCGCCGATGGAATTCGCCAGATTGCCGGTCATCGCCGTCGCCGGCGCCCTCCTCTACGGAGAGCCGCTGGAGGTGGCCGTCTTCGTCGGCGCCGCCGTGATCCTGGCCGCCAATATGATCAACTTCAGGGCCCGCTCATGACCGATCCCACCGCCACGCGGCCGCTTGCCGACCGGGCCGCCTCCGACGCGCTGATCTTCGACCGAGCCGCAGGCATCGAGCGGCTGCTCGAGATCATGGCCCGGCTGCGGGCGCCGGACGGCTGTCCCTGGGACCGGGTGCAGACCTGGCAAAGCATCGCGCCCTACACCATCGAGGAGGCGGCCGAGGTTGCCGAGGCGATTGCCGAAGGCTCGCCCGCGGCGCTGGAGGACGAGCTTGGCGATCTGCTGCTACAGGTCGTCTATCACGCCCGCATCGCTCAGGATGGCGCGCATTTCGACTTTCAGGGCGTCATCACCGCGGCCTCGGACAAGATGCTGCGCCGCCACCCCCATGTCTTCGGACGCGAGCCCGGCGGGCCGCGCACCGACCCCGACACGGTCGACTGGGAGGCGATGAAGGCCGAGGAGCGGGCGGCCCGCGGGGAGCGGCGCGACAGCGTGCTCGATGGTGTGCCCGGCGGCCTGCCGGCGCTGGCACGGGCACTGAAGCTCACCAAGCGCGCCGCCACCGTGGGCTTCGACTGGACCGACCCGCAGGACGTTCTGGCGAAGCTGACCGAGGAGGCGGCGGAGCTGGTCGCCGAGATCGAGGTCGCCGATCAGGCCAAGATCGAGGAGGAGTACGGCGATCTCCTCTTCGTCTTTGCCAACCTCGCCCGCCACCTCAAAGTCGATCCGGAGCGCGCGCTGCGCGGCGCCAATGCCAAGTTCGAGCGCCGCTTCCGCGGGGTCGAGGCCGCGCTGAAGGCCGAGGGCCGCGCCCCCCAAGACGCCACGCTCACGGAGATGGACGCCCTTTGGGATCAGATGAAGGTCGCCGAACGCAGCGCCAAGCCCTGATCTCGCGCGCCTCTCTGCTTGCGGTCGGGGGCGCGCGGCGCCTCTGACGCCGCCCCTTCGCGCCGCAGGAGACTGAATGGTAGGTTGCAATACCAAACGGCGACCAGGGCGGTCAGGATACTTTACCGCTCGCGGCTCTGCGCGGTACATGGGGGCGCTTTTACACGTTTTAGCCCTTCGGAGACTGCCATGAGCGCCATTGTCGAGATTTTCGCCCGTCAAATCCTGGACAGCCGCGGCAATCCCACCGTCGAGGTCGATGTGACGTTGGAGGATGGCGCGACCGGCCGCGCCGCCGTCCCCTCCGGCGCCTCCACTGGCGCGCATGAGGCGGTGGAGAGGCGCGACGGCGATGCCGGGCGCTGGGGCGGCAAGGGCGTCATGGCCGCCGTCGATGCGGTCAACGGCGAGATCTTCGAGACGCTGGCCGGCGTCGACGGCACCGCGCAGAAGACCATCGACGAGGCGATGATCGAGCTCGACGGCACCCCCAACAAGGCCAGGCTCGGTGCCAATGCGATCCTCGGCGTCTCCCTCGCCGTCGCCAAGGCCGCGGCCGAGAGCACGGGCCTCCCGCTCTACCGCTACGTCGGTGGCGTCTCGGCCCGCACGCTGCCGGTCCCCATGATGAACATCGTCAATGGCGGCGAGCATGCGGACAACCCGATCGACATTCAGGAGTTCATGGTGATGCCCACGGGCGCCGCCAGCTTCTCCGAAGCGCTGCGCTGCGGCGCGGAGATCTTTCAGACCCTCAAGAAGGAACTGAAGGCTGCCGGCCTCAACACCAATGTCGGCGACGAGGGCGGCTTTGCGCCGGATATCGCCTCCACGCGCGAAGCGCTCGATTTCGTCATGAAGGCGATTGAGACGGCAGGCTATCATCCCGGCGCCGATGTGCATCTCGCGCTCGATGCGGCGTCCACCGAGTTCTATGACGCCGAAGCGCAGCTCTATCGGCTGAAGGGCGAGGGGCTCGACCTCGCTTACGGCGACATGGCCAGCTATCTGCACCAGCTCGTCACGGACTATCCGATCATCTCGATCGAGGACGGCATGGCCGAGGACGACTGGGACGGCTGGGCGGCGCTCACCGAGGTGATCGGCGGGCGCTGCCAGCTGGTGGGCGACGATCTCTTCGTCACCAATGTGGAGCGGTTGGAGAAGGGGATCTCCCTCGGCACCGCCAACTCGATCCTCATCAAGGTCAACCAGATCGGCACGCTGACCGAGACGATCGATGCTGTCTCGACCGCGCATCGGGCGCATTACACGGCCGTGATGTCCCACCGCTCCGGCGAGACGGAGGATTCCACCATCGCGGATCTCGCCGTCGCCACCAACTGCGGTCAGATCAAGACCGGCTCTCTCGCCCGGTCCGACCGGCTGGCGAAGTACAATCAGCTCCTGCGCATCGAGGAGCGCCTGGGCGAGGCCGCGACCTATGCCGGCGCCGCGGTCGTGCCCCATGGGGCGACCAAGGCGATGGCCTGACCTAAGGGACACCCTCAGGCCACACCGCGAAAGCCCTGCCGTCGCAGCCTGGCACAATCGGCGTTTTTCGCTTCAATTCCCGTCGGTTGTCGCTTAGTGGTAGTGTCAGGGGAGGGCCTGATGAGCCGCATCGACTGGAGACAAGCTTTGGCGCCGGGGCTCTACGGCCTCATCTGCGTCATTGCGCTCATCTTCGGTCACAGCGCCATCGACGGCGACCGCGGCCTGCAGGCGCTCTATGAGGCGCGCAGCACCATCACCGTGCTCGAGGCGGAGCTCGCCGTCGCCGAGGCCGAGCGCGATGAAGTCGCCAACCGGGTCCGCCGACTGTCCGACGGGACCATCGATCTCGATCTCCTCGACGAACGTGCTCGCATCGTCTTGGGACAAGCGCGCCCGGACGAGATCCTCCTGCGCCCCTAGCACGCACTGATGGGCGCTGACGCGGCGGCGTGGAACGAGCGTCGCCCCGCGCCTGCTGGTGCCCCAGGGTCCTGCGCCTCTAAGTCGCGCGCTCACCCAGGGATCGGCGCGTTCCGATGCCGGGTTCCCCTTGATCGCCTCGGGCCAGCATGGGCATTCTCCACGGGCTGCGTGGCCAAGCGGGTCGGCGTTGAGACGCCTTCGAGACTGTGCCACCCCAAAGAGACGTTCGCCCCGACCGGGGACGGCGCTGGCCTGCCGGAGGAGACACGACGATGGCGACAGCCGCGAAACCCGCCGCGAAATCGACCGCGGCGAAGCGCACCGCTTCTAAGACCACCCGCGCCAAGGCAAACAGCCCCTCGCCCGAGGAATTGAAGCAGTACTACCAGGACATGCTGCTGATCCGCCGGTTCGAGGAGAAGGCCGGCCAGCTCTACGGCATGGGCCTGATCGGAGGTTTCTGCCACCTCTACATCGGTCAGGAGGCCGTCGTGGTCGGCCTACAGGCGCATGCCAAACAGGGCGACCAGGTCATCACCTCCTACCGCGACCACGGCCATATGCTGGCCGCCGGCATGGACCCCAACGGTGTGATGGCCGAGCTCACGGGCCGCGAGGGCGGCTACTCCAAGGGCAAGGGCGGTTCCATGCACATGTTCTCCAAGGAAAAGGAGTTCTATGGCGGCCACGGGATCGTCGGCGCGCAGGTGCCGCTCGGCGCCGGCCTCGCCTTTGCCAACAAGTACCGCGGCAACGACAACGTCAGCTACACCTACTTCGGCGACGGCTCGGCCAACCAGGGCCAGGTCTACGAGGCCTTCAACATGGCCGCGCTCTGGGACCTGCCCTGCATCTTCGTGATCGAGAACAACAAATACGCCATGGGCACGGCGCAGCAGCGCTCGACCTCCTCAGCGGCGCTCTACAAGCGCGGCGAGGCCTTTGGGATCGCCGGCGAAGAGGTCGACGGCATGGATGTGATCGCCGTGCACGATGCCGGTCAGCGCGCGGTCGACCACTGCCGCGCCGGCAAGGGTCCGTACATCCTGGAGTGCATGACCTACCGCTACCGCGGCCACTCCATGTCCGACCCCGCGAAGTATCGCACGCGCGAGGAAGTCAGCCAGATGCGCGAGAACCGCGACCCGATCGAGCAGCTCAAGAAGCTGATGATCGAGCAGGGCGTCGCGGATGAGGACGGGCTGAAAGAGATCGACAAGCAGGTGAAGGCCCGGGTCAACGAGAGCGCGAAGTTCGCCCAGGAGAGCCCGGAACCGGCGGTCGAAGAACTCTGGACCGACATCTACGCCTAACCAGAAAAGACGACATCCTGGGAGGATACGGGAATGGCCATCGAAGTGCTGATGCCGGCGCTCTCTCCGACCATGGAGGAGGGCAAGCTGGCGAAATGGAACGTCAAGGAGGGCGACGCCGTCACCTCCGGCGACGTGATTGCCGAGATTGAGACCGACAAGGCCACCATGGAGGTCGAGGCGGTCGACGAGGGGACGGTCGGCAAGATCCTGATCGCCGAGGGCACGGAGGCGGTGAAGGTCAATACTCCCATCGCCGTGCTGCTGGAGGATGGCGAGGACGCGAGCGCCGCCGACAAGGTGGCGACCAATGGCGCCGCTGCACCGGCCTCGGCCGAGGCGCCCGCCCCCGCACCCGTTGAGAGCCCGGCGCCCGCCGCACCGGCCATCGTCGAGAGCGCCCCGGTCGAGCCCGACTGGCCCGAGGGCACGCAGATGAAGACCGAGACCGTGCGTGTCGCCCTGCGCGATGCCATGGCCGAGGAGATGCGCCGCGACGAGAACGTCTTCGTCATGGGCGAGGAGGTCGCGGAGTACCAGGGCGCCTATAAGATCACCGAGGGCCTGCTGCAGGAGTTCGGCGAAAAACGCGTCATCGACACCCCGATCACCGAGCATGGCTTTGCCGGTATCGCGACCGGCGCGGCCTTTGCGGGCCTGCGCCCGGTGCTGGAGTTCATGACCTTCAACTTCGCGATGCAGGCGATCGACCACATCATCAACTCGGCGGCCAAGACGCTTTACATGTCGGGCGGCCAGATGGGCTGTCCCATCGTGTTCCGCGGCCCCAACGGCGCCGCCGCCCGCGTCGCCGCCCAGCACAGCCAGGACTATTCGGCCTGGTACTCGAACATCCCCGGCCTCAAGGTCGTGATGCCCTATACCGCAGCCGACGCGAAGGGCCTTCTCAAGTCCGCGATCCGCGACGACAACCCGGTGATCTTCCTCGAGAACGAGATCATGTACGGCAAGTCCTTCGAGGTGCCGGAGCTCGAGGATCTGACGATCCCGCTCGGCAAAGCGCGCCTGGCCAAGACGGGCACGGACGTCACCATCGTCAGCTTCGGCATCGGCATGACCTATGCGCTGGAGGCGGCCGAGCGGCTGGCTGCCGACGGGATCGACGCGGAGGTCATCGACCTGCGCACTCTGCGCCCCATGGACACCGACGCCATCGTCCGCTCGGTCGTGAAGACCAACCGCTGCGTGACCGTGGAGGAAGGCTGGCCGCAGTGCTCGATCGGCAACTACATCTCCTCGGTGCTGATGCAGCAGGCCTTCGACTACCTGGATGCGCCCGTCATCAACTGCACCGGCAAGGACGTGCCCATGCCCTATGCCGCCAACCTCGAAAAGCTAGCGCTGGTGACCACCGACGAGGTTGTCGAAGCGGCCAAGACCGTCTGCTACCGCTGAGGCCGACGCATGATCGTCTGTCGTTCGAAGCGCACGGCCTTCGTGCATATCCCCAAGACCGGCGGCAGTTCGCTGCGCCGGCAGATCGTGGATTTCGACGACAATGATCGCGCCTTCAGCAAGCTGGCGCGGGACCCCAAGCTGGGATCCGTCGAGCGGGGGCATCTGCGCCTCGGCACGCTGGCGGAGCACTACCCGGAGGTCTTCGAGAATCTCGCCGCCTGCGAGTGCTTCGCCGCCACCCGCGATCCGCACGCGCGCTTCCGCTCCGCCGTGTCCGAGGTGCTGAAGAAGTTCGACGACCGCCAGCAGATGGCCGAGATGCGGACGCCCGAGCTTCGCCGCCGGGTCGAGGCGATCATCGACGGGCTGCGCCGCGAGCCGCCGACCGAGGCGCCGCGCAAGGCGCATTTCCTGCGCCAGATCGACTTTGTCTATCTGCGCGGCCGTCAGATCGTGCAGCACCTCTATCCGATCGAGGCACTGCCGCAGATGATCCGCGCCATCGGGGATCGGCTGGGCGTGCCCCTGGTGACCGACGCGCACGACAACCGGACCGTCGCGATGCCCGTCGCCTCGCTGCGGGCGCCGCTCAAGAGGGCGGGTCTGGCGGCGCGGGCCCTGCTGCCTGCCGGCGCCTTCGCCAAGGTCAAGAAGGCGGCGCTCGCCGTCCTGGCGCGGGACCGCAGCGAGCGGGAGGCCGAGGTCTTCGGCTCTCGCCTGGTCCGCGACTTTGTCGACGAGTTCTACGCCGATGACGCCGTGCTCTATGCGACCGCCCGCGCGCGGATAATCAAGGGGGCGGCATGACCCCCATCCAAACACGACACCCGGCCCCGATGCCCGCGCGCGGGGACCGAGGAGAGACCCTAAGCCGGTCGCGCAGGGCGCTGACCTGCCCCCCTGGGAGGAAGAAACGATGCCGATCAACATCCTGATGCCCGCCCTCTCGCCCACGATGGAAGAGGGCAAGCTCGCCAAGTGGAACGTCGCGGTCGGCGATGCCGTAACCTCGGGCGACGTGATCGCAGAGATCGAGACCGACAAGGCCACCATGGAGGTCGAGGCGGTCGAGGAGGGCAAGCTCGGCAAGATCCTGGTGCCCGAGGGGACCGACGCCGTGAAGGTGAACGAGGTCATCGCGATCCTGTTGGAGGACGGCGAAGACGAAACCGCGCTGGACGCGGCCCCGGCGGCCCCCGCGCCCGCCGCAGCGGCCCCGGCAGCCGCCGAGGCACCGGCCGAGGCGACACCGGCGGCTGCCGCGGCCCCCGCCGCAGCCCCCGCCCCGGCGGCCCCCAGCAGTGGCGGGCAGCGCGTTTTCGCCTCCCCGCTTGCCCGGCGGATCGCCGCGGATCGGGGCCTGGACCTGGCAGCAATCAAGGGCAGCGGCCCGCATGGGCGCATCGTGAAGGCGGACGTCGAGAACGCGGTCGCCACGCCGAAGCCGGCGGAGGCGCCCAAGGCAGCCCCTGCCCCCGCGCCGGCCGCTGCGGCGGCGCCCGCGCAGGGCCCCTCGGCCGCGGCGGTGGCGAAGATGTACACCGACCGCACCTACGAGGAAGTTACTCTGGATGGGATGCGCAAGACCATCGCCGCGCGCCTCACCGAGGCGAAGCAGACCATCCCGCATTTCTACCTGCGCCGGGACATCCAGCTCGACGATCTGCTGGCCTTCCGCGCCCAGATGAACGCCAAGGGCGAAAAGCGCGGCGTGAAGCTCTCGGTCAACGACTACGTCATCAAGGGCTGCGCGCTCGCGCTGCAGGCCGTGCCGGACTGCAACGCGGTCTGGGCCGGCGACCGGGTGCTGAAGTTCAAAGCCTCCGACGTGGCGGTCGCCGTGGCGATCGAGGGCGGGCTGTTCACCCCCGTGATCCGCGATGCGGACAGCAAGGCGATGTCGGCGATCTCGGCGGAGATGAAGGACCTCGCCGCCCGGGCTCGCGACCGCAAACTGGCCCCGCACGAGTATCAGGGCGGCAGCTTCGCGATCTCCAACCTGGGGATGTTCGGGATCGACAACTTCGATGCGGTGATCAACCCGCCGCATGCCTCGATCCTGGCGGTCGGCGCGGGCGCGAAGAAGCCGGTGGTGAAGGACGGCGATCTGACGGTGGCCACGGTGATGTCGGTGACCCTGTCGGTCGACCATCGGGTGATCGACGGCGCGCTCGGCGCCCAGTTCCTCGACGCCCTGAAGGGCTATCTCGAGGATCCCATGAGCATGCTCATGTGACGCGGCAGGCCCGGCTCAGACCTGTGTCGGGCCGGGCCGGTTTCGCTCAGTAGCTGGCGTGCTGACCCAGGCTCAGCCAGCAGGCAATCTTGGAGATGACCGGGTTCTCGGCCGTGATCGTCCCAGCCTCATGGGCCTCCGCCAGCACCAGACCGATGCTGAACACCAGGGCCAAGGCGCTCAAGATGAAGACGCGGGGCATGTCTCGTCTCTCCTGTCCCGTTGTTGGACTTTGAACGGGAGACTAGCGCAAGACCGTCGAAACAAACCGTACGTTCTCGTGAACGTCTGCCACCTGGCGGATCAAACGGCGGCAAGCACGCCCTCGGCCGCGGCGATCGCCGCCTCCGCCTTGTCCGCCTCCGGCCCGCCGCCCTGGGCCATGTCGGGCCGGCCGCCGCCGCCCTTGCCGCCGACCGCCGTGACCGCCGCGCGCACCAGATCCACCGCAGAGACCTTGGCCACGAGATCCTGCGTCACCCCCGCTGCCACGGTCGCCTTGCCGTCCGTATCGGCGATCAGCAACACCACCGCGGTGCCAAGGCGGGTCTTATGCTCGTCGATAAGCCCACGCAGATCCTTGGGGTTGGCGCCGGGCAGGACCTGGGCGAAGAACGGCATACCGGCCACGTCCTTTGCGTCAGCAGGTCCCGCGCCGCCACCGCCGAGGGCGATCTGACGGCGCAGATCCGCGATCTCCGCCTCGAGCGCCTTACGCTCGGCGAGCAGCGTCTTGACCCGATCGCCGGCCTCCGCCGGGCGGACCTTGAGCGCACCCGCCACCGTGTCCAAGGCCTCCTCCCGGCTGCGGATATGGTCGAGCGCCGCGGCGCCGGTCAGCGCCTCCACCCGGCGAATACCGGCCGACGACGCCCCCTCGCCCACCACCTTGAAAAGCCCGATCTCCCCGGTGCGGCCCACATGGATGCCGCCGCAAAGCTCCAGCGAATAGGTGAGGCCCGCGGGCCCGGTCTCGCCGCCCATATGCGCTGCGGTGCGGCGGCCCATCGAGACCACGCGGACTTCCTCGCCGTATTTCTCACCGAAAAGCGCGCGCGCCCCTTCGGCCACCGCATCATCGGGGGTCATCAGGCGGGTCGTCACCTCGGCGTCCTGGCGGATGAGGTCGTTCACCTCCACCTCCACCGCCGCGAGCTGCGCGGGGGTCATCGCGTCGTTCTGGGTGAAGTCGAAGCGGAGGCGATCTGGTGCGACCAGCGAGCCGCGCTGCGCCACGTGATCGCCCAGGGTGCCGCGCAGCGCCTCATGCATCAGGTGCGTGGCGGAGTGATTGGCCCGGATCGCGGCGCGCCGCGCCCCATCGACCATAAGGCGCACGGGATCGCCCTTGGCGATCTGCCCCTCCTCGACCCGGCCGAAATGGACGTTGAGCGCGCCCGCCCGTTTCTTCACATCGGTGATCATGACGCGCCCCGTGGACCCCTCGATCACGCCCGTATCGCCGACCTGGCCGCCGGCCTCGGCATAGAACGGGGTCTGGTTGAGGACGAGGGCGATCTCGCTGCCTTCCTCCACCGCCTCCGCCTCCTCGGCCCCGGCGACGATGGCGGTCACCACGCCCTCGGCCCGCTCACCGTCGTAGCCCAGGAACTCGGTCGCGCCCTCGCGCTCGGCGATCTCGAACCAGATCGCCTCCTCCGCCGTGTCGCCGGAGCCCTTATGCGCCGCCCGGGCCATGGCTTTTTGCTCCGCCATGGCCGTGTCGAAACCGCCCGTATCGACCGTCAGCCCCTTCTCGCGCAGCGCATCCTGGGTGAGATCGAGCGGAAATCCGTAGGTGTCGTAGAGCTTGAAGGCCGTGGCCCCGTCCAGGCTGGCGCCATCGGCCAGACCCGCAACTTCCTCCTCGAGGAGCGAGAGGCCCCTGTCGAGGGTGCGGCGAAACCGGATCTCCTCGCGCTCCAGCGTCTCCGCGATCAGGGCCTGCGCGCGGATGAGTTCCGGGAAGGCCTGGCCCATCTGGCGGATCAGCTCCGGCACCAGACGGTGCATATGGGGCTTGTCGACCCCCAGAAGGTGGGCATGGCGCATGGCCCGGCGCATGATACGCCGCAGCACATAGCCCCGCCCTTCGTTCGAGGGCAGGACCCCATCGGCCATCAGAAACGAGGTCGAGCGCAGGTGGTCCGCGATCACCCGGTGGTGGGTCTTGCCCGGCCCATCGGGGTCGCTGGAGGCCGCATGGGCCGAAGCCTCGATCAGCGCGCGCATAAGATCGGTGTCATAGACGTCGTTCTTGCCCTGCAGGACCGAGCCGATCCGCTCCAGCCCCATGCCGGTATCGATGGAGGGGCGCGGCAGCCCGACCCGCGGGCGCCCATCGTCGAACTGCTCGTACTGCATAAACACGAGGTTCCAGATTTCGACGAAGCGGTCGCCGTCCTCCTCCGGGCTCCCCGGGGGGCCGCCCGCGACGTGGTCGCCGTAGTCGTAGAAGATCTCGGAGCACGGCCCACAGGGCCCGGTCGGCCCCATCATCCAAAAGTTATCGTCCGTAGCGATGCGGATGATCTTGTCCTCGGCCACGCCGAGCTTGCGCCAGATCCCCGCCGCCTCGTCGTCGTCGTGATAGACCGTGACGCACAGACGGTCCTTCGGCAGGCCGAACCCCTCGGTCACCAGGGCCCAGGCGAAGGGGATCGCGTCCTCCTTGAAGTAATCACCGAAGGAGAAGTTCCCCAGCATCTCGAAGAAGGTGAGATGCCGCGCGGTATAGCCCACGTTGTCGAGATCGTTGTGCTTGCCGCCGGCACGCACGCATTTCTGGCTGGTCACGGCGCGCGAGTAATCGCGGTGCTCGACCCCGGTGAAGAGGTTCTTGAACTGCACCATCCCCGCCGCGGTGAACATCAGCGTGGGGTCGTTCTTCGGCACCAGCGAGGACGACGGGACCACGCTGTGGCCGTGTCGCTCGAAGTAATCGAGGAAGGTCGTCCGGATATCGTTAAGGCTGGCCATGATCTACCCACCACGTCTCGCTTTTGAGGGCGATGTATCGGGCGGGCTCGGGGCTGTCCAGCAAAGGGCGCGACCCCGCCGCGATGGGCGGCGGGGGCGAGGTGTTTGGATCAGGCGGCGGCGCGGGGCGTCGCCTCCTTGCGGTGCAGGGCAAAGGCAATCACCTCCGCGCTGCGCTGCGGGTGACGGTTCAACCGGCCATGGACGAAATCCTCGATCTCGCCACGGTTGATGCCGATGTCCGCCAGCATCCAGTCGTCATAGGCCTCGAGCTCCGCGATGGCGCGACGGTGCGCGCGGTACTTCTCGAAGCGGCTCCACAGACGGGTCATCCAGTCCATTGTCCTCTCCTTCGTTTCGTTGCTGTAGTGTCATATGGATGTAACGAAACCTTTGCAGAAGGAGAGAGGCCTCCGAATTTTGCGGTATCATGACGGGCATGCAGCGATTGCAGAGCTGGCTGTCAGGCGGCGTCCACACAGCAGGCGGGCGGAGAGGCCGGTGCCTTCGCACGGGGCCTACCGGGGAAGGGCACAACCTCTGCGCTCCCCTGCGCAACGACCGCCGCACTGGGCGGCGCACTGGGCCGCACATTGGGCCGCGCCTGGGGCAGCCTGCCCTCCTCATAGGCGACGATCTCCTCCCTCGTGATGCCGAGATCCTGCAAAAGCGCGTCATCATAGCCGCGCAACTCCCGGATCGCCTTCCGGCGGGCGCGCCCCCGGCGCCAGCGTTCGATCAGCGTCAACATGTCATCGTCCTATATACCTAGTTTCCTAGTTATATAGCGATTTTGACGCAGGGCCACAAAAAAGGGCGCCCGGGTGGGGCGCCCCTTTTCCGTCGGCGGTCGTGGCGGCCTCAGGCCTCCAGCACCCCGTCGTCCTCTACCTGTTCCCCAGAGTGTTCCCCAGGGGCCATGTCGAAATCCAGGCCATGCGCCGCGCGGATCTTGTCCTCGATCTGGAAGGCGATATCGGGGTTGTCCTTGAGGAACTGGCGCGCGTTCTCCTTGCCCTGCCCGATCCGCTGGTCGCCATAGGAGTACCAGGCACCCGACTTCTCCACGACGCCGGCCTTGACGCCGAGGTCGATCAGCTCGCCCATCTTCGAGATGCCCTCGCCGTAGAGGATGTCGAACTCGACCTGCTTGAAGGGTGGCGCGACCTTGTTCTTGACGACCTTCACCCGGGTCTGGTTGCCAATGACCTCGTCGCGCTCCTTGATCGCGCCGATGCGGCGGATATCCAGGCGGACGGAGGAGTAGAACTTGAGCGCATTGCCGCCCGTCGTCGTCTCCGGGCTGCCGAACATCACGCCGATCTTCATCCGGATCTGATTGATGAAGACCACCATGCACTTCGAGCGGTTGATCGAGCCCGTCAGCTTGCGCATGGCCTGGCTCATCAGCCTCGCCTGCAGGCCGACCTGCGCGTCGCCCATGTCGCCCTCAAGCTCCGCGCGCGGCGTCAGCGCGGCGACCGAGTCGACCACGACCATCGACACCGCACCGGAGCGCACCAGCGTATCGGTGATCTCCAACGCCTGCTCGCCCGCATCGGGTTGGGAGATCAGCAGCTCGTCGACATTGACCCCCAGCTTGCGCGCATAGACCGGGTCGAGCGCATGCTCGGCGTCGACAAAGGCGCAGATGCCGCCCTTCTTCTGCTCCTCGGCCACCGTATGCAGCGCCAGCGTGGTCTTGCCGGAGCTCTCCGGCCCGTAGATCTCGACGATCCGCCCCTTGGGCAGACCACCGATGCCAAGGGCAACATCGAGGCCGAGCGAGCCGGTAGACGTCGCCTCGATATCCATCGAGGCGCCCTGCTGGCCGAGCTTCATGATCGAGCCCTTGCCAAAGCTCCGCTCGATCTGCGCCAGGGCGCTGTCGAGCGCCTTCTGCTTATCCATGGCCCGCCTCTCGTCCAGTTTCATGATTGTCTGATCCACTGCCTCAACCTCTCATCGCATGCTCGACCGGGCGATTCAATTCGCCGCTGTTCAGCAAATGTTCGCACATTTGCCGGGGGGAGAACAGGACCAATCGCGGCATCGCATCGGCGATCGAGGCAGCCTCGCGCCATCGTGGTGAACACGCGGTTAAGCACGTCCAACGGGTGGCAAACCGCGCCGAAGGACGGAAGGTTCACGGCGTGTTTAGGGGGTGTGCCTCAGCATCGCTGCAGGGCGGGCCGGCGGCCCTCGCACCAAACCGGGCCGGCGGCCCTATCACCGCTCGGCAAGCGCCACGCCGGCCAACATCACGCTGCTGAAAGGACTTCCTTCACCTTCGCGGTCAGCTCGCTCAGCGAGAAGGGCTTGGCTAGGAAGTGGTAATCGGGGTTGTCGATTTCCTTGTAGAAGGCCTCCTCGGCGTAGCCTGAGACGAAGAGGATACGCGCCTCCGGCCGGATCTTGCGCGCTCGCGCCACAAAGCTCGGCCCATCCATCCCCGGCATCATGACGTCGGAGACGATGAGGTCGAAGGACTGCGCCCCCTCCTCCAGGATCGCCAGGGCCTCCTCCGCCTCCTCCGCGGTGGTCACCTTGTAGCCGCGCAGGCGCAGCGCCCGCGCCGCGAAGGACCGCACCGCCGCCTCGTCCTCCACCAGCAGCACCGAGCCATGGCCCGTGAGATCCACCACCGGCTTCTCGGGCTTCACCTCCTGCGCCCGGCTCGCCTCCACCCGGGGAAACAGCATCCGGAAACAGGCCCCGCCCTCGGGCCGGTTCTCCGCGAACACCAGCCCGTCCGACTGGCTGACGATGCCATAGACCGTGGAGAGGCCGAGGCCCGTCCCCTCCCCCTGCGGCTTGGTGGTGAAGAAGGGGTCGAAGACCTTGCCGATCACCGCCTCGTCGATCCCGGTCCCCTCATCGGCAACCGCCAGCTCGACATAATCGCCCACAGGCAGCACGCCGCCCTGGCGCTCCTCCTCCACCCGGATCACCCGCCGGCGCGTCGAGATGGTCACCGTGCCCCCGTTCGGCATGGCATCGCGCGCATTCACCACCAGGTTCATGAGCGCCTGCTCGAGCTGGCGGTGATCGGCGCGCACCTGCCCCACGGCACCCGAGGGATCGGAATCCAGGCGCAGCTTGACCTGATCCCCGATCAGCCGGTCGAGCAGGTAGAGCGTGTCCGAGATCACGTCGGAGACCGACAGATCCTCGGGGTTGAGGGTCTGCTTGCGGCTAAAGGTCAAGAGCTGGCGCACCAGCGCCGCCGCGCGGTTCGCGTTCTGGCGGATCTGCATCAGGTCCGAGTACTCGGGCTGGGTCGCATCCTTGCCGATCAGCAGCAGATCGCAGTGCCCGTTGATGGCCGTGATCAGGTTGTTGAAGTCGTGCGCCACGCCGCCGGCGAGTTTGCCGACCGCCTCCATCTTCTGGGACTGGGCGTATTTGTCCTGCAAGAGCTCGAACTCGGTCGCATCCGACAGTACCGCGATCGCCGAGCCGCCGGCGTCGCGGGTGCTGGAGACCGTCAGTTGCAGCGGCCGCGCTGAGGGGTCGGTGGGCGCCGTCATCACCGTCTCGACCCGGGCCTCCCCCGCCTCCGCCGCCGCATCGATCACCTCGGCGATCCGGCGTCCGCGACAGGCGACGATCTCGTCCAGCGGCCGCCCGATCGCCACCCCCTCGCCCAGCATCGCCGCGGCAGCGGCATTGAGCGACAGGATCCGGCCACCCTCGCCCAAGCGCATCACGGGAATGGGCAGATCCGAGATCGGCGCGCTCTCGGCCCCCGCCTCCGGCATGGCCGTCAGACAGTCAAAGAGAAAGACCTCGCGATGGGGCATCCCGGTGCCGCATCCGGGGACCAGGACATGGACCCGCTCGCACCGCCCATCCGGCCGGATCAGATCCACACAGCCCTCACGCAGCCCCCCCTCTCCATCGGTCAACTGGCTGAGGATGGGGGCGGTATCCTCCCCGAACTGATCGCGAAAGCGGATGTTGGAGCTGACCGTCCCGTCGCTCTCGACGTAGAGATAGGCGAAAGGCGCCGCCTCATAGTGGTCGGCCATGCTGGGCAGCGCCGCGTCCGACAGGCTCGCCATGTCGAGCACACGCCAGAGCACCAGATCCTCGCCCACGCGCACCGCCGACAGGTAACACACCCGCTCCGACCGGCGCGCCCGCACCTGCTCCAGCGCAAAGCCGACGGTGACCGAGGAGCGGCTCAGCCGATAGACCAGCGCGGCGTCGAAATCGACCAGCGCGTCCAAGACCGTCTCCAGCGTCTGGCCGCGGGCACCGGTGGCGGCCATGGCCCCGTTCATCGAGACCACGCGCCCGCCGACACGGCACAGCACCGCCGGGCTGGTGCCGTCGCGCACGCTCTGGGGCATGGCGTCCTGCCGGCGGTCGCGCGCCCCACGTGCCCAAGACATCCGATCCGCTAGGCCGCCGCTGTTCATGTCGAACTCCCCGAGCACACCGCCGGCATGCCATCGTGGCATCATGGCGGCATTATGGTTCAAAGACCCTCAACAGAGTGGCAAGCGACGCATCTACGGACTGTGACCCCGACTACAGCCTAGCCAGCCGCCTGCCTTTGCGTCATGGAGATTCCCGGGCGATATTCAACCTGTGCGGGAATTTCCGAGGCGTGCTGCAAAAAAGCCATCCCCGCCCTCGGGGTCCGGCAACGTCGCAAAGTGTCCGCCATCGCCACCCCGATCGACCAGCCGCAAGCCGGGGCGACGGGCCATGGCGGCATCGATGCGCAAGGGCCCCTCGAGCGGCAGGAACGAACAGGTGGCAAACACCAGGTGCCCGCCAGGCGCCAGAAGCCCAAGCGCCCGGTCGATGATCGCATCCTGGGTCGCCGTCAACGCGCTCAGCCGCGCCGGGGTCAGCCGCCAGCGGGCATCGGGGTTGCGCCGCCAGGCGCCGCTGCCCGAACAGGGCGCATCGGCGAAGACCAGATCCGCCCGCCCCTCCCAGGCCTGCAACCCCTCCGCATCGACGGCACAAACCTCCAGGCCCGCGCGGGCGGCCCGGGGCGGCAGATCCACCATGCGCCGCGCGTCGATGTCATGGGCGACAAGATCCCCGCGCCCCGCCATGGCAGCCCCCAGCGCCAGCGTCTTGCCGCCGCCCCCGGCGCAAAGGTCCACCACCGTCATGCCGGGCTCGGCCCCGGCGAAGTCGGCGGCGGCCTGGCTCGCGGCGTCCTGGATCTCCACCAGCCCGTCGGCATAGGTGCGGGTCCGCGCGACGCCCCGGGCACCGGCCTCCACCCGCAGACAGGTCGGCGAGAGCGGTCCGGGCACGGCCACAACACCCTCCGCCGCCAGCGCCGCCGCGGCAGCCGCGCGATCCGTCTTGAGGGTATTGACCCTGAGATCGAGGGGGGCCCGTGCCCGCAAGGCCAGCGCTGTCTGTTGCGGCACCTCGCCGAAGGCATCCAACAGCCAGTCGGGCATGTCGAAGCGGACGCCTGGCGCCAGCCCGTCATGCCCTAGCGTCGCCTCTGACGCCGAAATCGCCTCGAGCGCCGCCTTCTCATCCGGGGTGAGCGGCCCGGGCCCATGGCGGTCGTTGCGCAGGAGGGTCTCCACCCCGCCCGCCAAACCCGCGCCCGCCAAACCCGCGCCCGCCAGCACCACGGCCCGCGGCGCCAGATCGGCGAGCGCCGGACCAGGATCGCCGGCGCCCATCCTCACTTGCCGGCTGCGTGGCGCGCGCAGGGCGTCATAGGCGAGATCGGCCACCGCGGCCCGATCCTTAGACCCCGCATAGCGACTGGCCCGACCCCAGCGCGCGAGCACCCGGTCCAATCCCTCGGTGCCGCCGGCCCAAGCCTCCAGCACCTCGATCGCCGCCTGCAGCCGCGCCGCCGGCGTCATGTCGGCGACCCTCCCCTCAACCGAATGCCCCGCAGCATGGCTCAGACCCCCAAGGCTCCAGGGTCCCAGACCGCGCCCCA
Source organism: Pseudomonadota bacterium (assembly GCA_039822785.1). GTDB lineage: Bacteria > Pseudomonadota > Alphaproteobacteria > Rhodobacterales > Rhodobacteraceae > Thermohalobaculum. Next base: position 183,770 of record JBCBMO010000001.1, on the reverse strand, counting down.
GGCGTCGAAACCGCTTATAGCCCCCGCGGTCAAGGCTCCGGCGCGGCACCACGCCGTAAGGGTCGAGAGGCCCGCTCACGGTCGACAACTCTGAGCCCAAACTGATCGTTGGCTTTTTGACTTTGCCGTCGCAGCATTCGCGATGATGCAATGGATACTCCAAGAGTTTGAAGACACGCACAAGCTAGCGGCCGCGTTGGATCGCCTTGGGCTTCCGTACACCATGCACAAAGTCGTTCCATTCGTGGGTGACCTCCTCCCAGAACCTGAGATTGATGACACGAACAATGTAATGATGTTCGGCTCTTACAGTTTGTGGAAGAATGCTGAGAAGAACGGCTATCGGCCTGGGGTCTTCAAGCTACGGCCCTTTGTTTACGAAGAAGTGTGGCAGCCCTTTATGCTCAATGGCCCTGACGCCGTCTTTCTGACGGTGGCCGAAATCCCATGTCGGCTGCTCAACGACGAACTGTGGTTTGTTCGTCCAGTCTCGGACGACAAAGAGCAGCCCGGAAAGGTTCGATCAGCAAAAGAGATGCGGGATATTGCCGAGAAAGTGCTGAGCTTGGACGAGCACGAGATTCCGTTGGGGTCACTGCGGCATGACACGACACTTATGTTCACGCGTCCTGTGAGCATCTTTAAAGAATGGCGTGTTTGGATAGTCAACGACCAGGTTGTGACATACTCGCTCTACAAAGAGGGGACACGTGTCGTCTATCGCCGTGAGATTGAAAGAGACGCATTAGCCTTGGTGCATCAAATGATTGCCGTAAACCCGAGGTTTGCCCCAGCGTATGTCATGGATATTTGCCGCACTGGCGTTGGTCTGAAATTCCTGGAAACGAACTGCATCAACGCTGCTGGCTTCTACGAAGCAGACGTCGTGAAACTAGCTGCCGCAATAGATGGTGTGACGGCCAGTTAACGCTCAAGTGTGACGTTCGCTTCATGCGCAGAGCGGAAGTGCACCTGCCGAGCGGCCTCGGCGTTAGCTGCGGTAGTTGGGGCTTTCGCGGGTGATTTGGACGTCGTGGACGTGGCTCTCCTTCAGGCCCGCGCCGGTGATGCGCACGAAGCGACAGAGGCGGCGCATCTCGTCGATGGTGCGATTGCCCGTGTAGCCCATGGCGGCGCGCAACCCGCCGGTCATCTGGTGCAGCACCGCCGCCGTGGGGCCCTTGTAGGGAACCTGGCCCTCGATCCCCTCGGGCACCAGCTTCTGGGTGTCCGAGATCTCCTTTTGGAAATACCGGTCGGCCGAGCCGCGGGCCATGGCGCCCACGCTGCCCATGCCGCGATAGGCCTTGTAGCTGCGGCCCTGATAGAGGAAGACCTCGCCCGGCGCTTCCTCGGTGCCCGCCAGCATCGAGCCCACCATGGCGCAATGGGCCCCCGCCGCGATGGCCTTGGCGAGATCGCCGGAGAATTTGATCCCGCCGTCGGCGATCACCGGCGTGCCGGTCTTCGCCCCCTCCTCGGCGCAGTCCATGATCGCGGTGAGCTGCGGCACACCCACGCCCGCCACCACGCGGGTGGTGCAGATCGAGCCCGGGCCGATCCCCACCTTCACCGCATCGGCACCAGCGTCGATCAGCGCCTTCGTCGCCTCTCCGGTCGCCACGTTGCCCGCGACCACCTGCACGGCGTTCGAGAGGCGTTTTACCCGATCCACCGCCTCGGCCACCGACTTCGAGTGCCCATGCGCGGTGTCGATCACGATCAGGTCCACGCCCGCATCGATCAGCGCCTCGGAGCGGGCAAAGCCGCTGTCGCCCACGGTCGTCGCCGCGGCCACCCGCAGCCGGCCCATGCGGTCCTTGCTGGCCAGCGGGTTCAGCACCGCCTTCTGGATGTCCTTGACCGTCAGCAGCCCGGTACAGCGGCCCTGGTCGTCCACCACCAGCAGCTTCTCGATCCGCCGCGTCTGCAGCATCCGCTTGGCCGCATCCAGATCCACCGGCTCCCGCACGGTCGCCAGGTTGTCCGAGGTCATCAGCTCGCGCACCGGGATCGTGGGATCCTCGGCAAAGCGCATGTCGCGGTTGGTCAGGATCCCCACCAGCCGCCCCGCATCATCGACCACCGGGAAGCCCGTGATCCGGTACTGCGCCTGCGCCGCCAGGGCGTCGGCCAGGGTCTGATCCGGGGTCAGCGTGATCGGCGCATAGACGATGCCGCTCTCGAAGCGCTTCACCTGGCGCACCTGGGCGGCCTGTTCCTCGATATCGAGGTTGCGGTGGATCACCCCGATCCCGCCCGCCTGGGCCATGGCGATCGCCATCGCCCCCTCGGTCACCGTGTCCATGGCCGAGGAGACCAGCGGGATGTTGAGGTCGATCTCCTTGGTGATCCGCGTCCTGAGGTCCGCCTCCGCCGGGATCACCTCCGAGGCGCCGGGCACCAGCAGGACATCGTCGAAGGTGAAAGCATCGCGGATTTCCACGGGTCGCGTCTCCTGTCCTGGCCGGGTTGGCGCGTGCTATGTCACGCCGCGCGCCGGAATGGAAGGGAGGGCCCTGCGATGGCAGGACACGGTTACGAGGGCGGCAGGCTCGACCTGCCCTTCACCGGCATCTGCACCTTCGCGCGCAGGCCCTATCAGCCCGACTGGACGGCGCTGGCGGCGGATATCGCGATCCTGGGCGCCCCCTTCGATGCGGGCACCCAATGGCGCGCCGGCGCCCGCTTTGGCCCCCGCGGGGTGCGGGAGGCCTCGACGCTCTTCTCCTTCGGCCATGCCGGCGCCTACGACCATGAGGACGATGTCACCTACCTGGGCGCCGACTGCCGGATCGTGGACATGGGCGACGCCGATATCGTCCATACCGACACCCAAGCGAGCCATGCCAACATCGAGGCGGGCGCGCGCGCGGCCCTCGCCGCCGGCGCCCTGCCCGTGGTCATCGGCGGCGACCACTCGGTCAACATCCCCGCCTTGCGCGCGTTCGAGGACCAGGACCCGCTGCATGTGGTCCAGATCGACGCGCATCTGGATTTCGTCGACGTGCGCCACGGGGTGCGCCACGGCCATGGCAACCCCATGCGCCGCGCGGCCGAGCTGCCCTTCGTCACCGGTCTCACGCAGATCGGCATCCGCAACGTCAGCTCCACCGCGCGGGAGGGCTATGAGGACGCCCGCGCCATGGGCTCCGACATCCTCTCGGTCCGCCAGGCCCGCGCCCTGGGGCCCGAGGCGCTGGCCGCCCGCTGCCCCGAGGGCACGCGGCTGTACCTGACCATCGACATCGACGCCTTCTGCCCCTCCATCGCGCCGGGCACGGGCACACCCAGCCATGGCGGGTTCCTCTACTACGAGGTGCTCGAACTGCTGCAGGCGCTGGCGCACCGCCACCCCATCGCGGGGATCGACCTGGTGGAGGTCGCGCCGGACTACGACCCCAGCGGCTCGACCTCGATCCTGGCGGCACAGCTTCTGCTCAACCTGCTCGGCTTCGTCTGGCACGCCCGCACCGCCAGGCGCTAAGAGCCCTCACCCTAGGGAAAGTGCCCGCTTGCGGCCCCTCGGTCCCCTCATGCCGGGGGCCGTCCGTCCCAATTTGTGATTTTCGCCCAACCGCGCCATGGTGCCCGCCAGGTGTATTTCAGGAGACCACTTATGACGAGCAAAGTCTTTTTCGGCACCAATCGCGGCCTCGACCGCCGGTCCCCCCCCATTTTCAACACCGACCCGCATGAGGACGGCGCGCGTTTCTATCGCGTGGGCGAAGTCGAGGTGAGCCGCAAGGGTCACCCCTGGCCGCTGGACGGGGAGGCCTATGAGCCGGGCGAGCCCAAGCTCGGCAAGGAGAAGCGCCCCAGCCGGACCAACCCCGGCGGCCTCCCTGCCTCCCCGCGCCTCTTCGACGGCATGCGCGAGACCATGGCCGCAGAGGGCTGCGATGCCATCGTGTTCCTGCATGGCTTCGCCTCCAGCTTCGACAGCGCGATGGCGCGGGCCGCCGAGATCTCCGAGGTCTATCTCGCCCCAGCCGGCGAGGAGGGCGCGGCGAAGGCGCCCCTCGTCTTCGCCTTCTCCTGGCCCTCTCACGACGAGCTCTTCTTCGACGAGACCCGAAGCTGGGCCTACTCCGGCGACCGCGAACGGGCGGCGGAGGCCGGCCCTGCAATGGCCCGCTGCGCGCTGCGGCTCTTCGAGTATCTGGCGGCGCTGAAGCACAAGGACCGTTGCCTGCAGCGCATCCACCTCGTGGCGCATAGCATGGGCAATTGGGCCCTGCGCGCCGCGGTCCAGAACATCCGGGAGCTCGCGGCCCGCAACGCCGTGGCGGTCCCCATGATCTTCGACAACGTCTTCTTGATGGCCGCGGATATCGAGGCCGACTGCCTGGAGCATGACCAGTGGCTGGCCCCGCTCTTCGGCCTTACCCGCCGCGTCCATGTCTATCATGCGCAGAACGACAAGGCGCTCTCCGCCTCGGACCTCAAGCCCAACCAGGGTAACCGCCTGGGCCACCAGGGACCGCGGAACATGGCGGTACTGCCAGATACCGTGCGCGCCATCGATTGCCGAGACGTCTCCTGGACCCCCGCCGACGGCGCGACCCGGCACCAGTACTACCGCCTCGCGCCGGAGGTGATCCACGACGTCAAGGCGGTGCTCGCCGAGACGCCGGAGGAGGCGATGCCCTGGCGCACCCCCGGCCCGGTCCCCGGTCGCTTCCGCCTCAAGCTCGACAACGAGGCCCGCGAGGCGCTCAGGGCGCTCTAACAGCCGCAACACCTGCTCGTGGCCCCGGCATCGCCCACTCATTGATCCGTCATTCCCCGGCTCGACCGGGGGATCCAGAACGGAGCAATGCGCCGTGCCCAACCCAGCCGAGCGATCCGGGCCCTCCTTCCGCGAGACCGGCCCAGCGGCGCTCCCGAACGACCCATCGCGGCGACCAGCCGCGATCCCGCTTAGTCTGAGGCGCCGTCGGCATCCGGGCGCCGAAAGCCCGTCGCGACCACATACATCTCGGCGCTGTCCTTGCGGCTGGCGGGCGGCTTGAAGTGCTGCACTTTGGCGAAGCGCTGCTTCAGCAGGCCCAGCAGATCCGCCTCGGTGCCCCCCTGCAGCACCTTGGCGACAAAGGCCCCGCCGGGCTCGAGTACGTCAAAGGCGAAGACCGCCGCCGCCTCGGCCAGCGCGATGATCCGCAAGTGATCCGTCGCCCGGTGGCCGGAGGCGGCGGCCGCCATATCCGACAGCACCACGGTGGCCGACCCGTCGAGCGCGGCCTTCACCGCCTCCTCGGCCCCCTCCTCCAGGAAATCGAGCTGCATGAGCGCACAGCCTGCCACAGGCTCCACCGCCTGCAGATCGACGCCCAGCACATGGCCGACCGCGCGGCCCTTGCGCGCGCCATCCGCGTTCACCCGCGCCGCCGCCACCTGGCACCAGCCCCCCGGCGCACAGCCGAGGTCCACCACCCGCGCACCGGGTGTCAGAAACCGGAACTTGTCGTCGATTTCCACCAGCTTGAAGGCCGCGCGCCCGCGGTACCCCTCGGTCCTCGCGCGGCGCACGTAGGGGTCGTTGAGCTGGCGCTCCAGCCACAGCGTCGAGGAGAGCTTTCGGCCCTTGGCGGTCTTCACCTTTTCGTGCAGGGCCCGCTGGCCGCGCCCCGAGGCGCCCGGCCGCGGCCCCCCGCCCTTGGTCTTGGTGCCGCCCTTGGAACCACCCGTCGTGCCGGCGCCTCCGCCGCGCTTGCCACCCGCCGCCATCGCTGAAGGACCCGTCAGCCGGCGGCCAGGCGGCGGTGGTGCACCAGGCCATAGAGGATCCCCTCGCGCAGGCCCCGGTCGGCGATGCGCATCCGCCGCGTCGGCCAAAGCCCCAGCACCGTCGACAGGATCGCGGCGCCCGAGACCACCAGATCGCAGCGATTGCGTCCCACGCCCGGGCAGCGCGCCCGCCCCTCGGGCCCCAGGCCCAAGAGCCGCTCGGTGATCGCATCGGCGTCGCGGCAGTCGAGCCACAACCCATCCACCCGCGCCCGGTCATAGACCTTCAGCCCCAGATGCAGTGCGCCATAGGTCGTTGCGGTCCCCGAGACCCCGATGATCTGCAGCTTGTCGCCCAAGCCACGCAGACCCGCATCGCGATAGGGTCGGAACTTCTCGAGCGCGGCCTCGAAGGCGCCAGACATCGCGTCAAAGCGCGCCCGATCGTCGGGCAGGTCGCCGAAGCGGTCATGCAGCGTCGAGACCCCCAGCGGCACCGAAACCCAGTCAGTCACATGCGCCGCCGCCGCGCGGCAGTCCTGGCAACTGTCGCCCGGCAACAGCGGCGCCAGCGCCCGCACCAGGTTCTCGCGCCGCGAGGGCGGCGTATGGGACATGTCGACCCAGATCAGCTCGGTCGAGCCGCCCCCGATGTCCATGACCAAAAGATGCTCGGCGGCGGGACAGACCAGCGGCGCGCAGCCGGCCACCGCCAGGCGCGCCTCCTCCTCCGCCGTGATCACCGCCATGCGCAGCCCGGTCTCGCGCTGCACCCGGCGCGCAAAGGCACGCCCGTTGACCGCCCGACGGCAGGCCTCGGTGGCGATGACGCGCAGGCTCTCGTTGCCCACCCGATGGCGCCGCAGCTTGCCCGCACAGATCCTGAGCGCCCGCAGCGCCCGGTCCTGCGCCGCCGTCGACAGCGCGCCCGAGCCCTCGATCCCCTCGCCAAGACGGACGGGGCGGCTGAAGGCATCGAGGATCTTGAACCCCGCGCCCTCGGGCCGTGCGATCAACAGACGGCAGTTGTTGGTGCCGAGATCGAGCGCCCCCAGGGCCCCGCCCGAACGCTCAGCGCTCTGCGGCGCAGGCTCCGCGCCCTGCGGCGCAGGTTCATCCTGAACGGCCTCCGGCGAGCCCAACTCGCGCGCCAACGAGGCGGTCCCGATACCGGCTCGCTCTGCGCTGCTGTGCCGCTGTGCCATAACCCGCCCGGATGCCGTGCCAACCCTTTAGGAATAGGCCCATTGCCCCGCGCTCACAAGGGCGGCCTGGGGCGACAAGCCAGCGCCAGCGCGCGGACGGGACGACGACACGGCGACGACAGGGCGACGCCAGCAGAACGCGAGGGCGGCGAGATCAGGTCGAGGTGGCGGCGATCGGCCCACCCTCTGCCCGGATCCCGAGGGCCCGGCAGAGCTGCAGGGGCAGTTCCGGCTTGTTGAGCGTGTAGATGTGCAGGTGCTCCACGCCTTCGGCCCGCAAGCCGTCGCACTGCTCCGCCGCGATGGAGAGCGAGAGCAGATCATGCTCCTCCTGCGTCTCGGCGTTGGCAAAGGCATCGTGCATCCAGCCCGGAACGCTGGTCCCGCAGCGCCCCGCAAAGCCCACCATCTTGTCGAAATCGTCGACCGGCAGGATGCCCGGGATGATCGGCACGTCGATCCCCGCCTTGGCACAGGCATCGCGAAACCGCAGGAAAAGCTCGTTGTCGAAGAAGAACTGCGTGATCGCCGCGCGCGCCCCCGCATCGACCTTGCGCTTGAGAAAGGCGATGTCCGCGGCGGTATCCGCCGCTTCGGGGTGCTTTTCGGGATAGGCGCCGACGATAAGGTCGACCTGCCCCTCCGCCGCCAGCGCCTCGATCAGCTCGACCGAGCTTTCGAAGCCGTCCGCATGCGGGGTGAAATGGCCATACCCCTCCGGCGGGTCGCCGCGCAGGGCCACGATCTTGCGACAACCCATGCGGGCATAGTTGCGGGCGACGCGCAGCACCTCCTCGCGGCTTGCGCCGACACAGGTCAGATGCCCCGCCACCTCCAGCCGCGCGCGCTGCACCATGGCCAGGATCGCCGCCATGGTCCGGTCACGCGTCGTGCCGCCCGCGCCATAGGTGACCGAGACGAACTTGGGTCCCAGCGGCGCCAGCCGCTCCACCGACTGCCACAGCGCCGCAGCCGCCTTGGGCGTCCTCGGCGGAAAGAACTCAAAGCTGATCGTCGGCTGTCTGGTCGCTCGGGTCATCGGGACCCCTCCCTCGCTAGCGCAGGTCGTGGTTTAAGGCCGCTCGAACGACGCATCAAGGCACAGATACGACATCGCCCCTAACGCGGCCTTGCGCTCGGACAAAGCCCGTGTCGCAGAACGCGTTAGCAACGTCGAAAACGCCCTCGCGCCCGCGCCCCGCCGGCCCTAAGGCTCAGCGAGCAGGAGGGGCCAATGCCGCAGCTTACCATCGTCTACTGGCGGGACATCCCCGCCCAGGTCATCGTGAAGCAAGGCCGCAAGGCCGCAAAGCGCCAATTGCCCGAGCGTTTCGAGCAGGCGATCGACCGATGTGCCATGAAGGTGGGCGCGCGCGACTCGGATGCCTATCTAGCGGAATGGCGCCGCGGCGATCCCATCCAGGTCGAGGGCGACCTTGAGGCGGTGGCCGAGGCGGAGGCCGCGCGCCTCAACGCTGAATTCGATGCCGAGGCGGTGAAGACGCTGATCGGCCAGGACGGCTGGAAGACTGCGGCCCCCGCCGCGAAGGAGGCGTGAGATGGTGAAGATCCTCGATTTCATGGCGCGCCGCGGCACTGCCGCCCCTCGCACCGATATCGCCGGCTTCCTCGAGGGTTTCTCCATCGAGGTGATGCCCCGCACCGCCGCCAAGATCGAGAGCTTCGCGGAGATCCTGCCCCAGGGCACCCGGGTCTACATCGCCCATATCGACGGCACCCCGATCGAGGAGATGGTCGCCACCGCCCGGCGCATCGCCGAGGAGGGGTTCGCCGTGATGCCCCACTTCCCAGCGCGCATCATCGCCGACCGCGCGACGCTGGCCGACTGGATCGCGCGCTATCAGGGAGAGGCGGATGTCGACCAGGCCCTGCTGCTCGCCGGCGGCGTCGACACGCCCCGGGGCGCGTTCAGCCACTCGATGCAGCTTTTGGAAAGCGGGCTCTTCGACCGCGCCGGCTTCAAGCGCCTGCATGTGGCCGGCCATCCGGAGGGGAACCGCGACATCGATCCGGACGGCGGAGATGCCATGGTGATGGAGGCGCTGCGCTGGAAGCAGGCCTTCGCCGAGCGCACCGATGCCGAGATGGCCATCGCGACCCAGTTCTGCTTCGAGGCCGAGCCGGTCATCGAATGGGCCGACCGGCTGGCCGCCGAGGGGATCGCGCTGCCGATCCACATCGGCGTCGCGGGCCCAGCCAAGCTGCAGACCCTGATCAAGTTCGCCATGGCCTGCGGTGTCGGGCCCAGCCTGCGGGTGCTACAGCGCCGCGCCGCCGATGTGACCAAGCTGCTGCTGCCCTTCACGCCGGAGGAGTTCCTGCGCGACCTCGCCGCCCATAAGGCCGCGACGCCCGGGTTCGGCATCGAGCGGGTGCATTTCTTTCCGCTCGGCGGCATCAAGCAGACGGCGAGCTTTACCGAGGAGTTCGGCGCCGCCAGCCCCGCCGCGCGCGCCGCCTCGCACTGAGGCATCGCGCGCTCCGGCAGGCCTGAGCGCGCCTGCCCAATGCTCTTCCCAGTGCCCTTCCCTGTGGCCTTCGTTCCGCGGCGTCGGGCGTGTACCCTGCGGTCCCCAGTACCTGTATTCGAGAGATCCCCATGCTTCGAAAGATCCTCTGCGCCGCGACCGTTTGCCTCCTGCCCTCTGTTGGCTTCTCCAGCCCCCAGGTCATCGCGACTTGGAACTGCGTGATGAACTCGCCGGTCGCGACGCTGCAGGGCGTGTTCCAGCTCAACCCCGACGGCACGCTACTGACCGAGGGCGAGGTGATCCTGGTCGGCACCAACGGCTCCTACCGCTACCCCCGTATCCCCGGTGTCTGGCGCCTCCACCCGGACCAGTTCGGTCGCGGGCTGCAGATCGTCGAGATGCGCTTCATCCCGCCGGGCAAGACGCCGCTGGCGATCTACCCCGCGGTGCAACAGAACCCGAATTACCTCTACGATCTCGTGCCGAGCTCCGCCGTGCCCGGGTACAACGTCGAAACCAGCTGCCAACGCATCGGCTAGCGCAACCGCACCCCGGTGAGGCCGGCACGCGGGCCGGCTCACCCAGACCTCAGACCCAAGGATCAGCCATGACCCGCACCGTGATAGAGTCCAAGACCAAGACCGTCGTCATGGGCTTCGACCAGCCCTTCTGCGTCATCGGTGAGCGGATCAATCCCACGGGTCGCAAGAAGCTGAACCTGGAGCTTGAGGCCGGCGATTTCTCCACCGTCCGTAAGGACGTGCTGGAGCAGGTCGCCTGCGGTGCGGCGGTGCTGGACGTGAACTCGGGCGCGGTCTTCTCCAACAAGATGGCGGAGGATCCGCGCTACGCCGACAACAACTTCGTCGAGCCCACCCTGATGAAACAGCTCATCGATGTGGTGCAGGAGCTGACCGACACCCCCATCTGCATCGACAGCTCGGTGCCCGAGGCGCTGCAGATCGGCCTTGAGACTGCCCAGGGGCGGCCGCTGCTGAACTCGGTGACGGGCGAGGAAGAGCGGCTGGAGGTCGTCCTGCCGCTGGTGGCCAAGTACAACGTGCCGGTGGTGGCGATCTCGAACGACGAGACCGGCATCTCCGACGACCCTGACGTGCGCTTCGAGGTGGCCAAGAAAATCGTGCAACGCGCCGCCGATTTCGGCATCCCCGCCCATGACATCGTGGTCGATCCGCTGGTGATGCCCATCGGCGCGAAGGACACCGCGGGCCTTCAGGTCTTCACTCTGGTGCGGCGCCTCCGCGAGGAGTTGGGCGTCAACACCACCTGCGGCGCGTCCAACATCAGCTTCGGCCTGCCGAACCGCCACGGGATCAACAACGCCTTCCTGCCCATGGCGGCGAGCCACGGCATGACCTCGGCGATCATGAACCCGGTGCAAGTGGGCGCGTCCGACAAGAAGATGGCGGAGCGGATTGCGGAGCTGGAGGCCCTCGGTGTGGTCATCCCCGAGGGGGTCGACCCGGCAGCGCTGGCCCCGCTCATCGGCCTCGGCTCGCGCAGTGCGACACCGTCCAAGGAGCAGGAGGCGATCAAGGCCGCCGATTTCCTGCTGAACAACGACGCCAACGGCGGCAGCTGGATCGCCTTCAACAAGCCCTCGGCCGGTGCCGCCGGGGCCGAAGGCGCCCGCGGCCGGCGCGAGGGCCGCCGCCGCCGCGCCACCGCCTGAAGGGACCTCAGGCCGCCGGGACGGCCAGGACGGGGGATGGGGAGAGGCGCAACACCTGCTCGGTGACCGTCCCGTAGAACCGGTCGACAAGGCTGCGCTTGCCTTCGGCAGCCATCACGATCACGTCGGGCTGCATCTCGCCGGCGCGGCGCAGGATCTCGGTCGGCGGGTCGCCGGGCTCGGAGCGGCGGGTGATCACCGCGCCCGGCACATCGGCCTCGGTGACCTGTGGCGCCGCCGCTCGGTCGCCCGCATGGAACAGCTCCACCGTGCAGCCCGGCGTCGCCATGTCCCGCAGCAAGGCGCCTGCGGTGTGCAGCGCATGGCGCGGATCCGGCGTGTCGTCCACCGGCACCAGGACCCGCTCGATGCGCAGGCTGCCGTCAGCGGGGGAGACGAAACCGGTCAGATCGCCGGGGATCACCAGCGTCGGCACCAGCGCCGCCCGCGCCAACTCGCCGGAGACCGAGCGCCGCGCAAAGGGCCAGAGCCCGCCGCTGCGGTCGTGCCCCAGCACCAGCACATCGGCGGGATGCTGCGCCATGGCCTCCTGGATCACGGCGACCGGATCGCGCCCGGCGGCCGCGACCTTGCGGACATGGATGCCCAGCGCTTCGGCGACCTCGTGCTTGTCGGCGCCCTCGCGCAGCAGCCCCCAGGCGGCCAGACGCGGGCGGACACCGGGAAAGCGAGACCAGTCCACCGGCCCCTCGCCCGGGTCGCCCGCATGGATCAGCGTCAGCCGCGCCCGGTGCACCAAGGCAAGCGCGAGCGCATGGAGAAACGCGGGCTCATCGCCGCCGGACAGATCGGTCGCATGGATGACATGGGGCATGGCGGTCTCCTGTGTCGCGGACCCTACCGCAAACCGTAGGGTGCGTGCTTGGCACGCACCACCGACTACCGCTCATCAACTGTATGATCCATCCGCCGCCCTGCCCGCCTGACCGTCGGCCGTAGGGTGCGTGCTCGCACGCACCGCCCCCAAAACGCGCCCACGCTGCGGGGATTGGGAGCCTCAGCAATCCGGGACGATATCGCGCGGATCCGGGTCCCAGCCGAACTGCTGGTCCATCTTGTGGCTGGGCCGGTCGCAGCCTGCCTCCCCGACCTTCTTGGCCGGCACGCCCGCGACCGTGGTATTGGGCGGCACGTCCTTCAGCACCACCGAGCCCGCCGCAACCCGGCTGCACTGGCCCACGTGGATGTTACCGAGCACCTTGGCCCCGGCGCCGATCAGCACGCCGTCGCCGATCTTGGGATGCCGGTCGCCCCCCTCCTTGCCCGTGCCGCCGAGCGTGACGTTGTGGAGCATGGAGACATCGTCACCGATCGCCGCGGTCTCACCGACGACGATCCCATGGGCGTGGTCGATCATAAGCCCCCGGCCCACCCTAGCCGCAGGATGAATGTCGATACTGAACATCTCGCTAACGCGCATCTGGATCCAGAGCGCCAGATCCTTGCGCCCCGCGCGCCACAGCGCATGGGCCACCCGGTGGCTCTGCACCGCGAGATAGCCCTTGAAGTACAAGAGCGGCTGCACGTAGCGCTCGCAGGCCGGATCGCGCTCGTAGACCGCCATCAGATCGGCCCGCGCCGAGGCGATGACGTTGGGATCCTCCGAGATCGCCTGTTCGACCAGCTCGCGCATCAGCATCGGCGACATCTCGTCGGTCGCAAGCTTCGAGGCGATGCGGTAGCTCAGCGCCTCTTCGAAGGTCGCGTGGTGCAGCACCGCCTGATGCGCCAGGCTGCCCATCATCGGCTCATGCGCCGCGATCGTCTCCGCCTCGCGCCGGATCTTGTGCCAGATCGGGTCCAGGCTGAAGACGTCGCCATGTGTCTGCGCGTCGGTCATCGCGCCTCTCCTCGGCTTTTCCGGCATCCTGTCACAGGATGCCGTCGCCGCCGACTAGAAAGCCGGTGGAGGGACTATTGCAAGAAGGTGGACAGCGAGCCGCAGCCGACCCCCGGTGAAATCGCCCCCGCTCGCCGTCAGCACCAGGTCCGTGGCGGCGTAGTAGGCCTGCGGCTGCCCGGTGATCCCGGCGGCGTAGGAGTTCGCGGCGACGCCAAGGCCCGAGCCGTAGCGATCCGCCGAACCCGCAACGCCGAGCTGCCAGGACGATGCCCCGCCCAGCGCCTGCTCCACCCGGGCCGAGACCCCGATGACGACGCTGCCCGCAGGGATCGCCGCCACCGCGGTGGAGGTCGCACCGGCCGCCACGTCATGGTCCACCGCCACGACCCGCGCCAGGGTCGCCGCCCCACCGGCCCCGCCGGCCACGGCCCCCTCGACCCAGGACCCGCCAAGATAGGCATGGCGCGCGCCGGTGGTGTCGGTGACCGCCATGCCCGTCGCCGGGGCGACAAAGGCCCAGCCGCCGTTCACGGCGTAGGCCAAGGCGCCGTCCTGCCCGGCCCAGTCGCCGGTGGCGCCCTGGCCCACCACATGGGCCTCGCCATCGACCACCGCCGGCGGGCTCACCGCGCCGATGCTGGCGACCAGACCCCCGGTCACGGCGTCCAGCCGGGCCAGCGCCTCGTTCACCGTCACATGCTTCTGCGCCTGCGCCGCCTCCAGCAGCGGCAGGCCTAGGGTCAGGGTATCAGCCATCGATCCTCACGCTCCGCCTGAGGCCGGGGCCCCAGGTCTCTGACAATTGGGCCACATCCATGTCGAAGGGGGCGGTGGCGCCGTCCGCGGCCGCCATCGCATCGGTGTAGTCGAAGACCGTTTCGGTGACCTCGACCTCGCGCAGGACGGCGCCGTTCGAGAGGACCCGCACGACATAGGCCTCCCGCGTCTCGCCGAGGGGGACATCGGCGCCCTCCCAGGTGTCGCCACCGATCCGGGTACGCCGCAGCCAGGTGAGCCGCCAGCCATCCGCCCGGCGCGCCGCGACCGCCCGCGCGGGCGCGAAGGGCCGCTCGCCGAGGCCCAGGGGCGTATGGCTGAGCGCCGTCCAACTCTCGTGATCCGGCGCATAACGCGCAGGCCCGATGCGGTAGCTCGCCGGCAGCCCCACCGCATCGCGCTGGATCGGCAGGGGCTCCACGGCGCTGTCCAACAAGACCACCCGCGCGCCGGCGGGCGCACCCATCGCCGCCAGCGCCTCGGTCCCCCGCTGCCCGCGCAGGAAGCCGCTCAACCGGTAGCGATCCGCCCCGATCAGCACGGCCTGCTCGAACTGCAGGACTTCCCAGGCCCCGTCGCTGACCTCCACGGCCAGCCGGTTGGCCCCGTTCAACACCGCAGCTTGGGTGGCGGAGGACAGCCCCGCCTCACTCACCTCCACCTCGGCGCTCACACGATGCCACAGGTCGGGCGCGCCCGCGGGCAGCGCGGTCACCAACTCTCCGATCACCGCCGGGCGCAGCAGGCTGGTCATCGTCTCGAACCCGGCCGGCCCGTCGCGCACGACCGAGACGGTGCCGGGCCAGGGCCGCGCGGCAACCGCGACAAAGGGCTGATGGTCGACCGAACTTCCCTCCGCCACCGGCAGATCCAGGATGATCGGCTCCACCGGCCCCGGCACCGGCGCCGGCCCCGCTTCCCCGCTGCGCACTGCGCCCGGGCGCGGCAGGTACAACCCGCGGTCCACCCGGGCGAAGACCGCCTCGACCAGCCCGCCCTCGCGCACGGCCCGATCCAGCCGCCACAGCCCGACCTCACCGTCGAGCGACACGACATCCCCCGGCTCCAGCGCCAGGGACGAGGGGGCCAAACTCAGCTCCAGCGTATCCAGCGCCGCCGCGCTCTCCGCCAACATGCGCGCGGCGATGGTATCCGCCACCTCGCCCGGCAGGGCCATGTTCACGCCAGTCTCCTGGACCCCGCTACCCATGGCGGACTGGCGGGCGACCTCGGCGGTGGCGGGGCGGAAATCCGTCTCCGCATCGACAAAGCTCAGCCGAACCCGGGCCGGCGCCTCCGTGCGCGCCCCGCGGGTGAGGTTCACCGCCTCCCCGGCCTCGCGCCCCGCGATCACGCCATCGCGGGTGATCACCTGGTCCGCCCCCCGCAGACGCATGCGGAAGGCGACGCGCCCGCCACTCTCGAAGGCGTCGAACCCGTGGATCGTCATCAGCGCCTGCAGCGCCTCCCGCGCGCTCGCGGCCCGCTCGATCGTATAGCCCTGGACCACGCCGTAGAGATCGCTGACATCCGCCTCGATGCCCGCACGCAGACACAGGCTCGCGACAACCTCCGCCAGGCCGCTCGCCGTCACCCGACCGGTCAGCCAATGCCCCCGCCGGTGGTTCGGCCCATCCGACCAATGGCCGGTGCGGTTCGGAAAGTCCGGCCAGGGCCGCGCATCCCAGGTCCAGACATAGACCCGGTCCGCCGGCAGCATCGACCCGCCATAGACGCCCGAGACCGGGTTGTTCGCCGGATCCGCCCAATAGTCGAGCTTCGCCTGCAGGAACCGCCGCTGCATCTCGTCGTCCCGCGCACCTGTCGAGCCCGGCGGCAAGGCGCTCTCGGAACTCTTGTCGTCGAGGAACAGGTTCGGCTTGTTCGCGCCCAGGTCGACCGCGGGACAGCCGGTCTCGGTCAGCCAGATCGGCTTCGAGCCCGGCACCCAGGCCGTGGCACTCGCCGAGCGCAGACCGCCCACCCGGTTGTGGTGCGCATTGCCCCACCAGCCGACCAGGTCCTTGGGCCGATAGATCCAGTCCTCACCAAGCGGCGCGCCGGCCCCCACCACAGGCGCCTGCCCGATCCAGATCTCCACCGGCCCGTCGATGGTGCCGGGGAAAGGATCGGCGGGCTCGCCCGTCGTGATGCTGGCCCCGGCCCCGGTCCCCACGGTCGAGCCGTTCGAGCCCGCCCATTCGTTCGTCCCGAACCCCGACGGCGCGCTCTCGCTGCCGAGCGACACGCCATCGGCATAAAGGTGCACGCGGTCACCCGGCCGTTCGATCCAGACCATGAGCTCGACGCTCTGCCCCGCCAGCGCCGCGGCCGGTACATCCAGCACCGCGGTCGCGTTATCCGGCAGCGCACCACCGTCGCCTGCGCGCAATCGAAGGGTCGCGCCCCCATCGCGCAGGCCGAGCCAAAGGCCCCGTCCGCTCCCGCCCGCCTCGAAGATCAGGCCATCCGACAGGGTCGCGGGCATCGTCAGCGAGACGCGCAGCACCATCTGCGACTGCCGCTCCGACGTGCCGAAGGCGATGCCCGACCCCTGCCCCAGCGCGTAATCCGGCGTCCCCGCCGGCGCCTGGTTGGCCGGCTCCACGTAGCCGTCGGCGATGGGCGTGCGCACCTGCGCCGCCCGGTCCGCCTCGCTTGCATAATACCAGTCGTAGTTCTCGCCCCCGGCGATATTGGCCTTGAGGTAGGCGAGGTCATAGACCGACCGCGCCCCGGCCACGGCATCCGCATGGTCCAGCGTATGGCGCCAATCGGCGGCGCTCATGTAGTCGTCGATCCCGACGAAATCGATCTCCGGATCGGCCCACAGCGGGTCCAGATGGAACAACCGATCCCCGGTCCCATCGTCCGGCTGGTGCCCCCAGTATTCCGACCAATCCGCGGCATAGGAAAGCAGCGTGTCGGGCAGCAGCACCCGCACCTCGCCGCCCAGGTCGCGCAGCGCCTCCACCGCCGGATAGGTCGTCCGGTCCGAGCGGATCTGCGTCAGGCTCCGCAGTTCCGAGCCGAGGCAGAAGGCATCCACCCCACCGGCCATCTGCGACAGGGCCGCAAGGTGCAGCACGAAGCGCCGCCACCCCCACTCCACGGGCCCCGAATACCCAGGCACCGACCCGGCGGTCGAGAAATCGGCCGCCGTCGCGGTGCCAAAAAACGCCGCGACCTCGTCCGCTGCCGCCGCTGTCTGATCGGCCGAGCCCGGCTGACCCGGGGCCGCCTCCAGCGTGATCCGCCCGCGCCAGGGGATCGGCGGCTGATCGGCCGCCCCGCTCCAGGGATCGGTCAGCCCGTTCCCCTCCGGGATATCCATCAGCAGGAAGGGATACATCAGCACGCGGTAGCCCCGCGCCTTCAGCTCCTGGATTGCCGCGATCACCGAGCGGTCGTCGGGCGTGCCGCCGAAGATCGGCCGCTCGTCCGCATCCGTGCTCACCGCCGTGGCGGTCGAGGCACTCAGCCCCGCCACGCTCCAGGCCGTCGGCTGCGCGACCCGACCGGCCCGCTCCACCCGCGGCGTCACCGTGCAGCGCCCGCAGCGCAGATCGTCCCCGAACCACGACACGATCAGCGAAACCGTGGTGACGTTCGGCAGCTCCGCCTGAAGCTGATCCAACGACACCTTCAGGTCCGGCCGCAACGCATTGGTGGAGACATTGGCCGAAACCGTCGAGCCCCCTTCGCGATAGCGATAGGGCTCGGGGTGCAGCGTGAATTCGCCGGTGCCGGGCGACAGCGCGACGCCCTGGATCAGGTCCTTCAGCGGTCGCCCGGCCACCGCCGGATCGAGCCCGACCTCCTCGGGGTCGACCCCCCGGAAAACCTCCATGTTCAGCTGCGGGATCCGGTTGCCATAGGGCCCCAGCGCAAGATCCTCGAACACGACATACGCGGTGCCCGGATAGCCGGGCACGTTGCCCGCCCCTTCGACCGCTTCGATCTTGGGGTCCGGCTCCTGATCCTCGGTGCCGCGATAGACGCGATAGGTCACTGCCGACAGGTCCATTTCGGCGCCATCGGCCCAGATCCGCCCGATCCGGTCGATCGGCCCCTCGCCGACCGCGACGGCCATCGAGATCGAGTAGCTGTGCTCGCGCACTGTCTGCCCACCACCCGTCGCCTTGCCGCCCTGGGTGGTCTGTCGCACGGTCTCCAAGAAGCGGGTCGACCAGATGACCTGGCCCGCGATGCGCATCCGGCCGTAGGTCAGCGGCATCGCCGCGCCCTCGGTCGCCGACTGCAGCCGCAGCCCCCGCGCCCGGCCGACATCGACCGCGGCCGAGCCCTGGCCGAGCAGCGCCTGATCGATGAACGACCCGGCCACGGCGCCCGCGGCCTGACCGATCGTCGCCGCCGACAGGCCCAGGATCTGGCCGCCGATCGCGCTGCCGACTGCGTTGCCCGCTGCCGCAAGAAGTACCGTCGCCATCAGCCCTGCCCCCTCGGAAACCGGAACGCCCCGGCCAGCCGCCGGGCCCAGGCGGGCCCCAGCGCCGTCTCACAGACCGCATGGCCCGAGTATGCGTGGATGATCCGCCCGCCCGCGGCGGTCCCGGCACTCAACACCGCGCAGTGTTTGGCCAAGCCCCCGGCGCGCATGCGGAACACCAGCACATCGCCGGGGCGCGCCTCGCCGGGTGCCAGAGGCAGCAACCGCCGCTCGGCCGCCGCCAACAGGGTCTCCACCCCGCCGCGCTCGGCCCAATCGGCGGTGTAAGCGGGCGGCACCTCCGGCTCGGGCCCCACAACCTCGCGCCAGATCCCGCGGATCAGGCCTAGGCAATCGGCGCCCGCGCCCTTGCACGACGCCTGATGGCGATAGGGCGTGCCCAGCCAGCCGCGCGCCGCCATCAGCACCTCGGCCCGGCCGTCGCGGATACGGCACACGGCCTCCTCGACCTCAGCCGCCAGTCCGCAGGCCGGTGCCTCAGCTGCGGTTGAGCGATCCGCCGTCATGCACGTCTCCCTCGGTCGGGTAGCCGGTGGCCCAATCGTCGCCCGGCATGTGGGGAAAACCGCGGAACCGCACCAGGTTGGCGAAGCGGTCGCGGCAGGTCGCCATGCGCTTGTCGCAGCCGGCGGTCACCACGAAGCGATCGCCCGCCACAGCCTCAAAGGGCGGCGCCGTCCAGGTCTCGACCACCGCCTCGTCCAACAGGGCATGGGTCCGCACCTCCTGCACGGCGCCGGTATTCGCGCCGCTCAGCCACTCCAGGCTGCCCGCGGTGAACCAGCCGCTCTCGTAACCCGTCAGCCCACTTGCCGTGAGCGCCGAGCCATTGGCCGCCAGCACCACACCCTCGGCCCGATAGGCCGGGTCGGTCAGATCGATCCCACAGCGCGTATCGCCCAGCACCGAGTCGCAGCTCGTGACATAGGCCCGCCCCATCGGCCGGTTCATCGCCTCCGCCAGCCCCAGGATCTCGGCCTCAAAAGCCTGGCCCTGCGCCCGGATCTCGCCGATGGTCCCGGCGCCCAGCAGCAGCCGCACGTCCGGCTCCTGCCAATCCACCAGCCACTGCTGAACCCCGGCCCCGTCGTAGAGACCAAGGCGTATGTCCGCCTCATCGATGGCCTCGGACTGCAGCGCCCCCGCCACCGTCTGGCTGTCGACGCTGAGACCGGTGGAGGCCTCCGCAACACTCGGGCTCAGCGCACTCGCCGCCCGGTGGGTGACCCCGTCAAAGCTCAGATCCCGGTCGTGATCGGTGAAACCCAGCACGACCCCGTCGCGCCGGGTCACCTGCCAACAGCGGCAGAGCGTCGTGCACCCGCCCGCCAGCCGCTCGGCCAGCGCCGTCTCCAGCGCCCGCATCAGACCCGCACCTCGACCAGGGGGATCGACGGCAACTCACCGGCCTCGAAGGCCGCCAAGCTCACCTCGATCCGGTCGGTGTCGAAGCGCACCGGCACATCGTACTCAAAGCCAGCCGTCACCGCGGTCCCCGCCGCCGGCGCCGCCGCCAGCGTGACGATCCCCGTGGCACCGTCCACCGTGGCCGCGACCTCGACCCCGTCGACCGCGACCCGCACCGTCTCCGCCACCGGCCGGGTGATCTGCCGCACGGCTTCATGCGTGCCGGAGGCATAGCGCTTCACCAGTTGGAACGCCGCCACCGCGCCATCCCCGGTCCCGATAGCCTGATCCGTCGGCGCCACCGCGGCCGAGGGCGCACAGGACTTGTGATCCAGCCAGTCCTTGTAGCGAAACGCGTAGAGCTGCCCGCGCCGCGCCTCGAAGAAGGCGACCACCGTGTCCAGGTCGTCCAGCGACCGCACCCCCAGGCCGGCGTCGTAGCGCCGCCGCCCCTCGGCCCAGGGCGTGTTGCGCTCCTCATGGCCCGAGACCAGCGTGACGATCTCCGTCCGCCGCTCCACACCGCCCGAGGCGCCAAAGGACACCGCCACCGGGAACCGCACGTCGTGCATACTCATGAGACCCTCACAGCCTGCGCCGGCCGGCACCCGCGGCCCGGGCGATCTCGGCAGCCACCTGCCCCCGCGAGCGGCGGAAGCTCTCGACGTCCTGCGTCTGGATGTTGACCGTCACGCTCGACCCGCCGCCACCGGCGGCCCGGACACCCAGGCGCCCGTCGGGCCCGCGGGTCAGCGGCATGATCGCCTCCGGCCCCGCCTCGCCCATCAGCCCCATGCCGTTGCGCATGGGAAAGACCGTGGGCCCGTTCACGACCCCGCCGCTGGCAAAGGCCCGAACTCTGCCGGAGGAAAACGCCCCGCCGTCCTGGAACCCCAAGAGCGAGGTCACCGATCCGGTCAGCGATCCGACGGCCGAGGTCAGCCCCGCCCCCAGCGCGTTCTGCACCGGCTTCAGGGCCGAACTCAGCGCCTTGCCCGAGATATCGAGGGCGAGGTCCCGAAACACCTCGCCAAGATCGGCACCGCCGCTCACCGCCTTCTGAAAGGCGTTCTTCAGCGAGGTGCCGATGGAGCGCGACAACCGCTGCGCCTCCGCATCCATGTCCCGCATCTGGCGCGTGAGATCCCCCAACTCGCCCTGGAACCCCTGGCTCTGACCCCGCAGATCGCTGAGCGCGCGGCCCAGGTCGTTGTTGGCCGAGCTCAGGCCGTCATCCGTCCGCATCCGTCCTCTCCCTGTCCGGAAAACGCGCCATCAGCGCGTCCAGCATGCCGCGCCCCGGCGCCGAGCCGCCGATCGGTGCCAGGCCCGCACCCTCCAGCGCGCGGTCCAGCTCCACCGGGGTCATCGCCCAGAAAACCTCCGGCGACAGCCGCAACTGGCCGAGGCCGAGGCGCATCAGCCCGTCCCAATCGGTCATGGCGGCAAGGCCCTAGCGCGCGGTGCCAAAGCTGCGGGCAAGCAAGGTCATCCCCGCCCGCATGGCACCGGCCGCCCCGCCTTCGATCTCCGCGCCCAGCACGGCGGCCTCGTCCATGGGCTCCCCAGCGCCGGAGAGCCCGGCGGCGATCAGCGCCGCCAGGTCGGCGGCATTCACCTGACCGCCCTCGAAACGCTCGGCCAGGGCGACCAGGCCACCGGCCTCCAGCCGCCCCTCCAGCGCCGCCAGGGCGCCCAGCGTCAGCCGCAGCCGCCGCTCGACCCCGTCGATCACCAGCGAGACCTCGCCGCGGGCAGGATTGGCCCGGCTCAGCCGCCCCACCAGCATCACGGTGCGGCGGCGAAGCTGAGCGCCCCGGCGGAGGCAAGCGAGACCTCGAAGGTCGCCTCCCCGTCGTGGTTGCCGGCATACTCCAGCCCCGTGATCGCAAAGGCCCCGGTCACAGTGCCGAAATCCGGGATCACCAGCTCAAAGGCCGGCGCGCGGCCCTCGAAGAACACCGTGCGCAGCGCCTCGTCGCTCGCGGCATCCTTGAAGATCCCGCTCCCCGAGACCTGGGCCGCGCGGATCCCCGCACCGGCCAGCAGCTCGCGCCACATCCCCGCGCTCTCGGCGGTAGTGACGTCGACGGTGTCGGCGTTGAAGCTGAGGCGCGTGGCCCTCAGGCCCGCCACCGTCTCGAACGTGCCCGTCCCCTGCTCATCCAGCTTGATGAGCAGGTCCTTGCCCTTCTGCGCGGCCATCGGCCCCTCCTTGTCCAGAAACTCCCGCGGCCCGGATCAGGCCGTGTCCTCCACCAGCACCCGAAAGCGCAGGTCGATGCGGCGCAGCCGGTCCCGCTCCTCGCGCCGTGTCCGGGCGGAGAGAAAGGCGACCAGCACCACCCGCCCCCGCGACAACGCCAGGTCGCTGGCGAGCATCGCATCGCAGATCGCCCCCGCCATGCGCTTGGCCGCGGCAAAGCTCCGCTCCGAGGCGAAGATCGAGACGCCCAGGGTATGGGCCGCCCCGTCGCCATCGGCGGCCGACCATTCCTGCACGGTCTCGTCGCCGATCACCGCATAGGGCGGCTCGCTCTCCGCCTCGCCCTGCAGGGGCGGCGGGGCATCGAAGACGCGGCCGGGGGCCACGGCCTCGACCCCCGCATCGGCCGACAGCAGCGCAAAGACCGCCTGCTGCAGCGGCCAGGCCAGGGCATAAGTCATGTCAACGGCCCCTCCTGGACCCAGAGCCTCAGGTACGCCCCCGCAGGGTCGTCCTCGCTCACCGCCAAAATGTCGAACAGCCGCTGGCCAAGCCGCAGCCGCTGGCTGGCCACCGGCCGGCGGGCGGAACCATCGGGGGCAGCGCGCACCGTCACCCGGTGGGTGACCCGGCTGGCGGTCCGCCCGCCGATCAGCCCCTCGGTGCCGCGGCTGGGGCGCATATCGGCCCAGAGCGTACCGAGGTGCACCCAGGCGACCGTCTCGCCCCCGCCGCCATCGGCGGTGACCTGTTTTTCCTCCAGCGCCATGCGGCGCACCAAGCGGGGTCCCATCAGCGCCCCCCCGTCACAGCCGCGCCGGCCGCCAGGGCGCGGTCAGCGCGATCACCGGCGCGGGCAGGCCCTCGTCGCCGTCACGCTCCGTGCCGCGGCGGGCATGGAAATCGGCCGCCAGCATCATCACCGCCTGGGCCAGATCCGCGGGCACACCGTCCCAGTCCGCCGCGAGCCCGGCGTCGAAGCCCAGGCGCAGCACACCCCCCGGCGGCACCGAGGGCAGCGGCGCACCGCTCCGGCTCACCGCCTGTCGAGTGCTGCCCGGCGCCACGGACCAGCCGCTCACATCCAGCGGGGTCGCCGCCCCACCGGCCTCCAGCGTCGCATCCGAAATCGTCTCCACCGGCCCCACCGGCAGGATCACACAGCCCTCCGGCCCCAGCCGGGAGACCGCCAGCGAGAACGCGCGGCGCCCCAGGGCGCGGCCCGTGCGCCGCTCGATCACCGCCACCGCGGCGGCCAGATAACCCGAGAGCAGGGCATCCTCGCCCCCCTCGTCGCCGAAGCCATGGCTCAGGCGCAGGTGTTCCTTGTAGGCCGCCAAGGGCGGCAGCACCGGGCCTGTGCCCGCCTCGCTCAGGATCATGGGAAACCCCCTCAGGGTGAAGCGGCCCCGGCACCACATGCGCCGGGGCCCGTTTCAGTGCCGTGGTTACGCCACGCCGAACTTCAGCAGCTTGATCGCCGCAAAGTCGCTCACGTCGCCGCCCACGCGCTTGGTGGCGTAGAACACGACGTTCGGCTTGGCCGAGTAGGGGTCGCGCAGGATCCGGGTGTCCGGACGCTCGGCGACGGTATAGCCGCGGCCGAAGTCGCCGAAGGCGATGGCCAGGCTGTCGTCGTCGATGTCCGGCATGTCCTCCAGGATCACCACCGGATAGCCCAGCAGACGCGCCGGGCTCGCCTCGGCCACGCTCTCGACCCACAGGAAGCGGCCCTGGTTGTCCTTCATCTTGCGAACCTCGCCGGCGGTGCGGCTGTTCATGACGAAGGTGCCGTTCTGGCGATAGGCAGCACCCAGCGAGTAGACGAGATCGACGATCGCATCGCCGGGATCGTTGAGGTCGAAGCCGCCCAGCACGCCCGTCGTCACATAGCCCAGCGTGCCCCACAGCCAGGAGGCGTTCGGCAGCGCGGGCTTGCGCAAAAAGCCCGAGGGCTTGTCCAGACCATCGCCGTCGACGAAGGCCGCCGTCTCGGCGCGGCCGAACTTGTCGGCGATGCGCTCCGCCAGCCACATCTCCACGTCGAAGGCGCTGTCGTCGAGCAGCCGCTGGCTCGCCTGGGGCGAGGCCGACAGCTCGTGCAGCGCGATCGAGATCCGCGCCACCGTGGGCGAGCTCTCGCTGACGGCGGTGGTCTCGGCCTGCCAGGCGGCGTCCAGATCGTTCTGGTCGATCAGCACGTCATAGGCGGTGGCCTCGACCTGCACGACCCGCGCGATGGAGCGCAGCGAACCCGCGCCGCGAAGCTGCGCCTCGATCGCCGCCGAGGTGCGCGGATCGACCAGGAACCCGCCCTGATCCGGCAGCCCGGTGTTCAGACCCTTGCCCTCCAGCGCGATGCTGCGCAGGGCATGCTCGTCGCCGCCGCGCACATAGGCGCCAAAGGCCTTGGCATGGGGCTGGGCGACCTCCGCCTTGGCGCTCAGCGCCGGGCGGGCGGCCTCGTGGTTGGCCTGCTGCTGGGCACGGGCAGAGAGCGCCTCAACCCGGGTGCCGATGCGGGCGATCTCGCCGCTCAGCTCTTCGCGAAACTGCGCAAAGCCCGCCAGGAACTCGGCGGCCTTTGCCTCGGCTGCCGTCTCGGCAGTCGTCTCGATTTCCGGGGTGGCGGCGCCACCCATGTCCATATCGTCCATCATCTCGCTCATCAGGTCCCGTCTCGTGTCAGGGGTTGGAGAGGTGAGACCCCGCATCGGGGCTCGGTTGGCGGCCTCAGCCCGGGGTTGCCCTAGTGGGTCGAACCCAGTGCCGCGGCCAGAACCCCGGCCATCCCGCGGGCGCCCGAGGGCTCCCTCAGGCTGGCGCGGGCCGTGGGAAGCATCGGAAACGTCACCAAGGACACCTCCCACAAATCGATTTCGATGAGACGCCGGCCGCCGCCCGGGCGGCTCTCGGCGCGGCGCACGCGATAGCCGATCGACAGCCCGTCGATGGCCCCGGCGCCCAGCAGCGCTGCCGCCTCGGCACCCGCCTGCACGTCGGCCAGCAGCCGCCCCTCGACGCGCAGGCCGACGGCGTCCTCCACGACCCGCAGCCAGACGCCCACGGGACGGGCCGGATCGTGCTGCCACAGGAACCTCACCCGCTCCCCGGCCGCCTCCAGCCGCGCCAGCGAGCGGGCAAAAGCCCCCGGCATCACCACATCGCCGCCCCGGTCCGCCTGGCCGAAGCGGCTGGCATAGCCCTGGACCACGCCCGGCATCGCCGCCGGCGCCGCAATCCGGACCGAGGGGCCCTGCGACAGATCATTCATCGCCGCCCTCCATCGGGCTCGGCGTCTGCATCGGCGGCAGGCCCAGCATCGCGCGCTTCTCGTCCACGGTCAGGAAGTCGGCATCGCCGACGCGCCGCCACAGCGCCTCGCGCTCGGTCGCCAGCGCCGGCACCTGGTCCAGATCCGGCTCCAGCTCGACCGCGACCCCGGCATTCGCCGACAGCCAGCCCGCCAGCGCCGCCGCCACCTTGCGCGCCAGCGGCACCACCGCATGGCGATAAAAGGCCCGGTTCGCCTCCTGATAGTTTGCGTAGGTGTTGTCGCCCGGCAGCCCCAGCAGCATCGGCGGCACACCCACCGCCATCGCGATCTCGCGCGCCGCGGCGAACTTGGTCTCCAGGAAATCCATGTCCTTGGGGCTGTGGCTCATGGGCTTCCAGTCGAGCCCGCCCTCCAGCAGCAGCGGCCGCCCCGCGTTGGTCGCGCCCTGGTGGTTGTCCTCCAGCTCCTCGCGCAGGCGGCGGAACTGCTCCTCCGACATCTGCGCGCCGTCCTTGGCGCCGAAGACGATCGCGCCGGAGGGGCGGGCCGCATTGTCCAGCAAGGCCTTCGCCCAACGCCCCGCCGCGTTGTGCACATCCACCGCCGCCGCCGCCGGCTCCAGCGGGCTCATGCCATAGTGATCATCCAGCGGATGAAAGGCCCGCAGGTGCATCACCCGCGCCCACTCCGCTGTGTTCGAGAACCGATGCACCCGGCTGCCAACGCGATAGTCGTAGCCCACCGGCCAACCATCCGGCCCCGGCACCACCTGCATCCGGTCGGGCCGCAGCACATAAAGCTCGGCGGGCCAGAGCATCGCCCCCGGCGCGCCCTCGACATAGGCATTGCCGGCGATCAGCAGATGGCCGACGACGCCTTCCAGAAAGCTCCGCCCGTCGCAGCCGGGGTTCGGCCGCGCCAGCAGGCTCAGCACCGGGTGCTCGACCATGCGCCGCCCACCCTCGACCAGGCTAAGCGGCACGGTCGCGACCGCCTCCGCCAGCATCCGCACCGCGCGATACCCGACCGGGTTGGCGCCATAGGCGTTGCGCGCCAGGCTGGCCGTGTCCGTGGGCGAGAACACCGCCCGCCCCACGGTCTGAAACGCGATCGCGGGGCCTGCGCGCGATGCTTTCTGCGCGTGCTCTTGGGCACGCGACGCCTTTTGCTCACGCCCATCGGCGCCCGCGGCCGAGGGCCGCGCGCGGATCCAGTCGAATGCCATCGGTGTCTCCCGAAGTTTAGGCCGTCACAGCCGGCGCAGCCGCGGCGCGCCACCCGGCGCCCCCAGCATGAGATCGGTGATCGCCCAGACCAGCGCGTCCAGCCGGTCCGGGCTCTTGGCGGCACCCGTGCCGGGCCCCGCGTAATCGGTCATCTGATCCTCGAGCAGGGCGAAGCAGCCCGCATGGTGCACCCGCCCCTGCTCGTAGAGCGCCGCCACAGGCTCGGCCCGCAGCCGCTTGCCCCGCGTCGCATGCACCCCGCGATAACTGACCGAGGGCGCCACCTGCCGGACCACGTTCTCCACCAGATCGCCGCCCTGGTTGACCTCGGCCACCAGGCGATCAGCGCCATAAAGGTCATAGGCCGCCACCGCCGCCTCCGCCCATTGGCGCGGCGTGGCGCCGGCCAGGCTCTCGTCGGACAGCACATAGGCCCGGTCTCCGGCCAGCCCCGCGACGACGATCCCGCATTCGTCGGCCCCGCTGCCGCTGGTCACCGGCGGATCCACCGCGACGACAACCCGCGACAGGGTCGGCACCTCGGCGACCCGGGCCGCCTCGATCATCGCCGGGGTCCAAAGCGCCCCGTCCCTTCCGCGGACGATCTCGCCCGCGATCTCCTGGCGCGCCAGGCTGGTGCCCGCATGGCGCAGCTCCAGCCGCTCCACAAAGCCCGGCGCCAGATGCGCCCGGTTCGCCGCGGTCCCCGCCCGGGTGACCGCCGTGCCCGGCTGATCCAGCACCTCGTGCAGCACCGCGACGTCCCGCGGCGTCGTCGTCACCACCTGGCGCGGCGCCGCCCCCTCCCGGTCGGCCAGCCGCACGCAGAACTGCAGCATCTCCCAGGCCTCCCGGCCGCGGCGCCACTTGGCCAGTTCATCCGACCAGGCCGCGTCGAACTGAGGGCCGCGCAAAGCCTCCGGGTTGGCGGCGGAGAAGACCTGCCCCTCCGCCCCGTTCGGCCACACCAGCCGGTTCTCCGAGGCCCGCCACTTCGGCCGCCGGTCGGGGGGAGAGACGGCCATCAGCCCGCTCTCCCCCTCCACCATCACGCCGCGCGCCTGCTCCAGCGTCTCGCCCAGCAGACACACCCGCCGGCACCGCCCGGGCGCCAGGGGCGTCGCCCCCTCCACCCGGGCCCGCACCCACTCGGCGCCCGCCCGGGTCTTGCCCGCGCCGCGTCCACCCAGGATCACCCAGATGTCCCAGTCCCCTTGGGGCGCGAGCTGATGCTCCGGATGCGCCCACAGCTCCCAAAGCCAGGGCATCGCCGCCAGGGCATTGGGGCTGAGGTCATCCAGAAACCCGCGCACGCCATCAGGCCCCAACTCGCGCAGATGCGAGGCGAGCGAGGCGATCTTCGATCTCGGCACGGGCGGCCTCCAGGTCCAATGCCCCCGGCGCGGGCCCCGCCGCCCCGTGGGTCTTCAGGTCATAGTCCAGCAGCGTCTGCAGCGCCTTCTGCGTCCGCGAGGCCTGATCGGCCACGCGCCGGGCATCGGCCTCCGCTGGCGCTTCGGCCAGTTCGGCCAGCGCGCTCTCCAGCCCCGCAATCGCAGTGTCGAAGCCGCGCTCGGCCGCCTTTCGCCGCAGCCGGATAGCCCGGCGCTCAGCCGCAGGAATCGTCTTGGTCATGATCGGCACCCTTGTTCTTGTTTTTCTGATGCGCCGCCCGGAAACGCCGAAGGGCCGGCCACCCAGCAGGTGAACCAGCCCTTCGAGACATATCCTAGCGTGCTCAAATCGGTGCCTGGGACCGGGCGCACCGTCAACCCTGAAGCGCTTGGGGTGTTGCAGCGCGCGATGACGGCGCGCCGCCGCCCACGCCGCCTACTGCCCGCTCGCCGCCTCCCGCCGCTCACGCTCGATCCGCCGCCAGACCGCCACGTTGCGGTTGTGCTCCTCCAGGGTGCGCGAGAACGCATGCCCCCCCGTCCCATCTGCCACGAAGTACAGGAAGGGGGTCTGTTCCGGGTTCACGACCGCCTCGATCGCCTCCCGCCCAGGGTTCGCGATCGGCGTGATCGGCAGGCCCGGAATTCTGTAGGTATTCCAATCGGTTCGCCGATCCAGCTCAGAGCGGCGCAACCCCCGCCCCAGGCCGCCCTGCCCCTTGGTGATCCCATAGATCACCGTGGGGTCCGACTGCAGCGGCATCCCCCGGTTCAACCGGTTCACAAAGACCGAGGCGACCTGCCCCCGCTCCCCGTCGACGCCGGTCTCCTTCTCGACGATGGAGGCGAGGATCAAGACCTCATTCGGCCCCGCGAGCGGCAAGGCCGCCTGGCGGTTCCCCCAGGCCTGATCGAGGATCTGCTGTTGCGCGACCTGCATCCGGCGCAGCACCTCGGTGCGCGAATCGCCCCGCGCCACGAAGTAGGTATTTGGCGCCAGCGAGCCCTCCTCGGGGACCTCGGCGATCTCCCCGGTCAGCACCTCGACCTCGTTGAGGATTTGCACCGCCTCCCAACTCGTCAGCCCCTCGGCGATGGTGACGCGATAACTGACGGTCTCGCCCACGGTCAGCTTCGCGAGGATCCCCTCGATGCTGATCCCGGGCTCCAGCCGGTACTCCCCGAACTTCAGGCGCCGCGCATCGCCGCGATAGGCCGCGGCCAGGCGGAACAGCATCGGATCGCCGATCGCCCCCGCCTCAGCCAGCAGTTCGGAGGTCTCGTTCAACCCCGCACCACGCGGCACGACGACCAGCGTCTCCTCGGCCAGCGGACCCTCGGCCACGACCATCTCCTGGCCCGCCTTGGCCAAGACCGCCACCGCCAGCCCCGCAACGATCAGGAAGCTCAGCATATGGGCCGCCATGTTCCGCACCCGGAAGATGCGCCCCACGATCCCGCCGAAGACCCAGTAGATCACCATCAGGGCAATCACCACGGCCAACCCGCTGGCGATGGGGTTGGCGATGGCCGTATCGATGATCGGCTTCAACTGGTCCATGGTCCGTCCCGCCCCGCGGCCCCTACGTGCCGTGGGTTACACGCTGTGCTGCCCCATCACCAGCGAGGCGTTGGTCCCGCCGAAGCCAAAACTGTTGGACAGCGCCACCTTGATCTCCCGCTCGCGCTTGGCATTGGGCGCCAGATCGATCGCCGTCTCGACCGAGGGGTCGTCCAGGTTGATCGTCGGCGGCGCCACCTGATCGCGGATCGCGAGCACGCTGAAGATCGCCTCGATCGCGCCCGCAGCCCCCAACAGGTGCCCGGTGGAGGATTTGGTCGAACTCATCGTCACGGCCGCCGCGTGGTTGTCGAGAAGCCGCGCGACCGCGCCCAGCTCGATCTCATCGCCCAGCGGGGTCGAGGTGCCATGGGCGTTCACATAATCGATGGCCCCCGGCGTCAGCCCGGCGTTCTTCAGCGCCGCCGACATCGCCCGGAACCCGCCATCGCCGTCAGCGGCAGGCGCCGTGATGTGATAGGCATCGCCCGACAGGCCATAGCCCAGGACCTCGGCATAGATCTTGGCGCCGCGGGCCAGCGCATGCTCGCGCTCCTCCAGCACCACGATCCCGGCCCCCTCCCCCATGACGAAGCCGTCGCGGCCCTTGTCGTAGGGCCTCGAGGCCTTCTCCGGCGTCTCGTTGTAGCCGGTGCTCAGCGCCTTGCAGGCGGCGAAGCCCGCGACCGAGATCTCGCAGACCGGGCTCTCGGCACCGCCAGCCACCATGACATCCGCATCGCCCAGCATGATCAGCCGCGCCGCATCGCCGATGGCATGGGCGCCCGTCGAACAGGCCGTCACCACCGCGTGGTTCGGCCCCTTGAAGCGATGTTTGATCGAGATCTGGCCGGAGCACAGGTTGATGAGCGCGCCCGGAATGAAGAAGGGCGAAACCCGGCGCGGGCCCTTTTCCTTCAGCGTCACGGCGGTCTCGGCGATCGACTCGACCCCTCCGATGCCGGAGCCGACGAGAACCCCCGTCCGCTCCTGCCCCTCGGTGTCCTCGGGCCGCCAATCGGCGTCGCGCACCGCCTGCTCTGCGGCGGTCAGGGCATAGGTGATGAAGCGGTCGAACTTGCGCCGATCCTTGGCCGGCACCCAATCGTCCATGTTGTAGGTGCCGTCGCTACCGTCGCCCAGCGGGATCTCACCGGCGATCTGACAGGGCAGATGGTCAGCATCGAAATAGCCGATGCGGTTGATCCCGGACTGGCCGGCCAGCACCCGCGACCAGGTCTCCTCGACCCCGCAGGCCAGCGGGCTCACCATGCCAAGGCCCGTCACAACCACTCGCCGCATCGTCGTCTCCTCCATCCGCGCCCCATTAGGCGGGGCAGCGGGTCTAGCCCGTGATCCGTTTCGATCCAACCCCGGTGTAGCCAAGCCCGGCAGCCGCGCCAATCCTCCCCCGGCACCGGCCGGCTAGCGCGCGACGCCCGCCCGTCTGGCCAAGAGCGCGAGCGATGTGAGCGCCACAAGACCGGCCATCGCAAAGCTCGCCATGACCGTCTGCA
This sequence comes from Pseudomonadota bacterium, assembly GCA_039822785.1. Lineage (GTDB taxonomy): Bacteria > Pseudomonadota > Alphaproteobacteria > Rhodobacterales > Rhodobacteraceae > Thermohalobaculum. Next base: position 152,950 of record JBCBMO010000001.1, on the reverse strand, counting down.
GCGCCGCCTGATCCAAGACCCCGCCCTCCGGCGCGACGAAGGAGGCCGCGAACAGGCTTGCCGCCAGCAGAAGCCGCCCGGAAAGGCCCCGGATCGAGAGATACGTCGCCCGCCCCTCATCGCCCAGCATCGGCTGAACCTCTGCCATCACCACGGGGCGGCAGATGGCATCGGGGACCATCCGCAGGAACAGCAAGGCCACCACGATCCCCCCCTCCGCGAACCCCAGCGCCAGCGCAAGGGCCACATGCACGGCAAAGGCGCCAACCAACAGACCCGTCAGCCCCAGCGCCGGGCGCAGCCAGGGGCCCGCCATCGTCGCGGCAACCGAGATCCCCATCGTCAAGGCCGTGACACCGCCGCTCACCAGCGCCGCCGTCCCCTCGGCGCCCGCCCCGCCGACCGCATCGAGCAAGAAGGGCTGCGCGAAGACGAAGGCGACATGGTTGAACACATAGAGAAACACCGAATGCGCGAAGAACCAGGCCAGCCGCGGCTGGCGCAGCGCGGTCCAGATCATGGCCGCCCGCCCCCCTTCGGAGGCCGCGACCCCCGCATGCGGCGGCTCGCTGAAGCGCAAGGCCAGGATCATGCCCGCCGCCGCCGCAGCGACCGTCGCCACAAAGGGCGCTGCAGGGTCCACCGCCCACAAAGCCCCGCCCACCAGGGCTGAGACGCCGAGGCCCGCAAAGGAAAAGCGCCAGGCCGCCGCCTCCTGCGCCTCGGTCTCCGCCGCGCGCCCCTCGGCGACGAGCGACTCGTAGAGAAAGGCGCTGTCCGTGCCCGACATCAGGGCCGTGCTCGCCCCGATCAGCCCCTGAGCGAGCACGAAGACGACGAAGCTGTCGCCCAGCACAATCAGGCCCGCCCCACCCAGGCCGCAGACCGCCGCCGCGATCAGCGTCAGGCGCCGGCCCAAACGGTCCGACAGATAGCCCGACGGCACCTCCAGCAGCGTCGTCGCAAGGTCATAGGCAACGTAGAGAAGGATCGCCTCAGCCGCCGACAGCCGGTCCTGGAAATACAGGAACCAGACCGCCTGCCAAAAGAGCAGAGACTGGCAGAAGCGATACCAGGGATAGAGCGCGATGTTCCGCGCGCAGTCTCCCGCCAAGCCGCCGCCTGCCGCCATCACGGGGCGACCGCGCGCCACTCGGTGCTGGTTGGGGGAGTGAGCTGCGCGGCCGGGTGCATCAAGCGCCCCGTGCCGCGCGCCGCGGGCCCGGGCTAAGGTTCTGGCCCAGGCTCAGGTTCTGGCTCAGGTTCTGGCTCAGGCGGACTTCTCGGTGATGAACTTCACGGCGTCGCCGAAGGTCTGGATGCTCTCGGCCGCGTCGTCGGGGATCTCGATGCCGAACTCCTCCTCGAAGGCCATGACCAGCTCGACGGTGTCGAGGCTGTCGGCGCCCAGATCGTCGATGAAGCTGGCGCCGTCGATGACCTTGTCGCCCTCCACGCCCAGGTGCTCGACGACGATTTTCTTCACGCGATCGGCGATGTCGCTCATGGTGTCTCCTGCCTTTTCTATGCTTGCCCCGAACGGTCGGGCGCGTCTTGATCCTGCTGTGCCGGGTGGCGTGCAAAGACGCCAAGACTTGACAACCGGCTGTCGCCCGTTCCCGGAAACCGGGGGCTGATTAGCAACAACCCTGCAACCGTGCAATGCGTCCCCGATGCCCGATGCGCTGGGCCTATGAACGCCCGGGCGCGGGGCGGGGCGGCTGCCGCAGGGGTCACCTCAGATCATCGCCATCCCGCCGTTCACATGCAGCGTCTGGCCCGTCAGATACGCGGCCTCGGGCGAGGCGAGGTAGACCACCGCCCCCGCGACCTCGGCCGGGGTGCCCATGCGCCCCGCGGGGATCGCGCCCATGATGCGGGCCTTCTGATCCTCAGTCAGCTTCTCGGTCATAGCGGTCTCGATAAAGCCCGGTGCCACGCAATTTACCGTCACCCCGCGGGTGGCGACCTCGGCGGCCAGGCTCTTGGACATCGCCGTCAGCCCCGCCTTGGCGGCGGTATAATTGCCCTGCCCCGGGTTGCCGGTATGACCCACGACGCTGGTGATCTGCACGATGCGGCCCCAGCGCTTTTTCATCATGCCCCGCAGCACCGCCTTGGACAGGCGGAAGGCCGCCTTCAGGTTCACCTCCAGCACCGCATCCCATTCCTCGTCGGACATGCGCATAAAAAGCTGGTCGCGGGTGACGCCCGCATTGTTGACCAGGATATCGACCGGCGCGCCGGCCGCGGCCTCGGCGGCTTTGGGCAGCCCCTCGACCGCCTCCTTGTCCGAGAGCACGCAGGCCACCGCATGGGCCCGATCGCCGAGCGCGGCGGCAAGGTCCGAAAGCGGCCCTTCGCGGGTGCCCGAGAGCACCACGGTGGCGCCGGCCGCGTGCAGCCCCTTGGCGATCTCGCCGCCGATACCGCCCGTGGCGCCTGTGATCAGCGCCACCCTGCCTGAGAGATCGAACATGGCCTACCGCTCCTCCGCCGCGTGTGGCCGAGGCTCATGCCACCCTCGGCGCCCCGGCGCAACGGTGGGCGATGGCTCAGCCGCGCCGTCGGCCCGCGGCGGCGAGCAGGCCCAAGCCACCCAGCAGCATCCACCCCGCCGCCGGCAAGGGCACCACCTCGACCGACACAGTCTGTATGACGGCTGCACTACTGCTGCCGTCCGAAGAGACACCGAGCGATCCAAACAAAACTACGTCTAGAACTGTAGCAATTTGATCCAGTTCAAAAGGGCCACTAACAGGAAAAACTGTTGCAATCTCAACAAAAAGTCCATAATTTCTTTCGCTTATGTCCTCATATTCTGCAGTAATAAAGACAGTATCTCGATCAAACTCAATAAAACTCTCTGTAATTATTTCAGAATTCAGGCCTGCGATTTCGATATTTATCACTGGATCAAAGAACGAGGCAAGAGAAGTGCCACTAGCAAATCGCCCTGAGTCAGGTACGCTTCCGTCGATATCGATCGAATAGGTGAACGTATCGCCAGTATTTAGACCGAAGTCGGTAAATTCAGTGACAGCCTCGGCGGTGCCCGACAGCGTGATGGTCGCCGCCGTGGCGGGCGTCGTAGGCAGCCAAAGGCTCGCGGTCAGCGCGACGGCGCCGATGATCCAGGTCTTCATCACAACGCTCCTCTGGGGGCTAAGCAAGCAGTGGGTGGGGTGCGTGTGTCAGGGCCGCTGGGCGGTCTCTGGCAGCGGCGGTCGGGCAGCGAGCGGGGTGCGGGCCCTCGGGCGGTCTGCCGCCCGGTGCGCCGTCGCCCTGCGGCAGCGAGCAGGCCCAAGCCGCCCAGCAGCATCCACCCCGCCGCCGGCAGCGGCACGGCCGGCACCTCCCGCTCCACCGCGACAGAAAGGACTTCATTCAACACCGACCCATCGTCCGCAGAAAGAACAAGAAAACCTTCTGAAAAAACGTCTGGAAGAAGCGTAAGTTGATCAAGTTCAAAGGAGTCCGCAACGAGCCAATTCGATTGTAAGAAAAATTCAAATATTAGTGAGTCAAAATCTCCTATAGCTCCCCCAAGAGAAACAAGATCTTGACCAAACACAACAACATTATTTCCGGGATCGCCCACATCAATACCCGCAATCGTAATACTTCGTATTGGCTCAACGAAACGCGCAAGAACTGATCCATCTCCCCCTGAGTCAGGTACACTTCCGTCGATTTCGATCGAATAGGTGAACACATCGCCACGACTTAGACCGAAGTCCGGAATCGCACCATCCGCCTCGGCGGTGCCCGACAGCGTGATGGTCGCCGCCGTGGCGGGCGTCGTGGGCAGCCAAAGGCTCGCGGTCAGCGCGATGGCGCCGATGATCCAGGTCTTCATCACAACGCTCCTTTGGGGGCTAAGCAAGCAGTGGGTGGGGTGTGGTCGCTATGGTCGCTGGGCGGTCTCTGGCAGCGGCGGCCGGGCAGCGAGCGGGGTGCGGGCTCTCGGGCGGTCTGCCGCCCGGTGCGCCGTCGGCCCGCGGCGGCGAGCAGGCCCAAGCCGCCCAGCAGCATCCACCCCGCCGCCGGCAGCGGCACGGCCGGCACCTCCAGCTCCACCGCGACAGAAAGGTTCTCAGCCACTGCCGCCTCGCCGTCCGTATCAAGAAAAGCAAAACCACCTAATGCAAATGACCAATTGTCAGGAAGAAGCGTAAGTTGATCAAGTTCATACGAATCCCCAACGAGCCAACCTGATTCTACGTCCAAAGCAAGTTCAAATCCGAATGAGTCTTGTGTAATTACAAAGACCGCCATGAAGCGTTCACGAAAAGTAATTTCGCTTCGTATAATACTGCCCAAGTCCTGACCAGCAATTTCAATACTTCTTACTGGATCATCGAAATCTGCAAGAACGGCTATACCTGTCCCAGAGTCAGGCACACTTCCGTCGATATCGATCGAATAGGTGAACGTATCTCCAATATTTAGATCGAACTCCGCAAACACATCCTCAACCACAGCGGTGCCCGACAGCGTGATGGTCGCCGCCGTGGCGAGTGTCGTGGGCAGCCAAAGGCTCGCGGTCAGCGCGACGGCGCCAATCAGCCACTTCTTGCTTCGCACGGTCTTCGCATAAGCGGGCGCCGCCATCAGCGTCAGGCTCGCCGTCAGCAGCATCGTCTCGATCGTCAGGCTCTTCATCACACGCCTCCCTTCCCAAGCTGGCCACGCAACACGACTGCCGGCCGACCAACGGTGTCTCAGGAGGGGCGTACCCTGCGGCGGCCCTGGCGTACGACATCGAGAGATGATCCCGCCTCCCGCGCCTTAATTGTCGGGGAATGCGGCGGAACCGCGGCGTCGAGTGGAAAAAACCTAATTGACGTAAAGGTTTGCCGCCACGTCACCCAGCGGCGAATGTGGCAATATCCGCCGGCGTGGCGACACTGGTACAAGCCCTGGCACAAGCCCTGGTTGGTCGGGAACCGCTGCGTACCACCAGGCCATGCCGCCTCATTGTCGCCACACTGGACCCGCCTCTTCGGTGCTGCGCCGCAACAGAGAATGGCGCGATTTGAGTAGGAATTTCGATGACAAAGCATATCGCCGCCGCCTTTGCGGCATGCCTCGCCCTAACGGCGTCCGAGGGTCAGGCACTGACGACGATCGACTTCACACTGCCGTTCTTTTCGGATGTCTATCCGACCGTGGACGATCCCTTCGACACGCAACTAGGCAGTGCCATGGGCAGCGTGACCTTCGACGAGAACGGGACTGTGCTCGAGGACGACAACAGTCTCTTCCTGCTCTCGGTGACCGCGTTCAGCGTCGAACTGTTCTCAGGGTCGAACGGGGGCGGCGACAGCCTGGGCACCTTGTCGGTTGGTGAGGGCTTTGCCTTTGTCGTCGACAACTTGGTGTTGGCGACGAGGGAGATGGATTTCTTCGAGTTCCAAGTGGATCCCGCGGTCGGTACCGCGACGGGCGCCTTCGTCGGTGCGCCGTTCAATCGGGTCACGCTTCAAGCGACGCTGCCGGCGGACACCATCGACGGGCCGAGCGTCTCCATCCTGACGCAGGAGAACTTCGATCTTGCCGCAGCCTCGGCGCCCTTCAGCGCCGGCGGAGGGCTCACCGTCCCAGGTCGAAACCTGACGCTGTTGGGCTTGGGTGGACCGGGGCAGCCGAGCAACGCAACGATCTTCGGGGCAGAGCCGGCCGTGGCCGTCATCCCCTTGCCGGCGGGGCTCCCGCTGCTCGGTCTCGGGCTCGCCGCCCTTGCCGTCGCCGGTCGACGGCGCGGCATCCGACCCCGAGCGGTCTAGGCGCTCGCTGCGGCGACCTGCTTCGCCACGTCCTCGGGCGTGGCGACACTGGCGACGGTCGTTTCCTTGGCGATGCGGCGCACCATGCCAGAGAGGGCCTTGCCCGCGCCGACCTCGACGGTCTGGGTGACGCCCTGGGCGGCCATCCAGGCGACGCTCTCGCGCCAGCGCACAGCACCGGTGACCTGCTCGACCAGCAGGCCCCGGATCTCGTCGGGATCGCGCACCGCCTCGGCCCGGACATTGGCGACCAGGGGCACGGCGGGGGCCTTGATCTCGGTCTCGGCCAAGGCCTCGGCCATGGCATCGGCGGCAGGCTGCATGAGCGCACAGTGGAAGGGCGCGGAGACCGGGAGCATGAGCGCGCGCTTGGCACCCTTGGCCTTGGCGATCTCGGCGGCGCGCTCCACCGCGCCCTTGTGGCCCGAGATCACCACCTGGGCGGGATCGTTGTCGTTGGCCGCCGCACAGACCTCACCCTGCGCCGCCTCCGCCGCCACCGCGCGCACGGTGTCGAGGTCGAGGCCGAGGACCGCCGCCATGGCGCCGACGCCCACGGGCACGGCCGCCTGCATCGCGGCACCGCGCAGGCGCAGCAGGCGCGCCGTATCCTCCAGGCTGAGGGCGCCTGCGGCACAGAGCGCCGAGTACTCACCCAGCGAATGGCCCGCCACGAAGGCGGCCGAGCCGATCTCGACCCCCTCCGCCTCCAGCGCGCGCATGGCCGCGAGCGAGGTCGCCATCAGCGCGGGCTGGGCATTGGCGGTCAGGGTCAGGGCATCCTCCGGCCCCTCCCAGATCGTGGTGGAGAGCTTTTCGCCCAGCGCCTCGTCGACCGCATCGAAGACCGCCTGGGCCGCGGGATAGGCCTCGGCCAGCGCGCGGCCCATGCCGACCGCCTGTGCCCCCTGTCCGGGAAAGATAAAGGCGCGCATCGCCCCCTCCATTATCTGTGCCCGCGATCGCGCCGCGGCTGGGCTGCCTCTCACCCACCCGCGCGCAGGTGTCAAGGAACCGGGGTCGCGCCGATGCACCCGCCCGCCGGCGCGCCGGAAGTCCGATGCCATGACGTGCGACCACCGTGTCGCTTTCCGGAGGAGCCCCCATGCGCCCGTTCATGACCCTTGCTGCAGCCCTCCTGCTGTCGTTCAGCGCGTCGCCCGTTCAGGCAGAGGCATCCGCCGAAACCGGCCTGCGTGTGTGCAACGAAGGCACGAAGCTCCTATCGGTCGCCGCCTTCCACGCCAGCGCTTTCGGCGGCATGGGCTCGCTGGAGGGGTGGCAGGACGCCTATCCTGGGCGCTGCACGACGCTGACGCTCTATCCTGGGACCATCGCCTCGGTCGTCTTCGCCACCATCGAGGATGGGCGGGTGGTGCCCTACGCCCTGCCGCGCACTGTCATCCCCGCGGGTTTCGTCGCGCGGAGCGGGTCGCGCCAGAACGTGGAACAGGTCAGCGGCCCCTCGGTCGCCAGCCGTCTCTGCGTCCCCTCCGACGGGACGCATCTGGGCTATGCGCTGTCGATGAAGAAGGCGCAGCGCTGCCGTGCGGATCAGACCGCGATCCCCGTTGCCTTCGGCACCATCGGCCGCGAGGGGCGGCTGTTCAGCGTGGTCTTGAGCCCCGGCTCGAACCCGACCGGACGGGACCGGATGTCGCCGGCCGATCGCGCGGAGTACGAGCGGCTCGAGCGCGAGCTGATCGGCGTCACCGTCGAGAACATCGAGCTCATCGAGGAACTCGACGCCATGGCCGAGGTCTGTGGCAGGGCGATGACCTCGGCGGGTGCGCAGCGCCAGTGCCTGCGCTACGACGTCCCCTCCCTCCGCCGCCAAGCGGCCCAGCTCGCGGTACGCGACAGCACCATCAACGCGCGCATGAAGGCGATCCGCGACACCTATGGCCTGACGAGAGAGGACCTGCTCGGCCAGGCCCGGTAACACGGCCTCCCGCCCACCGGGGTACGGCCCCGGGCTGCACCGCTCGCTCTTTCTGCACCGCTCGCTCTTTCTGCGCCGGGCGGCTTGCCAGAACGGCGTGGTGGCGCTAGAGACGCGGCTCCCGAGAGCACGGAATGGCCGCGCCGCTCCGGTCCGGACCTCGGGTGGCATAGCCCCGGACCATCGAAGCGCGGAGGGATGACGGAGGAGTGGCCGATGCCGCTCTACGAGCACACGTTTATTGCGCGACAGGATCTGTCGAACGCACAGGCTGAGGGGCTGATCGAGCACTTCGGCCAGATCCTCACCGACAACGGCGGGACCATGGTAGGCCACGAGTACTGGGGCCTGCGCACGCTCAGCTACAAGATCAACAAGAACCGCAAGGGCCACTATGGCTATATGAAGTCGGACAGCCCCGCGACCGCCGTGCAGGAGATGGAGCGTCTGATGCGCCTGCACGACGACGTCATGCGCGTCATGACGGTCAAGGTCGATGCGCATGAGGAAGGCCAGTCGGCCGTGCTGATCGCCAAGTCGAGCCGCGACGACCGGCGTGGCGGGCGCGACGACAGGGGCCCGCGGCGTGACCGCGACGACCGCGGCCCGCGGCGCGATCGCGACGACCGCCCCCCGCGGGGCGACCGCGACGACCGTCCCCCCCGGCGCGACTGATCAGAGAGGATAGGACATGGCCCGCAAGCCCTTTTTCCGCCGGCGCAAGACCTGCCCCTTCTCGGGCGAGAACGCACCGTCGATCGACTACAAGGACGTCAAGCTCCTGCAGCGCTACATCTCCGAGCGCGGCAAGATCGTGCCGAGCCGCATCACCGCGGTCTCGGCCAAGAAGCAGCGTGAGCTGGCCCGGGCGATCAAGCGCGCGCGCTTCCTCGCACTGCTGCCCTATGCCGTGAACTGAGGGAGGGCAGCATGGTCGAGATCATCCTGCTGGAGCGCGTCGACAAGCTGGGCGCCATGGGCGACGTCGTCGACGTGAAGGACGGCTACGCCCGCAACTTCCTGCTGCCCAAGGGCAAGGCGCTGCGCGCGACCAAGGCCAACCGGGCCCGCTTCGAGGCCGAGAAGGCCCAGATCGCCGCCCGCTCCGCCGAGCGCAAGGCCGACGCCGAGGCCCAGGCCGAAGCCCTCGAGGGCAAGCAGTTCATCGTCATCCGCCAGGCGGCGGAGGGCGGCGCGCTCTACGGCTCGGTCACGCCCCGTGACGTGGCCGAGGCAGCGGCGGCCGAGGGCTTCAAGATCGACCGCGGCCAGGTGCGCCTGGAGAAGCCGGTCAAGGACCTGGGGCTGCACAACATCGCCATCGTGCTCCACCCGGAGGTCGCGGCGAACGTGAAGGCCAACGTCGCCCGCAGCCCCGAGGAAGCGGCGCTGCAGGCGAGCGGCAAGTCGATCGCCGAGCTTCGCGCCGAGGAAGAAGAGGCGATGGAGGCAGAGATCGCCGAGCTCTTCGACGAGATCGGTGCTGCCGCGGCGGACGACGACGACGATCCCCGCGATCGCCAGAGAGACGAAGGCACGCCGGAAGAGCGTGAAGCCCGCGGAGACGATCCGCGCGACTGACCTGGCGCCGGGCCAGTCCGGGCGTTCGGCCGACTGCAGGGCCTGCCGAGCGATCGGCGGGCCTTTTTTCTGTCTTCTTCACAGGGTCGTGATGGCAGACCGCGGGGGCGAGGGCGTTGGCAGCGCTCGGCGCTCACGCCATGTGACACAAGGGAAAGACAGCGTGGCAGCGGAAGAGAGCGACGGGATGAGAACCTTCAGTGCGGCCCTCGCGATGGCCGTGATGGCGGGGACGCTGGCGGCCTGTGCCGGCGCGCCCGAGACCTCTCCCCTGCCGCCGACCGCACCGGGCAGCAGCGGACCCGCCGCCGAGGCGGCCCCGACCTCGCCCCTGCCGAACGGGGCGCCGGAGACGCTGCCGCCGGGGGTCTGGACCACCCGCGTGGGCGGCGGGGTCGTAGAGGCCGTGATCTCGGACGGCGACGCCAATATCGGCATTTCCTGCCCGGCCCCGCGGACCGTCGCCCTGCGCTACCGGCCCGTGGGCGCGGCCGCGGACGCGAACCTCACGCTGAGCGCGCGAAGCTCGACGGTCGGCTTTCCGGCTGAGGCGGTCGGCGACGGCAACCTCCGCGCTGAGCTGCCGGCGGAGGGGCTGTTCGGCCCAGTGCTGGCGGCGGTGGAACGCGGGGCGCCGCTGGAGGTCACCGGCGTGGGCCGGGCCGCGCGGTTCTCCCCCATCGGGGCGCGCCGGGCGCTCGAGTCGGCGCTGCGGCCGAACGGCTGCCGTTGAGCTCATCCCCCCTGCGCTGAGTATCGCGGCACTCTTCCCCGGCCGCTGTGCGCAGGGACAGAGGCGCACTGCACATGCCTGCCTTCCAGGGCCTAGTCGGCGAGCGGGTCGATCAACGGGGCGATGCGCGCCGGGCCGCCGAGCTCGAGCCAGCGGGGCACCCCGCCCTGCCCCACGATGGCGACGCTGCCGCTCGGCATCGCGCGCACCAGCGCCACGAACTGCCCGCTCGAGCCCATGGGCAACCGGTAGGGCGGCTTGAGATCCGCGCGCCTGTCGATGGAGAAGGCGTAGACGTCGCTGCCCACCGGGCCGCCCTTGGGGTGGACCAGGGTGCGGGTGTTGGTGGCGAGGGCATCGAAGCTCTGCACCAGACAGTGCCAGGGGATGCCCTTCTCGCTCCAGTGCAGCGCGATCACCTGTTCCACAAGGCGATGCAGCTCCACCGTGCTGTTCACCTGAAGCGCGCGCTCGTCGAAGCCGAGACAGGCCGCCATCCGGCTGCGCTCACCGCGGGCCTCGGCCGGGTCGGGGGCCGACACGACGCCGACGAGCACCGCAAGGAACGCACCGCAAAGGCGCGCAAGGCGTCTGGGCCCTCGCCGTCTCTTTCCCGTTATCTGGCTTCCGTCCGACGTCATCAACCCATGAAAGGCGCAGGGCGCGCCGGATGCAACGATTTCGAGGCCCTATCGGGTAGAATGCCGCAGGTTTCTCTATGCAACCTTCTGTGAAGTTATCCCCGGTCTTCTCCACAATCCACAGGCTGAGACACAGGATATCGGGGACAAGCCACATCATGTTGATTTCGCGCTCGGCAAGCCGCCGGCCGACCGCTACAGTCCTGTGACAACGGACGACACCAAGATCGGTTCGAGGCAGGCAGGCATGGCGGACGGTGGAGACGGGCGGCTAGGCGCCGGCCCGGACGGCGAACACCCTGGTGGCACAGGGCACGGCGGGGCTGGATCGGGCGCGGCAACCACGGAGGCCGCCCGGATCCAGCCCCATAACATCGAAGCCGAGCAGGCGCTGTTGGGGGCGATCCTCGTCTCGAACGAGATCTTCGCGCAGGTCGAGAACACCCTGCAGCCCGATCATTTCTACGACGAGGTCCACGGGCGCATCTACGAGATGTGCCGGACGCTGATCAACAAGAAGGCCCTGGCGACGCCGATCACCCTCAAGGCCTTCATGGCCGAGGACGAGGGGCTGCAGACGCTGGGCGGCGCGACCTACCTGGTCAATCTGGCCGCCAGCGTGGTCTCGCTGCGCGCCGCCCCCGACTATGCCGCCACGATCCGGGAGCTGGCCATGCGCCGGGCCCTGGTGAAGGTGGGCGACGAGGTGCAGTGGCGCGCGACCCAGTTCGACCCGGACGATCCGCCGAACGCGCAGATCCAGACCGCCGAGCAGCAGCTCTACTCGCTGGCCGAAACCGGTCAGCAGCAGCGCGGCTTCGCACCCTTCCTCAGCGCCATGACCGACGCCGTCGAGATCGCGCAGGCGGCGAAGAAGCGGGGCGGGGGCCTCGCGGGCCTGTCCTCGGGGCTGCAGGCCCTGGATACGAAATTGGGGGGGTTCCGCCGCTCAGACCTGGTGATCCTGGCCGCGCGCCCGTCGATGGGGAAGACGGCGCTGGCGCTCAACATGGCCTTTGCGGCCGCGCGCCAGCGGATGCGGGACCGGATCACCCGGGGACAGGGGGTGGAGGAGCCGGAGGGGGGTGTGGTCGGCTTCTTCTCGCTCGAGATGTCCTCGGAGCAGTTGGCCAACCGTCTGCTGGCCGCCGAGGCGCGGATCAAATCGCATCTCTTGCTGCAGGGAGAGCTGTCCCAGTCCGAGTTCCATCGCTTCGTCGACGTCGCCCGCGATCTGCAGGACCTGCCGCTTTACATTGACGACACCCCTGCCCTGGCGATCTCGACCCTGGCGGCGCGCGCGCGCAAGCTGAAGCGCCAGTTCGGCCTCGATATGCTGGTGGTCGACTATCTGCAGCTTGTGCGCCCCGCCTCGGGCAAGGACAATGGGCGCGTCCAAGAGGTCTCGGAGATCACGCAGGGTCTCAAGGCCATCGCCAAGGAGCTCGATATCCCCGTGATCGCCCTGTCGCAGCTGAGCCGCAAGGTCGAGGACCGCGAGGACAAGCGGCCGCAGCTCTCGGATCTGCGCGAGTCAGGGTCCATCGAGCAGGACGCCGACGTGGTGATGTTCATCTTCCGCGAGAGCTACTACCACGAGCGCCTGAAGCCGCGGGAGGACGACCCCAAGTTCCCCGAGTGGCAGGCGCTGGCCGAGAAGCTGCACGGGCGGGCCGAGATCATCATCGGCAAGCAGCGACACGGGCCGATCGGCACGGCGAACCTGCTCTATGAGGACAGTTTTACGCTGTTCCGCGACGAGGTCCGCCAGCCCGACAGCTATTTCACCGGGCCAGTGCCCGGCGGGCCGGGGGCACAGGGCGTGGGCTCCGGGCCCGTGGATGGGTTCCAGTGACGGCCTTGGCGGTGCGGGGACGCGCGTGAGCCTGGAGGCGCGGCTGAGCGTCGACCTCGACGCCATCGCGGCGAATTGGCGGGCGCTCGATGCCCTCTCGGCGGATACGGTCGAGACCGCGGCGGTGGTCAAGGCCGACGCCTATGGCCTGGGCGCCGCTGAGGTGGCGCCGGCGCTGGCGAAGGCGGGCGCGAAGACCTTCTTCGTCGCCCTGCCGCGCGAGGGGGTCCATCTGCGCGAGATCTTGGGGCCAGCGCCGGTGATCTACATCCTGGGCGGCTATCGGGCGGAGGATCGGGCGCATTTCGAGGCCGCAACGCTGCGCCCGGTGATCAATTCGCTCGCCCAGGGCCGCGCCTGGTTCGAGGGCGGCCCCGCGGGACCGGCGGCGCTGCAGCTCGATACCGGCATGAACCGGCTGGGGCTCGAGCGGGCGGAGCTGGCCGAGGTCACCCCCCTGCCCGAGGGCGTCTGCCTGATCATGTCGCATCTGGCCTGCGCCGACGAGCCGACCCATGCCATGAACGCCGCCCAGCGCGCGGCCTTTGAGAACATGACCGGCGAGGGGGAGGGTTTTGGCCGCCCGCGCTCGCTCTCGGCCACGGGCGGCACGCTGCTGGGCGAGGGCATGCATTTTGACATGGTGCGCCCGGGGATCGGGTTGTTCGGGGGCCTGCCCTTTCGCGACGCCCGACCGGTCGTCAGCCTGGAGGCGCCGATCATCCAGATCCGCTCGGTCGCACCGGGAGAGGTCGTGGGCTATGGCGCCACCTGGCGCGCGCGGCGCCCCGCGCGGATCGCGACGGTCTCGACCGGCTATGCCGACGGGCTGTTGCGCGCCGCGGGCGGCGGGCAGAACGGTGGGGGTCATGCGATGCTCGCGGGCCGCCGCCTGCCCTATGCGGGCCGGGTGTCGATGGATCTGATCACGCTGGACGTCACCCACTGCCCCGAGGCCGAGGAGGGCGCCATGGTCACCCTGATCGGCGAGGGCGCCCCCCTCGACACCATCGCCGCCGCCGCGGGCACCATCGGCTACGAGATGCTCACCTCCCTAGGCCCCCGCTACGCGAGGAGCTACCTCGGTAGTCAGTAGGCACGACAGGCAGTGGGTTCGGGGCACAAGGCAGAAGCAAAGCCCAACCTAACCGTTGTTGCCTCCGCGAAGAGCCTACTTCAGCGCCCTCCGCAAAAATCGTCCGCTATGCGGACAAAGCCGTCATTGGTCGTCTAGTTACCAATGGCTGCTGTTCTTGATAGTAGCCGCCATGCGCCCCTGGACCGCCTTTCCGTGCGCCACTCAAAGCTTTATGAAGTTCGGTAACTGCACCCTCAAAAGGTCTACTTTGATCGTGTCGCCCTCGGCTTTCGCTGCCATGATCCGAAGGACTAGGGAACGCATTTCAACCGCATTGTGGAGGGTGTTGTGAATTTCAGCGGCTACATCCACATCAGGCTTGGCGCGTTGTGCAGCTTCCATCAGCGTCTGAGTTTTCGTCTAAGGAACCAACTCGTTGCACGCGATACTAGACTACCGTGATTGCCCGCTCTCTCAAGTATTTGCGCAAGCTCAGCTGTCTTTTGTTGATCTAGCTCTTGAGCGAGCGTGAAGTCTCCAGCCTGAAAAGCTCTTTGGGCAGCCTTTTGCAACGCCTGACCTTTCAACAGCTGTGTGTAGTTTGCCTTGACATATGCAAGCTCACTGGAATCTTCTGACAAAAGGGCGTTGGCTTCCGCCATTGCATCCTCAATCATGGCTCGAAAATCTGCCTCTACGGCTTTCGAGATTTCATCGTCATCTAAGTCGTCAATCTCATCTTCGCTGTACGGATCATCATCATTTCGTTTCATGCATCGTACCTTTGTCGCTTAAGTTCCAATTCACTTTGTACAAAGGCAACTTCGGCAAAATTTTGTTTGCGAAACCCAAAACCCGACATCTGTGGTAAGCGCAGCATGCGTTACTTTGGGCTCAAAGCGGAGCTTGGGTGCGGCTCGATCGGAGGTCGGGGGGTTAGCGGCACCGGGCGGTCGCGGCTGGGCGCTCTCGGGGATGTGGTTGTCGCTTTGGCGTGAGCCGCGCTGAAGCTTGCGTGGCCTCGGAGGTAAGGGGCGGAGGCACGTGGCGCCGACAGGCGCCTCTTCTCAGGTTGCTCTGTGGCGTGCGGCCCAGCCCAGGGCGGCGGCAGCGAGGACCAGCATCGGCAAGGTTGCGGGCAGCGGGATGGGTGGCGGCGAAATCACCTCAAACTCTATCGATCTCAGAAAACCCGTTGAATTCACGCCGAACTGGGGGGAGCGGTTGAGCGCCAGGCTTTGTCCATCGAGCAATTCGATCGGACCCACGGGGATCGTCGTCTCAGCGGCACCGAAGGTTATCGTGCCGAACGGATCATCCGGACCCAGCATTGTCCGCTCCACCTCCAGTTCCAAGGGAGGTTCGCCAACCAGGGAGGTCGAGATGCCCGAAATGGAGGTTATCCGAATGGGCGTATCCGGGCGAATGCCCAAGATGATGGCGCCAAAAAGCGCGTCGGTCGCGTATCGCACGCCAGTGTTAAAGCCGAACAGGAAGTCGACATCTTCAGGGATGAAGCCGCCGATAAAGAACCTCACACCGGCGGCTTCCTTTCGAACCTGCAAGACCTCGTCATCGAAGCTCACAATGGAAGGCTCCCAGAGCCCGTCGGTGAAGTCCAAAGTAGCCGCCTGGGCTGAACCAAGCGCAACCCCGAAGGAAAGGAGAACTCCAGTCATCCATCTTTTCATGTTGAACTCCAAACCACTAGAGGGATGCTTTCAAGGTGGAACGTTTACGGTAGTTTTGATTTAGTACGATAATGAGTTATCTTTACGTAATGTTCAAGCTACGTGCTCGCGATACGAACCAATTACGGACCATCGGCAGCCTTTGACGACCATGTCCGGAGGGCCTTCCGCGGGGTGGCGGGACTGAGTATAGCGAAGGGCGACAAGCCTGCCGGAGACGACCTTGATTGTTGCCCTGACCCGTTTCACCGCCTCCCTCGGCGCTGGCGTGATCGAGCTGTGCCGGGGGACCGGGGCGCTGGCGGTCTTCGTCGCCGCAGCGCTTCGCCATCTGATCACCCCGCCCTTCTACCCCGTCGAGCTGATGCGCCAGATCCGCAAGATCGGCTACGACAGCCTGGCCGTCGTGGGGCTGACGACGCTGTTCACCGGCGGTGCGCTCGCGCTGCAGATCTACGCCGGCGGCAGCCGCTTCGGGGCCGAGACGGTGGTGCCTTCCATCGTCGCCATCGGCATGACGCGGGAACTGGGCCCGGTGCTCTGTGGGCTGATGGTGGCAGGGCGGGTCTCCGCCTCCATCGCCGCGGAGATCGGGACCATGCGGGTGACCGAGCAGATCGATGCGCTGGTTACCCTGTCGACGAACCCGATGAAGTACCTGGTGGCACCGCGGCTGATCGCAGGCACCCTGACGCTGCCGCTCCTGACGCTGATCGGCGATGTGATCGGGATCTACGGCGCCTTTTTGGTGGGCGTGCACCGGCTGGGGTTCAACCCGACGACCTTCCTGCAGACCACCTGGGATTTCCTGCAGTTCTGGGACGTGCTGTCGGGGCTGATCAAGGCGGCGGTCTTCGGCTTCATCGTCACGTTGATCGGGTGCTTCCACGGCTACAACTCGGCCCGCGGGGCACAGGGCGTGGGCCAGGCGACGCGGGCGGCGGTGGTCCATGCCTCGATCCTGATCCTGGCGGCGAACTTCGTGATGACGGACATTTTCTTCTCATGACCGACGCCACGCCGAAGATCGCGCTGGAGAGGCTGAAGAAGAGCTTCGGGTCCAAGCACGTGCTGCGCGATGTGTCGCTGACGGTAGCGCCGGGGACCTCGACGGTGATCATCGGAGGCTCGGGCACCGGCAAGTCGGTGACGCTGAAGTGCATCCTGGGGCTGATCGTGCCGGATGCCGGGCGCATCCTGTTCGAGGGCACCGATGTCACCCGCGCGGGCGGCCGGGTGCGCGCCGAGATGCTGGACAAGTTCGGCATGCTGTTCCAGGGCGGCGCGCTGTTTGACAGCCTGCTGGTGTGGGAGAACGTCGCCTTTCGCCACCGCCAGGGGGCCGATGCGCTGTCCAAGGCCGATGCGCGGGATCTGGCGATCGAGAAACTGCGTCGCGTGGGTCTGACGGCGGAGACGGCAGACCTCTACCCCTCTGAGCTCTCAGGCGGCATGCAGAAGCGCGTGGGCCTGGCGCGGGCCATCGCCCGCTCGCCCGAGGTGATCTTTTTCGACGAGCCGACCACGGGCCTGGACCCCATCATGGCCGACGTGATCAACGACCTGATCCGCGAGATCGTGAGCGAGATGGGTGCGACCGCCATGACCATCACCCACGACATGACGAGCGTGCGCAAGATCGCCGACCGCGTGGCCATGCTGCACAACGGCGTGGTGCAATGGGAGGGGCCGGTTGGCGAGATTGACACAACCGACGAGCCCCATGTGCGGCAGTTCGTCAACGGTCTCGCAGAAGGACCTATTGAAGCGATACGCTGAGGCGCATGAAACGATGTTGCGCCAGCTACAACGCCAAGCGCCCGACGGGTTTTACCGCACGCCGTGACCGGCGGAAGAGGCGCGGATGACAGGTCTGCGGCTGTTGGCGGGGATGGCGGTGGCCTATGCGATCCTGGCGCTGATCGCCCGGGCGCAGGCAGACATGGCAGAGGGGCGCACGACCGGCGCGCAGGTGACCGCGCTGGTGGTCATGTTGGCGGCACCCGCCTTTGCCACCTCGCTGCTGCTTGGGCCGGCGGGCTTTACCATGGCGGGCGTGCGGATCGCGGCCTTTGCGGCGCTGGGGGTGACGATCATCTTCATGTCCGTGCGGATCCCGGAGGAGGCGCGCGACATGCGCCGGCTGTTCCTGGTGCTGGCCGCAGGCGCGCTGGCGCTGACGGGGCTGCGCCTTGGCTGACGGATCGGAGACAGGCGCCAAGGCGAGCCGGCGCATCGCCCGGGCCCGGGCGGCGATGACGGCACCGCGGATCGCGCTGGCGGCGGCGAACCTGGCCCTGCTGCTGGTCTGGCCGATCGCCTGGACCGCGCCCATCGCCACCGCGGGGATCCTGCCCTACTTCGGCGGCAATACGATCTCGCTCTGGGGCTCGATCACCGCGCTGTGGGAGAACGACCCGCCGCTGGCGGTGCTGGTCGCGCTCTTTGCCATGGTGCTGCCGGTCTTCAAGACGCTGGGGCTGGCGCTCGTCCACTTCAGGCTGCTCGGCGCGCGGGCGATGCCGGTGCTGGATGTGCTCGGCAAGCTCTCCATGGCGGATGTCTTCTTGGTGGCCCTCTATATCGTGCTGACCAAGGGGGTCGGGATCGGCTATGTCGAGACCGGCTGGGGCCTCTGGCTCTTTACCGCCGCGGTGTTGGGACAGCTCGGGGTAGGGCTTCTGACGCGCCGGCTGACACGCTGAGGGACCATGGGCCTGCTTTTGTTGGTGGTCGGGATCTTCTCCGGCCTCTTCGTTTTCATCGCCACCATGTACAGCGTCGCCCAGGCCATGCTGAACGAGGACAAGATCCGCTGGGTGCACCTGGCGCTGATCCTGGCGACCTGCACGGTGATGGCGTTTCTCTATGAGCGGATGGTCCCGCCCGCACGGATCTCGGCCGTGCCGATGTTCGCCGTCGCCTTCGTCGCGATGTGGATGGAGGAGCGCTGGTTCAAGGTGTTTCCGATCATGCAGCAGCTCTTCGCCGCCATCGTGATCGCGGGGCTTGTGAACTTCTGATGGCCAAGCCCCGGGTTCAGTATGTCTGTCGCGAATGCGGGGCGGTGGCCACCAAGTGGCAGGGCCAGTGCGACAGCTGCGGGGCCTGGAACAGCCTGGAGGAGGATACCGGGCTGGGCGCCGCGGGGCCGGGCAAGGGCGCCTTGGGCCGGGCCCGGGGCAAGGCGATGGCGATCGAGACCCTGGACCACGCCGAAGCGCCGCCCCCGAGGGTCGCAAGCGGCATTGGTGAGCTCGACCGGGTCTTGGGCGGCGGGCTGGTGCCGGGCTCCGCCGTGCTGGTGGGCGGCGATCCGGGGATAGGCAAATCGACGCTGCTGCTGCAGGCGACCGCCGCCTTTGCCGCGCAGGGCCTGGAGACGGTCTATGTCTCGGGCGAAGAGGCGACCGCGCAGGTGCGCATGCGCGCAAACCGCCTGGGCCTGGCGAAGGCGCCCGTGGGCTTGGCCGCCGAGACGGGGCTGAGGGACATCCTGACCGCGCTCGACAAGGACCCGCCGGGGCTGGTGGTCATCGATTCGATCCAGACCCTGTGGCTCGATACCGTCGACAGCGCGCCGGGGTCGGTGACGCAGTTGCGCGCCGCGGTGCATGAGCTGGTGGGCTTTGCCAAGCGCCGTGGGACCGCGGTGCTGATGGTCGGCCACGTCACCAAGGACGGGCAGATCGCGGGGCCCCGGGTGGTCGAGCATATGGTCGACACGGTGCTCTACTTCGAGGGCGAGCGGGGCCATCACTTCCGCATCCTGCGCGCGGTCAAGAACCGCTTCGGCCCGGCCGACGAGATCGGCGTCTTCGAGATGACCGGCGCCGGGCTCGCGGAGGTCGCCAACCCCTCGGCGCTGTTCCTCGGCGAGGGGGGGGCGCGGCCCGCAGGGTCGGTCGTCTTTGCCGGGATCGAGGGGACGCGGCCGGTGCTGGTCGAGTTCCAGGCGCTCGTCGCGCCCTCCACCCTCGGCACGCCGCGGCGCACCGTGGTGGGCTGGGACAGCGGGCGTCTGGCGATGACGCTGGCGGTGCTGGAGGCGCGCGGCGGCATCGGCTTCGGCGGGCACGACGTGTATCTGAACGTGGCGGGCGGCCTTCGCGTCAGCGAGCCCGCGGCGGATCTGGCGGTCGCGGCGGCGCTGACCTCGGCCCTCACCGGCGTGGCGGTGGCGGCGGACACGGTGGTCTTCGGCGAAATCAGCCTGTCCGGCGCCGTGCGGCCGGTCGCCCAGACCGAGGGGCGCCTGCGCGAGGCCGGCAAGCTGGGCTTTTCCCGCGCCATCCTCCCAGATGCCACAACGGACAAAGTTTCGAGCGGTCTCGAATTGGTGCGCGTTGCGACTCTGGTCGAGTTTGCTACCAATACTGGCATCGCCGAGGGGTAAATCGCGGCGCGGGTGAAAAGCTGGAAACAGGCGGGACCAGCCATGGAAAATTTGACGATGGTCGATGGTGGCGTTGCTGCTATTTCCGCGGTCTCGGGCCTTCTGGCCTATTCCCGCGGCTTCACGCGGGAACTTTTCGCTTTGTTCGGCTGGGTGATCGCCGGCGCCGCGGGGCTTTATTTCGCGCCGATGGTCGAGCCGTTGATCCGGGAGGCGCCGGTGATAGGCGACTTCCTTGCGGGCTCCTGCGTGCTGTCGATGATTGCCGCGGTGACGATCATCGTGGCGCTCGGTCTGTTGATCATGTCGGTCTTCACGCCGCTTGCCTCCAGCGTGATCCTGGACAGCCCGCTGGCACCCGTTGACCGGGCGCTGGGCTTCGTCTTCGGCATCGCGCGCGGCCTGGTCTTCGTCGCCGTGATCTACTTCGTCTACGTCAACCTGGCGGGCGGGCAGGCCTGGGAGCCGCTCGATGCCTCGCTGTCGAAGACCTACCTGGACCAGATGCTGGTGCAGGTTGAGGCGCAGCTGCCGACCCAGGTGCCGACCTGGTTCGGCGAGCGGATCGACGCCCTGATGGCGCCCTGCGGCGTGGAGAACGGTGCGGGCACCGAGTCGGCGAACGGTCAGGAGAGCTGATCACGCCGCGCGGATGCGCTTTGTGAAAATGGTAGCCGCGCGCGCCGGACGAAAACCGGCGCGCGTTTTGCTTTCCACCACGACAGGATGATGACAGCGCGCTTATCCGGGGCTATATCCCCGGCGTCCGCCCATGCCCGACAGCCCACTGACTGCCTGCCCGGTTCCAGCTTCGCGGAGTGCGCCTCATGCCCCTGACCCCCACGGCCCCGGCGCTGGACGACAGCATGCCGGAGGACGACTGGACGCCGTTGGACGACAGTCTTCACGAGGAATGCGGGGTCTACGGCGTCCATGGGGTCGAGGAGGCGGCGAACTATGTCGCGCTCGGCCTGCATGCGCTCCAGCACCGGGGACAGGAGGCCGCGGGCATCGTCTCCTACGCCGAGGACACCGGGTTCAACACGGTGCGCCGCGTGGGCCTGGTCCGCGACAACTTCACCAAGCAATCGGTGATGGACGTGCTGCCGGGGCGCGTGGCGTTGGGGCATACGCGCTATTCGACCGCCGGGGCGAAGGGGCTGACAAGCTTGCGCGACGTGCAGCCGCTCTATGCGGATTTCGCGCTGGGCGGCTGTGCCATCGCCCATAACGGCAACCTGACGAACGCGGACGAGCTGCGTCGACAGCTCATCGAGCGGGGCTCGATCTTCCAGTCCGGCAGCGACACCGAGTGTATCGTCCATCTGATGGCCCGCTCGATCCAGCGGACGATCCCCGAGCGGATGAAGGATGCGCTGCGGCTGGTGGAGGGGGCGTTCAGCGTCATCGCCATGACCCGCACCAAGCTGATCGGCGTGCGCGACCCCCTGGGCGTGCGGCCGCTGGTGCTGGGGCGGATGAAACAGGGCGGCTGGATCCTGAGCTCCGAGACCTGCGCGCTGGATATCGTGGGCGCGGACCTGGTGCGCGAGGTCGAGCCCGGCGAGATGGTCATCGTCTCGGACCAGGGGGTGGAGAGCTCGCGGCCCTTCGAGCCCAAGCGCTCGCGCTTCTGCATCTTCGAATACGTCTACTTCTCGCGCCCCGACAGCGTGATCGGCGGCACCAGCGTCTATCAGGCGCGCCGGCGCATCGGGGTGGAGCTCGCCAAGGAAGCGCCGGTGGAGGCCGACATCGTCTGCCCCGTGCCCGACAGCGGCACCCCGGCGGCCATCGGCTATAGCCAGCAGTCGGGCATCCCCTACGCCATGGGGATCATCAAGAACCAGTATGTCGGCCGCACCTTCATCGAGCCCACCGACCAGATCCGCGACATGGGCGTGCGGCTGAAGCTCAACATCAACCGCGCCATCGTCGAGGGTAAGCGCGTGGTCCTGGTCGACGACAGCGTGGTGCGCGGCACGACCAGCCGGAAGATCAAGGACATGATGCTGGCGGCGGGCGCCGAGGAGGTGCATTTCCGCATCGCCAGCCCGCCGACCAAATGGCCGTGCTTCTACGGTGTCGACACCCCCCAACGCTCCAAGCTCTTGGCCGCGCGCATGAGCGAGGACGAGATCCGCGATCATCTGGGCGTCGACAGCCTGAAGTTCGTGTCGCTCGACGGGCTGTATCGCGCCGCGGGCAAGGCCAGGGGCCGCGATGCCAAGGAACCAAGCTTCTGCGATGCCTGTTTCTCCGGCGACTATCCGGTGCGCCCGACCGACGCCCTCTCCTCCGGCTGCATGAAGCTGTCGGAAGACGCCTGAGCGTCCCACTTTTACTGACCGGGACGATGGCGTAAGGCGCGGCGATGGGCATGCTCGACAACAAGATCGCGCTGGTGACCGGCGCCTCGCGCGGGTTCGGGTTCGCCTCGGCCCGGGCCATGGCGGCGGCCGGGGCGCATGTGGTCGCGGTCGCGCGCACGGTCGGCGGGCTCGAGGAGTTAGACGACCTGATCAAGGCCGAGGGCGGCTCGGCGACCCTGGTGCCGCTCGACATCACCGACGACGGCGGACTGGCGCGGATGGGCGCGGCGCTCTACGAGCGCTTCGGCCGGCTGGACCTTTGGCTGCATACGGCGGCGAGCGCGCCCCATCTACAGCCCGTGGCCCATGGGACCGAGAAAGATCTGGACGCGGCGCTGGCGGTGAACGTGCGTGCCTTCCAGCGCCTGATCCGCTGCGTCGATCCGCTGTTGCGCCTGGCGCCCAGGGCCGCAGACGGCACGCCGGGCGCGCGGGCGCTGATCGCCGCGGATGACAGGGTGGGCCGACCCTTCTGGGGGCTCTATGCCGCGACCAAGACCGCGCAATCGGCCCTGGTACGCGCCTGGGCGGCGGAGGTGCGGGAGGAGGTTGCGGTCTACGAGGTCGTGCCCCCCGCGATGCCCACGGCGCTGCGCAGCCGCTTCTATCCCAGCCAGGACCGCGCGACCCTCACGGACATCGACAGCGCCGCAGCCCGGCTGATGGCCATGCTCGAAACCCGTCCCGAGCCCGGGCTCGTGCCATTGTGACCGCAGCCCTGCCGGCCACGGCGTCGGCCTGCCCATCACCCCTTTTGCACGGCACGACGGGCCACGTGCTATGATGGCAGCCATGGTTGAACACGGGCGCGGGGCCTTCTTGACCGTTCTTCTGGTGATTGCGGGCAGCTTTCTGTGGTGGCTCGGCGGCGCCCCGCAGCCGGAGGACAGGTTCCTGGGCCTGCCGACGGGCGTCCTGGCGCAGGCGGAGCCGCCGCTGGCGGCCAAAACCCTGATGATCGTGGCCGGCATCTGGCTTTGGATGTACGCCGGCTGGCGGATCGGCACCGCGCTTGGCCCGCCACAGGCGACGTGGCCGCGCTGGCGGCGGATCCTGGCGAGCCTCGCCGGCGGGCTGTGGACCCTCCTGCTGCGCCTGCCGCCGAGCCTGACGCGTATCCTAGGGGCCGCGGTTTTCGTGCTCATGCTCCCCCAGGTCGCAAGCCATGTCGCGGGCGAGGCCGTGCGCGAGCGGTTGCGCGGCACCCCGGCGCCAGCGGTCGTGGATCTCGCGGCCCTGGACGGCACGGCCGAGATCGGCGCGCTGGGAGATGGCGTGGTCCGCGCACAGATCGACACCGCCCGCGCCGTGCGCCACTTTGAGCCCGGGCGTGGGGCGCGTGGCGACGATGCCGGCGAGAGCGGGACAGTCACCTACGTCGCCTCTCTCTACGCGGCTGAGGCGCGCGAGCCCGCGGCGTCGGTCCAGGCTATCCTCTATGCGGTCCGCAAGACCGAGGACGCGGGTCGAGAGCCCCTGTCGACGCTGCTTGGCGATACGATCCTTCAGGAGACCCAGGGCCCGCTGGGGCCGATCGTCGAGCTCTACGCCGTCGTCGATGGCCGCCTCGCCCCCTCTTGGTCCGACGCGCGCGCGCTGCGTGACAGCTTCGGCCTGTCGAGAGACGCACCAATCCTGTGGATCGTGCCGCCCGAGGGCGGGATCAGCGCGCACCGTGCGGCCCAGGACGCGCCGATGCCGCAGGCTCTGATGGCGGTGATCGGGGCGCTGCTGCTGGGGGCGGGCTACGGGCGCCGGCGGCGTGAGCGGATCAGTCGTCGCCCCGCGCCCTCCTATGCGTCTAGTATGCTGGATGGTAGTCGTGTTGCGGGTGGCGAGAGGACGATGCTGAGACTGATCATGCACTGCGTGGTGGCGGCGGTGGGGGCCGTCCTGCTCTGGGCGGTGCATGACTGGCCCTTGTCGCCGGAGGAGCTGGCGGAGGGCGCCGCGGCCCTGCCCGCCATCGACCGCGCGCTGCTGCCGGCGGCGACGCTGCCGGCGGTGGCGGCGATCCTGCAGGTCATCGCGCTCCTGACTCTGTCGCTGGGGCCCTATGCGCTGGGCTGGCGGACGGGGCGGGAGATCGCGGTGGCGCCGACCTGGCTGCGCCTGAGTTGGGTGGTGGGGGTCGTGACCTTCTTCTTCATGCTGCCCTGGCAGGTGCTGTCGCTGGCCGCCGCGGGGGCGCTCCTCTATGGCGGCTGGCGCTTCGTTGCGCATCACGTGGACGGCGCCTGGCCCATGCCCCTGACGACCGCGCCGGAGGGGGTCGCCGAGGCCGCCGACGCGGTCGCGGCCGGCACGCCGCTGCCCGCGATGGTCACGCTGGCGGTGGTCGGCGGGGCGCTGCTGGCCGGCGTCGCGGCGGGTAAGCGGGCGGGGGCAGGTCAGCTGAAGCGCGGCGAGGCCTACCGGCCGAGCACGCAGGACTGGATCGCCGGCAGCACCGAGGGCCGCGCGCCGCTGCGCGAGAGCCTCTGGACCGCCACCCCCGATACCGCGGGCTGGACCACCGCCGAGCGTGTGGCCCGCCGCCGCGCGGCCCTGGACGGCAAGGCGCCCGCGGCGCCGTCCCCTGCAGCCTCGACACCGGCGTCGGCCGGCCCACTTGGCCCGGCCAGGACGGGCCCGGACGGCGGCGCACGGCGTGCGAGCGAGATCCTGGCGGCGCAGCGCGACACCGGCCAGGCGGGTGTCGTGAGCGACATGCGCGCCAAGAAACGCACCCAACAGACCGTAAGCCGCGCCACCAAGGACCGCCCCAAGACCTGAGGACGCGGCCTTGGCACTAGGAGAGGCTGCACGGTCGGCGATTGGAGCCGCTTGCAACGGCGGCCCCGGTACCAGGCTGCACCTTTCTCAAGAACCCGCAGGCAGGGCTGAGGCGAGGACGGTCTGCAGCGGGCATGCACTGAGCGCGGTCTTCTCGAAGCGGCCACCACCCTTAGCCGCCGGCCCGCCCTGAAGGCAGAATACCCAAGCATTCTGAAGGCGCCCTGAATTCGGTCGTCGCGATGAGCAACCCCTATCAGGCCCGCAGGTATCCCCCGCAGGTCACTCCCGCTCTCGGGCGCCACAACCGTGGCAAGGGGCTACGGCAGCGCGACGGGTCGGGGATCGTTTACAAAGGCGTGCAACCATCGATCCAGGATGGGCCGGCGGCGTGGGGTGCTCCAGGCCGCACGGACCAAGCCTCAGTCAGGGCAAGGCGGGATCACCATACCGGCGGTGTCGCCCTTCGATGCGGCTCGGCGAGCTCGGTAGTTGCCGATCCTAGCACCTCTCGCTCGGCGGGAGGCGGCGGCAGATGATCCGCCATGGCGCTCCCCAACTAGTTGCGGTCGTAGGGGTTCTCGCGCTTGCGCAGATTGAAGCGGATCGGCACGCCGTCGAGGCCGAAGTCGCGGCGCAGGCCGTTTACCAGATAGCGCGTATAGGCCGCCGGCAGGTCGTCGGGGCGCGAGCAGAAGGCTACGAAGCTTGGCGGGCGCGCCTTTACCTGGGTCGCAAAGCGGATCTTGATGCGCCGCCCGCCCGGCGCCGGGGGCGGGTGGGCGTCGATCATCATCCCCAGCCATTCGTTCAGCTTGGCCGTGGGGATGCGGGTGTTCCAGAGGCGGTGCTGGCGCTCGACCGCCGATTTCAACTTGTCGAGCCCGCGGTTGTGGACCGCCGAGACGGTCACCAGCGGCGTGCCGTCGAGCTGGGGCAACAAGCGCCGGGCCCGTTCGTGAAACTCCTTCAGGGCCTGCTGACGCTCCTCGACCACGTCCCACTTCGAGATCGCGTAGACGACCGCCCTGCCCTCGCGCTCCGCCAGATCCGCGATGCGCAGGTCCTGCGTCTCGAAGGCGCTGTCGGGATCCATGAGCAGGATCACGACCTCGGCGAAGCGGATCGCGCGCAGGCCGTCGGAGACGCTGAGCTTCTCCAACTTCTCCTGCACGCGGGCCTTCTTGCGCATGCCGGCGGTGTCGAACAGGCGGAACTGACGGCCCAGCCAATCGGTGTCGACGCTGATGGCGTCGCGGGTGATCCCCGCCTCGGGGCCCGTCAGCAGGCGATCCTCGCCCAGGATCGCGTTGATCAGCGTGGATTTGCCGGCGTTCGGCCGGCCGACAACGGCGATCTGCAGGGGGCGATGCTCTGCCAGTTCGTCTTCGATGCGGTCCGTGACGGTCTCGGCTTCCTTGGCAAAGCGCTCGGCATAGGGGGCGAGGGCCGCGTAGAGTTCGCCCATCCCCTCCCCGTGCTCCGCCGACAGCGGGATCGGCTCGCCAAGGCCGAGGGCATAGGCGTCGTAGAAACCGGCGTCGCCGGCACGCCCCTCCGCCTTGTTGGCGGCCAACAGCACCTCGCGGCCGCCCTTGCGCAGCAGATCGGCGAAGATCTGGTCGGTGGGCGTTATGCCGGCGCGGGCATCGACGACGAAGAGGCAGACATCGGCCTCGGCCACCGCACGCTCGGTCAGCCGGCGCATGCGGCCCTGCAGGCTCTCGTCGCTCGCCTCCTCCAGCCCCGCGGTGTCGACGACGCGAAAACGCAGATCGCCGAGGCGGGCGTCCCCCTCGCGCAGGTCACGCGTGACGCCTGGGCGGTCGTCGACCAGCGCCAGGCGCTTGCCGACCAGCCGGTTGAACAGCGTGGACTTGCCGACATTGGGCCGGCCGATGATCGCGAGCGTAAAGGACATGCGGCGCCGCTTATCCCCAGCCGCGGGGCGGCGCAAGCCGGTGCCGCCCCCTTCCCGCCTGCCGCGCGCGACCCGTTACGCCGAGACGCCGCGCGCCAGGGTGCTGCGGCAACGCGCAGGCGTGGGAGGCCTACAAGCGCCAGGAGCAACGGCGGGGCGAACTGGGTCTGGAGCCGGGCTTCTACTGGCCCGCCATCCTGTTGGAGGCGGGCTGCACCACCGGCGACATCCACCCCGGCAGATCGCCCAGGAGGAGGCGGTCGCGGTAAGGGTCTACTGTTTGCCGACGAAGTTGCCAACGGTGAGGTCGGTGATGCCGACGCCGTCCATGCCGAAGCCGGTGCCGTCGGTGTCGCTCACTATCTCCACCCGGTCGAAACCCTTGGAGGAGCGGAAGCCGAACTGCGTCGTCGCATCGTAGGCCTCGTCGATCAGGATCGTGTCGATCAACTCATCGCGGCGGAAGAACCGGATCTCAGGCGTCGCGAAGCTTTGTGAGGTGTCGGCGATCCGCAGCCCGAAGGCGTCGGTCAGGTCGAAGAAGCGGATCGTGAAGGTGGGCGAGCCGAAATCGACACGGGCCCCCTGGTCGAGGGCGATCAGCTCCCCCTCCTCGGTGTTGTAGAGCGCGCGCCCGGCGCCATAGACGCCGCCGTCGTAGAACTCGTCATTGTCGGAGGGGTCGTCGGTGACGGTGATCGAGATGATACCGGCGGCGGCGAAGACCTTTTCGTCCTCCGCGAGCGGCACGCCGGTAGCGAGGCTGCTGAGGTCCACTCTGGTCCCCGCCGGAAGGACGGTCGAGCGGATGACATCCGCCGCGGCAGGGGTGGACACGACGATCAACGCGACCGCCAAGAACAGGCTGAACGATCTAAGCATCTCGATACCTCACCAAACCCGACGCGCCGCAAGGCTGCGTACCACGCTGCTGTCCTCGTTTCTGTCGTGGCGTCGAAACGGATCGTTGCGGCGGGTCTGTCGCGGGCGCTTGTGCGAGGGTGGGCCTTCGCCAACATAGGTCGCAACAAGAGACGGGAGGGACAGATGATCGACTGGCGCAGCGCGGAGCGGCGGGTCCTGCGGGCGACGCGACTGTTGACCATGGCGGCGGTCGTCGCCTCCTTCGCCGGGGCCTTGCTGATGTTCCTGCTGGGGCTTGCCGATACCTGGGGCGCCTTCACGATCCAGGTGGTTCCCGACAGCGGGCCGCTCAGCGCGGCCGACACGGCGGTCATTCAGCTGATCGGGGCGCTGGACAAGTTCCTGATCGCCATCGTGCTGCTCTTCTTCGGCTACGGCGTGCATGTGCTCTTTGTGCGGCCCACGGCGACGCCCACGCAGTTGGGGCTGCCGGAGTGGCTCCATGTCGAGAGCATCGGGCAGCTCAAGCAGACGCTGGCCGAGGTGATCATCATCGTGCTGTTCGTGCTGTTCCTGCGGGTCGCCTTGCAGACCTTCAGCGCGGGCGTGCCGGTGCTCGACTGGCAGGCGCTGGCCGCCTTTCTGTTGCTGCCGCTGTCGATCCTGTTGCTGTCGGTTGCCCTGCGCATGGCGGAGCTGCACCCCAAGCCGCGCCGCCCCGTCGAACCCTGGCGCCCGCCGAACGGGGCGGAGGGGGACGAGGGACCGGGGTCGCGCGACGGCTAGCCCGGTCCATCGCGGCAGGGGCTGGCCCGCTTGGTCGCAGCGCGCCATGGTGCCGGTGCCAGGCCGGCGAAACGGCCGTCCGACGGGAGTACGGCGATGAACCAAGCTGAGGAGGATCGGGCTGTCGTCCACTTCCTGCTGCATGTGCCGAAGTGCGCGGGCACCTCGGTCGAGCAGCACTTCGAAGGCGCCCTCGGCGAGGGTTTTCTGCGCGCGCCGCGCTGGGAGCATTTCCTGCGCGAGGTGCTTGGGAACCGCTACAGCTATGGGCCCCAGGATCCTCGGCTGGCGCCGGTGCGCGCCGTCTCGGGTCACAGCCTCAGCGTCTCGCTGAAGCGATACTTCGCGCCCCGCCCGGTGGAGGAATGCGTGCTGCTGCGCGATCCCCTCGGCTTCTTTGTCTCGATGTACAACTATCGCCATGCCCGCGCGGTGGAGCGGGGGCAGCCGGTGCCACCGCCCTTTGCACGGTGGTACGGGCGCCAGCGGCGCAACCCGGTCAGCCAGTTCCTGCTGACGCGCTACTTCGAAGTGGGCGTGCCGAAGGTCTACACCCTCTCCTCCGCGCAGCGCCTGGCGTACCTCGAGGAGCGGCTTCAGGGATTTCGCTTCGTCGGCTCCTACAAGCGCGCGACCGAGATGATTGCCGGCGTCAGCGAGGCGCTGGGCATCGAGCGGGAGATTGAACAG
Organism: Pseudomonadota bacterium; assembly: GCA_039822785.1. GTDB lineage: Bacteria > Pseudomonadota > Alphaproteobacteria > Rhodobacterales > Rhodobacteraceae > Thermohalobaculum. Next base: position 123,836 of record JBCBMO010000001.1, on the reverse strand, counting down.
GCCAATGTGCTGCACCAGCGGTACTGGTCGGCCGATGCCCTCAGCGATGCCATGCGAGGCCAGATCCTGCGGGAGAACCGGCTCGATCAGGTGCTGTTCGAGCGCTGGGCGGCGCGGGGGTGGCGGGATGGCGCGGCCCCGCTGTCGCCGCCGCCAGCCCTGCCGACGAACGACCGGCTAACGCAGATGGGCGGTGACCTGTGGGCCGAGCTGAGCCGGAACCTGCCCGTGGGCAAGCCCGCGCCCCTCGATGCGACCCCATCGGGCGGCTAGCGAGGCCTAGCGGTAGGCCTCGAGCGTGCCGTCGTCGTTGAGCACGTAGAGGGTGTCCTCGAGCACCACGGGCCCGGTGACCGAGCCGCCGGCAAGGTCCGTGACCCCGACCGGCGAGCCGCCGACGCCCTCGAACGCGAAAAGCTCGCCCTCGGAGGAGGTGAAGAGCACCCGCCCCTCCACCAGCACGGGGCCGGAATAGCCGATGGGATCCTCCCGGTCCTCCTCGTCCTCGAAGGCGGGGAGCTGCTGCTGCCAGATCGTGGCGCCGTTCTGGGCGGAGAGGCGCATGAGCAGCGCCGTGTCCGTCACCAGGAAGAGGCTGTCGCCCGCCGCCCAGATCGGGCCCGTCGCGCCGACCGAGCGGGTCCAGGCACGCTGGCCGTTGCGCCCGATGAGCGCGACGATGCGGCCGGCCTGATTGGCGGCGATGGCGAGCTGACCCACGATCACCGGATCGCCGGTAACGTCGGAGATGGCGGAGCGCGCGAGGCCCCGCCGCCCGCCGGAGATCGCGGCCGACCAGAAGCGCCGGCCGTTCTGCAGGCCGACCGCCACGATCTCGCCGGAGCCGAAGGGAAGCACCGCGCCGCCCCCGGCAATGGCGGGGCTGGCCCCGCCAAGGAGCCCCGCGCCAGAGGTGGCACCCTGGGCGCGCCAGCGGACCTCTCCCGTGCCGGCATCGATCCCGAAGGCGCTGTTGTCGCGGGCGACGGCCACCACGATCCCGTCCGCCACGGCCGGGGCCGCGCGGACCGGGGCACCGAGGCGGGTGCGCCAGAGAACCTCACCGCCGGCGGCATCGAGGGCGAGCACTTCACCGAAGCCGGTCGTCGCGAAGACGCGGCCCCCGACCGTGGCGAGCCCGCCGCCGAAGCCCTCGTCGCCGTCCTCTCCGTCCGGCGTCAGGTCCGTCTCCCAGACCCGATTGCCGCTGTCGGCGTCGAAGGCCCGCACGCGGGAGGCCGCATCGAGCGTGAAGAGCCGGCCGTTGGCGCCCACGGGGGCCGAGGTGATCTCGCCCGCGGCACTGCTGCCGGTGCCCGCATCCGCGGTCCAGGCGCGCTGGAGGCTGACAGGCCCGGCGAGATGCCCGGCGTTGTGGCTGGCCAGTCCATTGGTCTGGGTCCAGGCGTCGATGCGCTGAGGGGGCGGCAGCGCGCCGCCGCCGGCACCGGGGGTGGCGCTGGTGACGCCGCCGAAGGTCAGGCCGCCGGCCTGCGGGGCGGGGGCGACGGGCTCCCGCGCCTCCGGCCGCACGGGGATGCGCTCGCCCTCCAGCCGATCTTCGTCATCGAACAGGCTGCAGGCCCCGAGCAGCGGCACCGTGAGGCAGAGGACGCGGATGGCCGTTGCAACGCGCCAACCGGGCGGGTTGTCACCGGCAGGGGCCTGGACGCGGGCACGAAAGGTGATGTTGGGCACGCTTCTTACTCCGTCGTGCCGTCGGCCGGGGCCTCGGGGGTAGGCTCATCCGCGGGCGTCGGCACTATCAGCGCTTGGGTGGGCAGCGTCGCCTGCAGCGCCTGGACGCGGGCACGCGTGTCGGCGGTGGCGAAGGGATCGGTGAGGACCGCCAGAACGTCGGACTGCGCCCCCTCCAGGTCACCGCCGGTCAGGCGGAGTGCTGCGCGCAGTTCCAGCGCGAGCAGCCGGTAGGGGCCATCGGACAGGATCATGCCGTCGAGCTGGCTCAAGGCCTCGTTCGACTGTCCGGCCGCGGCCTGAAGGCGGGCAAGCTCCAGCCGGGCAAGGTCGCTGTAGCGCAGCGGCAGCGTGCCATCCTCGGCAATGGTGCGGTATTGGGCCATGGCGTCCTCGGCGCGGCCGGCGGTGGCGAAGGCCTGGGCCGCCTGCATCAGCGCAATGGTGCGCGCGGGCCCGTCGACCTCGGCGATCAGACCGGTGACCGCTTCGGGGCCGCCGCTCTCGGCGGCCTCGCGCGCCTGGATCAGCACATCGCCCGTCTCGTAGGCGGCCTGTTGCTGCTGCGCCTCGAGCCAGGCGACGGTGGCGGAGGCGGCGACGATCACCAGGATGCCGCCGATGATGTAGGGGCCGTACTTCTTCCAGTAACGGAGCATGCGGTCCTGGCGGACCTCCTCCGTCACCTCGCGGATGAAGCTGTCGGTATCGGTGTTGCTCACGCTGCCCTCGCGCCCTGCCCCGCCCTCTCGCGGGTGGCGGGCACCCTACTCAAACCCCCGCGCCGCGCAATCCCGAACGCAGGAGAAGGGAAATCCGGCGCCGCAGGCTCAGGGGCCGCGGGCCACATGCCTTGAAGTGATCCGCCATCGGCCCTCATCTTTTGCCTGGCCCCAGTTAGCCTGGCCCCAGTTCGCCGGACCCCAGTCCGCCTCGCCCCAGAGAGTAGGAAGCGACCCATGACATCTGCGCCGCGCACCGCCATCGCCCTGTCGGCGCTTGTCGCCCCGACGCGCCGCTGATCCCCCGGCGACGCGAGGCGGGAGGTGGCTGACGCGCTGAGGTTGGACGCGGTGCGCTTTGCCTGGCCCGGCGCTGGCGGCTTCAGCCTCGGCGTCGAAAGCCTGTGCGTCGCGCGCGGCGAGCGGGTGTTCCTGCAGGGGCCGAGCGGGTCGGGCAAGTCGACGCTGTTGTCGCTGATCTGCGGCATCGTCAGCCCCGATGCCGGCGAGATCGCGGTGATGGGCGAGCCCTTCTCCACCCTCAGCGCGCGGCGCCGCGACCGGCTGCGGGCGGAGCGGATGGGCGTGATCTTTCAGATGTTCAACCTGCTGCCCTATGCCTCCCCGATCGAGAACGTCGTGCTGCCGCTCGCCTTCGCGCCCCTGCGCGCCAGGCGGGTGGGCCGGGATCGGGCGGGGGAGGCGCGGCGTCTGCTCACGGCCCTGGGGCTGCCCGAGGCGGTGATCGACGCGCGCCGGGCCGCCAGTCTCTCGGTCGGTCAGCAGCAGCGGGTGGCGGTGGCGCGGGCGCTGATCGGGACGCCGGACATCGTGGTGGCGGACGAGCCGACCTCGGCGCTGGATGGGGATGCGCGCGATGCCTTTCTCGCGCTCCTGTTCGATCAGGTTGCGGCGGCGGGGGCGAGCCTGATCATGGTCAGCCACGATGCGTCACTCGCCCAGCGCTTTGACCGCCGGCTGACCCTGGCCGAGATCGCCTCGGTCGCCGGTTCCGGGACAGGTACTGCCGCACAGATCCGAGGGGCCGCATGATCCTGCTGCGCCTCGCGCTCGCCTCGCTCGGCAACCGCTGGATCACGGTGGCGCTGACGGTCTTTGCCACCGCCCTTAGCGTGGGGCTGTTCCTGGGGGTGGAGAAGCTGCGCAGCGGCGCCAAGGAGAGCTTTGCGAATACGGTTTCCGGGGTGGATCTGATCGTGGGGGCACGCTCGGGCTCGGTGCAGCTCTTGCTCTATTCGGTCTTTCGGATCGGCAACGCGACGAACAACATCACCTGGGAGACCTACCAGAACCTAGCGGCGGCCGAGGCGGTCGACTGGATCGTGCCGCTCTCCCTGGGCGACAGCCACCGCGGGTTCCGGGTTCTGGGCACGACCGAGGCCTACTTCGACCGCTACCGCTTTCGCGGCGACCGGGGGTTGGCCTTCGCCGAGGGCCGGCGCTTCGACGATGTCTTCGATGCGGTCCTGGGCGCGGATGTGGCCGCGGCGCTCGGCTACGACTTGGGCGCGGAGATCGTGGTGGCGCATGGCATCGCCTCCTTCGCGCGCCACGACGACAAGCCCTTCACCGTGGTGGGGATCCTGGAGAAGACCGGCACCCCGGTGGACCGCACCGTGCATGTGAGCCTGGCGGGGATCGAGGCGATCCATGTGGACTGGCAGGGCGGCGCGCGCATGCCGGGGCGCAGCGTCAGCGCCGCTGAGGTCCGTACGATGGACCTGACCCCCCGGGCGGTCACTGCCGCACTGATCGGGGTGGAGTCGAAGCTCGCGCTCCTGCGCCTGCAGCGCGCGATCAACAACTACCCCGACGAGCCCTTGCTGGCCGTCCTGCCAGGCGTGGCGCTACAGGAGCTGTGGGGTCTGGTGGGCGTTGCCGAGGCCGCGCTGGCCGGCGTCAGCGTCATGGTGGTGGCGACGGCGCTGCTGGGCATGGTGGCGATGATCCTGGCCGGGCTTCAGGAGCGGCGGCGCGAGATGGCGATCCTGCGCGCCGTGGGGGCGGGACCCCGCACCATCCTGGGCCTCTTGCTGGCGGAGGCGGCGATCATCAGCACCGCGGGCGCCGCCCTGGGGCTGGTGGTGGTCTATGGCGGGCTCGCGCTGGCGCAGTCCTGGTTGGACCGCACCTATGGCCTCTATGTGCCGATCACCGCGCCGGGCGGCGAGGTGTTCATGATCCTCGGCGCAATCGTCCTGGCCGGCACGGCGATTGGGCTGGTGCCGGCGATCCGGGCCTATCGGATGTCGCTAGCCGATGGCATGATGATCGGCAATTGAGCGCAGGGGTTGCGGGTGAGCCGACCGATCACGCGGCGGGATCTGATGGCAGGATCGGCCACCGCCTTGGCGCTGGGCGGCGGCGTGGCGCGTGCTGAGCCGGGATCCACCCCTGGGTCTCTCGACGTGGATTGGGACGACCTCGCCTTTGGCAGCGACGGCCTGATCGGCAAGGCCCTGACCGAGAGCCTGACCGACCTGATGGGGCATGACACGGCCCAGGCGCTCGGCCTGTTCGACCAGCCCATGTGGGGCGAGGTGAACCCCGCACTCGACGGGCGGCGGCTGCGCCTGCCGGGCTATATGGTCCCGCTCGCCTATGACGGCCTGGGCGTCACCGATTTCCTGCTGGTGCCCTATATCGGGGCCTGCATCCACGTGCCGCCGCCGCCGCCGAACCAGATCGTCCTGGTCACCACGCCGGAGCCCTATGAGGTCGGGGGGTTCTTCGAGGCGATCTACATCACCGGCACGATGCAGACGACGCCCGAGAGCACGGCGCTGGCGGAAGTCGGCTACTTCATGCAGGGCGCCGTGGTGACACCCTACGACGCCTGAGGCCTCACGCCCCGGCTGCGGCGCCGAGGCGGGCGCGGTGGGGGCCGAACAGGCAGGCAAGCCCCAGGATCGCGCCCGAGACGGCAGCGATCATGCCCGCAGCACTGACCGCATCGGCCCCGCCCAGCCAGAGCGGGCCGTAGCCTGCGAAGACATAGCCGAGGACCGCAGAGGCGATGGCGAAGGCGATCGACCAGGCGACCTGATGCTCCAGCCGGTTCGTCATCAGCCGCGCTGCTGCGGGCGGGCAGATGAACATCGCGATGACGATGATCGAGCCCACCGCATCGAAGGCCGCAACTGCGGCCACGGCGGCCGTGACCACCAGGCCAAAGCCGATGGCGCCCACGGGCAGGCCGAGGCCACGCGCGAACCCCTCGTCGAAGGTCGAGAGCTTGAGGGGGCGCCACAAGACCCAGGTGAGCGCCGAGACCGCGGCGGCGACCAAGGCGATGCGCGCCAGTTCCGGCGGCAGCGCGGCGAGGGCGGCGGGGTCGAGGAGCGACGACCAGGCGACGCCCTCCAGCCAAATCAGCGTCTCCAGGTTGCCCATGAGCGCATGTTCGACATCGAGGTGGACGCTGGAGGTGTCGGATTGTTCGAGCAGCAGCACGCCGCCCGCGAACATCGCCGTAAAGACCACGCCCATGGCGGCGCCGGGCTCAATCCGGCCGAGGCGCTTGATCGCCTCGATGAGCACGACGGCCGACACCGCGGCGCCCGCAGCGCCCAGCAGCATCGGCACCGCGGTGACGGTACCTGTCAGCAGGAAAGCGACGACGATCCCCGGCAGGACGACATGGCTGATGGCATCGCCAATCAGCGCCTGGCGGCGCAGCAGCAGGAAGTTGCCCGGCAACGCGCAGGCGACGGCGGCGAGCACGCCGATCAGCATCGGGGTGAGCGAGAACTGCACGAACTCGTTGCCCATCAGGCGCCCTCCCCCACCACGCCGCCGACCAGTCTGGGTCCGCCGATGCGGGCGTCAAAGCTGGCGATTTCGTCGGGGGTGAAGACGTCCTCGATCGGCGTCAGGCCGTCGTAGCGGCCGGTAAGGCCCGCGTCCTGGTGGACCTCACGCGCGATCTGCCAGCGATGCTCGTCGCGGGCGATCTTGGCGGCCTGGGCGCTCCCGGCCTCGGTCGCGACCCCATCCGCGCGGATCAGCCCCTCGCGCGTCAGGACCGAGAGGGTGAAGCCATCGTGGATCGGCTCACGCCGGGCGAGCGCCAGCAGCCCCTGGCGGCGGTGGACCGCGCGCTGGAACCGCCGGTGACGCCAGAGGGCGGCGGCCACCCCCCGCGCCGGGGCGAAGAGGAGCGAGAGTGTGAAGAGCCCCGCCGCCACCAGCACGATGATCGGCCCCGTCGGCAGCGCGGGCGCGGTGGCCGAGAGGGCGGCGCCCAGGTAGCCCGCAAGGCCCCCGAAGCCGCCGGCGAGCCAGATGACCCGCCCCGATTGCTCGGTCCAGAACCGCGCAGTGACCGGCGGGATGATCAGGAGCGCGACGATCAGGACCAGCCCCACGACCTTGAGCCCGATCACCGTGACCGCCAGCACCAGAGCCATCATCGCCAGGTCGATGCGGCGCACGTCGTAGCCGCTGGCCGCCGCATAGGCCGCGTCGAAGGCGACGAGGGTCATGGGCCTGCGCATCACCCAGAGTGCGAGCACCGTCAGCGCGCCGCCGAGGGCGATGATCACGGCGTCCTGGAACAGCATCCCGGCGGTGGCGCCGAGCAGGAACTCCTCCAGCCCCGCCTGGCGCCCGGCGGTCATGGTCTGGATGACGGTGAGCAGCACGATGCCGATGCCGAAGAAGACCGAGAGGACGGCACCGATGGCCGCGTCCTCGGACAATCGCGTCCGGCGGGCCATCCACTCGACGATGAAAAGGCCCAGGGCGGCGCTGAGGGCGGCCCCGGCCAAGAGCCCGACCAGATGGCGCCCGTCGCCGCCAAGAGCCGCCATCGCGATGAAGGCGAGGCCGACACCGGGCAGGGTCGCATGGGCCACGGCGTCGGAGACGAGCGCGCGTTTGCGAAGGTACAAGAAGGTGCCCGAGGCCCCGGCGGCGAAACCCAGCAGCGCGGCCCCTATCGCCACCAGCGCGGCGTTGTAGCCGGCGGAAAGCGTCAGCGCCTCGAGCAGCGCAGACATAGCACGTTAGCCGGCGACGAGGCTGAGCTGGTCGATATGCGTCGCGGCCAGCCGCCCGCCGTAGGTCGCCGCCAGGGTCTCGGGCGTAAAGGTGGTCTCGACCGGCCCCTCCGAGATCCGCCGCACGTTGAGCAGGAGGACGCGGTCGAAATAGTCGGCGACGGTCGCCAGATCGTGGTGCACGGCGACGACGGCCTTGCCCTCATCGCGCAGGTCCTTGAGCACGTCGATGATCGCGCGCTCAGTGGCGGCATCGACCCCAGCGAAGGGCTCGTCGAGGAGATAGAGTTCCGCCTGCTGCGCGAGCGCGCGGGCCAGGAAGACGCGCTGTTGCTGTCCGCCGGAGAGCTGGCCGATCTGGCGCTCGGCGAAATCCGCCATGCCCACGCGGTCGAGGCAGGCGCGCGCCCGGGCCCGATGTGCACCGGTCAGCCGGCCCATCAGGCCGAGGCCGCGGTACATGCCCATCAGCACGACATCGATAGCGGTCGTCGGGAAGTCCCAGTCTACGCTGGCGCGCTGGGGCACATAGGCGATGCGCTCGCGCGCCCCCGCCAGCGGTTTGCCGAAGACCGTGACCTCGCCCGACAGCCGGGGGATCACGCCGAGGGCGGCCTTGAGCAGGGTCGATTTGCCCGCGCCGTTGGGGCCGACGATCGCGGTCATGCTTGCGGAGGGGAAGCGTGCGTCGATGGAGAAGACCGCCGGTTTCTCGCCGTAGGAGACGGTGAGGCCGCGCAAGGCGAGGGGAGCGTCCCCGGTCTCAACGGACGGCGTGGGACGGCCTTCTTCGGTTGCCAGGGTGACGGTGTGCACGGCCTGCTCCATCAGTTCAGCGTCAGCTTGTCGGCCATGCCGCGCGCCGGCGTATCCCCGCCCAGCGCCGCGGCGATCACCGTCGCGTTGTGGTCGATCATGCCCAGGTAGGTCCCCTCATAGGTCCCGGGCGCCCCCATGGCGTCGGAGTAGAGCTCGCCGCCGATCACGACCTCGTGGCCGCGGGCGGCCGCCCCCTCGATCAGCGCACGGATGTTGCGGTCGGAGACGGAGCTTTCGACGAAGACCGCGCGGATGTCGCGCTCGACCAGCATGTCGACCAGTTCGGCGATGCGTTGAAGGCCCGCCTCGCTCTCGGTCGAGATGCCCTGGATGCCCGTCACCTCGAAGCCGTAAGCCGAGCCGAAGTAGTTGAAGGCGTCGTGGGCCGAGAGCAGCACCCGGCTCTCCGCCGGCACCGAGGAGAGGACCTGCGTGGTGTACTGCGCCAGCGCGTCCAACTCGGCCAGATGCGCGGCGGCGTTGGCGCGGAAGGTCTGTTCGCCCGCCGGCATCGCCTCGATGAGGCTGTCGCGGACGGTGAGAACCACGCGCGACCAGAGGTTGGGGTTCATCCAGACGTGGGGGTCATAGCGGTCGGGATAGTCGTCGTGGCCGATCAGCAGGTTGGTCGGGAGGCTCTCCCCCACCGCGACGACGGGGCGCCCCTTCTCGGCGAGGTCACGCAGAAAGTCCTCCATCTGCGCCTCGAGGTAGAGGCCGTGCCAGAGCACGAGGTCGGCCTGCGCGGTCGCCACGATATCGCTGCGGGTCTGGCGATAGGCATGGGGATCGATGCCGGGGCCCATCAGCGCCTCCACCGCGACCAGATCTCCACCGACCTGGCTCGCGGCGTCGGCGATCATTCCCGTGGTCGTGACAACGGTCAGCCTGTCGCTGGCGAGCGCCGCGCCGGGCATCGCTGGGACGACGAGGGCGGCGGCGAGCGTGGCGGCAATCGCGAAACGGCGGTCGACGAGGGTCATGGGGCCCGACACTCCTTCAGGCGTTGATCTTAGAATGGATATGAGAAGCACTTGCAAGAAGTCAATGCAATCGAGAACGGTTTGCAACTGGCGGGATGTTCTTGCGAATGCGACGCATCTGGCTATGGTCGCGCGCATGACCTACGACGACGACAGCGGCCGGGTGACGGCCATGGAGGAAGCGCTGCGCCAGGAGGGAGTGCGCCTCACCCGACAACGCATCGCGCTGTTGCAGGTTCTTGGCGAGGCGGACGATCATCCCGACGCCAACGAGCTTCACCGCCGCGCGCAGGAGGTCGACGCCACGGTCTCGCTCGCCACGGTCTATCGGACGCTGACGGTGCTGGAGGACAAGGGCATCGTGCAGCGCCATGCCTTCGAGGGGGCGCCGGCGCGGTTCGAGACGGCGGATGCCCCACATCACGACCACATCATCGACCTCGACACCCATGCGGTGATCGAATTCACCTCGCCCGAGATCGAGCGACTGCAGAAAGAGATCGCCCGCAAGCACGGCTTCGAGGTCGTGTCGCACCGGCTGGAGCTCTACTGCCGCAGGCTGCCGACCAAGAGCTGAGCATGTCCCGAGGCTTGGCGATCGTCATCGCCCGGCTTGACCGGGGGATCCAACTCATCTCGCCCTGGGTTGCCCGGACAAGCCGGGCAACGACAGCATAACCCAAGGTGATCGCCCGGCGCCGGGGCGCCGGACGCGGATTTGGCGGCGCTGCCTTAGGCGAAAGTCACGCCGCTGCGGGTCATGGGCAGGCGGGTGACGCGCTTGCCGGTTGCCGCATAGATGGCGTTGGCCAGCGCCGGGCCCGCGGGCGGGGTGCCGGGCTCGCCCACGCCGGTCGGCGCCTCGGTCGAGGGGACGATATGCACCTCGATCACCGGCATATCCGTCAGGCGCAGCGGCTCATAGTCGGGGAAGTTCCACTGATCGACCTCGCCCTCGGTCAGCGTGATCTCGTTGCGCATGACTGCCCCGAGGCCGAAGCCGATGCCACCCTCCATCTGTGCGGTGACCACGTCGGGGTTGATGACGGTGCCGCAGTCGACCGCACAGGTCACCTTCTCGACCCGCACGGTGCCGTCGGCATCGGTCGAGACCTCGGCGATCAGGGCGACGTAGGAGTTGAAGGACTTGTGGAGCGCCACGCCGCGGCCCCGGCCCTCAGGCAACGGAGTTCCCCAGCCGGCCTTCTCCGCCGCAAGCTGCATGACCCCGGTCAGCCGGCGGTGATCCGGGTTGTCACCCGTCAGCAGCGAAAGGCGGAAGTCGACGGGGTCGGCGCCGGCACGCTCCGCCGCCATCTCCATCAGGCTCTCCATGACATAGGCCGTGTGGGTATGCCCCACCGCGCGCCACCAGAGCACGGGCACGGCACTCTCGGCATCCGTCAGGCCGACCGACATGCCGGGGATCGCATAGGGCGTATCCGCCGCGCCCTCGACCGAGACGTGGTCGATGCCGTCCTTCACGAGGACGCTCTCGAACACCGTGCCCTTGATGATCGACTTCGCCGCGATCCGATGATCCCAGCCGAGAATCTTACCCTCGGCATCCAGGCCGATGCGGGCGCGGTGCGCGGCGATGGGGCGGTAGAAGCCGCCCTTCAGGTCGTCCTCCCGCGTCCAGACCAGCTTGACCGGGCGATCACGGCCGATCAGGTCGAAGGCCATCGCCGCCTCGCTCTGATAGTCCGCCGAGGGCGTCGCGCGCCGCCCGAAGGAGCCGCCCGCATAGACCGTGCGGATCTCGACCTGCGCGGGGTCGAGCCCCAGGATCGCGGCCACCGTGGGGTGGGTGATGCCGGGGAACTGGCAGCCGTCGTGCAGCCGCACGCCGGTCTCGGTCGGCTCGATCACGCAGTTGAGCGGCTCGAGCGGGGCATGGGCGAGGTTGGGCAGCACGAAGTCCGCCTCGACCACCGTCGCGGCGCCGGCGATGGCACCGTTAGTGGCAGCCAGGTCACCACCCTCGCGCGCCTCATAGGTCGGCTGATCGAGGAGGCCCTGGTGATAGGCGACGAGTTCGTCAGTGCTCCGGTTCTCCGCCGCGGCGAAGTCCCATTCGGCGCTGATGAGGTCGCGTGCGGCGATCGCCTCCCAGGTGGTGGTCGCGTAGACGACTACACCGGCACCGGTCGGCAGGGCCTTGGCTTCGATGAAGCCCGGACGTTCGGCGGCCGCGGTGGCGTCGAAGCTGACGAGCTGGCCGCCGAAGCGGGGGCTGCGCAGGACGACCGCATGCACCATGCCGGGCAGCGTGACGTCGATGGCGAACTCGGCAGTGCCGTCGGTCTTGCCGGCGCTGTCCTTGCGGCGCAGGTCCGGGTTGCCGATCAGGCGGAAGTCGGCCGGGTCCTTCACTGCAGGCTCCGCCACCGGGGTCAGGGTGCGGGCGGTCGCGACGAACTCGCCGAAGGGGGCGCTGCGCCCGCCGGCGCTGATGACGCCCTGCGCCACCGAGATCTCGGCCGGATCGACGCCCCAGGTCTGGGCGGCCGCACGCACCAGCAGATCGCGCGCGGCGGCACCGGCCTGGCGGTACTGCATGTAGCTGTTGGCGATGGCGGTGGAGCCGCCGGTGCCCTGCGAGCCGAAGAAGAGGTTGGCGTAGCGGGCATTGTCGGAGGGTGCGAACTCGACCGCGATGGTGTCCCAGTCAGCGTCGAGCTCCTCGGCCACCAAAGTGGTGAGGCCCGTGGTGGTGCCCTGCCCCATCTCGAAATGCTTGATCAGGACGGTCACGGTGCCATCCGGCGCGATGCGCACAAAGGGGTTCACCTCGACAATGGCGTCGCTCGCGAGCGCGCCCTCCGGCGTGATCCCGATGACCAGGGCGGCACCGAGTGCTGCGCCCCCGCGCAGGAACCCGCGGCGATTGGTGTGCAATGTCATGGATCAGCCCTCCATCGTGTCGGCGGCGCGGTGCACGGCGGCACGGATACGGACGTACGTGGCGCAGCGGCAGGCATTGCCGGCCATGGCCGCGTCGATGTCGGCGTCGGTCGGACGCGGCGTCTCTTCGAGCAGGCCGATGGCCGCCATGATCTGGCCGGACTGGCAATAGCCGCACTGAACGACGTCGAGATCGCGCCATGCGGCCTGGACCGCCTGGGCGGTCGGGCTCGCGCTGGGGCTCGCCGCGGCCTCGATGGTGGTAATCTCAGCCTCGCCGACAGCCTCCACCGGCAGGACGCAGGAGCGGGTGGGCACACCGTCGAGATGGACCGTGCAGGCACCGCAGGAGGCCACGCCGCAGCCGAACTTGGTGCCCGTCAGGCCAAGTTCATCGCGCAGGACCCAGAGAAGCGGGGTATCGGGCGCGGACTCGACCGTCCGAGACGCGCCATTGACCGTCAGTGTAATTGCCATTGTGATCTCCTCGTACTGCCCCGCCCAGGTCGTCAGGCGTGGCGTCTGGGTGTCATTTTTGTGTAAACTACACGGTTCAGTTTACTCCTTTGCGCGACTATGTAGAGGCTCTGGTTTACTCATCAACCCCCAATGTTTAGGGAACTGGCGCGTATCGCGTGGGGAGGGGCATGAGCCTGCAAGCGGCGAAACACGATCTGATCGTCGCGGCGGCGGTGGCGGAGTTTCAGGAACTCGGCTTCGCGGGCGCGAGCATGGATCGCGTGGCCGCGCGCGCCAGCGTCTCGAAACGCACCGTCTACAACCACTTTGAGAGCAAGGAGGCGCTGTTCCGCGCGATCCTCGACCTGCTCGCGGCCCAGTGCAACGAGGCCTTCACCATCACCTATGCGCCGGGCCAGCCGATCCGGGATCAGCTCCGCGCCCTGGGCTGGGCGGAGGGGCGGCTGATCACCTCGGCGGAGTTCATGAAGCTCGTGCGGATGGTGCTGGCGGAGACGATCCGCAGCCCCGCGCTGGCGGAGCAGATGAACCGCAAGCTGGAACGTATTGCCGTGTTTCAGGAATTCGTCGCGGCGGCCCATGCGGATGGGGCGATCCATGCGCCGGACGCCGCCCGGGCCGCCGATCAGTTCCTGGCCCTGATCAAAAGCCAGGCCTTCTGGCCCTCGGTCTTCTCCGGCGAGACCATCGGCGCCAATGCCATGGGCGAGATCGTGGAGAGCACCGTCGATGTCTTCCTCAAGGTCTACGGCCTGCCCGGCGATACCCCCTGACGCGGCCTTGGGCGCCCAAGGACGGTCGCCCATCGAGACGGACTAGCGTACCATCGGCGCCATCGTGGCCAGAAGGCCAGAGAGCGGAGGCGGCGGGATGAAGCGGTTTCTCAAGATCGTCGGGGCGCTCGTCGTCCTGTTGGTGGTCGGCGCGGTGGCGGCGCTGTTCCTGATCCCCACCGACCGCATCGTGGCGGTCGCGACGAACCAGATCGAGGCGGCGACCGGGCGCACGGCGAGCCTCGGCACCGTCGAGCCGAGCTTCTGGCCAGTGCTGGGTCTGCGGGCCGAGGGGGTCACCTTGGCGAACGCCCCCGGCGCGGCACGCCCTGCGATGATCGAGGCGGCGGAGGTCGCTATCGGCGTCGAGATCCTGCCGCTGCTGTCCGGCGACATCGCGCTGACCGAGATCCGGATCGCCGATGCGGTCATCGCGCTCGAGGTCGCATCGGATGGCACGCCCAACTGGCAGTTCGGCGAGCCCAAGGGCGCCGATAGCGGTGGCGGCGGCGGGGACAGCGGGGCGCTGACCAGCCGTATCGCCCTGCCCGAGGCCGCGATCACCAATGCCACCGTCTTCTACAGCGATGCCACCACCGGCGCGGCCTATGGCGCGGAGGGGATCGACCTGACCCTCTCCCTGGATGCCGCACCCGAGGCGCTGAGCGTGACGGCGGAGGGGGCCGCGACCTATGCCGGCGAACAGCTCTCGCTCAGCCTCGCGGCAACCGGCGGGCCCGGCTGGGCGGAGACGCAGCGCTTCGATGCCAAGATCTCGCTGGAGGGCGAAGGGTTTCTCGCGCTGAGCTACGAGGGGGCCATCGACCTTGCGGTATCGAGCCTCACCGGCGCTGCGCGGATCGAAACCTCGGTCCTTACGCGCCTCGCGGCGCTGGGTGGGCAGGCCTTGGCGCCCGGGTCGCTGCCCGAGGCAGCATCCGTCGCTGGGCAACTCTCGATAGCCGAGGGCGGCGCGGTGGCGCTGGAGGAGGCGACCATCGCGCTCGGCGAACGGCGGGTCGAGGGGAGCCTCTCCGTCACGCCGGGCGAGGCGCGGCCGATGATCGAAGCCGATCTCTCCACCGGCATGCTGGATCTCTCCACCGAGATCGTCGCCGGCCGGCAGGGCGGCGGCGGGGCGGGTGAAGCGGACAGCGACACCCTGGATGTCTCGGCGCTGCGCGCGGCCGATGCGGAGATCGCGCTCACGGCCGCCGAGATCGTGCTGGAGGAGGGTTTTAGCCTGACCGACGCCGCGATCGCCCTGACCGTTCAAGACGGGCGGGCGGATCTGGCCATCGATCAGCTCGGCATGGGTGGCGGTGGCCTGACGGGGACCATGGCGATCGCCGACCTCGGCGCTGACGGCGCGGCGGTGGATCTGGACCTGGACCTCGCGGCGGCGCAGATCCGCCCGGCGGTTCGTTTCCTGGCGGGGAGCGATATCCTGAGCGGTATCGGCACCCTCGACTTGGAGGCCTCGGGCAGCGGCCAGACCACGCAGGCCCTGATGGGCAGCCTTCAGGGTAAGGGCTCCCTCAAGATCACCGACGGGTCGCTCATCGGCGTGAACCTGCCGGTGATCGCGCGGGGCCAGTCGGGCGGCGGGGACAGCACGCCCTTCAGCCTGCTCTCCACCAGCTACACGATCACCGACGGGGTGCTGGAGACCCGCGACATCCGCTTCGTGGGCCCGACGATCCAGGTGGACGGCGGCGGTACGGTCGACCTCGGCCGGGAAACCCTGGCGCTGCGCTTTCAGCCCAAGGCCATGGCCGGTCTGCCGGGCGAGGCGGGCGGCGTTGGCATCCGCGTCTTTGCCATCGACGTGACGGGGAGCTGGAGCAACCCCAGCATCGCGCCAGACCTGACCGGGGCGATCGGCAGCATCGTCTCCGCGCCCGTCGGCGCCCTCGAGACGGTCGGCGAGATCGGCGCAGGCGTGGGCGGCACGGTCGGCAGCGGCGTGGGCCGCGCGCTGGGCGGCGTTCTCGGCGGCGGCGTGAGCGGGGGCGAGAGCGGGGGCGGCGAGAGCGAGGGCGGCGGCGGTGCCACGGATCGCGTCGAGCGCGGCCTGCGGGGCCTCTTCGGCGACTGACGGCCAGCCGCCCGGGCCACGAGACCGCTACCCCGGCCCGCCTGCCCCTCTGCCCGCTTCACCGGGCGCCCTTGGCTGAGCCCGGCTCATCGCCAGACCCGATCGGCCCCGGTCTGACGGGGTCCGGTTTGATCCTCGAGGACCAATGCCCGTGCCCACCCGCGACAGTTTGGCAGTGTGAAGCCTTAGCACGCCATGAATGCCGGCCACGGCCGTCTGTCATTGCCACCGGTTTCAACACCGACACCGTCGGCCCGGTTCTGTTGACGCTCCGGTCACGAAGGTAGGTGAACACTGACGCAGGGCGGGCACGGGCACCGGCATCCATCAAGACGGGCACGGGCATCCATCGGCGGTGTCGGCTGAGCGACGCCGCCCGCGCTGCGGCGCGCAAGACCGCAAGCCGCCACCTTCGGTCCCCGACCGCCCCGTGAAGAGCGGCCAGGGAGCACGTGGTCGGGGGGCCTCGGCGCTGGCGGGTGGGCGCCTGTCCTCAGACCGCGATGTGATGGCGGACGGTGGTGGTGCCCTCTTCGGTCAGGGCGGCGATCTCGGCTTGCAGAGCCCGCTCCGCCTCGGTCACCCGGTCGTGCTGGCGCAGGTGATCGGCCCAGGAGGGGAGCATGAAGGTCTCGCGGAAGATGCCCTCCTCCTCCGCCACCCGGAACAGATGCCAGCCGTAGCCACCGTCGCGCAGGCGCGCGGCCCGCAGCTGGGCCATCAAGGCCTGGAAAGCCGCAACGTTCGCCGGGGGCACGCGGTAGTCGAGCGTGACCAGGACGGGGCCATCGCCCACCTCCGCCGTCGGCAGGCTGGGCGGGGCCGGCCAGTGCAGGCTGGCCGCCTGGGCCGTCCCGTCGCCGCGGGGTAGTGCCACGCCGAGCACCAGGAAGGCCGCCGCGGCCAGTCCGCCCGCGGCGACCAGCAGGGTGCCCGCGATGCCAATCGCCTCCGCCAGCAGTCCCCAGGCCAGAGAGCCCCCGGCCATGGCGCCGAAGAAGGCCGTCAGGAACAGCGACAGGCCCCGCGCACGGACCCAGTTCGGCAGCGCCGTTTGGGCCGCGACCTGGAAGGACGACAGAACCGCAATCCAGCTTGCCCCCGCCAGCAGCGCCGCGACCGCCGCCGCGGCAGGGTGGGTGACGCCTGCCATGACCGCCATGGACAGCGCGGTGCCGAGGCTGCCCGTAAGAACCAACCGGTCCGGCGCCAGGCGCGCCTTTAGCCAGGGCAGTGCGAGCGCCCCCGTCACCGCCCCGCCGCCCACCGCCCCCAGCAGCAGGCCGTAGAGCGCCGCGCCCCCGTCCAGCACGTCGCGGGCGATGAGCGGCAGCAGCGCCCAATAGGCAGAGGCGAAGGCGAAGAAGGCGACGGCGCGCAGGATCACGCGCTTCAGCCCGTCGCTGTGGCGGGCATAGCGCAGACCGGCCAGCATGGCGGGCAGCAGGCTCTCTGCCGGCGTCGTGCTCGCGAGGCGCGTCTCGCCCTTCCAGAACCACAGCACGGCGAGGATGCCAATAAAGCTGGCCGCATTGAGAGCAAAGGGCGACCAAAGGCCAACCGCCGCGATCAGCAGCCCCGCCAGCGCCGGCCCGATGGCGCGGCTCACGTTGATGCCCACGCTGTTGAGCGCCACGGCGGAGGGAAGTTCGGCACGGGGCACGAGGCCGGGCACGATCGCCTGCCAGGCGGGCGCCATGAAGGCAGCACCCGCGCCAAGCAGGAAGGTAAAGAGCAGGAGCAGCGATGCCGTCATCGCCCCCGCCGCCACCAACAGGGTCATGGTGAGGGCGACCACCGCCATCGCAGTGTTGACCACCAGCAGCAGGCGGCGCCGGTCGACGATATCGGCCAGGGCCCCGGCGGGCAGCGCGAAAAGGAACACCGGCAGCGTCGTCGCCGCCTGCACCAGCGCGACCATGGCAGGCCCCGGTGCGAGCTCCGTCATCAGCCAGCCCGCGCCGACGTCGTTCATCCAGGTGCCGGTGTTGGAGGCGACCGTGGCGATCCACAGCGCCGCGAAGACCGGGTGCGCAAGCGGGGCGAAGGGACCGGGTGTCGTGCCGGGGGCGGCGCCGGCGGTGTTGCTCGCAGGCGCGCTCACTGGAACGCCTCCGCCCATTCGGGGTGCTTGCGCCGCTCGGCGTTCACATAAGGACAGAGCGGGACGATCTTCACACCTTCGGCCAGGGCGTCCTCGACCAGACGGGTGGCGAGGGCCAGCGCCACCCCCTGCCCCCGCAGGCTGTCGTCGACGCCGGTGTGATCGGCGATGATCATGGTGGGCGAGGTGATGGAGTACGTAAGCTCGCCCTGCCCCGCATGCCCCTCGACCTTCGCGACGTAGCGGCCCTTCGAGCCTTCGATGTGGCGGGTGATGGTGATCTCGGCCATGTCAGTTCCCTTTCATCGCCTCGGCCGCGATGGCGGAGCGGACAGTGACCGGCATTCCCGGCCTTAGCAGCCCATCTGGATTGGGGAAGACGGCCCAGATGGTGATGGTCTCGCTGCCCGGATCGACCGTGGCATCGGCAAACGCCGGGGAGACCGTTTGCGGGTAGATCACACCGCCCGGCAGCTCCAGGCTGAGGGTGATGGCGTCGAACAGCGCCTCCAGGCTCGCGGCGCCGGTCTCGGACAGTGTCTTCAGCCGGGTGGCATAGGGCACGGCATAGGCGACGAAGACCTCGTCGAGTTGGGTCACCGTGGCCATGGGGGGCGCGGCCTCGGCCTCCACGAAGGCGCCGAGGGGCACCAGCGGACGGCCGACGACCCCGGCCAGCGGGGTGCGGACGGTGGCGCGGCCAAGGTCGATGCGGGCGCGTTCGAGGGCGGCCTCGCTTGCGGCACGGGCGGCCTCGGCCCCCTTGAGCCGGGCGGTGGCCGTCTCCAGCCGCTCGTCGGAAGCCACGCCGCGCTCGGTCAGGGCCTTGGCGCGGGCGGCCTCCTGCTCGGCGAGGAGTTGATCGGCCCGCGCGGCGGCGAGGGCTGCTTCCGCCTCCGCCACATCGGCGGCCAGCGAAAGCGCGTCGATGCGAAAGAGCGGCGCGCCGGCCTCGACCCGCTCGCCGCCCTCGAACAGCACGGCGGTCACGACGCCGGAGACGCCGGGGGAGACGGCGGCCTGATGGCGCGCCTCGACGCGGCCCTCGAAGATCAGTTCCGAGGCTGCGGTGGTCGCGAGCGGCGCCAGCGCGAGGCCGGCCGCCAGGATCGTTCGGATGAGCATGGTCGTCTCCTTTCTCACGCCAGCGCCGGGGCACCGGGGGCCCCGAAGACCGGCACCGGGGACCAGTCGGGCAGTTCGGCCAGCGGGGCCGGCGCGTGTTCGGCGAAATCGCCCTTGGCGTGGACGATCCGACCGCCCGTCAGGGTCAGATCCGCCGAGATCTCGGTGATCTCCTCCTCGGCCACGGTGAAGTAGTCGCGGTCGAGCACGGCGAGATCGGCGAACTGGCCGGGCATGATCTGCCCCTTCTTGCCCTGCTCGCGGCTGAACCAGGCGCCGGCGGCGGTCCAATGGTGCAGCGCCTCCTCGCGGCTCAGGCGATTGCCAGAGGCCCAGATCACGTCGCCGCCGCGCCCCTTGCCCGAGACCGCCCAGTGGATCGCAAGCCAAGGGTTATACGACGACACTCTGGTCGCGTCGGTGCCCGCCGCCAGCGGCACGCCGGAGGCCATCATTTTGCGCACGGGCATAACCTCGCGCAGCGCCGCCTCGCCGTAGCGATCGCGATAGGCCGTGGCCTGGAAGGCGATGCGGTTCTGGTACGAGATGCCGCCGCCCAGCCGCGCAACCCATTCCATGGTGCTCTCGGACGCCGTCTCGCCGTGATCGAAGATCCAATTGAGGTCTTCCAGCCCCTTGTCGCGGCCGACCTCCTCGAGGACGCTCAACAGGCGGTGGGCGCTTTCCTCATAGGTGCAGTGGAAGCGGATCGGCCAGCGGTTCTCCAGCAGGAACTCCAGGACAGGGCGCAAGTCTCCCTCCATCCGCTTCGGCAGGGTCGGGCGGGGATATGAGAAATCCTCGAAATCGTAGGCCGATGCGACCAGCATCTCGCCCGCGCCCACGCATTTCAGGAAATCGTCGCCCTGGTCGGGTTTGACGATGTCATGCCAGCGCTTGAAGTCGTCGAGCTCGAACAGCGGGCGCTGCGCAAAGAGCTGATAGCCGATGCGCACCGTCTGCTCGCCGCGCCGGTTGAGCTCGGTGATGACGCCATAGTCGTCTGGGTAGTTCAGGAAGCCCCCCGCACAGTCGAGCGCCGAGGTGAGGCCGAGGCCGTTCAGCGCGCGAAAGTAGTGCTTGGTGGAGAGGATCTGCTGCTCGACGTCGAGCTTGGGCGCCATGTCGAGCAGCGCATAGAGCGGCTGCGCGTTCGGCCGCGCCAGCGCCAGGCCCGTGGGGTTGCCATCGTCATCCCGCTCCAACCGGCCGGAGACGAAGGGCTCGTAGAAGTGGCTGTCGATGCCGAGCGCGCGCAGTGCTGCCTTGTTGAGCCAGGCGCGGTCGTAGAGGTGCAGCACATAGACCGGCACATCGGGCGAGACGGCGTTGATCTCGTCGAGGGTCGGCAGGCGCTTCTCGGCGAACTGATCGGCCGACCAGCCGCCGACCACCCGGATCCACTGCCCCGCCGGGGTGCGCTGCGCCTGTGCCTTCAGCATCGCGAGGCCATCGGCGAGCGAGGGCACATGGTCCCAGCGCAGCTCCATCGCGAAATTGTTGCCCTGGCGGATGATATGCGTGTGGCTGTCGATGAGCCCGGGGATCACCCGGCGGCCCTTGAGGTCGATGACCGCCGCATCCTTCGCGCCCGCCATGATCTCCGCATCCGTGCCGGTCGCCGTGATCTGCCCAGCCGAGATGGCGATGGCGCTGACCTCGGGCTTGGCGGGGTCGAAGGTGGTGATGCGGCCACCGTGCAGGATGAGATCGGCCATGGGCGGGCTCCTTCGTTCGTTATGGTCTAGAAGCGGCGCGCCAGGATCCGGCGCGCCGCAGGGGCTTTATCTGGGGCTCCGCGGGGGACTCAGCCCTCGGCTTGGAGGATGACCGGCGACCAGTCGGGGCTTACGGGCGGCAGATGCACCAGGTCGTGGTGGGCAAAGGCGCCGCTGCCGTGGACGACCTCGCCGCCCAGCACCGTCAGCTCCGAGCGCAGGCGCGCGATCTCGGCGTCGGTCACGGCGAAGTAGTCGCGATCCAGCACGGCGAAATCGCCCATCTGGCCCGCAGTGATCGCCCCCTTGCGCCCCGCATCGCCGGTGAACCAGGCCGAACCGGTGGTCCAGATCCGCAAGGCCTCCTCCCGCGTCAGCAGGTTGGCGTCGTCGTACATGCGGATGCCGCCGCGCGAGAGGCCGGTGGCCATC
Organism: Pseudomonadota bacterium; assembly: GCA_039822785.1. Taxonomy (GTDB): domain Bacteria; phylum Pseudomonadota; class Alphaproteobacteria; order Rhodobacterales; family Rhodobacteraceae; genus Thermohalobaculum. The sequence goes on along the minus strand of JBCBMO010000001.1, from coordinate 102,956 downwards.
CACTGGATCGAGTACCAGGGGTTGAATGAGGTCACCCGGGTGGCATCCGTCCCACCGCCGACCGGCACGCCCAGGTCGAGGATCGCGCGGAAGTTCGGGGTCTTCTTCAGCGCCGCCTCGCCGTAGTTGGCGATGAAGTCCTCGGCCTGGAACTGAATGCGGTTCTGCAGCGCGATACCGCCGCCGAGGGCCGCGATACGCTCCAGGTTGGCCTGGCTGAAGGTCTCCACGTGGTCGATGAACCAGCCCGGGGTGAGCCCCGCGCCCTTGGCCAAGTCCTCATAGACCGGCAGCAGGCGGTCGCCGGTCTCGTCGTAGGTGACGTGCTGGCGGAAGGGCCAGCCCCCCTCGCCCAGTACGGTCATGACCTGGCGCTGATAGTCCTCGGCCCCCTGGTCAATGTCGGGGCGGGCATCGGCGAAGATCTCATAGTCGTAGGAGGCCCAGGCCAGGTTCTCGCCCGCGCCCACGAACTTGAGCATGTCATCGCCCTGCCCGGCGCGGATGTCAGCCGTCCACTTCTGATAGTCCCCTAGCTCCTGCCCCTTGTGCTGGGGAAAGGAATGGTAGCCGATGCGGCTGGTCAGCAGCCCCTCGCCGTGCAACCAGCGGATGACGCGGTAGGGATCGGCATCCGGGAACTCCATCCCGCCGCCGCCCGCGTCGGAGACCGAGGTGATGCCGAGGGCGTTCAACTCGTCGAAGTAGTGCAGCGAACTGTTGATCTGGTCGCGGATCGAGAGCTTCGGCGCCGCCGAGAGCGTCTTGTACATCACCAGGCCCGAGGGCGCGGCGAGCACGCGGCCCGTGGCATTGCCGCCGGCATCCTTCTCGATGATCCCGCCGGGATAGGTCGGATGGCCCGGCTGATCGTAGCCGAAGTACTCGACCGCCTTGGTGTTGAGCAGCGTCAACTTATAGAGGTGGTGGATCAGCACCGGGTGGCTGGGCGCCACGGCATCGAGCTCCGCCACCGTGGGCAGGCGCTTTTCCTTGAACTGAAACTCGCTGAAGCCGCCGGCCACGCGGATAAACTGCCCCTCGGGCGTCCGGTCGGCCTGAACGCGCAGCAGGTGCAGCGCCTCCTCCAGGCTGTCGACACCGTCCCAGCGGACCTCGAGGTTGTAGTTCACCGCGCCGCGGATGGCGTGCGTGTGGCTGTCGTTCAGCCCAGGGATCACGCGCTTGCCGCGGGCGTCGATCACCTGGGTGAAGAACCCGGCGAGCGGGCGGATCTCGTCGTCCGTGCCCACAGCGATGAACACGCCGTCGCGCACGGCCAGCGCCGTCGCCTCGGGCCGGGCGGGGTCCATGGTGGTGATCCGGCCGTTCAGCAGGATCAGGTCGGCCGTACCACCGTTCTGGGCGAAGGCCTGCGTGAAGGGGGCCCCTGCGAGGGCAGCGGAACCGGCCAAAACCTCACGGCGATTGGGGATCTTAGGGAACATCGCGCACCTGTCGCGTTGATATCAGGGAAGGGGCGCGACCCGTGCAGGGTCGCACCGCGATCCGGGGGGGGCCGACCCGGGAAAGCCGGGCCGGCGGTCTTGGGGATTACTCCGCCGCGATGGGGGCCGCGATCGGGTCGAGCCGCGGGCCATGCTCCACACGCTCCGGCGACTTGTGGACCAGGGTGTAGGCGTAATCGACACCCATCCCGAAGGCGCCCGAGTGGTCCTTCACGATCTTCATGAGATCATCGTACTTCTCGCGGCGGGCCCAGTCGCGCTGCCACTCCAGCGCCACCTGCTGCCAGGTCACCGGCACGACACCGGCCTGCACCATGCGGTCCATCGCATACTTGTGGGCATCCTCCGAGGTGCCGCCCGAGGCATCGGCGACCATGTAGATCTCATACCCGCCCTCGAGCATCGCGGAGATCGCGAAGGTGGTGTTGCAGACCTCGGTCCAAAGTCCCGAGACGACGACCTTCTTGCGGCCGTTCTCAGCCATGGCGTCGCGCACCTTCTGGTCATCCCAGGAGTTCATCGAGGTGCGCTCCAGGATCGGATGCTCCGGGAAGACGCCCAGAAGCTCGGGGAAGGTGTGGCCCGAGAAGCTCTCGGTCTCGACCGTCGTGATGATGGTCGGGATCTCGAAGAGCTTGGCGGCCTTGCCGAGTGCGACGACGTTGTTCTTCAGCGTCTGACGGTCGATCGACTGCACACCAAAGGCCATCTGCGGCTGGTGGTCGATGAAGATCATCTGGCTGTTCTGCGGAGTGAGAACCTCGAGCTTCGACGACATGGGCTTTTCCTTTCCATCGGCTCTGGGGATGGCGGGGGCCACCCCTTCTTGGTGACACCGACCCGTCAGGACCGGTGATTGCTTGACGGACGCGGCGGCCGCCGATCCGTCGGCTTCGCTGCCCGTGTGCCGCCCAGATGCCCCCTTGAGGACCGGGTCCACAGGGGTGGCAGTGGTCAGACACACTTGCTTCCTTCGCAATAATCACCTCGACACTTTCGGGAGAAACTTCCATTGCTCCCATCGTATCGGTGAGTACGTCGCTGGGAACGCTGATTTCACACGCTTTTCTACTGGGCGTAGATCACCTGCGCTCAGAGGAAGTTTTATGCGAAGACGGTTTTTGTTCTCGGGACAGCAACTCTGCTTGCCGTTGGGAGATATTGGTCTCGGCACCCCGGACAAACGACTTTTCCTGCCACGAAGCATAAGTCTATCTAACCCTGGGACACCCCGATGCGCCGCCACCGCTTGCCGCCCCTTGCCGCCCTCCGCGCCTTCGAAGCCGCAGCCCGTCTTTCGTCCTTCAAGGCCGCCGCCGAAGAGCTGTCCGTGACCCCGGCCGCCGTCAGCCAGCAGGTTCGCGCGCTGGAAGCGGATCTGGAGCTCACCTTGTTTCAGCGCGGCGCCCGGTCGGTGGCCCTGACGGCGGAGGGTGAGCGGCTCCATCGCGGCGTGTCCGAGGCGTTCCGCCAGCTCTACGACGCGGTCGACGAGGTGCGCCCGACCACCGCCCACACCCTGCGGATTTCCTGCAGCCCCTCGGTGGCGACCAAGTGGCTCGTGCCGCGGCTGCACGACTTCACGGCCCGCTTCCCCGAGGCGCGGATCAGGGTGACGACGACCTTCGACCTGGAGCCCTTCGGCAATGCCGGACCCGATGTGGCGATCCGCTTCGGGACGGAGCCTTCCTCGGATCTCTACGTCGAGAAGCTGTGCAGCGAGGCCCTGATCCCCCTGGCGAGCCCCGCCCTGGTGCAAAGGCTCGGGCTGCAGCGGCCGGAGGATCTGCGCCGCGCGCCGCTCATCCATGACGACAGCCTGATGATGCGCTTCAGTGGTGCCCCGGGCTGGCGGGAATGGTTCCGCGCGGTGGGCCTCGACCCGCGGGAGGCCGAGCGCGGCACGCATTACACCGAGTTCGCAGATCAGGCGATCGATGCTGCCGCCGCCGGCGCGGGCGTCGTCTTGGCACGGCGGTTCCTGGCCCTGGCGGATATCGAGGCCGGTCGGCTCGTCTCCCCCTTCGGCCCCATCCTGCCGCTCGAGCTCGACTATTTCGTCGTCTGCGCGCCGGGGACCGAGCGGCAGCCCCTGATCGCGGCCTTCCTGGAATGGGCAGGATCCGAAGGCGCCGCGGCCGATCCTTCGACACAGGCTGACTAAGCGCCCGGCGCTGGCGCCAGGCTAACCTAATCACCTGTGACCAATCACCAAATAGGCTCCGAGGCTTCACAAGCTTTGGGGTCACTACCTGGTCGGATTGACGCAGATGACACCGTAATTAGATATCCAAGGATTAGAGTACTTGACACCGATTCACGAATGAAAGATCGTTAATTTTGGGATGACGGGGGGATTTTCAGTGCGATCGCGTTGTTTTTTACTCGCAGGCTGCGTGGCGTTATTGCCGTCTTTTGCTGCAGCTGCGGTCATTGCCAACCCACTGATAAACGGTGATTTCTCGATTGGCACGACGGGGTACATCATCGAGGATTGTGCTAGCAGCGACAGCTGCACACCGGATGACCCGGGGAATTCGCCCACGACCAGCGGGATCGTCGACAACGCCGGCAACCCGGCGCTGCTGCTCAGCGGCGGTGCATCGGGTCTTGGCTCGACCACCAGCAGGCTGTTCACGCAGGCACGCCAGACCGTCTCGATCACCGAACACAGCCGGTTCTTCAGCTTCGACAGCGGCATCCTCTCGGCGGCGGTCGATAGCGACGTCAGCCCCGACCCACGCTTTCCGGACGCGTTGCTGCTGAGCCTGCGCTACGACGACGTCTCAGAGAATGTGTTCGTTCTCAACGGTAACGGGGCCTTCGACCTCGGCCAGAACCGCACGAACGCCTATGAGGACAGCGTCGAGGACATCGACGACGGTGCCCTCGACCACCGCTACATGATCGATCTGCTGCCGCTGGTGGGGATGGAGGTCGAGATCGCGCTTGTCGCCTTCTCCGAGCCAGATGGCTTCATCACGACCCTCGCCGCCGACAACCTGACCCTGACCGGGCCCGACAAGGTGGTGATCCCGCTGCCGCCCGCCCTCCTGCTGGGTCTGATCGGGCCGGCAGCCCTCCTTCTCGCCGCCCGCCGGCGCGCCTGAAGATCTCTCCCAAACGACGACCAAGACGAAAGAAGCGCTGGCATGAACACCCCGATTCCGACACCGACGAGCATCACGATCCCCAGCGCGACGGTCCCTCCCGTCGACCTCAGCGACCTCGACCGCGGCTCCATCACCTCGATGGAGACGGTGATCGGGCGGTACGAAACCGCCGCCGAGGATCTGATCACGCAGCACCAGAACTGGGCCACCGCCACCACCGGCTGGGCGCAGCGGCGGCAGGAGGTCTTTGGCAAGGTCGAATTCGTCAGCCGGGTCGCTGCGCTCTTGATCGGTCAAGAACCCGACGGCGACATCGAGGACTTCACGCTCTTCAACCTGACCTACCAGCAGAGCGCGGTGATCACCGGCGTCACGGTCGGCGCCTCGCTCATCCAGTTCGTCTATGGGCTGACCCGCACCGTGGATGCCGCGGACGATGTCGTCGCGGCGGTGGGCCGTTGGGCGCGGATCAAGCAAGCGGCGACGACGGCCGGCAAATACGCCGTGCCCGTGCTGACCATCGCCTCGATCTCGATGACCGTGGTGACCTATTTCATCAACGATCACCAAAAGCGCGAGGGGCTGAAACTGGCCCTGGACGAGTACCGCGACTGGTACGCCGCAACCGATGCGCAGATCCAAGAGATGGCGGCGATCATCGGCCCCAAGACCCCCGGGGAAGAAGCGACACTGGCGGCAGAGCAGGCCGCCAACCCGCCGGCTGAGGGGGAGGATCCGCCGCCCCCCGGACTGATCAAAGAACTGCGGGATCTGTCGCGCCTATTGCAGCTCGAGCAAGCCGAGAACGACGACCCGGAGGTCATGTACGCAGACCTGGTGACCAAGCTAAACGAGGCGGTGCAGGACGGCGCCCAGGCGGAGGCTTCCTACCGTGTGATGATGCGGATGCTCTGCCGGCAGCCTCCGTTTTCCGCCGCGGATGTCCACGATGCGACCAACCTTGACACCGCGCTGATCGGCAAGCGCCAGACGGACGTCGAGACGAACCGCGCGGTCACCTGCGAGGGTTTCATCGATGAGCCGGAAGTGACGGCATGAGTTTCTTCAAGAAGCTCGGCAGGAACATCTCGAAGGGCACCAGGACCTTCACAAAAAAGACCCTGCCCAAGGTCGGCAAGAACGTCGGCGAGACCCTGAAGCACGTCGGCCAGGGGCTCGGCAACCTGTTGCCAAAGTCCCAAACGCGGGAGGATCGCTTCCCCGAGCTGCCGGGACTGCGCGACCAGGCGGCCACGCTCAAGGATACCTACAGCCAGGAGTGCCAGGCCTATTTCGCCGCCGCCGCCGAGGTGCAGATGCTGCGGGCGGAAGATGACAGGCTCGCCGGCGCCTATGCGAAAGTAGCCGGCCGGGCTGCGCCGCGCCCGTTCCAGGACAGCATCGACGTGGAGATCGAGGACAACCCCGTCCTCAAGGTCCTCAAGGACACCGGCAAGACCGCCGAGGGCGTGCTGTCCTTCGTCTCCTTCGGCATCAGCGGCGCGATCTTCGACCGCAAGGAGGCGCTGGCCGAGAAGGAACACCTCGAGGGGCAGATCCGGGAACTCACCTCCCTCATCGCCAGCGTCCGCAGCGCCATCAGGCAGCTGCACGATCGGCGCGACCGGCTGAAGGCGGCGATCGCGGAGACCGAGGCGAAGATGCGCGAGGCCGGCCTCGACCCTGCCGACGGCAGCAGCGCCATGACGGTGCACGAGGCGGAGCAGGCGGCCCGTCGCGCCACGGCGGCGCGGATGCTGAGCACCGGCATGACCGCCGAGATGGTGGCCAACTTCACTGGGCTGGACCCGGAGATCGTCGCGGGCCTACCGGCGGAAGCTGCAGCATCATGAAGATCGACTTCGAAAAGTTCTTCCTGTTCCAGCCGTTTCAGACCGACGCGCTGATGGCCGAGGTCACGATGCTGCGCAACGAGTTGGTCGAGATGGGTCACACGCAGCAGGGCTTGGCGGGGGACCTGACGCGGGTCTCGAACACCCTCCTGATGATCGAAGAGAAGAACACCTTTCTGCTCCATCTGCTGGAGCAGACCTTCGACGTCTTCGTGCCGCCGGACCCGGAGAAGCTGGAGGCGGCGCACGCGGAGAAGAAGACCGAGCAATACGACAAGCTGCAGACGGCCATGGCCTACACGGGCGCCGGCGCGCTGGGTCTGTTGCTGGCGGGCAAAGTGGTGTTGCCGGGGCTCGCGGCCGTCACGGGCTTCGTCACAGGCAGCTCCCGCATCGCGGCCTATGGCTCGGCCTCCAAGTTCTCGCGGCTGGCGGCGGCGGGCAAGGCGGCGGTCGCACTGGTGATCGTCATCGGCGTGATCGAGATGCTGCTGCGCATGCGCGACGCCAAGAAGATCAACGACCATCTGCGCGAGAAGCGTGATGAGATCGAGACCCAGATCGCCGAGGCCGATGACCTGCTCGCCGACCACCGCTTTGCGATCAAGGAGGCTAACCGCCGGCTGGAGATGATCCTAACCGAGGCCGGCTATCCGGAGGATCTGGACGGTTACCTCGGGCGGTTCGAGACGACGCTGCGCGACATCGGCCATCAGCGGGGGCATCTGCTGACGGCGCGCAACATGCTGCGCATGGGGATGCCCAAGGCCGATATCCGATTTGCCATCGACACGCTCGACCCTGCAGTGCTCGACAGCATCGAGAAGCGGCTGAACGCCGAGATTATGCTGATCCAGGGCGTCGACCCGGCGGAGGTTTCGCGGCGTCTCGAACTGACGACCTTCGAGCGCAAGGCGATCGAACTGGTGCTCGCCGCCCGGGGGGCGACGGCGGCAGGCATGCCGATGGCACAGATCGTCGAGACGCACGGCGTCACCCCCGCCATCGCCGATCTGCAGCAGGACATCATCGACCAGCGCATTGCCCGCCACTGGGCCGCCATCGACAGCGACGCGCCGCTTGGCCCGGTCGCCAACGCGCTGCTGATCCCCGAGCCGGGCCTCGCGCAGTTGCGCGCGGAACTGGCCGCCAAGCGCGCCCTCGCCGCCGGTGAGCAGCCCAGCGGTGAGCCCGCGGCATTGGCCGCCTGGGAAGCCGCCCTGCCCGATCTGATCGCCGAGGCCGAGGCGCTGAAGGTCGATGGGCCGGAGGAGCAGGTCAAAGCCGCCGCGACCCTGCGCCTGCCCCTCGCCCTGGTGCCCATCGACGCCTAGTCGCCGCTCGACGCGGTCCTGCGCGGGAAATTCACTTGCGCCGCGGCTGTGATCCGGGGCGTAACACCCCACGATGAGCACCGAGACCGCCCCAACGCCCTCCGCCCCGCCCGGACCGACCATCGCCCTGACCGGCGCAACCGGCTTTCTGGGCCGGGCGGTCGTCACGGCGGCGCGGGCGGCGGACGTGACCCTGCGCGCCCTGGTGCGCCCCAAGACCGCGACGCCCTCGGGCTGGAGCGCCGATCCGAGGATCGAGCCGCGCGCCGTCGAGCTTGCCACGGGGCCGGGCTTGGATGCGGCGCTGGCGGGGGTAGACGCGGTGATCCACGCGGCCGGCCGCCTGGGCGGAGACGATGTCGCACAGCGCGCCGATACCCTGGCGCCCACCGAGGCGGTGATCGGCGCGCTCGAGGCCATGGCCCCGCCCCGCCCGCGCCTGGTGCTCGTCTCCTCCTTCAGCGTCTTCGACTATGCGGGCCAGCCGCCCTGGTCGACCATCGACGAGGGCACGCCGCGCGACCCGCACCCGGCCCGCCGCGACGCCTATGCCAGGGCCAAGATCGCGCAGGAGGAAATGGCCGAGGCCGCCGCCGCCCGGGGCCTGGACGTCTGGATCCTGCGCCCCGGCGCGATCTACGGGCCGGGCCGCCTGACGACGGGCCGGCTGGGGTTTGCGCTCAAGGGCCTCTGGCTCTGCCCGGGCGGCGACGCCCCAGTGCCCGCCGTGGCCGTCGCCCATTGCGCGCAGGCGCTGGTGCGCGCGGCACTGGCGGACGGCCCCTCCCCTGGGCCGCTCAACCTGGTCGACCCGAACCCGCCGCGCCAGCGCGACTGGCTCGCCGCCGCAGGCCAAGGCCGCGCGGTCGTCCTGCCGCGGTGGCTGCTGCTCAGCCCCTGCGGCCTCGCGGCACGGGTGCCTGGCCTCTCGCGCGCCCTGCCCGGCAGCCTGCGCCCCGCCAATCTGGCCGCCCGCTTCAAACCCTTCGACATGGCCGACGAAAAGGCCGCCGAGGTGCTGGACCTGTCCGACCGCCCGCCCTTCGCCGAGACCATGCGCAGCCTCAGCCGCGGGGGGCCAGCATGACCGAAACGCCGCCCCTGCCCGGCCCGATCGCCTATCTGACGGGGGAGTATCCACGGGCGACCGACACCTTCATCCAGCGCGAGATCGCAGGGCTGCGGGCCCTTGGCGCCACGGTCCACACCTGCACGGTGCGCGCCACCGACCCCAAGCACCATGTGGGCCCTGAGCAGCGGGCGGAGTACGCCGCGACCTTCCAGGTGATCCCGGCGGCCAAGAACCCGCTGCGGCTGCTGCGCGCCCATGGGGGCCTGCTCGCGCGGGCACCGGGGCGCTGGCTCTCGACGCTCAGCCTGGCGGCCCGGATGTGCCCGCCGGGCGCCAAGTCCTTCCTCTGGCAGGTGTTCTACTTCCTCGAGGCCGGGGTGCTCGCAGCCCATCTGCGCGATAAGGGTGTGGTCCATCTGCACAACCATTTCGGCAACTCCTCCTGCTCGGTCGCCGTGCTGGCGGCCGAGATGGCAGGCGTCCCTTACAGCTACACCGCCCATGGCCCGATGGAGTTCTTCGCGCCGGAGCATTGGCGCATCGACCTCAAGGTCGCGCGGGCAGCGTTCGTGGCGGCGATCAGCCATTTCGCGCGGGCGCAATGCATGATCTTCGCGGACCAGGCGCATTGGGACCGCATCAAGATCGTGCACTGCGCGGTCGAGCCCGAGCGCTATGCCAAGGCGCCGCCACCGTCGGGCAAGGCGCTGCTCTTCGTCGGCAGGCTTTCGGCGATCAAGGGCGTCGCCCTGCTGCTGCGCGCCGTGGCGGCACTGGCGGAGACACATCCGGACCTGACCCTGACCCTGGTCGGCGACGGGCCGGAGGCGCCGGGGCTGAAGGCCGAGGCGGAGGCCCTGGGCATCGCCGACCGGGTCACGTTCACCGGCTACCTCAGCCAGGACGAGGTGGCCGAGCGGTTGGCCGCCACCGACGTCTTCGTGCTGCCGAGCTTCGCCGAGGGGGTGCCGGTCGTCCTGATGGAGGCCATGGCTGCGGGCCGCCCCGTGATCGCGCCCCAGGTCGCCGGGGTGCCGGAATTGGTGGAGCACGGCGTCAGCGGCTTCCTGGTGCCACCCGGCGACCTCAAACGGCTGACCGGCAGTATCGACGCGCTGATCCGTCGGCCCGAGGTCTGTGTCGATATGGGCGAAGAGGGGCGCCGCCGGGTGCGCGCGGCCTTCAGCACCATGAGCGAGGCTGCGTGGCTCAACACGCTCCTTGCGGGCAGTCTCACGGGAAATCTGCCCGAGGCGCTGCGGCCCAACGATCCGTAGAGGCGGCGGGCGTTAGGCGCGCCGGGCCAGCAGCCGGTCGATCTTGGGATGGCTTGCCAGCCGCTCGATCGTGGCCCCCAACAGGCGGTGCAGCGGCTCGGGCACCCGGGTCGCGATGCCGATGCGCAGCGACAGGGCATCCTCCCGCCGCGCCGCGCGCAGCAAGGCCATCAGCCAACACTCGTCGAAGCTGAGCGTCGCCGAGGTCGTGCGGTGCATGATCAGGGACCGCCCGAGCGCGACCGAGAGGAGCTGGACCAGCGCGCGCGCCGTCTCCTCTGCGCCTGCATTGGGACAGGTCTCGTGGCGGATCGCCAGGAACAGCGGATCGTGCCGTGTCGTCGCGGGGACGGTCAGCGAGAGCCTGCGCAGCGCCTTCAAGAGCCGCCGCTCACGTAAGGTGAGCGCCACGGCGGCCGGCGGCGGCGGCGGGCAGGACGGTGGCGGCGGCCCTGGCTGTTCGCAGGTAAAAGCGAGGCGCAGCATCAGATCCCCTTTTGACCGTCCGCGCTGGCGGACACCACCCGATCTCGACACCGATGATCGGGGCACGCACCGGGCAGACGCCTTGAGCAAGATCAAGAAAATGTCGGCCCTGGACGCCGCGGTGCGTAAAATTAAACGGTACCGAACGCAGCGTGGCGACAGCGCCAGCACCGGAGCTTTCGGGCCACCCACCGTCGCGGATGGCCCGATAGGTCGATGTCAGCGCGCACTCAGAGCGCCTTGTCCGTGATCGCGTGGGTCCAGGCCCCCTCGGGCTTTTCGGTGATCACCGGGTCCGAGCCGCCGGCCAGCAGCGTCTCGACCGTCCGCTCGAAATCCGCCGGATCGAGCGCGCCGTTCGAGCCCGCGGTGAGCTTCGCGATCTCGCCCATCATGCGCTTCTGATGCTCCTCGGTCTGGGCGCCGGTGGCATCGTTGTCGAGCACGATCTCAGCAGCCTCATCCGGGTTCTCCTCGGCGTATTTCCACCCCTTCATCGAGGCACGCACGAAGCGGACCATCTGGTCGACAAAGGCCGCGTCCTCCAGCCGATCCTCCAGCACGTAGATGCCGTCCTCCAGCGTGGCGACGCCCTGGTCCTCGTACTTGAAGGTCACCAGATCGTCCGGGCTGATCCCTGCGTCGATCACCTGCCAGTACTCGTTATAGGTCATGGTCGAGATGCAGGAGGCCTGCTTCTGCAGCAGCGGATCGACGTTGAAGCCCTGCTTCAGGACCGTCACGCCACCCTCGGAGCCATCGGTGGGGATGCCGAGTTGGCTCATCCAGGACAGGAACGGGTACTCGTTGCCGAAGAACCAGACGCCCAGGGTGTGCCCGGCCAGGTCCTCGGGCTTCTCGATCCCGCTCTCCTTGAGGCAGGTCAGCATCATGCCGGAGGATTTGAAGGGCTGGGCGATGTTCACCAGCGGCAGGCCCTTCTCGCGCGTCGCCAGCGCCGAGGGCATCCAGTCGAGCACCACATCGGCGCCGCCGCCCGCCAGCACCTGGGCCGGCGCGATGTCGGGCCCGCCGGGCTTGATGGTAACCTCCAGGCCCTCCTCCTCGTAGAAGCCCTTTTCCGCGGCCACGTAGTAGCCCGCGAACTGGGCCTGGGTGACCCACTTAAGCTGCAGCGTGATCTCGTCCGCCGCCTGCGCGAGGCTCGGCATGGCGAGCGCCGCCGCGGCGAGGGCTGCTGTGATTTTGTTCATGACTGACTCCCTGCTGGTCTTTGCGGCAGGTTGGCGCCCGATCCCGCAGCCGTCAATCGCCTGCTGCACTGCAATGCGCCCTTGCGACCACCCACCCACCACGCAGCGGAAACCGGCCGGTTGTTCCCACGGCCGCGCGGCTGCATCGTCTGGGCTAAGAGCTTTCGTAAGCGTAGGGGGCAGCGGCCGTGATCCTGGTGGGACAGTACGACTCGCCCTTCGTGCGCCGGGTCGCGATCGCGCTGCACGAATACGGTTTGCCCTTCGAGCGGCGATCGCTCTCGGTCTTCAAGGATTTCGACGCGATGCTCGCGCTCAACCCGGCCGGCAAGGTGCCCTCGCTTGTCCTCGAGACCGGCGAGACCCTGTTCGACAGTTGCGCGATCATCGACTTTCTCGACGGCGAGGCGCCGCCGGCGCATCGCCTCGCCCCAGCCGACCAACCGGCGCGGCGCCGGGTGCTGCAGCTTGAGGTCATGGGCATCACGCTGGCCGAAAAGACTTACGAGCGGGGGATCGAGCGGAACCGCCGGGCGCCCACAACCCGTGATCCCGCCTGGGCCGCCCGTCTCGAGCGCCAAATCCTCTCCCTCAGCACCTGGCTGGAGGCAGAAGCCGCCGGCGGCTGGTTCCACGGCGACCGCTTCACGCGCGCCGATCTGGCCGTGGCGGTGGCCGTCCAATACCGTGATCGTGTGGTCCCGCGCCTCGGTGGGCCCGATTGCTTCCCCAAGCTCGACACCCATCGGCGCCGCTGCGAGGCGCGCCCGTCCTTCCAGCGCGTACCCGACGCGGTCGATGAGGCGCTGAGAAGCGGCTGGCAGGGTAGCGCTTAGGCCCGGTCCTCAGCCACGGATGCTGGGGTGCCAGAACGCGGCCCTCCGCTCTGCCAAGACGACGGCGCCATAGAAGGCGGAACCCGCCAGGGCGGCGACGGCGATGGTGGCCCAAACCATGTCGAGGTTCATGCGGCCGACCTCGGTGGTGATGCGAAAGCCCATGCCGAGCGTGGGGGTCCCGAAGAACTCCGCCACGATGGCGCCGATGAGCGCGAGGGTGGAGGCGATCTTGAGCCCGTTGAAGATGAAGGGTGCCGCCGCAGGCAGCCGCAGTTTCAGCAGCGTCTGCGTGGGCGTGGCGGCATAGGTGCGCAGGAGCTCCGCCTGAAGTCGGTCTGCCGCGGCGAGGCCTTGGACCGTGTTCACCAGCACCGGGAAGAAGACCATCACCACGACCACCGCGGCCTTGGACGGCCAGTCGAAGCCGAACCACATGACCATGATCGGCGCGATCCCGATGATCGGAAGCGCCGCGACGAAGTTGCCGACAGGCAGGAGCCCCCGCTTCAGGAAGTCCGAGCGGTCGATGGCAAAGGCCGTCAGGATCGCCGCGCCACAGCCGAGGGCATAGCCGATCAGCGCCCCCTTGACAAAGGTCTGCAGGAAATCGCCCCACAGCACCTCGGGCGAGACGGCGATCCGCGCGGCGATGGCGGAGGGGGCAGGCAGCAGCACGGGCGAGATCGAGGCGCCGATCACCACCGCCTCCCACAATGCGATAAGGGTGATACCGAAAAGGAGCGGCGCCGCGAGGGCCGCCAGCCGGCGTTGCCAGCCCCGCAGCGGGCGCCAGGCGGCCAGCCCCTCGACCAGGGCCCAGGCGGCCAGCCATCCCGCGATCACCAGGCACCAATAGGCGATCTGCCCCGGCCCGGGCAGGACGCCCTGGGCCGCGCCGAACAGCGCCTCCACCCCGTGGACCGGCAGGGCGAGCGCGGTAAGGCCAAGCGCCCCGAGGACCTGCCATCGCCAGTCGGGCAGCGTCATGGCCGCGCCCCCATGGCCGTGTTCACCAGGCGCCCGGCAAGGGCGATGAGCGCCACGAGCCCCGCGGCAAGGAATGCCGCGGCAAACAGCGCCGACCAGATCTGGATGGTCTGGCCATAATAGCTGCCGGCCAGCAGGCGGGCACCCAACCCCTCCACCGCGCCGGTGGGCAGTTCGCCGACGATGGCGCCCACCAGGCTGATGGCGATGGCGACCTTGAGCGAGGCGAAGAGGTAGGGCACCGAGGCCGGCCAGCGCAGCTTCCAGAACACCTGCGCGGGGCTCGCCCCATAGGTGGCCATCAGGTCGAGCTGCAGCCGGTCGGGGCTGCGCAGCCCCTTCACCATGCCGACGACCACCGGGAAGAACGACAGGTACGTCGAGATCAGCGCCTTGGGGATCAGCCCGGACAGGCCGACGGCGTTCAGCACCACGATGATCATCGGCGCGATCGCCAGGATGGGGATGGTCTGCGAGGCGATGACCCAGGGCATGACGCTCAGCTCCATCGCCCGATTATGGACGATCCCCACGGCCAGCAGGATCCCCAGCACGGTGCCGAACAGGAACCCCAGCATGGTCGCCGACAGGGTGATCCAGCCGTGATAGACGAGGCTGCGCTTGGAGGTGACCCGCTTCTCTGCGGTCGTCTCCCACAGCTCCACCGCGACCTGATGGGGCGCAGGCAGGACGGGCCGCGATTGACCCATAGTATTGGCGATCATGGTGGTCAGCGCGGGTTGGGCGCCGGCGCGGGCGGCCTGGTCACGCTCCCAGGGCAGGTTCAGCGGCACGACCGCGACGTACCACAGCGCCAGGATGGCCGCGACGACGGCCAGCACCGGCAGGGTGGCTTTCGCGACACCCCTCACCATGGCCCGTCGCTCTTATCGCGGCGGCTCGGCACCATCTCGTCCAGCAGCCGGCCCCAGAAGACCAGCACCAGGATCGGCACCCAGACCACGCCGAGGATGGCGATGATCACAAAGACCGAGGGGGCGACGCCGACCAAGGCCGCCAGGATCGCCGCCCCGAGAAGCCACTGCCAGGTGCGAACCAGGTTCAGGCAGGCGAGCAGGAAGCGGCGCAGCGGGGCCTTGTCGTCGTGCATCCTCAGGCCTCGCTGTCGTGGCCAGCGCGCAGCCCCTCGCGCACCCGGCGGGCGATGTCGAGGAAGGCGGGCGTCTCCCGGATCTCCAGCGGCCGCTCGGGCCCCAGGGGGCTGTCGATGACGTCGACGATGCGCCCGGGCCGAGGGCTCATGACCACGATCTTGGTCGAGAGGTACACGGCCTCGGGGATCGAATGGGTGACAAAGCCCACGGTCTTGCCCGTGCTCGCCCAGAGCGACAGGAGCTGTTCGTTGAGGTGGTCGCGCACGATCTCGTCGAGCGCCCCAAACGGCTCATCCATCAGCAGGATGCCCGCATCGAAGGAGAGCGCCCGGGCGATGGAGGCGCGCTGCTGCATGCCCCCCGAAAGCTGCCAGGGGTACTTGCGCTCGAAGCCCTCCAGGCCAACCAGCGAGAGCACGCGCTCGGTGCGCGTGCGCTGCTCGGCCCGGGGGATGCCCATGATCTCGAGCGGCAGGCGCACGTTCCCGCCGATCGTCCGCCAGGGGTAAAGCGCCGGCGCCTGGAAGACATAGCCATAGGCGCGGGCCTGGCGCGCGGCCTCCGGGCTCATGCCGTTGACGGTGATGGCGCCGCCCGTCGGCGTCTCCAACCCCGCGACAACGCGCAGAAAGGTGGTCTTGCCGCAGCCCGAGGGGCCGATGAAGGAGACGAAATCGCCCGGCTGGATCGCAAGATCGACATCGGAGAGTGCATGGACCGGCCCGTCGCGGGTCTGGAAGGTCAGCGTCAGCCCCTCGGCCGCAATGACCGGCGCCGCAGCCATCGCCTCCGCTGCCGGTGCCGTGGCAGAATGGGGTTCGGCGGCGGGTTCGGCCGCCATCGCTGTCACCGGAGATGTCATGTCCGCCTCAGAGACTGCTGCACCGAAGGCCCCGTCCGCCGCTTCTGCCGGCTGCGTGAAACTCAGGCCCGGCCAAGCCTATGCAGGAAAGCAGGGCTTTGACTATGCCGAAGGCATTTCGCGCGAAAGCGTGGGATCTCAAGCCATCTGCATGCATGTGCTGACGATACCGCCCGGTGGGCGCGCCAAGGCGCATCTGCACGAAAGCCACGAGACCGCGATCTGCATCCTCTCCGGCCGCACCGTCACCTATTGGGGGGAGCGGCTGGAGCATCGGATGGAGGCAGGCGCGGGCGACCTGATCTACATCGCCGCCGGCGTGCCGCATCTGCCGATGAACATCGGCGAGGAGGACGCGGTGGCGGTCATCGCCCGCACCGACCCGCATGAGCAGGAGAGCGTCGTGCTGCGCCCCGACCTGGAGGCGCTGGTCCCGTCCGCGACCTGAGCCATCGGCGCTTGGCAGGCCGGCCCGGTTCGATCAGAAGGTGGAGCGACGGTGACACGCGCCGTCGCCAGATCGACTGTCTTGCTTGAAGGAACCCCTGCAAGATGCTGCGTTCCCTTGTTATTCTCTCGGCACTCGCGCTCTCCACGGCCCATGCCGGCGCCGCCGACATCCTGGAACGGCTGGCCGAGCCGCGGACCCATGCGGTGATGCGCCATGCGCTGGCCCCCGGCAGCGGCGATCCCAACGCGTTCGACCTCAACCGTTGCGAGACCCAGCGGAACCTGTCGAACGATGGGCGGCGCCAGGCGGGGCGGGCCGGCGATATGGTGCGTGCGGCGGGGGTGACCATCGATCACCTGTGGACCAGCCAATACTGCCGCTGCCGCGAGACCGCGGAGATCATGGCGGTGGGCGAGGTCGTCGACAAACCCTTCCTGAACTCCTTCATCAGGGACAGCCACCGGCGGGTGGAGCGGATGCGGTTGCTGCGCGAGGCCCTCAGCGCCCTGCCCGACGAGGAGACCGCGTTCCTGGTCACTCACAACGTCAATGCCGAGGAGTTGACCGGCACGCGCCCGGTTTCCGGCGAGATTCAGGTGATCCGGCTGGAGGAGGACGGCAGCGTCACGATCCTAGGCTCGGTCCGCCCCAACACGTTCTGAGGGTCGCGCGACCTGACAAATCCCGCTGCAAAACGGAGATGAACGGCGTTCAAATCGCGCCCTTCGCCCGTCGCGTGCCGGCACAGGCGGCGGGCTGAGGCTGGTCGGCGCAGACCTCGTAGAAGCGGGCGATCAGGCGCAGGTCGCGCCGGTCCGGCTGGGTCATCAGATAGATGGCATGGCGGCGCGCCATGCCCCGGATGGGTCGGGCCACCAGGCGCGGATCGTCATGCACCGAGGCGTCGAGCATGATCCCGATGCCGGCGCCGTGCAGCACCGTCTCCTTGACCAGCGGGAACGTCCCGGCCTTGAGCAGGCGCGGCAGCGGCATGCCCGCCCCGGCGAAGGCCTGGCGGACGATCCGCTGGGTGAGCGATCCGTCCTCCGGCACCACTAGGGTGCGCTCCGCCAGATCGGCCAGGCGAACCTCCTCCAGCGCCGCGAGCGGATCCTCGCCGCGGGCATAGGCGCGGTAGCCGACATGGCCGATCAGCCGGCTCGTCAGCCCGTGATTGGCCGGCGGATCGGTGAGAAAGGCGAGATCGCAGTCCCGGGCGTTCAGGCTCTCGACGACCTGTTCCCAGGTTGCCAGGCGCAGGTTGATCTCGATCCCCGGATGCACCTTGAGGAACGCGGTGATGTAGTCGAGCGCCGGGCGCGGGGCATTGCCGATGATCCGCAGGCTGCCAGCGGAGAGCGTGCCGAACTCGGTCAACCGCTCCTGCACCGCCTCCTCCAGACTGCGCATCTGGTCGGTCAGGCCGAACAGACTGCGCCCGGTACGTGTTAGTACCAATCCATCACGCTGGCGGATGAACAGCGGCGTGCCGACCTGACGCTCCAGCTTCGCCACATGCTGAGTGATCGAGGATTGGGTAACGCCCAGCACCCGCGCGGCGGCCGAGAAGCTGCGCTGGCGCGCGGCCTCGGTAAACGCGGTGATCTGATGAGGCGAGGGCTTCACGCTCTGCTCCACTGTCGCGTGCATTAGTCAGGCTCACAGATCGTCATCACAGGTTCAATGACGATCGCTACCTCTTCGCCTCATGTCTTAACGAAGGGGTAGGCGATGACCGAGATCCATCTCGACGGTATCTCCAAGAGCTTCGGCGAGACGACCGTGTTGGAGCGGCTGGACCTCGCGATCCGCCCGGGCGAGTTTCTGACGCTGGTCGGCCCCTCGGGCTGCGGGAAGTCGACGCTGCTGCGCATCCTGGCGGGGCTGGAGCGGCAGACCGCGGGCCATGTGCGCATCGGGGGCCGGGTGGTCGATGATGTCCGCGCCGCCGACCGCGACCTGGCGATGGTCTTCCAGTCCTATGCGCTCTATCCGCACCTGACGGTGGCGGAGAACATGCTGACGCCGCTGCGCCTGCGCGATCTGAGCTTCGCGGAGCGGCTGCCCTATCTCGGGCCCTTGCTCGCCCGCGGCAAGTACCGTGCGCTGCGCCAGGCGGTGCAGGAGGTGGCGGAGATCCTGAAGATCGAGGCGCTGCTTGCACGCAAGCCCGGGCAGCTCTCCGGCGGGCAACGCCAGCGCGCGGCGCTGGGCCGGGCCATGGTGCGCAACCCGGTCGCCTTTCTGATGGACGAGCCGCTGTCGAACCTGGATGCCGCCCTCAGGGTGCATATGCGGAGCGAACTGCGCGAGTTGCACCGGCGCCTGCGCGCGACCTTCGTCTATGTCACCCACGACCAGGCGGAAGCGCTGACCATGTCCGACCGCATGGCGGTGATGATGGACGGGCAGATCCTGCAGCTCGGCGCTCCGCAGGAGGTCTATGACGACCCGGCCCACCTCAAGGTCGCGACCTTTGTGGGCAGCCCCAAGATCAACACCCTGCCCGGCATGATCGACGCCGAGGGTGGCGTCACCCGGCTCGGCCTGCCGCTTGGCCGGCGGATCGTGGGCGCGGCGCCGGGCCCGGTGACCATTGCGCTGCGCCCCGAGCATCTGCGCCTGCGCCCGACCGCGGGGCCGGAGGCGATTTCGGGGCGGCTTACGCATATCGAGAACCTGGGCGCCGATCTGTGGCTGCACATCGCCATCGGGGATGGGGCGCATCGGATCATTGCCCGGGCCGAGCACGAGATGCTGGGCACCTGTTCGCTGGGCGATATCGTCCATGTCGAGAGGCTGAAGGGCGAGGCCCTGGTCTTCGGGGCCGACGGCGCCCGCCTGCGGTTCGAGGGCGAGGCCGCCCCGTCCAACGACGCCGGCGAAACCGCGCCGACCACGGCAGTGGCGTGAGGATCGAGCGATGAGCCACGCGCTGACCGGCCGCTATACGCACCTGTGGTTCATCGGCCCCGCGCTGGTGCTGATGGTGCTGATCCTGCTGATGCCCATCCTGATCGCAGGCTGGCTCAGCTTCACCGATTACAGCCTGGGCGGCGATGCGCCCGAATGGGTGGGCATCGAGAACTATGAGCGGATCTTCACGCGCTCGACCTATGAGAAGATGTTCGGCGCCACCTTCCGCTATGTCTTTGTGGTCGTGCCGCTTTCGGTCGCGCTCGGGCTTGGGGCGGCACTGCTGATCCAATCGCTGACGCGCTTCGGCGAGATCTACAAGACCATCTACTTCCTGCCGGTGATGGCCGCGCTGCTGGCGATGGCCATCGTCTGGGAGTTCGCCCTGCACCCCACCATCGGGATCATCAACTCCACGCTCGAGCTTGGCTGCGGCACGGTGCTGGAGGCCTGGTCCTGGTATGCCGCGGGCTGTGCGCGGAACTTCCCGCTGTGGCTCGGCGATCGGGAGTACGCGATCTGGGTCGTCGCCTTTATCGGCGTCTGGCAGGGCTTTGGCTTCAACATGGTGCTGTATCTCGCGGGGCTGACCGCCGTGCCGCGGGAGCTGTACCACGCCGCCGAAATGGACGGGGCACGCAGCGCCTGGGACCGGTTCCGGCTGGTTACCTGGCCGATGCTGGGGCCGACGACGGTCTTTGTCGTCACGATCTCCTGCATCCGCTCGTTCCAGGTCTTCGACACGATCGAGGCCTTCTATCCCCAGGGCGGGGGACCGTCGAAGTCCGCCTACGTGATGATGTTCGCCATCTACGAAAAGGCGATCCAGCAGAACCTGGTGGGCATCGGGGCGGCGATCACCGTCTGCTTCCTGGGCTTCGTGATGATGCTGACCCTGATCCAGCGCTGGCTGGTCGAGCGCAAGGTGCACTACGCATGACCGATGCTGCGATCTCACCCGCTCAGGACGTTGCCCGCGACGGGACGCGTCTTCGGTTCTCCACAGCCGAGGCGGTGAAGCACGCGGTGCTGATCCTGGGCGCGCTGGTGGTGCTGCTGCCCTTCTACGTGATGGTCAGCTACAGCCTGAGTTTGATCGGCTGAGATCATGCAGAACACCGGCGGCTTCGTCGGCGAACAGGCGCCGTTTCGCGACGATTTCTGCGTGAAGCTCGGCAATCCGGTCGAGGAGTGCATGGTCACCCCGGTGATCTACAACTACACGACCGCCTTCGAGAAAGCGCCGCTGGTGCGCTACCTGCTGAACGGGGTGATCGTCACCGCCTCGATCTTCTTCATCCAGGTTCTGATCGCCCTTCCTTGCGCTTACGCCCTGGCGAAACTCAGGTTTTGGGGGCGAGAGGCGGTCTTTGGCCTGGTGCTCTTCTGCCTGTTGATCCCGGTGCATGCGATCGCGCTGCCGCTCTACATCATGCTCTCCAAGGTCGGGCTGACGAACAGCTACGCGGCCTTGATCATCCCCTGGACGATCTCGGTCTTCGGGATCTTCCTGATGCGCCAGTTCTTTATGACCGTCCCTGACGATCTAATCGATGCGGCGCGCATGGACGGGATGTCCGAGTTCTCCATCGTCTGGAAGGTGATGCTGCCGACGGCGATCCCGGCGCTCCTCGCCTTCGCGATCTTCAGCGTGGTGGCGCATTGGAACGACTACTTCTGGCCGCGGATCGTGATCACCGGCGACCGCGACCTGTTCACCCCGCCGCTTGGCCTGCGTGAGTTCAAGGGCGATGCGGACGGCGACAACTTCGGCCCGATGATGGCGACGGCGACGATCATCGTCGCGCCGCTGATCGTGGCCTTCATGCTCGCACAGCGCCGCTTCATCGAGGGGATCACCCTCAGCGGGATGAAGTGACCGACAAGGAAACGGAGGCGGCCGTGGCCGCCCCCGCCCGATCCCCCAAGGGAAAACCCAAGGGGACAGCCCCGGAGGCGGTGAGTTTGGCGACCGCCCGCCTCCCGAACGAGGAGAAGATGACATGAAGATGACAGCAGCGTCCATCGCCGCCGTTCTAGCGGCCACCACCGCCCTGACCGGAACCCTGGCGACCCCCGCCCAGGCCGAGGACAAGGTGGTGATCGAGTTCGCCTATCCCTACAGCCACCTCTTCGACGTCACCTATGAGAAGATCCTGCCGAAGTTCTACGAGGCGCATCCGAACATCGAGGTGAAGATCCGCGCCACCTACGAGAGCTATGAGGACGGCACCAACACCATCCTGCGCGAGGCCGTCGCCGGCGAGCTGCCCGACGTCACCATGCAGGGCCTGAACCGTCAGGCGATCCTGGTCGAAAAGGGCATCGCCAAATCGCTCGAGCCCTTCATCGCCGCCGAGGCCGACTTCGCCAAGGACGGCTACCACAAGGCGATGCTCGACCTCGGCACCTTCGAGGGCTCGGTCCACGGCCTGCCGTTCTCGATCTCGCTGCCGGTCGGCTACTACAACATGGACCTGATGGCCCAGGCCGGCATCGAGAGCGCCGAGGACTTTCCCAAGACCTGGGACGAGGTGATCGCCACCTGCCAGAAGCTGCGCGAGGCCGGCGTCGACAACCCGATCTTCTGGGGCTGGAACATCACCGGCAACTGGTTCCTGCAGGCGCTGATGTGGTCGCAGGGCGAGGCGACGGTCGAGGGCACCGATGTGCGCATCGACAGCGAGGCGGGCCTGACCGCGCTCAACACCATGCAGGGCATCTTCGACGGCTGCGAGATGCAGAACCTGGAGTGGAAGGCGGCGCTGGCGTCGTTCTCGGCCGGTGAGATCGCGATGATGTACTGGTCGACCTCGGCGCTGGGCGCGGTCGAGCGGGCGCAGGGCGACTTCGCGCTGATGACCGCCGAGTTCCCGGGCATCGCGGCGGCGCCGCAGGGCCTGCCGGCGGGCGGCAACTCGGCCATGCTGGTCTCGGCCAGCGAGGATCCGGCGGTGCTGGATGCGGCCTGGAAGTGGCTGAAGTTCATCACCAGCGGCGAGGGTGCCGCCGATGTGGCCCGCACCACCGGCTACATGCCGCCGAACCAGGCCGCCAACGAGATCATCCTGGCGGATTTCTACAAGGACAACCCGAACAAGGAGACCGCCGTGCGCCAGCTGCCGCTGCTGCGCGAGTGGCAGGCCTATCCCGGCGACAACGGCCTGGCGGTGACCCAGGTCATCTATGACGGGATCGAGGGCATCGTGACCAACGAGTTCGAGGACATGAACGAGCTGCAGGAGGAACTGGACGAGGAAGTCCAGGACCTGATGCCGGGCTCCTGATCCCTGCTCTCACCGACACCGCGGCGCTCTGGCCCCCTCGTTGTGACCCCTGGGGCCGGGGCGCCGCTCAACGGCAAGGCCTGCACGATGAAGATCCTCCAACTGACCGATATCCATTTGACCACGCCGGGGGAGACCATCGGCGAGCGGGACCCCAACGCGAATTTCGAGGCGGCGCTGGCGCATGCGCTGGCCACCCACCCCGATGCCGACTGCCTGGTGATCACCGGCGATCTGTCGGACTGGGGCGAGCGCGCCGATTACGAGCGTCTGCGCGACCGGCTCGACCGGGTGGCGCTGCCCGTGGAGCTTTGCATCGGCAATCACGACGACCGCGCCGCTTTCCTGGACGTCTTCCCCGAGCGGGTGGACGAGAACGGCTTCGTGCAGCGGGTCTTCGACCTGCCGGGTGCGCTTGGGATCACGCTGGACACCTGGTGGCCCGACACCCATGCCGGGCGCTACTGCGAGACGCGCCGGCGGTGGCTGGACGCCCAGCTTGCCGCCGCCGACCGGCCGGTCTTCCTGTTCATGCACCACAACCCGATCCCCACGCATGTAGCGCCCAAGGACCAGATCATGCTGCTGGACGCCGAGGCGTTTCGGGCGGTGCTGACCCCCCATGCGGCCAAGGTGCGGCACATCTTCTTTGGCCATTGCCACATACCGCTTGCCGGGTCGGTGGCGGGCATTCCGGTCAGCGCGCCGCGGGGCACCAACCACGCGGGCTTTCCGAACTTCCCGGAGAAAGCGCTGCTGACGCGCTCGAGCCTGCCGGAGGCCTATGCCGTCGCCATCGTCGAGGGCGCCTCGGTCACCGTCCACATGGTCGAGTTCCGCGAGGCGACCCGACTGACGGTGGAGGGCTCGCCCGACAAGGCCGCCTGGGACCGCACGACCATGGCGCGCTGAGCGCGGGCCCTGCACTGCCCGCCCCGTCGCGGGACAGTTTCACGGGAATGACGAAGGCCTGAGACGCACGTGTCGCAGTCCTCGCGGAAGGCAGGGTGATGACAATCGGTGAGGTCGACAGCACGCAGAGTACCGCGCGGCCCGTCGGGGCGACGCCTGCGCTTCGCCTGCGGCTGCGCGCCCCGCGGTTGCAGTCCCTCCGGCCCTATCTGCTGCTGCTGCCGGCGCTGCTGTTCCTGATGCTCTTCACCTATTGGCCGATGCTGCAGGTCGCCGTGGCCTCGACCTTCCAGCGCCGTGCGGTGGGGGGCGAGGGCGATTTCGTCGGCCTCGGCAACTATGGCCGGCTGCTGGCCGACGAGGATTTCCTGGGCGCCCTCCTCAACACCGCGCTCTTCACCGCGGGCACGGTCGTGCCGAGCGTCGTGCTGGGGTTCCTGTTCGCGGTGGCGCTGAGGCGCAGCGGCGCGCTGTCGGGGCTGTTCCGGGCGGCGCTGTTCTTTCCGACCTTGATGCCACTCGTCGCCGCCTCGGCGCTTTTCATCTTCATCTTCCTGCCGGGGCTGGGGCTGCTCGACTACTACCTCGCCAAGCTGGGGGTGCGGTCGATCAACTGGCTGGGCGATCCGGATCTCGCGCTGTGGTCCATCATGATGCTGACGGTCTGGAAGAACGCGGGCTACTACATGCTCTTCTTCCTCGCCGGCCTGCAGGCCCTGCCGGAGGACGCGGAAGAGGCCGCGATGATCGAGGGGGCGAGTTGGTGGCAGCGCCAGCGCCTGGTCGTCATCCCGATGCTGGGGCCGACCTTCGCCTTTGTCACCGTCATCGCGCTGCTGACCGCGGTCATCCAGATCGACCATGTGATCGTCATGACCCAGGGCGGGCCGAACAACGCCACCAACCTGCTGCTGTTCTACATCTACCAGCAGGCGCATGAATTCTACGATCTCGGCAAGGCGACCGCCGCGACCGTGGTTACCTTGGGCTTCTTACTCGCGCTCTCCGTCCTCAGCCTGAGGACGATGGAGCGGCGCGTCCATTACGAGAGCTGAGCGGTGCGCAGCCCCTGGTCCGCCCTCGGCCTGGCCGGCTTTGCCGCGGTGGTCTTCCTGTGGTCGACGCCGATCCTGTGGATGATGCTGGCAAGCGTGCGGCCCGAGAGCTTCGGCAGCCTCGACATGGCCTCGCTCGTGCCGGACACGGTGCCGACGGGTGATCAGTTCCGCTACGCCTTCCTCGATGGCGACTGGGCGGTCTGGTTCACCAATTCCTTCATCCTGGTGACCGGCACGCTGGTGGTGCAGCTCGTGACCATCTCGCTGGCGGGCTATGCCTTCGCCAGGCTCGAGTTTCCGGGCAAGGACGTGATCTTCTACGTCTTCCTGCTGCAGCTCATGCTCGCACCGCCGGTGCTGATCGTGCCGAACCTGACGACGCTGGTGAGCCTCGGCCTCTACGACACGCTGGTGGGCGTGATGGCGCCCTACTGGGGCTCGGCCTTCGGCACGTTCCTGATGCGCCAGACCTTTCGCGCGATCCCGAGGGACTTTGAGGAGGCCGCGCTGATCGACGGGGCCTCCTGGGGACAGATCCTGTGGCTGGTGCTGCTGCCGCTGGCG
Organism: Pseudomonadota bacterium; assembly: GCA_039822785.1. Taxonomy (GTDB): domain Bacteria; phylum Pseudomonadota; class Alphaproteobacteria; order Rhodobacterales; family Rhodobacteraceae; genus Thermohalobaculum. The sequence goes on along the minus strand of JBCBMO010000001.1, from coordinate 78,147 downwards.
CGCCCGGGGCTGATCGCCTTCGGCATCGTCTCGGTGGTCTTCCACTGGAACGAATATCTTTGGCCGCTCATGGTGTTGTCGGATCCCGGCAACATGGTGCTGACCGTCGGCCTGGTGAGCTTCGCGCTTGGCGCGGAGGGGGCGTCGGACTGGGGGCTGATCGCCGCCGGGACGCTTCTCGTCGTCGCGCCGCTGGCCATCGCGTTCATCGCGTTCCAGCGGCAATTCGTGAACAGCTTCATGTCCACAGGCATCAAGTAGGGAGATCCCCCCATGACCTACATCGCCCGGATTGCGACCGCCGCCGCGGTCGTCGCCCTTGCCACCGCCGCGCCCGAGGGGGCGTCGGCCCAGGAACGCATCGAGTTCATGTTCCCCGCCCCCGTGCAGGGCAAGCTGAGCCGCGAGATGCAGCGCATCGTGCGCGAGTACAACGCTGCCCAGGACGAGGTCGAAGTGGTCGGCGTCTTCACCGGCTCCTACGACGACACCAAGATCAAGAGCCAGGCCGCGGCCGAGGCGGGCAAGCCCCCGGCGGTCGTGCTGATGTCGGCCAACTTCGCGGCTGAGCTGGCGATGAACGACCTGATCGTGCCGATCGCCGATATCGCGCCCGAGGGCACGGACCTGGACGCCTTCCTCGGCGAGTTCTGGCCGGCGGTGCGCCCCAACGCGCTGTTCAACGGCGAGCTCTACTCGGTGCCCTTCCAGAACTCGACGCCGATCCTCTACTACAACAAGGAGCACTTCGCCGAGGCCGGGATCGAGGCTGCGCCCGAGACCTGGTCGGAGTGGATCGAGGCCGCCAAGGCACTGGCCAAGCCCGACGGTGAGCGTTGGGGCCTGATGATGCCGTCCAACTACGACTACAACGGCTGGCTGGTACAGTCGCTCGCCATGGCCTCGGGCGGCTCGTTCTACAACACCGCCTATGCGGGCGAGATCTTCTACGACCATGCCTCCACCAAAGCGGGCCTCAAGTTCTGGCGCGACATGGTGCACGAGCACGGCGCGATGCCCGAGGGGGTGACCGACGGCAAGGCCGTCTCGACCGCCTTCTTCGCCGGCCAGGCCTCGATGATCGTGCTGTCGACCGGCGCGCTCAGCTTCGTGCGGGAGAATGCGACCTTCGACTACGACGTCGCCTTCATTCCGCGCAACGTGCGCAACTCCGTGCCGATCGGCGGTGCTTCGCTGGTGTCCTTCAAGGGCACGAGCGACGCGCAGAAGGAAGCGGCCTGGAAGTTCATCTCCCACCTGGTCTCGCCCGAGGTGATCGGCGGCTGGTCGCGCTTCACCGGCTACTTCGCCCCGCGTCAGACCGCCTATGAGCTGCCGGAGATGAAGGAGTTCGTCGCCAACAACCCCGACGCCCTGCGCGCGGTGGAGCAGCTCGAATTCGCCGGCCCCTGGATCGCGACCTTCAACACCGTCGCGGTGCGCAAGGCGGTCGAGGACGAGATGCAGGCGCTGCTGTCGGACCCTGAGCTGACGGTCGATGAGGCCGCCGCCCGTGCGCAGAAGAACGCCAACGAGATCCTCGCGCCTTACGTGGCCGAGACCGCGTACAAGTTCTGAGGCAGACCTGACCCAAACCCTCCCCGCACCCCGCGGGGAGGGACGTATTCACGGACCCCCTGACGATGCTTCTTGCCCAGATCACCGACCTGCACATGCGCCTGCCGGAGACCCCGCTGTCGGGTTCTGTGGCGACCCAGCCCTTCATCGCCGCCGCCGTGGATGCGCTGATCACCCGCGATCCGGATGCGGTGATCGTCACCGGCGACCTGACGGATATCGGCAGCGCCGAGGAATACGCGCTGCTGCGCGCCGAGCTCGACCGTCTGCCGATGCCCTGCTTCGTGATCCCGGGCAATCACGACCGCTGCGATGCCATGCGGGCGGCCTTTCGCGATCACGCCTATCTGCCGGCCGAGGGGCCGATCAACTGGGTGATCGAGGGGTTTCCCGTGCGTCTGGTGGGCCTGGACAGCGTCGTACCCGGCGCCAGTCACGGCATGCTGTCCGAGGAGACGCTCGCCTGGCTCGACCGGACCCTTGGCGTCGATCAGCGCCCCACCATCGCGGCGATCCACCACCCGCCCTTTCCCACGGGCATCAAGGCAATGGACCAGATCATGTGCCTGAACGGCGCTGCGATGGCGGAGGTGATCGGCCGCCACCCCCATGTGGAGCGCGTGGTGGCAGGCCACCATCACCGCCCTGTCCAGGTGCGTTGGGCCGGTACGCTGGGCCAGATCGCCCCCTCGGTCGCGCACCAGGTGCATCTCGACTTCACCGTCCGGCCCGCGGCGGAGTGGGTGCTGGAGCCGCCGGCCTATCTGCTGCATCTCTGGGATGGCCGGGCGCTGATGACCCATACCGCCTATGTGGGCGACTTCGGCGGGCCGCAGCCCTTCAAGCTCGACCCGGACTACCCCGGCCAGGCCTGAGCGGTCCGGTTCCCGATCCGGGAACCGCAGCCTTAGCACGTCATTGCCCGGCTTGACCGGGCAATCCAGGACCCAGCCCTTCGGATCTCCCGATCGCGCTGAGACGCGCTATGCCAGTGCGGCCACCCTGCCCCGGGTGCCGTCGAGAGCCCTGCCCTCCGCGTCGAAGGCATGGGCATCGGCGGGGTGGAAGCCGATGCGCCGGATCTGACCAACCGCGGCGCGTGCCGGGCCGGGATGGCGCAGACGGACGGCGGCGCCGCCCCGGGTGAGATGCAGCACGGTCTCCCCGCCCAGCGGCTCCACCAGATCGACCCGCGCCTCCCAGGCCACCATCGCCGGAGCCTCGTCCTCGAGGAGGTGGAGATCCTGGGGGCGGACCCCGATCTCCGCCGCCCCTGCCAGAAGATCGGGCAAGGCTGCGCCTTCGACGGTCGGGCCGCCCGTGTCAGCCACGTCAAGAAAATTCATGGCGGGGGTGCCGATGAAGCCCGCGACGAAGCGGTTGGCCGGGCGCTCGAAGAGGGCGTCGGGGTGGCCTACCTGCTGGATCACGCCGCCGCGCAACACGACGATACGGTCGGCCATGGTCATCGCCTCCACCTGGTCGTGGGTGACATAGACCATCGTGGCGCCCAGGCGGCGATGGAGCTGGCGGATCTCGCTCCGCATCTGGGCGCGCAGCTGGGCGTCGAGGTTCGAGAGCGGCTCGTCCATCAGGAACACGTCGGGCTCACGCACGATGGCGCGGCCCATGGCGACGCGCTGGCGCTGACCGCCGGACAGCTCCCGCGGCTTGCGCTCCAGCAGCGCGCCGATCTCCAGGATCTCGGCGGTGCGGCGCACGGTCCGGTCCCGCTCGGCCCGGTCGACGCCGCGGACGCGAAGACCAAAGCCGATGTTCTCCGCCACCGTCATATGCGGATAGAGCGCGTAGTTCTGGAAGACCATGGCGACGTTGCGCGCCTTGGGCGACAGGTCCGTGACCTCGCGCTCCCCGATGAAGATCCGGCCCGAGGTCACCGTCTCAAGCCCGGAAAGCAGCCGAAGCAACGTCGTCTTCCCGCAGCCCGAGGGGCCTACGTAGGCCACGAACTCCCCATCCGCCATATCGAGCGAAAGGCGCTTGATGACCTCGGTCTCGCCAAAGGTCTTCACCACATCCGCATAGCTGACACGCGCCATCCTGGGCCCTCCCTAAGGACTGCCTAGCACCCGAGGATGACCCTTTTTGTAGGCCGCCCTCGCTTCCCGACGCGGCTTGACAGATGACTTTGGGTGAGGATCGTCGAACTGGCGGTCAACTGCTAGCATCAGCGTATTGCACGACCGAGTAGTCATTTCTCGACAAGTGTACTGACAAGATCAATCCTTAATCTAGTGAACAATGACACTCGATGTCAAGTCGGTCTCGAGGAGCTGCCACAGCGCTCGATTGATACGGAAAGTTGTATGCTGATTTCTGCCCTCCGTCGATTTGGCTGGACGTTTTTTCCGGCTATCCTCAGCCTCTTTTTCACTGCGATGGTGTGGATGATCGTCGAGGCCAGCCCAGAGATGCAGATTGGACATGTATTCGCTGAAATTCTTCACTTCATGCAATTTGGGATAATTTTTTCATTTGGCTTACTTGTTATCGTCCTAATGGTGATCCTATTTATATTGGACTTGACTGTCATGCATCTATTGGCGAGAAATAGGCTGCTGTTCGCCTTGGTCGTTTTTGGCCTGTTCTTGGGAAGCGTTTTCGGAACATTTGAATCTCTCACCGGGTGGATATGCACCTTCCTTCTGGTCTCCTGCCTGCTCACTGGACATCAAGCGGGGGGTCCTGAAGGGGTGACGCGCGGCTCTTGGCGCCGCGCATGGTCTCGGAAGCTGTGCCCCATCCTCGCGCTCAGCTTCGTGGCACTGCTCTTCGTCCGGGTCGGGTATGGCCTCTACCTGGCAACACCGGTCGAGGACCTTGGCGATCCGCGCTTCCGGGTTCTGGACGAACGGGACAAGACCTTGGACCTGAAGCGAGCGCTCGCGCGCTTTCCCGATGCCCAGTCGTGTCTCGTGCCGGGGGCCGATGCCGCGGTGCGCGAGGACCTGCTGCGCATGGATTGGGACCTTATCGGTGCGGACGGGGAAGCACAGGCCTGTATCTTCCGTCTTGTCTCTGCCTGGGGCGGCTCTGAGGACGCGAGCGCGTGGCTGACCTCACAGGGGTTCAAAGCCCCTTCTACGTGGCGCCGCCGCCCACCGGACAGCCTCGTGCTCTCATCCGCATGGTCGATACGCGAGAACGGCTACCGTTTTCCGGTCAACGGCTTTTGTCGCCAGTTGATGACCCCAGGAGCGGGCGCGCACCATATGGGTCTGCGGCTGCTATTCAGCGAGGGTGACGACACGCTTCAGGGTGTCCGTACCTCGTATGACTACAAGTGAGGGCTCCGCCGCAAACCCCGCCCGCTAGACGCCGGCGGGGATGTTTTGGGGGTCGCGCTCGATGCCCTTGGGGGCGGTGAGGGCCTTCCAGGTCGATAGGGCCTTGTGGGCCGAGGGGAAGGCCGGGCGGGGCACGAAGCGGCCGCGGCCGGGCTTGGGCTCGCTGTTCTGGCCGTGGGCCCAGACGACCTCGCCGCGGCTGAGCGTGTAGCGGGCCTGGGCGGTGACCTCCATCCCCTCGAAGACGTTGTAGTCGATGATCGACTTCTGCGTCGCGGGGCTGATCGTCTTGCGGATCGTCGGGTCCCAGACCACCACGTCGGCATCGGCGCCGGGCACCAGCGCGCCCTTTTTGGGGTAGATGTTCAGGATCTTGGCGATGTTGGTCGAGGTGACGGCCACGAATTCGGTCGGGGTCAGCCGCCCGGTCTCCACCCCCTTGGTCCAGAGGACGGCGAGACGCTCCTCCACCCCGCCGGTGCCGTTGGGGATGAAGGGGAAGCCGTTGACGCCCATCCGCTTCTGCTCGGTCGTGAAGGCCGCGTGGTCGGTCGCCACCACCTGGAGCGAGCCCGCAGCCAGACCGGCCCAGAGGCTGTCTTGATGGCCCTTGTCGCGGAACGGCGGACTCATGACCCGGCGCGCGGCATAGTCCCAGTCGCGGTTGAAGTACTCGGTCTCGTCGAGCGTCAGGTGTTGGATCAGCGGCTCGCCGTAGACGCGCATCCCCTTTTGGCGGGCCCGGCGGATCGCCTCATGCGCCTGCTCGCAGGAGACGTGGACGATGTAGAGCGGCACCCCCGCGGCATCAGCGATCATGATCGCGCGGTTGGCGGCTTCGCCCTCGACCTCCGGCGGGCGGGAATAGGCATGACCCTCAGGGCCCGTCAGCCCCTCGTTCATGTATTTCTCCTGCAGCGCCGCCACGACGTCGCCGTTCTCGGCATGGACCAGCGGCAGGGCACCCAGCTCGGCGCAGCGCTGGAAGGAGGCGAACATCTCGTCGTCCTCGATCATCAGCGCGCCCTTGTAGGCCATGAAGTGCTTGAAGGTGTTCACCCCCATCTTCACGACCTCGGCCATCTCGGTGAAGATCTGCTCGGACCAGCCGGTGACGGCCATATGGTAGCCGAGGTCGACCGAGATCTGAGGGGCGGATTTCCGGTGCCACTCGTTCACGGCATTGATCAGCGAGCCGTCCGGGCCCGGCAGGACGAAATCGACCAGCATGGTGGTGCCGCCGGCGGCGGCGGCGAAGGTGCCGCTCTCGAAGGTCTCGGCCGCGTGGGTGCCCATGAAGGGCATCTCGAAGTGGGTGTGGGGGTCGATCCCGCCGGGGATGACATAGGCGCCGGCCGCGTCGATCACCTCGTCGCCGCTCAGGTTCTCGCCCACTGCGGCGATGGTCTCGCCCTCGATCAGCACATCGGCCTGCCACTCCCGGTCCGCCGTGACGACCGTGCCGCCCTTGATCACCTTGCTCATGTCACAATCCTCCTCCTGAAGTCGGTTCGACCATCACACAGGCCAGCCGCGAGAGACTGGCAGAGGCGCCAGCGAGCGGAAAGACCCGCTCGAAGTCGACGTTCACGCCCTGCAGCGTCATCGAGCGCCCATGGTACAGCGCTGCCACGAAGTCCGACGGCATTTCCACGGCGTAGACGCTCAGCGCGTAGTTCAAGCGACCGAGATCGAAGCTCTGCACACCGCTGTCAGACGTAACATGGGCGCGGACCACGACATCGTCGCCAGGCCATTGCGGATCTCCGCCACCGAAGCGAATGGCGAGATAGGGGACGTCACCGCGACCGCAGCGGACGATCAGCAGATAGCGCTCGGCGATCTCGATTTCAGCCTGCCGGAAGATGCCCGCACGGGCACCGCCATCGACCACCCGCACCTCATACGTCCACCGACCTTCGCCCGCAGAGGCGAAGGTCGGTGCGGCGAAGGTCGGTGCGGCAAGGACGATCGCAACGGCGGCGCGACGGAGCGCCCTCACGCGGGCCACTCGACACTGTCGCGGGGCCTGCTGGTTCCATGAGCCGCCTTCTGCGACGGCGTTCGGTCGTCGAGGACAGTCCGCATCGCTCTGCCCCCTCAAGCGCCTATGCCGGGGCGCAAGCGGCATCAGCCGCAATCGAGGGTATTGATGACGCGGCTCGAGCCGGAAAGCGAGAAGGTCATGTTGCCGGCCTCCTCGGTCACGAAGGTCACGCTGTTGCCGGCCTTGAGGGCGTCGATCAGCGCGGGCTCGGCGCCGAAGGTATAGCCGCCCTCGTTGTGGGGCCCATAGCCCTGGAAGGCGACGGGGCCGATCATGGTCTCGTAAAGGCTCTGCGCGCCGTAGCCGCGCCCGCCGACGACGATGACGCCGAGGTTGATTTCGGTGTCCGCCCCCTCGAAGGGCCCCTGGGGGCGGTTGGGGCGTTGGAGCGTCACGTTGTAGCCGACGCCCGAGGCCTGGCCGGCGCAGTCGAGGGCAAGATCCGCACGGCCGTCCTTGTCGCGGACAACGCCCTGGGTCCAGGTCGAGACGCTCTCATCCAGCGTCTGCCACCCCTCCGCGTCGTAGTACCAAAACGTCCACCGTTCGCTCGGCACCGTTGGGATCGGGGGCTGGGCCAACACCGGAAGCGACGTCAGCGCAAGGGCTGACACACAAAGGCTGGCTGCCAGAGGGACGGACGCCGAAGAGCTCATCACGGGGCACAATCGAAGCTGACGTAGGCCTTGGGGGGCTCTTCGCCTTCGACGGGGGTGTGGTAGCGGAAGAAACAGTTCGGATAGCGGCCACTTCCGTCGCTCAGGACGCCACCCGCGCGTTCGGCGACGCGGCGGCCGCCGATCACGGCGGTGAGCATCGAATTGGTGTTCACGCTCCCGATCACCACGTCCATGCCGGTCTCGCAGTTGCGGACAAGATCGCCGTCTCCGACCTTGAAACGCACGCCGCTCCTTTTGCATTCGGCTTCGTCGAGCACCCCAAGCGCGTCCGGCAGGGCCGTGATGGCGGAGAGCCGATCGCCCTCATCCAGGGCCGCCTTGGACTCGGCGATGGCCGACCGGGTCGTCTCCGACAGCGTGCCCTCCAGCGCCTCGTCATCGAGCAGGTCATAGAGGTCGTCGATCAGAAGCCGCGCTTCCTCGACCTCTCGTTCGCGCTCGACCACCTCGGAGCTGGAGGGATGGGCAAAGAAGTTCCCCATCGGATAGCCAACGGCGAGCCCGAGCGCCAAGCCGATCGATAGCCCGAACCCGACACGCGTATAATCGAAACTCGACAGCTTCAGGTCGTCATCGGCCATCGGAACTAGCCCACGATTTCCGCTGTCTCGACCACGGCGCGCAGGAGGACATCGCAGCCCTTCTTGGCCCACTCGGGCGTGATCTCCTCGGCCTCGTTGTGGCTGAGGCCGTCGACGCAGGGGCACATGACCATCGCCGTGGGGGCCACGCGGTTGATCCAGCAGGCGTCGTGACCCGCGCCCGAGACGATGTCCTTGTGGGAGTAGCCGAGCTCCTCTGCCGCCTTGCGCACCGCGGCGACGCAATCCTGGTCGAAGGCCGGGGGGTCGAACTGGCCGACGACCTCTGCCGCGAATTCGACGCCGATCTCCTCGCAGAGCTTCGGGGCCTCCGCGTCGAAGCGGGCCTTCATGGCGAGCAGGGTGTCCAGGACGTGGCTGCGGAAATCGACGGTGAAGACCACGCGCCCGGGGATGATGTTGCGGCTGTTGGGATAGACGTCGATGTGCCCGATGGCGCCGACGGCGTTGGGCTGGTGGCTCATGGCGATCTCGTGCACCAGCTCGGTCACGCGGGCGAGACCGCGGCCGGCGTTGCGGCGCATGGGCATAGGCGTCGACCCCGTATGGCTCTCCTTGCCGGTGATCGTGCATTCGATCCAGCGCAGGCCCTGGCCATGGGTCACGACGCCGATGTCGACCCCTTCGGCCTCCAGGATCGGGCCCTGCTCGATGTGGAGCTCGAAGAAGGCGTGCATCTGGCGGTCGCCCACGGCCTCCTCGCCCTGCCAGCCGATGCGCTTCAGCTCATCGCCGAAGGTCTTGCCCTCGGCGTCCTCGCGCGCATAGGCCCAGTCCTCCTCCAGCACACCGGCGAAGACACCGGAGGCGAGCATAGCGGGCGCGAAGCGCGTCCCTTCCTCGTTCGTCCAGTTGGTGACGACGATGGGGCGGCGCGTCTTCACGCCGAGATCGTTGAGCGTGCGGATCACCTCGAGCCCGCCAAGGACACCGAGCACGCCGTCGTACTTGCCCCCCGTGGGCTGGGTGTCGAGGTGCGAGCCGACGTAGACCGGCAGCGCCTCGGGGTCCGTCCCTTCGCGCCGGGCGAACATGGTGCCCATGCGGTCGAGGCCCATGGTCATTCCCGCCGCCTCGCACCAGCGCTGGAACAGGACGCGGCCCTCGGCGTCGTCGTCGGTCAGGGTCTGGCGATTGTTGCCGCCGGCAATGCCGGGGCCGATCTTGGCCATCTCCATCAGGCTGTCCCACAGCCGCTCGCCGTTGATGCGGAGATTGTCGCCCGTCGCCACGCCGTCGGCCATGTCGCGCCCTTCTGTCGGTGATTGCCGTGTTCCCAGACGCTACCGCCGGGCGATGGGCGGTCAAGCGAAAAGCCGGCCCAGTCGCAGGCTCACGCAGGCTCAGCGGAGGGGTCAGTCTCCGGGTCGGCGGGCTGGGGCCTGGCGCGCCGGCGGATCGCGTTCGGCCATCATGATCCCCAGCGCCCCGGCGATGGCCAGCAGGCCGAGCCAGACCGGCGGCGCGACCCAGGCGCCGGTGGCCAGCCCCTCCCAGAGGATGACAAAGACCGGGACGAGGTAGCCATAGGCCATGACCTTGCCCGCGGGCAGGCGCAGCGCCGCATAGCGCAACAGCAGGAAGGTCCCGGCGGTCGCGACGAGCCCGAGATAGAGGATCACCCCCCAGACGAAGCCCGGCAGCGCCGCCCAGTCCGTGGCGAGCACCCTGCCCCCGCCCCAGCCCATCGTCACCGCGATAGCCCCGACGAAGGCGCCGAGGGCGAGGACCGCCGCGGGCTCGCCGCGGTTGAGCTTGCGCACCATGGGCGCATAGGCGCCGTGCAGGATGCAGCCGAGGAAGAACAGCGCCTCCCCCCGCCCCAGGTCGAGCGCGATCAGGGCACCGAGATCGCCCCGGAACACCACCCAGAGCGCGCCGGCCCCGCCAAGGGCGAGGGCGGCGGCGGTGCGCAGGCTGGTCACCTGACGCAGCAGCAGCCAGCCGAAGAGCGCGGCAAGGATCGGCGTGAAGGTGAAGATCGCGGCGACGGGGACCGGGTCGGTCAGGCGCAGCGCCTCGAACATCAGCACGAAGTAGCCGGCGAAGAGCCCGCCGATCACCGCATAGCGCCAGGGCGCCGCGGCATGGATCGCCCGCGCCTGCGGCAGCGCCACCAGCGCCAGCACCAGGGCGCCGACCAGAAAGCGGGAGATGGTCAGCGCCTCCGGCGCGATCTCCGCCGCCGCGCGCTTGCCGAGGGAGAAGGAGAGCGAGACGGCGACGGCGAACAGCAGCATGGCGCCATGGCCGCGCAGCGCCTTGCGCCGGCTCTCTGGCTGGCTTTCGGGCCGTGGCGTCGCCTCTGCTGTCTCGACCGTCATGAGCGGACCCTCCCTGCGCGCCGGCTGTCGCTTGGGTGTCGCGGTCGGCCGGGCTGTCCTTTATGGTCGCCGCCGCACGGAACGGGAAGAAACCACGATGCATCACAAGCGAGGACGGGCGCGGAACCGCCGGGCGGGCTGCAAGCTCTGCAAGCCATGGAAGGTGAACGGCTTTCGCACCGAGCGGGCAGAGGGCGAGGGTTTTGGCGATCATCGCCGGCGGAAGGCGGCAGCCCTGGACCTAGCGTTGCGCGAGCATGCGGCGGAGGCCAAGCCGCGGTGAGCATGGAGACCGAGCAGCCCGCAGGCCGGACACGGGTCAAGATCTGCTGCATCGCCTCGGACGCCGAGGCTGCCATGGCAACAGGCGCCGGGGCCGATCTGCTGGGCCTGGTGGGCCCCATGCCCTCCGGCCCCGGGATCCTGGCACTGGAGGATGTGGCGCGCATCGTGGCGTCGGTCCCGCCCTGGGCCCAGCCCGTCTTGCTGACCGAGGGGACGACCGCCGCCGCCGTGGCACGGGATGCGGCCGAGGCCGGCGTTAGCGCGGTGCAGGTCGTCCGGCACCTGGCGGTGGAGGAGGCCGAGGCCCTGGCGGCCATGCCGCTCCTCTACGTGCAGGTGGTGCATATCGAGGACGCTGGCGCCCTCGATCTCGCCGCCGTCTACGGGCCCCACTGCGATGCCTTTCTGCTGGATAGCGGGCGGCCGGCGGAGGGGGTGCTAGGCGGCACGGGGCGGGTGCACGACTGGGCGCTGTCGGCACGTTTCGTCGAAATCGCGGCGAAACCCGTCTTCCTGGCCGGCGGGCTGACGCCACAGAACGTGGGAGAGGCCATCGCGACGGTCCGGCCCTTCGGCCTCGACCTCTGTACCGGGGTGCGGGGGGACGGGGCGCCGGGCGCGGCGCATCGGCCGTTGTGCCCCGCGCGTCTGGCGGCCTTCATGCGGGCGGTGGCAACGGCGGATGCACGATGACCTTACACGTCTTCGGCTCGATCAACATCGACCATGTCTATGCGGTGCCCCATGCGCCGGAGGCCGGGGAGACGCTGGCCGCCGCGGGCTATGAGGCGTTTCTGGGGGGCAAGGGCGCGAACCAGGCCATCGCCGCCGCGCGCGCGGGCGCCCCGGTGCGCCTGGCGGGCGCCGTCGGGCCGGGGGCGGAGGGCGCGCTGGCGGAACTCGCCGGGGCCGGCGTGAACACCGAAGGCGTGGCGCAGATGGCGGCGCCGACGGGCCATGCGGTTATCTATGTCGAACCCTCCGGCGAGAACCGGATCGTCATCTTCGGCGGGGCCAATCGCGCCCTGACGCCCGCGGTGCTGGAGGCGGCGCTGGCGGCCGCGCGTCCCGGCGACTGGTGGCTGACGCAGAACGAGACGGCGCTGGTGGCCGAGAGCATGGCCGCAGCGCGGGCCAAGGGCCTGCGGACCGCCCATGCGGCCGCGCCCTTCGACCCTGAGGCCTGCGCAGCGGTGCTGCCCCATACCGACCTGCTGGCGGTCAACGAGGGCGAGGCCGCGGCCCTCGCCCGCCATCTGGACACGGTACCGGAGGCGCTGCCGGTGCCCATGACGCTGGTGACCCGCGGCGGAGAGGGCGCCACCTGGCGCGATGCGGCGGGCACGCAGACGGTGCCGGCCTTCGCGGTGGCGGCGGTGGATACGACCGGCGCGGGCGACTGCTTTCTCGGCACACTGCTCGCCGGGCTCGACACGGGGCTTGCCACGGGCGACGCGCTGAGGCGCGCAGCGGCCGCCGCCGCCATCACCGTCACCCGGCCCGGCGCCGCCAGCGCCATCCCCAACCGCGCGGCCGTGGACGCCTTTCTGGCGGCACAGCCGGCATGAGCGCGATCCCCCTCATCCTGGACACCGACCCGGGCATCGACGATGCGATCGCGATCATGGCGGCGATCGCGGCGCCGCAGATCGACCTCAAGGCGCTGACGACAGTCTTCGGCAACGTCCCCGTGGCGACCGCGATGCGCAACGCGCAGTTTCTGGCCGCCAGCGCCGGCGCGGCGGTGCCGGTGGCCGAGGGCGCAGCCGCGCCCCTGGTCCAGGCCCCGCCGCCGCATCCGGCCTTCGTGCATGGCGAGGGGGGGCTCGGCGCCCTTTCGGTGCCCGACCAGGGCCCGCCGGACCCCCGGTCCGCGGCGGATCTGATGGCGGAGGTCGCGGCAGCCGAGGAAGGGCGCCTGGTCATCCTGGCAGTGGGGCCGCTGACCAACCTCGCCATCGCGCTCGATCGTCATCCGCAGATCACCGCTCAGGTGGCGCGGGTCGTCGTCATGGGCGGCGCGCTGCGCCACCCCGGCAACGTCAGACCTTACGCCGAGGCGAACTTCTGGCAGGATCCCGATGCCGCGGCGGCGGTGCTCGCCGCCGCCTGGCCAGTGACCATGGTGGGCCTCGATGTGACCGAGACCGTGCGGCTATACCCCGATGACGTCGACACGCTGCCGGCCAGGGCGCCGGTCTGCGGCAAGATCCTGCGCGAGGCCTTTGCCCACTACGCCGGTTTTCACGTGGAGACGCGCGGCTTCGACGGCTGCTTCCTGCACGATCCGGCGTCGTTGGTCGCGGTCACCGACCCAGGATGCTTCGAGACCTGGCGCGTCCGGGTGCGGGTCGAGACGGGCACCGAGACAGCCGGCGCCGTGGTGGAGGATCCCGCCGGAGCGCCCGTCGATGTTTGCATCAGCGCCGATGGGCCAGGTATTCGGCGGCGGCTGATGGCGATGCTGGGCAGTGGCGCGCTACGCTGACCCGCCCGCACCGCCCCACAGAGGAGAGGAAGAAAGCCATGGCCTTTACGATCGAGACGGTTTCCTACACCGATCCCGCCGCCCCCGCGGCCTTCGCCCGCTCGCTGCACCAGACCGGCTTCGCGGTGCTGACCGATCACCCCATCACGCCGGCGCGGATCGAGGCGACCTATGCGGCCTGGGGCGGCTTCTTCGACTCCGAGGAAAAGCACGACTACACCCGCGCGCCGGGCGGAGCGGAGGGGTACTTTCCCTTCCAGTCCGAGAACGCAAAGGATAGTGCTGTCAAAGACCTCAAGGAGTTCTTTCACGTCTACCCCGAGGGCCGCGTGCCGCCCTCGCTGGAGGGGGAGACCCGCGCGCTGCACGCCGATCTGGTCGCCGTGGGCCAGCGGCTCCTGGAGTGGCTTCAGGCGGAGACGCCCGCCTCGGTGACCGAGGCGCTGTCGGAACCCCTGCCCGACATGCTGCGCGGCTCCTCGATGAACCTGCTGCGCATCCTGCACTATCCCGCGCTCGACACCGCGCCGGAGCCTGGCGCCGTGCGGGCGGCGGCCCATGGGGACATCAACCTGATCACCTGTCTGCTCGCAGGCTCCGAGCCGGGGCTGGAGGCGAAGGACACCGCCGGGGCCTGGCACGAGGTGCCCTGTGACCCCGGGATGATGGTCATCAACGCAGGCGACATGCTGGAGATGGCGACGGGCGGCTACTACCCGGCCACGGTGCACCGCGTCGTGAACCCACCGGTGACGGGGGCGCCGAAGCCGCGCTTCTCGAGCCCCATGTTCCTGCACCCCCGGCCGGAGGTGCTGCTGAAGCCCGGCACCACCGCCGACGACTTCCTGCAGGAGCGCCTGCGCGAGATCGGCCTCAAGGGCTGAGGGCCCGTCTCACACGGGTGTCGAGGGCGCGACGGGGTGGGTTTCCGCCCTCGACCACTTGTTTGGAAAGTGCTTTCATTCTCCTGCACGACCGCAGGAGGCCGGCGATGGACGCGATCACCCTTCCTCATCCCACGTTGGCGGGGCTGAAGGCACAGCTGCCCCAGATCCTGGCCGCACCTAAGGACGGCGGGCGGCTGGACCTCATCGTCAGCCGGCCGGGCCATGGTGAGCGACTGACGCCGGCGACCGCGCGGCTGACCCGCACCGGCGGGGTGGAGGGCGACCATTGGGCCAAAGGGTGTTGGAAATCCCTGCCCGACGGCAGGCCCGACCCGGACGTGCAGATCTGCCTGATGATGTCGCGGGTGATCCGCGCCATCGCGGGGCCGGAGGACGGCTGGCCCCCCGCGGGCGACAACCTCTTCGTCGACATGGACCTGACACCGGCCAATACGCCGCCGGGAACGCGGCTGGCGCTCGGGACGGTCGAGATGGTGGTGACCGCGGTGCCCCATAACGGCTGCCAGGCCTTCATCGACCGCTACGGCCGCGACGCCTGTCTCTTCGTCAACGTGGGCCCCGGCAAACAGCACCGCCTGCGCGGGATCTACTGCCGGGTGGAGGTCGAGGGCACGATCAGCACCGGCGACCGGCTGCGCAAGATCGGCTGATCCAGCCGCGAAGCCGTTCAGCCTCAGGCGAGGTCGTCGCGCCCCTCGATCAGCACGTGGTGGCTGACCGAGCCCTTCGTGCGGGCCTCCAGGTGGGGCGCATAGGCCGGATCCGCCATGAAGGCCTCCGCCGCCGTGCGCGAGGGCCACTCGATGACGATCCTGAGCGCGGGGTCGGTGCCCTCCCCCTCCAGCCGGGCATGGTTGGCGGTGCGCGCCAGGTACCGGCCGCCGTGCTGCGCGACCAGGGCATTGGCCGTGGGCAGGTAGCCCGGGACCCATGCATCGTCTGTCAGGGTCACTTCCAGAACCGAATAGAATGCCATTGTTCGAACCTCCTCCTGTCAGGCGATCTCGGTCATCTCGTTGAGCACGAAACCGGCCACAGCCCCCTCGGTCGCCTTGCCATAGGCGACGAGATGCGGCGCCTGCATATGGGCCTGCCAAAGCGCCCGGTTCTCCCAGGTCTCGTAGAAGACGAAGAAGCCAGGATGCGCATTGTCGACGTGGAGATCGTACCGGATGCACCCGGCCTCGGCCCGGGTGATCGGCACTAGCTTCTCGAGCTCGGCGCGCACCAAAGCCTCCTGCCCCGGGGCGGCGGTGATCTGGGCGAGGATGGTCAGGGCCATCGGGGTCTCCCTTTTGACATCGGCGTCGTTGGGCTGGCAGATGACCAGATAGGCGCAGTTCTGCAAGTACGCACAAAACGAGGGGATAGGCACCGAATGGATACCGCAGACGAGACCCCGATACCGCCAACGCCGCGCTTCGACACCTACGACTGCAGCGACGGCTGTCCGGTGGAGGCGGCGCTGGAGCAGATCGCCGGCAAGTGGAAGGGGCTGATCGTCTATCACCTGCTCGGCGGCACCCTGCGGTTCAACGCCTTGGCGCGGCAGGTGGGCGGGGTGACCCAGCGCAGCCTCACCAAGCAACTCCGCGAGCTGGAAGCCGATGGCATCGTGGCGCGCAAGGTCTATGCCGTCGTGCCCCCGCGGGTGGAGTACGCATTGACCGACAAGGGCCGCGCCCTGGAGCCGACGATCCTGGCCCTGCGGGCCTGGGGCCTGTGCCATGCGCGCCCCGGCACCGGGCTGATCCCCGAGGGCGCGGCGGGTACGGCAGGCACGGCGGATACAGTGGCATGACATCGCTGGGGCGCGGCCGGCACGGATTTCCCGTCTACCGCCCCTCTCCGCCGCGCTACGAACGGCGGGTTCAGGCTTAACCATCGCGACCGGCTGTGCTTATGGTGATCCAAACAGGCCCCCCAAGAGGATCACACCCATGCTCAAGACACTCATCGCCGGTGCCGCCGCCGCCATCGTCGCGACCGCCGCCCCCATCGCCGTCGCCTACGCCGAGGAGTTCAAGCCCGCCGTCGTCTTCGACATGGGCGGCAAGTTCGACAAGAGCTTCAACGAGGGCGTCTGGGGCGGGGTCTCCCGCTTCATCGAGGAGACCGGCGTCGAGGTGATGGAGTTCGAGGTCACCAACGAAGCCCAGCGCGAACAGGCCATGCGCCGCATGGTCCAGCGCGGCGCCACCGTGGTGCTGGGCGTGGGCTTCGCGCAGGCGGATGCCATCGACAAGGTCGCCGCCGACAACCCCGACGTCAGCTTCGCGATCATCGACGTGAGCTGGCTCGACCGGCCCAACCTGCGCCAGTACGCCTTCAAGGAGCATGAGGGCAGCTACCTGGTCGGCGTCGCCGCGGCGATGAAGTCCGAGAGCGGCAAGGTCGGCTTCGTGGGCGGCATGGACATCCCGCTGATCCGCAAGTTCGCCTGCGGCTACGTGCAAGGCGTCATGGCCACCAACGATGGCGCGGAGGTCTTCCAGAACATGACCGGCACCACGCCCTCGGCCTGGAACGACCCGACCAAGGGCGCGGAGATCACGCAGAGCCAGATCGACCGCGGTGCCGACGTGGTCTACCACGCCGCCGGCGGTACCGGCCTGGGCGTGATCCGCGCCGCGGCGGATGCCGGCAAGCTCGCCATCGGCGTGGACAGCAACCAGAACGGCGTGTCGCCGGGCAATGTGCTGACCTCGATGGTCAAGCGCGTGGACGTGGCTGCCTATGACACCCTGAAGTCGGCGATGGACGGCAGCTTCGAGCCCGGCGTGAACATCCTCGGTCTGGCCGAGGACGGGGTCGACTGGGCCGTTGACGAGAACAACGAGCCCCTGCTGAGCGAGGAGATCAAGGCCGCGGTCGAAGCCGCCCGCACCGCGATCATCGCCGGCGAGGTCGAGGTCCACAACTACGAGACCACCGGCGACTGCCCGGTCTGAGCCGGCCGCGCCCGGGCCTCTGAGACGATGAGCGACGCAGCAGAGGCCCGCGGCTTCACCGTACGTGCCCTCGGCGAAGTGGCGGTCCGTTGCGCCGACCTGGACGCGATGGAGCGTTTCTACGCCGAGGTGATCGGGCTGGAGCGCCTGGCAGCCCGCGAGAACGGGATCGTGTTCTTCAGCATAGCCGAGGGCCATGCGGGGCATACCACGGTCCTCGCGCTCTTCGCGCAGGACGCCGTCGTGCGCCCTGGCCTGCATCCCACGGGCGCCGGCGCCCCCGTAACGGGGGCCGGGTCCTCGCTCCACCACCTCGCCCTGACGATCGACTATGCCGAGCAAGAGGCCGCGATGGCCTGGTATGACCGCCTCGGGCAGCCCTACCGCGTGGAGCACTTCGACTGGATCGGCTGGCGCGGTGTCTTCACCGAGGACCCCGAGGGCAACACGGTCGAGCTGGTCGCCGCCCACCCGGACGGCCCTGCATGAGCGGCGCGCCGGCCATCCTGCTGCGGGGCATCACCAAGCGGTTCGGCCCCGTCGTCGCCAACGACGCGGTGGACCTGGAGGTGGGTGCGGGCACGATCCACGGCATCATCGGCGAGAACGGGGCCGGCAAGTCGACCCTGGTCTCGATCCTCTTCGGCTTCTACCAGGCCGACGAGGGGGCGATCGAGATCGACGGCGCACCGGTCGAGATCGCCGACAGCGCCGATGCCATCGAGCTTGGCATCGGCATGGTCCACCAGCACTTTATGTTGGTGCCCACCTTCACCGTGCTCGAGAACGTCATGCTGGGCGCCGAGGGGGGCTTTCTGCTCAAGGAGGGCCGCGCGGCGACCCGGGCGGACCTCGCGCGGCTGTCTGCCGACTATGGCCTGGCGGTCGACCCGGATGCGCTGGTCGGCGACCTGGGCGTGGGTCTGCAGCAGCGCGTCGAGATCGTGAAGGCCCTGCGCCGCGGTGCGCGGGTGCTGATCCTCGACGAGCCGACCGGGGTGCTGACGCCGGACGAGACCGACCGCTTCTTCGAGATCCTCAAGGTGCTCAAGTCCCGCGGGGTCACGATCCTGCTCATCACCCACAAGCTGCGCGAGATCATGGAGATCTGCGACAATGTCTCGGTGATGCGCCAGGGCCGGATGGTTGCCCACCGCGCGGTCGCCGAGACCAATCGGGAGGAGCTGGCCTCCCTCATGGTCGGGCGCGGCGTGAAGCTGGAGGCGGAGCGCATCGACACCGACCCCGGCGCGGCGGCCATGGTGGCGACCGGCCTCACCTGGCGCGACGAGCGCGGCGTTGCGCGGCTGACCGACGTGTCGCTGACCATGCGCGAGGGTGAGATCCTGGGCCTCGCCGGTGTCGCGGGCAACGGGCAGACCGAATTGCTGGACCTGCTCTCAGGCCTCGCGGCGCCGCAGGAGGGGCAGGTCGTCACTGCCGAGCGCGTGATCGACGCCGCCCATCCCACTGACCCGGCCGAGATGCGCACCCTGGGCGTCGCCCACGTGCCCGAGGATCGCCATCGCCGCGGCCTGGTCCTACCCTTCGAGGCGCGCGAGAACGCGGTGCTGGGCTACCACGAGGGGCCGAACGCCGGCGTGGGCCGTTGGCTGAGCCCCACCACGCTGACGCGCCATTGCGCGCAGTTGATGTCCAGCTTCGACGTGCGCCCGGACAACCCGCGCCTCCGCTCCGCCGGGTTCTCGGGTGGCAACCAGCAGAAGCTGGTGCTGGCGCGGGAGATGGAGGCGGCGCCGCGGGTCCTGCTGGTGGGCCAGCCCACCCGCGGCGTGGACATCGGCGCAATCGAGGCCATCCATGCGCGGCTCATCGCCATGAAACAAGCCGGATGCGCGATCCTCGTGGTCTCGGTCGAGCTCGACGAGATCCTCGCCATCGCCGACCGCGTGGCGGTCATCAACCAAGGCCGCATCATGGGCGAGATCGACCGGGCCGAGGCCACGCGCGACCGGCTGGGCCTGCTGATGAGCGGTACGACCGAGGGCGCCCAGGACCAACAACATGAGGGCGCCGCATGACCCGCCTGCCCGCCTGGATCGACGTCGGCCTGCTACCGCTCATCAACATCACCCTCGCCTTCCTGGTGGCCGGCGTCGTGGTGGCTCTCATCGGCGAGGACCCGGTGGAGGCTATGGGCGTCATGCTCCAGGGCGCCTTTGTCTACGACGGGGCCATCGGCTACACGCTCTATTACGCGACCAATTTCATCTTCACGGGACTGGCCGTCGCGGTCGCTTTCCAGGCCAAGCTCTTCAACATCGGGGCGGAGGGGCAAGCCGGCATCGGCGGGATCGGGGCGGTCTGCCTTTGCCTCGCGCTCGACCCCTTCCTGCCGGGGCTGATCGTCATCCCGCTCGCGATCCTGGCCGCCGCCGCCGCGGGCGCCGCCTGGGCCGCGATACCGGGCTGGCTGCAGGCCTATCGCGGCAGCCACATCGTCATCACGACGATCATGTTCAACTTCATCGCCGCCGGCGTCACCGTCGCCCTGCTCGCCGGGCCCCTGATCCGCGCCGGCCAGCCCAACCCCGAGACGCGGGAGATCGCGGAGGGCGCCCGCCTGCCCTTCATCCACGACATCGCCGCCGCGCTGGGGATGGAGGCGACGCGGACACCGCTCAACCTCGCCTTCGTCATCGCGCTGCTTGCAGCTTTCGCCGTCTGGGTGATCGTCTGGCGCACCCGCTGGGGCTACACCCTGCGCGCGCTTGGCAATGCACCCGATGCCGCCGCCTATGCGGGCGTCCCCGTGCGCCGGCTGATCGTGCAGGCCATGGCGCTGTCCGGCGCGCTGGCGGGGATGATGGCGCTGAACGAGGTCATGGGCGCTCAAGGCAAGGCCACCATCAACTTCACCGCCGGCTACGGCTTCACCGGCATCGCCGTCGCGCTCATGGGCCGGGCGCATCCGGTGGGCGTCATCCTGGCGGCGCTGCTCTTCGGCGCGCTCTACCAGGGCGGCGCCGAGCTCGATTTCGAGTTCACAACCATCACCCGAGAGATGGTGCTGCTGATCCAGGGCCTCATCATCCTCTTCTCCGGTGCCCTGGCGCTTATGTTCGTGGGCCCCCTCTCGCGCCTGCTGGGGAAGGGCGGGTGACGTATCTCGACGTCCTCCTGATCCTCGACTCGACCCTGCGGTTGGCCACGCCGCTGATCCTCTGCGCCATGGCCGGGCTGATCTCGGAGCGCGCGGGCGTCATCGACATCGGGCTGGAGGGAAAGCTCCTGGCCGGGGCCTTCGCCGCCGCCGCGGCCGCCTCGCTCACCGGCTCGGCCTTCGTCGGGCTCTTTGCCGCCATCGTGGTCTCGATGATCATGGCGGCGCTGCACGGCTTTGCGACGATCACGCATAAGGGCGAGCAGATCGTCTCCGGCGTTGCGATCAACATCCTTGCCTCCGGCGCCACCGTGGTCGCGGGGATCGCGCTGTTCCGCCAGGGCGGCCAGAGCCCGCCGCTGACGCGCGAGGAACGCTTCGGCCCCATCGAGCTGCCGCTCGCCGAGACGCTGAGCGAGGTGCCGGTGATCGGCCCCTTCTACGCCGAGCTTCTGTCGGGCCATACGCTGCCGGTCTACCTCGCCCTCCTCTCGGTGCCGCTGGTGTGGTGGGTGCTGTGGCGCACCCGGCCGGGCCTGCGCCTGCGCGCCGTGGGCGAGATGCCCAATGCAGTCGACAGCGCGGGGCTGTCGGTGACGGCCATGCGCTATCGCGCGGTGCTGGTGGCCGGGCTGCTCTGCGGTCTGGCGGGCGTCTTCCTGTCGACCGCCCATGGCGCGGGCTTCGTACGGGAGATGTCGGCGGGCAAGGGCTATATCGCGCTCGCAGCCATGATCATGGGGCGTTGGCGGCCCTGGACGGTGCTGCTGGCCTGTCTGGTCTTCGGGTTCCTCGATGCCGCTGCCGCCCGGATGCAAGGCACCGAACTGCCCGTCGTCGGCGAGGTCCCGCTCGAGCTGGTCCTGGTCCTTCCTTACGTCGCCACGGTGATCCTGCTCGCCGGGTTCTTCGGCCGCGCGATCCCGCCCGCGGCCCTCGGCACCCCCTACCGCAAGGAACGCTAGCGTGGCCGCCCTCGACCCCGAGACCGAGGCCGCCCTGATGGCCGCCGCGCTCGCCGCACGCGAAAACGCCTACGCCCCCTATTCCAACTTCGCCGTGGGCGCCGCGGTGCTGGATACCGAGGGGCGGATCCACGCGGGCTGCAACGTGGAGAACGCAGCCTACCCGCAGGGCCAATGCGCCGAGGCCACCGCCATCGGCGCCATGGTCCTGGCGGGCGGGCGGGAGATCGCCGCGGTCTGTGTTGCCGGGCCCGACGAGGTCCCCTGCACCCCCTGCGGCGGCTGCCGCCAGCGGATCAACGAATTCGCCGAAGCGGGCACGCCTGTTATCGTCTGCGGCCCCTCCGGCGTCATCGCGCGCTATGTGATCGAGGCGCTGCTGCCCGGCGCCTTTGGCCCCAAAAACCTGGCGTAAAACCCCTCCTGCGGGCGCCACGGGCCCCGATTACCGTTGATCGCGCCCCGGCCTTGCGCCAGCCTGGAGCGGTTGATGCAGCTGCGAAGGGACGCTCATGTCACAACCGTCGCGCCACGTCGGGATCAGTCCCGGCCGCCTGCCGTCCGAAGCGCTGGCCGAGAACTTCGACGACCACACCCCACCGCTGGATGCGCATGAGGCGCTGGTCGCCGCGGACCGCTGCTATTTCTGCTACGACGCGCCCTGCATCACCGCCTGCCCCACGGCCATCGACATCCCCCTGTTCATTCGCCAGATCGCCGCCGGCCGCCCGGTGGAGGCCGGCACGACGATCTTCGAGCAGAACATCCTGGGCGGCATGTGTGCCCGCGTATGCCCGGTCGATACGCTCTGCGAGGAAGCCTGCGTGCGCGAAGCCGCCGAAGGCAAACCGGTGGAGATCGGCCGCCTCCAACGCTTCGCCACCGACGCGCAGATGGCGGGCGGCGCGCACCCCTTCGACCGCGCGGCACCGACCGGCAAGACCGTGGGCGTCGTCGGCGCCGGCCCCGCGGGCCTGGCCGCCGCGCATCGCCTGGCGATGCATGGCCACGACGTCGTCGTCTACGACGCCAAGCCCAAGCCCGGCGGGCTGAACGAATACGGGATCGCCGCCTACAAGACCACGCAGGACTTCGCCGCGCGGGAGGTCGACTGGCTGCTCGCCATCGGCGGGATCGAGATCCGCGCGGACAAGGCGCTGGGCCGGGACTTCTCGCTCCAGGATCTGCTCGACACCTATGACGCGGTGCTGATGGCCACCGGGCTCACCGGCGTGAACGCCCTGCGCGCCGAGGGGGAGGACGCGCCCGGCGTGGTCGACGCGGTCGAGTTCATCGCTGAGCTGCGCCAGGCCACCGACCTCACCGCCCTGCCCGTGGGCCGCGAGGTCATCGTGATCGGCGGCGGCATGACCGCCATCGACGCCGCGGTCCAGTCCAAGCTCTTGGGCGCCGAGACGGTCACCATCGTCTACCGCCGCGGCCGCGACCGCATGGGGGCCAGCGGCTACGAACAGGCCCATGCGGCGCGCTACGGCGTCTCCTTCCGCTTCGACGCCCAGCCGGTGGCGCTCCATGCCAACGGCCGCGTGCGCGAGGTGGAGTTCGAGTACACCGAGGACACGCCCCAGGGCCTGCGCGGCACCGGCGAGACCTTCCGCCTGCCCGCCGACCAGGTGTTCAAGGCCATCGGCCAGGTGCTGGTAAACGACGGCTCCCTCGACGTGGACGGCCGCAAGATCCGCGTCGACGCCGAGGGCCGCACCTCTCACCCCCGCGTCTGGGCCGCCGGCGACTGTGCTGCGGGCGGCGAGGACCTCACCGTCACCGCCGTCGCCGAGGGCCGCGACGCCGCGATGAGCATCCACCTAAGCTTGAGCGCTTGACCCACATCGGGTGCGGGCACCGCACCGCTGCAGGGAGAACCCCCATGGCCGATCTTCGCAACGACTTCGTGGGCATCAAATCGCCGAACCCGTTCTGGCTCGCCTCCGCCCCGCCGACGGACAAGAAGTACAATGTCGAACGCGCCTTTCGCGCGGGCTGGGGCGGCGTGGTCTGGAAGACCCTCGGCCTCGACCCCCACATCGTGAACGTGAACGGCCCGCGCTACGGCGTGGTCTACGGCGCCGACCGCCGGCTCCTGGGGCTCAACAACATCGAGCTCATCACCGACCGGCCGCTGGAGACCAACCTGCAGGAGATCAAGGAGGTCAAGCGCGACTGGCCCGACCGCGCCATGATCGTCTCCCTCATGGTTCCTTGCGAGGAGGTCTGCTGGCAGGAGATCCTGAAACAGGTCGAGGACACCGGCGCCGACGGGATCGAGCTCAACTTCGGCTGCCCCCATGGCATGTCGGAGCGCGGCATGGGCTCGGCGGTCGGCCAGGTGCCGGAATACATCGAGATGGTCACCCGCTGGTGCAAGGCGGCGACCCGCATGCCGGTCATCGTGAAGCTCACGCCGAACATCACTGACATCCGCTATCCTGCTCGGGCCGCGTACAAAGGCGGGGCGGACGCAGTCTCGCTGATCAACACGGTGTCCTCGATCACCTCGGTCAACCTCGACACCTTCAGCCCGGAGCCCTCCATCGACGGCAAGGGCTCGCATGGCGGCTATTGCGGCCCAGCGGTCAAACCCATCGCGCTCAACATGGTGGCGGAGATCGCGCGCGATCCCTCCATGCCGGGCCTGCCGATCTCCGGCATCGGCGGCGTCACCACCTGGCGCGACGCGGCGGAGTTCATGGCGCTGGGCGCAGGCAACGTGCAGGTCTGCACCGCCGCCATGACCTATGGCTTTAAGATCGTCCAGGAGATGTCGCGCGGGTTGTCGGCCTGGATGGACGAGAAGGGCTATGCGGACACCGAGGCCTTCCGCGGCCGCGCAGTGCCGAACGTGACCGACTGGCAGTACCTCAACCTCAACTACGTGACCAAGGCGCGGATCGACCAGGAGAGCTGCATCAAGTGCGGGCGCTGCTACGCGGCCTGCGAGGACACCTCCCACCAGGCGATCTCCATGTCGCCGGACCGGGTGTTCGAGGTGATCGACGCCGAATGCGTGGCCTGCAACCTCTGCGTCAATGTATGCCCGGTGGAGAACTGCATCACCATGGAGCGCCTCGCCCCCGGCATGGTCGACGAGCGCACCGGCGCGGTGGTCGGCCCCGACCACGCCGACTGGACCACCCACCCCAACAACCCCAGCAAGGTCGCGGCGGAGTAACCCACCGCCGTGGCCAATGCAGCGGTTGCGAGCCCTTGGCGGCGATCGACGGCCGGCATTTCTACTGGCGAACAAGAAGAGGACGAAGCTGTATGAAAACGCGGCGAACCGAGAAGCGACCCATTCGTGGAAAGCAGTAGGCTCTAATTTCGTCTATCCAGATGGCGAGAGGGGGCATTGAGGTCCGAAGAATAGCACCAATGAGAAAAGAAACGTAGGTCAAAGCTCGTCAGACAGCAGCTCGGCTGCGCAGTCTGGCATGGGGCGCAGTAATGATTTTTGGGATTGACGGGGACTTTGAAGTCTATTCGCGGGTGATGAGTGAGCCGTTTGATCTCACATCACTGTCAGTCTCTGGAGACTGTGGCACTCTTGCCCTGACTGGCCGCACATCAGGGCAGGTGGTTACTTTACACATATCATCTCTACAATTTTGCTGCGTTGCGGATGAGAATACGCTGGGCAGGACTGGAAACAAATCAGGCCTAGGGATATTTTACTCAGATAAATCTGAACTCTTAAAGGATATTGGCAAGTCCTCCTATTTCATGGCGCTTCCAGAGGGATCGAAACACTACGTAGTTATCTATTTTGATGACAGAGTTGATTTCATTGCAATTGATAAGCCATTCGCAGCATGGGAAGACCCCGAGGGCTCATGATAGCGCGCCACATCCCCCTCCCAGCAACACCGCATTCAAACTCGCAGTGTTGGCTAGACAGCCATCTGGGTTCTGTCAGAAACCGTCAGGAGAATGAGAAGCCTCGAGATCACACAAGGACGTCACGTTGAAGCCTGAAATCACTTTTGGCCGGCTGTCGGAAGTCGAGCCGGCCGAAATTCTGGCTCACATGTCTGACCAGCGCGTGGCGGAGCACATGCCGCTTTTGCGATCTGAATGGGATGCCGCGACCGTCGCGCGGTTTGTTGCGCAAAAGGAGGCGTGTTGGGCACGTGATGGGCTTGGGCATTGGGCTATTTCAGCCAATGACCGATATGTCGGCTGGGGTGGCTTTCAAAAAGAAGGTGATGAGTGGGACTTCGGGCTCGTCTTGCGGCCCGATGCTTTTGGCCTTGGGGCGCGCATCTCAAGAAAAGCAATCGATTTTGCGATTTCTGATGACCGCATCCCCTATGTGACGTTCCTTCTGCCACCATCTCGAACGAACTTGCGCGCACTCGAAAGACTTGGCGCGAGACGGGTTGGCGAGATTGATTATGACGGGGCGAGCTTCCTCAAGTTTCGACTTGAGACAGCCGCGTAGGGTGGGGTTTCACCCCACCTGCGCTGCGGGAGGTAGGGTGGAACCCCACCCTACGCGAGCGCATCCACTGCCAAGTTCAGAGCGCCGCGTTGGTGTAAAGCCACGCTGACGGGTTAGAAGGACGTAGGTACCCGTGGCATCGGTCCACCGAGGGCATGTTCGGCGGCGGTCGCGGCGCGCAGCACCTGGGCCTCGCCCAGGATCGGTCCTGCGATCTGGAGGCCGATGGGCAGGCCTGCCTCGTCGGTTCCGCAAGGCAGCGAGATGGCCGGCAGGCCCAGCAGGTTCCACGGATAGGTAAGGCGCCATGACACGGCCACGATGCTCTCGAGGCTGTCGCCGATCTGGACCTCGCTCTGACCCAACCGCCAGGCTGTCAGCGGCATGGTCGGGCCGGCGATGACATCGACACGGTTGAAGACCGGCGCCAGTCGCTCGGCCAGGTGGCGCCGGAAGCGCTCCGCTTGGAGATAGTCGGCGCCGCTGACCAAGCGGCCCATTTCGACGAGGAGCCGGACATCGGGATCGAAGTGGGTAACCGCCCCCTCCCGCAGCCGCTGATCGTGATAGTTGGTCGAGGAGGCGAGCTCGATGGCGAAGATGGCGCCAAGGCCTTGGGCGATCTCGGGTAGGTCGAACTCCATGATCTCCGCGCCGGCGGCGCCGAGGGCCGAGAGGGCGGCCTCGACGCTGTCACCGACCGCCGGCACGAGGTGTTCGAAGAAATGCGTCCGGCAAACGCCGACGCGAAGCCCTTGAGCCCCGGCGACGAGCGCCTCGCTCCAGTCGGGGGCGCTGCATCCGAGGCTGCCTGGATCTGCGGGATCGGGCCCCGCCATGACCTCGACCAACAACGCCGCGTCGCCGACCGAGGCCGCGATCGGCCCTGCATGATCGAGCGACCAGCTATGCGGCACGATCCCGCTGCGCCCGATCAGGCCATAGCTCGGCTTGAAGCCGACACAGCCGCAGAGGCTTGCGGGTATCCGGATCGAGCCGCCCGTGTCGGAGCCCAGCGCCGCGGGCGCCAAGCCAGCCGCAACAGCGGCGCCGGAGCCACCGCTCGATCCCCCCGGCACGCGGTCGAGATCGCGGGGATTGCGGGTTGGTGGCGTCTCCATGCCCCAGGCGAACTCGTGCATGCGCGTCTTGGCGAAGGGGATCGCGCCAGCATGCCGTAACCGGGCGACGGCGTGGGCGTCCTCAAGGGGGAAGGCGACCCCCGGCGCCGAAGTGCCCACGCCTGTGGGCATGTCGAAGGTGGTGTGGTTGTCCTTGATCGCGACGGGCACCCCATGAAGCGGGCCCTTCCAGTCACCGGCTGCGATCTCGGCATGAGCACGCTCGGCTGCCGCCTGGGCGGTCTCAGAGAGATGCACAAAGGCGGATAGCTCGCCGTCCTCCGTCCGGGCTCGGTGCATCACGGCATCCATCAGATCGACCGGTGACAGCCGCCCATCCCGCATAAGCGTCGACAACTCTCCGATGGTCGCCCGCGTCGGGTCGTCCAGCGCGCTCATCGGGGGCCACGGAGAGGCTGAAACACGACCGCGGGATGCGTCTCGCCGAGGTCGAGCGCGCGGAGTTTTGCGAGCTCGGCGCGGATATCGGCGAAGGCCGTCGCCACCTCACGCAGCCGATCTGGCGGGAGATCCAGGCCGGTGAGGACATTGGGGTCGAGCGGATCGTCAGGCGCATCGGTCATGGGCTCATCCTCATGGTCTCTCGGAGCCGCCGCCGCCCGGGCGCTCCGGTGGCGGCCTCAGCAACATCTCGGTCACATGGGCGGGGGCGGCGCTGGCTGGGCCGTCGCGCCGCGGCATGCCGGCCACGAAGGGCGCGAGTTGCTGCGCGGCGATGGAGTGGATGCGGCGCAGCTCGGCGATCGGGTCGTGGTGGTCGTCGACCCGCAGATCGACCCTCGGATAGACCTCCGCGCCCATGACTACGAGGGCGGCGGACTGGCGCCCGCGCTTGTCGCCGCCCGTGGCCTGACCCGCTTCGAGCGCCGCGAGCAGCCGCAGATCGAGCGCGGCCGCGGGCACCGCGGAGAAGGCCTGCGACATGGCCTCGAGCAGATCGACACCGGTCAGCATGTTGCCCTGCACGGCGTGATCGGCCGCCGTCTTGTGCCCGCAGGCCGGCGTGCAGTCGGTCCCGGTAAAGGCAGCGCCGGGCCCCCGGGCGGCGATCGCGCCGAGCTGGCGAACGCTGGCGGCGGGGTCATCTGCGAGCACCGTGGCCACCGCCTCGGGCGCCTCGGCCCCCGTGGCGAGCCGGTCCAGCACCGCGACCGCCAGATAGGGGTTCACCCAGGACTGGGTGCTGACAGCACCAATGCCGGGTCTGAGGTAGGGGCAGATCGCGCCGACCGCAGGCACAGCCGAGGCGACGGCGACGCCGAGCTCTCCGCTCCGCTCGCAGCGGCCCACGATGGAGTAGGTATGGGCCCAGACCCCCTCCATCGCCTAGACCTTCAGGTGCTCGGCCAGGGCAGCACTCGCGGAGGGATCACCCGCGGGTCCTTCCTCGACGATCTGTCCGAGCTTGAGCACGGCGAACCGATCCGCCACGGAGAGTGCGAAGGAGAGGTGCTGCTCGACCAGCAGAACCGCGGTGCCATTCGCCTCTCGGGTCGCGCGCAGAACCTCAGCCATCCGTTCGATCATGGTGGGCTGGAGCCCCTCGCTGATCTCGTCGACCAGCATCAGCCGCGGGCGCGCGAGCACCGCGCGGGACATGATCAGCATCTTCTGTTCGCCGCCGGAGAGCGTGCCCGCGCGCTGCTTGAGGCGCTCCAGCATCCGGGGGAAGACGTCCGTGAGGCTGCCCACACGCTCTGCGAAGGCCCGGTCGTCCGGGACGCCGACGCGCAAGTTCTCCTCGACGGTCAGATCCTGGAAGATGGTGAACTCTTGCGGGGCATAGGCGACACCGGCCCGCGCCATGGCATGCGGGGCGCGGTGGGTCACGTCGTCACCGCCCAGGGTGATGCGACCGGACTGGGCGCGCACGAAGCCCATGATGGTCTTCATCAGCGTCGTCTTGCCCATGCCGTTCTTGCCGAGAACGGTCACGATCTCTCCCGGGCGCACGGCCAAGGCCACATCGTTGATGACCATCGCGCCGCCATAGCCCGCGCTGACCCCGTCAACCGAGAGCAGCGTCTCCGCCGCCGGCGCGGGGGCATCTTTCGCGGGGGTCATGACGCGGTCTCCACGCTCTGCCCCGAATAGACGGCTTTCACCAGCTCCGAGGCGATCACCTCGTCGACCGTGCCCTCCATCAACAAGGCGCCCTGGTGGAGCACCACGATCCGGTCAGAGATGTCGCGGACGAAGTCGAGATCGTGCTCGATGAGCAGGATCGACAGCCCGTGCCCCCTGGCCAGCGCGGTCAGCACGTCGCCGATCGCCGTACGCTCGGCCTTGGTTAGCCCCGCGGTCGGTTCGTCGAGCAGCAGGACCGAGGGTTCGGTGGCCAGCACCATGGCAAGCTCAAGGCCACGCTTCTGACCGTGGCTCAGGTTACGCGTCTCCGTGGTGAGTGCCTTGTCGAGCCCGGTTGCCTCGAGGATCCCGACCGCGGGCCTTGGCAAAGCGATCTCAGAGCGGCGTGAAAACAGGCTCGCCCCGTCGATCCGCCAGCGCGCGAGCATCAGGCACTCCGCCACGGTCAGCGTCTCGAAGAGGTTGGTGTTCTGAAAGCTGCGGCCGATGCCGAGTGCCACGACCGACTGGGGGGCGCCGCGACCAATCTCGGTGCCGTTGACGAAGACCTGCCCGCCCGAACGCTCGCCACCGTCCGAGACGCATCGCATGAGGGTGGTCTTGCCCGCCCCGTTCGGGCCGACGATCGACAGAAGCTCCGAGCCGCGGCTCTCGATCGCGATCCCGTCGAGCACCTTCAGGCTGCCATAGTGGCGCTGCAGCCCCTCGGTCCGCAGGGGCGCCGAGGGTGTCTCACCATGCGGCGTGGTCGGCTCGAAGCTGCGAAGCGTGACCTCATCGACGCTCTCCCGGCGTCGGACCGGCCAGGGCCGCCGCAACCCCTGACCGATGATCGGGATCAGCCCCTGCGGCAGCAGCACGATCACCACCACGAAGGCCACGCCCGTGATCAGCTTCCAGAGAAAGGGCAGCGAGCCGGATAGGTAGGAGGCGGTGACGTCGATCCCGATCGTACCGAGCACCGGGCCGATCAGCGTCCCGCGCCCGCCGAGGGCCGTGAAGATCAGCAGTTCGGTGCCCAGCAGGAACCCGCCAAGCTCCGGCGCCACGACATTGGTGAAGGCGGCATAGCCGAAGCCCGCGCCCGCGCCGATTGCCCCGGCCGCCATCATCAACAGGATCTTGATGCGGCTGACCGGTAGGCCGAGGTAGGCGCATCGCTCCTCGTTCTCGCGGATCGCGACCAGAAGGCGCCCAAAATCGCTCTTCACCAGCAGGTAGCCCAGCACCGTCACGGCGATCAGGTAGCCGCCGGCGATCCAGAACCACGTCTCGAAGGACCAGTAGTAGGTGGGGAACGACGAGATGCCGGAGGAGGATCCGGTGAACCGGCCGCCGGCGAAGATCAGCTGCACAAAGACGATCGGCAGCGCGAGCGTCACGATGGAGCCGTAGAGCGGCGAGGCCCCGTGGTAGAAGGCGAGCCAGCCGATCAGCCAGGCGACCGCCACCGCGGCGAGGATCGCGACGACGAACGCCCCCGCGAACCAGAACGGCCCAAAGCCGTAATGCATCGCCACCAGCGCGCAGGCATAGGCGCCGATCCCGAAGAAGGCGGACTGTCCGAAAGTCAGGATGCCCGTGTAGCCCCAGAGCACGTCGACCGTCATCGCGAGGGCTGCGAGGAAGAAGGCACGGATCAGGACGTTCTTGGTGTAGATGTCGAGCTGAAAGGGGGCCGTGGCGATCACGATCCCGGCCACGGCGGCGCCGATCAGCACGGTCCTGCGTACCCGGCGCGTGACGGCCGACAGGCCCGCCGGGGCGGCGCCGTCACGTGCCACGGCCGAGGCCCTTGGGGAAGAGGCGCAGCAGCACGGCGGCCAGGACCACGATAGTCAGCCCGCCGATGATCGGGCTCACATAGGTCGAGACCGCGACCTGCGCGCTACCGAGGATCAGCGACGCGATGGCAAGGCTCGGGATCGAGACGCCGGAGACGAGCACCAGCATGAAGGAATTCACCAGCCAGGGCAGCCCCATGTTCGGGTCGACCGACAGGAGCGGCGTGATCAGCGCGCCGGCCCCGCAGGCAAGCCCCGCGCCGAGCCCGAAGGTGAGCGAGCGCACCCGGGCGCTGTCGATGCCGAGCCCGCGGGCCAGTGTTTCGTTCATGATGACCGCCCGCGCGTTGAGGCCGAAGCGCGTGAGATAGAGCAGGGCCGTCAGCGCAGCCCCGATGGCCAGGGCGACCGCGGTCAGCGCCAAGCGATAGGCGGAGTACTCGATATCGCCCAGCGCCAGCGTCCCGGTCATCGGGCTCGCGGCGAACTGCACCTCGCGCCCGAAGCCTAGGGTGATGAGCTGGCCGATGATGATGCCGAGCCCCCAGGTCGCAAGGATGGCGTCGAGGGGGCGGTCGTAGAGGGGGCGCACGATGACCCGCTCCACGACGATGCCGGCGACAAACCCCGCCGCCGCGGCCAGCAGCGGCGCCAGCCATGGGCTAAGCCCGACCTCGGTCGTGAGGTAGGCCGCATAGCCGCCCACCGTCAGGAACGCGCCATGGGCGAAGTTGATCAGCTTCATCACGCCGAGGATGATCATCAGCCCCGAGGCGACGATGAAGAGGATCGCCGAGGTCGTGATCATATCGAGCGCGAGATTGGCCATGGGCCCTCCGGAAGCTGAGCGTGGGGCGGCCGGGCCGCCCCCTCAGGCGTGGGTCAGTTGGAGAATTGCGGGCACTGCTCGCCGGGATCCACGTTCTCGAAGCTCTGGATCACGTTGACAGTCCCGTCCGCCTGTACCTGGCCAAGGTACATCGTCAGGGGGGCGTGGCGCTGGGCGTTCATGGTGATCGTGCCGCGCGGGCCGGTTACCGAGACCTCATCCAGCACGTCGATCACCGCCTGCGGCTCGGTGGAGCCTGCCATCTCGACGGCGGCCTTGTAGGCGTAGATCGCCTCGTACTGCGGCACCGAAAGGTCGTTGGGCGTGATCAGGTCGTCGCCGAACATCGCCGCCATACCCTCGAGGAACGCCTTGTTCTCCGCGCTCTCGATCCCGGTGACGTAGGAGGCCGCGATGTAGATCCCCGTCGCGTCGCCCCCCATCGACTTCGCCGTGCCCTCGTCGACCGCGAGGTTGCCATAGGGCATGTCCACACCCGCCGCGCGCAGCTGCTTGGTCAGCGTCACGTTGGGGGCGCCACCGGCGGTCGAGGTGATCAGCGCATCCGCGCCCGAGGCCTTGAGCTGGGAGATGATCGCGGTCCAGTCCGAGCCGTCCATGGGCAGGTACTCCTCGCCCATGACCTCGCCACCCTGGCCCTCGACATACGAGCGGGTGAACTCGAGCATGCCGCGGCCGAAGGCATAGTCGGAGCCGATCAGGAAGAAGGTCTTCGCCGTATACTCCTTCATGAAGTGATCGACGATGGGGGCCACCTGCTGCTCGGGCACCCAGGCGTTGATGTACATCCAGGGCGAGCACGACCGGCCCTCGTAGAACGAGGTGTAGATGTACGGGGTCTGGCCGCGGTTGACGATCGGCAGCCCGGCGTTGCGCGCCGCCGATGTCTCCATCGAGATTAGGACGTCGACCTTCTCCTCGTAGACGAGGCTCTCGAAGGCCCGCTGTGCACCCTGTGCGCCGGAGTTGTCGTCGGCCACCACAAGCTCGATCTGCTTGCCGAGGATCCCGCCGGCCTCGTTGATCTCCTTGGCGGCGTATTCCGAGGACTGCACCACCGAGGGCGCAACCACGCTGTTGGCCCCGGAGAGCCCGACCGGGATGCCGATCTTGATCGTGTCTTGGGCTGCGGCCGGCGCGACCGACAGGGCGGCCACGAGCGCAGCGATGGAAAGCGGTCTCAGGGTCGTCATCGTATCACCTCCTTGGGGGTCCCGTGTCGGGATCTGTGTATGGGTCTTTGTTGAGGGCGGGGTCGGGATCGGGGTGGGGGTCGGTTGTCCGATGGTCAGTGCCACCCTGGCGTAAGGTCGGTGC
Source organism: Pseudomonadota bacterium (assembly GCA_039822785.1). Classification (GTDB taxonomy): domain Bacteria; phylum Pseudomonadota; class Alphaproteobacteria; order Rhodobacterales; family Rhodobacteraceae; genus Thermohalobaculum. The sequence goes on along the minus strand of JBCBMO010000001.1, from coordinate 45,250 downwards.
CGAGCATCTCGTGGTAGAGATCGGTTCGGCGATCGCGCAGCAGTTGGTTGAAGTCGTTGAGGCGGCGCTTGCGACGCGCGTCCGCCAGGTTGAGGCGCGCCATAAGCACCTCTGTGGAATCCTCGGAGGCGGGGCCCGCCACGGGCCAGCCTTCGTGGTTGACGATCAAGCTCTGGCCGATGAAGGGCTGGCCACGCTCGGTGCCGATCCGGCAGGCCGCGGCCACGCAGAACGAGTTCGAATGGGCCGCGCCCATGCACAGGATGTTCGACATCGAGGGCAGCGTCGCGGGCTGCGAGGGCATCGGCACCCAGTTCGTCGGCACGCAGACGATGTCGGCACCCTGTACCGCCAGCAACCGCCAGGCTTCGGGAAACCAGCCATCATAGCAGATCAGCGCGCCGATACGGCCGAGCGGCGTGGCAAAGACCGGATAGCCGTGGTCGCCGGGATCGAACCAAAGGTTCTCCGCGTCCCAAAGGTGGGTCTTGCGGTAGACACCGATCAGCCCATCCGGCCCGACGACGGCCGCCGAGTTGAAGAGCTTGCCGCCCTCGCGCTCGCAGAAGCCGCCGATGATATGCAGGCCGCGCTTGCGGGCGATCTCGGCCCAACCCTTTACGGTGTCCGATCCGGTCGCCGTGCCCGACAGTGCGAAGGCCTCCGCGCGGGTCTCAAAGACATAACCGCTGTCCGAGAGTTCTGGCAGCACGACCAGGTTCGCTCCAGCGTCTGCCACCGTCTCGATCATCTCGAGACCCGTCGCGCGATTGGCCGCGAGATCGCCAATCTCGGGCTCGAACTGCAAGCACGCAACGGTGACTTCGGCTTCGCCGGCAGGCATCTCGGTAGACACGTCGGTACTCCCGGATCTTGACGGACCGGCTGCATCGGACAGCCGCGTCTCGCCATGCTCCGGCTTCCCGCATCTCAGTCAAGGAACTTTATTCAGAGTCCATGCTCTCAGGCGATCAGGCATCCTTTAGCTGCATAAGAAGCGTGCAGATGGCTGCGCGCGCGTCACTCGATCAGAAGGTCGGCGGGGTGTTTACCCACAGCACCCGCGCCTCGGTGCTGCTGAGATTGCGATACCCGTGGGGACGGTCGGACGAGAAGTAGAACGAGTCGCCAGGGCGTAGCTGATACCGCTGGCCGTCGACCTCGAGTTCCAATTCGCCTTCCAGGAGGAACCCCACCTCCTCTCCCAGATGGCTGATGACCCCGTCGCTTCGCCCGCCGGCGGCGACGATGTGGATGTTCGCCTGGAGCATGCAGCCCAGAGCATAGGGCGCCAGCCTTTCCAGGATGATGCCGTCGCCCGAACGAAGCGCATCCTTATCCAGCCGCGGGCGGCTGCCCGACCGCATGACCACGTCGTTGATCTCGTCGTCCGCGAAGAAGGTCGACACGTTGACGCCCAGCGCCTTGGCCAATCGGCTGAGCATCGTCAGCGACGGGTTCACGCGTCCGGTCTCGACCTTCGACACCATGCTCTCGGAACACTCGGCCTTCGTCGCCAGACTATGCAGGGTCATGCCACGCAGGCGCCGCTGGTAGCGGATCTGACCCCCAATCCTCGATGTCCCGCTGCTGCTCACGCCCCACCAATCAAGTTGCTCGAATGGCCCTCAAGGTTGACCGCTTCGACTAGCGGGTCAAGCGATCGCGAGCACACCGAGGGCGCATCGAATGCCCCGAGACGCGCCTAAAAAACCCGCAACCGGCACAATTTACTGCCTGAATCATCATCATTTCACGGGAATTGGCTAGAAAGAGAGCTTGAGGGCTTGCCTGAAGATCCTAGCGCACCATCGATTGCGACACTTCAACGTTCCCCGCCCCAACAAGGGAGTGCCCCCATGCACCGTCGTTCAGTCATCAAAGGCCTTGGTGCCGCTGCGCTTGGCGCAACGGCGTCGAGCTTCCCCCTTCCCGGCCTCATTCGGCGCGCCAATGCCGCCGACACCGTCAAGATCGGCTGTCTGTTCTCGTCCTCGGGGACAATGGCCAATATCGAGGGTCGCCTGAACTACGTCGCGCGCATGGCCGCCGAAGAGATCAATGCCGCCGGTGGCGTGCTCGGCAAAACGGTCGAGGTCGTTGTGACCGACCCGGGCTCGGACTGGCCGCTCTATGCGCAGCTCGGCCGCCAGCTGATCGCGCAGGAGGAGGTCGCGTCGATCTTCGGCTGCTGGACATCGGTGAGCCGCAAGTCCGTCCTGCCGGTGGTCGAGCAGAACGACGCGCTCCTGTACTACCCGCTGCACTTCGAGGGCGAGGAGAACTCCAAGAACGTCGTCTACCTGAACTCGCCGCCGTCCTCCTCGGTGCTGCCGGCAGTCGACTATCTGATGAGCGAAGAGGGCGGCTCGGCGAAGCGCTTCTTCATGCTCGGCTCCGACTATGTCTGGCCGCGCACGATCAATCAGCAGCTCAAGGGATACTGGGCGGACAAGGGCATCGGCGAGGATTCCTGGCGCGAGGAATACGTGCCAGTCGGCCACTCGAACTTCCAGACGCTGGTCAACGAGATCCGCGCCTTCGCCGATCAGCCTGGCGGCCAGCCCATCGTGGTGCTGACGGTCGTCGGCAACTCGATCCCCGACTTCTTCCGCGAGTTCGTGAACCAGGGCATCGCAGCCTTCGACGTGCCGGTCCTAGGCCTGGACGCGGTGGAGGCGGATTTCGAGGGTCTCGACACCAGTGAGCTCGTCGGCCACCTGAACTGCTGGGCCTACCTGCAGAACGCCGCGGGCCCGCGGAACGAAGAGTTCCTGGCCAACTGGGCGGCCTATGTCGGCGCCAACGATGTGCCGTTCCGCCCCGACGTCGCCATCGACCCGATGGTGTCGACCTATGACGGCGTGCACCTCTGGGCCATGGCGGCCGAGAAGGCGGGCTCCTTCGACGTGCCGGCGGTGCGCGAGGCCTCGGCCGGGCTCACCTTCGCCTGCCCCTCGGGCTACGAGATTTCGATGACCGCCGAGAACAACTACGTGAAGCGCGGCGTCTTCATCGGCTCGCTGAACGAGACCCAGGGTTACGACATCCTGTGGCAGTCGGAGGGCACGCCGACGCCGGTTCCGTTCAGCCCATACATGAACACCTGACGCCAGTCGACGCGGGCGGCCCGAACAGGCGCCGCCCGCCATGCCTCGTCGCTGCAGAACCGTCCGGGGTCACGCCATGGCGCGCTGTCTCGCCCTTCTTCTTTCGATGATCTGTCTGGCCTTGCCGGGCCGTGCGGTCGCGCTCGACCGCGTGGCGATCCTGGCCGAAATCTGTTCCGAGGATTTCCGCGCGCAGCAGGCCGCCCTTGAGAGCCTGGCCGCCGCCGGCGCCGACGAAGGCCGCGAGGGCGCCCTCTGGGCCCGCGCGGTAGTTGAGGGGTTCGAGGGCCGCGATCTGCGCTGTGGCGCCGATGGGGCCTTCATCGAAGGGCCAGACGGGCTCGTCTCGGCCGAGACGCTGGCCCCCGCCGCGCCCGATGGCGATCTCTCGGCGCCCTCGGTCAACCTGCGCCTGCGGGCCACTGCCGCCAGCGCCGGCTTCGTCCTGGCGCTGTTCACGGAGGACAGCGCCGAGGCCCGCCTGCGCGCCGCCGGCAGGCTCGATCGCAGGCGGGAGGCCGTGAGCGCGCCGGTGCTGGCCGCAGCACTCGAGATCGAGCGCGACCCCGCCATCGCGGCGGTGATCGGCGAGATCCGCACCAGCCTCCTGCTCGGCGATCCCGACCCCACGAGGCGGGCCGAGGCGATCGGCGCCATCGCCGCCGACGCGACGCTGCGAAACCGCACGACCATCGCCGAAGCACTGGCGAACGAGACCGACCCGGCCGTGCGCGCGGCCGCGGAGGTGGCGCTTGCCGAGATCGACCGCACGCTCGCCATCGGCAAGGCCCTCGCGACGCTCTACAGCGGGGTGTCTTACGCCAGCGTCCTGCTGCTCGCGGCTCTGGGCCTTGCAATCATCTTCGGGCTGATGGGGGTCATCAACCTGGCCCAGGGCGAGCTGATCATGGTCGGCGCGTACGCCACCTATTTCACGCAGGAGCTGATCCGCATCGTCGTGCCGGGCGCACTCGACTGGTACTTGTTCCTCGCGATCCCGGTCTCCTTCGGCGCGGCCGCGCTGGTCGGCATCGTGATGGAGGCGACGGTGATCCGGCGCCTCTATGCGCGCCCGCTGATGACCCTGCTGGCGACCTGGGCGATCTCGCTCCTGCTGATCAACGCCGTACGCGTCGGTATCGGGACCCAGAACCTCGAGTTCCACCAACCGGCCTATGTGTCCGGCGGGTTCCCCGTGATCGGGGACTTCATCATGACCTCGAACCGCCTCTTCGCGATTGCCGTCGCGGTCGCCGCCTTCTTTGCGGTGCTGGCGCTGATCCGCTTCACCACGCTCGGGATCAACATGCGGGCGGTCACGCAGAACCGAGCCATGGCGGGGGCGGCCGGCATCGATACGCGGCGCACGGACCGCCTCGCCTTCGGCCTCGGCTCGGGGCTCGCGGGGCTGGCCGGGCTCGCCCTCTCGCCGCTTTACAACGTGAACCCGACCATGGGGACGGGCTTCATCGTGGACAGCTTCATGGTGGTCGTCCTCGGCGGTGTCGGCAGCCTCGCAGGCGCGGTCGTCGCGGCCTTCGGCATCGGGCAGATCAATGTCGCGATCGAGCCCGTCTACGGCGCCGTCGCGGCCAAGGTCATCGTTCTGCTGCTGGTGATCCTGTTCATTCAGCGCCGGCCCGAAGGGCTGTTCGCACCGAAGGGGAGACGCTGATGGCCGCCAACGATGCCGTCGGCCGGGTCGAGCGCCCGGGCCTGTTCCGCGCGGTCGCGGCCGCCATGGTCGCCATCGCCGTCGCCCTGCCGATCCTGGGCGGGCCACTCGCGGGCGGGCCGGCCGGCATCTCGCCCTACTTTGCCAACATCGTGGGCCAGATCGCGACCTTCGCGCTGCTCGCCATCGCGCTTGATCTGATCTGGGGCTACGCTGGCATCCTGTCCCTCGGACACGGGCTGTTCTTCGCCTTCGGCGGCTATCTCGTCGCGATGCACATGCTGAAGGCCGGCTACGTCTATAACGGCGTGACGCCCGACGTGATGACCTTCATGGGCTGGACCGAACTGCCCGTCCACTGGTTCGGCTTTGAGTTCTTCCCCTATGCGCTGCTCTTGATCTTCGCGCTGCCGGGGCTGCTGGCCTTTGCCTATGGCTACTTCTCGTTCCGCTCGCGCGTGGCGGGCGTCTACTTCGCGATCATCACTCAGGCGCTGACCTATGTGGCCATGCTGCTGATGTTCCGCAACGACACCGGCTTCGGCGGCAACAACGGCATGACCGGCTTCACGACGGTGCTCGGCTTCGACGTGGGCGACGAGGGGACCATCGTCGGCCTCGCGACCGTCTCAGTCGTCGTGACGCTCGGGATCTATCTCGGCTGTGGCCGCCTCATGCGCTCGCCCTTCGGCCGCATCCTGATCGCCATCCGCGACGAGGAGGACCGGCTGCGCTTCCTCGGCTACGACACACTCTGGCCCAAGCTCGCCGTCTGGACCCTGTCGGCGATGATCGCGGCCATCGCCGGTGCGCTCTATGTGCCGCAGGTCGGGATCATCAATCCGAAGCTCTTGTCGCCCGAGCTCTCGATCGAGATTGCGGTCTGGGTGGCGCTAGGCGGGCGCGGTGCGCTGGCGGGGGCTGTGATCGGGGCCGTGCTGATCAGCGCCCTCAAGTTCTGGCTGACCGGCTTTGCGCCGGATCTCTGGCCCTTCATTCTGGCGGGCGTCGTGCTGCTGATCGTCACCACGCTGCCGAACGGTCTGCTGGATCTGCGCCTGCCACGGTTGCGCGCCGCGCCCGCAACGGCCGGCAGCCGCGCACCGGGGACAGCGGCGGAGGTCGGTCAGGGTGGGTGAGATGGGCCGACAGCAGGCGATCCAGGTCGACGGGCTGCGCGTCTCCTTCGGGGACTTCGTTGCGATCCCAGGCCTCAGCTTCATCGCGCGCTACGGCGAGATCCACGGCGTGATCGGCCCCAACGGCGCGGGCAAGACGACGCTGCTCGACGTCATCACCGGCAAGACGCGGCCCAAGGCGGGCAAGGTGCTGCTCGACGGCAGCATCGATCTCTTGCGCCTCTCCGAACCGGAGATCGCGCTGGCCGGCGTCGGCCGGAAGTTCCAGAAGCCCAGCGTCTTCGATGCGCTGACGGTGCGCGAAAACCTCGAACTGGCGCTCCGGCTCGAGCCGCGTTCGATCCGCGCCGAGATCCTGAACTGGGCCGACAGCCGGCGCGCCAGCCGGATGGCCGAGGTGCTGGACGAGATCGGCCTCGGCGATGCCGCCGACCGATTGGCCGGCACGCTGGCGCATGGCCAGAAACAGTGGCTCGAGATCGGCATGCTGCTCATGCAGCGCCCGAAACTGCTCATGCTCGACGAGCCCGTCGCCGGGATGACCGAGCAGGAGACCGCGCATACCGCCGACCTCGTGCGCCGGCTGAAGGCGCCTGACCGGGCCGTCCTGGTCATCGAGCACGACATGGCCTTCGTCGAGGAGATCGCCGACCGGGTAACGGTCCTGCACGAGGGGGCGCCGATCTTCGAGGGACGCATGGCCGATGCCCGTGCCAATGCCCGGGTGCGGGAGGTGTATCTTGGCCGCTGACGGGATCGACCGGATGCTGCTGAGCGTGGCGGGACTGCGCCAGCGCTACGGCTCAGCGCTGGTGCTTGACGGGGTCGCCATGGGCATCGCGGAGGGCGACTGCCACGCGCTTCTTGGCCGCAATGGCGCGGGCAAGACCACACTCTTGCGCACGCTGATGGGCATCATGCCCGTCGATGGCGGCACCATCCGCTTCGACGGCGAGGATATCACCGCCCTGCCCTCGCATCGCCGCGCCCGGGCCGGCATCGGCTATGTGCCCCAGGGCCGCGAGATCTTCGCCGACCTTACCGTGGGCCAGAACATCGAGATCGTCCTGCGCAACCACGGCGTCGCCGAGCCGGATGCGCTGCGCGACGAGATCGTCACGCTCTTCCCGGTGCTCGGCCAGATGTGGCGCAGGCGGGGCGGCGATCTCTCGGGCGGCCAGCAGCAGCAGCTTGCCATCGGTCGCGCCCTTGCCGGACGGCCGCGCCTCCTGATCCTCGACGAGCCGACCGAGGGGATCCAGCCCTCGATCGTCCAGGCGATCGAGGAAGCGATCCGGGGCCTGCGCGCGCGCATGGCGATCCTGCTGGTCGAGCAGTACTACGACTTCGCCCGATCGCTCGCCGACACCTACGCCGTCATCGATCGCGGCCGCATCGTGAAATCGGGGCGCGGCGCCGACATGGACGACGACGGCGTCGCTGCCTTCCTGCACGTCTGAACCCCTAACCGACCCCTGACGACCAAGGAGACATCCATGGCCAGCCATCACCTAGACTGGCGCCCCGAGAACCTCTTCTGGGGCTACTTCGACGCCACCACGCCGCCCGTGCTGACCGTAGAGAGCGGTGACGAGGTGACGCTGGACTGCCTGCCGGCCTGCGAGGAGACCGACTTGCCGCCGGACGGCGAGGGCGTCATCCCCGCGCATGTGGAGGCGATGAAGGCCCACCGCCCGACCAAGGGCGCTGGTCCACACATGGTGACCGGCCCCGTCCACGTGACGGGCGCGATGCCAGGCGATGTTCTGCAGGTCGATATTCTCGAGGCCAAGCCCATGCAAAGCTGGGGCTTCACGGCGATCCTGCCGCTCCTCGGCGCCCTGCCTGACGAGTTCACCAACTACCAGCACATGCACATCGCCGTGGACGAGGCGGCAGGTGTCTGTCGGCTGCCCATCGGCGTGGACCTGCCGCTCGATCCGTTCTTCGGCATCATGGCCGTCGCCCCGCCCAAGGAATGGGGCCGGATCGGGACGCCCGAGCCGCGCGCCTTCGGCGGCAACATGGACAACAAGGAACTGACGCCCGGCACGACGCTCTATCTGCCTGTCTTCAACGAGGGGGCGCTGTTCTCGGCCGGCGACGGTCACGGGCGCCAGGGCGACGGCGAGGTCTGTATCGCGGCGCTCGAGACCGCGCTGCAGGGCCGCTTCCGCCTGACCGTGCGCAAGGACATGTCGATCACCCAGCCCTTCGCCGAGCGCCCCGACATGCTGATCTCTATGGGCTTCGACGAGACCCTGGACGAGGCCATGCGCAAGGCCCTGCGCGACATGATCCGCCTCGTCTCCGAGCGTGCCGGCATCAGCCGCGACCAAGCCTACATGCTGCTTTCGCTTGCTGGCGACCTGCGTATCACCCAGGTGGTGGATGGCGAGAAGGGCGTGCACATGATGATCAGCAAGAGCAGCCTGCCGAGCTGACCCGTCACTCGCGACGTCGTCGCCTGGACCGCCTCGCGCGTGCCGACCCCACTTGGCTGCCGGCCATGAACGGCGGACAGCTCCACATCCGAGACGTTACGTGCGTAGGGTGGGGTTCGACCCCACCATCGCTGCGGGAGGTGGGGTCGAACCCCACCCTACGCGACGTAGAGGGAGCATGGCGACACGCGGATCTTGCCTGTGCGGGAAGACGAGATGGTCCTACGTGGGCGAGCCCACCTGGGCCTGCTACTGTCACTGCGACGACTGTCGGCGGCATTGCTCGGCGCCGGTTGTGGCCTGGCTCGGGGTGCCACCAAGGCACTTTCGCTGGACCGGGGAGGCGCCGCGGACCTATGAGAGCTCGCCGGGGGTGCGGCGGCATTTCTGTGCCACCTGCGGCGCGCCGACGGGCTTCGAGGCCGATCACTACCCCGGCGGGATGCACCTCTACGCAGCCTCGCTAGAGGACCCGCGGTACGTCAAACCCAGCTTCCCCATCCACACCAGAGCAAGCTGCCCTCACTCGAGAGGGCCGACGATCTGCCGAAGATACTACGGCCCCCTGCTCCACGCCTCCACCGACAGCGCTTGTCCACAGCCGCCGCTTTGCATCGAGAGCGTTGAGCCCCTCTGTTCCACATGTTGAAAGCCGTTGCCACCTGTCCCATTTCACGCGGGTACTCGTGAAATCGAAGGGGGGTCGGATGAACCGTCTGAGGGCTCTTGTCCTAGGCGTAAGCCTCGTTGCAGCGGTGTCTGGCTGTACCCAACCGGGCATGCCGCTTTCGGATGTCGTCGTGCTTCGGGCATCGGCCGACCCGAACTCCAGCACGGACATCTACGCTGAGCGCCGCGCCGCCGGCGAACAGGTGCCAGCGCAACGCGGCACGCAAATCATGGAAGTGCGGACCTATTCACCACGGATCAACGATTTTGGAAACGAGGTGGCGGGAGAAGAACTCGCTGGCGCGGTCTGTGATGTTGCCCTAGAGGAATTTGGCGCAACGGTTCGCACGCCCGGCGCCGTGCATGTGCCGCTCTACGGATATCGCACAGCACCGATGACCCTCACCTGTCGCCTCGCCGGGTGTGAAGATTGCACCGTGATCGCAGAGCCATACAACAAGACGATCGCGGATCGACGCGAGTCAGCGTCGACCGCGGCCGCCGCCGGGGGCCTGGTGGGTGCGCTCGTCGGTGTCATGATCGTCGAAGCGATCAATGCCGCCTCAGATGAGACAAATGACGAATTCCTCTATGAGGTGCCGCCGATCATCATGCGACCCGCGCCCTCCGGACAGGCCGACATAGTGGAAAGCACCTCAGCGCCCACGGAATAAGGCTATTCGCTCGCCAAGACTGACGGGCCCGCGCGCCCTAGAGAGACGCGCGCGGGGGCTATGTCCCCGGCCAGACCGAGACCTCAGCAGGAGCCTGTACCCGATGGTCCTTTCTCGCCGCCTCCGCGCTCTTCTCTGCGCTGCCCTTCTCGCCCTCTCCCCCGCCCCCGCCCCCGCCCCCGCCGAAGAAGAAGAATGAGGTGGCACAATCGGAGCAGGACGTCTCGACGCCGTCGGACTATTTCGTGCCAACGATCTTCCTCAAGCACGACAAATCAACGACGCTCTCGGAGGCTGACACCCGGCTTCATTCCGGCGGTCAATCTCAGGACTTGTCCGGAGGGGGCGAGCATGCCGACACGCGGCTATTGCCTGTGCAGGAAGACAGCGTGGGAGTACGACGGCGAGCCCACCTGGGCCTGTTACTGTCATTGCGATGACTGCAGGCGGCATTGCTCGGCACCGGTTGTGGCCTGGCTCGGGGTGCCGCTCCGGCACTTTCGGTGGACCGGGGAGGCACCGCGGACCTACGAGAGCTCACCGGGGGTGCAGCGGCATTTCTGTGCCACCTGCGGCGCGCCGATGGGGTTCGAGGCCGATCACTACCCCGGCGGGATGCATCTCTACGCCGCCTCGCTCGAGGACCCGCACGCCTTCCAACCCACCTTCCACGTAAACTATCAGAGCAAACTGCCCTGGCTCGAGATGACCGACGACCTGCCGAAGTACGACAGCACCCTGCTCCACGCGCCCACCGATCTCAGCGATTACGACTGAGGGCGGATGACCTCGTAGATCGAGACGGCGACGGCGCCGCCCGGCGTCTCGGCGCGCGTCACCACACGGCGGTAGCCTGGCCCCTCGAAGGCATCGAGACGCGGCCACTGGGCCGGCAAGCCGGGCGAGACGAAGATGTGGACCGCGACCGCCGGGCCCGCGGGGTCGAGGGTCAGGCCGGGAAACCCCTGGGCCGCGCCCCAGCCGGCCTCGGACAGGTGACCGCGCACCGTCCCCGCCAGCCAGGCCCCATGCAGGCCGCTGAGCTGATGGTGGTTCACCCGCCCCGGCGCCAGCGTGCCATAGGTCGCAAGCCGGGTCTCGGCCCCGGTGGCCGTGTCATGGGGCATCGCGGGTTCCTTCGATGGGGTAGCGCAGGGGGGTGCGTGCGAGCACGCACCCTACGCTGGCCGCCCTTGCCAGGACAGCGCGCATCTGGCTTTAGTCAGTGGTGAAAATTGGCCCTATCCGTGGCGAGAATTTCGTGCAGGGTACGGCCAGCGGTGGAACGGCCAGTCGGCCCGCCGCCCCTGCCCCGTGTCAGAGGAGCCCCGTCATGGACTATGCGCTGTCGCCGAACGACCTGTCGGACATTGTCGAGGACGATAAGGCCCACGTCTGGCACCACATGTTCCAGCACAAGGCGCTGGAGACCACCGACCCCCGCATCATCGTCGAGGGCAAGGGCCTGCGCGTCTGGGACGGCAACGGCAAGGAGCATATCGACGCCGTCTCCGGCGGGATCTGGACCGTCAACGTGGGCTACGGGCGCGAGACCATCGCCGATGCGGTGCGCGACCAGCTCGTGCGGATGAACTTCTTCTCGGGCTCCCTCGGCTCGATCCCACACTCTAAGTTCGCCTCGCGGCTGATCGAGAAGATGCCGGGCATGAGCCGCGTCTACTACTGCAATTCCGGCTCCGAGGCGAACGAGAAAGCCTTCAAGATGGTCCGCCAGATCGCGCACAAGCGCTATGGCGGCCAGAAGACCAAGATCCTGTTCCGCGAGCGCGACTATCACGGCACGACCAATGCGACGCTGGCGGCCTGTGGCCAGCCGCAGCGGGCCGAGCAATACGGTCCCTTCGCGCCGGGCTTCGTCGAGGTGCCGCACTGCCTGGAGTATCGCAACCAGTACCCCGAGGCTGCCGACTATGGCCTGGCCGCTGCGGACGCCATCGAGGCGGTGATCCTGCGCGAGGGGCCGGAGACGGTCGGCGCGCTCTGCCTGGAGACGATCACCGCGGGCGGCGGCATCATCACCCCGCCGGAGGGGTACTGGGCCCGGGTGCAGGAGATCTGCGCCAAATACGACGTGCTACTGCACCTCGACGAGGTCGTCTGCGGCATCGGCCGCACCGGTGAGTGGTTCGGCTATCAGCACTACGGCATAAAGCCGGACATGGTGACCATGGCGAAGGGTGTCGCTTCGGGCTACGCCGCCATCGCGTGCCTCGTGACCACCGAAGCGGTCTTCGAGGCCTTCAAGGACGACGCGGCGGATCCGATGTCGATGTTCCGCGATATCTCTACCTTCGGCGGCTGCACCGCCGGCCCCGCCGCGGCGTTGGAGAATATGCGGATCATCGAGGACGAGGGGCTGCTCGAGAACACCCGTGTCCAGGGCGACCGGCTGAAGGCGAACCTGGAGGCGCTGATGGAGAAGCACCCGGTCATCGGCGATGTCCGCGGCAAGGGCCTGTTCGCCGGTGCCGAGCTGGTGGTGGATCGCACCACCAAGGAGCCCATGGACGAGAAGAGGGTGAAGGCCGTCGTCGACGACTGCATGGCGCAGGGGGTCGTGATCGGCATGACCAACCGCTCGCTGCCCGGGTTCAACAACACGCTGGTCTTCGCCCCGCCGCTGATCGCCACCGCCGATGACATCGACGCGATCACCGGGGCCGTGGATGCCGCGCTGACCCGGGTCATCGGCTGAGATCATGGCTGCGGCCGCATCGACCGGCACGATCCCGGCGGAGGCGTTCTTTCTGGACCCCGCCTTCGAGGGGACGCTGCAGCAGCAGATCCAGCAGCTGGTCGCCGAGGGGATCTTGTCGGGCCGCTTCCGGCCCGGCGAGCGCATGCCCTCCAGCCGCGGGCTGGCGCAGCACCTGGGCATCAGCCGCATCACGGTGACGATCGCCTATACCGAGCTGGTGGCGAACGACTATCTCACGGCACGCGGGCGGTCGGGCTACTATGTCTCCGACGCAGCACCCGTGCCGCCGAACTTTGCGCCCGCGCCCCGCAGCACCCGGCCCCAGGTGGACTGGTCCCGCGCCCTTGGCCAGCGCTATGCGGGCATGGCGGTGCTGGAGCGGCCGGCGGATTGGCGGCGCTACCCCTATCCCTTCATCTACGGTCAGGTGGATCCGCGGCTGTTCGATCACCAGAACTGGCGGCTCTGCGCGCTTCAGGCGCTGGGGCAGAAGGATTTCGACGCCCTGACCGCCGACCACTATGAGCGGGACGATCCGCTGCTGGTGGAGTACATCCTGCGCCACATCCTGCCCCGCCGGGGCATCTGGGCCCGGCCCGAGGAGATCCTCGTGACCCTGGGCGCGCAAAACGCCCTGTGGATCGCCGCGCAGATCCTGCTCACCCAGCGCCGCCTCGCGGCGATGGAGAACCCCTGCTACCCGGGCCTGCGCGAGATCCTGAGCCCCACGCGCTGTCGCACCGTGGCCATCGACGTGGACCAGGACGGCCTGCCACCAGAGGCAGTGCCAGCCGATACCGATGTCCTCTTCGTCACCGTCAGCCACCAGTGCCCGACCAACACCACCATGCCGGTGGAACGGCGCCGGGCGCTGCTCGCGCGGGCGGAACGGGACGGTTTCATCATCGTCGAGGATGACTACGAGTTCGAGATCGCCTACGGCCAGGCGGCCTCACCGGCGCTGAAGTCGCTGGATGAGACCGGGGCCGTGGTGCACATCGGCAGCTTCTCCAAGTCGATCTTCCCAGGGCTCCGCCTCGGCTATCTCGTCGCCTCGGAGGCCTTTGTGAACGAGGCGCGGGCGCTGCGCTCGCTCGTGCTGCGCCACCCGCCCGGCCATGTGCAGCGCACGGCGGCCTATTTCCTGTCCCTCGGCCATTACGATGCCCAGGTGAACCGCATGGCCCAGACCTTTCGCCAACGCCGCAAGGTGATGGAGGGCGCGCTCCAGGAGCATGCGCTCGACCGCGCCCGGCCCGCGCGCTTCGGCGCTTCCTCCGCCTGGCTGCAGATGCCGGCGGGCACCGATACTGCCGCCCTGGCCCGGCGCCTGCGACAGGACGGCGTGCTGGTCGAGCCCGGCGGCGTGTTCTTCCAAAATGGTGCGCGGGCGGGCGAGCGCGACCGGCGCCACCTGCGCCTGGCCTACTCCTCCATCGCCGCGGAGAGCATCCCCGAGGGGGTCTCCCGCATCGCCCGCCATATGGCCAGCACTGGCCTTAGCGTGGCAGTTTGACTGGCCCTAACCCCGCCCTTCTTTTCATGACAGGAAGGCGGCCAACCAAGGATCGCCAACGCGCGAAGGGAGTGACGCCATGAAGATGACGACCGAGGAAGCCTTCGTGAAGGTGCTGCAGCGTCACGGGATCGAACATGCCTTCGGCATCATCGGCTCGGCCATGATGCCCATCTCGGATCTGTTCGGGCAGGCCGGCATCACCTTCTGGGACTGCGCGCACGAAGGCTCGGGCGGCTTCATGGCCGATGGCTTCACCCGCGCCTCGGGCAAGATGTCGATGATGATCGCCCAGAACGGCCCGGGCATCACCAACTTCGTCACCGCGGTGAAGACGGCCTATTGGAACCACACGCCCCTGCTGCTGGTCACCCCGCAGGCGGCGAACAAGACCATCGGCCAGGGCGGCTTCCAGGAAGTCGAGCAGATGAAGCTGTTCGAGGACATGGTCTGCTACCAGGAGGAGGTGCGCGATGCCTCCCGCGTGGCGGAGGTGCTGAACCGCGTGATCCTGCAGGCCCGCCGCCAGTCGGCGCCGGCGCAGATCAACATGCCCCGTGATTTCTGGACCCAGGTGGTCGACATCAATCTGCCCGCGATCGTTGAGTTCGAGCGTCCCGGCGGCGGCGATGCAGCGATGGCAGAGGCGGCGGCGCTGCTGTCCGAGGCCAAGTTCCCGGTGATGCTGAACGGCGCGGGCGTGGTGCTGGGCGGCGCGATCCCTGCTTCCATCGCACTGGCCGAGCGGCTGGATGCCCCGGTCTGCTGCAACTACCAGCACAACGACGCCTTCCCGGGCTCGCACCCGCTGTCGGTCGGCCCGCTCGGCTACAACGGCTCCAAGGCGGGGATGGAGCTGATCGCCAAGGCCGACGTCATCCTGGCGCTCGGCACGCGGCTCAACCCCTTCTCGACCCTGCCCGGCTACGGCATCGACTACTGGCCTCGGGACGCGAAGATCATCCAGGTCGACATCAACCCCGACCGCATCGGCCTGACCAAGCCCGTCGCCGTCGGTATCGTCGGCGACGCGAAGAAGGTGGCCAGTGGAATCCTGGCGCGCCTTTCGGACCACGCGGGCGACGCGGGCCGGGCGGAGCGCAAGGCGATGATCGCGCAGACCAAATCGGCCTGGGCGCAGGAGCTGTCCTCGATGGATCACGAGCAGGACGACCCCGGCACCACCTGGAACGAGCGTGCCCGCGCGGCGAAGCCCGAATGGATGAGCCCCCGCATGGCCTGGCGCGCCATCATGCAGGCCCTGCCGAAGGAGGCGATCATCTCGTCGGACATCGGCAACAACTGCGCCATCGGCAACGCCTACCCGAGCTTCGAGCAGGGGCGGAAATACCTCGCACCCGGCCTGTTCGGCCCCTGCGGCTACGGCCTGCCCGCCATCGTGGGCGCCAAGATCGCCTGCCCCGACACGCCTGTCGTGGGCTTTGCGGGCGACGGCGCCTTCGGCATCGCGGTGACGGAGCTGACCGCCATCGGGCGCAGCGAGTGGCCGCCGGTCACCATGGTCGTCTTCCGCAACTACCAGTGGGGCGCGGAGAAGCGGAACTCCACCCTGTGGTTCGAGGACAACTTCGTCGGCACCGAGCTCGACGAGGGCGTGAGCTACGCCAAGATGGCCGAGGCCTGCGGGCTGAAGGGTATCGTCGCGCGGACCATGGACGACCTGACCCATGCGCTGCACACGGCGCTCGACGATCAGAAGGCGGGCAAGACCACGCTGATCGAGGCGCTGATCAACCAGGAGCTGGGCGAGCCCTTCCGCCGCGACGCCATGAAGGCACCGGTGGCGGTGGCCGGCATCGACCCGGCCGACATGCGCCCGCAGCAGTCCGCGGCCTGAGGGCCGCGCGATGGCCGCTGAGGGCGGCATCCTCGTCGTCAACGCCGGGTCTTCCTCGATCAAGCTCAAGCTGTTCGGGGCGGACCTGGCCGAACGCCTGTCCGGCAGCGCGACCGAGATCGGGGGCGAAGGGCGCCTCAGCCTTGGCGCGACGGACCGGGCCGCGTCGCTGCCCGATCACCGCGCGGCCCTCGCCGCGCTGATCGAAGCCATGGCGGCGGAGGGCGTTTCGGTGTCGACCCTCACGGCCGCCGGTCATCGCGTCGTCCATGGCGGGGAGACGCTGACGAAGACCGTGCGCGTGACCCCCTCGGTCGAGACCGCGATTGAGGCCGCCGCCCCGCTCGCGCCGCTCCATAACCCGCATAACCTCTCGGCCATCCGGGCCCTGGCGGCGCTGGCGCCGGGCCTCGCGCAATTCGCGACCTTCGACACGGCCTTCCATGCGACGAACCCCGAGGTCGCGCGCCGCTATGCGCTGCCTGAGACGCCGGAGACCGCGGGGATCCGCCGCTACGGGTTTCACGGCACCTCCTATCGCTCGCTGGTGGACCGCTGGTCGGCGCTCACCGGCACCGCCCTGCCCCGGCGCCTGCTGGCGCTGCACCTCGGCAATGGCGCCTCGCTCTGCGCGATCGAGGAGGGCCGCTCCGTCGCCACCACCATGGGCTATTCCCCGCTCGAGGGGCTGACCATGGGCACCCGCGTCGGCACCATCGACGCCAATGCCGTGCTGGATCTGGCCGAGCGTCACGGGATCGACCGCACCCGCCGGCTGCTCAACCACGAAAGCGGGCTGCTCGGCCTCGGCGGCGCCTCCGACATGCGCGCGCTCTCCGCCGCCGACAATGACGAGGCGCGCTTCGCTCAGTCCCATTTCGCCTATTGGGCCGTGCGCCACGCGGGCTCGATGATCGCCGCCATGGGTGGGCTCGACGCCGTCGCCTTCACCGGCGGCATCGGCGAGAACGACGCCTGGATACGCCACCGCATCCTGCAGGGCCTCGCCCCCTTTGGCGTGACATTCAACGAACAGGCCAACCGCGCGTCGGAAACCCGGCTAGACGCGCCCGGCAGTGCTGTCATGGTGGCGATCGTCCCCGCCGCCGAGGAAGCGCAGATCGCGCGTGAGGCGCTGGCGCTGATGGAGCCCGTGCGATGAACACGCCGAAGATCGACCTGCACCCCAGCCCGGGCGACGAGGTACGCAAGACGACCTGTTACATGTGCGCCTGCCGCTGCGGGATCGATGTGCACCTGAAGGAAGGCCGCGTCGCCTATATCGAGGGCAACCGCGACCACCCGGTGAACCGCGGCGTCCTCTGCGCCAAGGGCTCGGCCGGGATCATGCAGGTCACCGCCCCCTCGCGCCTGTCGCAGCCGCTGAAGCGCGTCGGGCCCCGCGGGTCGGGACAGTTCGAGCCGATCACCTGGGACGAGGCGCTGGAGATCGCGACCGGCTGGCTCGAGCCGCTGAAAAAGACCTGCCCCCAGAAACTCGCCTTTTTCACCGGGCGCGACCAGTCGCAGTCCTTCACCTCCTTCTGGGCACAGAACTTCGGGACCCCCAACTACGCGGCCCATGGCGGCTTCTGCTCGGTCAACATGGCGGCCGCCGGCATCTACACCATGGGCGGCGCGTTCTGGGAGTTCGGGCAGCCCGACTGGGAGCGCACCAAGCTCTTCATGATCTTCGGCGTGGCGGAGGATCACGACAGCAACCCCATCAAGATGGGCATCGGCGAGCTCAAGGGCCGCGGCGCCAAGGTGATCGGCGTGAACCCCATCCGCACCGGCTACAACGCGGTGGCGGACGAATGGGTCGGCATCACGCCAGGCACGGACGGGCTGTTCATCCTGTCGCTGATCCACGTGCTGCTCGGGGCCGGCAAGATCGACCTCGAGTACCTCGCGCGTTGGACCAATGCCCCAGCGCTGGTGGACGAGGCGACCGGGCTGCTGGTCCGCGATGCCGAGGACAAGATCGTGGTCATCGACCGCGCCACCGGCCAGCCCGCGCCCTTCGACCGCGCCGGCATCCGCCCCGACCTCGCCGCGACGCATGAGGGCAACCGCACCGTCTTCCAGCACCTGGCCGAACGCTACCTCGACCCCCAATACGCGCCCGAGGCGGTGGCCGAGCGCACCGGCGTGACGGCGGAGACGATCCGACGCCTGGCCGCCGAGATCGCCGACGTGGCGTTCAACCAGACCATCGAGATCGACCAGCCCTGGACCGATTTCCGCGGCGAGCGGCACGACAAGATGGTCGGCCGGCCCGTCAGCTTCCACGCCATGCGGGGGATCTCGGCCCATTCGAACGGCTTCCAGACCTGCCGCGCGCTCCACTTCCTGCAGATCCTCCTCGGCACGGTGGAGGTGCCGGGCGGCTTTCGCTTCAAGCCCCCCTACCCCAAGCCGGTGGAGGCGCATCCGACGCCCCATTGCCACGTCCAGCCGGATTGCCCGCTGAACGGCCCGCACCTGGGCTTCCCTCGCGGGCCGGAGGATCTGGCGCTCGCGGCGGACGACATCACGCCTGCGCGGATCGACAAGGCGTTCTCCTGGGAGAACCCGATGTCGGTGCATGGGCTCATGCACATGGTCATCTCCAACGCCCATGCGGGCGAGCCCTACGCCATCGACACACTGTTTCTCTACATGGCGAACATGGCCTGGAACTCCTCCATGAACACGGCGGAGGTGATGCGCATGCTCACCGACACGCGGGAGGATGGGGAGTATGTGATCCCGAGGATCATCTACGCCGACGCCTATGCCTCCGAGATGGTGGCCTATGCCGACCTGATCCTGCCGGACACAACGTACCTCGAGCGCCACGACTGCATCAGCCTGCTCGACCGTCCGATCTGCGAGGCCGACGCCGCCGCCGACGCCATCCGCTGGCCGGTGATCGAGCCGGATCGGGAGGTACGCGGTTTCCAGTCGGTGCTGATCGACCTCGCCAACCGCCTCTGCCTGCCGGGCTTCACCAAGGACGGCGAGGCGCTCTACCAGGACTACGCCGACTACATGGTGCGCCATGAGCGGCGGCCGGGGATCGGACCGCTCATGGGCTTTCGCGGCAATGGCGACAGCGTCGGGCGCGGGGCACCCAACCCCGATCAGCTCGACCGCTACATCGAGAACGGCGGGTTCTTCGTCGCCGAAGTGCCGGAGGAGGCGCGTTTCTTCAAACCCTGGAATACCGCCTATCAGGACTGGGCGGTGGAGCTTGGGATCTACGACAAACCCGCGCCCTATCTCTTCCAGCTCTACGCCGAGCCCATGCGCCGCTTCCAGCGCGCCGCGGAGGGGCATGGCGAGCGCCAGCCGCCCGAGCACCTGCGCGAGCGGATCAAGCGCACCCTCGACCCGCTGCCCTTCTGGTACCCGCCCTTCGAGGAGACGGCGGTGGACGAGGATGCCTACCCCCTCCATGCGCTGACGCAGCGCCCGGCGGCCATGTACCACTCCTGGGGCTCGCAGAACGCCTGGCTGCGCCAAATCCACGGGATGAACCCGCTCTTTGTGCCCGCGGGCCTGTGGGAGGAGCATGGGTTCGAGGAAGGGGACTGGGCCCAGGTGACCTCGCCCCACGGCCAGATCACGGTGCCGGTTGCGCGCATGGCGGCGCTGAACGGCAAGACCGTCTGGACCTGGAACGCCATTGGCAAGCGCAAGGGCGCCTGGGCGCTGGATGACGGCGCGCCCGAAGCGACCAAGGGCTTCCTGCTCAACCACCTCATCAACGAACTGCTGCCGCCCAAGGGCGACGGCCTGCGATGGGCGAACTCCGACCCCATCACGGGCCAGGCCGCCTGGTTCGACCTGCGCGTCCGCCTCGAAAAGGTCCCCGCCCCGGCGGAGGCCCAGCCAAGCTTCCCCGCCCTGCCAGCCCCCGCCACGCCCACCGGAAAGACCGGTTCATGACCTACGAGACCTATCTGCTCTATCTCGGCACCGTGCTAATCTTTTTCGCCCATCCGCCTGGGCCGTCTCAGCTCCTCTACATCGCCGGATCGCTGCGCCACGGTCCGACGCGGGCCCTGCCGATCGTTGCCGGTGACCTCTCGGCGAACACGCTGCAGATCCTCGCCGCGGGCTTCGGCCTCGCCGGGTTGATCGCCACCTCGGCCACCGCCTTCGCCGTGGTGAAGTGGCTGGGCGTGGCCTACCTCGTCTACGTTGGCATCAAGATCATGCGCGACGCCGGGCGCGGCGGGCAGATGGCACCCCCGGCGCCGGGTCGACTGTTCCGCCAGGGCTTCCTGACCTCCGCCGCCAATCCTTATGCGGTGATCTTCTTCGCCGCGCTCTTCCCGCAGTTCCTCGACCCCACCCAGCCGCTGCTCGCGCAGATTGCAATCCTCGGCGTCACGTATCTGGTGATCGACGGGACGCTCCTGCTGCTGATGGGCGGCGCGGCGGCACGGCTGTCGCGCCTGCTCGGCAGCCGGTTCGAGCGCTGGCTCGGCCGTCTGTCGGGCGGCGCGCTGATCCTGACCGCCGGCGCCCTGGCCCTGCGCGGTACGCCGGAGGTCCCCGCACGATGACGACCTTGCCCGAGACGACCGAGCGGAAGATGGGCTTGGTCATCGACCTCGATACCTGTGTCGGCTGCCATGCCTGCGTGATCGCCTGCAAGGGCTGGAACACCGAGAACTATGGCGTGCCGCTGGCGGACGAGGATGCCTATGGCGCCAACCCGCTCGGCAGCTTTTTGAACCGCGTTCATTCCTTCGAGGTCCAGCCCGCAGAGAAGCCCGCGCAGATCATCCATTTCCCCAAGTCCTGCCTGCACTGCGAGGACGCGCCCTGTGTCACCGTCTGCCCCACCGGCGCCAGCTACAAGCGGGTCGAAGACGGCATCGTGCTGGTGAACGAGGACGACTGCATGGGCTGCGGGCTCTGCGCCTGGGCCTGCCCTTACGGGGCGCGGGAGATGGACCCTGCGGCGGGGGTGATGAAGAAATGCACCCTCTGCGTTGACCGCATCTATAACGAGACGCTGGCCGAGGAAGACCGGGTGCCCGCCTGCGTGCGCACCTGCCCCGCCGGCGCGCGCCACTTCGGCGACCTGGGCGATCCTGACAGCGAGGTCTCGCAACTGGTGGCGGCGCGCGGCGGCATCGACCTGATGCCGGAACAAGGCACGAAGCCCGTCAACAAATACCTGCCGCCCCGCCCACGCGACGTGGTCGTCCCCGACGGCCCCGAGCCATTGAAGCCGGTGGCAGACAGCCCCACGGGCTGGCTCGGCTGGCTCGACCGGACGCTGGAGAAGCTCTGATGCATCCGGCCCCCTCGGTCATCCTGTTCACCGTGCTCTCCGGCCTCGGCTTCGGGATGCTCGCCTTCCTCGGCCTCGGCCTGCCGGCGCCGACCGGGTGGATCGGCTTCGTCTTCTACGCCATCGCCTTTGCGCTGACGGTGGGGGGGCTCGTCGCCTCCACCTTCCACCTGGCCAACCCCAAGAACGCCCCCAAGGCCTTCAGCCAGTGGCGCAGTTCCTGGCTGTCGCGCGAGGCCGTGCTGGCCGTCGCGGCCTGCCTGGTCATGGGGCTGCACGCCGCGCTCTCGGTGCTGTTCGGCGTGGTGATCGCGCCCCTCGGCTGGCTCGGTGCCGCCCTCTGCCTCGCCACGGTCTATGCCACCGCGATGATCTACACCCAGCTCAAGGCCGTGCCGCGCTGGCACCAGCCCATGACGCCGGTGGTCTTCCTGGTGATGTCACTGGCCGGCGGGTCGCTGCTGACGGGGCAGATCTGGGCCGCCTATTTCCTGCTGCCGCTCGCCGCCATCGTGGTCGAGATCTTCTGGCGCATCGGCGACCGGCGCTTTCAGGAGGCGGGCACCACGATGGAGACGGCAACGGGCCTCGGCGCCATCGGCAAGGTCAGCCTGTTCGAGCCGCCCCATACCGGCGACAACTATCTGCTGAAAGAGATGGTCTATGTCGTCGGGCGCAAGCACGCGTTCCGGCTGCGCGCCATCGCGACCTTCGGCATCGCGATCCTGCCCTTCCTGCTCCTGCTGATCAGCGACAGCCATCTGGTCGCCGGTCTCGCCGTGCTGCTGCACCTCACCGGGGCCCTGGCGGCACGCTGGCTGTTCTTCGCCGAGGCGGAGCATGTGGTCGGGCTGTACTACGGGAAACGATAAGCCCACAGCGGTGCCTTGAGTTCCAATGGGCCCTCGCCTCGACTGCCCTCAGCGGTCGAGGACGAGAGCGGCGGCGGCGTCGAGGTTCATGCCGGTGATCAGATCCTCGATCGCGTCGGTGCCCACATGGGTGACGATGGCCATGACCTCCGCCTGGGGGATCGCGAAGCGGCGGCCTGCGTCCTGGATCAGCGCCACCTCCTCCGCCTGCATCGTCCCGTCGGCGGCCATGATGTCAGCCATGATCGCGAGGGCCGCATAGCGCCAGGGGCTGGCGGCGAGAACCTCGGCATGGGCTTCGGCCCGGCCCGGCTCGGCCTCGCGCACCTGCCGCTCCACCAGCGCCAGCAGGCGGCGATCCTCCTCCACCGTGTTGGCGGCAAAGAGACCGCAGCGCGCGAGGGCGGCCCTGGCATGGTCGATCTCCGCCGGATCCGCCTGACCGTCGACCAGGATCATGGCCATGACGGCAAAGGCGAGCGCCTCGCGCAGCGGCCCCTCGTCCGCGATCTCCTCGGTCATCGCATCCTCCCCACCCCGCAGAAGCGTCAGGATAGCGCGGCAGGCGCGGCGGTGAAACGCATTCAGGTGTGAAATTCCCGTAGACATTTTCACGGCTTCCTCTGAAGAATTGCGTTGGAATTTCACGGAGTGCTGAGTCGCATGAACCAGGCAGCCGCCATCGGGGACACGCTGGGCAGGGACCTTCGGGCCCTGCGCACCGCCCGTGGCCTGACGCTGGAGGAGATGGCAGGCCGCCTCGATCGCTCCGTCGGCTGGCTGTCCCAGGTGGAGCGCGACATCTCCACCCCGCGCATGCGCGACCTGCAGCGCATGGCGCGGGTGCTGGACGTGCCGCTCTCGATCTTCTTCGGCGGCCAGTCCGCGCCAGAGCGGGAGGCCGGGCGCATCGTTCGCGCCGCCGACCGCCGGGAATTGGGCGAACGCCACGGCGGGCTGGTGGAAAGCCTGCTCTCGCCGGATCTGACGGACGATTTCGAGGTCATCCATTCGACCTTCACCCCCGGCGCCGAACGCACCGAGTGGATCGAACGGCCGACGCAGGAGGTCGCCTATCTGGTCTCGGGCCGGCTCGACCTATGGCTCGGCGAGGATCGCTTCACCATCGAGGCGGGCGACAGCTTTCGAATCCGCGGCCAGGCCTTTCGCTGGGCCAACCCCTACGACGACCCCGCCATCGCCATCTGGGTGATCTCGCCCCCCGTTTACTGAACCGCCCGTCAACAGGAGCCAGCCCTTGTCCGAGCTTCCCACCACCGCCCGTGTCGTCGTGATCGGCGGCGGCGCCGTCGGCGCCTCGACGCTCTATCACCTCGGCCTGATGGGCTGGCACGACTGTCTGCTGCTGGAGAAGAACGAGCTGACCGCGGGCTCCACCTGGCACGCTGCCGGCAACGTGCCGAACTTCTCGGCCTCCTGGGCGGTGATGAACATGCAGCGCTATGGCGCCGCGCTCTACCGTGGGCTGGCGGAGGCCGTGGACTATCCCATGAACTATCACGTCACCGGCTCGGTGCGCCTGGCGCATGACCGCGAGCGGATGCTGGAGTTCGAGCGGGTCCTCGGCATGGGCCGCTACCAGGGTCTGGCGCTGGAGCTCTGCACGCCGGAGGAGCTGCTCCAGTATCACCCCTTCATGGAGACGCACGATCTGGTCGGCGGGATGTGGGATCCGCTGGACGGCGATATCGACCCCGCGCAGCTCACTCAGGCGCTGGCCAAGGGCGCGCGCGACCAGGGCCAGAAGATCGCTCGCTTCACCCCCGCGACCGGCGTGAGCCGCGAGAACGGGGAGTGGATCGTCCATACCGACAAGGGCGACGTGCGCTGCGAGATCGTCGTCAACGCCGCCGGCTACTACGCGCAGCGGGTGAGCGACTGGTTCCTGCCTTACGGCGGCAGGCGGACCCCGCTGGTGGTCATGTCGCACCAGTACCTGCTGACCGAGCAGATCCCCGAGATCGAGGCCTGGACCAAGGAGAACGGGCGCAAGCTGCCGATCCTGCGCGACGTCGACAGCTCCTACTACCTGCGCCAGGACAAGGCCGGGCTGAACCTGGGCCCCTATGAGCGCAACTGCCGGGCCCATTGGGTGGAGGCGGACGACCCGATGCCGGACGACTTCAGCTTCCAGCTCTATCCCGACGATCTGGAGCGGCTGGAGTGGTACATCGAAGACGCCATGGCGCGGGTGCCGCTGCTGGGCTCGCAGGGCGTGAACCGGGTCATCAATGGCCCCATTCCTTACGCCCCCGACGGCCACCCGATGATCGGGCCGATGCCCGGCGTCCCGAACGCCTTCGAGGCGCATTCCTTCACCTTTGGCATCGCCCAGGGCGGCGGCGCGGGCAAGGTCGCGGCGGAGTGGATCGTCCACGGCGAGACCGAGTGGGACATGTGGGCGGTGGATCCGCGCCGCTACACGGGCTACGCTGACCAGCCCTATGCCAACGCCAAGGGGATGGAGGTCTACGGCCACGAATACGCCATGCACTTCCCCCACCACGCCTGGCCGGCGGGGCGGGACAAGAAGCACTCCCCCGTGCACGACCGGGTCGTCGGCCTCGGCGGTCAGATGGGCCCCTACAACGGGTGGGAGCGCGCGAACTGGTTCGCGAAGGAGGGCGACGATACCTCGGAGGAGGCGACCCAGACCTGGGCCCGCTCCGGCCCCTGGCAGCCGCGCATCAAGGGTGAGTGCGAGGCGGTGCGCGACGGCGTCGGCGTGCTCGACCTGCCGGGCTTCTCGCGGTTTGCGCTGTCCGGCGAGGGCGCGGCAGAGTTCCTGCGCGGCCGTATCGCAGGCGCCCTGCCCAAGGTCGGGCGCATGAACCTTGCGTATTTCCCCGACAGCCGCGGGCGCATCACGACCGAGATGTCGCTGATCCGCCACGGCGAGGACGACTTCACGCTGATCACCGCCGCCGCAGCGCAGTGGCACGACTTCGAACTGCTGGCCCGCGCCCTGCCGACCGGCGCCGGCCTCAGCCTGCTCGACCGGACCGAGGAGGTCTCGACCCTGGTCGTCACCGGCCCCGAGAGCCGGGCGCTGTTCGAGGGGATTGCGGAGGCCGACCTCACCCTGCCCTGGCTCAGCCACCAACAGGGCACCGTCGCCGGGCGCCCGGCCATGCTGGCCCGGGTGTCCTATGCCGGCGAGCTCGGGTGGGAGGTGCATGCCGCCATGGCCGATATCCCCGCGATCTATGAGGCGGTGCTGGGCGCGGGCGCGACCCCCTTCGGCATGTTTGCCCTCAACTCGCTGCGCATCGAAAAGGGGTATCGGGCCTGGAAGGGCGATCTCTCCACCGACTACTCGATGCTCGAGGGCGGGCTCGACCGCTTCATCCGCTTCGACAAGCCCCAGGACTTCCCCGGCCGCGCGGCGCTTCTGGCCGAAAAGCAGCGGGGCGTGTCCAAACGCTTCTCCACCATGATCGTCGACGCGGGCGAACACGACGCGCCCTATATGTCGACCATCTGGAAGGGCGACGAGGTGGTGGGCGAGACCACGTCGTCTGCCTGGGGCTATCGCGTCGATGCCTGCATCGCGCTCGGCATGGTCCGCGCGGATCTCGCCACGCCGGGAGAGGCGCTGGAGATCGAGATCTTCGGCGACCGCCGCGCCGCGGTGGTGCAGCCCGACGCCCCCGTCTGGGACCCCGAGAACGCCCGGCTGCGCGCCTGAGTGCAGCCCCTCCAGCCCGTGGCATAAGGAGAACCGGCCATGGCGATCGACACGCAGACCCCCGCTAGAGGCCGCCGCGCAGGTGGGCGTGCCGCCCGCCAGGCTGCCCGAACGGCGCCGCTCGCCGCTGAAGTCCGGCCGGTCCAGCCCGGCCAGCCCGGCGGCCACTACAAGGCGATGTCCGATGCCGATGTCGCGCGCATCCACCTCGCCGCGCTGGATGCGCTGGAGGTGATCGGCATCGCCCGCGCGCCGGAGACTGGGGTCGAGATCCTCACCGGGGCCGGCGCGATCATGGGCGACGACGGGCGCATCCGCTTTCCCCGCGCGCTGGTGGAGGACATGCTGGCGATTGCCGCCCGCTCGGTGCAGCTGCCCGGGCGCGATGCGCGCTACGACCTCGACCTGCACGACACCCGCACGCATTTCGGCACCGCCGGCGCCGCGGTGTCGATCGTGGACGTGGAGACGGGCAACTACCGCGACAGCGTCACCCAGGATCTGTACGACGCCGCGCGGCTCGTGCAGGCGCTCGACAACATCCACTTCCTGCAGCGCCCGCTGGTCTGTCGCGATTGCGAGGACGACCAGGACCTCGACCTCAACACGCTCTATGCCACCTGCTCGGGCACGACGAAGCACATCGGCACCTCCTTCGTCGGCCCGCACACGCTGCCGAAGTGCCTTGAGCTTCTGCACATGATCGCAGGCGGCGAGGACAAGTTCCGCGAACGGCCCTTCGTCTCCAACTCCAACTGCTTCGTCGTGCCCCCGCTCACCTTCGCGGAGGAAAGCTGCAAGGTGCTGGAGATCTGCGTGCGCGCCGGCATGCCGGTGCTGCTGCTGTCCGCCGGACAAGCAGGCGCCACGGCCCCTGCCCCCATCGCCTCGGCGGTCGTGCAGGCGGTGGCGGAGTGTCTGGCCGGCGTCGTCTATGTGAACGCCATCCGGCCGGGAGCGCCGGCAGTCTTCGGCACCTGGCCCTTCGTCTCGGACCTGCGCACGGGGGCCATGTCGGGCGGCTCGGGCGAGCAGGCGCTGCTCACCTCGGCCTGCGCCCAGATGCACCACTTCTATGGCCTGCCGGGGGGTGCGGCGGCGGGGATCGCCGACGCCAAGATGCCGGACATGCAGGCGGGCTGGGAGCAGGCGATCTCCAACGTCATGGCCGGGCTGTCGGGCGTGAACATGATCTATGAGGCGGCGGGGATGCACGCCTCCCTGCTGGGTTTCTGCTTCGAGAGCCTGATCCTCGGCAACGACATGCTGGGCCAGGTGCAGCGTTGCGTGCGCGGGATCGAGGTGCGCGACGACTACGTCAACATCGACGTGATGAAGGACATCTGCCTGGGCGGGCCCGGCCACTACCTGGGCCATGCGCAGACCCTCTCGCTGATGCAGACCGAGTACATCTACCCCGAGATCGCCGACCGCTCCTCGCCCAAGGAATGGGCCGAGAAAGGCCGGCCCCTGCTGGTGCCCCAGGCGACGGCGCGCAAGCACGCGATCCTGGGGCGCGACGGGCATATGATCGACGCCGCGACCGATGCGGCGATCCGGGCTGCCTTCGACCTCAAGCCGCTCCAACGCACGCACTGACCGGAGGTGTCATGACCCTTCCCCCCAAAACGGCCCGCGTCGTCATCATGGGCGGCGGCGTGATCGGCTGTTCCGTCGCCTATCATTTGACGCGGGCGGGCTGGTCCGATGTGGTGCTGCTGGAGCGCAAGTCGCTGACCAGCGGCACCACCTGGCACGCGGCGGGGCTGATCGCGCAGCTGCGCGCCACCGCGAACATGACCAAGCTCGCCAAGTACAGCCAGGAGCTCTACGGCGGGCTGGAGGCGGAGACGGGCGTGGCGACGGGGTTCCGCCGCTGCGGCTCCATCACCGTCGCGCTGACGGAAGGTAGGCGGGAGGAGATCTTCCGCGCCGCCTCCATGGCCCGGGCCTTCGGCGTTGAGATCGACACCATCGGGCCCAACGACATCAAGACGCGCTATCCGCACCTGAACACCGAGGGGGTGCTGGCCGGCGTCTACCTGCCCCACGACGGCCAGGGCGACCCCGGGAACATCGCGCTGGCGCTCGCCAAAGGGGCGCGTTTGAACGGCGCTCAAATCCTGGAACGGACCGAGGTGACGGGGATCCGCCGCGAGGGGCGCCGCGTAACCGGCGTCGCGTGGCGCCAGGGCGAGGAGACCGGGGTTGTTGCCGCCGAGCATGTGGTGAACTGCGGCGGGATGTGGGGACACAAGCTGGGGCGCATGGCCGGCGTGAACGTGCCGCTGCATGCCTGCGAGCACTTCTACATCGTCTCCGAACCCATTGACGGGCTGACGCAATTGCCGGTGCTGCGGGTGCCGGACGAATGCGCCTACTACAAGGAGGACGCCGGCAAGATGATGCTCGGCGCCTTCGAGCCCGAGGCAAAGCCCTGGGGGATGGAGGGCATCCCCGCGGACTTCGAGTTCGACCAGCTGCCCGAGGATTTCGACCACTTCGAGCCGATCCTGGAGAAGGCCGTCCACCGCATGCCGATGCTGGGCGAGGCGGGGATCCATACCTTTTTCAATGGCCCCGAGAGCTTCACGCCCGACGATGCCTATCACCTGGGCCTGGCGCCGGAGTGCGAGAACTACTGGGTCGCGGCCGGCTTCAACTCCATCGGGATCCAGTCGGCGGGGGGCGCCGGCATGGCGCTGGCAGCTTGGATGGACGAGGGGCAGAAACCCTTCGACCTGGGCGATGTCGACATCGCGCGGATGCAGCCCTTCCAGGGCAACCGGCGGTACCTGTTCGAGCGCTCGAAGGAGACGCTGGGTCTTCTTTATGCCGACCACTGGCCCTATCGCCAAAAGGCGACGGCCCGCGGTATCCGCCGCTCGCCCCTGCACGGGCACCTTGCGGCTGAGGGCGCGGTGTTTGGCGAACTCGCCGGCTGGGAGCGCGCCAACTGGTACGCGAAGCCCGGCCAGGCGCGGGCCTATGAATACGGCTGGCAACGCCAGAACTGGTTCGACAACGCGGCGGAGGAGCATCGTGCCATCCGCCAGAACGTCGGCCTCTACGACATGTCGTCCTTTGGCAAGATCCGCGTCGAAGGGCCTGATGCGGTTGGCTTTCTCGACCATATCGCCGGTGGCAGCTTCGACGTGCCGGTGGGGCGGATCGTCTATACCCAGTTCCTCAACCCACGTGGGGGGATCGAGGCGGATGTGACCATCACCCGCCTGTCGGATACGGCGTTCCTGGTCGTGACCCCGGCGGCGACACGGCTGGCGGACCAGACCTGGATGCAGCGCCATGCCGGCGGCTTCCAGGTGGTCATCACCGACGTCACCGCGGGCGAGGCGGTGATCGCGGTCATGGGGCCCAACGCCCGGACCCTGCTGTCGCGGGTCTCGCCGAATGACTATGGTAACGACGCGAACCCCTTCGGCACCGCGCAGGACGTCGAGATCGGCATGGGGCTCGCCCGGGTGCACCGCGTCTCCTACGTCGGCGAGCTTGGTTGGGAGGTCTATGTCTCCTCCGACATGGCGGCCCATGTGTTCGAGACACTCTGGGAGGAAGGACGCGCGATGGACGCGCGCCTCTGCGGGCTGCATGTTATGGATAGCTGCCGGATGGAGAAGGCCTTCCGCCACTTCGGCCATGACATCACCTGCGAGGACCATGTGCTGGAGGCCGGCCTCGGCTTTGCGGTGAAACGCGACAAGCCCGCCTTCATCGGCCGCGATGCCGTGCTGCGAAAGCGCGAGGAGGGGCTGAAGACGCGCCTGGTGCAGTTCCGCCTGACCGACCCCGAGCCGCTGCTCTATCACAATGAGCCGATCCTGCGGGATGGGGAGGTCGTCGGGTACCTCTCCTCCGGCGCCTATGGCCACCACCTGGGCGGGGCGATCGGCCTTGGCTATGTACCGGCGGCTGGTGAAACCGCGGACCAAGTGCTCGCCTCGCGCTACGAGATCGAAGTGGCCGGGACCCGCGTCGCGGCAGAGGCCTCGCTCAAGCCCATGTACGACCCCAAGTCCGAGCGGATGCGCGCCTGATCACGTCGCCGGAGTAGATGCGCCTCGTCACGTCGCCGGCGCGGATGCGCCTCGTCACTTGGCCGTAAAGCCGCCGTCCACATAGAGGAGCTGGCCGGTGATGTAGCGGCTGGCCTCGGAGGCCAGAAAGACCGTTGGGCCGGTGAGATCCGCCATCTCGCCATTGCGCCCGATCGCCGTCTGCGCCGCGTTGCGGGCGGCAAGGCCCGGGTCGTCGAAGACCGGGGCGGTGAGGTCGGTGGGGAAAAACCCCGGCGCCAGGGCGTTCGCGTTGATCCCATCGCGCGACCAGGCTTCCGCCATGGCGCGGGTGAGCTGCGCCACCCCGGCCTTGGACGCGCCATAGGCGATGCCGTTCGCAAAAGCCCGCTCGGACTGCAGCGAGGCGATGTTGATGATCCGGCCCCATCCCCTCTCCCGCATGGCCGGGACCAAGGCCTGTGCCACACGGAAGGGCGCCGTCAGGTTGAGCGCGATGGTCTCGTCCCACCCCTCCTCGGTCACGAGATCGGCGGGCTCACGCCGGTTGATGCCTGCGGCGTTCACCAGAACATCGGGCACCAGGTCGATCTCGAAGCAGGCATCGCGCAGGGCGTTGGGCGCCGCGGGGAGGGTGATATCGACCGGCAGAGAGGCGCCACGGCGCTCGCCAAGGGTCTCCGCCAGGGCCCCTGCCCGCCGGCCGACCAGCACCACCGCCGCGCCGGCGTCGGAGAGCGCCTGCGCCATGGCGCGGCCGATCCCGCTTCCGGCGCCAGTCACCAAAGCCACCCGACCCGACAGGTCGAAGAGCATCGAAGTCATCATCGTCGTCATTCCCGTCTCGTGGCACGCCCCGGGCATGGCGCCCGACGTCGCGATGGATCACGATGCCCCGCAGGACACGCACGGGGAAGGGCCGCACCATGGAACGCATCAAGACGCCACAGAAGGACCAGGAGGCCGAGGATCGCCGTATCCGCGACACCGTGGAGGGCATGCTGGCGCGCCTGCGCACCGAGGGCGAAGACGCGGCCCGTGACTATGCCCGCAGGCTGGACGGTTGGGAGGGCGAGATCGTGCTGTCGGCCGAGAAGAAGGCCGCGCTGATCGCCGAGGTCAATGCCACCGACGCCGCCGATATCCGCTTCGCCCATACCCAGATCAAGCGCTTCGCCGAGGCGCAGCGCGAGAGCATCCGCGACTTTCACCTGGAGACCGAACCCGGCGTCGTGCTGGGTCAGAAGCTGGTGCCGGTGGACTGTGCTGGCTGCTACGTGCCGGGCGGGCGTTATGCGCATGTCGCCTCGGCCCTCATGAGCGTGACGACGGCCAAGGTCGCAGGGGTGCCGTTCGTGGTCGCGGCCTCCCCTCCGCGGGGTGCTTCGATCGCGCCGGAGGTGGCCTATGCCATGGACCTGGCTGGGGCCGATCTGATCCTGGAGATGGGCGGCGTGCAGGGCGTTGCGGCCATGGCCTTCGGCCTGTTCGGGGCGGCGCCCGCCGATATCCTGGTCGGCCCCGGCAACGCCTATGTGGCCGAGGCCAAGCGCCAGCTTTTCGGCGAGGTGGGGATCGACGTCTTCGCCGGCCCGACCGAGAGCGCGATCATCGCCGACGAGACCGCCGATCCCATGACCGTCGCGGTGGACCTCGCCAGCCAGGCGGAGCACGGCCCGAACTCCCCGGTCTGGCTCTACACCACCTCGCGTGCCCTGGCGGAGGCGGTGGAGCGGATCATGCCGCGCCTGGCCGCCGATATGCCGAGCGGCGAGGTCGTCACGGCGGCCTGGCGCGATTACGGCGAGATCATCCTGTGCGAGGATCGCGAGGGCGTGGCCGCGGTGTCCGACCGCTATGCGCCCGAGCATCTGCAGGTGATCGCCGAGGATCTGCCCTGGTGGCGCGAGCGGTTGCGCAACTATGGCTCGCTGTTCCTGGGCGAGGGTGCCACGGTCACGCATGGCGACAAATGCTCCGGCACCAACCACATCCTGCCGACCCGCCGGGCGGGGCGCTACACCGGCGGGCTCAATGTCGTGAAGTTCCTCAAGATCCTGACCTGGCAGGAGATTTCCGCCGAGGCAAACCTCGCGTTTAGCGCCGTCGGCTCTCGCATCAGTCGGATGGAAGGGATGGACGGCCATGCCCGTGCCTGCGACTGGCGACTGCGCAAGTACCACGCTGGGCGCAACTGGGACTTCGAGGTGGTCGACCAGGCGCGCTACGAGTGAGCGGCTAGGGCCCTGCCGATGCGCCGTCGCGCGCGGTGACGTGGTCGAGGACGGCGGGCGCGAGCCCGGCGAGCGGTAGTTGCTCGACCACGGCGCCGACGCGCACGGCCTCCTTTGGCATGCCGTAGACCACGCAGCTCGCTTCGTCCTGGCCGAAGGTCATGGCGCCCGCGTCGCGCATCGCCTTCAGCCCCTCCGCGCCATCGGCGCCCATGCCGGTCATGATCACGCCCACGGCATTGCGCCCGGCGGCGCTGGCGATGGAGTGGAAAAGAACGTCGACCGAGGGGCGATGGCGGCTGACGAGTGGGCCGTCGTCGATGGTCACCGTATAGGTCGCGCCGCTGCGGGTCAGGCGCATGTGCCGATTGCCGGGCGCGATGAGGACATGGCCGGCAAGGCAGCGGTCGCCATGGCGTGCCTCCGCGACGCTGACGGCGCAGAGCCCGTCGAGCCGCGCCGCAAAGGCGGCAGTGAACTTCTCCGGCATGTGTTGGACGATGACGACCGGCGGGCTGTCCGGCGGCAAGGCCTCCAGGAACTGGCGCAGCGCCTCCGTGCCGCCGGTCGAGGCGCCGACGCCGACGATCACCTGCGTGGTGCGCGCCATGGCCCCGGCGGGGCGCTTTGTTGGCGCGGCGGTGCGCGCGCCGGTCGCGGGCCCCGGGCGCAGGCGTTCGAGCCGGGCCTGGGCCGCCGCCTTGACCGTGTCGCAGAGGCGCTGCGCCTCCTCCTCGAGGAAGTCGCGCACGCCAAGGCGCGGCTTGCAGACGATGTCGACGGCGCCGGCCGCCAGGACCTCCGCGAGCGTCTCGGTCTCCGCCCCCACCAGCGTGGAGCACATGACGACGGGGATGGGATGCTGCTCCATTAGTTTGCGCAGGAAGGTGACGCCATCCATGCGCGGCATCTCAACGTCGAGCGTAATCACGTCGGGTGCCTCAGCGCGCATCAGGCGGGCTGCCTCGAAGGGATCGACCGCTGTGCCGATGACCCGCAGCTCCGGGTCGTTCGACAGGATCGCCTCAAGCGTTTGGCGGACGACGGCGCTGTCGTCGACGACGAGCACCCGATAGGGCGGCCGCGGTGTCCTTTGTGGCGATGCGCGCTTTGGCTCCTCGGTCATGGATCACCCGGTCTTGGTATAGATGGCGGTATCGACGGCGCGGAGGCCCGGGACCGTCTGGCGCAGCGGCTCGGCGTGGCCGGTCAGCAGAAAGCCGCCCGGTGCCAGCCGCGCGGCGACGGCCGAGGCGACCTTGTGCTGATCCTCCTGCGAGAAGTAGATCAGGACGTTGCGCAGAAGGACGACGTCCGCAGTGAACCGTGGCGCGCCCTCGAGCGCCAGAAGGTTCATCTGCAACAGACGACATCGCGCCCGCAGTTCCGGCACGATCTTGTAGCGTGCGCGGGTCGACGCCCGGACGTTCACGCCGTCAGAGTCGGCAGTCCCACCCTCACCGCCGGCGCGGCTGCGCAGCAGAAACCGACGGCGTAGATCCTCGGGGATCCGCGCGACCTCCTCCTCCGAGAAGATGGCCGTGCTCGCGCGGCGCAGGATCTTGGTGGAGATGTCGCTGCCGACCCCCTGCCATGCCAGCGGCGCACCGCCCGGCACCTCGGTGGAGGCCAGCAACATGCTCGCCGTCCAAAGCTCGGCGCCGGTCGAGCAGGCAGCACTCCAGAGCACGAGATCGCGTTCGACGCCGATCCCGCGGGAGATGAGGGCCGCTAGCCCTTCGGTCCGGAGCCAGTCGAAGTGCCGACTTTCGCGAAAAAACGAGGTCGTATGCGTCGTCAACGCTTCGACGAGGTGCTGGCGTTCCGTCTCCCCCTCTGCGCTTTCGAGACGGTTGAGGTAGGCGTCAAAATCGCGGCAGCCTAAGGCCTCGAGCCGGGGGGTGAGGCGGCCGCGCAGAAAGTCGATCTTGCCCGGCCCGAAGGTGATGCCGGAGGCTTCGTGCGCGATCCGAACGAGCCGCGCTGCCTGCGCCGGCGCGATTGCATGGCCGACAGCATGCCCCGCAGTCTGTTCGGCGGCGTGTCCGGCGCTTAGCGCGGGACGGCTCATGCGTGGTGATCCGCAGCGGGCATCGTGGGCTCAGGGCCTGGGGTTCCTTCGCCAGGTGATCCCGGTGCGGTCAGACGGTCTAGGAGCGCAGTGGCGCTGAGCACGAGGGCGATAGCGCCGTCGAGCCGGATCACGCCCGTGAGCGGGCCGCTAGCCACGACATCCTGCGGCAAGGCCTCGATCGCCGTCTCAGGCGCGTCGATCACATCGTCGACCCGCTCGACGGTGATGGCCACCGGGCGTGCACCGGCATGCCTTTCCAGGATCAGCAAGCGCGCTGGAACATCGCCCGGTTGCCACGCGGCATCTGGCAAGGTGACTGCGCCGGACGCTGCGGCAAGCTCCGCCTCAGGCTCGGGCGCGCCCACCGCGCTTTCGGAAAGTGCTCCATCGGCCAGCTTCGGGATCCCTAGGATGGTGTCTATGGCTCCGATCGGGACGCTCTGCCCCTCGAAATCGATGAGACCGAAGAGCGGCGCGGAGCCGGCAGGCAGCGGGGCCACCGGCTTCGGGTCCAGGATGCGGCGCACATGCTGGATGGGCAGGGCAAAGGCCTGACCACCGATCGTCACAATCAGCATACTTCGGGCGCCCGGGGCCCCGGCTGGTCCCTGATCGACGAAGGCAGTCTCACGCATCGGGTGTCTCCATGAGCGCGCTTGGGGACCGGGCGCCCCATCGTTTCCCCGGGGACGACGTCCCCTGAAAGGGCCACTTGTTCCTAGAACCGTTCGAAGGCCGCGTCAGAGGTGTCATGATCTCCCAGGTCGAGCGCCACCCCGCCGAGATCCTCGCCACCCTCGATGACCTCCTGCTCCGGTCTGGCGAGCTGGCGTGCCGCCGGAGGGGTTGGCTTTCCTCCAGATGGCGCGGCGGCTTCATTGCGGCGGACAGCGGGCGGCGGCGCGGTCAGCACGGGTTGCGGATCGTGTTCAGGCAACGGCTCGCCGGTGGTTGCCCCGGCGC
Organism: Pseudomonadota bacterium; assembly: GCA_039822785.1. Taxonomy (GTDB): domain Bacteria; phylum Pseudomonadota; class Alphaproteobacteria; order Rhodobacterales; family Rhodobacteraceae; genus Thermohalobaculum. The sequence goes on along the minus strand of JBCBMO010000001.1, from coordinate 10,267 downwards.
TCGGCGAAGCTGCCCCTGCGTTCGGCTCGTCTGCCGGAACCAGTGCTGTAGCATCCGCCGATCTCGTCGTTCCTTCCGCGCGGGAGAAGAAACCGATGACGCTTTCGAGGCGGGCCGCCTGCGAGGCCAACCGATCCGAGGAAGAGGCCGCCTCGCTCGCCGCAGTGGCGTTGCGCTGGATAACGCCGTCCAGGTCCCTGATCGCAGCGTTGATCTGCTCGGCGCCCAGGTTCTGCTCCCGCGCTGCGGCGGAGATTTCCTGCACCAGATCCGCCGTGCGGCGCATGCTGGGGACGAGAGCCTCCAGCATGGTGCCGGCCTTCTCCGAGGTCTCCAGCGTGACGCGCGACAGGTCGCTGATCTCCGCGGCAGCTTGACGGCTGCGTTCGGAGAGTTTGCGCACCTCCGAGGCAACCACAGCGAAGCCCTTGCCGTGCGGCCCAGCGCGCGCTGCTTCGATCGCGGCGTTCAGCGCGAGCAGATCCGTCTGTCGCGCGATCTCCTGGACGATCCCAGTCTTCTCGGCTATCTGGCGCATCGCAGCAACCGCAGCGCCGACGGCTTCACCGCTCTCTGCCGCATCATGCGCGGACTGGCTTGCGATCTTCTCGGTCTGCAGGGCATTGTCGGCGGTCTGGCGCACCGTCGCCGTCATCTGCTCCATTGACGCGCTGGCCTCTTCTGCCGCGGCGGCCTGCTGCGAGGCGCCATCGCTCAGCAGATCGGCCGTATGGTTGAGCGCGGCCGCTGCGCGCGTGACCCCCTCGGCACTGTCGGCTGCCTGGTCGATGACCTCACGCAGCCGGGCCACCATGCGGGAGAGTGCATGCCCGAGGTCGTCCTCATCCGATCGCGGCGCCACGCTGACCGTGAGGTCGCCGCGGGACAGGGCTTCCGCAATGGCAGAGAGTTCCTGGAGTCCCAGCGTCATGCTTTCCATGGCATCCAGGAGTGCCCCGACCTCATCCGCCCGGCGTTCGCCGAGATTGAGCTCCATGCGCCCCTGGGCAACGGCGACGGCGACCGAGCGGGCTTCGTCCAGTCCGCGAGCGATGCTGCGGATCACCAACGCACCGATCACGAGTGAGATGGCGATGCCCGCCGCCGCCAGGCCGCCAATCTGCACCATGGCTGTCATCTGCATTGCGGAGGCGACCTCATATTCGGTCGCCATCGCCTCGATCTTGGCATCGATGATGGCATCGACCCGCCGAAGCGCATCGGAGACAGCCAGCGCCGCCGGCCCGAGCGCGAGCTCGAGGGCCGCTTGATTGCCGTTCTGAGCGCTGAAGGCCAGGGCCTCATCGTTGATCGCGACGAAGCTGTCCAACGCCGCACGCAGGGCGCCGATCTCCTCGGCCAGATCCCGGCCGACCGACAGATCCAACCGGCCGATGAGATCGGTGGCCTGCCCGAGCGCAGTCTTGAAGTTCTCGGCGAGGCGCTGCTTCTCCTCCGCCTCAGAAACCAAGAGGATCTCCTTGCCGCTGTGGGCAGCGGCGTAGATAACGCCCTCGAGCCGGGCGACGTTGAGCCGAATTTCAGCAGTCCGATCGAAACTGAAATCGTTGGCGCGATCGGCGATGGCCGCGAGTTTCGCTTCCACCTCTGCGAGCGCCTCGCGCCCGGGACCAAGAAGACGCCGCTTCGCTTCCTCGTCGGTGTTGCGGAGCGTCAGCGCGAGGGCCTCGTCGACACGTGCCAGAAACACGGCGGTCGGCTCCTCCATCGCCGCCATCCGGGCCCGGTCCTCCGGCGTTGCGACCGCGTGATACTTCTTGATGATCGCGGCCATGTCCCTGCGCTCAACGTCGATCTCTTGTTCGACCGCCCCCATGCGCTCGACGTCGGTGATCACGATGGCCTCGGTCAGCAGACCGCGTAGCGCAAGCAGGGCTTCCTTGATGTGCTCTGCCTTCGTGAGCTGCACACCGACATCCTCAACGATGTGCTCCAGCCGCTTTTCGGACTGCACCATCTGATGCAGCGCCAACGCGGCCATGACGATCAAGAACAGCAGGACGCAGACGAAGCCGCCGATGACCTTGCGTTTGAGCGTGAATGTCATGATCAAGGGGTCTCCGGAGAGGTCTCTGCATCGGGGTCGCCCGGCTGTCCGGCCCCGTCGTGAGTGGCGCCCGCCTGCGTGAGCGCAACGATGTTCAGGACGATCAACAGGCCATCGTCGCGCCGCGCCGCGCCGGTGATCAGCTCGACCGGCCAGGCGGCCCCGAGTGGCGGCACGGGCTCGATCCGGTTGGACGGCAAATCGACGACGCTCTCCACCACGTCCGCCTCAATGACGTAGCGTTGGCGCCCATCCTCCCGGTCGACATCGACGACGATCAGACGACGGGCGCTCTCGGCGGTGGCCGATGGCATGCGCAGGCGGTGGCGGATTGCGATCAGCGGCGCGATGGTGCCGCGCACGTTGATGAGGGCCGGCGCCTCGGCCGGCGCATTCGGCACCGGCGTGGGCAGGATCGGGTCGAGGATCTCGCTCACATGCTCGATTGGCACGGCAAATGCTTGGCCGGAGAGACGGAATACGAGCAGCGTCACCGACGCACGCGTACCACCGCCGGGCTGGTGGGCCTCTGGGCCGACGGCGCGATGCGTCGCCTCGGTGGGTTGCGCGAGGGTCTGGGTCATGGGGCCTCCGCCGCCAGGGAGGCGATCGCCGCCGCACTGGGCGGTGTTGGCGTGGCTTGGCTGGTCTCTGCGCCGGGCAGGTGCTCGCCCCGGGGGCGCACCGCTTGGGGTCGGGCGAGGGCGCGCTCCGCCATGGCCCGTTCCGCCAGGGCGCCCACATCCAGGATTAGGGCGACGCGCCCGTCGCCGAGGATCGTCGCCCCGGCATAGCCCCCGATACGCTGATGGTGCGGCGCAAGCGCTTTGATCACCGTTTGGTTCTGGCCAAGGATGTCGTCGACGACCAAACCGAGGAGCGTGCCGTTGGAGCGCACGATCACGATGCGGTGGCGCGCGCGATCCGCAGGCGGTGACCCGAAGAGCGTGCGCAGATCAATGTAGGGCACCAGCCGATCGCGCAGTTCGATCATGCGCCGTCCGCTGTCTTCCACCCCGCCCTCAGAGACCTCCTCCTCGACGCATTCCTCGACCACAGCGAGGGGCAGAACATAGATCTGTTCATCGAGACCGATCAGGAAGCTGTCGATGATGGCCAGGGAGACCGGCAGAGAGAGCGCCATCCGCGTGCCTTGCCCGGGCTCCGTCTGGACCGAGATGCGCCCCCGTAGCTGATCGACCGCGCTGCGGACCGCATCCATGCCGACGCCGCGACCTGAGACGTTGGACAGTGTCTTGGCGGTCGAGAAGCCGGGCGCGAAGATCAGCTGGTGGATTTCCTGCTCGGTGATCTCCGCCTCCGGCGCGATGAGCCCGCGCTCCTCCGCCCGCGCGCGGATTGCGGCGGTGTTGAGACCGGCACCGTCGTCGGCGATCTCGATCACGACATCGCCGCCCTCCTGCCAGGCCGAGAGGGTGATCGTGCCGCCACCGGCCTTGCCCGCGGCCGCCCGGGTCTCGCCGTCCTCGATCCCGTGGTCCATGGCGTTGCGGATCATATGGACCAGCGGCTCGGACAGGCGGTCGATCACGGTCTTGTCGATCTCCGTCTCACCGCCCTGGGTGACGAGCGCGACATCTTTGCCGAGCGAGGCCGAAAGATCGCGGACGACGCGGCGGAACTTCCCGAAGACAACTTCGATGGGGAGCATGCGAAGCGACAGCGTTGTGTCCCGCAGGCCCGTCGTGTGGCGGTCGATCTCCTCCACCAGGTTGCTGAGGGCGCCGTCGCCAAGGCGCGCGGCCACCTGCTGCAGCCGGGATTGCGCGATGACGAGTTCGCCTAGCTGGTCCATGAGATCGTCTAGCCGACTGGCGGGGACGCGCACGTTCTCACCCCGCGACGCCGCAGGTGCAGCGGCTTTGCCACCGGACGCGGGTTTGCGCGCCGATGCCAACCCCGAGGCGGCCGGTGCATCCGAAGGAGCGGTGCTGGGCTTGGGGTCTGGTGATGTGGGCGCGGGCGCGGTCACCGGTGATGCGACGGGCGATGGCGCGGCTGGTTCCTCGGGCGACGGCGGTGTGGTGGCGGCCTCGATCGTGAGATCCGCATCGTCGGCGAAGATGAAGACCGCTTCGATGGTTGCGAGGCTCTCCTCGGTGAGCAGATCAATCTCCCAGCCGAGGTAGCAGGCGGTGGGATCGATCTCCTCCAGCGCCGGCACGGCACCCGCCTTGACCGTGATCTCGGCCGTTCCGAGGGCGGCGACTTCCTCGACCAGGAGTTCGGGCCGCATACCGCCGAGCAGCGAACCCGGCGCCGGTCGAAACTGTATCTTCACGCGCTGAGCAGCGCCGGCTGCGGCAGGCCCTGACGCAGCGGTATCCGTCTGCGTGGCGGACGTGTTCCGTGCGCCGGCTTCGCCGAGCAAGGCGGTGATCGCGGTGACGAGGGCCCTCGTCTCTTCGGCGTTTGCCGCTTGGGCGGCCGCATCGCCGCCAGAGGCTGCGTCAGGCCCTGCCTCCAGTAGGGCCGCGATGCGGTCGCGCGCGGCGAGGGAGAGATCGACGAGCTGTCGGTCGACCGGTAGGGTTCCCGAGCGCACGCGGTCGAAAGCGTCCTCGAAGTGGTGGACGAAGCCTGCGAGGCTCTCGAACCCGAACATGGCACCTGAGCCCTTGATGGTATGCAGGGCGCGGAAGACCTCATCGACGCGATCCGGGCTCGGCGTGCCCTCGAGCGCGAGCAGCAGGCCCTCAAGCGTTTCGAGCAGTTCGCTCGCCTCCTCGACGAAGGCCTCCATCCCCGGTGACGACACCCCGCGCCCGGTCATGCCCGACCCTCCGCCGTGAGGCCGCCAGCCGTCAGCCCTTGGGGTAGTTGCGAGTGGGCGGCGAGCGGATGCCCGGCCTCGGCGAGGCGGCGTACGACGGCGACGGCAAGCTGCATTGCGGGCACGGTCGCCCGCTCGGACGCAACGATGACGGCGGCTTCGGCGCCGGCCGGCAAGGCCGCCAATCCGGCGCGCAGGCCGTCCAGCGTCTCCGCCGCGTCGGGCAGCGCCAGATCGCCGGGGATCTTGATCACGCAGGAGGCCTTGCCGCCCGCGCCGTCGGTGTGCTCGATGGTACTTCTGTCGGGCATGCCAGTCTTTCGGATACGCAAACGGTGGCCCTGACCCACCCATGCGACGCAGTCTGCCGCCGATGGATGAAGAGCGCGTTCGCCGTCGTGGTTAACGGGCGCCGGCGCTGCGGGCCGGATCAGCGATTTGGGCCGCTGCCGATCCCGCCTCGGGGCCAGGGTTCTGGCGCGCGGGTTGGCCGGGCGCCGCCGAGGGCAGCGGCGCGGTCTGGGTGAAGGAGAGCCAGGTCGCGAAACTGCCGGCGCCCATGGGCCGCGCCACGGCGAAGCCCTGGAGACCGTCGCAGCCGACCGCGCCCAACTGCTCGAGTTGATCGCGCGTCTCCACCCCAGTGGCGATGACCGGCAACGATAGGGAACCGGCGAGTGCTACGAGCCCCCGCAGCAGCGTCGCGCCCTCGGCGTCCTGTCCGAGTTGGGCGACCAGCGCCCGGTCGATCTTGGCAAGCCGGCCGCGCATGGCCCCCACCGTGGCCAGCGCACAGTCGTCGCGGCCGAAGCGGTCCACGATCACGGCCATGCCCCGGTCGGCGGCCTCGGCACAGCTGCGCCGGGCAAGGTCGCCGCCGCGCCCGCCAAGGGCGGCCTCTGCCACCTCGATGCCGAGGGAGGTCGCAGGCAGGCCGCGCTCCTCCAGCGCCGTGGCGAGCTGTGCCACCAGATCGGGGAAACGCATCTGCAGCGGCGAGAAGTTCAGCGTGATCAGCGGCAGATCGATGCCCTCGTCCCGCCAAGCGACCATGGCGTCGAGCGTGAGATCGATCGTCTCGCGATGCAGCCGCTCCAGCAGACCGTGCCGCTCCGCCACGCCCATGATCTGTTCGGGCGGCACCTCGCCCAGCTCGGGGTCGCGCCAGCGCAACAGCGCCTCCGCCGCAACGACGGCACTGGCATCGAGGGTCACCACCGGCTGGAACCAGATCTCCAGGCGCGACGCGGACAGGGCGTCGTCGAGGGCTTCGACCAGCCGCGCCTCACGCTCCATCTCCTCGCGCAGGGCCGTATCGAAGAAGGCGTAGCGACCCCTGCCCTCGGCCTTGGCGGTATAGGTGGCGAGATCGGCATCGGTCAGCAGCCGCTCAGGCGCGGTCACACCGGTGGTGCCGCCGCCCTGGGCAATGCCGATGGAGGCGCCGATCCGGCAGGTCTTACCCTGCCAGTCGATGGGCTGGCGCAGGCTCTCGACAACCGCAGCGGCAACGGCTTCCGCCGCCTCGGTCTCCGCGCCGCTCAGCACGATGGCGAATTCGTCGCCGCCGATCCGGCAGACCTCGCCACCCTGCGTATGGGCGGCCAAGGCCTCCCGCATCCGGTCGCTGGCGACGACCAGCACATGGTCGCCCGCCTCGTGGCCGAGGGTGTCGTTGACCGCCTTGAAGTGGTCGAGATCGATGTGCAGCGCCGTGGCCGGGCCTGGCGCACCGTCGCGCCCTGGCGCAAGCGCTGCCGCAAGCCAGTCCGTCAGCGCGCGGCGGTTGAGCAGATCCGTCAGCGGATCGCGGAGCGCCATGCGTTCGAAGACCTGCAGCTTGGCCGCCAGCCGACGGGCCGCACGGCGGAACAGGATCATGCCACCGCCCTGGCACCAGAGCGCCAGGAGCGCGAGGGCTGCTGCCGGTGCAGCGGGAACGGAGACGGCGATGGCAACGCCCGCGGCGAGGGTGAGGAGGAGGCCCAGGCCAAACCCGGTCGGCGTCTCGGCCAGAGGGAACTGCGCCAGAACCCGCTCCCAGAGATCCTTGCCGATCTGCGCCGCGGCGGCCTGCCCCGCCCGCTTCGGCGCTTCGGCGGCCATGCTTTCGTCCACCTCCGGCTCGGCGGAGGGGAGCCGGGCGAGGCGCTCCAACACCTCCGCCTGGACGCGGCGCTCCGAATCCATGGTGTAGAGACTGTCGAGCCAGGCGAAGGCCTCGGCGCTCGGCGGCGACGCCTCCTGGTCATCGGTCTCCGCAAGCTGGGCCGCGACGGCGGGGGCGATGGCCGTCAGATCGACTGCGGCCGCGCGCAGCGCATCCACGGCGGTGCACTGCAACAGATCGAGGGCCGCGGTGATGTCAGCGGTCTCCCCCTCAAGCCCGACCTCGGCGGCGAGCGCCGGCGCCCCCTCCGCGATCTGGCGCAAGGCCTCGGTCAGGCGGTCGGTCTCGTCGGTCAAGGTCTCCGACAGAGCGAGAAGCTGACCATCGAGAATCGCACCGATACCGGCACGAACCATCGGTTCATGGTCGCCCGCGCGCGCAAGACCCTGCTCGACGTGGTCGAGCCGTTGATCGACCGAATCACCCGTCTGCGTGACCGCTGAGATCCGCTGACGGGCTTCCTTCAGCAGGCTCGCCTGCTCCGCCGCGCTCTCGTCCCCCTCGGCGTTGGCCGCCGCAAGAAGGGGCGAGAGAGCCCTACGAAGGCCGCGTGCCGCTTCGATCGTCGCCTCGAAACCCGCCGCAACATCGGCACGCGCGCGCGAAACAGCCTCCGCCGCGCCGCCTGCGCTTTGCCCCGTCTCCTGCACCGTCGCCATCCGCGCCCCCGTCTTTCGCCCGGTTTCGTGCCCAGTCCTTCGCCCCGCCGCATCGCACCACGGCAACCGGGAGCATTCAGTAGACTGAAAGGGTTTCCGCTTTATCCACAGCGCCGGGGCGCGGTTCTGCGCCGGGGATCGATTGGTAACGCAAGGGTAGGCAATGGGGCGCAGGGTACTCACCGTCGACGACAGCCGCAGCGTGAGGCTGGCGCTGCGGGATACGCTGGAGGACCTGGGCTTCGATGTGATCGAGGCAGAGGACGGCGAGCACGGATTCGACACGCTCGCGGCCGAGGGGGCGGATATCGTCATCACCGACCTCAACATGCCGCGGCTGGACGGGATCGGCCTGATCCGGCGTATCCGCGCGGACGGTCGGTTTCCGGGCCTGCCGATCATCATGCTGACCACCGAAAGTCAGCCCGAAAAGATGAAGGAGGGGCGGGACGCCGGTGCCTCCGGCTGGATCGTCAAACCCTTCAACGAGCTGCAGATCGAGATGATCGTCCGCAAGTTCGCGGCATAGACGCATCGCGCGCGCCTCAGACGAGACGGCGCGGTAGCGGGCGCTACGACCGCCGTGCTAGGCGACCCACCGCGGCAGCGGAGGGACGGCGCCATGGACGACAGCGGCAGCAGGCAGGCGACGGCGATGGACGGGGCCGACCCCGCGCTCGATGCCCTGCCCTGGCGCCAGGTGCGCGGCACCGGTTTCAATACTCATATCGGGCCCATCACCTTCGCCAGGGCCGCAGAGGCGCTGTGGCACGGCCGGGTCAGCCTGGATGCGCGCCATATCAACGTCGGTGGGGTCTGTCACGGCGGGGTGCTGATGAGCCTGGCCGATATCACCATGGGTACCGCGACCTATGAGGCCGGTGGCGGCCATCCCTGTGCGACGATCGAGATGGACTGCCACTTCATCGCCGCGGCGAAGGAGGGGCAGGTGCTGATCGCCACCGCCGAGCAACTCCGCAAGGTGCGCGGCCTGTCGTTCATGACCTGCCGCCTGGCCGCCGGCGGGCGCCTGGTGATGCGCGCCAGCGGGATCTGGAAGTACCTGGACAGCCGCGCGCCGGGGCAAAGCGGCCCCTGAATCGCCCCTGGGCGACCCCTGGCCTACCCATAGGGCGCTCGCGGCCGCCGGTCAGACGCCGGCGAGATAGGCGATCAGCTTGTCGGCGTCGCGGCCCTGCTGGCTGTAGATCGCCGCGATCTCCTCGCGCTGGGTGATGAGCAGCGAGACGCCCTCGATGACGATATCGGCCACGACCGTGCGCCCGGGCCGGTCGGAGATCAGCCAGACGACGTTGATCGGGGTCTCGCCACCGCCCTCGACCGTGCTTGCCACCTCGATCCCGCGGCGGGCTTCCTTGGTCGTGCGGATGACGACCTCCTGGCCCGAATACTCCTGAAACCGGCGGGCGTAGATCGTCGACAGGTAATGCGCGAAGGCATCGGTGAAGGCGCCCTGCTGCCCGGCGTCCATCTGCTTCCACAGCCGGCCAGCGGAGAAACGCGCGATCTGGGGCATCGCGGCGCGCTTCTCGAGCAATGCGCGCAGGGCGTCGGCCTTGCTCTCTGCGCTGCCGGGGCCGCGCACCAGCGACAACATCTCACTGACGGTGCCGGCCACATGCTCCTTGGCCCCCTCCGCGTCGAGCGCCGCCGCCGGCGTGGCCATGGCGAACGGCAGCACCAGCAGCGCCGCGAGCAGACCGCGCCGCAAGCCCTGCGGCCGACGGGGTGATGCCTTCAGGATCCGAGTGGAGAGCCGTGCGATGACCATTGCCGTTCTTCCCTGTCCCCTTGGCACCGCGATGGCGCCGATCGTTTCATCCGTGGCGATATAAGCGGAGAGACGCAGCGCAGCAAATGGGCAGGATGCGCCAAGCGGCGGGCCCCAAGACGAGGTCGCAGGCCCTGTGGCCGGACTGCCGCCTTGACGCGCTGCAACACCCGCCCACCTCCAACCCATGAGTTCTTTCGCCTCGACCCCCAAGGACGACGCGCCCGGCGAGGCGTGTGAGCGTGTCGAGGCAGCGCTCGATGTGGGCATCGTCAACGATATCGCCGAGATCGATGCCGCCGCCTGGGACGCCTGTGCCGCACCTGAGACGGCAGATGGCGGGCCGCCGAACAACCCCTTTGTGACCCATGCCTTTCTGTCGGTGATGGAGGCCTCGGGCTCGGCGACGCCGCGCGCGGGCTGGGCGCCCCATCATCTGATCGGCCGCCTTGGCGATCGGATCGTGGGCGTCATGCCGCTCTACCTCAAGAACCACAGCCAGGGGGAGTTCGTCTTCGACCACTCCTGGGCGCATGCCTATGAGAACGCGGGCGGCGACTACTACCCCAAGCTCCAGTGCGCGGTGCCCTTCACCCCCGCCACCGGGCCGCGGGTGCTGGTCGATCGGACCGTCGGGGTGGCACCGGCCTCGCTGCAGCGGGCGCTGCTGACGGCGGCAGGGCAGATCACCGCCTCCAACGGGATCTCCTCGCTGCACGTCACCTTTTGCACCGAAGCCGAGTGGGATCTGGGCCCTGAGGTCGGCTTCCTGCAGCGCACCGAC